>NVTB01000002.1 GCA_002401425.1 Candidatus Peregrinibacteria bacterium
CATTCTCAATTTCTGTTTCAAACACGCTCAATAAATCAATCCYGGTTTCTGCTCCGGGGTTTTTGTTGGTTTCTGTGTAGTAGGCGGTGAGTGAGGTTTGGAGGTTTTGCATTTTGTTTAACTCAGTTTTTTATTGAATATTTTTTCTCCGAGGGTTTTCATGTCTTCTGATGAATGTATGGGCTGCATTTTTCTTCCATCGTCTCTTTTAATTTGAAGCTTTGTGCATAAAGCATAAAGTCTAAAATTGTAATTTTCCTGTATTTTTTTCTCTAATATTTTTTTCTCTTTCGTTGTTAGCCGAGCCCATCCATCAACTGTATAGCCACTCTTTCCTAAAAAACTTCGTATTTCTTTAATTTTCTCTTCTTCTATCATATTATCAAAGTTTTTCTCTTTTTCTATATTTTTTCTCTCTGCATCAAATGCCTTATGACTACCAAAAATGATTCTTCCGAGCTCCATCATATCTTCTGAGGAATTTATAGGAGCCATTGATAGTCCAGCCCCCCTCTCTAACCCAAGTTTTATACATAAAAAACGTATTCCAAAATTATATTCCTCTCCTAGCCTCTGATCTAATTTTCTTTTTTCTTTTATTGTTAACTCCATCCATCCTTCAACTATATAACCATTCTTTCCTAAAAAACTTCGTATTTCTTGAATTTTCTCTTCTTCTAACATACTGCCAAAGCTTTTCCCTTTCTCTATCTTTTTTCTCTCTGCATCAAATACTCGATGATTCCCAAAAATCTTTGCTCCTAGCTCCATCATGTCTTCTGATGAATTTATAGGACTCATTTTCCGTCCATCGTCTTTCTTCACTTGAAGCTTTATGAACAAAGCATAAATCCCAAAACCGTAATTCTTCTGTGTTTTTTTATCTAATTCTCGTTTCTCTTTTGTTGTTAACCCCATCCATCCTTCAACTATATAATCWTTCTCTCCTAAAAAGTTTTGTATTTCTTGAATTTTTTCTTCTTCTAACATGTTGTCAAAGCTTTTCCCTTTCTCTATCTTTTTTCTCTCTGCATCAAATGCTCGATGATTCCCAAAAATCTTTGCTCCTAATATAATCATATCCTCTGAAGAAACCATAGGATTCATTCTTCTCTCATCACCCCTCTCTAATCTCAACTTGCTACATAAAGATCGTATTCCAAAATTATATTCCTTTTGCAGCTTCTGATCTAACCCTCGTTTCTCTTTTATTGTTAATGTCATCCATCCTTCAACTGTATAACTATTCTTTCCTGAAAAATTTTGAATCTCTTTGATTTTTTCTTCTACTGTCATTTTATCAAAGTTTTTCCCTGTCTTTATCTTTTTTCTCTCTTCATCAAATACCCAATGAACCTCAAAAATCTTTGCTCCTAATTCCATCATATCTTCTGATGAACCTATAGGATTCGTTTTTCTTCCATCACCTCTCTTTAGTCCAAGCTTTGTACATAAAGATCGTATTCCAAAATTATATTCCTTTTGCAACTTCTGATCCAAGACCTGTTTCTCTTTTTGAGTTAATCCTAACCACCCATCAGCTGTATAACCATTCTTTCTTAAAAAGTCTTGTATTTCTTTTATCCGTTGTTCTTCAATCATTTTATTAAATCTTTTTTCTCTCTCTGCTTTTCTTCTATATTCATAGAATATCCTATGCTTACCAAAGATCTGTTCTCCTAACCTCATCATATCTTCTGATGAACCTATAGGATTCATTGCTTTTCCATTATTCCTCTCTAATCCAAGCTTCGTACATAAATAATATATCCTGAAGTTGTATCTTTCATATATCTTCTTATCTAAGACCTGTTTCTCTTTCGTTATTAATCCCATCCATTCCTCAGCCCCCAAATAACTAAAAAAACCCCTCACACTCTCCAGTAAATCCAAATCAACTTTCTCATTCTTCTCTCCCACCTCTCTCTTCAAAATCTCCTGCATCTTCACCTTCCAAGCCTCCTCCTTTCCTTCCACAAACTCTATTCGAGATAAGAATTGAGGGGATTGCAAAAAGTCTTGTTTTCCATGATCCATCAAATCTTCATCAGAAATAAATCCAGCAAAGACAAAACTTGCTTCTCCATATTCATTTGAAAGAAACACTGTTTTATTTAAACGGGGGATTTCTATCGCCATGTATGATTCATTCCTTGCTTCATTTTTATTTACCTTTCCATACCGAACAATAATATCATCGGTGTAAATATCCATTTCTCTCAAGGATGACAAAAACAATGACAGTTTTGGAAATTTTACTTTTTCTTTTTTCTCATGTTTCTTTCCATCATTCACATTTTCTCTTCTCTCCAAAATATCCGGGGGGAGAATTCTGCCTTCAAGCTTTTGTGTCTTAATATTTAATCCATTCAAAATATCTTCCAAGTTTTCCACCTGTAAAACTTTTTGTACTTTTTCACTGAGGTCATCCATGAGAGCATTAATCGTCAGAGGTTCTCCGAGCACTTTATTTGTAATATATTTTTCTGTGTCATCGCGAGTTTTACCGTCAAATATTATTCCTGCTAACAACATTTCCTCTTTCACTTTCATTATCTCTTGTTCAAATACACTCAATAAGTCAATTCCGGTTTCTGCTCCGGGGTTTTGTTCGGTTTCTGTATAATAGGCGGTGAGTAAGGTTTGGAGGTTCTGCATTTTTTTAGCTAAGTTTTTTGTTGAATATTTTTTCTCCGAGGAGTCTCATGTCTTTTGAATACGCAGTTGGCTGCATTGTTTGCTCATCATCTCTCTTGAGCCCAAACATTGTACATAAGGCCCCTAATCCAAAGTTGTATTCTTCCTGAAGCCTAAGCTCTAATTCTTTTTTCTCTTTCTGCCTTAAGGCCATCCATCCTTCAGTTGTATAATTAGTTTTTCCTAAAAAGTCTTGTATTTCTTTTAATTTCTCTGTTTCAGACATCCTATCAAATATTTTCTCTCTTTCCATTATTATTCTATGTTCATAGAATACCTTATGATTCCCAAATATTTTTTCTCCCAATCCCCTCATATCTACTGAAGATGACATAGGGGCCATTTTCCCCCCATCTAAACTTCTTAATCCGAGTTTTGTACAAAGTGATATTACACCAAAATTATATTCTCCTTGAATTTTCTTGTCTAAAATATTTTTCTCTCTCGTTTTTAAGCCCATCCACCCTTCAACTGTATAACTATTCTTTCCTAAGAAACTTCGTATTTCTTCTATTTTCTTTTCCTCAGACATTTTATCAAAGTTTTTTCCTTTTTCCAATTTTTTTCTGCTCTCATTAAATATTTTATGTTGACCAAATATCTTTTCTCCAAGCTCTATTCTATCTTCTGGAGAACCTATAGGCTGCATTTTTTTTCCATCTTTTCTCTTTAGCCCTAGCTTTGTACATAAATACCTTATGCCAAAATTGTACTCTCCCTGAAGCTTTCTCTCTAAATCTTTTTTCTCTTTAGAATTTAACTCCATCCATCCTTCAACAGTATAACCATGGACACCTAAAAAACTTTTTATTTCTTCTTTTCGTCCTGCCTCAAATAGACTATCAAATATTTTTCCTTTCTCTAATTTTCTTCTTTGTTCATCAAACACCTTATGTTGACCAAATATTTTCTCCCCTAAATTCATCATATCTTCTGATGAAGAGATAGGCCCCATTTGTTTCCCATCTAATCTTCCTAAATCCAGTTTTGCACATAAATACCTTATGCCAAAATCGTATTTTTCCTGTATCTTTTTATTTAAATCTTTTTTCTCTTTTTGATTTAAATCCATCCATCCTTCAACATGATAACCATGGATATCTAAAAAACTTTTTATTTCTTCTGTTTTTGCTGCCTCTGATAAATTATCAAAAGTTTTTTCTTTTTCTAGTTTTTTTCTCTGCTCATCAAATACTTTATGTTGACCAAACATCTTCTCCCCTAAATTCATCATATCTTCTGATGATTCTATAGGGGCTATTTTTTTTCCATCATCCCTCTTTAATGCAAGTTTTGTACACAGAGATCTTATTCCAAAACCATATTCGACCTGTATCTTTTTATCTAATCCTTTTCTCTCTTTAGAACTTAAYTTCATCCATCCTTCGATTGTATAATTATTCTTTTCTAAAAAGCTTTGTATTTCTTCTATTTTTTTTGTGTTTGATAAATTATCAAAAGTTTTTTCTTTTTCCAATCTTTTTCTATACTCATTCAATATTTTATGTTTTCCAAAGATCTTCTCTCCTAAGTTCATCATATCCTCTGATGAACCTTTGGGATCTATCTTGGTTCCATCTATCCTGGATATCTCAAAACTTGTACATAAAAAAAATATTCCAAAATCATACTCCTCCTGTAATTTCTTATCTAAGATTTTTTTCTCTTCCACTGTTAATCCAATCCATCTTTCGACAGTATAATTATTTTTTTTTAAAAACTTGAATATTTTTTTAGCTTTATCTTCCTCAGATAAATTAGAAAATATTTTCCCCGGCTCTATTTTCTCTCGATATTCATCAAATATTTTATGTTTTCCAAAGATTCTTTCCCCTAATACCACCATAGCTTCTGCAGAATTTTGTGGTCGAAGCCTCTTCCCGTCAGCTCTCTCTAAATCAAGATGCCGACATNAAAATGACATCCCCAAATTATACTCCTTCTGTAATCTTTTATCTAAGATTTTTTTCTCTTTTTGTGTTAATTTTATCCACTCTTCAGCTCCCAAATAACTAAAAAACTCCCTCACGCTCTCCAATAAATCAATATCTACTTTTTCATTCTTCTCTCCCTCTTCTTTGTTCAAAACCTCCTGCATCTTCACCTTCCATTCGTCCTCCTTTCCTTCCATAAACGCTATTCGAGATAAGAACTGAGGGGATTTGATAAAATCTTGTTTTCCATGATCCATCAAATCTTCATCTGAGATAAAGCCTGTAAAAACAAAGCTCGCTTCTCCATATTCATTTGATAGAAACACTGTTTTATTTAAACGGGGGATTTCTATAGCTATGTATGATTCATTCCTTGCTTCATTTGTATTCACCTTTCCAATTCGTACAATAATATCATCGGTGTAAATATCTATTTCTCTCAGGGCAGATAAAAACAAGGAAAGCTTTGGGAGTTTTACTTTTTCTTTTTTCTCATATTTTTCCCCATCATCAACGCCTTTTTTTCTCTCCAAAATATCCGGGGGAAGAATTCTTCCTTCGAGTTTTTGTGTCTTAATATTCAAGTTTTGTAAAACATCTTCCAAGTTTTCCACCTGTAAAATCTTTTGTACTTTTTCACTCAGGTCATCCATGAGAGCATTAATCGTCAGAGGTTCTCCGAGCACTTTATTTGTAATATATTTTTCTGTGTCATCTCGAGTTCTATCGTCAAACGTGATGCCTTTTGACAGCATTTCTTGTTTTACATTCTCAATTTCTGTTTCAAACACACTCAATAAATCAATTCCGGTTTCTGCTCCGGGGTTTTTGTTGGTTTCTGTGTAGTAGGCGGTGAGTGAGGTTTGGAGGTTCTTCATTTTTTTAGCTAAGTTTTTTATTGAATATCTTTTCTCCGAGGGTTTTCATGTCTTCTGATGAACCTATAGGATTCATTCGGCCTTCATCTGCTCTCTGTAATTTGAATTTTATACATAATCTACAAATCCCAAAATTATATTCCTTCTGTATCTTTTTATCTAAAATCTTTTTATCTTTCGTTATTAATGCCATCCATCCTTCAGCTTTATAAGAATTCTTGCCTAAAAAATTTTGTATTTCCTTTATTTGTTCTTTTTCTAATATATTATCAAAATTCTTTCCTTTTTCTAGTCTGCTTCTATATGTATCAAATTCATGATGAGAGCCAAATATTTTTTCTCCCAGCTCCATTATATCTTCTGTTGAAGTCAAGAGATTCAGACGCTCCCTACTTGTCTTTTTTAAAGTAATTTTTATATATAAGGCCTGAAGTCCAAAATTATATCTCTCATAAAGCCTCTGATCTAATATCTTTTTCTCTTTCTTCGTTAATTTTAACCATCTATCAAGTGTATAATGATTTTCTTCTAAAAATCTTTGGATTTCTTTTATTTTATTGTCTTGGGATATTTTATCAAAACCGTTTTTTTTCTCTAGCTTCTTTATGTGTTCATAAAACACCTGATGTTTTCCAAATATTTTCTCTCCCAAATACATCATATCTTCCGAATAACTTACAGGCATCAGAGTTTTTTTATCCTTATTTTTTAATGCCC
This sequence comes from Candidatus Peregrinibacteria bacterium, assembly GCA_002401425.1. Lineage (GTDB taxonomy): Bacteria > Patescibacteriota > Gracilibacteria. The sequence continues at coordinate 6,227 of NVTB01000002.1, forward strand.
AGTTTGCACAAAGAGATCTTATCCCAAATCCATATTCTTCCTGTATATTCTTGTCTAATATTTGTTTTTCTTGTCTCTGTAGAGACATCCAAATATCAACGGTATAATGATTTTTTTCTAAAAACTTTTGCACTTCTTTTATTTGTTTGCTTTCAGACATTGCATCAAAAACCCTTCCCCTTTCTCGTTTTTCTCTATATTCATCAAATAGTTTATGAGGCCCAAAAATTTTTTCTCCCAAATGCATCATATCTTCTGATGAACTTACAGGGGATATATTTTTTTCTCGTCCCTTCTCTATTTCAATTTTTGCATATAAAAAACTTATTCCAAACCCATATTTATCCTGTATATTTTTATCTAATGTTTTTTTCTCTTTCGTTGTTAACTCCATCCATCTTTCAGCTGTATAATTATTCTTCCCTAAAAAGATCCGTATTTCTTTCATTCTCTCACCTTGGTTCATTTTATCAAATTTTTCTATTTTTATTTTTATCTCTCTATATTTATCAAATGTTTGATGAGGCCCAAAAATTTCTTCTCCTAAGTGCATCATATCTTCTGAGTTTTTTATCGGAGATATTTGATTGCCCCCTTTTTTCTGTATTCCAATTTTTGAATATAAAAAACTCATACCAAACCCATATTCATCCTGTATATTTTTATCTAATATTTTTTTCTCTTTCGTTGTTAACTTCATCCATCTTTCAGCTGTATAATTATTCTTCCCTAAAAAGATCCGTATTTCTTTCATTCTCTCACCTTGGTTCATTTTATCAAATTTTTCTANTTTTTTNTCTCTCTCTCTCTCTTCTCCTCAAACACTTTATGAAATCCAAATATCTTCTCTCCCAAATACATCATAGCTCTTGAGGAATTTATAGGGTTTATTCTGTGCTCTTCTCTTCTTTTAATACCAATTTTTGTATACAAAGAGCATATCCCGAAATTATACGCCTCCTGTATCTTCTTGTCTAATATTTCTTTTTCTTTTCTTTCTAATTTCATCCAGATATCAGGGGTGTAATTTTTCTCTCCTAAAAACCTTTGTATTTCTTTCATTCTCTCACTTTGATTCATTTTATCAAAAACTTTTTCCTTTTCCATATTTCTTCTATAGTCATCAAACACTTTATGAGATCCAAAAACTTTTTCTCCTAAATGCATCATGTCTTCTGATGAACTTATAGGGCTCATTCTTTTTCCAGTCCCTTTTTTTAATCTAAGATTGGTACAAAGAGCCCTGATACCAAAATTATATTCCTCCTGTATATCCTTGTCTAAAGAGGTCTTCTCTTTTGTATTCAGCCCCATCCACTCCTCAGGCCCTAAACAACTAAAAAAACCCCTCACGCTCTGTAGTAAATCCAAATCAACTTTTTCGTTCTTTTCTCCTATCTCTTTTTGTAAAACCTCTTTCATCTTCACCTTCCACTCGTCCTCCTTTCCTTCCACAAACTCTATTCGAGATAAGAACTGAGGGGATTTTGTAAAATCTTGTTTCCCATGATCTATCAAATTTTCATCTGAAATAAATCCGATAAAAATAAAGCTCGCTTCTCCGTACTCATTTGAAAGAAATACCGTTTTATTTAAACGGGGGATTTCTATAACCATGTATGATTCATTCCTTGCTTCATTTTTATTCACTTCTCCATACCGCAAAATAATATCATCAGTAAAAACATCCATTTCTCTTAAGGCTGACAAAAACAATGAGAGCTTTGGAAATTTTACTTTTTCTTTCTTCTCATGTTTCTTTCCATCATCAACACCTTCTGATCTCTCCAAAATATCTGGAGGGAGGATTCTGCCTTCAAGCTTTTGTGTCTTAATATTTAATCCCTTCAAAATATCTTCTAAGTTTTCTCCTTGTAAAACTTTTTGTACTTTTTCACTCAAATCATCCATAAGGATATTAATCGTCAGAGATATACCTATCTTTTCCTTCGTTATATATTCCTCTGTTTCATCTCGAGTTTTATCATCAAAAGTGATGCCTTTTAACAGCATTTCTTGTTTTACATTCTCAATTTCTGTTTCAAACACGCTCAATAAATCAATCCCGGTTTCTGCTCCGGGGTTTTTGTTGGTTTCTGTGTAGTAGGCGGTGAGTGAGGTTTTGAGGTTTGGCATTTTTTTAGCTAAGCTTTTTATTGAATATTTTTTCTCCTAATTTCATCATATTTTCTGAAGAAAACATAGGATCCATATACTCCCCCTCATTGTTCTTGAATCCGAGCTTTGTATATAAAGAACGTATCCCAAAATTATATTTTTCCTGTAGCTTCTTATTTAATTCTCTTTTTTCTTCCTGCGTTAATTTCATCCACCCTTCAGCGTTATAATCATTGCCCTCTAAAAGCTGTCGTATATCTACTATTTTCTCTTCCTCAGACATCTCATAAAACTTTCTTTCTTTCGCTAGTTCCTCTATATATTCATCAAATACTTTATGGGGACCAAAGAGAGCCTCTCCTAATCTCATCAGATCTTCTCGATACATTACGGGGTTCATCTTTTTTCCATCATCTCTTTTTAATCCAAGCCCGCTACATAAAAAGCTCATTCCAAAACCACTCTCTGCCTGCATCTTTTTATCTAAGTCTTTTTTCGCCTTAAGGTTTATCTCCATCCATTTATCAACTCCATAATTATTTTTCTCTAAAAATTCTAATGTTTTTTCTAATAGTTCTTTCTCAGACATTTTATTCAAAATTCCCTCCTCTGATTTTAACCATGTTTCAGCTGTATCATTCTTTCCTGCTAAAACACCAAAGACTTCTTTTAAATCATCTTCCGTTGGAGCCTGTCTCTTTGCATAAGACTCCTCAACTTTTTTAAAAAGTTTCTCCCCTGAGACGAATCGCCCCTCTGGGTTTTTCGTATTCAAATCATCAATAAGGCCATTAATTGTTACAGATTTTCCAAGCTCTTCTTCTGTAATATATTTTTCTGTCTCATCTCGACTCTTATCATCAAAATTTATTCCTCTTAACTTCATTTTTTCTTTTACTTTCAATATTTCTTTTTCAAAGAAGCTTAAAAGTTTAATCCCTGTTTCTATACTCGGGTTTGTATCCATTTCATTGTAGTAATTGTTTAATGAATCTTGTAAATTTGACATCTTGATTTCTATTAAATATTAATTTGCTTGTATTATAACATATTTTCGAGAAAAATAACAGAGATTTATCTCTCTATAATCTCATAAGAAACAGACTGTAAAGCAATAAGCTTCGTTACATCTCCACAGTCAGCTTCTTTTAGAGCTTGAATATAAGACGCTCGTGCACTACTTTCGTGAGAAAGAGAGGTATCATCCCATTTTGTTGGGAGTTTTCCATTTTGTTTTAAATAAATATTGGCAATCATTCGAGCCCAACGTCCATTCCCATTACGAAACGGGTGGATGTGTACGGCTCTATGATGGAGTCTCGCGGCAATCTCAAGGATAGAAAATGTTTTATTTTTTTGCCAATAATCAAAATCGTCTATCATGTTTTTTAATTCCATCGGGACGTTATAGGCCTCAACGCCTTATGTCGCTCCATCAATTTTTGTTGCATCATTCATATTTATAGAGACCAAAGGTCTTTTTTATAAGCTCCATCGAGAAATTCTTGTTCCAGGTTGATTATTGCAGAATTCAGAGTTGATTGAGACACTCCTTGAACCTCCATCTTCGAAGTATCTTGTGTTAAAGCAACAATATAACGTGCTTTTTTGTTTGCCTGTTCTTTTTTTACCATCTCAACCGTTTTTATTTTTGTACCCGCTATGTTTAAACCCAAAACATCCGTTACGTGCTCCAAAGTATCTGTTTGAATAGTGCTTCCCGCAAACAGTCTATTTAAAGTTCGTTTTGAGACCTTCGATAAACCAGACAAGTTAACGAGACTCATCCCCAAATCATTTTTTCGTGCCTGTATTTTTTGAATAATAACGTTTTTCATGTAAATATAGTGCCATATATGGCGCTCTTTTGTCAAGAATATTAAAACCCAAGAAACCTCTTTACAGACTAAAATCCTACATGTTATAATTTTCACGCTTTTTGACAAATTCAAAACATTATGAAGAATACAGATGAGGAGGTAAAAAAAAGGGGGGATCAGACTTTATTGACAGCTCTATGCGATATAAATGGATATATTCTGTTTATACACACATCCACTTTATCGTTTACATAAACACATTCTTTGTAATATTGAACCTTTCAAAAGCTCAATATTTACTTTTTTAAATTTCGTATTATGACAGCATTTTTATGGATACTTCTGGGAGCAGGAGTTGGTGGAGGAGCGGCTTTTTTCATTCTTTCACAAAAAAACGATCAAAACCGTTTGATTGAAGAAAAAAAACTTCTTGAGGTTCAACAAAAAATTATAAGAACTGAAGGAGAAGTGAGAGAAAAAGAAATGAAGGCGAAAGAAATCCTTTTTCAAGCAGAAAACAGTGCCAAGACAGTGAAACAAGAAGCTCAGGCGAGTATTCAAGAACAAAAGAACAATGTCGATAAAGACCGAGTTCGGGTTGAACAAAAAGAACAACATTTGGAAAAACAAGAAAAATCTTTGGATCAAAAGTTTAAAGGATTTGAAGAACTTGAAGAGAAAGTGAAAGAAGAGCGAAAATCAATTAAAGAAGCCCTTGAAGCACAAAAAGAAAAACTGGCAGAAATTGCAGAGCTCACACAAGAAGAAGCACGAGCAAAACTTATGAAACAAGTAGAAGAAGACAGTAAAAACATCTTACTTCGACAAATCATGAAAGGAGAAGCTGATGTAAAAGCAGCGGCTGACTTAAAAGCAAAAAATATTATTTGTCACGCGATTCAACGGTTTGCGGGAGAAGTCGCTTCTGAAAAAACATCGTCAGTTGTACATATCCCCAATGATGATATGAAAGGACGAATTATTGGACGAGAAGGACGAAATATTAATTCGATTGAACATGCGACGGGAGTTGATGTCATTATTGACGATACTCCAAATGCTATTACGATTTCTGGATTCGATCCATCGAGGCGACATGTGGCCAAGCTTCTTATTGAAAAATTGGTAGAAGACGGACGAATTCACCCAGCACGAATTGAAGAGTTGGCTGAAAAATGTCGAGAGGAAACAAATGACCTTATAAAAGAACTTGGAGAAAAAACATTGTTTGAACTTGGGATTAACGGAATTCATCCAGAACTTGTACGTATCCTTGGACGACTGCATTTCAGAACCTCATACGGTCAAAATCAATTGAAACATGCGATTGAAGTAAGTTTTATTTGTAAATATCTTGCCGCACAGGTTGGAGTTGATGAACATAAAGCACAAATTGCTGGTCTGTTTCATGATGTCGGAAAAGCGATTGATCATGAAATTGAAGGAGGACATGCCGTTATTGGACATGAAGTACTGACAAAATATGGAGTAGAAGAAGAAATCAGTTACGCCGTTGGTTCACATCATGAAGATATGCCAATCGATACACCACTTGGATTTATTGTTTGTGCGGCCGATGCCATCTCTGGAGCACGACCGGGAGCACGAAGAGAAAACTTTGAAGCATATATTAAACGACTCAAAGAACTCGAAGCCGTTGCCACATCATTCCCAGGAGTGAAACAAGTATACGCAATTCAAGCCGGACGAGAAATTCGAGTTATGGTTAATCCAAATAAACTTGATGACTACGGAACGAAAAAACTTGCTATGGATATTGCCGCTAAAGTTGAAAAAGATCTAACGTACCCGGGACAAATTAAGATTCACGTTGTACGAGAGAAAAAAGAAATTACATTTGCGAAATAAAATATCTTTCATAATAGACTCACATTTATCCATACCTGACATTTCGGGTTCAAAATTTTGAACCCCTGCAGGAGAAAAGAAGGACTCCTGTCACCGCAGGGGCACAAAATCTTGTGCCCAAATAGACAAGTATGTAAAAAACATTAACAAAAATTCATGAAACTCTCATCATTTATATATAAATGTTTTATTTACGCGACTATTGTATTGTTTTTATTACACATCTCATCGTTTTTTATCGAATATTCATATCCACTTGAAAGACTCAGTCATTTTCGAGTCCAGTATTTTATTCTTCTCTTGATATGTTTTATCTATTTTATTTGCATGAAGGCAAAAAATGCTGTTATATTTTCACTCGCTGCGAGTATTTTTATGGGAGCGCCTCTTGTTCCATATTATCAATCACATAGACCTGAAAACTTTTCTGATAATCCCGTTCAGCTCAAAGTCCTTGTATCAAATGTTTTGGTGAATAATAAAAATTCAGAGCCTATTTTACAATATATCAAAAAGAGAGACCCTGATGTTGTCTCTTTTTTAGAAATTGATGAACGGTGGATGAAAGAAATCGAGCCTTTGACAAAAGACTATCCATATAAACATCACGCGACGGCTGGAGGTTTTTTTGATGTTGCCGTTTTTAGTAAAACAGAACTCAAAAATTCACACATAGAATATTTTGGAGAATCAAGTGCTCCAACACTTCTTTCAACCATTACGATTGAGGGAAAAGATATACAAATTATCGCCGCTCATCCCGTCCCTCCAATATCTCCAGAATACTTAGAAAGACGAAATAAACAAATAAAAAGCACCGCTGAATTTATTGAAAAATCAGATCTGCCCACTATACTTATGGGAGATTTAAACATAACTATGTGGTCTCCATACTATACACAACTGGAAACAACCGCCAATTTAGTAAATACACGAAAAGGCTTTGGTATTTTACCAAGCTGGCCAACGTATTGGCCATGGTTACAAATTCCGATCGATCATATTCTTGTCTCAAAAAACTTTCGAATTGATCATTTAGAAACTGGCCCAAATATTGGATCTGATCATTTACCGATGTATGTGGAGGTATCTTTATAGAAAAATATTTGCCAACTCATGTAATTTGATGTAATATCATGAKTKARSYSWWRYAWTTTCATATAAAAATGATAAAAAGAACTATTTTTCAGCAAATATATACACAACTTTCTCAAACCGAACAAAAAAATCGGATTATTGTTATATACGGCGCCAGACAAGTAGGAAAAACAACACTGGTAAAAAGCTTAGCTGAAAAGTTTCCGGGGAAATCATATTATTATAACTCTGATTATGCTGATGTGAGAGACCTCTTTTCTGAAAAAAACATGACACAACTCCACTCAGTTATAAAAGATTATGACCTTATTGTCATAGATGAAGCGCAACGGATTGAAAATATTGGGCTCATTTTAAAGATTTTAGCAGATACCTTTTCGCATCTAAAAGTTATTGCAACAGGATCTTCAAGCTTTGATCTCTCCAATAAAACAAAAGAACCCCTGACCGGCAGAAAACATGAATACTTTCTGGCTCCTTTTTCTTATGAAGAAGTTATGGCAGATACAAATATCATTGAACAAAAAAGATACCTCGAACGATCTCTCCGATTTGGGATGTATCCTGATGTCTATTTCTCAAATAATGAACAAGCTGAAAATATTCTACGGGAGCTTACGGGAAGTTACTTGTTTAAAGATATATTTATTTTTCAAAATATTAAAAAATCTGAATTATTAGTAAAATTATTACGCCTCCTTGCCTTTCAAATTGGAAATGAAGTCTCTTTCCAAGAACTCGCGCAAAAACTGGGAGTCGACCAAACTGTTATTCAACGATATATTCATTTACTGGAAGAGGCTTTTGTTATTTTTCGACTTGGAGCGTTTAAAAAAAATCTTAGATCTGAAGTTACAAAAAAAAGAAAAATATATTTCTGGGATCTCGGAATCAGAAATGCACTTATACAAAATTTTAACACCATGGAGTTTCGCAATGATTTTGGTGAGCTGTTTGAAAATTTTTGTATTATCGAACGAATGAAAAGTCTTCGTAATAATAATAAACACTACAATACATATTTTTGGAGAACCTATACACAAAAAGAAATAGACTATATTGAAGAATATGCTGGTGAAATTCATACCTTTGAATTTAAATGGAATCCAAATAAAAAAGCGAAGAAACATCAAGAGTTTTTTGATTCTTATACACATGCATCATTTACGACTATCAACCCAGAAAATTTTATAGATTTTATCATTCCATCAACATAACCTTCTATACCATGAACTACTCCGAAACACGCCCGTGGGGACTATTTACCAACCTGTATGACCAAAGTCACACAAAAGTAAAAAGCCTTGAAGTGAAGCCTCATCAAAAGCTGAGTCTTCAAAGTCATGAGAAGCGAAGTGAACACTGGATGGTTGTCAAAGGAACGGCCACGATCCACCTCGATGGAAAAAAGTTTGATCTCCACCCTGGAGAACATGTATTTATCCCAGTAACATCAAAACACCGGCTAGAAAATGCAACTGATGAAATGATAGAAGTCATCGAAGTTCAAACCGGATCATATTTTGGAGAAGATGATATTATCAGGTATGAAGATGATTATAATCGAAGGTAATACCGTAGGGACACAAAAATTTGTGTCCTGATTGCGGCGGTATAGTATGGATATAATTGTGTCCTGGTGAGAACGGATTACGCCTTCGCCAAAGACCGTTTAATAATAATATTTTGAACAATTCCAAACAACGTTGAAACCCCCCAGTAAATACCAACCCCAGCTGGTAAAGATGAGACAAAAAACATCATCATAATTGGTAAAACATACTGCATCATCATGTTCATCATTTTCATTTGATCTTGCATAATATTTCCTTCTGCATTCACGTCAATGACCGCTTTTTTATCATTTGTTTTGGCCATACTCAGTCGAATTTGCCACATTTGTAATAATCCTACTACAATGGCTAAATACCATGTTCCCATCGATTGAAGATCAAGAATATAAAATTGTGTTTGCATAAGTTCATACGAAAAATCTTGAAAGAATGGATAGAGAAAGACAACATTATATGATGAAAGCCCCTGTTTTAATACAAAGAAAATAGCAAGAAGCACCGGCATTTGAAAAAGCATCGGCAAACATGACCCGAGTGGATTTACTTTATGTTTTTTCCATACTTTCATTGTTTCTTCAGAAAGTTTTTGTGGACTGTCTTTATGTTTTGCTTTTAACTTTTCTAAGATTGGTTGTATTTTTTGAAGCTCTTGCTGACTTTTAAGAGCCTTATGATTCGGAATAAATAAGAGCAATCGAACAAATATGGTTAACATAATAATAGACCATCCCAATGAATGATTTGGCAATAATGTCACAAACCAAATGAGCAAGTTATAAATTGGCTGATAAACAAAAACTATCCAAATCTGTTTAAAAAACCCAGCCTCTGAAAGAGCAAAGGTTTCTTCGTATTTCTTTGATTCATATTGTACTACTACTTTATATTCTCCAGTTTCTTTATACTCTTCATACATAATTTTATCTATTGAAATCATCTTATTTTCCCCTGGCGCCAGTTCAATGTTTTTAATACATGCATTTGGTAAAAAATTCCATTCTCCATTTTTATATTGATGAWYYYGRWKYRMMKYTRTTWMAMATKTNTTMANNMGYTACTMWTAWTNNKGCATYKKYAYTATTKTKMAWRMCWATTTCNNNTATYANNTMTTYYYAMWAGTATWTRANCSAWWCKRMKMATATNWWSKGYAWMATCCWACNRWWYKWKTTWGNAMWMRKATNTSSAGCAAATACTAAAAGAACAACGTAAAAAATAACAAAGAAAAGTGCAAATCTTTTAAGAAAATCAATCATGTGGATATTTTTAAAGAAGTAGAGTCAAAAAACTGCGTCGCCATATCTTGCAACTGAAGAAAAGGAATGTTTTGTGTATTTTCTTTTGGGAAAAAAATACAATCATAAGGAATATTTTTTTGTTCTAAACGAATGGCTTCACGAAAACGTCTGCGAATCGCATTTCGTTTCACACTGAGTTTTGATATTTTTTTTGAGACAATAAAAGCAGCTCGAAATTTTTTTCGTTTGTTGGGAAAAAACACACAAGTAAAAAAAGAGGACGAAAAACGTTTCCCTCTTTTTAATACGCGTTTAATTTCCCAACCATGTCGCAAGCGATTATCTGGAGAAAGCACCTATTTCCAACTTCCGTAGAAAGTCTTTTTTACAGCAAGTTCCCATCGACCCTTTGATCGTCGTCGTTTGATAACATTTTTTCCACCTGGAGTACTCATTCGGTGTAAAAATCCGTGTCTTCTGTGTCGTTTTCGTTTATTACCTTTTGAAAGCATAATATAAGTCTTAAATAAGCAAAAAATTGCTCAGAGATTGTACGAATCTTTCGCTATGAAGTCAAACAAATTTTTTGTACACGTATGTCCCCAGAGTAAAAACGCTTCATTTGTTTTTCAAARTTTTCTGGTTTATCCGTAGTATAAAAGTTTTTTTCTCCTGATTTTTCTAAGTTTTTTTCTATTTCTGGATGATTTTCAAAATATATTTTTAATTTTTCAGCAGCAGCTTTTCCAGAATTAATAATTTTGATTCGCGCTCCCACATGATGACGAAATACTTCTTCGATTAACGGATAATGAGTACACCCCAAAACAAGCGTTTGAATGCCCGCATTCTTTAAAGACCTCAAGTATCGTCTCATTAAACGTCGACACTCAGGACTTTTCCCCATCCCTTCTTCAATAAATGGAACGAGCAAGGGGGCCTCTTGTTGAAAAACTTTTCGTCCAGGATCTCTTTTTTCAATCTCTCGAGGATACGCTCCAATCGAAACAGTCGCTCGAGTGGCAATAACTCCAATATGACCAGGAGTTTCCAGGGCTTGCTCAACGGCTGGAATCAAAATCCCAAGGACTTTTTTATCAGGATATTTTTGTTGAATATATCGCAGAGCTTCAGCTGAAGCCGTATTACAGGCAATAATAATAATCTTTGCACCAAGTTTCCACAACTTTTGCACACCTTGCTCGGTAAACGTTTGAATTGCTTCTTTTGACCGTCCTCCATAGGGGACACGAAGATGATCTCCTATATAAGAAAAACTGTATTGAGGAAGTGTTTTTTCAAGTTCTGTTACAAACGAAAGACCTCCCAGCCCTGAGTCAAATATTCCAATCATATTTTATTTTTTTAATTTTTGTAACCAATTTTCATACCGCTCCATATTAATAACATCTAACAGCTCTGTATGTTTATACTGAAATAATAAATCAACAATTTCTGCAGCCGCGCCTCTTGTATCGCCGGCCGCATCATAATATGAAATTAAAGAAGTTTTATACGAAAAATTGCTCCTTCCCTTTTTTTCTAAAAACACTTCAGGAAAGCATTGCCCCATCTGTAAATAGGTCTTCAGGGCTTTTTGAGGATGTCCAATATATTTATATTTTTGAGAAAGTGTTTGAAAATCTTCAACCCCTCGTCCACATGAATTTTCTGCCAATACCTGACATAAGTTCTGAGCAGCGACAAACTCTGTTTCTAGTTTCTCTCCATCAAATACAGGATTTTCTCCTGGTGTTAAAAAATGACAAGCCAACTCTTCTTTTTGAGAAATAAAAACTCCAAATCCAATAAATATAAGAGCCAGGAGGCTTATAAAAAGTTTTTTTGACATATGAATATTTATTAAGAATACAAAAAACAGTGTAAAAAGTTTTTTCTAAAACACAAGTCAAAGCGCTTCTGGTAAAAATTCGGCAAATTGATGTTCCCCGACTTGAATTTGTGCATTAACATATGATACTTCATAATCATCTTCTATTACTTTTTTGTAAGGAGGGCGAATAGAAAGTTTTAAATGATAGGTCTCTTCAAAATATTTCTTTATACTTTCACGATTATATATAGGAAATGAAAAATAAAATGGTGTATATACATCGGCATGTGAAGAAAAGTATTTTTTATGATTTTCATGAAGAAACAGTACAACCTTCTTTTTTTCTTTTGGAACTATTTGTTTTTTTTGTTTTTTTTCTATGACTCTGTCTCCCTGAGCAAATAAACATTTTTTTACCATCGGGCAATCATCACAGTTTGGACTTTTTGTACACTGTAAAGCCGCAAAGTCCATGCTGGCATTATTAATATCAGCAAAGTGATATTTTTGTTTTTCTAATATTTTTTCAAATCGGTCCCAGGGGATTTCAAAAACAGAAGACCCTAAAAAAAATCGTTTATACACTTTTTTTAAATTCGCATCAACTGATAAAAACGATTGATTATATGCAAAAGAGAGAATCGCAGAAGCCGTATAAGGACCAATCCCTGGTAAACTTTCTAATTCTTTTTTATTATCTGGAAAAATCCCATCATATGTTTCACAGACTATTTTTGCTGTTTTTAACATATTTCTCCCCCGTTGGTAATATCCCAACCCTTCATAATATGGAAAAAACTCTTCCCAGTTTGATACCGATAATGATTCAACGGTTGGATATTTTTGTAAAAAACGAGTATAAAACGGAATAACTCGAGAAACCTGTGTTTGTTGTAAAAATATTTCACTCACCCAAATTTCATATCCTGAAAGAGGATACTTTCTCCACGGGAGATCTGGTCTTTTATTTTTTTTATACCAAGCCAATAAAGACTCAATARATAATAAAATGGATTTTTCTGAAATTAACATTGGTTTTTAGAGAAAAAGTAATATAATACACCTGCTATTATACATAAAATCAAAAAACATGAAAACCTTTCGACCCATTCCTTTCCTTATCGTACTTTTTATTGGTTTCATTCTTGGAACTGGATATGGGATGGTTCCTCAATCAATTCTCCAAACAGTCCCTTCTGAAGAAATTGCAAAAGAAGAAGGGCTCTACTCTCCCATCCTCTTTACTGTCTGGGAAGAAATACAAGCAAATTATGTTGATCCAGAAATATTTTCAGAACAAGAACCCTTTGAGTACGGTATGATAAAAGGACTTCTTTTAGGTCTGGATGATCCATATTCATACTTTATGACGCCTGATGAAAACAATGATTTTCAAGAAAGTTTACAAGGAAATTTTCAAGGGATTGGAGCTGAACTCACTGTCATTGATGGAGCGATTACTATCGTGACCCCTCTGAAAGATTCCCCTGCACAAAACGCGGGCCTTATGCCAGATGATATTATTATCAAGGTAAATACTGAAGATATAACAAAAATGGGCCTTCTCTCCGTCGTCGCTAAAATTCGAGGAGAAAAAGGCACAGTCGTTGAACTTGAAGTTTTTCGTCCATCTATCAGTGATACAAAAATAATTGAAGTCACTCGAGATGTTATAAAAGTAGACAGCGTTGAGTCTGAATGGTTTGAAAACATTGCACTTATTGAAATTAATCAATTTGGAGAAACGACCGTCAAAGAATTTTACACCCATCTTTCCAAGATATTAGAAAAAAAACCTGAAGGAATTATTGTCGATTTACGATATAACGGAGGTGGATATTTAGAAGGCGCGATTAATATATCTTCAGCTTTTCTTCCTGCCAACGTTGATGTGGTAACGGTGAAAGGACGATCTGATGAAGTTCCAAACGTGAGTCGAATGACACGAATCAAAGATACAAAAACCCCCCTCATTGTTCTTATTAATAAAGGATCAGCTTCAGCCTCAGAAATCGTGGCAGGTGCGCTCCAAGACCATAATCGAGCGATCATACTCGGAGAGCAAAGTTTTGGAAAAGGAACTGTTCAAGAAGTGCTTCCTTTACCAAAGGGAGCAGCTTTACGAGTAACGGTTGCCAAATGGTATACCCCTGATGATCATGGAATTAATAAAGAAGGAATTACTCCAGATGTTTTTGTAGAAAAAACAATCGAAGACAGTCAAGAAAAAAGAAAACCTCAGCTCAATGCGGCCTTAGAAATATTTACCAATAATAATTGGCAAACTAAAATAAATGAATTGATAGAATTAGAAAAAAATCAAACACCCTCAACAGAGACAAAGACAGATAAATAAATAAAAAGAGGGATAAAAACATATTTTCATGATATGCCGAGAATAAATTTCCTACTCTCGGTCTCTTCTATTTTGTTTATATAAAAGCAATAATACACACTATGTTGTATAATACCTGAAAAAGAACACATTGAGTTTATATACAAAAAACAATAGAATATAAGATATAAAGGATCTGTTTCTTGATCTTTTTACAAAAATATGATATAATACATGTATAAAATATATTTTTAAAATTCAGTTGTTTATGAATAATATTGGAACTATTAATGGCAGTGACCATGATACAGGTGAAAAAACCCCAAGTATTTTTTCACAATTACAAGGTTTGATTACAAACTTTTTACAAGAAAAACAAGACTCATCAAACTTCTTCAAGGTGTTTTCGGCCTTTATCACACCAAAACTTTTATCTGAATATATAAAAAATCCATCAAATATACGAGAAACTATTAAAAAGTTATTACAATCTGCAGATAAAGATCTTCCTGAAGAAATGACAAATAAAATGCTCAAAACATTTAATACAAGTATGAAACATGCCGCGGTTATTTTTGATCTCCTTTCTCAAGAAAGAAGCTCTGGTCAATTATTAAAGAATGAGGTGGATAATGCAATTCAGGCATTATCTCAAGCACTTCCACACACAAAGACTTCCGCGTTATTAAATATTATTTCTCTATACAGAAATAATACAGAGACACTCAAAAGAGAAGAAGCTCTCAGCTCAATAATAAATAACCTGACATCTGAAGAAAATATTGATATAAACAGCCCTCTTTTTACACAAGCCGTTGATGATTATATAACATTCACAGCGCTCTACCGTAATGATATGGATGGATCAAATGCCTTAGATAACCAGGATGATCAGAGCGAATATAATGATCCGATGAATCATAATGAGAATGAACAGTATTTAAAATACAGAGAAGAAGTTAAAAAACATATGTTGGAATTTTTTAATGCAAATACTGATTTTATTGAATATAATTTTAATAATGAATGTAAGGATCTTGTTGGAGATATCCTCCTCAAAGAACATGAGCTACTACTCAAGGTTTACTTTCATCTTAATATAAAACAACGTAATAACATGAAAGCCAAGGCAACGGCTGAGTCAGGAGGATATGCCATGGGAGGTCTTATTTTTAACACTGAGAAACGAAGAAGATATAAAACATTTTTCACTGAACTGCGACGACAAAAAATACAGAAAATACTTATAACAGAATTACAAGTTCCTAAAATCACTCCTTCTATTACAGAATCTATTAATGAATTGTATAAAACAGATAGAGGGCTAACCCCCAAAGAGGTGGCTACTCAAATATATACAGACATCAATAAACAAACACAACTCTCAGATGAAGAACAAGAAGAACAAGAAATAGCAATGTTACAAGAAACCCCTATTGAATTATCAGAGGCTGTTATTGGTGGAATGTGTCAAGAGTCACATAATAGATTTTTTCATATCGGAGTTACAAAAGAAGTAATGCCCACTGAAGGGATTATGGATCTTAAACCTGCTAAGCCGTCTGCATAAGACTGTTCTCTGCAAGTATTTTTTTATAGGCTTGTGACATGCCCCTTGATTGTAATTGAAAGGCTTGATCATTTGCAGGATTAACGCTCACCGCATTTTTTGCCCATTTTTCAATAATTTTCCAAAAAAGCCTCTCTATTTTATTTTTTACTGGAATCTCTTCATAGCTTTTATATTGATCTTTCAAACGATAGAGTTTATTAATGGCTGTTAACTCATTAATAGGGAAAATATTAATATCATTCCTTTGAAACTCAATCATCGTTTTCTTTTTTCCCTGTAAAATTAATTGTAAGTTATTCTCATCATGCTCTGTAATCATTCCCTGTGCGAGTTTGAAATCATTATATCTCATCACTGAATCCTTTAAAAAATAAGTTCTCAATGAAGCAAATGTTGGAATGTCTGCTAAGATATTTTGATCAGATAATTGCTTTGTAAATAAAGAAAAGACAAGAAGCCTTTGAAGAGTTTTTTTGAGAAACACCTCAAATCCTTCATTTGTAAATTTTTCTGGTTTATTGAAATATAATCTTTGCTCTTC
Source organism: Candidatus Peregrinibacteria bacterium (assembly GCA_002401425.1). Taxonomy (GTDB): domain Bacteria; phylum Patescibacteriota; class Gracilibacteria. The sequence goes on from NVTB01000002.1 coordinate 22,224, forward strand.
AAGAGCGTCAGTACGCAGATAATTAAATATATTTTTAGCAAATATAATATTAAAATAATGTAAATTATTGGGACCAAAGTGTGTAAATAAAGAAGCTGTAGAAATCTTTGGCAACAACTCTATCATAGCTGCATACTCTGGTTTTTGTAATAAAGATAATAAAATTTGCAATGATTGTGTCTCTGGACAAAAAATATTATCAAAATCACCACGAGTATTATATTGTTTATTATTAAATATGGCCTCAGTTTCTTTTGATAATAAATGTAGCAAATCTTCAGCATCCTTACTGTGTTCAAATATTTCTCGTAAAGATTTTCCAATTGTAGACTGAATATCTGAAAGAGTGGGGTCCTCTAATATTTCAATCGATTCATTTTTACCATTTCTAAAGTCAGCTATATTAATTGTAGCTGTCCCCGTTAATAATAAATAAATAGTATTCATATCAACATTAAATGCTTTCATTCTTTCTATGAAAGTTATTATATGGACTGATGAAAAATCAAAAGATGTAATTGCTTTTTTAAAATAATATGATTTCATCGATTTGATAATATCTTCTTTCTCCTGTTTATATTCTTTATTTTGATTGAGAACCTTCTCTCTTAATAATGCTATTTCTTCATCATAAGCTAAAATAGAGGATTTAATCTTTTTTTCCTTAATTTTTCGGCTTTCTTCACTCTGTTGAACATTCGCTTCTAAGTAAAGCTCTAATATTTCTTGTATTCCATCCACAATATCATTAATATTTTGTTCTGGTAAAACTGTGTGTAAAAATTGACCTATGATATTGTCATCATGACTTACTGACAAATCATCAGCGTCCCAAAAATGCTGTAACAGTATATGAGATATTTTCTCTTGAGTTTCTGGAGATAAATACTTTTGATGTCTGTCAAACTCCCATAAATTCGATGCAAAATACTTTCCCATATCTCCTATCTTTTTATCTAAAAAGAATGGTTTTATAATACTTTGAATCTGATCATTTTTTAAATATCCTTTCATTAAAAAAACAATTTGACTCATAGAAGCTTTTCCTTCTAGGGATGTTTCTATTTTTTCTCGCTGTTCTCTGTTTGCCTGATGAGATTCTTCATTTTCTTTTTTTAGATTCTTTAAAAAAAGAGTAATCGCATCTTGTTTTTTCAAATTTCCATAGAATCTTCTGGCTGTAACAGGATTACTTAAAAGCTCTATTTTACGATTAATTGGATCAGACTTATCAAAATATTCTTCTTCTGTTTTGTCTGCAAACCCCTTAAATACCTTCTTCATTTGATTTAATCTCAATAAAGAATACGACTCGGTTGGAGTCTCCTCACGATTATTTAAATCTTGAATACCGCTTGATGGAATGTTTTTTAATTTCATAGCAACTTATTATTTTAATTATTGAAAAGGCCAAAACTTGTCATATCTTTTTCTATTTGAATTTCTGAAAAACCATTTAAAAAAGTGGTSMWWASTTYWTCKTTYYRKRTSTWWTYRYKYTSRSTCKWTKTWWACGTTTNWTGRKTWRWSATYYWMKYWCYWTKWMTTYKWKTANMAMWTRKCWTWWKMWWWTWMYMYKTWTWTKTTWWYAMATTNWKYTGKRTCTTYTNYRRMYRMWMACTTTNYTTTYTAMWSSTTCMACNNATMTTYYTGYANRWWWRAMWSCARGNAYWKTRTGNWGSARGARKYKYRMKASYTKTAWWTWWCRRMATGTTTYKMYCANWYYKYTMAGNNMYWGTTTYMWYAATAAARMTWCCNNATCYTNSTWAANATAAACATTGTCTCCTTTTTTAAAATTTCGTAATCCGACAAAAGACGGAGGAACTTCTCTTCTTTGTGTCATTTCAAAATGTTCGCGAATAGCACTTTCTACCCGAATTCTTTCAGCCGCATGTTCTAATGTATTTATAAAAACTGTTTCTGAAGTGTCTTTTGGACAAGAAAAGATATTTGGTTTATCTTTTTTATATCTATTAATTTCACGATGAACCATTTCATAAAAAAAATATATATCACGAGAATGAATATAGATTTTCATCTCATTTGGATCTAATAAATCTAGTCCCTCTAGACATCCTTGTAAACCTTCTTGCTGAAATACAATCTTTAAAATATGAATCGCTGAACGGATATCTAAAATGTTTTTATCAAACATTTCTCTTTCACTTATTTGTATAGTATCAATAACATGTGCCGATCTTTTTTCTTCTAATAATACGCAAGGATCATCTCTGTTTGCTTTTTTCTTTCGAAAATACTCCATGATTTCAAAAACATCTGAACTTATAATGCCCATGTTTTTTAATATATAGGCACACTCAGTCTCTTTATCATTTTTAAAAACATGAGTCATAAAAACATGAAAAGCAAAATAAAGATTTCTTATTTCTTCTTGTTTTCTGTTTTTAAAATCCAATACTTTTTCTGAATCATGACGAATAGATTCAGGAATCTTGTTTTTTTCTAAGACAATCTTTATCTCTCTTTTCATAATATAGCTTCTTACAACAAGGGCCCCTTCTTTTATATCAGACTCTCGGCGCATAAGGTCCGCCTTTTTTTGTAGGTCGGTTAACCCAGCCGATGATGATGAAAGAGTCTTCAAAAAATATTGTTAAAAGAATGTCAAAAGAGGCTATTGTAGAAAGTTCAAAGAAAAACTCAAGTGAAGTATTTCTCATTTATAAAAATTCTACTAAGAATACACAAAATAACAAGATTTTTTTCGTATTTTTACTTGATATAACAGAAAAATCTTTCATGTATATGTCCAAAGTGTGGAAAACTTTTTTTTCCACACAAAAATACTTCACTCATTTCTCTACTAAGCTGAGCAATGAAAGAAAAACTCATGATAAAGTTTTTCTTTTAACCATGATTCCAGTAGACATTGTAGGAAAAAAATGTGAAAATCTATAAAAGGCACTGAAAAAAAAGTGGAAAACAGATTGTTTCAGTTTTTTATTTTTCGTATAATACCAATGAAAAGAGCACGTGATATTTTTTAGTATAAAATATCTCAACACTTTTCACACTCCCTTTACCATGTTTATCCACATAAGACGAAAGCCAAAAACTCTTTATAAAAGTATACCAGAGCACATTCTTTTCATGTTTTTTAAAAAGCTGTCAAGACCCCTCTATTATTATTATTTATATATATATATTTTCTCTCCCCCCTATCACCTAAAATGTGAATAATGATTTTAGCACAAAATATACAATTCAAAAAAGAAGAAAAAAACATATTAGATCAAATATCATTTTCCATTGAAGAAAATGAATTTATTTATATCTCAGGATCATCAGGATCTGGAAAGAGTGCATTGATGCAATGTTTGTGTTTGCAAGAAAAAGTGAATGGGGGATCGATTACATTTCAAGACAATATTTTTTATGATTTATCACAAGCAGAAAAACAAAAAATAAAACGAACATTTGGAATAGTCTTTCAATCAGAACGATTGGATATGAAAAAAACGGTTCATGAAAATGTAGCAATTCCTCTTTATATTAATAAAATATACAATGAACAAACAATAAATGAAACACTCGAGATTTTTCATTTACTGCATGTCAAAGAATCTTCAACGTATACACTTTCTACCGGACAGCGAAAAAAACTCTGTCTGGCTCAAGCTATTATTCATCAACCAAAAGTTTTATTTTTAGATGAGCCTTTTGCTTTTTTAGATGAACAAGAGATGAAAGAAATAATGGATATTTTAAAAYRTATTTACAAAACGTTTAAAATTACCGTTATTCTCTCAACAAAAGATTCTCGTGTGTTTTCTTTATTTCCACAAAGAGTCTTATTTTTAAAAGAAGGGAGGCTTTCGTTTGACGGAACTCCGGTAAATCTTTCTTCGCTTTTTTGAAAATTAACGTAAAATCTATTGATGGATTTTGTTTTTTAACGTAAAATCTAGCAGTTATTAAGAACATTTTATGAATTTATATACAAGATCGATAAAATTAGGTATAAAGAACTGGCTTTTTCGAGGGAAAGTTCTTATTATTTATGGAGCTCGACAGGTTGGAAAAACCACTTTGTGCAAGAATATAATGTCAGAATTATCAAACGATATTGTTTCACGATATTATAATTGTGAAGACCCCTTGGTTGCTGAAAACCTTATAGATAAAAGTGCTGATCAAATTTTTTCATTTTTTGACAAAGCTTCTTTTGTTATTTTAGATGAAGCTCAGTCTCTTCCAAATATTGGAAGAATTATAAAAATATTTCATGATGCGTATCCAGATGTTCAAATTATAGCGACCGGGTCATCAAGTTTTGATTTATCGAATAAAATAAATGAGCCCCTGACTGGAAGAAGTTTGGAATTTACCCTATATCCTTTATCGTTGCATGAAGTAAATGAAAATAAAACCCATTTAGAAAAAGCCTCCTGTCTTTCTGATAGAATTATTTTTGGAATGTATCCAGAAATTGTATTAGCAAATAAAAATGATGCAAGAATGCTTTTAGTTGATATTACAAAAAAGTACTTGTTTAAAGATGTTTTTGGATTTGAGGGTATAAAAAATTCAGCATTAGTGTATAAAATAATAAAAGCCTTGGCGTATCAAATTGGATCAGAAGTATCTTTTATAGAATTATCTCGTCTTGTTGGAACATCTCAGCATACCATTGAAAAATATATAGATATATTAGAAAAGGCCTATATTATTTTTCGATTACCGGCTTTTTCAACCAATCAACGAAAAGAAATTAGAAAATCACAAAAAATATATTTTTATGATACCGGCATACGAAATGCTGTTATTAATTCTTTTGATGATATTGAACTCAGAAGTGACAGAGGAGCTCTTTTAGAAAATGTTTTTTTATTGGAATTGATGAAAAAAGACAATCTTGAAGGAAATTTTTCTCAATTTTATTTCTGGAGAACGTATGATCAACAAGAGATAGACATAATTATTCAAAAAGATAATAAAATAGAGGCCGTAGAAATAAAGTGGAGTGAAAGCAAAAAGAGAAGCAAAGCTCCTGCCTTTTTTCAAAAAACATATCCAGACAGTATTTTTACAACACTTTCAAAAAATGATCTTCTTTTATAGTTTAACTCAAGTTAAACTTCAATAAAGTATCTTTATAAAACATTTCACAATAAAAAAAAGTCGATTCCGTCTCATTTCTTTGTTAGTGTTTTTTTGTTTTTTTAAATATAAAATTCATGAAGAGATCATTTCCAAATATTATAGAAGTTGATAATTTCTTATTATCACAATGTGAAAAGCCTGCGGGGGTATGGCTGGTTAATTATTATAGAAAAAAAACGTTGTTAGATTCACTTATTATAGCATTAGGAGAAAATAATGCCGTGATTTCAAAAGAAAAACCGAAACAAATCCTGTCATCTCAAGAAGACTTTAAGCAATTAGACAATGACCTGAAGGAAGAAAAAAAACTGGAAAAAGAAATAACAAAAAAAATTGTAAAAAAAGAAAATAGACCTATAAAAAAACAAAAAAATTATAAATTGGAAGGATTACACATTCCTTCAATAAAAAAATATAAAGATATCCTTTCAACATTTGAAGAATTTAACAGAGATGAAATTTCTTCTATACAACAAAAAATACAGGAGGAGATTACAGATGCAAAAACATTCTTTATCAAAGAAAAAGCATCACTCCTCTTAGAAAATAACATATGGAAAGGATTATTTGTATGTGATGTGTTTTATGGCTTATATCATGCGGTAGAAGGAACAAATAATTTTCAAGAAATATATATAATTCTTTTTATTCTTTTAACGATTATTATGTCGATACGTTTTTGGAAAAATAACTCGCTTACTATTGAATTAGATGATAAACAGAACTTATTGCATGGTGCGGGTACTATTATTGATCAAGTGTCATTTCCTTCTGAGGAAGAGGCTGAACAATTAAAACAAGATGAAGGATTGCTGTATTCATATATAAAATCGGAGTATGTCCCCAAGGTTTTTCAAGCAATACTCTCTAATCAATATAAAACTTCAAAGGTCGTTTCTCATATAATATTATCAAAACATTTAAAAGAATCATCGTATAATTCAGCCGATCTTGATGAGAGATATATACAAGAAATTGCATATTTAGATGATGAAAATATATTTTTAGACACTGAGGTGAAGCGACTTTTATCTGTATCTGAGTATTTTAATACTCCATTAAAAGAGTATGAAAAGAGATTAACAAAAACGAAAACGTCAGAAAATATGGTCAATGTTTCACAAAAAGTGGTCGATTCCCATTTTGATTATATACAAAAAGTAAAGGAACATGCCTTAGAAGGAAATGAAAAAAAATATCTCAATCTTTAATATCTTTTTTATGCAAAACTTTCAACAATTTCCTGTTTTTGAAAAATATTCTACTCATGACAGACGTGAAGTTTTGCAAGCTTTTGATTTTGCTAAAAAGGCTCACACGGGTCAAAAACGGGCCTCTGGAGAAGATTATATTTCACACCCTCTGGCCGTCTCTCATATTTTATTAGAACATAAAGCGGTTCCTGATCTCGTTGTTGCGGGATTATTACATGATGTCATTGAAGATACGCCGGTTGGTTTTGAAGAAGTTCATCATGAATTTGGATTTCTCGTCGCAAAAATCGTGAATACTTTATCAAAATCATATAAATTAAGTGTGGTGCATGAAGATGATAAAAAAAGGCAGATTTTACATCATCAATTTTTAGAAACCATTAAAGATCCAAAAGCGGCAATGGTGAAGGTGGCTGATAGACTTCATAATATGAGAACTCTAGATTTTAAAAAATCTGATAGACAAAAAGTAAAAGCCCTTGAAACGATAAAAATGTATGTTCCGCTTTCTTCTGAAATGGGGCTTCTTGAAATTTCTGATGAACTTTCACAATTGAGTCAAAAATATTTGTCAGGCGAAGAGTTTGAAAATGGACTGCTGTTGCAAAAAAAATATAAACAAGAAATTGAAGAAAAGGGATATCATAAAAATGCCCTGTCAAAATGTGTATTTCAATTCTAAATTTAATACTTTTTAAACAGTTTGATGCTATCCTTATTTTGATATAGACTTTCTATAATGAAAAAAGGATTTTTATTCTTCCCATTGTTTTTTTGCTTTTCTGCTTTTGTTCAAGCAGCCGATATTGATATTGTTTCTGTTGTGTATGGAAATGAAAATGCGAGTGATGAATATATTGAAATAAAAAATAATACAGCTGAATCTATTCTTTTGAAAGATTTTTATTTTTTACATATAGTTAATTCTACAGGATCGAGCGATAGCAATAAAAGAATTGACTGGAAAGATGAAACAATCGAACCAGGAGCTTCTTTTTATTTTGTTTCAAAAACTTCAGTTTCTTTTCTTCATCAAGCCAATGCGCTCTATTCACCAAGTTTAGTAAAAAACGGAGCGGTCTATATTTCAAAAGATTCACATGCAGAAATCGATGTTGTGAGTGCGGTTTCTTGGGGAGAACATGTGGAAAATGTTTTATTTATTAAAAACCTTTCAGACTGTGCCTCAGGCAACAGATTAGATGTGTTGAATGATAGTTGTCATGAAATAAGAGAAGAGGCGCCTGAAGAGGAAATAACAAGTGAAAATAGAGAAGATGATATCATCTTTACGCAAGAACCTGAGACTTCTTGTGAATTTCAGTCAAAAGTTATTATTCAAGAAATATTTTTAGATGCTCCTGATAATTCATTTATTGATTTTTATAACAATGAAAACCTAGAAGATTTTCAGTTATTTATAAACGACGAGGTTTTTTCATTCAATGAAATGACAAAAAATGATGAAGTAATAACGTTTCGTGTTATGAATAATGTTTTGTATCCATTAGAAGTTTCGATAAAAAATCAATGTGGAAATATTATTGATAGCGTTCAAATAAAATCTCCTTCTGATTTTATGCAACACCGATCGTGGAGTCGATCTGAGTCAGGAGGGTTTGTTTTTGGTTCGTATTATGGAGATCCTGTGAAAAATGAATTATCAGAAATTAAAAACATGAGTTTTTCTTTTGTGTCTTCTCCTCTTTCTCCGACGCCAGAACAGCCGTTTGTCTTTCACTTTATATTAAAAAGTGATACAGATATGTTGTCAGACGATTATGAAATATCTTTTTTCTTTAATGGGAAAAAACAATATCTTTCATCACAGGATATAAAAAGTGGAGTCGGTTTTTCCTTGATCTATAAACAATCTGCAATGAATGCAGGTCAATATCAAGCCTCTGGAAACATTGTATATAAGGGGCAAAAGATTCGAGAATTGCTTCATTTTTCCGAAACAATAGAAGTAAAGCTTCAGCCATTTATTTCAGAAATATATCCAAAGGCACGAAGTGAGGAGGTGGAATGGATTGAGTTTTTTTCAGCTATTGATTTTGATTTTTCTGGAACACAGATGTGTTATGAGCAAATATGTTTTGAGCTTTCAGGTCAAATGAAAAAGAATACTTTATTTACTCTGGATAAAAATGGTATTCCGTCTTGGGAATCTCTTCCCGATAAAGAAATGCGTATTGAATGGCGTCGTGGAGATGTCACTTTAGATGTTTTTTATTATCAAAAACCACACGTTGGTTCATCGTGGATTCGAAATATTTCGGGAACAATAGAAGAAGAAAAATCACCAAGTCGAGGTGTTTTAAATAATATGAATCGGCCTCCTGTTGCTCAATTGCAAGTACAGGGGGGGCAAACTGTTTTTGAAGGGCCCGCTCCTTTTTCCATTAATTTAACGGGAGAAGAGTCATATGACCCCGATAGCAAGAACATAAAATACCATTGGGATTTTGGAAATGGCGATATTTTTGATACCGCGAATCCTCCCAAGGTGACATACCTCTTTCCGGGATCATTTCGTATTATTTTAACCGTGAGTGATGAGAAAGGGGGAGTGGATAAAAAAGAGCTTTTTATTCATGTCTATCCACATGATTTTATTATAAACGACGGTAAAGAATATCAAAAACCACTTGAAATTATTCCACAAATAACAGCGAAATCTTCCGTTTTTTTATCTCAGTTCTCTATAAATTCAGAAGAAGATTTTATTGAAATATCGTGTGCTGATTGTCAGAAAGGAATTGATATAAAAGGGTTTTCTTTTTATGATGATAAGAGAAAATATAAAATAACAGAGTCTTATATACTACAAGCTGAAAAACCATTAAAAATATTTTTTACAGGAGAAGTCAAAGAATCTCATGATGGAAATATTTTTGTGCAAGCCTCTGGTTTTGTAAAAACAGATGAGCAGTTGATTGTATTAAACGCGAGTGATGAAGTAATAGATGGGGTGTGTTGGTCAGATATGAATGATACAATGACGAACAAAGAGACACGAGAAATGGCTGATTTTTTCTCCATTGGCCTCTGGAAAGGAGTGTGTCTTTCATCAAAATCAATAAAAAAAGATGATATTTTTTCTCGTGTGAATGCTTCAGAACATTCACCGATGGCTTGGAAGCTTGTATCAGAAATAATAAATGAAGATATTGTTCGTGAAGAAATAAAAGAGGTAAAAAAAGAAGAAATTATTGTCGAAAACTTTCTACAGTCAGGCTTTATGATTTCAGAAATTATGGCTAATCCTTTTGGAAATGACAAAATACTTGAATGGGTGGAGCTTTCAAATACAACATCAAAAACGATCTCATTAAAAGGATGGGTTTTAATAGTGAATACAAAAAAGAAAACCTTTGATGATATTCGATTTTTACCCGGAGAGAAAAAAGTGTTTTTTTCTCGTGACTTAGGATCTATTACTTTGCCAAATACAAAGGCTACTTTATTTTTACAAAACCCTCTTGGAGACGCGGTTGATACAGTGACTTACAATTCTGTAGATGAGGGAATTGCTTTCGCAAAAAATCCTTTGGGGGTTTTTCAATATACGAGCCTTGCCACACCTTTGCGTGATAATATTATTATTCCAATGTATTCGGGGGATTTTTTAGATTCTGATTTTGACGGAGTCTTTGATGAAGTAGAAAAAGCGTATGGAACTGATCCATTTGTATATGATTCTGTTGAAAAAAATATTCCAGATTCCTATATTATTCAACAGAAAAAAGATAAAATTACCATGGAGGGTTTTCGAGAAAATTTACAAAAAACAACAAAAGTTGATCTTATTGAGGCAACTTCAAAAAATCCATATGTAAAGTTTGCTGGAAAAACAGAGCCCGGAGCAACGGTGGAAGTTTTCATTCCTTCACAGAATAAAACCTTTAAAATTTTAGCTGATAAAAGAGGGGCTTTTTCTTTTGTTCCAGAAAATATGGATGCGGGACATTATAATTGGCAATATCAAGTTATGTCATCACATGGTATTTTATCGCCACTTTCTCCATTGCAGTCATTTCAATTACAGTCTGGTTATAATATTGAAAAAGAGAAACAAAAAACCGTATTAACTGAAATTTTTTCTCCAAAAACACAAACGACGTCTATAAAAAGAATCCCTATTTCACCATATCCAAAAATAACAACGATGATTACATCTTCATCTGTATTAAATGAAATGGATAAGATTCAAATATTTCAATCAAGAAAAGAAGAAAAAGATTCTTTTTTAGTATTCAGCCTTATTTTTGCACTTTTGTCTCTTGGAGCTTTGTATTTTTCCCCCAAATAACCATAATCCCATCATCTGGATCGGTTTGAATAATTTCATAGGAAAAAATATTTTGCATTTCCATATATTCATAAAAATCCGGCATTTTATGTTTCCATTTTATAACATCATCAATAATGATGAGGGCATCATCGGTAATATATTTTTGGATTTCGATAATATATTGTTTGTATTCAGATTTTCTCGCATCAATAAAAACAGTATCAAAAGGAGCGAGTTTTTCTACCGGGCTGTGGAGAAAATTTTGATGAAATGTATGAATATTTTTCAGCCCAGATTTTTTAATGTTTTCTTGGGCTTGCGAAAATCCCGGGATAGAAATTTCAAATGAGTAAATTTCTCCATCCCATTCAGCAATTTCTTCAGCAAAATGAATGGTTGAATAGGCATTCGCCATTCCAATTTCCAAAACCTTTTTAGATTGTTTTTTTCGTAAAAATCCTCGAATAATCTTGGCGTTATTCTCACTAATATTTGGAATATCATTTTCCAGACCATAGGCCTTGAGTTGCCGAAGAAATTCAGTTTGGCTCATAATTATTTTTTTGATCGAAAGAGACGAAAAAAATCTCGTTTAATATCTTGAGCCTTTTGTTTAATGATCTTTTTTTCAAAGTTTTGGAACAAATACGTCAAACTCTTTCGAATCTTGATAACTCGTGGAATTTGTTTGGCCCGAATAAGAAATAATAACCCCACAACAATAGCTGGGGCGGCTCCTAAAAGAGGCGTCACCAAAGCAATTGAACCAAATATGATAAGTACAACTCCTAAAACCACTCTTACAACTAGTGGCAGGGTCCGAATTTTTTGAAAAATCTTATATTCCATAGTAGAAAGAATATAAGCGTTTTTTTGGAAAAGGAAAGGGGGTTTTATGAAAATTCTGTACTTTTACTTTTCAGCTGTTGTTTTGCGGCGGCTATAACATCTGGATCCTTTTGAAGGTCATTAGAAGCAGATTCTAAAGCCCCTCCGTTTTGAGTGACAGCGGCTAAAACAACGGCTTTATCAGTTTGGAAGTTCGGGACATCATATAAAGCGAGACCATTACAGGCCRTTGCCCTTAGTATAAAATCTCGATTATTTTTAAGTTTTTTTGAGGCAARTATTAAAATGGTTTTATAGGGGGGCGATGGAGGCAAAGTTTGTGGTTCAACAGAGAGAACTTGTAATAGATTATCCATATTATCTTTGAGGTCTACAGAGGAGATGAGACCTTCATCATTATCATTTTGTGGCTCTGGAGAGATTTTTTTTATATGTTTCAAATTATGACGCAGTGCCATGAGTACAATATCTTCATTATTTTTGAGTTTTTGAGATGCAAATTGAAAGGCTCCGGAATCTTGAGCAATAGCCGCAATAACGATTTTTCTATTATTCTGTAGGCGAGGCGAGGCATATTTTAAGGCAACTCCGTCTTGAGCGACAGCAGCTGCTACGACGTCTTCATCATCTTTGAGCTCCTTTGAAGCAAGATTGAGTCGCCATCCAGTTTGAGAGACAACCTTTAAAACAATTTCTTTATCTCTTCTAAATTTTTTTGGAGTCTCTTTGAATTTCCATGGATCCTGAGAGACCATATCAAGATATTCTTCTCGAGATTTTTCTACGGGAGGCGTCATTGTTTCTTGCTGTTTCTTTTCATTTTGAAGCGCTTGTATGTGTTGAATGGTTTCTTCAGATATTCCTTGAATTTCTGTTATATCAATATTTTCTACAATAAGCAGAAGATCTTGAGTATTTATGTTGAAAGTTTTTATATCGTCCATAATTTATTATTTAGAATCTGCTATTTTTACTTTATGTAAAGCGATAATATCGGGATCCTTTTGTAATGTCTCTGAGATATATTTGAAATTTGCGCGGGCTTGAAAGAGAGCCAGGAGAGCAATTTTTTTATTATTTCTACATTTTTTCGAGGCATGTTTAAAAGCCGTCCAGACTTGAGATATTGCGGAGGACACTATTTCTGTATCATTTTTGCATTCCTCTGAAGCATACTGAAGAGCATCTCCATTTTGAGAGATGGCAGTACGCACTATTTTATTATTATTTTTACATGCTTCAGATGCATGTGCTAATGCGTGTCCATTTTGAGAAACAGCAGTCAATACAATTGTTTCATCATTTTGTAATTCTTGAGAGGCGCACTTTAAAACATCTCCAGATTGAGAAACTGCGGCTTGTACAATGTCATAATCTTTTCTAAAAATAGGGTCTGCATAAAAGAGACTGTTTCCTTTTTGTGTCACAGCAGCTTTGACAATATCTTTATTCTTTTTCATCTTGGGAGAAGCATGTTCTATCGCATATCCATTTTGAGAGACGGCAACTTTTACTATTTTTTCATCATTTCTACATGTATCTGGAGCATATTGTAAGGCATTTCCATCTCGATGGACGGCAACATGCGCGAGTTTATAATTATTTTTAAATATATCTGGAGCATATTGTAAGTTCGTACCTTTTTTCCAAAGAGCATCCAGGAAAAACATGAGGTCTTCTTGAAATTTTTGTGGTAAGTTTTGAAAGTCTATAAGATTATTTTTCATCATATATTTATAATGATCTTTTTCCCTCATTGGTTGGATCTCGTGTGAGGGGATATTAGTTGGAAGGGTATATTTGGATAAGGCTTTTTGTATTTTTTCTTGTGTGGATTGAGACATTTTACTTATTTGTAAGTCATCCATGTTTTTAGCCATCAATATAAAATCATTGATATCAATAGAGACAGAGGGAGTATTTATTGTTTTCATAAATATATTTTATTTTTTATTCATTTCCTGAAACACATTCTCTTTATCTCTAAAAAATGGAAGGTTGTAATTTTTTCCTTCAAGAGATTCAAAAATTCCAATAATAGAAAAAAGAAGCACAATAATATTCCCGTAAAAAAGAAAAGAGATAAAATAAGAACTGATGAAAAATATGACAGAGAGTACGAATAACCGTAATCCTTGTCGGGCATGGTTTTTTACAAAGTGTGTTGGATTTTTTATATGCCAAACAAACAGAGAAAATATCCAAAGATAGGATAAAGCCGCCAGTTCTTTTTCTTTGAGAGAGTGTTTCATATGGTGTATTTTAGTCGTGAATAAGCGCTCTATACAGTTCTTCAATGGAGCTCGTTCCTTCTAATACTTTAATGAGTCCATCAATTTCCATAGTGAGCATTCCTTGTTTTTCAGAATCTGCTTGAAGCATGATTTCATTGGCATTATGTTTCAGAATAATTTCTTCAGCGCTATCCGTTATTTTAAATATTTCTAAAATAGCGGTTCGTCCGGTGTATCCCATATGATTACATTTTTGACATCCTTCTTTACTGGCCTCACAGATATTCATATTTTTGATTCGGTCATTGAAAAAATCTTTGAGCTCTTTGTTGGGCATATTTTTCATGAGAGGCGTCATATATTTTTTTATGACAGGCTTGGTATCAGCCGTTTTTATTTTACAGTCTGGACACAGTCGACGAATAAGTCGTTGGGCGGCGCTATATGAAAGAGCAGATGATACAATATAAGCCGGAACTCCCATGTTAATAAGCCGAGTAATACTTGAAACGGCGTTTTTGGTATGAAGAGTTGAAAAAACCAAATGACCTGTCAGAGATGCTTCAGCTGCGATTTCTGCTGTTTCTCGATCTCGCATCTCCCCGACCATGATAATATCAGGATCTTGTCGAAGCTCGGCCCGTAAAACTCGTTTAAAGTCGAGTCCAATTTCGGGAAGGGCCTGTGTTTGATTGATTTTTTTAATTTCGGCTTCTACCGGATCTTCAATCGTACTTATATTTAATCGGTCCCTATCAAGTTCTTGTAAAATGGCATACAGAAGGGTTGTTTTTCCAGATCCGGTTGGACCCGTAATAATATTAAATCCATGGGCGAGTGACGAAGCTTCTCGAATAATTTTAATATTGAGTGGATTATATCCAAGTTTTTCTAAATTCAGATTAGAAATATCGGGCATTCGTCGAATTACAATTTTTTCTTTTTGTGAATCTCCGCTACTTTTAATGTCATTAATTATGACGGGCTTTGTTGAGACTCGAAATGAAGAAATATTTCCAAAAAGTGAATAGTTCATTCGTCCATCTTGTGGAAGCCTGGTTTCATCAAGTTTGAGTCCGGCTCGAAGTTTGATTTGAGATAATATTCCGGCATAAACATCCATATTATTACTTCGTAAAAACTCTTTTAAAACTCCATCAACTCGGTATCTCACTAAATAGAAAGGAATTCCATCAACGTCAGAATCGACTTCAACATGAATATCAGAAGAGCCATTTTTACTCGACTCTTGAATAATTTTATCAAGTTGTTTTACCGCATCTTCATCAGCGTTGGCATCAGTAACATTTTTACTTTTCTTTTCTGTTACCGAATCAATAAGAATATCATCAGATTGAATAAAGTATTGTTCAATATCAGCAGGTGACGCTTCAGTTACCTTTGAATCATGCGAAAATTCTTCAATTTGTGCGTGTGGCACAACGTATGTTGTTGGTGTGATATAATTGAAATAATCCACAACCAGTTGTGGATCATGTGTAATAATAAGACCTTCATTTTTTCTTTTAACAAGATAAAAATCTTTAATTCGAAAAATAGTATCATCTTTTTTTCTCACATATTTTGTCGTCAGTGTTTGATATTCCATCTGTAAAATTTCAGCAATTTTATCAGCATTTTCTGGAAAAAGCTTGATCATAACATCAAGTTCTGAAATTTTTTGGGCTTTTGCCTTTTCTCTCAGTTCGTGTTCTTGAGCTAATGAAATGAGGACATTGTGTTTTAAGAAAGCTAAAACTCTCTCGCTGGATTCAGATGAAAAGTGCATTAAAATAAAATTAAGTCATGTATAGAATAAAACGAATTTTGAAAATATCAAGTTTTATGTTTTTTCCAGATGTCTGGTCTCACCAAAGTTCCTCCATTATCAACAGAAAATGTTTCCCCCGTAATGGCCTTTGCTTTGTCAGAAACTAAAAATTCGACCATGTCGGCAATGTCTTCCGGTTCAACCAATGTATTCATCATAGATCCAGCTGCCATGGCGTGTAATTCCTCCTCTGTTTTATGCGCGTGCATTTCAGTTTTTGTGAGTCCTGGAGCCACACAAACAACTCGAATTTGTGGTGCGAGTTCTTGTGCAAGTCCTCGGGTCATGCCATGAAGCGCGGTTTTTGAAGCTGAGTATAAAATCCCCGTTGGAATAATTCCTCGCAGAGATCCAATATTTATAATGACTCCGGTCTGATCATCGGGTAAATGTTTTTTCATTTTTTGTGAAAGGGAAAAAGGAGCCATCACATGCACATCAAAAACTTCTTTGGCATGTTCTGGATCTTCGTCTAAAAAAGAAGTTCGGTTCAGTGTTCCCGCGTTATTCACAAGTACTGTTATAGGAATTCCGATTTTTTTAGCTATCAAAAAAGCCGTATCTTGCGTTTCTGCACGGCTGACATCTCCATAAACCGGAAAAAGCGTTTTATTTATTTCTTCTGTAAATTCTGCAGAAAACGACTCTTTTTCCGTTCGATTGATAACAATAACTAAAAAATCGTTTTTCAGAAAATTTTTCAAAATAGCTTTCCCCATTCCCGAAGCCGTCCCCGTAATACAAGCAAGCTTTTTCATAATAATACAAACACTTAAGAAGATAGAGATTGATTTTTTCTGTGACGAATATTACACTAAATATGAAAAAAAGATAATAGATTCTGAAAAAGATTAAAAAATTTAACAAGTTTTTAATACTTCCTTATGTATAATCTGTTTTATAAAATTTAATTTTCTATTATGAAAAAGTTTGTTTTGAGTTTTCTTTTGATGTTTTTATTGAGTGCGCCGGTTTTGGCGGTTGAGGAGGTGGAACCGAATGATACAGAAGAAGAGGCTACGTTATTAGATTTTACAAATGGAGGTGCTAAGATCTCTGGAGAATTGATGAGAAATCATGATCGTGATTATTATCGATATAAACATTTAGAGAATACAAGGTATGATATAACAATAAAAAATACAGGTGCGGATCATATGCAATTTATAGATAAAAATGGAATAGATGTATATATAGGAAAAGAAAAAAGTCACACTATTGCTGTATATGGAGAAGGTACAGGAGTGTTTTACGTATCTTTATGGAGAAACCATTCTGAAGATGATTCAACAACGTATGAATTAGAAATAAAAGAGATAAAACAGAGTGATTTTGGGAATAATGAGCCTGAAAATGATAAAGAAGAAACAGCCCCCGTAATAGAGTTTAATAATGGAATATGGAAAAGCGGGTCAGAGCATATTTCTCATCATCGCGATCGTGATTACTATAGATATGAATATAAAGAAAATACCAAGTATGAGATAACAATAAAAAACACAGGAGCGGATCATATGCAGCTGATAGATACAAGTGGAACAGATATATACGCAGGAGAAGAAAAAAATCATACTATTGCTGTATATGGGGAGGGTACAGGAGTATTTTACGTATCTTTATGGAGAAATAATTCTGGAATTGATTCAACAACATATGAATTAGAGATGAGGGAGATAAAGGAGAGTGATTCGGGGGATGATATTGTGAGTTCTGTTATGAAGCCTATAGAAACTATAAAAGGATCCCTGGAGCCTATTGAGGTTATGCCTGTACAGAAAAAATCAGTGACAAAACGAACCATGAAATTCAAAGACATAAAACAAGAAAACAAATTCTACAGCGCCGTAGATTATGTATATTCAAACGGAATCGTCGATGGATATGAAGATGAAACGTTTAAGACAGAAAATGCGATTAATCGAGCAGAGTTTACGAAAATTATCATGACGTCTTCATCTTTTGAAAACCAAATTGAATCGTGTAATAACGATTCGTATGCTTTCCCAGACACGAAAGGAACATGGATGGCGAAATATGTTTGTGTGGCAAAACAGAATGGGATTATCAAAGGATATGATAATGGACAATTTAAACCAGGAAAAACGATTCAATTGTCAGAAGCTTTAAAGATTATTTTTAAGGTGTACAATATTGATGCTGGGGATGCACAAGCGGGAGATGCATGGTTTACGCCGTACTACCGAATGGCTGAAAACAATGGTTTACTAGCGGGAGTAGAGAAAAATCCTGCGAAGGAATTAACGAGAGGAGAGGCGGTTCAGTTGATATATAATATGCGGGGGTATACGGAGTAATTTAAGATCGTGTAGTGTTTTTATAAAATTTAATTTTCGTATTATGAAAAAGTTTCTTTTGAGCGTTGTTCTCAGTTTTATTTTATTTTCACCGGTGTTTGCTAAAAGTGAGCCAAATGATACAAAGGAAACGGCTTCAAAGATAGAATTTAATAATAATGTTTGGGAAAGTGGAGCTCGGTCATTGTCCGAATATTCAGATAAAGATTATTATAAATATGAATATAATGAGAATACCCAATTTGAAATAAGAGTAAAAAATACAGGGAATTATATGATTAAAACTTCAGAGGGGCTTATTAAAGCTCAAGAGGAAGATATTTTCTTTGTGACTCGGGATGGATCTGGAGAATATATATTTTTGGTTATGGCTCAAGAATATAGTGATTCATATTTTAATAATTATGAAATAAAGGTTATTGAAAAAAAACAAAGTGGAAGTGGTTTGAATGAACCAGAAAATGATACACAAGAAACAGCTCCGCTTATACAGTTTACAAATAATGTGTGGGAAAGTGGGCCAGAGGAACTGTCTCACTTACTTGATAGAGATTATTATAAATATACATATACACAAACCATTCAGTTTAAATTTATTGTTAAAAACACAGGAAAATATATGATAAATACATCAGAAGGATATGTGAAGGCTGGGAATGAAAGAGTGTTTATTATAAATCGTGAGGGGGCAGGAGAAAACTTTCTATCTGTTTCATCTCAGGGGTATTATCTTCCATATTCAAATTCCTATGAAATAAAACTTGTAGATATGACGCCTTCTTCAACGAAAGAAAATCAGGAGGATGCAGAACAAGGAAGTGAAATAGAGCTCAGTAATTCCATGGACTCTGTACAGAAAAAATCGGTAGTAAAACGAATCATGAAATTCAAAGACATAAAAACAGAAAATAAGTTTTATAATGCGGTGGATTATGTCTATTCAAACGGAATCGTCGATGGATATGAAGATGAAACATTTAAGACAGAAAACGCGATTAATCGAGCAGAGTTTACGAAAATTATCATGACGTCTTCATCTTTTGAAAACCAAATTGAGTCGTGTAATAATGATGTTTATGCTTTTCCTGATACGAAAGGAACATGGATGGCGAAGTATGTTTGTGTAGCCAAACAGAATGGGATTATAAAGGGATATGCTAATGGGCAATTTAAACCAGGAAAAACGATTCAATTGTCAGAAGCATTGAAGATTATGTTTAAGGTGTATAGTATTGATGCTGGAGATTCTCAAGATGGAGATGCATGGTTTACTCCGTATTACCGAACAGCGGAAAACAATAACCTTCTTGCGGGAGTTGAAAAGAATGCAGCGAAGGAACTTACGAGAGGAGAGGCGGTTCAGTTGATTTATAATATGCGAGGGTATATTGAGAAATAAAAGTATTGATCGTTTTGTATTTTTATAAAATTTAATTTTCTATATATGAAAAAGTTTTTGTTGAGTTTTCTTTTGATGTTTTTGTTGAGTACGCCGGTTTTGGCGGTTGATGAGGTGGAGCCGAATGATGATTTTCCTTTTGCGCAGCTTTTAGATCTTTCCTCAGGACGTGTCAATATTAGTGGAATCTTATCTCATGAGGGAGATGCAGATTATTATCACTTGGTTGCTAATGAGGCAACGCAATTTAAGGTAAGGATAAAGAATACCGGAGGATACAAGATTCATACTTATGCTGGAAATCTTAATCCAGGAGAAGAAAATGAAAAAATATTAGAAACTGCCTTTCAAGGGAAGAAGTACTTCTATGTTACAGCTTATAATAGACCAGATGGATCGGTATATAAAAACCCATATGAGGTTGAAGTAATCGTATATCCACGCAGTAGAAAAGATATAAATGAGCCATTGAACGATAAATCAGAAACAGCTCCTGTTATTGAGTTTACTAATAGTGTGTGGAAAAGTGGAGAGGCTTATTTGACAGATGTTTATGACGCAGATCACTATCGATTCTCTCATGATCAAACAACACAGTTTAAGATAAAGATAAAGAATACAGGGAAATATAAAATAAAAACTTATGTTGGAAATCTTGCGGCTGGAGAAGAAAAAGAAAAGATATTTATGAGATCTGGAACAGGAAGTTTTTATTTTTATATAGTTGGACATGAGAATGCCGTTGGAACTATTTATGAAAATACATATGAGGCTGAGGTTAGAGAGTATAAACGAGACAGAAAGGGAGTTTACGAGCCGCAAAATCATTTCGAAGAAACAGCTCCTGTTATTGAGTTTACTAATAGTGTGTGGAAAAGTGGAGAGGCTTATTTGACAGATGTTCATGACGCAGATCACTATCGATCCTCTTATGAGGAAACAACACAATTTAAGATAAAGATAAAGAATACAGGGAAATATAAAATCAAAACTTATGTTGGAAATCTTGTGCCTGGAGAAGAGAAAGAAAAGACATTTACGAGATATGGGACAGGAAGTTTTTATTTTTATATAGTTGGATCTGAAGGTGCTGTTGGAACTATTTATGAAAATACATATCAAGTCATTGTTCAAAGGTCAGTTACGGAAGAATTCCCAGATATTGATTTTGAAGATGTAAACATTAATGAAGTAACAGATAAAAAACCTGAGGAAGAGGCAATTGATCCTGTCAAAAAACAAAAAAGAACCATGAAGTTCAAAGACATAAAAACAGAAAACAAATTCTACAATGCAGTGGACTATGTTTACGCAAACGGAATTGTCGATGGATATGAAGATGAAACATTTAAGACAGAAAATGCGATCAATAGAGCAGAATTTACCAAAATTATCATGACTTCTTCATCTTTTGAAAACCAAATTGAAACGTGTAATAACGATTCCTATGCTTTTCCTGACACCAAAGGAACATGGATGGCAAAATATGTGTGTGTGGCGAAAGAAAATGGAATTATAAAGGGATATGATAACGGGCAGTTTAAACCAGGAAAAACAATTCAATTATCAGAGGCTCTGAAGATTATGTTTAAGGTGTATAGTATTGACGCTGGAGATACTCAACCTGGAGATGCGTGGTTTACTCCATATTACCGAACAGCAGAAAACAATAACCTTCTTGCGGGAGTAGAAAAGAATGCAGCGAAGGAATTAACGAGAGGAGAGGCGGTTCAGTTGATTTATAATATGCGAGGGTATATTGAGAAATAGGGTGGATATTGACTTTTTAATAGAAGTATTTTACAGTACTCATAATAAAAAAGAGCATTCAGCAAGAAAAAGTAGGAAAATTTAATAAGAATTTAATACTTGGGGTGTATACTTATTTTAATAAATATTTTAAAACTGTATCTGTATGAAAAAAATTATTATATCATGTCTTGTAGCATTTTCAATACTGTCTATTGGTGGAATATCACTACAAGCAGCGACAGAACATGTTGATTGTACGGAGGACTCAAAATACTCAGATGTCAAAAAATCTGATTGGTTTTGTTATAGTGCGAATAAATTATTAGAGGATGGAACATTAAGTTTAGTAAATGGAAATACAAAATTTAATCCAGGAGGTGAATTAAACAGAGCTGAGGCCTTAAAGGTTTTATATGAAGCATCTGGAGAGATGGTGATTGATTCACATGGAAAGTTTTTTGA
This sequence comes from Candidatus Peregrinibacteria bacterium, assembly GCA_002401425.1. GTDB lineage: Bacteria > Patescibacteriota > Gracilibacteria. The sequence continues at coordinate 43,701 of NVTB01000002.1, forward strand.
AATGCCGAATGATTGGTATACAAAATATTTTTATACGGCATATGGAATGAAGTTTGTAACACCAGTGGCTCCGGCAAATGTTTCATTTAATGAAAATAGAGTTATTACAAAAGCTGAATATATTGTATTAATAGCTCAAATATTTGGTCTCGAAACAAATGTATCCGCTTGTGGGATTGGACCTATTGTTATGACCGATTGGGTCACAGAGGTTTCTGATAAAGCTATTTCAAAAGTTGAGGCGATGAAATACCTGTGTGCAGCGAAAGCTTTTGGGGTTACGAAATTTTCTGAAGCATCGGTTCCTCGGGCCGAAGCGATGGAAATTATTTATAAACTGAAATACTAGAAAGCTTTTACCCTAATTTTTCTCAATGTTTTTTAAGAAATTTAAAATTGACGCAGTAAATAGAAAAACACGAAAAGAATACGTGTTTACACTCTATTCATCCAACATAGACTCTGCGAAAAACTCTATTTCTTCTATTTACTTAGTTCAAAATATTAAAGAGCTTCCAACCGCTCTCTCTCAAGTTATGGATAAGTTAACGTATTCAAAACTGAATGAAGATGATGTACTAAAATTTTTACAATTTTTAGCTCATGCCCTCAAACGAGGAGTCGTATTAAAAAAGGCTCTTCAGTTTTTACTTTCATCTGAAGAAAAAAAGGCAGTGCGAAAATTGATTCAAGATATTATTGATATTTTAGATACACAATTTTCCAGTTACTATGATATTTTTAGACAGTTCCCCGAACAGTTTCCCCCAGATTTTTTAGGAATAGTCCGGGCTGGAGAAATTAGCGGATCACTTGCAGAGAATATTTTGCAGTATATTGAAGATTCGAAGAAGATGAAGGAGCAGAAGGCGATGATGACAGCATTATTGGCCAAAAGAGGGATTCTCTTTGGTGTGGTATCATTAGTGGGGCTTGTTATTGTTATGGTGGTTATCCCGCAGTTTACAAAATTATTTAAAGATACAGATCCGCCACCTATTTTTGATTTTGTATTACAAATTTCTATATTTTTACAAAGTTATGGGCTCTATTTAGTCGGATCGGTGATTGCCTTTGTTTTATTTATAATTTCTTTTTATAAAACAAATTATAAATTTAGAAAAAAACTTCATAAGCTGATTATAAAAATTCCACTGTATGGAGATATCTTTCGTACATATTTTACAGCACAGTTTTTATATTTTACCGGAAGTCTCTTGATGAAAGGAGTCCATTTTATACGAATTATGGATATTCTTATTGATCAAACATGGCATATCCCCTTTCAAAAAGTATTTAAAACGATTCGAGAAAATGTTATTAAAGGGGTGGGATTACCAGCTATGGTGAAATCGAGCGAACAGAATTTAGATGCTCCGTATAAAAAAATTGAAAGAGGGTATTTATTGCCAAATTTAGGTCAAGCTTTAGAGATGGGGTCAGCCACAGGAAATATGGGGGAAATTCTATTTGATTCTTATGCCGCTTATGATGTACTATTACACCAGAAAATTCAAAGAGGAATAAAAGTGTTTGATGCACTGTTTTATTCAGGAATTATTCTGTGTATGCTTGTATTATTTGCCGCTATGGGATCAGCTATGATGGGATTATATGCAGGACTCGAAACATAACATATTATTATTTAAATTTTTTATTATGAATTTACGAAAAAACAAAGGGTTTACGATTATTGAGCTTTTAATAGTTATTACTATTTTAGGATTTTTAATGGCTACATTTGCGAATAAAATGATTAATCAAGTAACGATGAAAGCCAATGATGCCGCCAGAGAGGAAAATTTATCATCTCTTCGAACTATTGTTGGTCAATTACAGTCAGAATATTCAGTTCCACCATTGACGGGGAAAGGGAGAAAATATCCGGAGGATTGTCAAAAAACAACTAGTGATTTATATGCTTGTTTGAAAAAAATAAGAGCTTTTGATACGGAGGAAGTTTTATTTGAAACTTTAGCTGACCCAAAATATGGGCAATTGGTTGGAGATGCTGGAGAGCCCTATGTATATAAGTATGCCGCATCTGATCATGGTTTTAAAATTTGTGCATATTTAGAAAATCAAGCATCATTTACGAAGCTCAATGCAGACAAAGAGGGTAAAATTAAAGGAAATCTAGCAGATGCAACAGAGGCTATAGATAATATGTTTTGTGTTGTTTCTGGATCAGGAGTTGATGATTTGGTCGCAGGAGATGTTAAAACACAGGAACCTTCATCTTTATAATATATGAAAAGCAACAAAGGATTTACGTTATTAGAAATTATTATTTCTTTGGCAATATTGTCAGCTTTTCTTGGAGCTTTAGTATATCCTTTTTCATTCTTTCGTGAGAAGGCGAAGTTAGCAGAGGCAAAAGAAGTGTTTGAAACAATCCTGATGCATGCTCAAATTAACGCATTGACGGGAAAATCCCATGCAGCGGATTTTTATTCTTTCTCAGATCTTTCAGATGACCTTATTGTATCCAATAAATTTACCATGGTTTCAAAATATTTACTATATTTTGAAAAAGGTGATTCCTGGGAGGAGGGAGAAGATGGAAAAATTTTATATGTTGAGTTAAGAAATGCTGAGCAAATTGTCGATGCGTATAATGTGTTGAGCTTTAAATCATATAGTCTTCCAAATTCTACATTTTTGCAAGAAATATTATTTTCAGACTTTAACCCCACAGGATCGAATTCAAGCCACATGCCAACAACGGATTTAGATAAAATTATGATTTTATTTGAACCCCCATTTGCAAAAGTTACATTTATTACTGACACAGAAAAGGCCTTAATATTAAAGGAAAAAACAGGGAGTGGGTTAGTGAATATTACGGGAGTACATTCAGCGACAAGGCAAATTAAATCAGTTGAAGAGAAGGACTTGTTAACATCGAGCGGCTCTGGTATTTATTTGGATTTTAGTGAGGTTTCTAAAATTCCAGGACGAGTCGAGTTTGCCATTCAGTATAAAAACAGAGGGAATATTGAAGCTGGCGATGGTGACGATATTGAAAAATATACGTTGAGAAAATATATACGGTTTGATAGTAATAACCAGATTTCTAACTTTTGGAATTAAATGTTTTATCCCCTTTTTGCTTTTATTATTGTGATTTTATCACTGGTGAGTTCATCAGTGCTTTCGGGGATTGAACGGGTGGGGTTGAGTCATCAGCTGTTATCTTCAAATGCCGCCTTATATGCAGCAGAAAATGAATTAGAATCTTCTTTGTATAGTGTCAAACAACTTCGAACAGGAACAAAGGAAAATGAGTCTGGAACAAACTCATATATTCGTGCATTTGGTCGGGAAAAAGATGATTCAAGGCGTCGTTATGCTAAAGATACCACTGATTTTCTTATTAAAATTGTAGAAAAAAATATTTCTCAGTCTCCAGAAAAATATAAAGATAAATATTTAGAAGGGAATTTTGATGAGTTTAGGCTTATTGATATCCCCCAAAAAAAACGGTTTACCGATATTCAATTCCGTTATAAAGATTTGAACTCGACAACCCAAGGAATAGTTTTAGATTTATTTGTTTTTCCGCGATCATATTTTGAGAAAAATGATGGAACCACTATAAACTTTGGAAGTGTAAGGAATTTATCATCCAAAGCGGATGTTGAGAGAAATGTTGAGCGTATGATGTATAGGCCCACGATTGCTGGAATTCAGGGGACGTCGATAAATTCTATTGGTACTATTGTTTTTTCTGAGCTTGGAGATATTCATCATCAGAATGAATCAGTTATTTTAATTAAAAACTTAGATTCTACAAAAGAAAATTATATTTTACGATTTAAGCACTTAGATCAAAAAAATATTGAATACTTGGTCCAAACAGGTTATAGCGATAATACAAATATTGATATTCAAAACCAATACGTCGAAGTAGATATAACCACAGAAACGTCTTCGATGTTTCAACGTGTCAAACGACAAAACAGAACCTTTGCTCCCCTCCAACCAGAACTCGATTTTGCATTTTTCTCTGGATCAAAAGTAAAAAAATAAATGAAAAAACTCTCTCTTTTTATCGTTGTGTGTTTTGTATCTGTATTTTTTTACAGTGCTTTTGCTGAGGATGATTTATTTGATGATTTTACTGGCAACGGAGGAAATAGTTATACATTTACGAGCACTATCAATTCAATTCCTAAAAATATGTATCAGTCAGGAGTTGCCACAGATTTTACAGAGGTGTTACCCGAAACAAGGGTTCTTTATTTAGTAGAAGTAGCCGCACAGGGGTTTAACGTTGCGGTTGAAGAGGTAAAATATGTGTTTTGTGAACGGGATGATGTTACGCTGAATGAATCATGTACAAGATATGCACCGCCTCCAGAGATACAAGATCCAGTAGTGGAGATTGAGGATGGTGAAAATCCGAATGAAGGGGAAGTTCCTATCACTCACTATATTCCAGAAGTACTTCCACTCACTACAGAAGAAATTTTCATAGAGTTAGAAGATATTGATCCGAATATGACGTGTGATATTACAAAAAAACAAGCGATGTTATACATGAACGGACTCCGTATTTTTGAGTTTAAATGTGATATTGCTAAAAATATTGAGAATCATGAGATAGTGAAAAATCCAAAGTTTTCTATTGTCAGTACCGCAACAAAAACAGAAATTCTTATGGATAAAAAGAAAGTAAATGATAATGCTGTATATTCTGCAACGGGATTTGAAATAAAGATTATAAATTTATCAACAGCGGCTAATGCCTCATTAAATGTCGCACAGGTGCCGAATCGGTTGTTGAATGGAAAAACTTCAAAATTTGGAATAACGATAGCAAGGAATGACAAGGCAGACCTCACAACTTCAGAGATTTCTTTGCAGGTTATTCGGGAGGATATGGCTAATTTATTATATGGAGATTCTGATTCTTTTTTCTCTAACCAATATACTTATGAGCCTCCCCTAAGAGTTATGCCTCATGGAGATAGTTCACATGGATATTATGGGGATACAGACTATTTTATGAAAAAAATAGATTATTGTGGTAATAGTAATTCTATATTTTGTAATTCTATTAAATCTAAATATGAATACTGGAAACCTGAAGTTGATTGTTTTTATGGAACATGTACTCGAGCTATTTATAATACTGATAGCTATCAACCACAAGGCTGGGGTGGATATACAGGAATATATTGTCAATCTTCATATAGATTAGATGTTATTTCAAAAGATGGACATCCCGATGTTTTAGTTCCTCCGGTTGTATTTTATAATCCGAATACAACAAAAAATATATTGCCTCATTTAGATACATTATCCAGTAAAATGTTTACATTAGACTTAAAAATTTCTTTACCAGAAGGCTCTCCAACTATTGAGTTTATTAATACAGGGATATTTTCATCAGGATTTACAACTCCACTATTTTCAGGTTCAGGGATTATTTCAGGAACCAAGGATATAAAGAGTACGGATAAAAAAAATAAAAACATTCATTATGATTTTAATGTTTCATATCACGAGGTTTTAAGAGATGGAAGATTGATTAGATTACCGGTTAAAGATTTCACCGCTCAAGCAAAAAACATTGGGAGTGGAGGAAATATTATTATAGAATCACAATTTACACCAAAAAAAACTATTTGGAATTATGAAAATATTAAAGAAGAAAATATTAAGTGTGCCTATATGGTTTCTGAGGCAAATGTTACAAATCATGCGGAAGTTGCAGATTTTTATATACCAAACTATGCATGGAAAAGACAGATAGACTGGGAAGACCCGAACCCCGAACCAACCATCTCCATCTCATCGGCTTCAATAGACGTCTATTCATCAGCTGCTTGGATGCAAACGAAGGGAGGGAATTTTGGGACGAATACGGCTATTGAATTTACCAATAAGGATGGAAAATCAGAGGCTAATACTTTTTTATATTCTTCAGGAGAACGTCTGTTTGCAGAGTCGGGAGATAACTTTATATCAGCGACAACAGGACAATCTGAAGCTGCGAGTTTTTCTCCAGAAAATCAACATAATGCGGAATTTTTTGTGTATGGAGAAAAAACAGATAAAAGCACAGGGACAGCACGTGATTTTTCTTCTGCTGCCAATTGGTATTATGATAAATCAGATGAAGATATCATCAAAGAAGAGTTTCTTGAAGATCCAACACAACGATATGGTTTTGGACGACGTGGGAAAGAATATCAACGAAGTGACAATAATATCCCTCGAGACTACGAATCAGATTTATTAGAGCGAGAAATATTTGGACGTGTGCGAAACTGGGCGGATATGTGTGATGGAAAATCGGTTGATGAATGTAATACGGCTCTTTCAGAATTTGGAGGGGTAACAAAATTGGGGAACACATTTACTATTTATCAATCTTTAAAATTAAATAGAGGAGAAATATATTATATTCCTCCAACATTTAACCTACACTTTGGACCGTTGGTAGCAGAAGATCTTTCAAAAGATATTTTAGTAACTGGCGGTGCGGCGAGAATTCATGTATCGGATGAAGTAAAAATAAATACGAATATTTTATATGGGAATAATGAAGCCAAAAGTTATTTAGATATTCCAAACCTCCGGATAGAAGCTGATCGAATATTAGTAGCCGGAGATTTAATATATACTGGAAAAACAAAGACCGGATATAAGGCGGTTGAATTTATTGAAGCCCAGATGAAGGCGGGAACATTTTCTTCCGGGTATTCACACACTCCATTAAAAATACTTGGAGATGTGATTGCCGATGTGGTAAACTTACAACGACTTCCTTCAATTTACTTTGATCCAAAAAACTTTGATGCCAATCCACCCTCGGAGCTCATCATTGAAGATTATAGAAAATACGTGGTGCCAGTCCCAGGAGATACGATTATCCGTGATAGTTTTAACGAATGGGAACAGGTCAATCCACAGTCAGGTGAAAGCGTTGATCCTTTTTAATCCCACTACATGAAAAAAACATTATTATTCGTCATTGGAGCCTTTTGCCTCAGTGTTGTTTTTTATAGTGTTTTTGCCGACCCCTTGTTTACAGATTTTACTGGAGGGGGTGGGAATACGTATACGGTCAGTGAGAAAATTTCTTCGGTTCCAAAAAATACGACTTCAATTATTCGGACAAAAGTATTAGCAGATTCAACAATTTTATACCTGATTGAACTAAAGGTTGAAGGATTTAATATTTCTCAAGAAATAGCTCAAGCAGTTCAGTGTGAAAAAGATTCTTCAAACATTGAATCTTGTATAGCTCGTGTCTATCCAGAAAATGAAGAAGATGCCCCTCAAGAAATAGCAATAACGACATTGGAACTGAATGTTTCATTATCAGATATTGATCCAAATATGGTGTGTCTAGAAACGAATAAACAAGCGATGATGTATATGAATGGGCAAAAAAACTTTGAGTTTTATTGTTCTATTAGGGAAGATGCCCCCAATCATGTAGTCATTCAAAATCCTGTTTTTTATAAATCACTCGCAGCAGATCGATCGCTCATTCCGATGACCGGAGCGACGGGATATGAAGTATATCAATTATCTGGAGAGATTGATGAACATATAAGTATGTCATTGTCTCAGCATCCCAATAGACTCTTAAATGGAAAGACCAATGCCCAGGACGGTRTTACTCCACGGACTGATAAAATAGATATTTCTCGAAGTAATATCACGGTGAACGTTCATTCTTCGCTTGATGAGAATATTTATCCACTTTCTACGACTATTGATGGGCAGGGGTATACAAAAAGAAACGCTTGGTACTATTCCCGCATTGCATCTGGCTATTATTGGAACGTTTATAGCCCAAATATTAATAATTGTCCTTATCAATTTTGCCAGGGGCTTAGTAAGTATTCTGGCTATGGATATGCAAGACAACACTTCTGTGGGGTGCAATTTCCTTTAGATGTTCCGTTAACAATGAATAATGAAAATAACTTACCATATGGGGTTGATCAATATCCTATTGTAACAGTTTACAATCCTGTACATGATCTTCCAGATGTTATGTATTTGGAAGACTTGTCTTTGGATAGATTTCGGTTAAATATTGAAGTTTCAAATCCTGTATCGTATCCGTCATTACCTTTTATCTCTTCAAATATGTATTCTTCAGGAATAGATACTTCAGTGATAGTAAATGATACATACAAAAAAAATATAAATTATGTTTTTCCAGAAACAATGAATTCAATATTTCGATATGGAGCAACAAAAAATATACCAAGTTTACATTATATTTCTCGAGCGAATCAAACAGGAGTATCTGGAACAGTTTTAGCAGAGGCTAAAATTAATATTATAAAAACTCGATGGAGATATGATATAGATGATTATATGAATGTTTCTTGTAGAAAAAGACATTGTTATAATGGCTGTGATGATTATTATCAAAATATATCTGTACCAATTTATAAGTGGATACAGGAGGATCCAGTAGAAAAAGAAATTAACCTCGTTTCTTCAGCTTCAGTCGATGTCTACTCCTCAGCCGCCTGGCTCCAAACAAAAGGAGGAAATTTTGGAACGAAYAAAGCTATTGAATTTAAAGCAGGAAGCACCACAAATTCTTTTTTATATTCATCAGGTGAGAGAATATTTCAAGACTCGAGTGAAAATTTTTCTTCGGCCTCAACAAAATATTCATCAGCCACCAACTTTACTCCAGAAAACCAAAGCAATGCTGAGTTTTTTGTTTATGGTGATAAGTCAGCTCTGACATCTGGAGGCGCTCAAGATTTTACATCAGGGGCCAACTGGTACTATGATAAAGCGGAAGATACGAATAATAATCTTACAGATCAACGGTATGGATTTGGACAACGAGGAAAAGAATATCAGATAGAACGCAACGCCTCAGGAGAAGTAAATCTTCCTCGAAATTATGATGATGATTTATTAGAACGAGAAATTTTTGGACGTGTGAGAAATTGGGTAGATATCTGTGATGCTTTATCTATAAGTGAATGTAATACTGCTTTATCTGAATTTGGAGGAGTAACAAAACTTGGGAATGATTTTATTATTAACCAATCATTAAAACTTAACAGAGGAGAAATCTATTATATTCCAACGGGTTATGATGTTGTATTTGGTCCACGGGTCGTGCAGGCGCTTTCAAAAGATATTTTGATCACTGGAGGCTCAGCGCGTTTGCATATTGAAGATACTGCGTATATTAATACAAATGTTTTATATGGAAACAATGAAGCAAAAAGTTATTTAGATATTCCAAATCTACGAATTGAAGCTGAACGAATTATTGTCCAGGGGGATTTACTTGAAAGTAATTTATCAAAAAAGACTCCATATAAAGCTGTAGAATTTATTGAATCTCAGTTGAAGGCAAAACATTTTTTCTCAGGGTATTCACACACTCCTTTAAAAATTCTTGGAGATGTTATTGTTGATAATGTGGAATTACAAAGACTTCCCTCCGTATATTTTGATCCACAAAACTTTGATAAAAACCCTCCTTCAGAATTAATTATTGAAGACTATAGAAAATATGTGGTACCGGTCCCAGGGGACACTATTATTCGAGATAGTTTTAATGAATGGGAACAGGTAAACCCTCAATCGGGTGAAAGCGTTGAACCTTTTTAAGAAATATATTCATACATTCTTTCAGCCGCTTGTGCACCTTGAGCGGAAGAAACAATGGCCTGTTTCCAGAAATAATCAGATACATCTCCAGCAGCAAAAAATYCAGGAATATTCGTTTCACTATAACGTGAAATACAGACTTCATTTTGATCATTACATTTTGCCCCCATCTTTTTGGCAATCTGTGATTGAGGAATCCGTCCAATGGCCACAAATACTCCTTGAAGTGTGAGTGTTTTTCCAGTGTCTAACACGACTCCTTCAACCACGTTTTCTCCAAGTACTTCAATAACGTTGCTGTTTGGTATAACTTCAATTTTTGACTCTGCCTCCATTCTTTTCAGATTAATCGGCTCAGGTTTTACTTTTTCTCCCCGGCAAATAACATAAACCTTTTCAGCGTACTGTGAAAGTAAAAGAGATTCTTTGACTGCCGAATCAGATCCTCCAATAATAGCGACTGTTTTTCCTCTGAAAAATGCAGCATCACAGGTGGCACAATATGAGACTCCTCGGTTTGCGAGTTTTTTCTCAGACTCGAGTCCTAATTTTTTATGTTCGGTTCCACTGGCCAGTAAAACACTTTTTCCTTCGTATGTTTYTCCATCATCAGCCGTAATCACAAAATGTTTTTCAGATATTTTTTCTAGTGTTTTTACCTTCGCAAAAACACTTTCTGCTCCCAGGTTTTTTGCATGATTCGTTATTTTCATTCCCAGTTCAAATCCAGAGATTGATTCAAAACCAGGATAATTTTCTATTAAATGTGTTTTTGTTACGGTTCCTCCATCAACTGGAGAAAAAACAATAACCTTCATTCCGTATCGGCGAGCGTATAATGCGCATGAATATCCAGCCGGTCCTCCTCCAATAATGAGTCCATCGTACATAGTCTTATTGTTTAATAAACAGAATGCGAAAGAAGTATACTTATATTTTTTAAATGTGGTAGGAAAAATAATGTATACATAACAGGTTTTGTGAATAGTTCCACTTGAGGATCTCTGGTTTTTTGGTATCTTGTAAGCAACATTTTTAATATATTTTATTATGAATATACTTTCGAAAAAAGAATCCCCATTAAAACAGGATTCACCTTCAGCTTTTTCTCTCTTACGAAAAGGGATTACAGGGTTAGTGTTTTCAACGATTATTCATACAACCGCGACAGCAGAATCGGCCCGAGCTATTCTTAAGAGGACCCCGGTTGAAGCAATAAACACACTGAGTGATGCAAATATACAATCGATTTTTTTGGACGCTTGGAACGATAAAGAGTTGATGAGAGATCACCCACACTTCTTTGAAAATTATAATATTCTATTGAGAGCGGTAAAAAAAGATCCGGCATCTTTTTCTTTTTTCTCAAAATCGATTTCTGAAAATCATGAGATTCTCAAATGTTTATACAGAGAGATYCCAGGAATACATGCTTTTATRGATGAGAAAACACGACAAGAGATTTTAGCTCTTTCAGTAGAAAAAATACCCGTTGAGAGTACAACTCTTTCAGACGGGAAGAGCTTGATTGAGTTATATAAGATGAAAGTCGTAAACATTCTCGCAAAACCACAAAAACAAGCCCCTCTGGTTTTTATGATCCAAATGAATCAGCCACATATGTCACAAATGAAAACGTTTGTGAGTGATTATGAAGTCTTAGTAAATGGAGGCGTTGATAGAGAGGCAACAATCATCGTTGAAAAACAAGAACTGCAAGAAGATGGAACATTTGCTGCAAAAATATCAGTAAAATTATTTGATGATATCATTCAGCCTGGTTCGCAAGTGGTTATTGCACTGAGAGGAGTCGGACGGTCTATTGATGATGGATATATACGAATCTATCCTCAAGGAGAAACAAACAATGCCAATGTATTTACGAACCCTGATTAAAAAAACACAATATTTATTCAATAATAATATTACTTGATATGGAAAACTTAGAACAAAAAATAACAGAGCTTCTCCCCATTGTTGGAGAATTTAGGCAAAAATATGCAGAGGTGAGAGCTTGGGTAAGTTTAAAAATGTGGGAGATGAAAGGAGAGAAAAAAGTGAGCGAAATGGTTATGCAAAATCCTAAAATTTTATTAGAAATCCCGGAAGAATATTTTTATGAAATGTTTTTTCACAGACTTCTCCAGAAAGATATTGAATTATATAAGCATTTTCCAGAGAAGTGGAAGCACCGGTCATCAATATTATATTCTTATGAAATTTTGACAGGAACAGTAAAGAAAGGTGACTTGAATCAATTTTAATAAGATAGATTTGTCATCATTTTGAAATCTGATACACTAGAGCCATGTCAATTTCACAACTCAATCCAAGGCAAAAAGAAGCCGTTCTTCATACTGAAGGACCGCTTTTGGTTTTAGCTGGAGCGGGTGCTGGAAAGACGCATGTGCTTATTCAGAGAATTTTATATTTGATTGAAACGGGAGTGGCTCCATATAATATTTTGGCAATTACGTTTACCAATAAGGCAGCACAAGAAATTAAAAAACGAGTTGAAGAATTGTGGAAAGAACGATCATTTCCGATGCTCGGAACGTTTCATTCAGTGGCTTTTCGAATTCTTCGACAAGAAATTGGAGTGCTTGGATATGAGTCTGATTTTCTCATTTATGATCAACAAGATCAAGTATCGGCGATGAAACAGGTGATGAAAAAACTGAATATGGACCCAAAAGAGTGGAATCCAAAATCGATGATTTCGTATATTTCATCGTATAAAAATAAATTACTGACGGCAACTCATTGTAAGAACACGGCTGAAAACAGTCATCAAATGAGACTCGCAGATCTTTTTGTTGAGTATCAAAAGTTTTTGAAAAAAAATAACGCCGTAGATTTTGATGATCTTATCGGTTTATGCGTACAAGCTTTGGAAGAAAATCCAGAAATATTGGAAAAATATCAAAACCGATGGCCGTATATTTTAGTTGATGAGTATCAAGATATTAATCATGCACAGTATCGACTTATTCGATTACTTGCAGATAAATCGCAAAACCTCTGTGTTATTGGAGACGGAGATCAGTCAATTTATGCGTTTCGAGGAGCGGTGATGGAAAACATCTTGGCGTTTGAAAAAGAATATCCACAGGCGAAAAGAATTCAACTTGAACAAAATTACCGTTCAACAAAAAATATTTTATCAGCGGCCAATGCGCTTATTCGAAATAACCTACAAAGAATTGATAAAAACATGTGGACTGAAAATGACCAAGGAGATCTTATTTCTATTGAGGAACAGCGAGACAATGATGAAGAAGGGCGGTATGTGGCGCGTTATATTCGTAATTTGATCGATGAAAAAGGCTTATCATATTCTGATTGTGCCATTTTATATAGAACCAATGCACAAACTCGGGCGATGGAAGAAGCGTGTTTGCAGTATCAAATTCCGTATAAAGTTATTGGAGGATTAAAATTTTACAATCGAAAAGAAGTGAAGGATATCTTGGCGTATTTAAGAATTATAGCTCAAGATAAAGATGAAATTTCATTGTTGAGAATTATTAATGTTCCGCCGAGAAAGATTGGAAAAACCTCTTTGCAGCGTTTACAAAATTTTGCGAATCAACGAAACATTCATATGATGGATGTATTAAAACATCTTGAAATGGCTGAAGAATTTTCACCTTCTGCCAAAGCGTCTTTCCAGCGATTTTTAGATCTCTATCGTGATTTATTAGAAGATAAGAAAAATTATTCTTTTTCAGAATTTGTTCAACAAGTATTAGAAAAAACAGGATACCTTTCGATGTTAAAAGAAAATACGGTGGAAAATATTTCACGGAAAGAAAATTTGGAAGAGCTCGTTCGAGTTTGTTCTCGTTATGATGCGTTGGGGGAAGATGCTCTCTTTTCATTTCTTGAAGAAGTGGCCCTTATTCAAGATACTGACGATATGGACGAACAAGAAAATGTTTTATTCATGACTGTACATGCGGCCAAAGGTTTAGAGTTCCCGTACGTATTTATTGTAGGGGCGGAGGAAGGGCTTTTTCCACATTCTCGATCACTTGAAAATCCTCAAGAGCTCGAAGAAGAGCGACGGTTGTTTTATGTGGCTATGACACGAGCAAAACACAAACTTGTTATTACGTGTGCGCGTTCAAGGTATATGTATGGTCAATCTCAATCCACTATACCTTCCCGATTTTTAGCAGAGATTCCCGTTGAGTTTTGTGTAGAAACACATTTACCACAAACATCAGTGTCTTATGATAACGATTATGATGACGATGTTCAGTATGATCCCGAAGATTTTATTTTTGATGAAGGTCAGAAAGTGCTCCATCCACAATTTGGAGAAGGGGTGGTGATTCATATTGAAGGAACCGTGTTGACTATATCGTTTGGTCCTGGGAATATTAAGAAAATCGCAGCTACATTTGCGCAGCTACAAAGGGTTTTATAGAGAATTCAACAATTCCACACACAAGTGGGAAATTGTCGTGACAATTCTCCAGTTTGCTGTATAATTGTTGAGAAAATTTAAAAGATATTATTATGAGGTATTTATTAAAATATATACAACGCGATTTATGTGATAAAATGGTTATTTTATCTGGACCGAGGCAGGCTGGAAAAACGACTTTATCTCAAGCTCTTCTGAAGAAAGAAGACGTATATTTAAATTGGGACATAGAGGATCATCAAAAAATTATTAAAGATAAATTGTGGAAAAAAGATATAAATCTTGTTGTGTTTGATGAACTTCATAAATATCTCAAATGGAAAAACTTTTTAAAAGGAATTATAGATGAATTTCAAAATACTCCCGCTTTATTAGTAACAGGAAGTGCTCGTTTAGATATTTTTAAACATGAGGGGGATGCTTTGACTGGAAGATATTATCATTATAGACTCCATCCCATTGATCTTGCTGAATCTAAGAACTTTTTACCAGAAATGAATGATACAGATCGTTTAGATTATTTATTAGAAACAGGAGGCTTCCCAGAAGCTTTTCTCAACCCTCAAAATGCAACTCGACTACGAACCTCGCGATTTGATCTTGTGCTTTATGAAGATCTTCGTGATTTGAATAAAACTTCTTCTGTAAGAGGTTTAAAATTACTTATTTCATTGTTAAGAGAACGAATTGGTCAACAAGTGAATGAATCAAATCTTGCGCAAGATATTGGAGTTTCCCCTACAACAGTAAGAAATTGGATAATTCTTTTGGAAAATTTATATGTTATTTTTTTAGTACCGCCGTATAGCAAAGGATTAGCGAGAAGTATTCGAAAAGAAAAGAAAGTGTATTTTTATGATTGTGCTGCGGGCTTGACCCATGGCGCACGTCTAGAAAATGTAGCGGGAAGTAGCTTATTAAAGTATTGTCATTTTATGAGAGATGTTTATGGAAAAGAATTAGAATTATATTATTATAGAGACAGAGAAGGAAGAGAGGTTGATTTTGTAATAACGGAAAATATAAAAGTAAAATGGTGTTTAGAGATTAAATCTTCTGATGGAGCTTTGAGTAAATCTTTACAATATTTAGATAAAAAAATAAATCCAGAAAATTCATATCAGCTCGTTCAGAATATCTCTATAGAAAAAGAAAAGAATAATATTCAAATACTTTCTTTTGCTCGATGGTTTGATAACATTTATAACACAACACAATGAATATTCAAAAAAATATATCCCTCGAACCCTACAATACGCTCCGAATAAAAAGTACAGCTGAGTATTTTGCCTTTATAGAAAACGTAGAAGACCTTTGCGAAGCCCGAAAATATATTCAAGAAAATAATATTTCTTGGAGAATTTTGGGATTTGGTTCAAATATTCTTATGGGGGCTGATGTTATCACCGGACTCACATTGATTATGAAATATCAAAAGCATGAGCAAAAAGAAAATATATTTACCCTTGGAGCTGGAGAGCTTTTAGGAAAAGTTATTTTTGATGTAAAAAAAGCAGGTTTTGATATTTCAGTCTTATCAGGATTCCCTTCAAGTGTCGGGGGAGCTATCCGTGGAAATGCCGGATTGAGTGGTGTCGGATTTGGAGATTTTTTACAAAATGCAAAAGTGTTTAATATGGAAACAGGAGAAATAGAGATATGGGATGCGAAAGATTTTCAATTTAATTATAGACATTCAGCGCTGAAGGATACAAAAAACTTTATTTTTATTGAAGGTGATTTTATTTTTCCTGAAGGATCTGGAAAAGATAATTTAAGAGAGTATAGAAAAAGTTCACAGCCAACGGGGAAATGTTCTGGATGTTTTTTCAAAAACCCAGAGGCAGGAGCTGCGGGATATTTTATTGATCAAGCCGGATTAAAGGGGACACAAATGGGAGATGCTATTATATCTGATAAACATGCCAACTTCTTTATGAATGTAGACAWTGCCAAGCCTCAAGATTTTATGGATCTGATTCAAAAGGCACAAAGTGAAGTAAAAAAACAACATGGAGTTGATATTGAATTAGAAGTAGAGATTATTATATAATTTTCATTGACAAAAAACACACTATGGACAATGATTGTTATGTGACAATTATTATCCATAATATATATACCTATGAAAACAGAAGGACAAAATATTCCAGCCGTAACGTTTCGAACACGAGAAAACGGTGATTGGAAAAATGTATCAACATCAGATATTTTTGATAATAAAACGGTGATTGTATTTTCACTTCCTGGGGCGTTTACTCCAACGTGTTCGTCATCGCATGTCCCTCGATATAACGAGCTCTATGAAACTTTTATGAAAAATGGAGTTGATGAAATTGTATGTATGAGTGTGAATGATACTTTTGTGATGAATGAATGGAAAAAAGATCAAGACGCAGAGAAAATTTTATTTATTCCAGATGGGAATGGAGAATTTACTGAAGGAATGGGACAGCTTGTTGATAAAAGCGATCTCGGTTTTGGAAAGCGATCATGGAGGTATTCTATGCTTGTAAAAAATGGAAAAATTGAAAAGATGTTTGTTGAACCACAGAAAGAAGGAGATCCATTTGAGGTATCAGATGCCGAGACAATGCTTCAATATATAAATGCTGATGAAAAACTCCCACTTGATATCTTCATGGTAACAAAAAAAGGATGTTCTCATTGTCAATCAGCCAAAGATTTGTTAGAATCAAAGGGATTATCATTTGAAGAATCTGAGTTAAATACAGATATTTCACCTCGAGCGCTTCGGGCACTCACATCACAATCAAGTACTCCACAGGTTTTTATTGAAGGGAAATATATTGGAGGAAATGATGAATTAACAAAATATTTTAGTTAATCTTTTATGATCAGTATACAAGAGCAAAATCTCCGATTACAGTATTTTAATAAAATGCTGAAGAAAAATGATTTACGAATAACTCCTCAAAAAAATAAAATTTTTGAGGAGGTTTCGTTTACTGATTTGCATCCAGATGCACAAGATATTTTTGAAAAGGTTCAAAAAAAGTTTCCCACAATTTCCTTTTCAACGGTGTATAAAAATTTAAAAACTTTTGTAAAAATTGGTGTGGTGACGGAGCTTGATTTGGGAGAAGGGAGATCACGGTTTGATGCGAACATGACTCACCATCAACATATTATTTATGAAAATGGAAAAATTGATGATATTATTTTACAGGCTTCTGATATTCCAAATCTACCAAAACAATTTTCAAATCTTGATCTGAGTCGGGTTGATATTCATTTTTTTGTGAAGGATAAAAAGTAAAATAATAATATAATACAGTATAAGAAGAACAGTAGGAATAAAAATTTCTTCAAAATAAGCAGAGGGGATTTTCGCAAAGTTTTCTGCTATATATAAAATATAATCGAGACCTATCTCGGTTATTTTTTGTAAAAAGAGTGAAAGAATTGGAAGAGGAAAAAGTGCTAAAAATCCTGAGAGTAAAATAAAAGGAATGGCTGGTACCGCAAATACATTGGCGATTGGAGCGATAAGAGAGAAGGCATGGAAGTGATATAAAGAGATAGGTAAAGTCGTTATTTGTGCGGCTAAAGACATAAGAATCGCTTCTTGAATTCCAAAGAACTTTGGGATTTTTAATAATATTTTTGGAAGAATCGGGACAACCCAAATAATACCAATGACGGCAGACACAGAAAGCTGAAATCCGACGTCATAAAATAAAATATAGGGTTGGTATAAGGTCATAATGACGCAGGTGAGTAATAAACTAATGCAGGGAGACTGTTTTTTTCCAGTATGAATTGCAACAAAACCAATACTTCCCATGATGGCGGCTCGAATGACGGCGGCACTCATTCCGACAAAAATACTAAATAAAAGAATGGAAAAAAGAGAAAGAGGAAACAGTGCTCCGCGAGGGAGAAAAGAAAAAATGATGGCGAGTACAACAAGCAACATTGTGATGTTTGAACCGCTTACAGCAATAATATGAGTCAGCCCCGTTTTACGAAAATCTTGATTGAGATCATATGGGAGTCCTTGGCGATCTCCAATAAGGAGCCCGGCAAGGAATGCATCATGTGGTGGAGAAAAATTATGAGAAATCTGTCTGAGCATAAAATTTTTCATATTGTAAAGCGTTGCTCGTAATTGAGAAGGAGGATCATGTGAAATCTTGGTTATTTTTGGAAAATCCATTTTTGCATATATCCCAAAAAGTTTGAGATAGTTTTCTTCTGGAAAATCCTCTGTGTTTTTTGTTTCTAATAATTTACCAGAAATTGATAAGACATCACCGTATTCAAAATCTTTACGTGTGTTTATTTGTACTTTTTCCCAAAACTCCATTCCTTTTAGAGAATATATTTGTAAGGTATAAAGATTTTTATATGACCGTTTATTTGGTTCATCAGAAATAACACCAATTATTTGTACTTCTTGATTGGTGTTTTGTAAAAAAACACTGTGGTGCTCTTGCCAAAAAATAAGGGAAATTCTTAAAACTCCGAAAAGAAAGAAGCAGAAAAATATAAAAAATAGCTTTCTTTCTTTTGTATATATAATATAAAAAACAGAGAGGATGACTGGAATAGATATCAAAATAAAAAAATACGCGGACAGAACTCCAGCTNAAAAAGAGATCAGCGAAAAAATGGTGATATATGATTTTCTCATATATTTATTATATGATCTAAGTGTGAAAAAAGTGTTAAAATATGATATATATTATATTCATACCACCGTGACAAGGTTTATGCCATAAGCCCGTACTGTTTTTTGTTGAGGTATAAAACTCATTTCACGCATAACACTTGGTAGGGGCTTTTGGCAAAAGCCCTGATGGGGAATCTTATTGGTGGATAAAATGGTTTGGGATTTCCCTGATGGGAAACTTTGGGCTTGGATAAAATGGTTTGGGATTTCCCTGATGGGAAACTTTGGGCTTGGATAAAATGGTTTGGGATTGATCTGGTTGGAAACTTTTGATTGGATAAAACAAACCAAAAGGCTCTTCGGACTATACATCTGCACCGTGACAAGGTTTATGCCATAAACCCGTACTGTTTTTTGTTGAGGTATAAAACTCATTTCACACATAACACTTGGTAGGGGCTTTTGGCAAAAGCCCTGATGGGGAATCTTATTGGTGGATAAAATGGTTTGGGATTGATCTGGTTGAAAATCTGTTCTGTGGATAAAATGGTTGGAGATTTCCCTAAGGGGAAACTTTGGGCTTGGATAAAATGTCTAGGGATTTCACGTGATATATCCCCCTTTTTACCTTGTGTATTTCAATAAAACTGCTTAAAATACTTGTGTTGTTTATTTAAAAAAAATCCATGTCAAAAAATCCATTTGAAAAGTTTACAAAAGAGGCAAAACAGGTATTGCAAACAGCAGAAAAGGAGGCGAAAAGTGCGGGGTTACATTACATTGGAACAGAACATTTATTATTAGGAGTTTTAAGTGATACACAATCACTCGGATATTCATTGTTGTTAGGGGTAGGAGTCAGTTATGAAAATGTAAAACTGGTAATTGAATCAACATCTTCAGTCGGAGATGCTTCATTGGCGAGTGCCCATATTTCAACATATTTGGCAAAAGTAATTGAAGACGCGGTTCGAATTGCGGTCAAGCATAAACATTCTTTTGTGGGAACAGAACATTTATTGTTTGCACTCACTGCAAATCGAAAATGTGCGGCGGCTGTTGTTTTAGAAAATATGGAAATCCATTTAGAAGATTTTCAAAAACAAATTGAAAAAATTCTTGGACAAATTTCTCTAGCTGATGGTAAATCTATCCCTGTTCCAAAAAATTTGGAAGATTTTTTTAGTGGTTTGACAGGAGCTTTAGTTGGAGCGGTTTCACAAAATGATAAACCTCAATCTTCATCTCCTCATAATAAAGGAAAGGCAGCGAGTGGTCCAAATAAAGATTCGCATTCTGCCACTCCTGCACTTGATTATTTTGGAACAGACCTGACGACTGAGGCTCGAGATAATAAACTGGATCCAGTTATTGGAAGAAAGAAAGAAATTGAACGAGTTATTCGAATATTGAACAGAAAGACAAAAAACAATCCTGTTCTTATTGGAGAGCCAGGAGTCGGAAAGACAGCGATTGCAGAGGGGCTGGCTCAAGCGATTGTGAATCAAGAGGTTCCTCAGTCATTATTGAAAAAACGTGTTGTGTTGCTTGATTTAGGAGAAATGATTGCAGGAACAAAATTCCGAGGAGAATTTGAAGAACGTTTAAAAGATGTTATTTCTGAATCTATTGCGGATGACAATGAAATTATTTTATTTATTGATGAAATCCATACACTTGTTGGAGCGGGAGCGGCAGAAGGATCACTTGATGCGGCTAATATTTTAAAGCCAGCGCTTTCTCGAGGAAAGATTCAAGTTATTGGAGCGACAACTCTTGATGAATATCGAAAATATATAGAAAAAGATAAAGCCTTGGAACGTCGGTTTCAACCCGTACAGGTTGATGAACCTTCCGATGCGGATGCCCTTAAAATATTAGAAGGGTTACGAGGAGTTTTTGAAGAATTTCATGCATTACATATTACGCAAGAAGCACTTGAAGCAGCTGTGAAAATGTCAAAACGATATATATTTGGTCGATATTTACCAGATAAGGCTATTGATCTTATTGATGAAGCGTGTGCGAAACGTGGAGGGGTTATAGTGAAAAAAGATGCAAAATTAAAAAAGACACAGGAAAGAATTCACACCCTCGAAAAGAAAAAAGTGGCAGCGGTGGAACGACAAGAATATAAAAAAGCGGTAGCCTTTAAAAAGGAACAAGAAGAATTACAAAAACAGGTAAAAACAGTATTTAATAAATCAAAGAAAAAACAAGATATTTATATTCAGGAGGCAGATATTGCTTCTATTATCACAGATATTACAGGAATTCCTACAAAAAAGATAGAAATGGGAGAGTTGGCAAAGCTTAAAAAACTTGAAGAAGATCTATCAGAAATTATTGTGGGACAAGATCATGTTGTAAAAAATGTATCACAGTCAATTCTTCGTGGGAGAGTTGGACTCAGAGAAACAGATCGACCGATGGCTTCATTTATTTTCCTGGGGCCAACGGGGGTTGGGAAAACAGAATTAGTCAAACAACTCGCTCAATTGGTGTATGAAGATAAAGATGCATTGATTAAAATTGATATGTCAGAGTTTATGGAAAAACATAATGTGAGTCGATTGCTCGGAGCAGCTGCTGGGTATGTTGGATACGAAGAAGGAGGACAATTGACAGAGGCGGTAAGACGAAAGCCATATGCCGTCGTGCTTTTTGATGAAATTGAAAAAGCTCATCCAGAAGTATTTAATATTTTATTCCAAGTGATGGAAGATGGATATTTAACTGATTCAAAGGGATTAAAAGTGGATTTCAAAAATACGATTATTATTATGACGTCAAATATTGGGTCGCATTTATTAACAGAGGAGGCATCTCAAATTGGATTTTCATCGAGTGTAAAAAAGGATGTTGAAGAAGCAGAAAAGAACTATGATGAAAAATCAGAAGAGGTGCTTGATGAATTAAAACAATATTTTCCTCCAGAGTTTTTGGGACGAATCGATAAAACCTTTGTTTTTCATGCACTTGGAAAAAAATATATAAAACAGATTTTAAAAAATCAGTTGAAAGATTTTTATCAAGATCTTAAGAAAAAAGATATTACCTTAGAAATGAGTGAGGTTGTTGTTGAGGCGCTTGCAAAAAAAGCGTATAATCCAGAACAGGGGGCTCGAGGGGTCAGGAAGGTATTATTAGAAGATGTTGAAGATAATATCCTTGATGCTATTATTGCGAATAAAAATAAAAAAGGAGCGGTGTTGCAGTTGGTGCGTAAGCCAAAGAAGGAAGGAGAATTTGAAGTGATTGTAAAAAAGATAAAGAAAAAGACAGTTAAAAAATAATTATTTATTAAAAAGCATTATATGGCAAATATAACAAAAACACTTTTAAAAAAAGAGCTGACCTTTACTTCATGGTTTGGTATGGCGATTGATTTGTGTTGGGAAAACTTAGGACGAATTATTGTGTTTGATCTTTTAAAATTCGCATTCATGATTGTGGCGATTTTGATCACCGCGATGATTGGAATAACGATTGTTGGAATTCCTGTAGCGATTTTTATCTTTCTCGTAGCAACACACCTAGTGATGGCCTCTTCAGTTATGATGTTTATGAGAATGATTGAAGAAAAAACAGAGAAAACTAAATATACCATTACAGAAATTACCGATTTTCTAAAAGCAAATTGGTTTTGGACTTTTGTTGCGAGTTTTTTATATGCTATATTAACGGCTTCTGGAAATATTTTTTCAATAATATTGGGGCTTGTTTTAATTATGTATTTTATGTTTAATATTCCCTTATTTATTGCTTCAAAAGGAAAGCTCAAAGATATGGATTCTCTCATTGAAAGCATGAAATTGGTACAAGGACAATTTTGGAGAACCTTTGGATTCTATTTGGGAAAATCTGCCATTATGACTTTATTCGTCTTGATAATGATAATTATTTCAGCTTTGATCGTTTGGGGGGTTATTGAAGGAGGGGCTCCAGACGTTATTGTCTTTTCTCTACTTGGGTTATTATGGATTCCGATTGTTTATTTTTTATCAGCTGTAAATTCAGCTATGCATATTATTTACTTTTATAATTTGTCACTAACAAAAAAATAATGAATAAAATTCAACAAGCACTGGAAAACAAACAAGATGCGTCTTATCAGAAGGCTCATCTTTTTGGACTTTCTGATAATCTCCTTCGTATTATTTCTGATGATAAACAAGAGCCCGAATGGATGCGAAATATTCGAAAAAGATCTTTGGCGACTTTTTTAGAAAAACCAATGCCCACCTGGGGGCCAGATATTAGTGATCTCGATTTTGATAAAATTTGTTATTATGCCAAAGCGAGTGATATTACCAATGCCACAAGTTGGGATGATGTTCCCGATGAAGTGAAAGAAACATTTGAACAACTCGGAATCCCACAAGCTGAGCGTGAAATGTTAGCAGGAGTCGGGGCGCAGTATGAAAGTGAAACGATCTATCATTCATTAAAAAAAGAATGGGATGATTTGGGAGTCATCTTTTTAGATATGGATGAAGCCCTGAAAAAACATGAAGACTTGGTAAAAAAATATTTTATGAAAGCGGTTCCATATACAGATCATAAATTTGCAGCCTTGCATACGGCAGTATGGAGTGGAGGAACCTTTTTGTATGTTCCAAAAGGCGTAAAAATTAAAGAGCCGTTACAATCGTATTTTCGAATGAATGCGCCTCAGATGGGTCAGTTTGAACATACGCTTATTATTATTGATGAAGGAGCGGAGGCTCATTATATTGAAGGATGTTCGGCTCCAAAATATGACAAACGATCTTTGCATGCTGGATGTGTAGAAGTATTTGTGCATGAAGGTGCAAAGTTTCAGTATTCATCTATTGAGAACTGGTCAAAAGATACATATAATTTGAATACCAAACGTGCGATGGTGGATAAAGATGCGCATGTTCGTTGGATTGGTGGGAATATGGGATCATCAGTAACGATGCTCTATCCATGTTCTATTTTACGTGGAAAAAATGCGAGTGCTGATCATTTAGGAATTGCGGTTGCGGCTGATGGGCAGTATCAAGATACCGGCGCGAAGGTGATTCATTTAGCATCAAATACGAGTAGTCGTATTATTTCCAAAAGTTTATCGAAAGGAACGGGAGTGGCTTCGTATCGCGGATTGGTAAAAGTAGCGAAAAATGCAGAAAATTGTGTGATACAAAGTGAATGTGATGCCTTATTATTGGAAGAAGAAAGTGTCAGTTTGACCAATCCTACTTTTGATATACAAAATCATTCCACCACACTTGGGCATGAAGCTTCATCTGGTAAAATTAATGAAGAAGATGTTTTTTATCTGATGACTCGTGGGCTTTCAGAAAAACAAGCAGAGGCAAGTATTGTTCATGCATTTTTAGCACCCGTATCTAAAAATCTGCCGCTTGAATATGCAGCAGAAATGAATATCCTTATTGATTTAGAAATTCAAGAAGGGAAGAGCGTTTTATAAAAACATTATACAATGATTCGTGTTTTTGTTAGAATAACAATATACCTATTAATTATATTATTATGACAAATATAAATAATCTTGGCAATATCTTGAATAAAGAAAATAAAGAAAATGAAACCCCTGATTTTTCAAATGTGACATATCATATTATGGAGCAAGTTGATCAAGTTGTGTCATTGGAAAAGTTTAGAGATTCTGTTTTTGTGAATAGAGAAGAAGAAAGACGTTATATATTAGATCACCTTTCATTTGTTCCGCATGAAATTTTATTTATTTATGGGCCAAAATCATCAGGGAAAACAACGATGATGGATTTTATATATGAAAATGAAATGGATGATATATATGAAACAAGAAAAATAAATTTACGAGGATTATTACTTTCCAATTATGAAAGTTTTATTAATATCTTTTTTAAAGATGTGCTTATAAAAATAAAATCTGATGAAGTTGAAGAAAAAAGAGCTTATAAGATCCCATTTTTTCAGCTTGATATTAAAATTAAAAAAAAGTTAGAACAAAAAGAGTTAGATCCATTTGAAATTATGGAGTATGAGTTGATGAAAATAAAACAATCTGGAAAAAAGCCCGTGATTATTATTGATGAAATTCAAAAGCTATCAGATATTTATTTTGAAAAAGAGAGAAAACTTATTAATGAGTTTTTTAATTTTTTTATACGTATTACAAAAGAACTTCATTTAGCCCATGTTATAATATTATCTTCAGATTCTTATTTTTTACATTCACTATGGGATGAAGCAAATCTTTCTGCGACTTCAGAGGCATATAAAATCAATCATTTGGGATATGCAGAAGTGGTTACGTGGTTGCATTCTAAAAAATTCAATGATAGTGAAATAGAATATATTTGGAATAATATTGGGGGAGCTTCCCATCAAATTACTAGAATTATTCATGCGAAAGAATCGGGTCGGTCGATAGAAAAAAAAGTAAATTTTATTATAGATTCTTTTCTTGGAGATATAAGAAAGACATATTATCAAAAAATAATAGATCACGATAAGGCGAGTTTTTTATCTGTTTTAAAAGAAATGTCAGAGAATGGGTCTGCTCAATATTGTGGACAAATATCTATTGAAATATTAGAAATAATGATGCATCAAGATTTATGGTTTTATGATTTAAATATGAATTTTATTGAACCAAATTCTCCAGTAATCATTTTTTCTATAAAGAAGTTTTTAGAAGAGTTATCTCTTTTAAGTAAAGATCCATTGATTTAGAAATTCAAGAAGGGAAGAGCGTTTTATAACTACTCTCCCATTCTATCTACAAAAATTTCTCGGGCCTTGGCTCCATTGGCTGGACCAATGAGTCCTTTCTTTTCCAATATATCTAAAATCTTTGCCGCTCTCGCGTAACCAACCGAGAGCGTTCTTTGTAATAAGGTGGCAGAAGCTTTCCCCGAATTTCGAATTACATTAATGGCTTCTGGAATGAGCTCATCTTCGTTGGCCGCTGCGGCAATGGCTTCTAAATCAATTCCAATACCATCGGCATTATCGGGTTCACCTGATTCTCCAAATCCAAGGTTGTCATCTTCAACGACCGTTGCTTTTGGCGTTGAAAGTTTGATAAAGTTTGTGACTCGTTCAATTTCTTTTGAAGAGATAAAAATTCCTTGTATTCGCACTGGTTTTGGAAGTGATGCATTAATAAACAGCATATCTCCTTGTCCAAGAAGGTCTTCAGCTCCTGTCGCATCAAGGACGGTTCGACTATCAATAGATGAAGTCACACTAAATGAAATTCGTGTTGGGATATTGGCTTTAATTACCCCCGTAATAACGTCGACTGACGGTCGTTGTGTCGCAATGATCAGATGCATACCAACGGCTCGAGCCATTTGTGCGAGTCGACAAATAGCGGCTTCTGTATCCTTTCTGTATTCTCGCATCATAAGATCGGCGAGTTCATCGATCACAATAACAATTTTCGGCATTTTCTTTTTTTCTCCATCGTTATATTCCTGAATATTTCGGTATTTCTTTTCTTGAAGCTCTTGGTATCTTCTCATCATTTCATTTACCGACCACTTCAGAGCAGCGAGAGCTTTATCAGATTCAGTAATCACCGGTGTGAGAAGATGAGGAATCCCATTATAGGCTTCAAGTTCAACCCGTTTTGGATCWACGAGAATAAATTTGAGATCAGATGGAGAATTTTGATAAATCAATGAAATCAAAAACGAATTCATCCCTACTGATTTACCAGAACCTGTGGCTCCAGCAATAAGGAGATGAGGCATTTTTGCAAGATCGGCAACGAAAGCATTTCCCGAAACATCTTTTCCCACCACCAGTCTCATAGATGATTCAATTTCTGCAAAAGCTTCTGATTCTAAAATATCTCTCATGTTTACCATTGATCTTTTTTCGTTTGGAATTTCAATTCCCACATACGGTTGTCCTGGGATAGGGGCTTCGATCCGAATGGATTTCGCAGCGAGGGCAAGCGCCAGATCTTCTTTTAAGTTTGATATCTTTTTAACCGGAACTCCTTCATGTGGAGAGACGGTAAATTGTGTCACCGTTGGTCCAACTCGCGCATCGACAAGATCAACTTGTACTCCAAATTGTGCCAGCTTATCTTTTATATGTTTGGCCTTTTCATGCAAAATTTTATCATCAGGGTAGTTGTCAATTTTTGCGTCATCGAGTAAGTCAAGACTTGGGAAAGACCAATCTCCTGACACTTCAACATTCGTCATAGTAATATCACTTTTCTTTTTTGGTGCCGGTTTTCGAATCGCAAGAGTTTCAAGCGGGACTCGTTTGGCTAATTGTTTTTTTGGAGAGTCTATTTCTTCTGGTTTGACAATGGTGAATTCTGCATCTTGAATACCATCTGTATCATCAGATTTTCGAGATTGTTTCTTTGAAAGCATTGGACGATCAAGGTCTCCTTCTTGGGGTTCTGCAAAAAAGTATTTTATATCTTCAAATGTTATGTCAAACATCATAAAGATAGATGAAAAGAATACGCCCAGTAAAATAACGTAGGCAGCTAAATCATTTGTGGGGGTAGAAAAGGCCATGCGTAAAAGGACTGATGAAGTAAAGCCTACCCATCCTCCATACATTTCAACATTTTGTTCCATGTCAACGTACGGAGAAGAAGTATGAATTATTCCTAAAAAAGCAAAGATAAACAAGAAAATTCCAATAATTCGTGCGGTATGAAAATCAGGATTTTTTTCAGAAAAAAGAGAAATGGCAATACCTCCTGCGAGAAATGGGATAACCCATTTTCCTATTCCAAAAAGCAATGATAACATCATATCTATTTTCATTCCAAGTGGACCGGCTTGTCCTAAGAGTATAAGAAACAAGAAAAATACAAGCGTAAATAAAAGAATAGCGAGAGATTCTTTTTGTAGGTGAAATTGAAAAGGAACAGCTTTTTGAGACATTTGTTTTTTTCGTGATTTCTTTTTTCGTCGAGGTCGTTGTGATTGAATGGCCATGAAGTTTTTTTTAAAGATTAGTCTCCTCGAGACTCGGTTTGTGTATCTGCTGGAACGTCATATAAAATATCGCTGTCTGTTGTTTGAAAGAAAGAAAATGAATAGGCTACTAAAAATCCAAGAAAGAAGAAGAGGAGGAACCGAAGCGTGACGGACATATATTTTGTATAAGAAGAATGTTTCATATTTATGATGATAATATATTGTGAGAAAGTTTTTGGATTTCTGGAATCTTTTTAAATGATTCGTTCAGAGCGAGTATATCTTTTGGATTGGCTCGACCTGATGATATTTTTGAAAGAATTCGTTCAATATCGTATATTTCAGACAAGAGTGCTTGAAGTATATTTCGTTCGGAGTTTTTTGTTTTGTATTTTTTTACCTGATTGAGCCGTTCTTTTATTTTTTCTAAATTTTGAAGAGGATTGAGTAATATTTGTTTCAGCATTCGTCCTCCGGCCGCACTTTGTGTTTTATCAATAACGGATAATAAACTCCCGTCTTTTTTCCCTTCATGCATCGTTTGAAAAACTTCTAAGTTTCTGAGCGTCATCATATCGATGGGGAGTGTATCGGTAATATTATACTTTGTAATAGAGGTGATATGATTGGTTTTCCCTTTTTGTGTATCGTTTACATAATCAATAAGCATAGCGGCTGCGGAGACAACTTCGGGTTCATTTTCTAAATAGAAAAGAGAGAGGTTGGGGAGTGAAAAAAACTTTTTAACAAATTCTTCAGGGTTGGGGAGTGAAAACCAAAATGAAATATGTTGAGATACTGTTTCACAGTCTTGAATAATCAGACTTTTTTTATTTAAAATAATTTCAGATGGACTGATTTTTGATAGTTCGTTCATAAGATCTTCAAAGCGTGGTAAAAAACAGGCTCGAAACTCTCCAGTTGAAACATCCATAGAGGCGAGTCCAAAGACATTGTTTTTTTCAGAGACCGCACAAATATAATTTGAACTTTTTTCATCTTGGATTTGTCCAGAAAGAATGGTTCCTGGGGTAATGATTTGAACAATTTCTCGTTTGACGATGCCGGGAAGCGTGGGGTCTGATACTTGGTCACAAATCGCTACTTTTTTACCAGCCTGTGATAAGGCATTAATATATTTTTCACTCGCGTGATACGGCATACCACACATAGGCATTTCATTATCACTGCCTTTTCCTCGTGCCGTGAGTGTTAAACCGAGGAGTTTACTTGACTCAATCGCATCATCATAAAACATTTCATAAAAGTCTCCCAGACGAAACAGCAAAATTGCTTCGCCGACTTCTTGTTTCATTTCATGATACTGCCGTTGCATGGGGGTCATTTTTGTAGTCATAATCGGTGTCTATTGTATTATATATACGAAAAAAAGCAAATGATATTTACAGGGGGACAATAAAAATAGACTTGTTTTTTTACTGTGATTTTTGTAACATTTTTTCTGTTTTCACTCTTTAAATAATTTTTATAATGTTTCCAAAATTTCATCTGATGGGAAGTGATGATACTATGCACGATCTTTCATCAGCAGCTCAAACAAAAAAAGCTCTTTTATATTTTTATCCAGCGGATAATACACCAGGGTGTTCAAAACAAGCTCAAGATTTCTCACGTTTATTAAAAGACTATAAAGAAAAAGATATTACGGTTATTGGGATTTCTCACAACTCTCTTGAGAGTCATAAAAAATTTATATCAGATAAARATKTMAARATATYATNNTWSWMKWTSAYRMTGWTWWTCWTTTAGCGAAGGAATTAAAAGTGTTTGGAGAAAAAACAAATTATGGGAAAAAATATATGGGAATTATTCGTTCAACATTTTTAGTGGAAGTGGCTACAGGGAAAATTTTACAAGAATGGAGAAATGTCAAAGCAACGGGGCACGGGGAACGAATTTTAAAATTAGTATAAAAATATGAATAATAAAAAACTTCTTATTTTTGATTTGGATGGTGTCTTATTTGATAGCCATGATGCCAGCTTTTTTACATGGACAAAGATATTTTCTGATATGAACTTTTCATTTGATTTTTCTATTGATGTATTTAATGACATTATAAGAAATAAATCTCTTTCGGGTTTTTTGCAAGAAAAAAATATTTCCGCATCTCAGCATAAAGAAATAGATAGACGATGGATGAAAGAATCTCAAGAGAGTTTTCGTGAACGTGCGAAGTGGTTTGATCATATGGAAGTCTTTTTACAAGAGGCTTCGCATAAATATAAAATTGCCTTTGCTACCAATAATATTTTTAAAATTTATCAGTCCCGTATTGATGCACTGAATGTATCGTATGCGTTTGCAGATCATATCACACACTTTGATAATAAAAAACCAAAACCAAATATGATTCTTGATCTGTTAAGAAAAGAAGAGATAGAAAAAAATGATGCGGTGTTTATTGGTGATGCCGTGACTGATGGTCAGGCGGCCGCATCGGCAGGAATAGATTTTTGTTGGGCAAAATATGGAGCTATTAACCATAGCTTTCCACAAAATGTTCCGGTTAAGAATATTTTAGAGACAACGCTGTGTTATCAAAAAATGTTTTTATAAGCTTTTTTCAAAAACTTTAATATTTTCAAATCCTTGTTTTGATAGAACCTCTGCGTAGTGTTTACTTCGTTGTCCTTTCTCACAATAAAAAATATAATTTTTGTCTTGAGGAAGTTTTGGAAATTGTTCAAGAAGGTCAATGAAAGCAATTTTTTCTACTTTTATATTGTCTCCAAATGGATACACATGTTGTTCGTTTTCATGAATATCAATCACATTATCGGTTTCTTGAATTTCAGAAACCAACGGAATATTGAAGTACTCAATCGTCATATTTTTTATAGACTGCTTTTGGGTTTCCTCTAAAAGTTCATCAAGGATGCTCATATCAAATTTTTCTTCTTCTTCTAAAATTCTCTCCAAGTTTGCTTTGGTTGAAGGTTTGTGAGAACTAATCCCACAGTATTCAGGAATGACTCGGGAAAACTTTTCAGTATCGATTTTTTGTGTCACATGAATAATCTCTTCTTTTTGCATGGCAAGTACGGGTCTCATAATAAGCTGTGTCGCTACTTGTTGAATAACGGCTAAATTCGTTAATGTTTGACTCGCCACTTGCGCCAGACTTTCTCCTGTCACAATGGCTTCATGATGATGCTTGAGTTGTACTTTTTCAGCCATTCGAATCATCATTCGCTTGAGAACAACTCCATGGTATCGAGGATGAACATGTCTATGCAGTTCTTCGACAACGTCATTAAAAGGAACACAAAAGATATTTCCATGATATCCGTGTGAAAAATTATCTGACAAATATTTAACAATTTCCTTCACTCCTTTTTCATGATCATTTCCTCCAAGGTTGAAAAACAAATAATCAACTTTGCATCCTTTATTCATCATCAAGTAACTTGATACACACGAATCAAAACCTCCAGAAATCAAAGAAAGCACTTTTCCTTGTGTCCCAATAGGAAAACCCATTCGTCCAGGAATTCGTTTTTCAACGACATACAATTTTTCATTTTGAATTTCAACGATCACGGTTTTTTCTGGATGATGTAAATCTACACGAGTATTTTTAATTTTTCTTAAAAGCCCCCCGCCTAAAAATCGTTCTAAGTCAGTCGATTTAAAATCATGTTTCCCCGAACGCTTCACTCGTACACAAAATCGTTTCCCTTCAATTTCTGTTTCACAGTGTTGGATGATTTTATTGAGAGTATCTTCAAAATCAACAAATGGATATTCGTACGCCGGAAGAAAAAAATGGATTCCTGCAATTTTTTCTAACATTGATAGAATCCCTTCTTTATCAACGTTCGTTTCATCAAAAGAAATACTCATATTTGCCCAACTCGACTTAATTTTTATCTCACTCAAATAATCATGAAGAGCGATCTCAACATTCTCTTGAAGGGTTTGAACCATTTTTCGTCGAACGGGCCGACTTTTAACAAAAATTTCTGAAAAATATTTTACGATGATCTTCATTGGGTGGAGTTTAGAGATTGAGAGCGTTGACTTTYTGTAGTCTTTTGATATAATTATTACGTAATCGCGGGCTTTTTTATTAAAGCTGTCTGTGTGGCCCCTTTGTCCATTGGATGGAGGGGAGTATTTTTATAGAGGAACAAATTAAATTGAGATTGTATTTCACGCAGTTTGCATTCTGAGAGAGTTCCGATTTTTTGTCCCAGGCGAATTCTAGAAATACATCGACCTTGAGTCAATAAGATCTGACTCGGATGAATGTTTATATCTTTTTCATTATTATGAATATCATGCTGATCAAAAGAAATTCGGTAATCAAACATCTTTATTTTGGAGGTTATAGGAAAAATAAAAATAGTTCCAGAGTTTTTTAAAAATCGATCTTTTCCTTGAAATATAATAACAGGGCGAGTTTTATCGATTTCCCAGCCAATATTTACTCCGATTTTTGCATAGTATATATCTCCCATTGAACAAAAAGGCAAGCGAGAGAAATGGGACGTCTTATTTTTTTGTTCTAAGTGATGCCCCTCGATGAGTAAAGACTTTGTATGAGTCCATGAAAACAGAGATTGTAATTTTTTTGTAAATGACATTTTTAAAAGGTAAGTGAATAAAATATATATTTTAATCTTCGGGATACTGCTATGCTATGTTATCCTACAACTCTTAAAAGATTATTAATAATCGATATATTTTTTGTAAAATATATTATTTTATCATATCCATACCGTGACAGGGCTTGTGCCACAAGCCCGTACTCGTTATGTGTGATGATAGTAAAACCCCCTTGGTCATTACACAAAAAGCATATAAAATAAAATGTGTTAAAGATTACAAACAAGCCAAAAGATTGACATTATTAAAAAACAGTTTATAGTGCAATATTGATATTTTAATCATTTGTATGAACTTAAAAAACATAGATACATCGCTGGCGGTTACAGAGGATTTTGATTTTCCAGAAGGCGTACAATTAGGTTTTCAAGAAAAAGTACGACTTCAAACATTTAAGTTTCTCATTTTAGAACAAAAAGATGCGGTGTTTCAAGGATACCAAAGAGAGATGGAAAAATTATCAGATTTTGATCTGATAGAGTTGTTAAAATTAAACTTTGAGCATTCGGGGAGTATTCGAGAAATAATCACAACGAATAAAATAGCGCTTATACTTTCTTTGCCAATATGGATGTTTTTATCGGGATGTCTACTCATGGATGACAAGCAATTTGGGCTATTGTTCAATATGTTCATGGCATCTATTTTGTTGTTAACGATATTTATACAGCCTTCGATAAAAGAGATTTATCAGCAGAAGGTTATAAATAGTAAGGTAAAAAGAGTCTTGGGCATTACAGATTCTTATTCAGATATAGAACGTAACAGGAGATTTGATTTAGAAGAAAAATCTGTTGATTCTCTTATTGATTACATAGAAAATGAATTTGAAGAGATGGTGAATGAATATCATAAAATTATAGGAAAAAAAATTAAATGTTTTGATAATCATTTACAAAAACTTCAAGATTATAAAGCAGATGCTTTGACCACTGAAGATGGGGCTGATCGGCATGAATGTTTACAAGTTTTAAAGGTCTATTTTCCTTCAGTTCAAGAGAAAATAGACTTCTGGAACAAGAGAAAAAAAACTCTTAAAACATTTCGAGATAAAATGATGGAAGGAGCGAGAGAATTGCGAAAAGGAACAGGTTCTACAAAATCTATACAGTCAATAAAACAAGGATTAGATCAGCATATAGAAACGATTAAAGTAGATCTTGAAATCAGTGAGACTCAAGAAGAATTACAAAGAGAAGTCTGTGAAATTTTGGCAAAAAAAATGGTTGATGATCTCATGTATTGCCAAGACCTTTTTGATGAGACAAAAAAATTAGATAATAATACGAATCTATGAGTTTCGAAAATATAGATACATTGCCGGCGTTAAATTCAAAAGAGAGTTTCCCGAACCTTTCAGAAGACATACAAAAAGGATTTAAAGAGTTTGTTTTATCGAGTATGATCCAATATTCTATGGAAAATAATACAGGTAATGATTTTACAGATTTACCAGATAATACAAAATCATCATCAGAATTTTTAAAAGATGCGGAGTTTTTTTCTTTAGAGTCAATTGAAAAAAGGGAGAGGGAATTAAAGAAGTTCTTTTGCAAGATGTTCGCGGCATTATTGGTTTCGGGGATGTTTAGCGGGGCCCTGTTTTCATGGCTTTTCTCTACTCCGATTCATATACAGATTATGTCTCCTTTTTTGTCATATTTCTCATTGGCTCCAGCTCTAATATATTACACGCATATTGGTATACAACGGGCTATAGATAACCGAAGAGTTTCTAAGCTATTAGGGTTAGAAAATGGAGTTTCGGGGCYTCAATACAATACCGATYTTGATATTTTTGAAAAAGATCCGAGAGTGTTATGCCAATTTATAGCGAATGACTTTGATAATGTTTTGGAGAGACACACAGACATCATTGTTAAAAAACAATTAGAATTAAAGAAAAAATTAATGGGCCTTCATGATTTAAAGAGAACAAATACGTTTCTTATAGAAAAAGGTGATCACGATATCCCAAATAATAGTTATATATATGAGGATGCGATCAATGAGGGTTTGCATAAATGGGAAAAACATCTGCAAGAGATAAATGAATTTCGATCGCAGGTGAAAGAAGAAGAGCTGGCATTGCAATATGCTATGAACGAATCTCTTACGACCAAAGAAATATCTGAAGAATTTGAGAAACAATTTGGAGCAATCGAGGTGTTACTTATTCAAAATGATACGGAGCTTGAGGTGAGAGAGATGATTGTGGGAAAGAGAGCGAAAGGTTTATTATTGAAAATAAAGGATTCTCAGCAGTTCGTATCAGAGCTAAAGGAGTTATCAAAGGAGGATGATGAACAAGCATTGCTCAATAACAAGATCATATTATGAATCTCGAAAAAATAAATACATTGCCGGTTTTAAATTCAAATAAAAATCTTCCTGATGTTATGGGTGATATTCAATCACAGTTTAAAGATTTAGTTTTATATAACATGCTTCAAGTTAATATGTTAAAACATCCAAGGGAGAGGTTTGATCTATTAAATCCTTCATATGGATCAATGAGTGTTGAGTCGATTTTTGAGTACGAAGGAGATATGAAAAATTGCCTCAAAAAAATTGACTCTTTTTCTGCAGAGGAGTTAAAAATGCAGGAAAAAAAGATGAAAAATAGACAAATATCTCGAATACAGTTTTTAGTAATTCTTGGTTTAGCAGGTATTTTGCAGGCACCTCATGGGGGACCTTTCTTACTGCAAAGTATTGTGTTGTCCCTCTGGCTATCCATGACGATTCCTCCAATATTGTTCTGGAACTTTGCAGATTCAGAGAAGGCGAAAGAAAGACGAAATATTACTGAGGTGTTGGGATTAGAAAATGGATTGGCCGGATTGGAATACCATGATGATTATAACCTCTTTGAAAAAGATCCAAAGCTATTGTGTCAATTTATTGAAAAAGATCTCGATAAAATTTTGAATACACATAAAGAACCTATTAATAAAAATATTATAAAACTCGAAGAAGAGTTACAAGAATTGGAAGATCGAACAATGGAGGTGTTATTTTTGGTAGAGAAAGGGGCTGAAAATATTCCTCATGAGAGTGATGTATATGAGGAGGCTATTAAGAAAAACATTAAGAAAGCGAAAGCCTTTCTCAAAGAGATAGATGAGTTTCGTGTATCGGCAAAAAAAGTGCGGCTTATATTGAAGCATGCGATGAATGAATCGAGAGATATAAARGAGGTGATAGCAGAATTTAAGCAACATTTTAGTCATATTGATATTATACTTATTCAAAATGATATAGAAATGGAGGTGAGAGAGGCAATTATTGGAAGTGTGAGCAATGATTTTCTTGGATTATTTCAACAATCTCAGGATTGTATTGAGGCTGAGAGGGAATTGGGGATTGAGGAAAATAATCAATGATCTTTGGTAGGGGCTTTTTGCAAAATCCCTGGTGGGGAATCCTGTATTTGGAACAATGGTATGGGAATATTGGTGGGGAAGATGAGATTTGGAAATATCATCGAGTATGCATTTATTGCTAATAAACCATTTTTCGTGTAGCCTTTTGATATGAACATCATCACCCAAAACTTCCCAGAAAAACTTATAACACCTGATCAAATACAAAATATATTTGATACGGTTGTTTCGGTTATAATAAAAAAAGAGCCAGCGTTTCAATCATGGTGTGAAAGTACAAACATGACATTAGTATTATTATTTGTTGAAGGTGAGGAGATGAAAGAAATCAATAATCAGTCACGGGGGAAAAATGAAGAGACCGATGTTTTATCTTTCCCCTATTTTATTGATTTTACACAGTCGATACCAAAAGAAGAGGCTTTGTTTGGAGAGTTGTTTTTTCTTGAATCTCGTTTAAAAGAGCAGGCAGAATATATGAAACATAGTCTGGAAAAGGAATTTACGGTCCTATTAATTCATGGGATTTTACATGTATTTGGATATGATCATATTGATGACGATGAGTATGATGAGATGAAGGCTCTGGAGGAGAAAATTTCTTCTTGCCTCCTTTCTTGAATTTGTCATAATAGTAAAGTCTTCATATTTGTACACGTTTTATGGGATCTCCGTTTTCTTCATATTTTTCGTTTGATTTTCTTTCTTCTTTTGGAGAAGAGTTTGCCAAAAACCAGAAAGTGGTTTTTTCGGGGGTTCATAGTGAGACGGCTAAAATATTTATTATTGATTTTTTTCAAGAAAAACTTCAAGACACTGTTTTGTGTATGACTGAAGATCAGGAGTCTTTACAAAAAACACTCAGGCACTTGAAAGTGAGCGGAAAAAAAATAGAAGTTATACGAAGTGATATTTCAGATTGTTTAAAAAATCATTATTTAATTCAGTGGAAGCATTCTACAAAGACAATTTTTTTATTTTCTTCAGAAATTGAAGAAGAGGTTTTTTCATCATTCGATCAACTGAGGCATTTTTCATGGCAGCCGGAAGAGCGGCAAAAGATTTCTTTAACCGATTCTGTTCAAAATCTTATTGATATGGGGTATGAATATTCTGATGAAGAGTTATTACCCGTTGGAACGTACCGGGCACAGGGAGATACGTTATTTGTCCATGGGGTTGGAATGACAGGCTCGATGACGATCGATTTTGCCTTTGATGAGATTGAAAAAATTGAAGATTGGGATGGTCTCTCGACTGTATATCCAGCTAAACAGGTTGGACCTGAAAAGATGTTTCATCAAGCAGTCCCAGAAAATGTGATTGTTGTCTATAACGATGTTGAGGAAAGTAATAATATGGTACGTACAAATAAGAAAATTATTTTTAGTGATTTCCCACAGGATGAAGAAAACTTTCACCATCTCCGTTTTCTTCCTCTCATTCCATATTCTTCATTTGTTGATTTTATTAATGATATTCATACAAAAATTCAGCACAAATGGAAGATTTTACTGTATACAAAAAAACTAAAAGAGGTCACGAATTTTTTGACAGAGGAAAGTATTCCATATTCACTTTCAAATAAAAACACCTCGGGGATTCATTGTATTGAAGCAAATGAACATTTACCATTGCCAGAAGCATTTCAAAATCCAGAAGAAAAAAAGATTTTCCTCACCGATAATGAATTTTTCTTTTTCTCACAAAAGAAGCATAATAAATCGTTGGAGAGTTTAAATATTGAATTTTTGTCATCGCTGAAAGAGGGCGATTATGTTGTGCATTTTGATAATGGGGTCGCTTTATTTCAAGGGATTATACAAAGAGAATATGATGGTATTCATAGAGAATATCTTGTATTAGAATTTTTAGGAAATGATAGATTATTTGTTCCCGTGGAAAATAGTGAAAAAGTGAGTCGGTATTTTGCAGAAGGAAGTTCTCCACGACTGACCCGTTTAGGAGGAGGTGATTGGCAGAAAAAAATGAATAAAGCAAAAAAGGAAACAGAAAAAATGGCTAAAGAATTATTGGAACTCTATGCCAAGCGAGCACAAATTAAACGAAAGGCCTTTTCATTATATTCAGATCGAATGGAAAAGTTTGCTGATAGTTTTGGATATGATCCGACTCCGGGTCAAGCGAAGGCGTTTAGTGATGTACAAAAAGATATGGAAAGTGAACATCCTATGGATCGACTCATATGTNGGGATGTTGGTTTTGGAAAAACAGAGGTAGCGCTTCGAGCTGCATTTTTTGCAGTAGAGAATGGAAAACAGGTCGCCTGTATTGCACCTATAACGATTTTAGCACATCAGCATTGGAAAAGTTTTCAACAACGAATGATTCCTTTTGGTATTCGAGTGGAAATGTTATCACGATTTAAAACACCGGCTGAACAGAAGATTATATTAGAAGATATGAAGGCGGGTAAAGTACATATTGTTATTGGAACGCATCGATTGTTACAAAAAGATATACAGTTTGCGTCTCTGGGATTGGTTATTATTGATGAAGAACAACGATTTGGGGTGAAGCAAAAAGAGGTGCTGAAGGCCCTTCGAACGAATGTTGATATTTTAACATTAACAGCGACTCCTATTCCTCGAACGCTCAATATGGGGCTACATAAAATCCGGGATATAACCACTATTACAACACCTCCTCCTGGAAGATTACCGGTCATGACCGAGGTTCGGCGTTATTCTTTAAATACTATTCGTGATTCTATTTTACGAGAAATAGAGAGAAAAGGTCAGGTGTATTTTTTACATAATCGAGTGGAAACCATTGAGAGTATGGCGGAATATTTACGAAATCTTATTCCTGAGGCAACTTTTGTGGTTGCCCACGGTCAACTCTCTCCGCATGAACTTGAAAAAAGAATTCAGGCGTTTCAAGACCATGAATATGATGTTTTGATTTCATCAACCATTATTGAAAATGGGATTGATCTTCCCAATGCGAATACAATGATTATTAATAATGCGGAAAACTTTGGGCTTTCGCAGTTATACCAATTACGAGGGCGTATTGGACGATCAAATAGACAGGCATATGCATATTTATTGTATAAAGCACAAAAACTATCTATGGATGCTAAAAGACGTCTTCGAGCTATTCTTGAGGCATCAGAGCTTGGATCAGGTTTTCAAATAGCTATGAGAGATTTAGAGATTCGTGGAGCGGGAGAATTACTTGGGTCATCACAACATGGAACTATGAAAAATATTGGGGTTTCACATTTCATGAGGCTGTTGCAAAAAACTATTAAACAGATGGAATCTGGTAATTATAGTGCCGCGAATGAGGAGGTATCTATTACTGTTGATTTGCCAATTAATGCCTATATACCGTCTCAATATATTCCAAAATCACAGGACAAAATATTATTATATCAACGACTTGCGGCTATTGAATCGTTAGAAACTTTAGCCGATATTCATGAAGAAATTGAGGATGTGTATGGAGATATCCCCCAAGAAGTAGAAAATCTATTTTTGGTTATTCGTCTCAAGTATTTTGGACGCAAATCAGGAATTATAAAAATGAGTATGCGAAATATTTCTGATACAAAAGAAGTTCAGCTTTCTATGGGAAATAATTGTTCTCCAGAAAAACTTATCAAAATTCTTGATGATCATCCATGGGAAATTTCTGGGAATATTTTAAAAATTGATAAAGAAGAACTTGGAAAAAATTGGAAAAAAGAAATTGAAAAAACGTTAATGAAACTTTCATAGTTATTTTGCGCGAATTTGTTTTCCGATATTCATTAAAGGAAGCATAACTGAAAGCACAATGACTCCAACCATTAAGCCGACAAAAACAATAAGGAGGGGCTCAATAGCTTCAGATAATCCCTTAACTGTATTTTTAATACGCTCTTTAAACATTTCACCAGACGTTGTCATCATTTTGGCAAGTCGTCCCGTTTGTTCTCCTGTGTCGA
Source organism: Candidatus Peregrinibacteria bacterium (assembly GCA_002401425.1). Classification (GTDB taxonomy): domain Bacteria; phylum Patescibacteriota; class Gracilibacteria. The sequence continues at coordinate 83,293 of NVTB01000002.1, forward strand.
TAGTTTGTCGTATTTCTTCAGGGAATAAAAAGGTCTTATCTATTTTTTCTATGGATTCAGAGAGGCTATGCCCCGTTTCAATCATATGGGTTCGAACTTTTAAAATAATTTGTTTATAGTAATAGTTGGGTGTAATTTTTGATACAACTAACAATGCCTCAATGATTTGTATTCCATTATCGAGTAATATTCCTAAATTACTTGCAAAAAGCAAGATATTACTTTGCTGTGAAATATTTCCAATAATTGGAATATATAATATGATTTTATGTGAGACTTTTTTTCCAGTATCTGTATTTAAAAAAGTGATCAGCGAAAAGAGAAAGATAAGAAATCCGAATCCTACAGTAACATAATTGGCTAATAAAAAATCACTTGAATTAATCATTATTTGCGTGAGTTTTGGCATGTTTTCTTTTGGATACACGGTTGTAAGTTTTGGGATAACAAACATAATCATTCCAATCACCATCGCAAGACTTGCGCTCATCACGACCGATGGATAAATCATAGCACTTTTAATCCGGCTTCTCACAATTTGTTGTTCCTTGATTTGATCTGCCAGTTCAGAGAGCACAATAGGGAGAGCCCCAGATTTTTCTCCGGCTCGAACGAGATAGACGAGCATTTCGGGGAAAGCTTTTGGAAATCGTTTCATGGCATCTGATAAGAGCTTTCCTCCATCAATATCTTTTATCAGCTCATCAATAACATAAATAAAACCATCATTACGAGCTTGTGCTTGGATAATTTGTAAACATTTTGAAATAGGGATTTCTGCAAGAATAAACGACCGCATTTTTTCAATAAATTCAAATAAATCTGTTTGATTCATGGGGCTAATTTTTGCCATGAACTTATTATAGGTTTTTTTTGTCTTTTTCATTCCAGATTTTTCTCCCCACTGAATCCCTGTTTTATTTTTTTTCTCTTCAGGCGTTTTTATAAGGTCTTTTTTCTTTTCTAAAAGTTTTCTGAGCCCTAATATATCTTCTCCGCTTAAGGCGCTTCCAGGTTTTTTTTCTTCTGAAATCTCAAATAAAATATCTATTTTTTGTTCAAGTGACTCTTTTCGATTTTTATCGGATTTAAAATCCAGGGATATACTGTCTTTATGCTCTACAGAATATTGTTTTTCTATAATAATTTTTTCTTTGATAGCTGCTTTTTGAATTTTTAATTCAAAGTGTTCATTGAGAGCATCAAAATCATATTGTTTTTTCTGAGATATTTTTTCTGTTAATTGTATAATAAAACGACTTTTTGGCTGAATGGATTCAATTTCATTTAAAATATTCTCAGCTTGAGAGGTATGACCTTTGGTGAGTTCTGTAACGGCTTTTGCATATAAATGTTTTACATATTTTTTTCGAGGGTCTAATATTTTATCTTGAAACACTTGGGATATATGAAAAAAGACGCTTCGGAGAATAGATTTAAAACCTTGTTGTTTTTTTTCTGTTTCTAAAAACATTAATGTTTCTTGCATAAGTTGTTGAAGTTTTTCATTGGATGGCGAAATCTTCATGGCATGTTTTAAATGTTGTTCGGCAATCAAATACTTACCTTCATCTATAAAAATACGAGAGATAGCAATGGTTTTTTCTACAAAATTATCTTGATTCTTTTTTAAATCAGGATTAAATGAGTCACTTCCAGCCTTCAGAGAGGCTGATTCTTTCAATAATATTTCGGTTAATTTTTCTTTTTCATATTTTTGCTGCACCTCTTGTTCATCTTCGCTTATAATTCGTTTTAAAACGATGATACTCATATCATCCGTTTTATCTTTTTTTCCTTGAAAATTTTCAATATCGGCTAATAACTTTTTTCCAATCATATCTGCTGAATATTTTTTAGAGAGGCTTTTAAAAGTGCTTTCGACTTTATCGAGTCCATACATTTCTTTTTTTGTTTCATGCCAGGCCTCATCAAGTCCATCAGTATACAGTAATAGTACATCATTGTCTTTGAGTTCAATTTCATTTTCTTTTACAATTTTTGAGATATTGGCAATCATACCAATGGCAATTCCTCCGACTTTTATTCGATGTACGTTATCAGTTTCATATTCATAGTGTAAAATATATTCATGTCCCGCTCCGGCATATGTGAGCTTTTTTAAATGGTTATGCCATTTACACATAACGATAGAGGTGAACATATTGGCTGTCATTTTTGGTTTAATCTCATGATTGAGCGTTGTGAGAACATCAGTGATATTTTGTGTTCTGGCGATAATAGAATGTGTTAAGCAGTTAATCATGGTCATAACGAGTCCGGCGGCGGTTCCATGTCCAGTAACGTCTCCAAGATAAAACAGTGTTTCATCTTTATTGGGAGTGGCTATATCATAAACATCTCCTGAAAGTTCACTGCAACTAATAGAATGAGCATATGTTTCGAGCCCCGGCATGATATTTTTATCAATTTTTGGCAGAAGATTTGTTTGTACGTTTTGTGCAAGCTTCATTTCATTTTCGGCCATTTCCTTTTTACTAATTACTGTATTTTTATGTTGTGTCATTTGTTCTTTGATCTCTTTTTCTTTATTTAAATGTTTGGATAATAGAATGGTGTTTTTTTTGTATTGGAGATTTTGTCTTTTTTCAAACGTTGTTTTTGCCAAATTCGTCATAGTGGACGTTTGCTTTTTTTGAAAAACTTGTTCTTTTTTTAGTGTTTTTGTAATTGGTGTGGGGGTCTGTAATAATTCTTTTTGTCTTATCTCTTTTTTAATCTTTTTTTCTTTAAATGCTTGTTTTAAAGATGTAACAAAGCTGTCATTTGTTTGAGGTTTTTTTATTTCAACTGAAGAATGAACTTTTTTTATTCTGTTTTGTAAAGATAACAAATATGCATTTAATACAAAATCATTGAGAAATTTTTGCAATTCATCAAAATGTTTTTCTCGAAAAAGTTTTCGAGCATGCCGAGTATCTTGAATCGATGGTAATTTTTTATCTATCATATTTTTGTATTATCCTATAGTAGCCACAACTTCTTCAATAGTTGTCATTCCCATGACTACCTTTAAAAATCCGTCTTGTTTCATGTCGAGCATTCCTTCTTTTTTTGCAGTTTCTTCAATTTCTGATGAGGGGGCTCCTTTTAAAATCAGTTCAGAAATTTTTGCTGTCACTGGTAACACTTCATAAATTCCGACTCGTCCATAAAAGCCAGAATTTCCACATTTTTCACACCCTTTTCCTTTATAGAGATGAAGATTTTTTGTATCAATTTGAATCACTCCTCCGATTTCTTTTTCAATAACTTTTACGATATCCTTACTTGGTTTATAGACGGCTTGACAATCAGTGCAAATTTTTCGCACCAGTCTCTGCGCTACAATCATTCGAATGGCTGAGGGAAGTAAGTATCGCTCAACATTCATATTAATAAGTCTTTGAATAGTGGCGGCTGCCGTATTGGTATGAATAGTAGAAAATACCAAATGCCCGGTGAGAGCTGACTCAATGGCCAGCTTTGCGGTAACTTCATCTCGTATTTCCCCAACCATTATAATATCAGGATCCTGACGAACGAGAGATCGAAGCCCATTGGCAAAATCAAATCCAATATCTTTTCGAATTTGGCATTGATTGACGTTATGCATTTTATATTCAACTGGATCTTCCAGCGTAGATATATTAAACTTTTTTGGATCATATGTTTCCAGCATCCCATAAAGGGTTGTTGTTTTACCAGCTCCTGTTGGTCCGGTTACTAAAATAATTCCATATGTTTTTTTCAACGCTTCTTCAATTCGTTTGAGCGAATAGTCTAAAATTCCCAAGTCATCAAGTTTTACTTTTGAAGCATTGCTTTTCAATAAACGAATACAAACTTTTTCTCCATAAATAGTTGGAAGAACGGAGATACGAAGATCAACATCGTTTTCATCCATCGTAAGAGAAGCTTTTCCATCTTGAGGCAGACGTGTTTCATCAATCTTTAAGTCAGCTAAAAGTTTAATACGAGTTACGATTGATTGATGAATTTCTCGAGGATACTGTAAAAATTCTCCAAATTCTCCATCAATTCGAATTCGAACATCGAGAGAATCTTTTTTTGGTTCAATATGAATATCACTCGCATTTCGAGAAAGTGCGGTGTGAAAAATATTATTAATAATCGCAATAATGTCAACTGGTTGGTTACTCATAGGTATATATCTATAAAATCGTGAAGATTGTAACAAAATTTTTTATATTTACCAAATGGTTGTATTAAAAACTGTGTGTCTTCTCTTTATTATAACAAAAAAATGAGGAAAATGCAAGGGGGTGGGTTGACGGGGTCTTTATTCAATACAGCCAAACAACCAAAGAGGAATTTTATCTCCTTCAGATATTTTTATGTCATCTGAAACAATAAAAGTATTTTTTGCCTTGTTTCTAATCTTTTTGTTTTTTCCGCCTATTTCAAATATATATTTCTTTTCATGTATGTTAATAATAAAATCTTGTTTTGAATGAATGGAAACAAAGTGATTTGTTCTTTTGATAGCAGAAATAAAAAATACTTCTCTAAATAATCCTGTGTTTTTACTTTCGCTAAATTGATTACGAAACATTTGCATTAAATTCGTATTACTTAAGAAAATCTTTTTTTCTTTTAATAGATTATTGGTAATAGTGTCATATTTTTTTAATACATTTACGAGTCCCACTTCTTCCAATATTGTAATATAAAAATCGACTGTCTTGGTGTCTAATTGTACTTTTTTTGCAATGTTGTTGTAAGTCATTTCTGAAGGAGCGATATTTGCTAATAGAAACAATATTTTTTCTAGTGCGGAAATGTTTTTTGTTTGTAGGTTATATTGTTTTGAGACATCTTCATAAATAACTTTTTTGATTATATTTTCTAATAACAAATAAAAGCTTTCTTTTTCTTTTACCTTTGTTCGAAAAAAATAACAATATTCATTTAAATATTCTTTAAAATGAGCAGTCTTGATGTTCATAGCATTTTGATAAGAAATCTCTTTGTGATTTTCTATAATTTCTTTCAAAGAAAGGGAGGGGAGGCTGATGTCATATTTAAAGAGTAAAAACTCTTTTAGGCTGAGAACATGCATTTTATATAATAAGACCCTTCTTGATAGATCATATGAAGAATGAATAATATTAATAGCTGAGGACCCAGATAAAATCAGTTGAGTATCGGGGAAGCTATCTGTAATGTTTTTTATTTCTTGTTCCCAGTTTTTGTATTTGTGAATTTCATCAATATAAAAAACTTTTTCATTATGCTCTTCATACAGTTCATTGATAACATTAAAAATACCAATCGCTGTTATTTGAATATTGTCACATGAAAAGTAAACACCTTGAGAGGTGTCTTTGATCCTTTGCAGCATCATTGTTGTTTTTCCTATTCCTCTTTCTCCGACAATAGCAATGACAGGGAATTCCCAGTCAATATTATTATAGAGGCTTCTTTTGAAAGGAGAGAGGTTTTTTAATAGTCTCTCTTGAGTATTTTTTATGTAATGAATAAATTGTTCTTTCATGTTTATTTGGATTATATTCCTTATATATTATGTATTATAAGGAATGAATTCCGGATAATCAAGACTTTTTAGTGTTGTTATTTCATTTTTTAATAATTACAACAAAATCCATGTTGACTATTTAGAGATAGTATAAGTAATATTTTGTTATACTTTTCAGGAAAATATAATTTACCAGCGATTCAAATTGTTAAAAACTTACACAGAGATCGAGATATTAATGATTTGGTCAAAATAAGAAGTATAGAAGAGTTTGTAGAAAATCTATTTTTATAAGTTAGACGTAAAAACATGAAAAAAAGTATAATATTTTTGATAGTGCTGTTTGTATTAGGAGGACTGTATTCTACGCAAAATTCATCTATCCAATATGTCGGAGAGCTTCCAAAGGGCATAGATGTAAATAGCTATGAAGTTCTTGGAGGATTTTATACCAAAGATAAAAATGCTATTTATTTTCGTGGTGAGAAATTTTCAGAGATAGACCGAGAGAGTTTTGAGCTGATTAATGATTTTTATGCCAAGGATAAAAGTTCGGTGTATTGCACATCGTCTTTTGATCTTATAAGTTTAAGGAGCGTCGACCCTCAGAGTTTTGAGATTTTAGAATTTGACTATTCAAAAGATTCGTCTCATATATATTACCGTTCGCGATTGTTAGAGTCTCCAGATTTAGACACGTTTACTATTATAAATAATTTGTATGTAAAAGATAAAAATTATATTTATTATAAAGGAGAAATGTTAAAAAATAACAAAGGGGAAATTTTGAAAAGTATGGATTCTTCCAGTTTCGAACTCATAGGAAATACATATGCAAAAGACAAAAATAATATTTATATTGAAGGTCGAAATTTGACTGATTTGAGAGGTGATAGCGTTATTCTGGGAGGTGTATTTATACAAGCAAAAGATGTCGTGTATGTAGACGGAAAAATATCAAAAGACTTAGACAGTGGCTCTTTTCAATATCTCGGTGATAATTATATAAAAGATAGAAATGGTATTTATGCTTATTCTGAATCGCTTCCTGTTCTCATAGATATATATTCCGTAGATGCTGATACTTTTAATGTATTATCCGGAGGATATACACAAGATAAAAATAGTATTTATTATTTACAGAATAGCCTTTCAGGCATTGACATGGAAACTTTTCAGGTTTTGGCAGATGGGTATGCACGAGATAAAAATCAGGCTTTTAAGGAATCTCTGGGCATGAGCGCAGACGAATGGAAAGATCTTACATCTCAATTTCCAGAATTTTTAATGCCTCTTCCTCCTTTGTCGTATGCAAAATCTTTAAAGAGAGAAGCCCTTTGATTTCCCATTGCAGATACCGAAAAAAACGGTATAGTAATGATAGATTTTTAATGACAGATGTATGTCTATTGAACTCAGTTGGGACCTCTTTATTATCGTGTTTTTTGTGGTTATTATATCCTATAGCTTTATTATAGGTCGAGTTCAGACGTCAAAAATTATTTTATCGAGTTATTTGTCTTTATTTGCAGCTGATGCGATTGGAAATTATTTTGAAATATTTTTAGCTCAAGCAAGTCCGGTTATTAATATTTTTGATGTTACAAACCCAGAGTATTCAACTATGATTGTAAAAATGACAGTATTTATTGCCGGAATGGTTTTATTTGCGGTTAAAGGAGCTTTTGAGGTGTATTTGCCAGAAGAAAAGCCGGTTATAGAGTTTTCACTCACTCTTTATTTTGGATTTTTAAGTGCGGCGATTATTATTTCAGGAATTTTAGTGTATATATCAGGAGGGTCTTTTTTACATGCGGGAAAAGATATGACTCTCTTTTTTCAGGAAAACATCTATTCTCAGTCGTATTTAGTACAATTTATGATTTTAAATAAAAACTTATGGTTTTTAGTTCCTGTTCTTTCTTTTCTTGGGCTGAGTTTTATTCGTCCAGTTGATGCAGATTAAAACAAAAATATGAAAAATATATGGTCCTGGCTTCGTCGCTCCAAAAGACCTCAGAGTCGAACAATCCAATTTCAGCAACGGACACAAAAAACAGCTTCTTTTTCGACGGTAAAAAGACGATCATTTCGTTCATTCAAACAAAAAAAAGCAATTATATTTTTTACAATTATTGTTTTTCTTTTATCGTTTATTTTTTTAGGTCCTTTTTTACAAATAAAAAACATTGTTGTTGAACGAACGAATTTATCTATAGATAGCACAAAAGTGCAGCAGACTTTATATGAAAAAGCTTTTGGGAAAAATATTTTATTTTTTTCTTCATTTCAGGCTGAGAAAATATTAAAGGAGCAGTTTTTATTATGGAAAGAAATTAATATTACCAAAGAATATCCAGACACCTTGCATGTCTTTGTAAAACATTATGTGCCATATGCCTTACTTCGAGCTTCTTTAGAGTATGAAGCGCCCGAGGGGGGGCAAGAAGGKKARSSGSAKSYYRMTCNMCGAAGAAAAAGAATATGCCATCAATCAGTTTGGAATTATTACTCCTCCAGATGAAGGATTTTTGCCAGAATTGACTATTGTGTATAAAGAAACATTAAATCAAGATCCGTTAATGGGAGAGCCATTTGTTCCGGTTGAAGATATTCAAAAAATTCAAGATGCACGTAAAATTTTACTTGAAGAATATGATATTAATGTAAAAAAAGTAGAATATTTTCAAAACGGACGAGAAATCCGATTATTTGCTTTGCATTATGTGCTGTGGATTGATTTGACAAAAGATGTGAAAGCACAATTGTTAAAGTTTGAATATGCTTTTTCACAATTTTCATTTCCTTCTATTGAATATATTGATCTTCGAATAAAAGATCGGGTTATTTTTAAAGAAATAGTAAATGATGAGTCATAAATTTCACTCAAGAAAAAGAAGTTTGATATTTTTGAAAAACTTTGTTAGGATTTTTGTAGTTTAGCTTACTTTATGTATGAAAAATTTTTATTATCAGTTTCAACGCTTGTCAAAAGCTGAAAGAGTCTTGCTCGTCACGCTGTTTTTGTCATTTGTACTCACTTTCTTTTCGTGGTTTTATTCTACTGAAACTTCGGATAATGTTATTGTAGACACCGATAGTTATGAAAGTACGATTTATTATAATGCCTATCAGGGGATTACATCAGTACTTGGGTATTTATATGTCTTATTTTTAGCCATCCCTTTTGTTGGGATTTTAATTTCTATGAAAGACAAGTGGGTGAAATCATTTTTTGAAAAACGTCCATGGCTCTTTTTATTTTTTACTGGGGAGTCATTATTCTTACTTATCATTACCTTTCTTGTGTATTCAGCCTATGCGATTCAGGCTTTTAAGTCAGGAATACAGCCAGCGCTTATTATAACGATTATTGTTAATTTGGTATCTCTATTTGCCGCTCATTTTTATTATATTCGCAAAGATAAAGAGAGACGTGTTCGGTTAGTTGATTCGCAGTTAAAATCACAGGTACAGCTTGAGACAGATATCGTTGGAGGAAAAATTCCAGATTTAGATAAAAAAGAGGAAGAGAGTGACGCTCAAATGACTTTGGGGGATTATTATTAAAAACAATTTATGGCATCTACCGATACTCAAAAAGATAAAAAGAAACAACCCTTATCAGCATTGCTTGATTTTGTTTCTTTTGCAACGGTTCTCCCTCCGGCTTATGAAGAGGATGTGAGCCCTATTCAGTTTTATTGTAAAAAATGTAAAATATTTACCACGGTCAAGAAGCATCCAAAAAAACTTGCTTTTTCTTGTGATGGCTGTAAAACTCCCTTTAAAGATAACACAATAGTGTACGGAACGAGTCGTGCACTTTCTCATTTCTATAATATAAAAGATTAACATGAATATTCAACTTCTTTCAACACACGCTCTTGAGGTGCAATTTGCAAAAAACACCATCGTGCTTGAGGCTGATGCAAAACATGATAGCGCGCTTTTTATGACAAATTCATATGGAAAAGAATTTAAAAAAACTCGTATGTTTACCTGGCCAGGTGAATATGAAATGGCTGATTGTTTAGTTCGAGCCTTTGAGTCAGATGGAAGATTTACCGTTTTTGTGGTTCAGGTAGAAGATATTCATATCGTTCATCTGGGAAAAGCTACGGCTATATCTCCAGAACTTATTGATTTTTTGAGACAAGTAGATATTTTAGTTTTTCCTTTCGATGAAGGAGGAATCGAGCCAAAAGAAGCAAAAAAAATTATTGAAAAAATAGATCCTCGCGTATTGCTTCCAATTGGAGCAAAGAGAGAGGCTATTTTTCCTCTTTTTGGATCAGCCGCTGAGTCAGTTCCGTTTTATAAAACAACAAGGGCGTCGCTTCCTCAGGATAAAATGGAAATTATAAAGCTTCTTGAAATGTAATTATTTGAAGATTTGTCCTCATAGTTCAATGGTAGAACAACTCTCTCCTAAGGAGTAGATATAGGTTCGATTCCTGTTGGGGATACCAAAAAAGAATAAAGATCGCTCATGATATTTCATGGGTGTTTTTTAATTATATAAAATATTTAAGTAAAAATACTTGCTTTTTATATTTAGTGTGTGTAGTGTGTATACACACAGATATATACATAATACATACACTATGAATTCTCTTACAAAAAAACAGCAGCTCGTTCTTCATGTTATTGAGGCTTATCAATCCAGAGGTGATTCACCTTCTTTGTCAGAATTACAAACTGAATTAAAAAAGAAGGGATTAGAACTAAAAAGCCGACGAAGCGTGGCTCAGTATTTAGAGGCTTTGGAAAAAAAAGGGCTTATTAAAAAATCTTCCGAAGAAAGAAGTATTCAGTTGGTAAAAACACAAAGTTCAGAAGATTTCTTCTCTGTTCCTTTGTATGGTGCGGCAAATGCTGGAGCGGCACTCGTTTTTGCAGAAGATAATATTAAGGGGTTTTTAAAAATTTCAAAAAAGTTGCTGAAGACCGTAGAAAATGTTTTTGCCTTAGAAATTGCAGGAGATTCAATGAATGATTGTAAAATTGATAATGATTATATAGAAGATGGAGATTATGTAGTTATTAATAAATCGGTTCAAGATTATAGGAATAATGATGTTATTTTAGCGATTATTGACGGATGTGCGACGGTGAAAAAATTAAAGAAATCTTTGTTTGGAGAGGTGGTGTTAACGCCTCAATCTTCAAATCCAGTCCATCAGCCTATTTATATTCATGAAAGTGATTCTTTCTTTTTTAATGGGCGGGTGGTACAGGTATTAAAATCTCCTAAGAATATTTAACACTTTTTTGATACTTGTCAGTTATACTTATTTTGTCTACTTATTAAAAACACTATTATGTCAGAAAAAAATACGAAAAATGCAAAAATTGCCGCGGTGGAATCAGCATTGGCTCAAATTGAAAAAAACTTTGGATCTGGAGCTATTATGAAGCTTGGAGCTGATTCAAAGTTAAATATTAATCGATTTTCTTCAGGGTCGCTTTCTCTTGATATTGCCCTGGGTGGTGGGTATCCAGAAGGGAGAATTATTGAAATTTACGGTCCGGAGTCTTCAGGAAAAACAACCATTGCTTTGCATGCATTGGCAGAAGTGCAAAAATCAGGAGGGATTGCCGCATTTATTGATGCTGAGCATGCACTTGATCCAAGTTATGCAGAAAAAATTGGTGTAAATCTTGATGAGCTCTATGTTTCTCAGCCAGATAATGGAGAGCAGGCCTTGGAAATCGTAGAAACACTGGTTCGATCAGGCGGGGTGAATATTATTGTTATTGATTCAGTTGCGGCTTTAACGCCAAAAGCAGAAATTGAAGGAATGATGGGAGATTCTCATATGGGACTGCAGGCTCGACTGATGAGTCAGGCTCTTCGAAAATTAACGGCTATTATTGCGAAAACAAACTGTACTGTTGTTTTTATTAATCAATTAAGAATGAAAATTGGTGTTATGTTCGGAAATCCAGAAACAACAACAGGAGGAAATGCTTTAAAATTTTATGCATCAGTACGGCTTGATGTTCGACGACGCGCAAAAATTGAAAAAGGAGTGGGAGATTCGAAAGAAGTGAATGGAAATTTAACAAAAGTAAAAATTGTTAAAAATAAAGTTGCACCGCCCTTTAAAGAAGCAGAATTTGATATCATGTACAATGAAGGGATTTCATTAACAGGTGATGTTCTTGATAATGCAGTAAAACTTGAAGTAGTAAAAAAAGCAGGAGCTTTTTATTCTTATGGAGATACAAAACTTGGACAAGGAAGAGAAAATGCAAAAGCCTTTTTAGCAGAAAATCCAGAGCTTTTGGATGCAATGCGCGCAGCTGTCATGGAAAATCTGGCTTAGTATTTTGATGATGTTATTATTATGTACCCTCGTTTTTTCGGGGGTATTTTCAGTTTTTATTGTAAAATAATATTTTAATGGTCATACTCGTTTTGTGAAAAAAATTATATTTTTTTGTTTTACGGCTTTTTTATTTTTCTTTGAGATATTTATTTTTACGAATATTTGGATTTTTCTTTCAGCATATTCAGTAATGTATTCTTTTGAAGAGATCGAAGAAATTCCTACTTCAGAGGTTGTGGTTATTTTTGGAGCCAGGGTCCATGGGAATAAAATATTATCTGACGCATTAATGGATCGGGCTGATTCGGCTATAGATATTTATAAGGCAAAAAAAGCTAAAAAAATTTATGTATCGGGAGATACTCGGTCTGAATTTTATAATGAGGTAGAGACGACTGTACATTATTTGCAAAAACGAGGAATCCCCAATATTGATATTCTACAAGATCCCGGAGGCCTTGATACATATGATTCTTTGCATCGTGCGAAATATACATATAATATTTCTTCGGCTATTTTGGCAACTCAAGAGTTTCATCTTCCTCGTGCCTTGTTTTTATGTCGGAGTTTTGATATAAAATGTTCAGGGGTTATTGCGGATCGACATACGTATATAAAATCAAAATATTTTTATGCCCGTGAATCTTTGGCAAATATAAAGGCGATGTATGAACTTATAATAGATGAAATTCCAACCTATTCTTTGTAACTTGTTTTATGAAAACTCCGTACGATTCTATCGCAAAAAACTTTTCAGATACTCGGGTATATCCCTGGAAAGAGTTTTCTATTTTTCATGATTATTGTCATTCAGGAGATGCCTTTTTAGATATTGGATGCGGAAATGGTCGGTTGATTGCTTCTTTAGAAAATTATCGTGAATATATTGGAATAGATAATTCAAAAAATTTGTTAGCAGAGGCTGTAAAAAAACACCCAGATAAAACATTCTTTTATAATTCGATGACTGACCTTTCAGTTGTTGAGGGGAAAAAGTTTGATGTTATATTTTTTATTGCTTCCTTTCATCATTTAGAAACAGAAGCTGAGCGTTTGCTGTGTTTGAAAAAAGTAAAAAAATTACTGACTGATGATGGGGTTATTTGTTTGACCAATTGGAATTTATTCCAGAAAAAATATAAAAAGTATATATGGAAGGCCATGTTTCACTCGTTGTTTTCTTCAAGAAAATGGAATGATACGTTTATTCCATTTACAAAAAATAATCAGGAAAAAATCTGGAGATATTATCATGCGTTTTCTCCTAAAGAACTTCAGGGGCTTTATAGGAAATCAGGATTTGTAATCAAAGAAGAACAGTTTTTTAAAAAAGGAGTGCCGACACATCATTGGAAAGAGTCCTGGAATATTTGTCATGTGATTGCGAAAAATAACAATGAATCTTCTTAAAATTGTAAATGGCAGTTACAATTTAGGAAGAAACGTGCTTGTGCATATTTTTTCTTTCACGTAGTGTGAGGATAATGACACAAATACGACTTCAAAAATATATGKMARWWWAWGNRSATWGCTWYAMKKSGTAAAWKTKANSWSYKWAKKRYKKSGGSTANANAKTRRMSRWRMAYKGAWMGRTNKGWAWCANWGATNGKWGTGAAAATTGATCCAGAGGTCGATAAAGTAGTGGTCGATGGGGATTTTTTAAAAAAGGAAGAGGCTGAATATGTCTATTATGCTTTAAATAAGCCCAGAGGATTTGTGAGTGCCGCACAGCCTTCTTTTGAAGGAGAAGAGATTGTTCTTGATTTAATGCCAAAAGATAAGCGTATATTTCCAGTTGGGAGACTTGATAAAGAGTCTCAGGGGCTTATTATCTTAACGAATGACGGAAGGCTTACTTTTGACCTTACTCATCCTTCAAGGGCTCATGAGAAAGAATATTTAGTAACGGTGAGTCAAACAGTTTCATCTCTTACACTCGAAGCATTTACACAAGGAATTATGATTCAAGGATATTTTGCACAGGCGAAATCTATTACGCTTATTAACCCTCGAATGTTTTCTATTGTTTTAACTGAAGGGAAAAACCGGCAAATTCGTCGGATGTGTCGTAATATTGAGCTTCATGTTATTCGACTGAAAAGAATTCGTATAGGAGAGTTTGTTTTACCGAACATTGAAGTTGGGGATTGGAAAAAATTAACAAGGAAAGAAGTTGATCTGCTTTTGACTTCTGAATAAATACGAAGAATCTCTTGCCTCTTGCCATAAAAACACATAAAATCTTCGCGATTTATTAATATTTTTTGACATGATGAAACATTGGAAAGTTATTTCTCTTATCTTGTTTTTTATTTACGCTTCAATGATGTCTCTTCCGACGTCATGGCAAGGGTCTCTTCCTCAAGGATTACAGAATTTTATTCAAAGCCATCATATTGTGCTTGGGCTTGATCTCCAGGGAGGAACGCAGCTTACTTATTCACTTGATTTAAGTAAGGCTGAAAAATTTAATGCGGATGACGATCCAGAAAATGATATTAATATTGCCACTATTGTTGAAGGAGTTCGAACGACTTTAGAGTATCGAGTGAATCAACTTGGTGTATCTGAGCCAAATATTTATATAGCTCAAGCAAATGGAGAATATCAAGTGATTGTTGAATTGGCTGGTATTAAAGATATAAATGAAGCGAAGGCGATTGTAGGAAAAACAATTCAGTTAGAGTTTAAAGAAGCGAAAGAAAACTTAGAAGAATCACAAGAAGAAGATATTGCATATATGAAATCTCGGGCAGAAAAAGCTTTGATTGAAATGGAGACACGAAGCTTTGATGAAATTGGGAAAAAAGCACAAACTTCAGATGGGAAAATTGTATATGAAGAACTTTCTCGATTTAAAGATGAGATTCCAGAATCTTATAGAGAAAAAGTGTGGAATGCTGAGATATTAAAAGTGATGCCAGAAATTTTAGAGATCAATGATGGATTTACCTTTAATGCTTTAATGCAAGGATTTGAACAAAAAGGTTTTGCTCTTTTTCATCCTCTGTCAAAAATAATGGAAGAACGAACGGTGACAACTCCAGGAAAAGATTTTGAAGAACTTGCTCAAGGGATGCAGGAAAATTATAAAGATGAGAATGTCTCACTTGATTACTTCCCGCCAGAGGCAAGAGATGTCATTTCTTCTTTAGGAGCGAATAAAATATCTGATGTCATAGAGCTTTCTGAAAAATATATTCTTTTTAAAATGTTGAGTAAAGAAGGGCGCGCTGAACAGGTTCAGGCGAGTCATATTCTAATATCTCATAATGAAGCCGATTTAGATATTGAGACAAGAACAAAGGAGGCGGCGAGTATTTTAGCCAATAAGGTTTTACTAGAAATTCAAGAAGGAGGAGATTGGGATACCATTACTCAAAGGTATTCAGATGATAAGGCTACTAAAAATCAGGCAGGAGACCTTGGTTTATTTGAATTTTCAAAAATGCACAAACCATTTGCAGAATCTGTATTTGCTTTACAGGATGAAGAAATATCAGGAGTGGTAGAAACAGAATCTGGATTTCATATTATTAAAAAAATCGCATCATTTTCGGATAATCGAACATTTACAACAGCAAAAATTGTTGTGAATAAATCTGAAGAAAATGCGAAACAAAAAATAGATAATTATGCGGTTGAAATCTTGGAAAAAGTAGAAACAAAACAAGAAGAAAAAATCACATATGAACGCATTTATTTTTCAATTGTTCCAGATATGTGGAAAGAAACAGAGCTTGATGGTTCAACATTTCAATTCGCATCTCTTGGTTTTACACAGTTATCAGAACCGGTTGTAAATATTCGGTTTACAGATGAGGGGGCTCGATTATTTGAAGAATTGACAGAAAGAAATTTACAAAAAGCCGTTGCTATATTTGTTGGAGGAGAGCTTAAGTCAGCTCCTCGAGTTGGAGTGGTGATCTCAACAGGGCAAGCGCAAATTACAGGAATGGATAGCATTCAGGAGGCAGCCGCGTTGGTAAGAGATTTAAACACTGGTGCGATTGATGCTCCAATTATTCTTATTGGACAAAATCAAATTGATTCAACATTGGGGGCCGAGGCATTAGAAAAATCATTATATGCAGGAATATTTGGATTGATGTTGTTATTTATATATATGCTTTTTCAATACCGGCTTTTTGGAGTTGTTGCAAATATTGCACTTCTCTATTATGCAGTATTATTATTCTTTGTTTTGAAATTCTTTGGATTTATTGGAGTTCCTATTGTTTTAACATTAGCTGGGATTGCCGGAATCGTATTATCTATTGGAATGGCGGTTGATGCCAATATTCTTATTTTTGAAAGAATTAAAGAGGAATTGAAGGAAGGAAAGAGTGTGAAGGTATCGCTCGCTGTTGGATTTGAACGAGCGTGGTCTTCTATTCGAGATTCAAATATTTCATCGCTTATTACTTGTTTTATTCTTGCCTGGTTTGGATCGTCAATTATTCGAGGATTTGCCATTAATCTCGCAATAGGAATTATTATATCAATGTTTACGGCAGTTGTTGTGACTCGAATTCTTTTACGTGTTTTCTTTGCGCGATCTGACTCTGTATCAAAATGGACAGTTTAATATGCCATCACCACATCAAAAAATCGGCGCGCAGGGGGAAACTCTTGCGCGTTCTTTTTTAGAAAAAAAAGGGTTTATATTTGTTGAAAAAAACATATTTACTCCCTTTGGAGAAATTGATTTAATGTTTAGAGATAATGAGACCTTGGTTTTTGTTGAGGTGAAATATAGAAATAATCCTCTTTTTGGAACAGCCGCTGAATCTATGAGTGAAACGAAGCAGAGACGGTTCCAAAAATCATGTTATTATTATTTGAATAAAAACTTAGTAAATGGAGAACATCCAGAGTTTCGTATTGATTTTCTGGGAATAGATCGAGTCGATCAAGAGCATGAATTTACTTATATTCCCTTCGCTTTTTAAAAAATTGTTATGAGCCCCCTTCTTTCTGCTTTTATTGCCAACATTTGTATTGCCTTACTGTTGTGTGTTGTCTTGTTTTTTCTTACTCCGGTAAAAAAGCTTTTTCAAAAACACTTACATTTTATGTTGGCAGGAGTTGTTGGGCTGTTATTGTCTCTCGTGTTTTTTGAATTTTTTGAAGAAATTATAGAAAACGTACCAGCTTCTCAAGTAGGGCTTTCTTTATTTATTGGAGTTTTATTATTTCATTTATTTGAGACAGTATTACATTTTCATCATTGTCATGATATTTGTGATGATGATCATGGGCATAGCCATGATCATCTGCCAAAACAATCAGCGCAATTGCTTTTTGCGGGGACATTTCTGCATAACTTTTTTCATGGAGTGATTTTATATATTGCATTTTTGTCTTCTGTTGAGTCAGGAGTTGCTTTGTCTCTGGCTATTTTTCTTCACTCTGTTCCTCAGAACTTTGCACATGCGTTGTTGTGGAAGGATGAAAAATTATATCCGTATTTAGCGGTATTCGGAGGAGTCTTTGGAGTTATGACTCTCTTTTTCTTTGAGGGTTTTATTGTAAAAAACGCCTTTTTTATCCTAGGAATTATGAGTGGAGGCATTTTATATTTATCACTTTCTGATTTATTACCAACGTTTCAGAATGAGAAAAAGAAGATACCGTTATTTTTTTCACTTTTTTCTGGTGTTATTTTCTGGTATATATTAGATATATTTTTATAATATTGTTTTTTTATGAGTTTAGCTATGAATACAGCTCCAGAAGTCTCTACAGATGCCGAACTGTTGAGTAAAAGAGAGATAGCACAGGCATTTACATTTCTGACCCAGTTTAAGGCCAGAAGAGATGATTTTGTACATGAAGATATCGTTGCATTAGAAGATAAGATAAAGCCAGAAGATATTTTAGAGATATCTCAATCAGTTCATGAGGTATCTTTTGAAAAGGTAAGACATGGATTTGCGGTTGTTGATGAGAATGATAAAGTGTTTGTTTTTGGTCCAACTATTGAAGTAGAAAGGATCTATAATGATATATATAATGAGAAGCATTCGGATAAAAACTGGAAAAGAAATGCTCCAAAGAATTGTGTTGAGAGGCAGCGAATGAGTTTTGGAGAAGGTATTAAGAAAAAAACATGTAATATGTCATGTCTTGATCCGATAAAATCAATCTCTGTTGGAAAAAAATTGACTGGCTGGATGAAGAGCGTTTTTGGGAGTAAAGAAAAAAATGAACAAGGTGATACACAGCTGCTAAAAGTTGGTAAAGATTTGCGTTTCATATCTTCAGAATCGGCTGGAAATATTTTAAAAGATGCTGATATGACTACTTTACCAGCGGTTGTGATTAAAGGCATAAAAAAAATTATTATATCGGGGAAATTAAAGAACAGTGGGCTCCCAGGAGATATATTGCGCGAGTCCTAAAATCTGTTATAATATAAACATGAAGGATAAAAAAACCAAACAATTTTCTTCTTGAAAAAACATCAAAAAAATGATACAATACTCTGACAGCTTAAAAATAAAAGCTTTCAAAAAACAAAAAATAAAAACAAAACATATGAAATCTCTTTCTTTTCAGAAATTGAAGCTCTGGGCCCTGTCTCATACAAAAACCGTGTCAGGAATTATATTTCTGCTCTTTTTTATGTTTGGAATGGCGTTTATCATGGATCCATCATCATTTTCAGCGAGTCTTGTTTCATCAAAAATATATGAATCGGAAAATGTAGAGGAGGCGGTCAATAAATATGCGGGCGCTTTGCCTGGTTCACCGCTCTATAGTAATGAATTTACACCAGGGAATAGTGATGAGGTGATTGTTCAATTTGCGAAGCTTGTGAAGTCAATTATGAGGGATTCAGAAAGTTCAGATGTTTTATTGGTACAATTTATGGAGTCAGTTCAAACATTACCAGAAGATAAAAAATTACAAATTCTTCAGACTTTATCTGAAAAGCTTATTGACTATGATGCTTCTGATGAATTGTTTTTATTACGTTTTCAGCTTGAATTCGAGCAAAATAAGGATATATCTTTTATTAAAAACCTTGGAGAATCTATATTACAGACACCAAACACCTTACAAAAACAATTGCTCGGGAAAGCTGTTTTTGAGTCATTCATTCAAAAATCAGATTGGCAAAAGGTGCTCAAAGAAGCTCATGTATACTTGGCATTAAAAAATATAAAACAAGCTGTTTTACAGCCTTTTGAAAAAAATGGAGAAACCGTTCATATTTCTCCATCAAAGTGGATGTTGCAAAATCCGGTTTTTCGTTTGATAAAATAGGAGTTTCTCATTGATTTTTATAAAAAATTTCTTAAACTACGTGTGTTAATTTGTAATGAAAAAAACATGCTTGATATTAAAGATATTATTGAACGAAAAGATTGGTATAAAGAACGGATTGCTATAAAGAACGTTTCGGTTGATTCTATCGACGAAGCGGTTGTTTTATATGAAAAACGAAATGAGGTTCGTCAAAAAGCCGAATTATTAAAGTCAGAACAGAATACGATGGCGAAAAGTTTTGCGACGTCTGATGATAAAGAAGGGTTGAAAAAACAAATGGAGGCGTTGAAATCACAAATTCAAGAGTTAAAACCTCAAGAGGAGTCTTTGTCAAAAGATCTTGATACTATTTTAAAATCATTACCAAATCCAGCGCATGATTCAGTGCGTCCAGGAAAAGGTGAGGAAGGAAATGAGGTGATTCGATATATGGGAACAAAACCAGCGTTTGATTTTAAGCCAAAACCGCATTGGGTGTTAGGAGAAGAGCTTGATCTTATCGATACATCCGCAGGAGCGAGTGTGGCGGGAGCACGATTTCATTTTTTAAAAAATGAGTTAGTATTATTGCAATTTGCTTTAGTTCAACACGTGTTTGCCGTAACAACAAAATATGGATTTCAACCAATGATTCCGCCGTATATGGTCAATAGAGAAACAGCATTTGGAACAGGGTTCCTTGACTCAGGGCATGAAGAAGAGGTCTATTGCGTGAATCCTGGAAGAGATGACCTCTATCTCATTGGAACATCAGAAGTACCCAATACGGCATATTTGGCTAATACTATTATTCCCGAAGAGAAGCTTCCAATAAAATATATTTCATATTCTCCGTGTTTTCGAAGAGAAGCGGGAAGTGGAGGAAAAGATGAAAAAGGAATTTTGAGATGTCATCAATTTGATAAATTAGAAATGGCCGTCTTTGCGCATCCTGACAAATCTTGGGAAGAACATGAAAAACTTCGAGAAATTGAAGWGGAAATTTGGGGAGATCTGGGTATTCCATATCAACTGGTTGATATTTGTGGAGGAGACCTTGGAGCACAGGCTGCAAAAAAATACGATCTTGAAGCCTGGATGCCAGGGCAAGATGCATATAGAGAAATCACATCAACATCAAACTGTACTGATTTTCAAGCCAGGCGATTAAAAATTCGAATGAAAGATAGGAATGGAAAAAATAGAATTTTACATACTTTGAATGGAACTGGAATTGCGATCAATAGATGTATGATTGCTATTATGGAAAATTTTCAAACAAAAGATGGTGAAATCCTTATGCCAAAAGTACTACATAAATGGTTATCGTTTACAAAAATTTCAAAAAAATAAACACTTCTTATGAACTTTGTTCATCTTCATAATCATTCGTATTACTCGCTTTTACAAAGCCCCACCAGCCCAGCTGTTATTGCAAAAACTGCAAAAAAACAGGGCTGTTCAGCCGTTGCTTTGACAGATAATGGAGTGATGTACGGAGCGCTCGAGTTTTATCAGGCGTGTAAAAAAGAAGACATTAAAGCCATTTTGGGTCTTGAGGTTCTTATTTCTCCGCGATCGATGTACCAAAAAGAAATAAAGTCTGACGGTCGTCCATGGAACTTGGTATTGCTCGCTGAAAATCAAGAAGGGTATGAGAATCTCATTCAAATTTCATCTTTGGCACATATGGAAGGGTTTTATTATAAGCCACGAGTTGATGTTGAAGCATTGAAAAAATACAGCAAAGGTCTTATTGCTTTATCTGGAGGGTTTCAAGGAGAAATTGCTCAGTCTATTTTAGAGGGAGATGATGAAGAAAAAATAACAACAACTATTTTAAAATACAAAGATTTATTCGATGAAGGAAACTTCTTTTTAGAAGTCTCGTATCATCCAGCGCTTTCGGGGCAGTTAGAATTGWATGAAGCTATATTTGAATATGGAGAAAAATTAAATATTCCAGTCGTTGTCGCACAAAATGCCTATTACGCTGAAGTAGAAGAAGCCGAAGCTCAAGATATTTTAACCTGTATTGCGACGAATAGAACGGTTGATGATGATCGGCGCACAATGATTGATGAAGATTATTCTATGATTGATCCAGAGGAAATTATATCGGTTTTTTCTAATCGTCCAGAAGTTATTGAAAATACACAAAAAATAGCTGATCGGTGTAACGTYRWWTTTKMTYTYRKSAAATATTGTATTCCAGAAATTTATCCACCAGAAGAACATACGACAAATGACCCTATTAGTTTTTTTCGATTTGAATGTATAGCAGGACTTAAATTTCGGTATCCACAATTTGCTGAACATTTGGAAAAAATATCATGGTCAGATATGGCTAAAAACACGGTTAATAATACAGAAATTTTTGACAAACCATTTTTTCAAGAAATAATAGGAGAGAATCAAACAGGTGAAAATATTGCGAAACGTTTTGAGTTTGAATTCTTGGTGATTAAAAACATGGGATTTGAAAGTTATTTTCTGATTGTTTGGGATTATATTAAATGGGCGAAAGAAGAGGGAATCATCGTTGGACCAGGGCGAGGATCGGGGGCGGGGTCTATTATTGCGTATGCTTTGCAAATTACGAATATCGAACCGCTTATGTTTGATTTGCTTTTTGAGAGATTTTTGAATCCAGATCGTATATCCATGCCTGATTTTGATATTGATTTTCAAGATAATCGACGTGAAGAGGTGATTCGTTATGTTACGGATAAGTATGGGGCAGATAAAGTCGCTCAAATTTCTACATTTGGAACACTCGCCGCACGTGCGGCCGTCAAAGATGTTGGACGAGCATTGGGGATTTCTTTTCAAGAAATGAATGATTTTGCCAAGTTGATTCCAGATAGACCAGGCACAAAATTACAAGAAGCGTGGGATGAAGAACCAGATTTACGTGATGCGGTGGAATCAAGTCCAATTTTTGAAAAAATGTGGGGGATTGCACGGAGACTTGAAGGGTGTGTGCGTCATGTATCTGTTCATGCCTGTGCGGTGGTGATTTCTAAAGATCCACTGTATAAATATTCAGCGGTACAGCATCCACCAAAAGATACGAACCGAACGATTACACAGTTTTCTTCAGGACCACTTGAGTCTTTGGGGTTATTAAAAATGGATTTTTTGGGATTAAAGAATTTGACTATTTTAGATAGAGCTCTCAGAATTATTGAGAGAATTCATGGTGTGACTATTGATATTGATACGATTCCTCTTGATGATGAATCTACTTATAAACTCTTTCAAAAAGGACAAACAACCGGTATCTTCCAGTTTGAATCGAATGGAATGAAACGATATTTAAAAGATTTAAAACCAACGGTCTTTGATGATGTTCTTGCGATGGTGGCTTTATATCGTCCCGGACCACTGAACTCAGGAATGACTGATTCTTTTGTGGCCCGAAAACATGGAAAAGAAGAAATTACGTATCCGCATCCCTGCATGGAAAGTGTTTTAAAAGACACGTATGGGGTGGTGGTGTATCAGGAGCAGATAATGAATTTATCAAAAATTATGGCGAACTTTACAGGAGGTCAGGCCGATACTTTACGTAAAGCGATGGGGAAGAAAATTAAAGAACTCATGGATAAGTTAAAAGAAGAATTTATTGTGGGGTGTGCTTCGAATGATATTTCGAAAAAGATTGCTGAAGAAGTTTGGAATGGCTGGGAAGAGTTTGCGAAATATGGTTTTAATAAATCGCATTCGGCGTGTTATGCCCTTATTGCCTATCAAACAGCGTATTTAAAATCCCGTTATCCAACGGAGTTTATGGCAGCTCTCATGACATCAGATAAACATAATACCGAAAGAATTGCATTAGAGATTGATGAATGTCGACAGATGGGAATCGAAATTCTTCCACCTTCAGTGAATAGTTCGATGAAAGATTTTACCGTGATTGAAGATGGATATATTCGGTTTGGATTATCTGCGATTAAAAATCTTGGAGAATCGGGGATTGAAGCGATTGTTACCGCCAGAGGTCCTGAAAATACAGCCTTTATTGGCATTGAAGAATTTATTAGTACGGTTGAAGTGACGCAACTCAATAGAAAAAACTTAGAAGCTCTTATTAAATCAGGAGCGATGGATGATTTTGGAGGAAGGGCTTCACAAGTGGCAAGTATGGAGGCAATGATTGAATTTGCTAAAGAGAAAACGGCGCAATCTTCTTCGGGGCAAATTGGTTTATTTGATATGGGAGAAGTGGACACCGCCTCTTCTTTACATTTTACTTTGACCTTCGCAAAAAAAGCAAAACTGATGGAGCTGTTAAGCTGGGAGCGAGATCTTCTTGGGCTATTTGTTTCAACGCATCCACTCGCGGGACTTGAAAAATATCTTGAACAAAAATATTTTTCTACAAAAGATATTACGGTACAAAAAATTGACACCGTTCAAAAGTTTTTTGGAATGGTCTCAGATTTGCGAATTATTCGAACAAAAAAAGATGATAAAATGTGTATTTTTACATTACAGGATGCTTTTGGAAAAATTCCTGTTATTATGTTTCCAAAGACGTATGACGAAATGGGAAAAAAGGTCAAAGAAGATGGATTTATTATGATTAATGGAAAAATAGGAATGAGAGGAAACGAAATACAGATTATTCCAGAAAAAATATATAAACGAGACATTGAAGAAATGAGGGAAGAGGCGAAGCGATTTGGATTATTAGATGAAGACAAGAAGCATATAGATGAACGTCCATTGCCAAATATTACGGCGGAGGATCGTGAAGATGAGCTTCGTGAGCCATGGCTCGTCGATGTTGCGGCGACGGCCAAAAAAGAAGATTTACAGTTGTTAAAGGGGTTGTTTGAGAAAAATCCGGGAAAAGATGAAATTATCTTTTTGTTTCCAAATAGAAAACAGGTAAAGTTTCCAGGAACGGTGAAGTTAACGAAATTGTTAAAGGGACAAGTTTTACAAATTTTAGGCCAAAAATTATGAGAGTTATTTTAGTTGATATTATCGATCCAAAACTACATATTAAAGAGGCTCATAAGCGTCTTGTAGAATTAGAAAAATTAGTAAACACCTATGGAAGCTGTGTTATTGTAAAATGCATTCAAAAAAAACAGGTGCCGAATTATAAAACATTTATTGGAAAAGGAAGGCTCGAAGAAATTATGCAAACGGCTATTGCTGAAAAAGTTGATACGATTATTTTAAATAATATTTTAAAATCCGGACAAGTTTTTTCACTTCAATGGAAATTTCAAGAGCATGATATTCAGGTATGGGATCGAACGGATCTTATCTTAAAAATATTTGAAAAACATGCCACGACCAGTGAGGCAAAATTACAAATTGAACTCGCCGCGATTCGTCATATGGGTCCACGAATTTATGGAATGGGAATGGAGCTTTCAAAACAAGGTGGAGGAGGTGTTGGGATGAGAGGAAAAGGAGAGACAAATACCGAAATTATGAAACGTCATTTATCGAAACAAGAACAAAGTGTCAAGAAAAAACTCGCTGAAGTTATGAAACGGCAAGAGTTACAAATGAATGCAAGAAAACGAAAAGGATTTTTTTCAGTGGCTATCGTTGGATATACCAATGCAGGAAAATCCCATTTATTGCATTCGCTCACGCGGAAAAATATCTATGTAGAAAATGAACTTTTTGCAACACTTGATACCAGAATTGGAAAGCTCTATTTACCCGGAAGACGAAGTACGTGTCTAATTTCAGATACGATTGGTTTTATTCAAGACTTACCACCAAAACTTATTCAGGCCTTTGCTTCAACATTAAATGAAGCCGTTCACGCCGATGTACTCCTTCACGTGATTGATTATTCAGATAAAGACAAAGATATGAAGATTCAGGTAGTATTAGATATTTTAGAGCAATTGGGAGCCACGAATATGCCACAGGTTTTTGTGTGTAATAAAATAGACAAAATAGAAAAGCTCTATACGAAAACCTTTGCGAAAAAATTCAAAAAATATTCTCCAGTGTTTATTTCAGCATTGAATAAAGATGGTTTTGATACACTTTTATCAAAAATCGAATCCATTTTACCAGAAAATTGGTATGATTAAAAACGATTGACCCCAGCACAAGAAAAACATACAATCAGAGCGGTTTGGGGGAGTAGCTCAGCGGTTAGAGCAGTTGGCTCATAACCAATTGGTGGTGGGTTCAACTCCCACCTCCCCTACCAAAAATTTTTATTAAAAATTTTCCTTCATTCTTCGCCTTAATCTTTACCTTAATTCTTTCTAAGGGAATAAAAAATTAAGAATTGAGAAATAAGGAGAAGAAAAAGAAATAAGGAAAAAATGATTTCCTTAATTTTTTATATTATGAAAGCAGCTATATACACAGAATACGGAGGACCTGAAGTGGTCCTGATACAAGAAATACAAAAACCAGAGGTGAAAGATAATGAGGTTTTAATAAAAATTCATGCGACAACCGTGTCATCTGGAGATGCACGTATGCGACGAGCGGATCCTTTTGTGATACGTTTGTTTAATGGTTTGAAAACTCCAAAGATACAAATACTCGGAGCAGAGTTTTCTGGAGAAATAGAATCGATTGGGAAAAACGTGACGCTTTTTAAAAAAGGTGATCAGGTTTTTTGTGGAACCGATTTACAACTCGGTGCGCATGCTGAATATATTTGTTTAGCAGAAGACGGAGCTATTGCGAGGAAGCCTTCAAATATGAGTTATGAAGAAGCGGCGACTATTGCTTTTGGAGGAATAACATCACTTTTCTTTTTAMKWRMCWWSKKSRANYWTTCANGSCRKRWSAWAMWGTASYCAYRWMYKRAKMKTNKSRAKCRSKSKKAAYAYTTSSAGTKSWMKTGGCTAAGTCTTTCGGGGCGGAGGTGACAGCGGTATGTAGTAGCGTTAATATCGATTTAGTGAAATCCCTCGGAGCAGATCATGTTATTGATTATACCAAAGAAGATGTTTTGAAAGGGAATCAAACATATGATATTATTTATGATACCATTGGAAAAATATCCTTTACACAGTCAAGGCATTTACTGACAGAAGAAGGAGTTTTCTTGGCTGCATCTGGAGGACTTTCAGATTTTGCTWWTANTSKCATGNNRAYYKMRSWMTTTGKGANNNARAWAMAMSYSWWWSRARRAAWWTMKAYGNYRYYAAAAAAAGATATGATTTTTTTACAAAAACTGATTGAAGAAGGGGAAATACGATCAGTTATAGACACCTGTTATCCCTTGGATAAAATAGCCGATGCTCATCGACATGTTGATACGGGTCATAAAAAAGGGAATGTTGTTATAACAATGGGGTAATCTTTTATTTATGATATATTTGAGGTGGTGAAAGATTATATTTCCACCCCCACATAACACTCATTCCTTGGCAGCGTCTTTGCATAATTCCAGGCCATGCGAAAGAGAGAAAATTGTGTTTCAAAAATAGCGTCGTTTTCAATGATTGTTCCGGTGAGATCGTGTGAAGAGAGGGAGAGAAAGGCAATCTTTTTGCCATATATCATTATTTGAGATTTAAACGGGAATTCTTCTTTGGGGATAAAGAGGGTCGTTCGTCGAACTTTTTTATCGTATTTTGTATATTCTTCAAATCCTTCTTCTCGGTTATATAAGGAAAAAGATTTATTGGTCATTTTTTCTCTTTGTGGCATGTATTCATTTTTCCAGTAGCTGATAATATCTTTGTGTACGAGTGATTTATCAATAATATTACAGTCATAGATGTCTTTGTTTGCCTCCAGAATATCTTGATAAATTCGTATCATTCCATCGACTCCTTCAAAAAATTGTATTTTTGGCAAAGATGTATTTTCGTTTACCATATTTTCTAAAAGTCCAATAATTCGATTCAGTTGGATTTCTTTGTCTTCTGTTTCTCTCTTTTCTGATTCCAGAATATTAAAGAGTTCTTTTGGAGGAAGTGCGGTAAAAATAAAAGCGTTATTTTTTTCAACAAATGTGATARATCTTTTTTTAAGAAGTCGTTTGCAAATATAAACACAATGACTTCTTTCAATACCCGCCCGTTTTCCAATAGCCGAAGCGGGAGAGCTTCCTATTTGCAAAAGCGTCAGGTAGACATTTATTTCATTGTCATTCAGATCTAAATTTTTCAGCGTATGGTAAATAAGATCCATAGTATTTATTATTAATAGTACATATGTTGTTAGATATAGTTTAACACTTTATTTTACTTTTAGAAAGGCAATTATCTGATATTTATATTATGACTGTTTGATTGTTATATTTGTTTGTGTTATCATGTTATATAGTAATCTTATTTATTAACAAAATATACTATGGAAACACCAAAATATAAAAACTTTAAGCCTTTACATGAGATCAAAGTCAACGATATCCCAGGATTTGAAAATGGATTTATACAAGAAGAAGATTCATTAGGGAGTAATTGGCATATTTCGACTCCTTACTTTGGAGATCTTCTTAACGATATTTATTTAAATTTTAATGATCAGTGTTCAGTGGTTTCGGAAGAAGATAAAGAATATATACGAGAGAGTTTATCAAAAATCATGAGTCTGATGGTTTCCTGTTTTCTCTCTATTGAAGATACAAAAGAGGCGAAAGCTTTTTATCAAGGTCTTCTTGTTTCTCAACCATGGATAGATGATAGGTATCATCGCGAGCGAAATGGAGGGGTGTCTTCTGACATAAAACAAAGATTTGTCACAGAATTTCTATTCGAAGTGAGAGAGCAATATAATGATAAAACGGATAATACTGTTGAAAATATCCGCTATGGCGAAGGAAGTATTAACGATCAAGTGAAACAAGTCATCTAGAAAACTTTTCGAGAGAGTGATAGAATAAGATAAAAGAATATTCCTTTATTTTATTCTATGCATTATTCGTCATCATTTTCGTTTAAAAAAGACAGTTATACATCTGCCAGAGGAGATTACTCCAGAATGGTCACCGTCTGTTGTCGTCAATGCGATGCAGCGGTTTTAACGTATCAAAAAGATGGTCCAGGAAACTTACGCAGACTGTATCTTGATAGAATATTCTCACCAGAAAAATTTACCAATCTTGAGAAAAAAGACGTGAAGGGTTTAGATGTATTATCTTGTCCATCGTGTAAAGAAATATTGGGAACTCCGTATGTTTATGAAAAGGAAAAGAGAAAAGCTTTTCGCATGTATCAGGATGCGGTAGTGAAAAAATTGAGGAAATTATAGACAATAATTTTATTTTATGAGTGATTCACTTTTCTGTATTAACCCCACAAATGAATACCATCTTCTTCGTCATTTTAATGTGGTGGATAGTAATTATACAGACACATTAATAGGACAAAGTTTTTTCTATTATGATTACGAGCAGCAAAATTTTTTATCATCTGTTATTTCAAAAGATGATATATTATTTGCGCAACAGACTTTGGGTACAAAGTTTTTCAATAATATTGAGGGAATAGAAAATCCTCAAAAGCTTTTGGAGATTATACAAAAACAGTTTTTAGAAAAATTACAAAGAAAAGAAATTGCTTGGGAAAACATTGGAGAAAACCAGGTGGTGACTTTTACGTTTGCATATCGTTATTCTGTAGGAAAACAAAATGTAAGAGGATTAAAAAGCCTGTCTCAAAAAGAAAAAAAGAATGTTCAGCAAGTTTTTCGAAGTCATTGCTTGGGAGAAAAAAACATTCTTATTAAGATGCTTCCTGGACAAAACACTCCAGAGACAGATATAATATACGTAGAGATAAACAGAACAAAAAATCTTTCCTTTTATTTTATCACCGCTTTTCCGTTTTCTGATACAGGAGAAGACGGGGATGAAATTGTTTTCTTTTAAAAAATATGGATACTCGTCTGCTCTTGAATGTGAGGCAGTGGTGAAAAAGATAAAACAGCTGGATAATAAATAAAAAAGTCTTTACTTTTTTATACTGTAACCTTAAAATAGTAGAGTATATATTAAGTTATTTATTATGTTTTCTCGTAATATTTTCTCAGAACTTTGTGAGTATTTATATAGTGATGAGTTTTTTATTTTATATGGAGCAAGGCAAGTAGGGAAAACAACGTTATTAAAGATGTTAGAAGCAAAGTTAAAAGAAAATGGGGAAATTTCTTATTTCTTTGATTTAGAAAATATACAATATCTAACAGATTTTGATAAAAATCCAGAAAATATTTTATCGTATGTTTCTATCCCAGAAAACAAACGAATATTTATTTTTATTGATGAAATACAATATTTACAAAATCCTTCTAATTTTATTAAATACTTATATGACCATTATAAAGATCGTATAAAAATTATTTGTACAGGGTCCGCTTCTTTAGAAATTAAATCAAAAATACAAGATTCTTTAGTTGGAAGACATTATGCTTTTCGTATACATCCATTAAGTTTTTTTGAGTTTTTAGAATTTAAACAAGCCTCTATTCATCAATTAGATATGTCTAAAATTACAGAAAATCAAAAAAATGAAATGCATACGTATTTAGAGGAGTTTTTATTATATGGAGGAATGCCAGCCGTTGTTTTAAAGAAATCAAAAGAAGAAAAGAAGAAATTATTACATTCATATGTACAGACCTATATCCAAAAAGACATCCGATCAATAACAGTTATATCAGATATTGTCAAATATAATTATTTAATGAAGATGATTGCGAGTCAGTCAGCAAATTTATTAAATATCAATAATCTAGCAGAAAACTTATCTATTGCTTATTCTACAGCAAAGAGATATGTTTCCATATTAAAACATACACATATTATTCAGTTGGTACCTCCTTATTTACAAAGTGTTCATAAGCAAATTAGAAAGATGGAAAAAGTATTTTTTTATGATACAGGTGTCAGAAATGCGCTACTGAATAATTTTGAGGAAATACAATTTCGTTCAGATAGTGGTGCATTATTTGAAAATATGATGGCATTAGAATTTCTTCATGTATATAAAAATATATATTATTATAGAACAAAAAATGATGCTGAGATTGATTTTATAATTGATGATAAAGAAATTTTATTAATTGAAATTAAATATAAAAAGCTCAAAAATTTTATTTCTCCAAAAATATTTTATAATTTTGGAGAAACTATTAAAAAACAAAGAAAATATATTATTAATATCAACTATCAAGATAAAAAAAATGATATAACGATTCTCCCTTTTTATTTGTATAACAATATTTTTAAAAAATAATATTTAAGAGGTTCTTCGAAATGGGAAGGAGCGATTGTTTTTTGTCTATAATTCATTTTTATTCATCCAAAGGCAGAGTAATTGTGTACTTAATCCGCGGACCATTCATTCCTCGGGACCCTTCATCTTCACAAGAAAAACTCCCTTTRTTGTGTTCAATATATTGTTGAATTCTTTTCATGCCGCTGCCTCCTCCTTTGGATATAGAGGCATTGGGATGTAAGAGCAAGTTAAAGTCTTCTGATTGTATACTTTCTTTTACCTTCGGATCTGTCATGAAAGCATTTTCTGATATTTTTTGAAAATTCACTCCTTTTCCTGTATCAGTAATGGTCATAATATAATTATTTTTATTTATAGCCGTTTGAATATTGACGCGTTCGGCATTTCCTTTATTCGTATCCATCGCATTATCTATAATATTACTGAGGGCTAAAATGATTTCCATGCGATATACTGAAATAGATTGAGTATTGGATGGAGAAATATGAGAAGAGAGATGAATATATGGTTTTTGAAAAAATGTGTGAATGTGATTATTAATGGTGGATATTTTTTCTGGCTTATTATTTTCAATAAAAGATGCTGCGAGACAGGATGTTCTATACATATTTTCTATCGTATTTGTATGAAAGGGGAGGTCATATAATTTCATATCATCATTTTTATATTCTTTTCTTTCAGTGTCAAAATTTGCAGAGAGGGCGGTAAATTCACTGTCGGATAAATGCTTTCTTATTTCATGATTGAAAGTTGGAAGAAAGGAAGGGGTTTGTTGTGTGATGTTTTTAATTTGAAGATGAATTTGATCGATGTGAAATAATAATGTCTGAATGTCATTTATTTCTATTCCAGATTTACACAAAGAGGCTCGAATACCTTTTATTTCTTTTCTTATATATATTGATGAATTATATAAGCTTTTTTTTACTTCATATGATTTTTTAACATTGAGGGGCGTCAAAAATATTGTTTCTTTCATGACAAAAGTTTTCTTTTAAGAGTCTGTATCAAGAATATCTTGAGTTTTGTATAAATCAAGAAAAAAGGAATGGATAAAAAAGTTCTATCTATGATAAAAAAAATAAATTATACTCCCTTTGATGTTGAAATATATGGAGAAAATGAAGAAGTCGATATTTATGTTGCCGTTTAATATTTATGTTTATGGAATACCTTTCGCTTATTGGAACCGTCACATTGATTCATTTGCTCGCCGTTATGAGCCCGGGTCCAGACTTTATTGTTGCGGTGCAAAACTCTATCTCTTATTCTCGTAAAGCAGGGATTTGGACAGCCGTTGGATTTGGACTTGGAGTCATTGTTCATATTTTTTATAGTATTGCGGGACTGGCCATTGTTATTTCGCAGTCCATTGTGTTATTTAATGTTATCAAACTCATGGGGGCGGCGTATCTGGTGTATATTGGGGTCAAATCTATGACATCAAAATCTGAAGAAATAGACATAGAGGAAGGTTTGGAGAAAAAACAAATATCATCCTTTGAAGCAATAAAAATGGGTTTTTTAACAAATGTTTTAAATCCAAAAGTGACCCTTTTTTTTCTTAGCCTGTTTACCATGGTTATTTCACCCGATACTCCAATGAGTATTTTAACCATTTTGAGTTTGATTATTATTATGAACACTATTTTATGGTTTTCCCTTTTAGCTATATTTTTTACACAAAAAAAGGTTCGAAATATATATCATAAATTTGAAGGGGTGTTTAATAAAACATTTGGAGGGTTGCTCGTTGGACTTGGTATAACAGTAGCGTTTTCTCAAAAATAATTTTTTAATTTCAATTTCATGGTAAATATACAGAACATACAAAAAGACTTAGAGCAGTTGCTTTTCTCTGTTGGAAACATTGTGGAACAAGGATATAAAGATAAAAATAAAGAAGTGAGCACGAAAAAAGATGATAATAATTTTGTGACTTTGTTGACGAAGTATGACATTTCAGTCAATAAAAAAATTATTGAATACCTTGAACTTCAATATCCAGAATTTTCTATTATTAGTGAAGAAGCTCCTGAAATAAACAAGCCTTCAGACTATTCATTTGTAGTAGACCCCATTGATGGAACGAGAAACTTTGTACGAAGCATTCCGCTATTTTTTATTGGTATTGGTTTTGTTAAAAAGAATCAAACAATTCTGTCAGTCACTCATAACCCGATAACAAAAGATATGTTTTGGGCAATAAAAGGAAAGGGGGCATATTTAAATGGCAACAAGATAGAGGTGAGTGATCGAATTTTAAAAGAATCTGATGTTATTGTTCGAACATTGCCGAATAAAAAATTAGAAAAAGAAGTCGTTACAAATATTATTGAAAATGTACATCAGGTGAAAAATAATATGTGTTCTCATGATGAGATTTCTGGAGTGGCCTGTAATCGATATGATGCCATTGTATCAAAAGGTTCATCTCCATGGGATTATTGCCATTACTTATTAGTAGAAGAAGCCGGAGGAAAAGCGACTGATTGGAATGGAGCCGCTTTTGATATTTCAAAAGATAATATTATTCTTTCGAATGGGATTATTCATGATGAATTATTAAAAATGGTGAAAAAATAAAATCAGCTGAGTAAATATATTTTTTAAATAGATATTATGACTGAACTCCTCGACATCTTCGATCTTGATTCCAACTTTTTGTATACACAAGAACGACAAGAATTTTATTCTGAAATTATTGCGGAATTTCAAGATAATGGAGAGGTGACGAGAAAAGTACAGTCGGTTAAGATATTTTTAATGAATTCTCAGGGAAGAGTCTATTTACAAAAACGGAGTAAATTAAAAACAGATAATGCTGGAAAATATGATAAAACAGTTGGCGGGCACGTTTCATCTGGGGATAGTTTTACACTCACTGTTGTGAGGGAGTGTGCAGAAGAACTCGGGTTTCCGGCAGCTGTATTATCAAAAGAAGATTTTGATAAAGCCATTCATGTGACTCATTTGGATGTTGTTGGGATTTTTCAAAAATTGGAGTATCTATCAGATTTTATGTCTGAAAGAATTCTGTCAGATTCTTCAAAAATAATTATTCCGCAAATGGTTTCTATGTATTTTGGATATTATGATGGCTCTATTAAATTTACTGATGGAGAGGCGTCAGGGGTAGAAACATTTTCTTTAGAAGAATTAAAAGAAGAAATGCTCAATGATCCGGAGAAGTTTACGAATGATATTAAGGTGATGGTGGAGAGGTATGGAGAGTTTTTGGTGCCGATTGGGAAGTAATATGGCATTTTATACTTATCACTCCTGTCACCGCAGGGGCACAAAATCTTGTGCCCGATAAGGGAAAGAGCCTTGAGAATATATGTAAGGCTGGCTGATGATACGGGTTTAAAATTTTAAACCCCTGCGGTAAATACTGCAGGAACAATTTATTTTACCAATTGGAGCAAAAGTTTCTATTGATGCAGAGAGTGGGGACATTCGTTTAGTGGAGGATTTTTTATCGTAGACTCATCGGTAATAAAAAAATCTAAAATATTTTCTTTGTTTATAACTTTATATTCAGAGGTATATACTTCTGAAAAGCTATGAGGTATTTTTACATTCTTTTTCTTCAATTTTATTTCAAATGTGTGGAGCATTCCATTATATTCTTCAATAAGATCTATCTCATTTTGATTGTAATCTCTCCAAAAATATTGGTCTGCATAAATATCGTTATATGCTCTATGTTTGAGCCTTTCTGAAATAATATAATTTTCAAAAAGTGCTCCTGTATCAGTTCTATTTCCAAGGATATTAAAATTATTGATAAGAGCATTTCTTATACCGAGATCATAAAAATAAATTTTGTTCATTTTGCTGAGCTCCTTTCTTTTATTCGTAAAATATGGAGGAAGTCTGAATATAATATAACTTTTTTCCAGAAGATCGACGTATTTTTCGACTGTTCTTGTGTTAATTCCGAGGGTATTCCCAAGTTCGTGAAAAGAAACTTCCGAGCCTATTTGTAAAGAGAGGGCTTTGAGAAGTTTTGTTAAAACACTGGGGTTTCTTATAAGTTGAAATTCTAATATATCACGATATAAATTACTGGATACCAGTTCTTTGAGCTGTCTTATTTTGTCATTTTGACTATTTTGATTTAAAATTTTTGGATACGATCCAAAGAGGAGAAACTCTTCAAATTTTCGCATATATTCTAATTTTCCATTTGTCTGAGTGATTTCTTGAATAGAGAGGGGGTAGAGATGTATAACATTTTTTCTTCCAGTCAGGGGTTCTGATGTTTGATGAAGAATATGGACACTTGAAGATCCGGTGACGACGATTTGTTTTGTTGTTTTATAAAGATCAACAAGCATTTTTAAGGTGTTTCCGATGTTTTTTACTTTTTGTCCTTCATCAATAAATATATACTTTTTATTTCCAATGATAGTTTTTAAGGATTCTATTTTTTCTTGATTGAGGAGCTCTCGATCTTCGATGTAATCACAGTTTAAAAGAAGGCTTTCGTCTTGTATCTTTTGGGAATGTATAATTGATTCTATGAGAGAAGTTTTCCCCACTTGTCGCGCGCCAATAAGAAGAATGACTTCTCCTTTGAAAAAATAGCTGATTATTTTTTGTTTGATACTTCGTTTAAACATAGTAATATATTATGTATATTACTATTTTATCAAAATTTGTATCATAATGCAATAATTAATCCGAATTTTTGTATTGTAATACAAAAATTCATAATTATTGATTTAGTCGAGATTAAAAGGACTCCAATCATCATTAAAGGATTTTGCATCTGATCCTTTGGTGAATACTTGTGTGCTGAAGTTTGAAAATTCAAAATCATCAAAAAGTTGTTCTTCATAGTCATAGTTTCCAAAAACTTCTTTAGCGAAAAACTTTACCATGGGCATGGCGAGTGATGGCGCCTTCAGTATTGTCGTGGTCGTTTTAGAAATAAGCTCATTTCCAAGCCCTCTTTCTTCTTTCTCATCTTTTGATTCAATCGTATATCCTTGAGATAAAAATCGTTCAATCATCGCCTGGTGTTTTGCCGCTTTGGCTGAACTTTTTGTGCTGTCAATTTCATTCATGTCGTAGTGTCGAGATCGTGCTCCCATAGGAAAAAAGTTAAAGGGTGTTGTAAGTATTCTATGTGATATCAATAAAAATGCCAAATGTTTTGTAAAATATTTATTTTTTAACACTTTTTTAACGCACTGTATGATACACTCATCATGTACATTATTCATATATTATGAAATCACTACTGAAGCAACATTTTGGATATGATGAATTTCGACCTTTGCAGGAAGAAATTATTAATGATGTGTTGAATAAAAAAGATTGTTTTGTTCTTATGCCCACTGGAGGCGGAAAATCATTATGTTATCAGTTGCCAGCATTAAAATTTGAGGGGCTCACGCTCGTTGTATCGCCTTTGATTTCACTTATGCAAGATCAGGTCGACTCGTTACAGGCGAACGGAATCAGCGCTGAATTTATGAATTCATCACTGTCTCCATCTCAGCTGATTCATACGCAACGACGGGTGCAAGCCGGAGAGGTGAAACTTTTGTATGTCGCACCAGAAAGACTCGCGCTTGATTCTTTTCAGTCATATTTACAGGATGTAAATATTTCATCTATTGCGATTGATGAAGCCCATTGTATTTCTGAATGGGGGCATGATTTTCGGCCTGATTATAATAACTTACAAACCTTAAAAACCCGTTTTCCTGGAGTTCCAATTATTGCGCTCACGGCGACGGCAACACCGAAGGTTCAAAAAGATATAATCAAACAACTCCATTTAGAAAGTCCAAAAACATATGTTTCCAGTTTTCAACGAAAAAATTTGGAATTATCAGTACTGAATAAAAAAAACACATATGACAAACTGTTAAATATTTTGGAAAGATATAAAGATGAATCGAGTATTATCTATTGTTTTTCACGTAAAGAAACAGAGGCCGTTGCCGCGCAATTACAAGCGGACGGACACAGTGCATTGCCGTATCATGCGGGACTTGAAAGTAAAAAGCGAAGAAATCATCAAAATCAATTTTTGAAAGATCAGGTCAATATTATGGTTGCGACAGTCGCCTTTGGAATGGGGATTGATAAACCCGATGTACGTTTGGTGGTTCATTACAGTTATCCAAAAAGTTTAGAGGGATATTATCAAGAAATTGGACGAGCGGGACGAGATGGGCTCAAAAGCGAATGTATTTTGTTTTTTTCTCATGCAGATACCAGAAAACACCAGTTTTTTTCTGATCAAATACGAAATGAGGCTGAACGATTACGAGAAGAAGAAAAATGGAGGGGGGTGATTCAGTATGCAGAAACACACAGTTGTCGAACGAAACATATTTTAAAATATTTTGGAGAAACGCTTTCTGCTGATTGTGGTCATTGTGATATGTGTTTACAGGAAAAAGTATTGTTTGATGCGACTGATATTACGAAAAAGATTCTCTCGTGTATTATTCGAACCGGGAATTCATTTGGAGCCGCTCATGTTATTGCCGTGCTTCGTGGAAGTAAAAATAAAAAGATCTTGTCTTTAGGGCACGATCGACTGACGGTCTATGCTTTAGTAAATGAATATTCAGCCGATGAGATTAAACATCTTATTACGTCTTTGATTGCGAAAAAGCTTATCGCGAAAAAAACAGGAAAATATCCAACGCTTTTTGTTTCATCGACGGGAAATGACTTTTTGAAAAATAATGAAAAAATAGAATTACAAAAACCCGTCACTGAAAAAGAGGTGTATAGTAATAAATCGACGAGTGATTTAGAGTATGACAGAGGATTATTTGAACAACTGAGAATTTTACGAAGACACATTGCTGAAGCCAACAACGTTCCACCGTTTGTTATCTTTGGAGATGTATCTTTACAACAAATGGCATATTATTTCCCCGATGATGTCGAAAAATTTGGACAGATAAGTGGAGTGGGAGCTCAAAAATTAGAAAAATTTGGAGAGCGGTTTTTATATTGTATTACGCAGTATGCTCAAGAAAATAATTGTCAAAGCAAAGAAATGCCTCGAGTGAGAAAAACCGTTGCTCGTGTTTCTGGTATAAATACTCCAGGATCGAACTATCAAAAAACCAAAGAGATGGTGATGGCTAAAATGAGCTTGGCAGATATGGCGCAGTCACATGGTTTTACACCAGGAACGATTGTCACACATATTGAAAAACTCCTTGATCATGATAACTCTTTAGATATTGCGTATTTAGAATCAAATATAAAAGATTTGCCCCTTATTCAAGAAGCTTTTGAGGCCTGTGGAAATACCGCCCTTCGACCGGTTCATGATTATTTGAAACAGAAATATTCTTATGATGAAATTAAAGTAGCGAGGTTGTTTGCCCGTTAGCTTTTTGCCTGTAAATATACGAGCCAATCATGAAGCTCGGTCCATTGTTCAAATGTTTCAACGCAGTGTTTTATACAATCTTTCGTAAATATTTCTTTGGGGATAGGTTTGTTTTGTATCATAAACAAGCTGTTGAATTTTAAAAACTCACTGTTGGGGCTGTTTTCGTCAAACCCTCTTGGGTATCGTTTATAATGCTCACCACTAAGAGTAAATCCTTTTTTCTTCAGTGAATTCACCATTTTTTCAAACTTTTTTGATCCTTTCTCGTCAGTAATTTCTTTACGAAATGCGTCGAGCATTGGTTTTGTAAAACGATAAAACCCAGAACCGATTAAAATATTCTGAGACGCAATCCGTATGAAAAAACTCGGGTTCTCCGTCTTCTTTCCCGCCCCTTCCCAAAATGCTAGCGAAAGCCAGGGTTTATATGGAGCTTTGTTTTTACTAAATCGTACGTCTCGGTAAATTCGAAACACTGAGCGTTTATCAACATATAAATATGGACGAAGCGCGAGCATGGGAACTTCCATAGCGCTAATAAAACTTTGCACCGGAATCTTCACAAGTTCTTCATATTCAGATCTATGTTCTTCAA
Source organism: Candidatus Peregrinibacteria bacterium (assembly GCA_002401425.1). Classification (GTDB taxonomy): domain Bacteria; phylum Patescibacteriota; class Gracilibacteria. The sequence goes on from NVTB01000002.1 coordinate 121,556, forward strand.
ACCATTGCCGATTATTATTTTCTTCCAGCTGTGCAAAAAACATTGGTAATTTTTTCGAAAAGCCAGGAAAACTCGCAGCTGTTTTCATAAAAAAAGTATTAATATGTCATATAATAAATATATCACTTTTCTGATTATGGGCAAGAAGGTTTCTTTCTTGTAAAAATAAGAAAAACAGATAAGATTCTATTGTTATTCATTAAACATATTTTTATGGCACGAAGAGACGCCAGTGGTTATATTTCAGAAGATGAAGATTCAGGAACGCTTGTCATGGAGCCAAGAGATGCTAGTGGTCATATTTTACAAGATGGAGATTCAGTAACGCTTGCCAAAGACCTCAAAGTAAAAGGAATGCCCAAGGTATTAAAAAGAGGAGAGACTTTAAAAAATATTAAAGTAGAGTCAGATACTTCTATTGAGTGTAAGATAGGAAAATCGACGATTTCAGTTATTGCCGCATTTGTAAAAAAGAAGAAATAAACCATTCTTTTAAAAAACACCTTGAAGAGAACAAAATAGTTTATATAATACATCCGTAATCGGGTGTCGCCAAGTGGTAAGGCAAAGGACTCTGAATCCTTTATGCGTAGGTTCGAATCCTACCACCCGAGCCAAGAAAAAATCAAAACCCCTGAAAGGGTTTTTTTGTTTTCCTTATCAATTTGGAAAAGCCTAAAAAATAAGCTAAAATGAAGATACGAAAGCAACACAGATGTCTGTGATCATTACCAAAAATCAATCAATGGCGAAGAAAAATAATAACAATAATATGGACAAAAAAGAATATTGGAAAAAAAGCACCGAAGGAATACCAGTTAAAAAAATTCAATCACAATACTCTGAACAAAAAGAACTCTTGTTTCCAAGGAGTTGTGAAATTTGTGATGTGGGAGGTAGTACTGGAGTAGATAGTCTTTATTTTATGCAAAAAGGCCATTCAGTTAAGTTGTTGGACATATCGGATGTCGGTTTACAAAGAGCTACTGAAAAGGCAAGAGAACAAGGAGTAGAAGAGAAGTTAGAAACATATCAAGTTGACTTATCTGAGGCTAGTATTCCATTGGATAATAACAGTGTTGATGTTGTTTATTCGAGATTAGCTACGCATTACTTCACTAAAGAAAAAACGCAAGCTATTGTACAAGAATTACATCGTATCCTTAAGCAAGGCGGAAGAGCATACCTAGCGGTAAAATCTCCAGAAGATGAAGTAGAGTTGGCTTTTCTGAAGGAAACCGCAGCCGAAATTGAAGATTCGGTTTATGATGATAAAGGCCAAATAAAAAGCAGGTTTAGAAAAGAACAATGGGAGGAAATACTGACGAATGCTGGTGTTGCTCATTATGAAATAAAATCATATATCGAGGATTTATCTGGTCGTGGAGATAAAACAAAATCAGGGCATATGAAATTAACCTTACTGGAGATAGTTTCTGAAAAATAATTACTAGTTCTAACATCCTCTACAAAGGAGAGCCAATGATAGAATTTATAAAAAGCCCTGGGAGGGGTTTTTTTTATTCGTTGCTATCTTTGAGACAAAGCTTCTGCCTCTTCTGTAAAACCATCTTTTTTCAATTCATCAATTATTAGATCCCTAATTTCAATATCGTAGTCTTCACATAGGATATATTCGAATGTAGCATCTCGGTAAAAGTTTATTTTTTCAGATTTCGAAGCATTATCTAAAAAACACTGTATTTTTGAAATGTCTGTTATTTCATAGTCAAAAACCTTTATATCTGTACTCGTGTTTTCTATAACAACGCCTATTTCATTGTTTGTTTCTATTGAAAGAGAATCCTTTCTTTCTTTACGAATTTTAAATATGTATTCACAAGGATCTTCCATGATGCTTATTTGAAACTTTGTGTATAAAAACTCTTTTAAAGAAAGCTTGTCTTTTGTCCATTTTTTTAGCTCGGCAGATTCTTGTTCTGTAATTTTTTCTAAGAGCCCTAAGTCTTTTTTCATTCTTTCTAAAGAAGAGTATTGTATTCCTATGCATTCAAAGTGATGAACTGTAATTGCTATTTTTAGAAAATCTTTTAAATTATTTGCTACCAATTGAACAGGAGGGGTTTCCATAGGAGTTACAACAATGATAGGTGCTCTTTCTAAGTCTTTTATACGTCCAAAGTCAGTCAAAAAGCAAAAATGTTCTCCTCCTGATCCTGTCCATGCAAATGGAATAGCGTCTAGTGGTGTATTGTTATATCCGATGCTCTCTCCAATGTTAAATTCAAGAAAATCAATGAAGTCGATATCCTGTGACTTCTGTAGGGCCATAAGGATTTCTGGTTTTTTGTAATTTGTCATCAGGGTGATAAGTTAATAGTTCTGTATCTATTATATTATAATATTTCTATATTAGATACACTGTTCATAAAGTTCTAACATCCTCCACCAAGGCGAGCCAACAATAGAATTTATAAAAAGCCCTGGGAGGGGCTTTTTTTTAAGAATTTAATAAATTATTTGATTCTTCCGTAAATCCATCTTTTATTAATTCTTCAATGAGTAAGTTTTTTATATTCATATCATAGCATTCAGCAAGTATATAATGATCAGTTGAGTCTCTATAGAATTTTAGTCTTTCAGGAAGAGTTGAATTCTTAAGAAATTTTTTAATTTGTTCTGTTTCTGTTGTTTTGTAATTAAAGCTCTTAATTTCTTGTTCGGGAAAATCTGAAATAATACCAATGTTATCACTTGTTTTAATGTTGATTAAAGAGGCTCTTTCCTCTCTAATTATATTAATATATTGCGGAATATCTTTGATTTGTTCTATTTTAAATTTTTTGGTCAACTGTTCTTCAATAATACTTCTTATGTTTTTTAAATAATTTAGCCTCTTTCTGTCTGCCTCTACCCTTTCTGGCGCTCTGGCATTTCCTGAAGAATTATGAGTATCAACAGCGTATAATTGATCACTGTCTATTTTGAGATCATTATGAGATTTATAATCATGAATCAAACATTCTGCATCACCAACAGTAAATGCAATGCTCAAAAAATCTTCTAAATTATTTGCAATGAGTTTAGAGGAGGGTGTGTCTCCTGGGCTTACAACTATAATAGGTGCATCATTCAGATCTTTAACATTCCCAAAATCAGTTAAAAAACAGAAATGTATTGCATCTCCGCCTGTGATAGCAAAAGCAACTGAGTCTATAGGTGTTGAACTGTCTCTGTAGTCATAATCAATCCAAAATCCGGGGAGGATGCCTCTCTCATATTTTTTTTCTATGTTCTCCAGCTCTTTTAATAACTCTGGTTTTTTATATCCTCCAATTGTTTCTATCTTATTGTTTTTTAATGGAGTGTTTTGTTTGAAATAGAAATAAAAATATGGAATAAGTATTCCTAGCACTACCACAACAACGAAGATATCCATGAACATAAGATAGAAATTAATAAATTATCATTATGATATATCAAAAACAATTACGCGCAATAATAAGTTCTAACATCCTCCACCAAGGAGAGCCAAGGAAAAATGGATTACCCAATAAAACTCTTAAACAATCTATAAATTTTTGTAAGTAATTTTTCTTGTTTTTCTTCACGCTTTTCATTTATTTCTGGTTTAGGGAAAAACTGGAAACTAAAGTATGGTAAATGGTCTGATGGGAAAAAGTCCCACCCCTCTTTTAGTCGTTTATGATTTAATATAAAGATTTTTTTATCACGTCTTTTCTCACTTTGATAACGAATGTTAATCCACATAATACCTTCATCATTACAAGCAAAACCATCAACAAAGCTATTTTTATGAGATTTATATACTAAACTGTAAGTATGCTTTTTTATGTTATAGCAAAAGACTCCATTGAATCGATGACTTTTTCCATATAAAAAGAGCCGCAGGGTGAAATATAAATTATCTTTACTTTTTTTAAGGCTGCCAATAGAAACATCGATCTCATGAGCTTTACAATCAAGAAACCTAGAAAAAGATTTATTTTCACCACTGAGCGTAGTTGTAATTATATCTTTGTAGTTTTTGAAGTATTTTGCTACTTTACCATCAGAAATACTGAGTTTTTTAATGTAATTGTCATTATCGAAAATAATATTGTCATTGTCTAGCCAGACATAATTATAAACCGTTGACGAATACCGTTGAAACGAATCGTCGTTTGAATTATAGATATAGATTTTTTTTTCATCTCCTTCCCATTTAATAATAGCAAGCTTATCACCGTTTGGACTTACAGAAAGAGATCTTGGTCCCCAAGAAAAACGTCCCATGTTTATTTTTTTTACTATTTTTCCTTCAGGGGTAATAACCATCAATCCTGGACCATAACAAAAAGCAATGTTTCCAGTTTTATGCATGTAAACGGGGTCGTTTGCGTATTTGTTAAAAATGAGTTCCCATTTTAGTGTCTGAGAATTGAGTTTATAAAGTTTATAGTCACCCTTAAGATTCTTTTGAATATTAAAAGACTTCTCATTTATCCGAACGCCGGTTAAAAAAATATTTTTTGATACCGAAGAATATTTGATAGAAGAGATTGACTGAAACATACTTATATCAAGGATTTTTTGTTTATCATCAAGATTGTCCTGAATAAGGATTTTACCTTTTGTAGTTTTGAAATACATAGCATTATCATGGTTAAGATCGTGGGTGTTTTATATGGGATATCCCTTTCTCTATTGAAAGTTTGAACAATATTCATATACTTATACTATAGAACATCTCCTTAAAACGAAAGAAAATATGAAAAACGCGATCATTATTCATGGGACATGTAACGAAGAAGAATACTTTGATACAGAGTGTGCTTCTTTAAGTAATAGCCATTGGTTCCCCTGGTTACAAAAACAATTATTAACACAGGGTGTTATTACCCAAACTCCGGAGATGCTCGACGCACATATTCCAGATTATAAAAAATGGAGCAGAGGATTTGAAATATTTAATATGAATGAAGAAACTATTCTCATTGGATATAGTTGTGGAGGAGGATTTTTAACAAGATGGCTCAGTGAAAATCCTGTAAAAATTAATAAACTCATTCTTGTGGCACCTTGGTTAGATCCTGAAAGAGAAAAAACTCTTGAATTTTTTGACTTTAAAATTGATAAAACCCTCATAGACCGTGTGAATGAAATTCATCTTTTTGTCTCTTCTGACGATGATAAAGATATACTTGATTCAGTAGAAACGATAAAAGAGAACCTTATAGGAATTCAATTGCATGAATATGATGATCATGGGCACTTTTGTTTTGAAGATATGGGGACAGAGAAGTTTCCTGCATTGTTAGAGGTTGTTTTGAGATAGAGAGATGATGTCATTGTCTTCATTAAGACAATGCAATTTCTTTTAAATATGCCGAGACATTTTTATACCCTTTTTGCAAAGCCTTCTCTTGGATTTTCCTTTTCTCTTGTAAAGAAATTCTAAACCGAATATATGATGAGTTTTTGACTAATTCTTTTTTATATTCTTGTTCATCCAGAATAAGGTTTGGAAGATCAATAAGAAGCGCCGGGATATCTTCATTTAAAAACTCTTGATTAATTTTGGCGCTTTCACATTCAAAGAGTGTCGACTCTTGATTTAAAAGTGTAATAGTATAAAAATATTTTTTATTTTTCAATAATATGGATTGTGTAATGGATTTTTTCATGAGGAGTTATATTATGTTTGAATCTTACATGACTGCCTTTGGCTTGCCTTTTTATAAATCCTAACTTCAGGAGAACTTGCTCTAATTGAGAGTATCGTAAAGAACATGGATGTGTTTTKRTKKYWYAKRKTWANKKATNWAWATWTSWCWWRRWWYKMTRTNAKWACANRYKTRGYSRYRWWATAWSWRTAAYAWGWMYWCWWAWMAAWGWAAMRYWWWTAMTNNTRTYSAMWMWWAAGAAAAAGCTTTAAATATTACTTAAGATACATATACTATTTATAAACTTGTTTTATAATTACCTATAAATATGAACAACAAAACTTTAGAACTTGCAAAAATAATTTGGGACTACCATCATCTCAATCATCATCTTGAAAAAGCTGATTGTATAATGGTGTTAGGTTCTCATGACACCAGAGCCGCTGAAAGAGGTGCTGAGTTATTTTTACAAGGATTTGCCCCTATTCTTCTTTTTTCTGGAGGTTTAGGGAATTTTACAAAAGAACTCTGGGATGAATCTGAAGCTGATAAATTTGCAAAAATTGCTATGAAGATGGGGGTCCCTGAAACGAACATTCTTATTGAAAATAAATCTACAAATACCGGTGAGAATATTATATTGAGTCATCAAATTTTAGCTGAAAAGAAATTACTGCCAAAAAACATAATTCTTGTTCAAAAACCTTATATGGAGAGAAGGACTTATGCTACCTTTATGAAACAGTGGCCCAGCACTATTGCAAAAATACAAGTAACCTCTCCACAAGTGTCATTTACAGATTATCCTACACAAAAAATTGCGTTGGATAAAATAATAAATATCATGATTGGAGATTTGCAAAGAATAATGGTGTATCCAGCGCAAGGTTTTCAGATACCACAAGAAGTTCCTCAAGGAGTAGAAGAAGCGTTTCGGCAATTAATTGAGATGGGATATGATAAACATTTGGCTCATTAGATTGTTTAATATCATTAGCTCTAACATCTTTTCCCAAGGACATACACAAAAAGATTACTGAACTTTTCTTACAAGCTTCATATCCTTAAGTCCCAAAATCAGTAAAATTATAATAACAATTTTTAATGTGTAATGATCGCCGGTATTAATAAAGTCTCTGGTGAGAGGCGTTATGTTACCAACCAGCACATGACTGATGATTGCAATTGGCATTGTTAAATATATCCAGCTTGTTTTTGGAATATCTATCCTGAGTTTTAAAAATAATTTTGAGAGAAGGGGGGCGAGTAGATACACTCCTAAAAAAGCTGCTGCAAAATCAAAAATTGCATATTCAAAAACACGAAATTGCCGAAGGTATTCGATTGAAATCATTTTTTGTAGAATTATTAAATATGTGTTTTCTATAATATGTGTTTCATGAGTCATAATGATGYATACTGACATTATAATAATACATTATAATGACTCAAAATACACTGATACATTTTTATTCTCCTTCTGTAGAAGATAAAAAACAATTAGAAATAGAGGCAGAAAAACGTGCCCGCGAGTCTCTTGAAAACGGAGATTACACAGGAGTCTTTACTTATAAGTATTTAAAAAGCTTTCAAAAAGGTTTTATTGAAGGTCATAATAAAGAAATGGAGAAAAGTGCAAGAATGGGAATCAAAACCTCTCTAGAGGAAGGCGTCGGTGTTTCTGCAATATGTAGGATTTTTAAGACTACGGAAGCATTGATTAAAGAATTGATGGATTTAAAAGAGAGTCAAGATTTCTAGGATACTAAAAAAGCCCCAAAAGGGGCTTTTTTAAAATCATAATACAAAGAGATGATATTATTGAAATCCATTTCTTTTATAAGATCGAATTGAAAGCAGAAGGATTCCTATTCCAAGTACAAGAAAAATTATGTACATTTGAAGATCGGAAGTTTCATCTTTAATAACAATTGGATTTTCTTGCAGATTGAACTCTCCAGATATTTCCATGTCTGCAATTTTATCGATGTTTGCATTGAGATAGACATTTCCCTCAACGTCGGCTGTAAAATTCATGAGATCTGGATTTTTGAGAAAAAAAGCTTCTTGTTCATCATCAGAAAGGTTTTCTGATTTGAAGAGTTGTTCCATCTTATCAATGAATTGTGAGTTTTTTGTAGTAAAGATAATTTGCACTTTTGGATTTATAAAATTCTCAAGAGATTCAAGGAGCGCAATTTTTTCTTCTTCGGTGAATTCGCCGATGTCTTCATCATCTTCTCGAGGAAATATCACCTCGGGAGTGTTTTTATACATTCATTGTGTTAATTTGCGGTCAGGGCACTTGCTGTTTATAAAGAAATATGTTATAATATAGGAAAATAAAAACAAATATGCGTATCTTTTTTTCTCTATTCTGTAGTATTATTATTTCTTTGAGCGTATCAGCTCAAGAAATTTCAGGGGTTTACGGAGGAATTTCTGAAAACTTTAATATTATCCATGAAGGTGGTGATGGGGTTTCTTTTCGATCCCAAGTTCCGATTCAAATTGAAAATAATAATTATATAAATTCGCAAATTCAAACGGGGGTTTTGTATGGAAGTGGTGTGACATCTCTTAATAGTATTGTTGAAAAGGAGGGAGTGGAGAATATTCCTATAATATTTCCATCGCAAAGTTCTTCAATTTTTGCAGGATCTTCAGGGGGCTCCAGACCTTCAAGGCCTTCTGCTGTTGAATATTCTCTTCCTCCTCTGATAAAAGCAGATCCATTGCCCGTTGCAGAAAAAACAGAAGTGGTCATTCCGCCAGAAATGAAGAAAGAGTTATCGAAGCCTTTGGAAAAAGTACAGCCGGTGGTGAGTGTGAAAAAAATATATCCAGCAGATATAAAAAAAATCATAAAGCCTATTCGTGTAGAATCTGAGCCAATCGTGATAATAGAAAAAGAAAAAATAATGCCCGAAGAAGTCTTTCATGGAAGTGCTGTGACAGAAAAAGAACAAAGCTCTTATTTTTTCTGGGTTATGCTTATTTTGATCGCTGGAAGTATGAAATTACTCATGGCCTATTATTTTCCGATATATCATCCTGCTCTATTTACCATTCGAAAACTCTACCCATCATTATACAAATAAATTTTAAACCTCTTTTTATGAAAAAAATCAATATTCTCTTTACATTCATGCTTATCAGCTCTTTTGCYGCTTTTACTCATACGGTCAGTGCAGATTTCAGCACTCCTCATAGTATAAATTATCAAGGAGTTATATATGACGCGCAAAATCAATCGATTGCGACTCCTTTGGATTTTCGTTTTTCTCTTTGGTCTGATTCAAATTTTAATGATACAGATGTTTTAGAGAATGGAGACATTAATATTGAGGCAGAGTATTATTCTGAATATGAAGAAACTCAAACATTAACGCCTGATAATAATAATTCTTTTCATACAGCGATTGGAAGTAAGAATGAGCTTCCTCAGCTTCAATATGATATTCATAAATTTTTGCAAATAGAAATTAAAAGAACAGATGCTCCTGAGAGCGACTATGAAATCCTGGATATTGATTCAGATATTACGAATAGTACAGATAGAAGAGCTCTTAATTCTTCGGCGTATGCTATTAATGCTGATAGTGTGGATAATCGAAGCGTTGGAACGGAGTCTGGGGATATTGCTATACTGAATGAAAGTGCGCAATTTGATATGTCAGTTATTCCAAATTCGACAAATAAAGATACATTTACACTCAATGCCGATAACTCTGAAACTTCGGCTGTAAGAATATTTTTTGATAGTCTTTTAGGAAAGGCTATTAGTTGGATAAATAATCGATTTGAAATAAGTGATTCCCTTTTTGTTTTTGGTAACTTTTCAAATTCAGGAAATACGGTGCTTGGAGATGGTCCAGATGATACGGCTTCAGTGAGTGGAAACTTTTATTTTTCAGGAACTATTAATGATCGTGATTTTACCGCCGACATGGCAAAACTTGATTCTATGGAAGAAGGTGCTACACGAGATCAAGATGCAACAGAAGTTTCTGTAGAGATAGAATCTTTTCAATCAGATAACGTTCATGATGCTTTGTTAGGACTGAAAAATCTTATTGAAACAAATAACAAAACAATTGCGAAACTTGAAGACAGAATAGAAAAACTGGAAGCGAGACATGTTACGATTTTCTCTCATCCTGTATCAGAGCCGGTGAGTGGAGAATGGACAGAAAAAGATAATGGTTACTACGGATATAAGGTAGATGGATCAGCGATTTCCCTTTTTACAGATGCCACACATCAAAAAGAAACAATCATTACAACAACATTGATTATAGATGAGTCGACCAGTTGGAGAAATGGATTTATTATATTTGATTATAAAAATGAGAAGAATTTTAAATATATTGGAATGAGAGCGGGGGCTGATTATTGGACAGTGGGAGAGTATAAAAACAATACATTTAAAAATTTAAAAAATAACGCAGAAGAAATCCCCGATAATGAAAACTATGATATTCAAGTAACAATAAGTGGTAAAGATGTGACCCTGCGAGTAAATGAGGTGGAGAAGATTCAATATACCTTTAAAAATAATTTTAATGAAACCCTTGGAATGGTTTCAGAAAATTCAGGAATAACGTTTTCTGATATGTCTATTGAAACAAGTAAATAATATATATTTGTCATTAAAAAATTGTTAAAAAAGGATCTTTTATTTCAATGAAGCGGCTTTTGAACAAATTTACTTCAAACGACTCGCTATATTCCAGGTGTTTTTAAATAGTATTTTCTCTTCTGTTTTTAGAAGATCTCTATATACTTTCTGTAATTTAAAACAGATTGATTATGAAGGACCTCCCCAAATTTATTCTAACGCTCGGTTTAGTGCTGGTTATTTCTATCGTATTTTCTGCTTGTTCTCAATCAGAAAATAAAAATATTAATATCAATGATGACACACAAGAAGAAGTGACTATTGGATACAGCGCGCTACGAATTAGTTTGCCAATATTCGTGGCTCAAGAACAAGGATATTTTCTTGAAGAAGGTTTAAACGTTCAGTTAGAAAGGTATGATACAGCGCAACCGTTGATGGCAGCACTTATAGCTGGAAACATTGACATGGCGGGTTATACGGCATTACCGATAACGTTTAATATGATGCTCAGAAGCCAGGAAGAATTGTATTTTGTTACGACTATGCTTGAAGATCAAAAACATAGAATTAGTTATCTTATTGTTCCAAAAGATACTCCAGAGTCATTCAGTATTGCAGATTTAAAAGGAAAAAAGATTGGAATTCTTCCAACGATTGCTTATAAAGCCTGGATCGAGCAAATTCTCAAAGCGAATAACGTGGATCTTGCTGATGTAGAATTAGTTCAAATTGCTCCAAATTTGAGCCCGGCCGCTTTAGAGTCAGGACAAATTGATGCGCTTTTTACAAATGATCCTGCAGCTACCACCGTGTTGCAGCAAGGGATTGGAAGACTGTATAGTGAAGAGGTTCAAGTTCCAAAAGTATTAGGAGAGCCATTTATTTTTGGAGCTTTTAATATTCGTAAAGATTATGCTGATAAAAACATAGAGGCAACTCAAAAAACAACTCGAGCTATAAATAAGGCTATCAGTTTTATCAAAGAGAACCCGTTGGAATCGAAAGAAATGATGAAAGAATATTTACATGAATCACAACAAGAATTTGTAAAATTCTATCCTGATGCATTATATCAAATATCGAGTGAGGTCAGTCCTGAATCTCTGCAAGACATTGCTGATAAATATTTAGAAATTGGAATTATTTCAAATAAATTAGAGGTCAAACATCTCATCAAATAAAAATACTGAATGAATAAAACAGTGGTAAAAATCGGTATAAGTAAAATTTCATTTTCACTTCCTTTGTATATAGCTCAAGAAAAAAAGTTATTTGAAAAAGCTGATATTAACGTCAGCTTTTTTTCTGATTATCTTGAAGCTGAGACATTATGTTCGGATATAGTAAATAAGAAGTTAGACATTGGAGGATATGTGGCCTTGCCAATATTTTTATCATCAGAGATTCAGGCTCCCGGAAGTTTGCAGTGTTCTCATTTAGCTATAGAAGATGAAAACCATGCTTTTGCTTCTCTTTTGACTCAAAAAAATTCAAATATTCATTCTCTGGCTGATTTAAAAAATAAAAAAATAGGGATATTCCCCACCGCGGCCTTTGAGTTATGGATAAAAATTATATTGAAAAAACAGGGGGTTCCTCTTGATTCTGTTCAGCTTATTTCGATACAACCAGAAGATCAATCGGAGGCCCTTCTCGATAAAAAAATAGATGTTTTATTTACAAATGATCCCGTTGCGAGTTCTTTATTGCAGAATCATTTAATAGAAAATATATGTAATGAGTCATTATTACATACATATATAGCTCCAGAAACAAAAGGTTTTCCTATTGGAGGAATTGTTTTTCAAAAATCTTTTATTAAGAAAAACCCAAAGCTTTCCGAGAAAATTGTAGCGGTTATTGATAGAGCGATTGAATATATAAAAGAGGACTCAAAAGAAATACAATCAATAATTCAAAAATACTACACAGCATCATTTTCACAACTCAGTTATTGGAAAGATCAAGAAACTAATAAAAAGGATCTACAGAGGGTGACTGATATTTATTATTATAATAAACTTTTTGATAAGCCCGTAAATGCATCTCTTCTCGTTTTTGAGCCTCATTACAGAATAGATATCAAAAATATTTCATATAATAGACCTCAATCGACAGGAGGACAACAAATACTCAAAGATATTAGTTTTCAGATAAAAAAGGGCGAAGTGATATCTCTTTTTGGACCGAATGGATCGGGAAAAACGACGCTGTTCAATATTTTATCGAATATACTTACWGCTGATAGTGGTACGATATCTATTGGTAATATGGATAAATCACAAATAAAAATAGGATACGTTTTTCAGGATTATCGAAAAATATTAATGCCATGGTTTAAAACTATTGATAATATTGCTTTTCCTTTAAAATTACAAAATCACACAAAAGAAATGCGTCATAAAGAAGTTCGTGATCTGTGTGAGTTTCTTGGCATTCATCTCGATTTAGAGAGTTATCCATCTCAGCTGAGTGGTGGGCAGCAGCAACTTATTGCGATACTTTCTGCCCTTATTGATAAGCCTGAGGTGCTCCTTTTGGATGAGCCATTTTCTGCCATTGATTTTCAAACAACGCTTTTTCTTCAAGAAAAAATTATGGATATATCTGAAAAACTGGGGATAACTATTATTTTTATTTCTCATAATATTGATGAAGCCGTGCTTCTTTCTAAAAAGATTGTATTGTTAACAAAAAAGCCAACGACAGTGAAAAAGGTTTTTGAAAATAAGGTGGGGTATTCCAAAAACTTGACGGAAGAGGAGCGTATTGAGTCTATGAGCCTGAAACAAAAGATTCTTGATCAATTTACTATAGAATGTAATAAAAAACTGTGAATAAACAATTGAAAACACTTGTCGGTATACTGATTTTTATAGCTCTCTGGCAGGGCTTCGTTTTTATGGATATATTTAATCCGATATATTTTGCATCTCCATTCGAAGTATACACCGAAGGGATGAATATGTTTCAGCATCAATCTGTTTATCTAGATACCTATTACACTCTGTGGAGAGTGTTGATGAGCGTTGTTCTTGCGATAGTTATTGGAACTCCTATTGGAGTGATTCTCGGATATTTTTCAAAGGCATATCAAACACTCTCTGGAGTTATCGATTTTATTCGATCTATTCCACCGGTGGTTATTTATCCATTGTTACTTATTGGACTTGGAATTGGAGATGAATCAAGAATAGCAACCGCCCTTTTTGGGTCCATTGTTGTTTTGGTTCTTATTATTGCCGAAGGTATATCGAATCAGGATAACACRCGAAGACAATTTTTTTACTCTCGAGGCGCCCGACATCGAGATATTATCAAGGAAATTATTTGGTACGAGGCGCTTCCTCATACCTTTGTGGCAATAAGAACGATTACATCTCTGTCCGTAATAATAATCATTGTGACCGAGATGTTAGTAAGTACGAAATATGGACTTGGAACAAGGGTTCAGAATGTGCAAATCACCAGTAATATTCCTGATTTATTTGTTACTATAATTATAATTGGATTGATGGGAATCGCTCTTAATAAAATCACGGTTTCTCTTGAGAAATATATAGTCTTTTGGAAAGAAGAGTGAAAAATATCTAGAAAAGTATTTGAAAACATGTCATAATTTGGAAAAATAATGAGTGATTTATGAAATTTATTAAAAATTATGCGAATACAAAAGGCGCTGAGATGCTTCAAGAGGCAGGGATTACTGTTAATGGATCGAATCCTTGGGATATACACATTCATAATGATAATTTTTTCCTTCGGCTGTTGTTTTATGGAACCGTTGCATTAGGGGAGTCATATGTTGATGGTTGGTGGGATGTAGAAAAGCTCGATCAATTTGTTTACAAATTACTGGATGCAAAATTGGTGGATCATAAAAGTTATACTCTGCAACACCCGATTGCAAAAATTTTGAATAAACTGCGTTTTCTCAGTCCTTTGTTTTTTAATAAACAGAACAAAACACAGGCTTCGAAAGATGTAAAATATCATTATAATATTGGAAATGATTTATTTGAGGCGATGCTTGATAAAAGAATGAATTATAGTTGTGCGTATTGGAAAAATGCAAAAAATCTTGATGAAGCACAAGAAGCAAAACTCGATATGATTTGTAAAAAATTAAAATTAGAGCCTGGAATGTCTGTCTTAGAAATTGGTTGTGGCTGGGGCGGTTTTGCCAAATATGCTATTGAAAAGTATGGAGTGAGAGTGAGAGGGATTACGCTCTCTGAAAACCAACGAGATTATGCATTGAAGTATTGTAAAGGGTTGAATTTTCAGGCCGATATTATCGATTATAGAGAAATTCAAGGTCAGTATGACAGAGTGGTTTCTATTGAAATGATTGAGCACGTTGGACCGAAAAATTATCAAGAGTATTTTCAGGTTATTGATAGATGTTTAAAAAAAGAGGGGCTCTGTTTGATTCAGTTTGATGGAAAGAGTGAGTCTCTACATTGGAATGATGTTTGGATTGAAAAATATATATTTCCAAACACCGTTACGCCTTCGCCTAAACAAATTACAACGGCTATAGAAAATTTATTTTTTATTGTTGATTGGGAAGATTTTACAAAAGATTATCATACAACCATGATGGAATGGGATAAAAACATTGATAAAAACTGGGAAACATTAAAGAAAAACTATGATGAGAGATTTTATAGAATGTGGAAGTTCTATCTTTTATATTGTCCAGCAACCGCGTTGGCGAAATCTCAGCATCTTTGGCAGGTGGTATTTCAAAAAACAGACTCACAGCAAGATTATTATCGTGTTGATGTATAGTATGAATATTTCTATTATTATTCCGGCGCATAATGAAGAGAAATATCTTGGTTCTTGTCTTCAGTCTATACAAAACAATACAAAAACAGACTCAGTAGAAATCATTGTTGTGTTAAATAGATGTAGCGATAAGACTGAAGAAATAGCAAAACAGTATGGCGCCATCACTATTATTAATGATGAAAAGAATTTGTCAGCCATAAGAAATTATGGAATTCAGCAGGCCCATGGAGAAATAATAATTACTATTGATGCTGATTCAATTATGTCGCCTCATTTTATTGAAGAAGTTCAGAAAAATATTGATTCGAATATTTTTATTGGAGGAGGATCTCCGATAAAACCAGAAAGAAGGTCTCTTGGTATTTTTGTCACGGAGATAATGATCAGTGGACTTTTAAAGGTGTTTGGTATATCTGCTGGGGCTTTTTGGTTGAGAAAAAATATTTGGAAGGAGTTGGGAGGATTTAACGAAAATCTTTCGGTTGCTGAAGATATCGATTTTGCTTTGAGGCTAAAAAAATATGCAAAAAATAAGGATCTAAAATATGGAACGTTAAAAAAGTCATTTATAACGACATCATGTAGAAAATTTGATGTGTATGGTGATTGGCATTGGTTTTTTATGCCTATAAAATCCCCACGTTTATTTTTAAAATCATTTTTTAATAAAAAGAGTGAATTTGCGAATCAATATTTTTATTCATTTAATGATAGAGAGAAGAAGCGCTAAAAACTCTTGTCTGTAATTTTATAGTTTTTTCATTATACAGCCCTCTTAATATTCTGCTAGAATAGATATAATCTTTAATCAATTTTTTATGAAATCTGTACAATGTGATCTTTGTGAGACAAAAATTCAAGGTGAAAATTTTGACGCCTGGTTCCAATCCGCTCTTTCTCACTGGAAAGCAAATCATGCCGACGTCATGAAGGCAATGGCCAATAAATCAAAAGAAGATGGTGAAAAATGGATGGCAGAGGCGAAAAGAAAATTTGAGGAAGCGTAGAGAGGAAGGGATTTTATTTGTTAATTTGTTAAATAATTATGTCAAAAGAAGTTATATTGTCAAGATCCCTTGAGCCGACAAAGGTCTATGCAGGAAAAGAGGCCTTAGTCTTTACTCTTTGTTCAAAAATTTGCGAGAAATATAGTAATATTGCTTATGTGCCAGGTATTTTAGAAGATCTTGTGGATGATCTTCTAAAAAAAGTGTCGTTAGAAGATAAAACAGAAGAGAAAATTCATGAGATCTTCAGTGAGAATCTTATCGAAAAATGTTTAAGGGATACTATTTTTTATTATTATCAATATATTTATTATATATGTTTTATTCGTAATGAGTTAGAGCTTCCTTTTTTTAGTGGATTAGAAAATTATACATTTCCTTCAACTCGCGAGGATCTTCAAAAATTGTTAGGGGGATTTGAAATATTTAAAGTTACAAAATATGATCAAGATTTGATTCAATCACGAATGAATATGCCTTTAGTTGACTCAGATATCAATGTTTCGTTGCCGTTAGAAGTGTTATTAAAAACTCCAAATATCTTAATAGAAACATTGGAGAAGGCTATGGATAATGAAGGGTGTAATGCTAATGAAAGCGTTGAAGCTCTTCATTTAGAATTTAAATTTAAAATAAAGGATACTGCTTTTGTGGCAACAAACATAATGAATATTGAATATGAAAAATTGCAAGAATATATAAAATCATTTATTAAAAGAGGTGTTACTGTGGATCCTATGGATTTTGTAACAGGACTTGATATTTAATTTCACACAAAATATGTATAATATTTTATCGTAGGGGCCCGCCATTGGCGCGCCCAGGTATGGTATTCATGTATTGAGAAATAGCGTGAATATATTGTTAAAATGATAATTTATTGTATTGAATGATACGGGTTCAAAATTTTGAACCCCTGCGGTCTTTTTGTTTATATGTTAGTATGTTCATATACAATCTTAATATTATGTATGATGAGAATATTCAGTCGCTTATCTTTTCGTTGGTTGAATGCTGTTGATGTCTTTGGAGAGAGTGTGGATGTTGAAAAGATTGTTATGATGATTTTTGGAGTATTTACACTTATATTTCTCTGTTTCTTACTTTATTCAATAAGAAAAAATCGAGAATGAGTACAAAACTAGAATCTTTACACAAAGAATTTCAATATGCCTTTTTATTTGCGCTTTCTCAGCGACGAAATTTTATTCCAGTGTTTTCTATTTATATCGTTCAAGTTTTAGGAATAACGATTGAGGAGGTTGGTATTATTGTTGGAATCTCGGCTATTATGTCTTTAATTTTTGAAATACCGAGTGGGTATTTTTCAGATTATTTTGGGCATAAGCCGACATTGTTACTTTCTAAAGTACTGGTAGTTTTTTCTATGATTGTATTTATTTTTGGAAAAGGGTTTTATGCGATTCTCTTGGGGAGTATTTTACAAATGCTCGGTTTTGCTTTTCAGCCTGGATCATTCCAGGCATATTTACATGATATACTTGAGGGACGAGATGAAGATTATTTGTTTCGAGGTTTGTATACGCAGTTACAAGGGAGAATTGCACTATGGAGTGTCGTCCTTTCTATTGTGCTGGTATTATCTGCTGCAATCCATATTCTCATTCCTTTTGTTCTTGCTCTTTTTATAGACCTTTTTGGATTATTTTGTGTTATAAAAATGCCGGATTCAAATAATATATATACTGATAAGACTATAGGAATTGTTGCCTCGATTCGTGGCTCATGGATTTTTGTTTTTTTTATGATGATATTCTTATCATTAGCTTCTTCTTTTTCTTTTGCAACAAATAATTTTCGAACTTTATATTTAGAAGATATGGGGATACCGATATTTTTATTAGGATTTGTCATGGGAGGATCGCGCTTAGCTTGGTTTGTCATTTCAAAACTTTTGCATAAATATGAAAAACAATTATCATTTTTAGTGTTTATGATTTTTGAATTCTTTTTTATTATACTTTCTTATTTTGCTATTGTTTATGCTCCAAATGCCTATTTCTTATCTCTCGCCTTTATTGTACAAGTTGGATATTTACGTGCTCGGAGCTCAGTTTTTACACACTTTTTTCTTGATATGTGTTTTAAAAAGGGAGGAAAAAAAGCATCGCTGCTTTCTGTAAAACAACTGGTGTCGACCGGAGTGCAGTCAATTATTGCCTTTTCTGTTGCCGATGCTATGGGAGTGTCTTTTGCCGGAGGATTTTTCTCGTTAGGAGTGAGCTTGGTTTCATTGTTAATTGTTTTTCAGATAATATTTTTTGTGTTTTGGAGAAAAAACAAGGTTTAAAATTTATAAAGTTTTCTCAAATACAAAATGTGTTTCATCTGATTGATCTGACAAAAACATATATCCAGATTCATGAAAGTTTTTCAAATCTGCTGATTTTGTTATCATGTTTTTTATACAAAAATCTGCCATCATACCGCGAGCCTGTTTAGTGTAGACGCTCATTGATTTTCTCTTTCCATCTTGTGTAATTTGAAAAAACTGAACCTCAATGATTTTTTTCCCTTCAACCTGTGTTGGTAAGAGATCTTGAAACTCTTTTGAACAAAGCAAGAGTATTTCATTTGATGGATTTTTCTCAATGACATCTTTAATTTTTGGCTTCCAAAAATCTCGGAGTTTTTTTTCTTGAAAAATATATGGCATCATTAAATCAAGACGATACAAAGAAATGCTATCAAACGCACGTAAATATCCATAGAGTGCTGAGAGAATAGCGATATGTTTTTTAAGGTATTCAATATGCTTTTCACTGTATGATTCAAGCTGAAATTGGGAAAATACGGTCCCGGTATAGGTGTCAATAGCCGCAGAAGTTTGTTTTCCAAAGTTTTGGAGATACGTCATGGATTTTGTGAATTTTTTGTCACTCACTTTCCATAAACCTTGTAATGTATCGGTGGATTTTTTTTGTAAATCTTGTTGAATCTTTTTTGCTGTTTCTAAAAATATTGGAGAAGTGGTATTCCGTTTTTTATTAGAAAGCTTTTGTGTTTTGGCCGGCGAGAGGAGGATAAGCATAAGGGAGTGATAAAATTCTACTGTATGTAGTGTGTGTATAGTGTATATACTATTTCATTTGGTTTATAAATAAATGTTTAACAGCTTTTTCTCCGAGAAAGTTAAAAATACTTCCTTCTACATTGATTGAATCTTGAGCCTGAAATCTATTCTCAGCAAGAGTTTGACCAATAATTACCTCCCAGCTTTTTCCTGACTCAGCGAGATACATTATGTCATTACGGATTTTTTTGATTTTAAACATCTTTCTATCATACCCTCCTGCTTGAAAATCTTGGAATTTTGCTAGGTTTTTATGTGGTTTTTCTTTCTTTTGTTCTTTCTTTTCTTCTGTTTCTATCCATTTATCCATACGATTTTTCATTTCTTCCCAAGAAACTCCCATTTTTTCGAGCACTTCATCTGAGAGAATCATGTTTTCAGCTTCATAACATTTCATACGGAGTTGAATAACGGCTCCTTCATCTTCAATATCTTCCTCTTTTCCGTCTCCATCCCTTAAGGCATAGGCGATAGGATCATCATAAATGCTTTGAATAATTTGGGAGGTTTGTTTGGAAATTTTGTTTATATTACTCACGTTTTCTGCGACACAGGGATGAAAATTAATTTTTCCTTGAGATGATCGTGTGACTTGTTGCCAAATTCGACTATCGTCTTCTCCTTCCACAATTAAGATAGGGCTTTCGTTAAAGACTCTAGATAAAGGGTGAGCTCCAAAAATAGGAATGATATCATGATTTATTTCTTGGATGTTCTGAAAAGACAGAATATTTTCTTTGGTTCCCTCTCGAATATCTTTGCCTAAGGTTTCAGGGGTGAATGCTACCGTTGCTGCTTTATTGTCTGAAAAGGCGCTAAGAATAGCAGTGCTGTGAGTGCTGATAATAATTTGCATACAGGGCGAATCTTTTACCTCTTCCCATAAAAATTTCATAAATTGCACTTGGAGATCAGGGTGAAGATGAGTATCTGGCTCATCGAGTAATAAAATATTTTTTATGTTTGTATTAATGTTATTAGAAAATACTAAAACCTCAATAGCCAATGTGATTAATTCTGATTCTCCGCTACTGATTTTATCTCCTTTTATAATATTTTTACTTTGTTTGTGTATAATATGAAATCCTGATGTATCATTATTTCTCTCGATTTTTACATGAGTTAACAGTGTGTTAATTTTATCAATAGATGATTGAAAGCTCGGTAGTTCTGGGTTTTTTTCAAATTTTCGCAAAGTATTTCTTTCAAGAGTTTCAAAAAGAACAAAGGTTTGTCGTTTAAAATTTATGAGTTGGTTTTGCTTTCTTGTTGTAATTATATTATTTGGAGATCCATGTATATTATTGGCGATATTGGCATCAGCAACTAATATTCCGCCTCTTTCGGGAGATATATATTTATATTGTATGTTGTTTCCTTTTGAGTCCACTGCTTGTTGTAACAGTGTGCTTTTCCCTGAGCCATTTTTCCCCATAATAATATTTATTTTATTGGTATTTTTAAGTGTTGTCTGGAATACTTGAATATCTACTGGATAACTGGGAGATTTTTCCATGAAAAAAAGATTAAGATATAACTATCATATTTCTTTTTGTTGTATAGGCAACTTGTATTAATTGAGTTATGTTTTTTAAAGAAAAAGCCTCATCATGATATATCATGATGAGGCTTTGAGGATAAGTGACTTTAATGCTTATTTACTCGCTTTATCAAACATATCTTGAATCAATGGCACAACGACTTTTTTGTTTTGTGCCCAGTCATCAGCCTTGGTATCGTATGGAGTAAATACCAGAGCGGGTACTAAATATTGTTTGGCTTCTCCTTTTCCATGTCGGAAATATTGCATCCAGACTCGCTCTGGTTGTGCAAGTTTTACAAAATCTCCTTTTTCTTTTTCTTCAAAAACAAATGAGTTTCCATTATCTTGTTCTAAAAACTTTTGTATTGGACTGAAATCAGTCATGGCTGGATATTTTTTACTTTCATAGCTTTGTGATTCAAAGCCATGCACGTCAGATACTGACCCCGTTCGCAAGTCAACATTCACAAATATTCCAGTCATTCCTCCTTGTTGATTGACTACTTTTGTTCCATCAACGAGAAGAGGGTAAACGATTCGGTAGTTTTCTGGTTTATATGCTCGTTGGAGTATGATTTCCATATTTTCTTCAAGCTCGGCTTTTCCATGATGTGAGATATCAATTCCATATTTTTTCACAAAGTCATCGGCAATTTTTATCAACTCTGATTCTTTGACCTCATCTTTATTGATTACAAATTTCTCCGTTCGATCTTGGTCCCATCGTGCCCAGTTTTTGTTAATGCTCACGTTTCCATTGTGGAAATCTACGGAAATACTATATCCATTATCTCGGTCTTCAAGAAAATTGACACTTCCCACATGGAGATTTGAAAAGGCTTCAATGTCCATTTGGCTGATATTCAGTGTTTTAAACACACTGTTTACCAAAGCTTTTGTTTTTACGTTTTTCACTTTTATAACCGGAAGTTCTGCTTCTGTGAGTTCAACACTTCCTCCAGTGTAATTATATGAAAAATTATTTTGTCGGGGGTATGGGAGAATAGACATTTTTGAAGTTTGCACCCCTCCACGTCCGCCTTCTGCTATGTCAGCTGTGGTAATATCTCCATCCTCGGCAAGGAAATCAAAATCATCAGCCGAAGTGTTTTCAACAATAATTTGTGGTGTAGGGTCTTTTTCCATCATGGCAATGTCAGTGTTTGGAGTGCTGACAAACGGAACAATGGCCAGGGCAGCGAGAATTCCGGCTCCAAATATATAAGAAAGATTTTTCATAAAGGTAGAAAGGTTAAAAGATGAATGGTTTTTTTCTGAGGCTAAAGTAAGCAGTTCAGAAATAAGATTTTGTTTAAAGTCTTCATCAAAGGCAACATCTGGCTTTGCTTTCATGATTTTTTTAAGAGATTTTCTGATCGTATCTTCTTGTGATTGTAAAGATGGATCGAGTTGAAAGATCTCTTGTAAAAGTTTTTCAGTGTCCATTATTATGTATTTAATAAAGTAAAGTAGAGGAGTAAAAGATCAGGGTTCATTTTTCCAACAATACGGGAGAAACTCATTTTAACCGCTGATTCATTTTTTCCAATTATGAGTGCAATTTCTTTATAGCTCAAATTTTCCCACACGCGGAGAATAATAATTTCTCGTTGCTGTGGTTTCAGCGTTCGTAGGTATTTTTCTACTTTCTCTAAAGATATTTTTGCAGAAACTTCTCGCTCGACGTCGTCACGTGCTGGAGCATCAAAGATATCTTCAATATTATCTGTTGGAAATCGTTTTCGAAAAAAATCAACAACAGTGTTTCGTGCAATGCTGTAAATCCATTGAGAAAAGTTTCCTTTTTTGGCATTAAATTTGTCAACATTTTCAATGACTTTATGAAAGACGTCAGCAGTAATATCTTCAGCATTTTCTTGTGAATATACTTTGTAAAAAACAAAGTTATATATTTTAGAAAAATATTTTTCATATAGCTCTGCAAACGCGGCATCATCGCCGTGAATGTAGGCTGATAAAAGTTGTTGATCGTTTTTCATGCATATGCAATTTAAGTGCTCACAATGTACTACGAATAATTATATAAAAGGTAACAAAAAAAGTTTCTTTTGTAAAATGGCTTGTTTTTATTTTATTTCAAATTATAATTCCCGCACATGGGCAGATGGCTGAGTGGTCGAAAGCAACGCTCTGCTAATGCGTCGTCTCGTTTTTCGGGACCGGGGGTTCGAATCCTCTTCTGCCCGCCATGAAAAAAATAAAAACATCTCACTTTCAGTGAGATGTTTTATTATATAATGCTTTTATAATCCTGTGAATAATTATACATAAAAATAGTTTAATAAAGCCTTTCTTATAGCATACAAAACATATTATGATTTTGGCAAAGAGAAATGATTGTAGTTTTTATAAAAAAAGAGTAAAATCTTAACACTTATTTAATACTATTATGATATTTTTAATATTGATAATAGCATATATTTTAAAATCCATAAGACATGGAGGCCTTAGAGTCTGATTTTTTTGTCGCTATCCAGTGTTTTTCTGTAGAAGAACAGGATAAAATCTCCAAAGCGTTTTCTTTTGCCAAAGAAGCGCATGGAGACCAAAAAAGAAAATCAGGAGAATGGTATTTCATTCATCCTATTTCAGTTGCGTTGTCACTTGTTCCTTATAAAGACTTTGAGTTAGTTATTGCGGCGTTGTTACATGATACCGTTGAAGATTGTCCAGAGGTATCAATGAAAAATATTTATGAGATGTTTGGTTCGTGGGTAGGGTTTTTAGTTGATTCAGTAACAAAAAATCAAAATCAATTTTATCTTTGTGATGATATAGAATTTACAGATTCATCTCGTCGATTTTTATGGGCGGGGATGCAGGATGTTCGTTGCTTTTTATTGAAAATCGCAGATCGTCAGCATAATATGTCAACGTTGCATCATTTAAAAAACAACAAACAGGTGAGAATGGCATTTGAAACACAAGCCATATTTGAACCTTTGAAAAAACTTGTTTTATATGAGACAGAAAAAACACTTATTGAGGTGATGCGAAGTTTTCATGATTATTTACAAAAAAACAATCTGAATAACCCCGATGAATTAAAGGAACATTTATTTCAAGAGAGTTTTGAAAATTTTTCATCAGATTCTTTTGATATTGTATATAGGAATTCTGATAAAGTGGTTTGGAAGGTAGATACACTTGAAACCTATCGTTTTATTAGAAATAATGAGGCGTTTAGAGGGAAGATTGATTTTATTTCCGTTTCAAGTAATGGAAAGAAGTTTAATGCACAGTTTAAGTTTTTGAAAGGGGCGGTTACGAATCATAGTGATTTTAAGTTGCAAATTTCATCTTTTAAAGGATAGTTTTATGAAAAAAGATACGGACGATTTATTGATGGTTAAGCAAACACTGTCGCAATTTTCTTTTCGAAGAGCATTTGAACAAAAAATGTTGTATTTTTCTGATGGGGCGGATATGTTTCTGGATCAATGTGTCGTCTGTTATGAAAATGATCCTGATTTATTAGATGCAGATGTCAGTGTTTTGAAAAATGTAATGGCACAAAAGAAAAATATAGCATTGATTTCTTTGGGTTGTGGTGATGCAAGTCGTGAAAAAATGTTATTAGATTTATTGCCAGCAGCGGGGCTTGATTATTATGGGATTGATTCTTCTCATATAATGCTAGACAGAGCAAAAGAAACGTTAAAAAATTCGCATAGAAAATCAGAGCTTGTTTGTTTGGATTTTGGATCATCTGAATTAAAGGATTGGGTAGATAAAACAGTTTTGGATTATGATCTACGCATCTTTGTTTTTTTTGGTAATACATTTGCAAATATTCCTCAGGCCTATATGGCAGACTCTTTAAGAATGGTGATGCTTCCAGGAGATATTTTGTGGCTGGATGTGACGTTTAGAAAAGGGGTGTCATCTTTAGGTGATGGAAAGCTCTATGAAAGATATCAGGGATGGTTGAAATCGACAAAAATGCGAAATTTTATTTTGAGGCCGCTGAAAATGGTAGGGCTTCCAGAGAAGAATATTGATCTTCGCTTAGAGATGAAGAGAGAGGTTTCGGTAGGAGCTTTGAAATTCATTTTTTATCTTGAAATGAAAAATAAAACTGAAATAGAGGTGCTGGGAGAAACTCTTACATTACTACCTGAAGATATTGTCAATATTTTACAAATTCGGGCATATGCTCCAAATAAACTGCTCCAATTTTTTGAAGCAAGAGGATTTGAGCCATTTGATGAAGAGAGCGGGCAATGTAATTTAAAAAAAGAGAAATATATTATTATTCATCGATTTCCATTATAAACTTTTAGAATACAACACATGACTTATTCTCATTCAGATCGGGACCTGATTCGAAAATCACTTTCTCAATTTTCATTTTTTAGAAACTTTGAGCAGAAAATGCTTTATTTTAAGGAGGGAGCTTCTAAGTTTGTCCAAAAACGAAAATGTATTTATCGGCTTTTTCCGGGCTTGTTATCTTCAGATATTGCTGTGCTCCAAGGAATTGCTAAAAATGGTAAAAAGGTTGCATTGATTTCTCTTGGGTGTGGAAATGCTGATCGAGACTTTGAATTGCTCGAGGCATCAGAATTATCGAATATTGATTACTATGGAATAGATTCATCGGCAGGAATGATAAAATTTGGAGAAGAGGTTTTTAAAAAATCAAAACTATCTTCTCATTTTTTATGTCAAGATTTTTCATCTTCTGATATGAAAGAATGGCAAGAAGATTGTTTATCACAATACGATAGAAGAATTTATGCATTTTTTGGAAATACATTTGGAAATGTTCCACAGTCTCATATGGCCGATTTATTAAGAAATATGTTAAAACCGGGAGATGTATTATGGATTGATATGGCGCAGCGTGAAGACACTACTCCTGAAGGAGATGGACAGCTTTTTGAGAAATATTTACAAAGATTAGAGCCAGGACAACAGAGAGACTTTTTATTATACCCCTTGCAATTTATAGGGATTAAAGAAAAAGACATTGAATTGCAAATTGAAATGAAAAAAGAATCATCTGTTGGAGCATTGTTGTTTAATTATTGTGTTGCATTCCAAAAAAAAATAGAGTTAGAGGTTGATGGAGAATTATTAACTTTTTTACCAGAAGATGTTATAGATATTTTGCAGATACGAATATATGATGAAAAAAAGTTTATTCGATTCTTTGAAGAACATTCGTTTACGTATTTACCTTCAGGGGATACATCATCAATAGAGTTAAAAGATGAAAGATATTTCATTGTTTCTCGTAGGCCTGTCATTAAGATGGGGAAAAATTAAAAAACAAAATAATACTGACTTTCGTTTAAATGTAAACAAAGGCACGTGAAATAAAACAGTGAAAAAGTATATATTAAGAAACAAGTTAATAGATAACGCAAGCCGCAAGGCTTGCGTTTTAAGTTTGAAGAGCGTAAAGTTTTATGAAGTCCAAAACAAGACCTCAAAAACAAAAACACACAAAAACAGAAGTATCACTCAAAAAAAACAAAAACAGACAAAATAAAAATAAAAAGATCTTTTGCATCATCGAGATAATAAGACAGATAAGCCTTCCCTAAAGCAGGGGAAGTAAAGAGTATTTTTTTCCCATGTCGGACAAATCTTGTCCGATCTTGCTTTCTTCTACGGAGCCACACATACACAGAAACATCCGCATAGATGATAAACATGACATCGAAAAAAAGTACTCTTCACCTTCTTTGCTTTATGAGCGGGAATAAGGCCAGGCGGCCTTCTTCCCCAAAACAAAGCCGTGATGAGCTATCCTGATTCAGCAATGGAAAGGGGTTCATATAGCCGCTAATATCACACTTCTTCGACCGAAGAGAAACGAGTCGGGAATACGGCAGAGAAGATGTCCAATAGTCCAGGGGCGATACACAAGTGCTTTCCATTCACATACGAATAAGGTAAAGCGCGAAAACAAAAACAAAAACCGAAAATCTTTTCGGTTTTTTTTTATGTCTGAATTCTTATGCTTTTATATTCGTTGTATCTGTATTGTTATATTTGATGTATCCGTATTGTTATACGGGCTTTTGCAAAAACCCCCTACGGTGTTTTTTTATGTGATTGTTTATATATAATACCGTAGGGACACAAAAATTTGTGTCCTGGTGGGAATACAAAACCCCTGATCAAATATTATATCCTGCTTTGGATACGCATATATATTAATGGTAAGGGTTTTTTGCAAAAACCCTGGTTGTGGATGGTGTGATTATGGAATACCCCTGGTTGTGGTTGATTCCTTGTAGTTCGGTGGATGTTAATAATGTCTGCAGAACATAATATGGGCTGTGAATTGTATTTTAATATTTGTCATATCCGTATCGTTATACGGGCTTTTGCAAAAAGCCCCTACGGTGTTTTTTTATGTGATTGTTTATAATATAATACCGTAGGGACACAAAAATTTGTGTCCTGGTGGGAATATGAAGGTTATATGGCATTTATTTGAGCGTGCCAAACCCCACAAAATTTGACATTTATTATTAAATATTTTATAATAAAATACATTTTAATATAATTTGTATGAAAAAACTTGTTCCATTTTTTATTGCTTTTTTCTTTTCATTCTCAGTTTTTGCACAAGGTGTAATCTTGCAAGATCATCACTTGTCTTTTTCTCAATCTCCGATTTCTCGTTCAGAGGCGGTGTATTTAATTATGACGGCTCGTTATACGGAGTTTCCAGCAGTAACAGGAGATGTATTTCCTGATGTTTCGAAGAAATTGTATCATGCAAAATATTTATCTTTTGCGAAAGAAAAAGGGGTTATTTCAGGTTTTGGAGATAAAGATTTTCGGCCGCACGCGGTTGTAACTCGAGCGGCTTTTATTAAAATATTATCAGAAACGTTTGATTTAGAAAAAGCATTACCACATACATTTACAGATATTTCATCAGACCATTGGGTTTCTCCTTATTTAGGAATAACCGAAAAATACAATGTTTTTCCTGGTTTGCATACAACGTTTTTACCAAATGAATACGTGWCACAGGAAGATGTTTTATTTGCTTTGTTTCAGCTGCAAAAACAAAACATTGTTTTTGAAAATATTCTTATGGAAGTACCCGTAAAAATAGAAGAAAAACAGACAGAAGAAAAACCTGTTTCTAAAATATCTACAAAAAAATCAGGGGATCCATTTCATGTAGTCAAAACAGGAGGGAGTCGTTCTCATTCTGGAGGAGGGGGAAGTGTAGCAGAAAARCCAGTAGAACCAATAAAGGARSMAWNAGANNCAATWGAASSGRARSWWGAGMSTSMSMYGAAWSYRKAWMCTSYACSWRWRYYTNTMCSTKGATCGTTTTGTGTATCAGTTGCAAGACACCAGTTATGACCAATTGAAAAATATATCATATGATGTAGCGGTTATTGACTGGCAAGATTCAGATTTAGATAATCGTGAAATTTCAGAATTACAAGCGCAGGGAAAAATAATGATTTCTTATTTGAGTATTGGAGAGGCTGAAGAGTATCGATCGTATTGGAAAGAGGACTGGAATAATAATCCGCCAGCATTTTTAGAAGAAGAAAATCCAGATTGGCCAGGAAATTACAAGGTGCGTTACTGGGATGAAGATTGGAAACAAGAAGTGTTTGCGATGATTGATGAAGTGCAACTTCGAGGATATGATGGTATATATCTTGATATTGTTGATGGCTATTATTACTTTGAACAAAAAGGACGAGTCGAAGCGAAACAAGAAATGATTGATTTTGTAAAAGAGATCGCCGCGTATGGAAGAAAAACAGATAGCGATTTTATTGTCATTCCGCAAAATGCCATTGAGTTAGTAGAGGATTCTGCGTATTTAGCCATCATTGATGGAATAGGAAAAGAGTCAACTTGGTTTATTGATGATGAAAAAACATCGCAAGAGACACGGGACTGGGAATTACCTTTTTTACGAAAAGCACAAGAGGCTGGCAAAAAAGTTTTTTCAATTGATTATCCGACACACACCCATTTACAGTGTGAGTTTTATTGGAACGCAAAAGCTGAAAATTTTATTCCTTTGGTGGGGAATCGAGATTTGGATAGACTCTTTTTTATAGATTGTACTCCACGAACACAAGATGATTTAAATGCCATTCGTGATATTATAAATGCGATCCCAGAAAAAACGATTGAAACTCTTCCTGCAGAAAAACCTGCTGATTGCCCTTTGGATGCAGAGTGGTACGATTGTGAAGGGTATGATGCAGAGGGCTATAATCGAGAAGGATATAACAAATCTGGATATGGCCGAGATGGGTATGATGAAAATGGATATAATATATTTGGATATGGAGAAGCGGGGTATGATGATGAAGGATATGGAGAAGATGGATATTCTGAAGGCGGATATGATCGTGATGGGTGTTATCGAAATGGAGAGTGTGGAGCCTTTGATTCATAAAAATTCCTTGATAAAACATAAAATATTGTCACAATACATGTAATTAAATATATTTTTTATGGCTTCATCGTTATTATGCCGAGTTTCTGCGAATGTTTTTATTGTTAAAAATAATAAAATTTTACTGGTTCAATTGAATAAACGAGGACGTATTCGTTACTCGTGGGGGCTTCCTGGTGGAAAAGTCGATAAAGGCGAAAGCTTAGAAGAGGGGATGAGGCGCGAAGTTTTTGAGGAGACAGGTATTCGACCAGAAATATATACTTACAAACGAATGGCTATTTTTCATGATTATGCACCGGCGTCTATCAAGCATTTATATGAAGTCTTTTTAAAAGAAGATGTTCAGTCTTTTGTATTTCCAGAAGATGAGATTTGTCAGGTGAAGTGGTTTGATTTAACGAAAGCAGCCATAGAAAAAATTCGTATTCGATCGTTTCCTATGAAAAAATTGATTTTGGATTATATAGATGGAAAATTTAAAAATATTTCTTTGTATACTCAGGATAAATAGTTTTATGTTCGAATTAAAATAGTATCAGCATATTTTGAAAGCTGAATTCTGAGTTTTTCCAGATCATCTTCGTGAAAGCTTTGATACTTTTGAAACTCTGTGTTGAGTGTTTCAATGGCTCGAAAATTTTGTAAACTCCATGTTTTGGCACCTTGAATCATTTGGCCCATTTTATCCAAAACTTCTGGAGTATGATATTTTGGCAAAATAGTTGACCTGAATTCATAATCGATGTTTTTGGCGTGTTGAATAAGAGCAATACTTTCTTTGATTTTCTTTTCTGGATAAAAATCACCTAAAAGTTTGGTATTTTTTTCAAAATACTTTATATCCATAGCAATAAAATCAACAATGCCTTTTTCAATCAGGGAGTTGATTATTTCTGGACGAGTTCCATTGGTATCGAGTTTTACTAAAAATCCCATGTCTTTTACCTCTTTCATACATTGTTCTAAATCTTGATGAATAGTTGGTTCTCCTCCGCAAAATGTTACTCCGTCAATAAGTCCAATTCGTTGAGAGAGAAAATTTTTCACCGCAGAAAATTCAATAAAATCATTTTTTATATCTTTTATTTTTTCTGGAAGGACAAATTGTGCGTTATGGCAATATCCACAACGAAAATTACATCCAGCGGTAAAAATAATTGCGGCTGTTTTTCCAGGATAATCTAATAAGGTCATTTTGTTAACGGCTGAAATGAGCATTGATTTATATTAAAGTTTTGTATAGTATTTATGTGACATATATTACATTTTATTTATTATATTATGAAGAAATCAATAGATAGAAAATTTTTGAAAAATTTAATTTATTCAGATATTCGTAAAGGATGGAAGTTTGAGCATGAATATGCTTCTGAGACAATAGAGGAAACCTACAATGATATTATGAAAGTTGTTCAATTAGAAAAAGCCATTCCCTTGATTTTACCGGAAGAAACGGTTCAATCTATTGTAAAATCATTGCGATTAAAAGCAAATATTACAGATATAAACTTTAAAAAATATAAAATTTTATCAGATGCTGCTTAAAAAACTTTGAATTTCCGGGATTTCACTGCCTCGAAATATTTCATTGTTGTCTTTTCGGATAATGAGGGTTGGCGCTTGTGTAATATCATAGGTAGCGGCTTGTTTCATAAAATCAGAACTGTTGTTATCCAGAATTTCTCCAGGAAAAGAGATGTTATTTGTAATAAACTCTTTTACAGCGGGGCACTTTGGACACATAGTAGTGGTAAAAAGAAGGTAATTCATAAGAAGGTTAGTTAAAGTCTTTCATAAATTGAGAATTTTCAGCCGCTTGTTCATTAAACGTTTGTCGTGAATAGTATTCTGATGTTTTCCCGTTATTGTATTGAGAAACTGGTCGATGGTACCCCATAACTCGGGTCCAAATTTCACATTTGGTTCGTTTTTTTAAAAGTTTATTTTGTTCTGTTTGTTGTATAGAAGTATTCATGGTGTAATGTTATTAAATAATATGGTTAATTTTATTGTTTTTGTTGAGCTATTTTTTCTTTTGATGTAAAAGGTTTTCGAGTTGTATAATCATATAATGGAGCATCAGTTATACCGAGTTCTTTATCGCATTTTGGGCAATAGTCATGTTCTCCAGTTAAATATCCATGATGAGGACAAATAGAAAATGTTGGAGAGATGGTTATATAGGGGAGTTTGAAGTTCTGCAAAGCTTTTTTTACCAGTGTTTTGCAGGCGTCTGCGTTACTGATTCGTTCACCCATATAGAGATGTAAGACGGTTCCTCCAGTGTATTTTGTTTGAAATTGATCTTGGTGTTGCAGTACTTCGAATGGATCATTAGAAAACTCAGTCGGAAGTTGCGATGAGTTGGTGTAATATGGATTTTCATCGGTTCCGGCTTGAATGATTTTGGGGAAGCGTTTTTTATCTTCTTTGGCAAAACGATATGTGGTTCCTTCGGCTGGAGTTGCTTCTAAATTATATAAGTTTCCTGTTTCTTCTTGAAATTCTATGAGCCGATTTCGCATATATTCTAAGATCTTTATTCCAAACTCTTTCCCTTTTTCTGAAGTAATATCTTCTTGATCGTCAAAAAAGTTTCGAATTGATTCATTGAGCCCATTGAGTCCGATAGTAGAAAAATGAGAATTGAGAGAGTTAAGATATCTTCGTGAATACGGGAAGAGACCGCGATCCATCCATTTTTCAATAACTTTTCGTTTGATTTCTAGTGATGTTTTTGCCAGATTCATGAGTTTTTCTACTTGTTCCATGTAGGCGATCTCATCTCCTGAATGAGTGTATCCAATTCTGGCAAGATTCAAAGTAATCACTCCAAGAGATCCCGTCATTTCAGCCGATCCAAACAGTCCACCTCCTCGTTTGAGAAGTTCGGTTAAGTCGAGCTGAAGCCGACAGCACATTGAACGAACATCTCCAGGGTTCAGGTCTGAATTAAGAAAATTTTGAAAATAGGGGAGTCCATATTTAGCCGTCATTTCAAAAAGAAGTGTGGCATTTTCAGAGTCCCAGTTAAAATCTTTGGTAATATTATATGTTGGAATGGGGAACGTGAAGGCTCTTCCTTTCGCATCTCCTTGCATCATGACTTCAATAAAGGCTTTGTTGATTATATCCATTTCATTTTGCATATTTCCAAAAGGAATATGATAATATTCTCCGCCAAGTTTGAGTTGTTTTGTTTTGAGATCTTCTGGGCATACCCAGTCAAGAGTCACATTCGTAAATGGATTTTGTGTTCCCCATCGACTTGGAACATTCATGTTAAATATAAATGATTGCATATTATCATAGACGTATTTATATGTTTTTTGTTGAATATAGAGTGCTTTGTCTTCCGGTGAGGGAAACGTGATTTGAAATTCTTCACATTCTTTTTTCAGTAATTCTGTATATTTATGTACATATGGAGCCAGGTAAGTGTCAAAAGAAGAAAAGGCTTGTGCTCCAGCCCATTCATTTTGTAATGTTCCAAGGAAATTTACCATTTGAGCCATTGCAGTTGTGAGATTTTTTGGAGCGTGTGATTCTGTTTTATCAGCTACTCCATTGAATCCTTCTTCTAAAAGTGCTCGAAGAGACCACCCAGCACAGTATCCGGCAAACATGCCAAGATCATGGATATGATAATCTCCGTTTCGGTGGGCTTCGCCTACTTCGGTTGGAAAAATATGAGAAAGCCAGTAGTTGGCTGTAATTTTTCCAGAACTGTTTAAAATCAGTCCTCCGAGAGAGTATCCTCCATTAGCGTTTTCTTTTACTCTCCAGTCAAGTTTATTTAAATACTCTTCCATACAGTTTTGTACGTCTATTGTTTGGGGTGTTTGTTTTTTCGGTGTAGAGATTGGCATATARATATTTTAATGAATGAGCTGTATATAGTGTGTTATTTTATCAACATACACAATATATAGCGTTATTTATATTTTTGCAATGTGTTTAAAATTACGAATAATCATTGAAATAGGAAAAACGCAGAGAGAGATGCAGAAAAACAGAGGATAAAATATTTGAATTTTTATAAAAAATCCTGTATGCTGTGAGTATGAAAAATATCGAAAATAATAATTTGGCAGAGCTTGAAGTGAGCGAAGGGAAAGAGCTTATCGATTCTTCTCAGTTAGAAGGGGTCATTGATGATGTCCAAGATGGAGTCTCTGGATCGGTGAATATTCAAAAAGTTTCTGAAAAATCAGAAATATATACCACTTCATCTGGAAAGCGGTTTGTTCGACAAAAAAGGGGGTTGGGAAAGAAAAAAATGTCAAGAATACCGAGTGTCGGAGTTCAAAAAAAGAAAATTATAGAGCAAAAAACTCAAGAGTTTCGTGATCGGTATAAAGAAGCCCAAAAACAAAAAGATTTTTTCCTTATGAATGAAGGAATCAAAGAGTCTCGTCGATTGTACCGCTCGGTTGAAAAAATAAAGGCAGGGGATTCAGAGTTTATAAAAGACCAGTATCTCCAAGCTTTTGGACATAAACATTTAAACGAAGAAAAAAAAGAAGCATAGTTATGCTGCTTTTTTTTCTGATTCCATTTTTTTCTCGATGACTTTTTGCAAAAAATCTCTTTGCCCTTCATCAAATCTTGATATTTCCTGTTGTATGACATAGTCAGCGGTACATAATGGGGTGTGCTCTGCAATGAACTGTAGAATGCTTTGGGAATCATTGACGCCAGGGAAAAGCTTCCAAACTTTGTATGCAATCTCTGCGTTCTCAGTGCTGAGTAGAAGATTGAGAGCGAGTTTGTTTTTTAGCTGCATAAAAAAGTTTAAATGAGCTGAGCCTATATTGTCATTATATTTCCCAGGGAGAATCTTTGTTTTTTTGGGAAGTGCGTCCAGTATATAGAGCTTATGTTCATCATATTTTGCCGATTTAAGTAAATCGTTCAGAATATCTTTTTTGAGTTTATATTTCATTGGAAACTTATTCCAAAATTTTAGAAAAATATCTGTATTTTTTGTGAGGGTAATAACGCGTTTAATAATGATATCTACTGTTTTTTCAAGAGTTTCTTTGAAAGATTGTTCAAAATCGTCTTTTTCTCGTTCTTTTTGAGTTTTCTTCTCTCTTTCTTCTTGTGTGGGAGGTGTTTTGTTACTTATAAATGTGATGGTTTTATTAAAAATATTATAGAGCGTATATGGATTATTTGATGTTTCTATATATTCTTTTGTCTCTTCGATGTTTTCGAGGATATTTTTCATCGTCCAGTTATTGACTGTTTTTAAAATGGCTTTATCTTCGGTGTTATCATATTTTTCTGTATTTACAATCGGTTTTTGAAAAGCCTTTTTTTGTATGTCTTTATCATGTGCATCAATAATTGTTGCTGCGTGAAAATGAGCCTTGTCTTCAATTTCTTTTTGTGCGACAGGATCCATGTTAATAATTCCAAAAAAACGGGCATGTGTTTCTTTGAGGGATTTTGTCAGAAATAAATTATTGGTATAATCAAAAGTTGTTTCAGGGTGAAGGTTTTCCAGTATTTGTCGTATTTGAGAATGAGAATTTTTAATTTTATTTTCGAGTATTTTTGCATTATTTTTTTCTTGCTCACTGTGTTTGTCTTTTTTTTGTATAGATTGGCATCTTTCTAAAAAAGAGTGAGCGAGGGCCATAGCGATATGTGGGTGTTCTTCTGCATATTGATCGAGAAAGTTTGTAAGTTTATCATGGTGTATTTCGGTGTTTTCTGAGTGCTGAATATGAAGTCTATTAAAGTCATCGGCATTTTTGTTTTGTTCTTCTCGGGAGAGGTTTTTTCCATGTATCTTTTGAATTGCATGCTTTGTCATATTTTTTAAATATGACGAGTGGTATTTTACGGTGTGCATGTTTTGTGATTTCATGATGGATCAATTACGATGAAATGGCTTCATTTGCGAGGGCGTCTGCTTCACTGTTTTGGTCTCGTGGGACATGTTGAATGGTGAATGGAACATGAGAGAGGATATTGATAATTTTTGTATGGAGTGGTTTTAAATCAGCGTTTTTTACTTTGTATTTTCCCTGTATTTGTTTGACGACAAGTTCTGAGTCAAGAAACAAAGAGAGGCTCTTTGGATTATAACGCATGGCATCTTCAAGTCCATAGAAAAGTGCGAGATATTCTGATTGATTATTTGTTTTGTATCCAAGGTATTTTCGACCTCGATTGAGTGTGAGGTTTTGATGGTCATATATAATCCATCCAGCTCCAGATTTTCCAGGATTTCCTTTTGACGCACCGTCGGTAAACATTATAATATTTCCTTGTGTTGGTTTGGCTTTTTTTATCATTTCGGGATAGGCTTTTTCTATCAAGAGGGTCAACTCATCGTGAACGCTTGTGTCAGATATTTTTTGTATGGCCGATAATAATGTGTTTTTTCGTGTCATCTGCTCATATTATACAAAATTTGGCTTGAAAAATCCAATAGAAAGCGTATTTTATACTTGTGAAAAAGAAAAAATCTGTTTCGGTTGGAATTATTTTATATAATTCAAAAAGATATCTGCCATATATGTTGGAATCTTTACGATCTCAAAAAGATGTAGAAATAGAGATTGTTGTTTTAGATAACACCAATGGAGAGAGTGATGATGTCGGATTTGTACAAAAAGAATTTCCAGAAGTGAAGATTTTTCAAAAAGAAAATACGGGATTCTCAAAGGGGCATAATTTTCTTATTTCTCAAGCGAAATATCCATTATATGCCTGTTTAAATCCTGATATGATATTTGATGAATATTTTTTAGATCATTTATCAGAGGCGTTTTCTTTGCAAAATGTTGCGAGTGCGAGTGGGAAACTCTTGCGGTGGGATTTTAATAATCAAGAAAAAACCGATATTATTGATTCATGTGGATTATTAAAAACGAGTAGTTTTCGTTTTTTTGATATGGGGCAATCAGAACAAGATTCTGGTCAATATGATCAAGAAGTATTTATTTTTGGGCCTTCTGGAGCGGCCGCTCTCTATAGAATTTCGGCATTAGAAAAAATAAAACAGAATGGAGAAATATTTGATGAATCCTTTTTTATGTATAAAGAAGACTGTGACTTGGCGGCAAAACTCCATTATGCTGGATATGATTCAGCATTTGTGTCCTCCGCTCAGGCTTGGCATGATCGAACGGTGAGTTCTGATGAAGTTGGGTCATTTTTAGTTCGTCAAAAAAAGAAAGGTTTTTTGGTGAAGGTTTGGTCTTTTTTGCATCAAAAATATTTAGTAAAAAATCATTGGAAGCATTTATCATTATTTGAAAAAATAAACACCGCCAGCAGTCTTTTTGCAGAACATATATATTATCTGCTGTTTGACCGGGCGGTTTTTTTTGAAGTGATGAAGAGAGGAAGGAATTAGTCTTCACTCCAGGCTGCAAGCCGTTGTTCATCTAGAATAGTGATTTTTTTGGTCTGTACATCGATAATCGCTCGGTCTTTAAACTTGGCAAGAATTTTTGTAACGGTTTCTCGTGATGTTCCAACGTAATCGGCAAGATCTTGATGGGTAATAGGAAGATTAATAAAGATATTATCATTTTCTTTTCCTTTAAACATATGCATCAGTACGATCAATTTTGAAGCGACTCGCGATTCCAGCATTTTAAAAGCGTAATCGTAAATAACTTTATCAGCATTTCGTACCCGTGTGGCGAGGTATTCAATAATATTTTTTCCAAGACGAGGGTTTTGATCAATCAGTTCGTGAAAATCTTCTTTTTTAATCGTGTAAATATCACTTTGGATTACCGAAATAACACTGGCGCTGGTGTTTCCACTGGTGAATACAGCAATTTCTCCAAAAAAGTCTCCTTCTTTTAGGAAAGAAAGGGTTTGCCTTCGGTTGTTACTAAAAGTATCAACTCGGACGATTCCGGTATGAATAATAAATAAATTATTGTTTTCACTCCCTTCTCGTAAGATATATTCTTTTGGTCGGAAAGTTCGTAGCACCATTTTTTCTTCAATGATTTTCAGAGAATCTGCGGATAGCTCTTTAAAGAGTGGACAAATTTTGAGGAGTTTTTGCATAAAGAACGTATTAAAAGTCACTTGAAGTGTAGCAGGTTTTTTTTACCTGTCACGTCTTTTTTTCCACAGTTATTTTACTCATCATCAATAAGTCCGGTTTCTTGTGCGGTGAATCGCATAGAGCTTGCGGTAAAGCGAAGTTCAATTTTTCCAACGGGTCCATTCCTGTTTTTTCGAATCAGAATATCAACCATTCCTTTTCGATCAGTATCTGGTTCGTAGTAGTCTTCTCGAAAAAGCATGAGCACGAGATCCGCATCTTGCTCAATYGATCCAGATTCTCGTAAATCGGCGAGTTGGGGGAGTTTTCCTGGTCGGTTTTCCACCGCTCGAGAAAGCTGAGAGAGACAAACAATGGGAATATGCAGTTCTCGTCCGAGTTGTTTGAGTGCTCGTGAGATTTCTGACACTTCTTGTACTCGATTTCCGGCATAGGCTGCGTTTCCACTGGTCATCAGTTGGAGGTAATCAATAATGATCATATCGAGTGAGTGCTCCATTTGAAGTCTTCGAGCTTTGGCCCGAACTTCAGATAAAGACGCTCCAACGGTGTCATCAATAAAAATATGGGCTTTGGCCAGGTCATCAACGTTTCGTGCGAGTGAGTTCATTTCCTCCTCGCTGAGCTCTCCTTTATTCAGTTTCCATGAATCAAGACCTCCCGTCATACAAATCAGACGGTCCGTCAGCTGCTCTTTACTCATCTCAAGTGAAAAAATAGCAATTCGTTTTCCATGAGTAAGCGCCGCGTTATGGGCAATGTTTAGTGCAAAGGCTGTTTTACCCATTGATGGACGGGCCGCAACAATAATAAGGTCGGATGGTTTGAGTCCATTCATAACATAATCTAGATTGGCAAATCCAGAGGGGATTCCTTGAAGTTTATTGGAATCCTCAGAGGCTGCGGCATCGAGAAAAAAAGAATGACGACCTTTTAATATATCTTTAATATGGGTAAACTTGTTTTTCAAAAAAGTTTGAGATATTTGAAAAACATTTTTTTCAGCCGATTCTAAATCTTCTTCAATAGGATTTTTTTCATCAAAACCGAGTCCGAGAATATTATTTCCCGCAGATATCATTTTTCGCCTGGTTGATTTATTTTTTACTACAAGCGCATATGAAACGATATGGGCAGAAGTTGGTACTTCTGATTGGATGGAAGCTAAATAAGACATACCCCCAATGGCATCGAGTTCTTTGTTTTCAGCTAAAGTATTTGAAAGAGTTAAGAGGTCAATTGGAATGTTGCTTTGAAACTGAGAAGTCATCGCATTCCAGATTTTTTGATGTTTTTCAAAATAGAAATCTTCTGGAAGGAGAAGATCTGCTACTTTAATTAAACTTTCTTTTTCTATAAGAACCGATCCAAGAACGGCTTTTTCCGATTCTTCAGAGTGTGGTGGTATTTTGAGATTTTTAAGATCAGAGGCCATGGAGGATTTTTAAAGAATTCTTATATCTATTTTTAGAATTTTTCGTTGTTTTGTAAAGGAGATTTTTCATCTTTTTTATTCAGCAATAAAAATATTTGTGTTTTTTCTTGACTCATATCATGTAATTGACTAAAATCCGCGAGCTATTTAACAAAAATACATGCCTACTATTAATCAACTTATACGTAAGCCGCGCAAAACGCCTCGTAAAAAGTCTAAAGCACCAGCTTTACAAACAAATTTTAATTCTTTGAAAGGACGGTCTCGACCATTGAGTTCACCGATGCGAAGAGGAGTTTGTACGAGTGTTCGAACGATGACTCCAAAAAAACCGAATTCGGCTTTGCGGAAAATTGCTCGAGTGCGACTCACAAATGGGTATGAAGTAACAGCATATATTGGAGGAGAGGGGCATAACTTACAAGAACATTCAATTGTTGCTATCCGAGGAGGACGAGTAAAGGATCTACCCGGAGTAAAATATCATATCGTTCGAGGATGTTATGATTGTCAAGGAGTTGAGGGACGAAAACAATCACGAAGTCGTTATGGAACAAAACGACCAAAGAAATAATCTATTAATTTTTTACAGAAATGTATACATACCAACCAGTAGGAACAACCGAGCTTATCGAGAAATTTATTTGCTCAATGATGTGGGATGGAAAAAAGAACATCGCACGAGGAATTTACCAAGATTGTCTTGATCAACTTAAAAAAATGGGACATAAAACTCCACAAGAGTCTTTCGAACGAGCACTTCGAAATATTATGCCACAAGTAGAGGTTMGACCAAAACGAGTCGGAGGAGCTGTTTACCAGATTCCACGAGAAGTAAATTCAAAACGACAAGTATCACTTTCTATTCGATGGCTGCTTGCGGTATGTCGAAAACGAAAAGGAAAAGCTATGGCTGATAAACTCGCTTTCGAAATCAATGAAGCATTCAATGAACAAGGAGATGTCTTCAAAAAGAAAATTGATGTACAAAAGATGGCTGAAGCAAATAAAGCATTCGCTCATTTGGCTAACTACTAAGTCTCACTCAAAAAAACATTTCAGCTCTCTTCGCAAGAAGGGGGCTTTTTTTTATGTTTTTTTACAGAAAATAAGTATTTGTAAGTTTTTTCACTCGATTGCACAAAATAACATTGTGTAATATTTTGTTGATATGTAAACAAAATGTAATCATTTACACTGATAACACAAGGCATTTGATTTTTTGTCAAAAGTAGTGTATAATATGTGGGAATTTTATTAATATTTGTTTTATGACGATGGCATATGAAATAGAAATGGATGGGGATAAAGCTATTGAATCTATGAAAAACTTGTCATGGAACGTTTTAGTGCAGACGTATCTTGATAAATTTTCTCAAGATACTAAAAATCCATCGCATCAAATTTTTCTTTATGCGTTTAAAAATAATATTCCGGAGACGAAATGTTCTTTTATTCGTGCGGTTGAAGATTTAGCAAAACATACGAATGCACAAAAAGATGGGCGTATGTATTTGGAGTGTATTAATAACAGTATTTTAAGGCATGTATTAACACTAAAAGACTTACAATTAGAAGAGTATAAGTATTTACGAATGAAAAAGATGACGGGAGAAGATGTGAAGCATGCTTTTGAATGGGTGAGAGATAATTATACAAGATATTTTCCTGAATCGTTGAATGAAGTCCCTGTACAAGTCCCAAAACAAAATAAAGTCATAGATATTACCACACAGAGGTTTTCAAATCCAAAAAGTGATATTTCTACTCCTGAGGAGAAGCCGAAAAAAAAGCGATTTGTATTTGGTGTTTTGTTAAAATCTATTAAGGATAAAATAAATATTTTTAGTATGATGGGCTCCAAAGAATCTAAAGGTATGTCAGTATTAGATTTAGATAAAAATTTAGATTCGACGGAGAAAAGTTTTGATTTATTTTTAAAATCATTGGCAAAATATCAAGAAGATATTTCAATTTTTATTGATGCTAAGTCAGAGATTATTGATTTGATTTCAGGGATTGATACAATTTTAAATATGGTGATTTCAAATGAAAATAAATGGATCAAGGCAGAAAAAGATGAATATAAAAAGAGTGCATATACGAATAGTTTGAATTTGCATCTTAAAAGACTGTCTGAAGTAAAAGCTTTTCGGCTATTTTTAAAGAATGAACATCTTGATGATTTATTTGAATTTTTAAAAAAGGTACCGAAGGCAACCTTGCCTCAAAATACTGGAGATTATACAGAGAAAGATTTTCATAAAAATTTTATAAAAAAGTTTAATATTTTTAAAGAGGATATTCGAAAAAAATTATCTCAGGCTCAATCGCCTGAATCAAAAATAATTTTAGAAGTGGTGCAGAAGAAAATAACTCAAAGTATTGACACAAGAGTTAAGGATTTTATGGAAGATAGAAAACAACAATACAAAAAAATTATTAAGGATTCATTTTATTCCGATAAATCTGATTTTAAACCCTTATTAGATAAAAGAAATGAATTAGCACAGACTCCAGAGGGAGAGTATATTTCTGATAAATATACTATGTGTGATCTCTATCAGACAGCTGTTTATGTTCATTTAGAGCGAACGGCTGCGTTATTAAGTGACTACGGTGATATGTTTGATGAATTACGAGGAGAATTAATTACTAATTCTATTGCGGAGAAATTTACTTTACAAAAAAAATATGGAAATCAAATTTTAGTATCTTACGACAAAAATTCTAATAATGGAAATTTATTAGAATGGCAGAAATAAACACTATATATATAACGTTATAATTATGACTTATCCTACTACAGCGAAGGAGAATACAAGTATTTATGAATTAGGAGAAATCTTTGGAGATTTTCTTGAAACAAATATTTCAGGAGATCTCGATCAACTCAGAGATAATCTTTCTTTTTTCTTA
This sequence comes from Candidatus Peregrinibacteria bacterium, assembly GCA_002401425.1. GTDB lineage: Bacteria > Patescibacteriota > Gracilibacteria. Next base: position 163,077 of record NVTB01000002.1, read on the forward strand.
GATGAATATTCAGAAATGAAGATCCCTTCAACCCTTTTTGATGTTGTGGCAATGCATTGTAACGGATATTTTACCGTGACTCTCAGCTCTGGACAAGATAGTTTTTCTATTGAAGAAGACTGTTTAGTGGATGGAGATCGAAACTTGATTGAAATTGATTCAATACAAGGGATACAAGTCTTGCGAGAAATGTTATGGTCACGATTATTACAAGAGCGTGAGAATATTGGTGTGAAAGATACTGTTAATTCAGTTCGAACAGAAACAACAACACAAACAATGGCTTTATCATTGTTTACCGAGAATAGAGATGCTACGAAGGCTTTTCAAGATTTTGTAGAAAAAAATGGAGCATCGCATGCAGCTTTTCAGACTCAAGTGCAAGCAGAAAAACAGGAGATCCCAAGTGATGAATTGAAAGATAAAATTGCCGCAGATATTAAAGAATTTGGTATTCCTCGAGGTGCTGAWAAGACGGCTTTATCAAATGTATATAAATTTGGTGTTACGAAGATGTCTCAAGAAAATGAGGGAGTCAGAAAAAATAGTACTGAGATACAAGATTATTATGTCGAAATGACAAACTTTGAGGTATTTACTTCGAAACAGGTTCCTACAAAAAAGAAAGATTTGTTAAAAATTCCAATGCAAGATTTACAAAAAGTAAATTGTGAAATTTTAACATATGTGTTAAGTCAAGATGCCGCTCTGCGAAAATCTTATACTTTAGAAACAGCCTTAGATGCTATGGAAAAACCACAAGGGCGAGGACTATTAAAAAGTGCTTTGATTTTGTTTGCAGGGATTGCACTCAGCCAGGGGTTTGGTCTGGCGAATGAGCAATATGGAAAACAAGCAAAAGTACATTTAAAAGCTTTTCAAAAGAAAGGAATAACACATTTGCGCGATACATTTGGTCTTCATAAAGCATCATTGCTTTCTCCTCAGAATACGTCCAAAACAAATCAAAAAATAACCACGAAGAAGAAAATGATAAAAGAGACAGAGGCTCCAAAAAACAAACAAATAAAACCAGAAATGAATACAGCAGATATAGAGACAGTACAACGGGTAGCTTCACTTAAATAATACATTAAAGGATTATATTATGGAAAATATTTTATCACAATTACCAAGTTTTTTATCTCGTAAGGAAAAAACACAAAAAGGTGCTCCAGAAGTGGCCTCTATTTCTGAAGATGTTACATCGGCACTTGTGTCTGCAGGTATTCATAAAAACACACTGCTCAAAAGAAAATTGAGGAGACTGAATATTTTACCAGAGCAAGTTGGAAAGGCAATTGATCATATGGAGCTGGAATATTCGAAAAATCATGCAGCCAGTATGGTCGCACATATTAATAGTTATATTCATAAATCGTTTGGAGAAGAATCTTTGGAGAGTCGATATGCAGAGAAAAATGTAAGACAGGCCGTAAAAACATTGTTTGTCTATATGGAGGAGAAAAAAATGATTGTTTCTCAAACGAAATTACCAAACGGGGCATCTTTTTCAGCGAATAATATTTGGAATTGGATGAAGGAAGAAAAAAAATCAAAACAATCTTGGGAAAAGTTTGTAAAAAGTTTAATCAAAAATGTTGGATTTATATCTATTTTTCAAAATTCAATTCGATTAGAATTATCAAATATTAATGGAGAAGAACACGCCAAAATGAAGGAGTTTTTAACCTATATAATACAACAAGACCTTCGTATTACGATTGGAAGTGAAGGAATCGATCAATCAATTCTTTTATTATCGATGGTAACAAATGGTATTTCTTGGGTATATAATGATAATGTTATAAAAAACTGGCTTGATTCGTCTTTAGAGGTGGGAACAAATATTTGGGATGTTTGGAAGGTTTTAGCTATGGATATGCAAAAAATGATTACAGGAAGTCCAAATATGGAGACAACGATGCAGGCAGCCCTAATAAGTTCAGTACTTCCAGCTTTGTCAGTTATAAATGTTCAAGTTTATGCTCACTCTACAAAATTAGATATTGCTGAAGGAGATTTTTCAGAGCTTGATGATGCACCATTTAATAAACGAACATTATGGCAAAATTCTAAACGACTATATATTGCTTTAACATGTTGGGTTCCTCAATCAATTGTTGATGTTTGTGCAGTTGCTATAGTTTTAGGAATGGCTGCATATGAACTCAATTTTCGAAAAGATTCAATGACAGAATTTATTCAAAGCTCATATATTCAAAAAATTATCACTATCTATGAAGGGCAAAAAGAAACTATAGCTGAAAATTATGTTGATTTTTTGGATGTCTCAGTAGAAGAAATTACAAAAGGAAAGGCAACGACAGGAACAGCTTCAGGTTTTGGTTCTATTGGAACAGATAATTTAAACATGTCTATGAAACTAGGAGTTGGTACAAAATTATCATTAAAAGATCGAACAACGGCTGATGATATTAAACATGGTATTAAAGAACATTTTCATGGAGTGGCTCAATTTTTAAAGCCAGAAACAAAAAAGAGGCTGAGAAAAATAAACGATGATTTGGGGGAGGCTTTTATTTATGATAAACATAAGAACCTACAATCTCCAAAGGGAGATATGTTATTTGATGGAGTCAATGAAAGTTTTGATGATGGGCTGTTTGCGAATGTTGATAAACAAATTGTAGGAATAGAAGAGTATATTCAGAAACGTTTGTATGATAATAAAAATACTATTGAACAGTTATCATCAGATATAGAATTATTGGGAAAAGTAAATTCACTTTTTCAAATGTTAGGGATACAATCTATGCCAAAGACGCAAACAAATCGATTGCAAATTCAAAAAGCATTGAATAAGGATACCCAGGAGATTAATAAAGAACTATTAAAAAAAGATAAAATTTATAAAATGGGGCAGAAGAATCGTGTTAGAGCAGCCACTGATGTTATGAAAGAAAGAGATCAAAGAGCGATGCTTGATATGATTACCAAAAAAATCACAAAATTAGAAGATGATCATGGAAAAATAATGAAAAAAACAGGGGAGAGTACACATTTATCAGCAATAGAGCGTATTAATAAATTTGATGAATTAAATAATCTATTTATCCAAAAAAATAATGAATTAATAGAAAGGTTTAATAAAGTTAGAGTAGGAATGATGAATAATTCTAATGAGACAATTAATAAATATTATGAAAACATTGAAAAAGCTTTTGATAAAAACTTGCCAAATCSRAAWRMSAMNAGNTAGWACAAWWARTNAAYTCRTTWMWANTGARWWWTRWTTYRRAKNAAAGWCYWGANNTGMAWTARAMYMTWCWAWSMCWMTTMYTTSGWYNATNATRMWWRTKSWNCTTTATANTATRRSRWKCTRMNAAAARTYAMCYKMTRSRATAWMAATNARATKWANNAATYTWTKWAAAWWNATSWAWCRCMTKWRWRAYGAGMRNATATRYNTANGNCARTAAATRAARWAATYRAWNACWGWNNTTMGWMMWYAGATTGAATCTTTTTTATCTGATTTACAGGCTTTATTACATGGTAAAATAACGGAGTCTTCAGAAGATTTAAAACTTTTTTTAGAGAAAGAAATGGGAGCTCGCTCTGTTTCACGAGCGATCAAACGTTTATTTTATAAATTTGATGGGGAAAAAGGACAATTTGATAATCGATCAAAAACACCAGATTTTGAATTGTCTGTTTTAGGTAAAAATATGAAAGTATGTCAGGGATTGGAGAATTTAAATAATCCTCAAAATATGGAGGGATATAGAATTCATCGTATTCCAAAGCATACAGGATTAGTTCTTCCTTCAAAGAAAGATGGAATGTACTTATTTTTCAAAGATCTTACAACACAGGAGGTTTATGTGTATGATGCGAAACCAGGAAAACGAAAAATTGAACAGTCTATCCTCGCTGAGCAAGGGTGGCAAGATATTGGTTTTTTCTTTAAATCAAAAGATTTTCAATCTGATGCTGATAAAAATCGTTTTTTAGTTGATCCGACAGAGTGTGGATTTTTTATTACAGAGGAAGGAATATTTACGATTAATGAACACGGAGATCATCAGATTGTGTATGATTATTTTTCCGGGACAAATGAACAGTACAGTGAAGTCAGAAGAAGAATTGTATCGATGGAAGGTTAGATAAAAATATATTATTAAGATTTACATTATGTTACAAAGCGTTATAAATAAAATATGGGGTAATACGAGGACCGCCGAAGAATTGCAAAAACAGCAATTAGAAACTGCGGATGCGGAAAAATTATCACGTCTGAATCAGATGGTTGATAACATGTCAGATTTTTTCTGTGATGGAAAAAAAATGGGGATGGCTCATAATTTTAAAAAACTCTTAAAACAACCAGTTGAGAAAGATGGAAAGAGTTATGCAGAAATTTTTTCAGCATATAAAACTGACTTGTTAACTAGAGGGGCAACAATAGATGGAAAAGATCCCGCTAGTCGAAAATATCGTTTTTTAATAGAAAAACGAGATATACTATTAGAAAATAGCCATTTAAAAACAGATGAGGACATTCAGCGAGTATTTTCTCAGATTTTATCCAAAATTGAAGTGTATAATGAAGCTATTCAAGAGGCGAAGCCAAAACAAATAGAGAAAAATACAGATGAGAATTCGATCGTAGCACAGAATCAGGCTGGAATTAAAAATAAGGTCGTTGATATTCAATCGAAGCAACCGCCTAAAGCACAATTACCGGCACCGAAAGTGAAACAAGTGCCAAAAAAGATATCATCTGATACAAAACAAGCAGCTCCGAAAAAAACACTAAAAATTACTCCTGCTGATCCTATATCACAGTCTGCACCGGTCGTTACCACAAAGACTATTCCAGTTCAATTCCATACTGGTCATTTAAGCCCATCGAAAGAAATTACTGAAAAAGATCCATTGCAAGTAACAGATGTCTCAGATTTATCTGGAGCAATCAATGTTCAAGATATTAATAAGGCTATCATTGGATTTAAAAATAATTTACGAATCATTTCTACTTATAATGAAGAAGAACTCGCTGCGAGAAATGACTTAAGTCAAGCTGTATCTGTAGAAGCTATCTATGAAGCTCAACAATATTTAAGTGTAGCAGCTGAAAGTTTGCCTGACCTTTTAGACACTGCGGAAAATGATTATGAGAAAAATGAATTACAAGTATTGATGGATGAATATGCTCAGCTTCAACAAAAAAATAATGAACAGGTGTCTGTTGATCATGATTTTTCTGAAAAAGGAATTATTGATGTTGCTTTAAAAACGGCTGGAAAAGAATCCGCGAGAGAAGAATTCAAAAAACAGACACGTGAATTATTAGCTATTCGAACAGAACAAGTGGAATTATTATCAGAAAAAATCGAAGATGAAATAGAATCATTTCAAGATTTATATGTCGGAATTTGCCAAGGGGTTTTTATTGCTGGAAATACACAAAGCTTATCTGAACGGAGTGATGATATTGAGATGCGTACTTTATTAGAAGAGATTCATATTGCCATTGAACGTTATAATATTACGTATGATTTATTTCAAAAAACACCAAGAGTGAATGTAAAAAGTGGACGTATAACTTTTGATGATATGCAAATGAAAATTAAAAACATTTCTACTGGGCATAATTTTTGGAATATTTCTTCTTTAAGAAAAGAACAATCTCAAGAAAAAATTACGGACTATAGGACAGCCCGTTCAAATCGGAGTAAGAAAAGAGAGGCTTCGCGAATTTCTTCGTTTGATAAAAGACAAGAAAAGGCCCCTGATAATAATAAAATTATAGAACTTACTGACTATCAAGAAATTTCATCGGAAGACGAAGCGAAAGATAGTCTTAAACAAATAAATGAATAGAATATGGATAACAATATAAACACATTATTTTCAAAGCAAACTCAAAATGATTTAAATGAAAAAGAAATTTTTCATAATATTTTATCACGAATGTTTGGTCTTGTTCCTGGGGATGTTGTTCCTGAGGAGTTAAAACAATGGGAGAATTTAGAATCTTGGATGCCTCTTTTTGAACAATATATTGAGGGAAATGATGGATCGGATGATTTATATAAGGCGATGATTCAACAGGTTCCATCTTCTCAGATGCTTATAGATTGGTTAGATAACACGTCATTATCATATAATGTACAGGTAAGAAAGGACTTGTTTTTCTTGTTTAAAAATCAAGAAACTGAGGCGGCTTTGACTGAATTGCTCGAAGATTATGGAAATGATGTTTCATCTATTCATACATTATTAGATTTACCAGTTGCTCAATTTGCACATTGTGAAAATGAATTAATACAAGCGATGAATGCGATTGATTTTCAAAGTGAGCAAATACATAGAGAAGTAAATGATTTGATATCAGAGCAAAAAGAAGTGCGAAAAAATTCAAATATTATTGGAGTGGTTATAAAATCATTGAAATACTATCGATCAAAAAGCATTATTCAAAAGATGGATAAGGAAGGAGTGAGTTTAAAAAATGCTATCATATCTGCGTCTGAAAAAATTCAGGCATATGTTCATCGTGATTCTGTATATAATGCCGCTCTCAGTGACTTATCTATTTTTTTACAATCAGTGCCAGAAATCTTTTTGCAAGAAGATCATCTGAATACAAAGATTACCAAACAAAAAAGTAAAATAGTATCTTTACGCAATGCTTTAGAGAGAGCAAATGAAGATAAGAGAAATTTGAAAGATTATAATGATGAGATGTTACAGTCTTGGGAAAAAGAAGTCTCGATTCTTGAGCGAAAGCTTGCGGATCTCGAAAATAGCACTTCAGAAAAATACGATGAGCTCTTACAAGATTCATATGAACTGAGTTCGCATTATGAAGCATTGATGCTGAAATTTCAAGAAAGAGGCCTCGAAATAAAAGACCTCAAAGAAGAAATGTCTGAGTGGATGTTAGAGCTTGAAGATACGTTGAAATTTTTGGAAGATTCAGAAGAAATGGGGAAAGATGAATTAAATAATTGGTTGATAAAAGCTGGAGATTTAGAACATCGTTTATCTCGATCACTCGAGAAAAACAAAAAACTCACTGATGAAAACTTGGAATTATCTCAAGATAAAAAAGAAGCAATTAATGCATTAGAACAATTTCAAAGTACTATAAAAGGAGTATTAAAATCTTTTGCACAAATATTAAATATTCCATTGGACTCATCAGCGGGGACAATTCATGCGGCATTACAAGCACAAATGGAAGAGAGCAGCACTCTTATATCTGACCTCTGGGAAAARTTACAACAATCAGCTGTAAAATTTGAACATCTACAAAATGCACTCCGTAGAATGACAGACAAAAATGAATCAACTCAGTACGCTTTAGAGAATCAAACGATTATTACAGGTGTTTTTGAAGAAGGCTTTCAAAATTCACAAGCAGCATTACGTCATCTAGAGGAATTATATAATATTGAAATACAAGATCATGCCAAGACAGGAGGAAATCTAGAATCTGCCCAAAGCAGAATTCAAAATCTAGAAAAAATAATCAGTAAATTAAAAAATGTTCAAGTTATTATGAGCCCCGACAACACAGAAGGATATACAGTAGCAGAATACATGGAGCTTCATGAAAAAAATCTTTCTTTGCAAGCACAGCTCAATGAATTAACCGCATGGTCGGGATCATTTGGTAATACGATTACTGGATATAAACAAGCTATCGCGAAATATAATGAGACAATACTGGCAATGAATATTTATATTGCTCAGTTAGAAGGGAAAAATGCTGAGAAAGATGAAGATATTAAAAAGTTGTTAGCTGATAATGCTATTTTAGGAGGAGCCCTTGAAGATACTCAAAATGAACTCGACAGAGTGAAGGCAGAAATGAAGCGTTTAAATAAACAAAAGACATTGATTATTCAAGGGGATTCAACGTTTGAGACAGACTTTGAGAATATTACATTAAAAGCAGATTTAAAACTCTTAAATGAATACTATCTTTCATTAAAACTTCAGCTTGAAAATCATAAAGTAGTTATTAATAAACAAAATAAATACTTAGATCTTGCGAATAAATTAAATGTAGAGCAGGCGGCATTGATAAAAAAATATGAATTACAGATTAAAAGTTTGAAGCAAGAAAATAGAGATATTAAAAGAAATAATACAGAGTTGCAATCAGACTTAAAAACATCAGRTCGTATTATCGAGCAACTTCAGCAACAAATTAAAGAATTAAAAAATAATCAAGGAGGTGTTTTTGGAGAAGGAGAAGACATGAGTTATTTTGATGAGGTTTTAAAAAGATATAATCAAATTCAGCAAGATTTTGATAGTTTAAAAAATAACTTTGATGGACTTTTGGTTATGGGGAAAAGTTTAGACACACAGCTCGTACAACAAGAAGGACAGGCAGATGCTTTGATGAAGGTTGTAGGATTAAGAGAGGATGAAATCCAAGAAAACAAAGATCAAATTCTAAGTATCGCTAAACAATATGAGATTCCAACTGAAAACATGGAGATGGATGATATTCTCGAGCTTATTCGTATACAACTTGGAGATATAAAAACTATCACAAACACTATCACAAATACTATCTACGTTGATGTTCCAGGAGCAGACGTTCCGCAAAGCCCTGAAACAGAGCCAGTGACACCAGAATTAAAACCACAATACACATCGGTAACGAATGATTTATCAGGTCCGACATATGCAGAAAAATCATACTTAGATGAATATACTCAAGAGCAACAGAAAGTTCGGGCTTTAACAGAAAAATTGCTGTATGCGGAGTTAGAAAAAGTGATTATTGCCTATTTTGATAAATTATCAAAAGTAAAGTATGAAAGTCCAAAGGCTCTTATTAACGCATTCTCATATTATAAAACAAACTTAAAAAAGAGTTTTATTAAGGTTCAGTCATTATTTAATGAAAAAATCAAAGAGCAAAGTTTACCTATTAAACAAGCAGAAATGAAAGAAATGTGTGTAACATATTTTAAAACGAGGAAGCATATAAATTTGGTTGGTAATTACTTAACCAAGACAATGGAAAGAGAGGCACAGGTTCGAGTTGATATTTGGTCTTTCTTTTTAGAACGACGGGAGAAACATTATGAAGGGAGGTTATCTGATTATTATACGCTTGAAGCATTTGAGACAGACTTATCAACGTTTTATAACGATAGTCTTTCGATTAAGAACATGACAAAAGAGTTACAAAATTCTGCTGATAGATTTAACACGACCACTATCGAGGAGTTAGAAAAAGAAATGAAATCATTTTTACATTTTGATGTGACATCACTTTCTAAAATAGAGAGCGGTATGCAAACATTTTTAACTGATGAATTACATAAAGAACAATCATGGGAGCCAAAAATGGAAGAACTGTCAGGGGATTGTGAGGAAAGAAGAGTGGCTCATGTAAGTTGGGAAGATATGCAAAAAACATTACTCACAGCACGAATTCAACAAAGCCTTGAAATTGATGCAATCTTTGGATAGGGGAAGGGCTTGAAATTTATAAAAAAATATGCTATAATAATATGATATGGTATAAAATTAACTAAAATACTATGGCACTTGCAGAAAAATTAGACGATTTTAACCGGATTGACGAGCTCAATTCTGCTTTAGAACTTGCAAATCAAGCAAGAATGACAGAGGAGATTTCTGTGCCGTTGTTAGCAATTCAACACAAAATTGAAAATTTAGGAATTGTGTCGAAAAAATTAGCAGGATTACAAAAATATCCGAACCTAGATAGAGATGCAAAGAATGCTATGATTGGATCGATAAAAAAAGATATTCTTGATTCTTATAAGTCTCAGTTTGAGATCTCTTTGAGGAAGATACAAAATAATATGAATGCCACTTTATCAAAAACAAAAGATAGAGCTGGGTGTATTACACAGGCACAAGAATTAGCACAAGATGTTTTTATGGAATACGGAGAATTTGACTGTTTAGATTCAGTAAAAAAACAATTTGAATCATATTTAAAATTATCGTATTTATATGAAGATATTCTTTCAAAATTTAAACCACATGAATCAAATTATCGTTTAGATTTGCAGGGGAGGGATATGTCAAAAATATTATTTTTTCCTTCAAAATTAGAGGAATCATTAAAAATAGAGAACGAACAGATGGCTAAAGTTATTACCAAGTTATTGGAAAAGTATAAAGAGATGATTCAGAGCAATGATCACTTAAAACTTGCGAATACAACACTTCGAGCAGAATTAGCAGAAATGTATGACTATGCGAGTGAACTGTTAGAAAAAGTATTGGATGAGAATGATACCTTGGGAGAATGGTATAAAAAAGARGTTGAAGAGAATATTGGGTTGACTGTGGAGTTAAAAAAATCTCAAGAAAATGAGGGGGTTTTGACAATTGAAAATGAGGCACTCAAACAGGGGTTTTTATCATTATATGAAAAGTATAACGGACAGTTAGATGATATGGATTTTTTGAACGAATTAATGAAGTCAGAAATTATTGATATGCAAATGTTAACGCAGTTAGAAAATGAGACGAAAGCGGGAAGAATGAAGAAAATTATATCGATTTTAAATCAGAAAAATTTATTATCCAGGGATCAAATTGCAGATTTWACGAATAAAATACAACAATTAGAACAAGAAAACAAAAAAATCACAGAAAAAAATGAAGTAACTCAATATGAATTAGAGAATCAATCTTTTATTACGAACGTTTTTGAAACAGGTTTCCGAAGTTTGGAAATAGAATTCAGTACGATGGAGCCGTTATATCAAAAAGCATTAGCAGATTATAGAAGAGAACTACAAAATCATGGGATAACCGGACAAGAGCTAGAAAAAGCGCAAGCAAGAATTCAAGACCTCGAACAGAAAGTGAAAGAGTTGCAAACCCGTCGAGTGGTTATGAATGAAAATATTATTCCTGGTCATACTATTGAAGACTACGAAAATTTGAATGAAAAATATAGAACTTTACAGGAATATACAGCTATTTTAAAACTGCAATTTTTTGAATTTAATGAATGGTTTGCATCTTTGCGTTCAGAGATTGATCAAAAAAATGAGCTGATTGCCGAACTCAATCTTTCTCATAAAAATAAGGATCAAATATTTATTGCGATGACTTTGTTTATTGCAAAATTAAAAGCTCAATTAGCGAAAGCAGATAAAGAAAGAGGAGTGACAGATATGTTGTTGCAAAACTCTAATGAGGAAAACAGTCATTTGCGTTCGCAAATCCATGATTTAGAGGTAAAGCTAAGCCTATTGAACACAGTTGATCGTGTCAGTGATTATACGCCTGAAGATATCAGTAATTATGACGCGCTTACAAAAGAGCTGAATCGATTGCAACTTCAGCTTGATGGGCTTAATAGATTGGAAGAATATTATGAATCGGTACAAAATCAATTGCGTGCGAGTCGACAATTAAATAAACAGTTAAAGCTATTAGCAGAAAGCTTTCAGCGTCAATTTGATGAATCTGAAGGGGATAACGAAGGATTGCAAAAATTATTGGATGGGAGCTATGATGAAATTGAAGCAAGTACAAAACAAATTATTGAGACAGCGAAAGCCCTGAACATTGAAACAAAAGATATGACAGCAACGGACTTGCTTGTACTTATAAAAACAGCGTCGTTAGAATATCTTGATACAAATAGTTGTATTACAAGATTAAAAATAGTAATGCAGGATGAGATCCCGAAATCGTTGAACGCAGTATCTTTTGATACGTTGTTGAGTAATGATGAATCGAGAGAAAATCTAGAAAAAGTACTCACAAAATTAAAAAATAATACATCTGGGGTAGAGAGTTTAGAAGAATTCTATGCATGTCTTAAAATCAATCCAGAATTCATTCCAAATTTCGCAGTTGTAGTAGAACTGTTAAGCAAGAATCAAGCATGGAACTTTATATCAGTCATATCTAATAATATTGCGGATGCCTTTGAGAAAAAGATAGCGGAATATGATTTGAAAAAATCTCAGAAAACAGCAGATGATTTATCTACTGAAACCGAAAATTTAAGAGAGAAAATAAAAGACGTAACTCAGGAAAATATAGATTCTCAAATTAGTTTTTATACACAGATGACTGAGAATATGATTCAAATTGACATTATTATTAAGGAGCTTCAAGGAAGATATAATAAAGAATTAACAGAAGAAGAAAAGAAAGACTATCCAGCATTTTTTGCTTATGAGCCGAAAGAAAATCCAAAAACATATTTTTGGAAATTATTAAATGAAGTTAAGGAAGAGCTTAGGGCAGACATAAAGGATGACAGCTCTGGTGCGAAAGAAGTGGATGGTAAAAATGAACCTGATAAGGTTCTCAGCAAAAACAGTGAAGAAGATCAAGCTGAAGCTAGTTTGACAAATATTATAGACACAGGAGAGGGTGAAAATGAATCTGATGAGGCTTTCAGCAAAAACGGGGAAGAAGCTCAAGATATTGAGGCTAGTTTGAGAGATATAGAAACCCATCATAAAGAATCCTGGGAGATGGTAACTAAGGATTATGAGGGCGAATTTGGTTTTTATCACATGTCTAAAAAGTCCAATGATCAAATTATGCTCGAAAAAACAATGTTTCATTTTTTTCCAGACTCAAAAAATATACAAACATATATTAAGGAAAATAAACTAGAAGATTTACTGAAATTTTACCAAGAGAGTAAGGCGGAAATAGCTGGAAAGAAATCAAGTTTTGATAAAAAATTAATAGAATTAGAGAAGATGATATGTAAAGAGTTAGAAAAATAATATTTTATAATGACTATATAATGAGCGCACAAAATACACTGCTGGGCAAGAGCAGTGATCAGACGAAGATATTCCTCAATCTGCCGGAGGACACGAAGAAAAAAGAACTTGATAATCAAGAGAAAAACCCTAATGTAGATAATACTTCGAAGAAGGTTAAGGAACAAATAAAAAAGCTTACAGATGCGGTGGATAAGGCTACAGCAGACGCGAAAGAATCTAAAGAAAAAGAAGAAGCCGCCGAAGCAAAAGCAGCAAAACTTGAAAAAATACAAGCTTCCCGAAAAGTCAACCCCACCCCTCTTTACAGCTCCGAGGCAAAAAATGCATATTCCATGTCAATGGACAGTATTGATAAAAAACTAGGGAAAGAGAATGCACAAAAGCATGAAAAAGTAGCGATGCGACAAGTTTTAGATGATTTAAAACATCGAGCAAATTTGCGGAGGCAGTTTCAAAAACGAAATGATCATGTTGCTATTGGATTTTTAAATACAATTGAACTGGCTGATGAGCGTATTAAACATTATACACAAAATAAAGATGAGCATTTAACGATGATGCGAATGAGGGCTGAAAAACGTGTGTTTTTAGATGTGCTGGAAGGGAAGGCGAGTAATGAAAAACCGAAAAGATGGTGGCAAAAACAAGAATATTATATTCCAGAGCTTGAAGATAAGAAGGAAGAGATACAAAAGAAAAAAGATGATTTAGAGAGGGTAAAAAGAAGAACTGCTTCAACTCCAGCACAAATTGCAGAGGCTGAAAAGGATTTGGCAGATGTAAACTCAGGATTCAAAACGTTTCAAAAAGAATACACTTCACTCATCAACTTAGAACTGACTACATCAGCAGAAACTTATGAAAAAAAGAGCGTTCGAGAAGTACCAGCAGAAAACTATGATGTTCAGGTAACAGAGTGGATGAAAAAGAAAATGGATTCAGAAGCGAATCTTGAGGCTCATATGAATAAAGCCGATTATCGGACTTGGTCAGAACAGTTAAACCCATTTTCTGCAAAATCAGAAGCGGTGAGAAATGCACAGTATCATGCGGTGCAATTACAGAAGAAAAAAATCAGAGAAGAAGGTGGAGATTTCATAGATAAATCTATGGGAGTGGCAACGTATTCTTTCAGGGCCGCTCCCGTTATTGTTGGAAATACTGTGAAAACGATGGTAAATAACCCTGCTGTGAGTATGGGGGTAATGGCCGGAACAGCGATATTAGCGGCAGGAGGCTTTGCTACAGGGTTTATCCCAGCTGCCGTCGTTGCGACTGCGGGAGTAACGGCATTAATGCAAAAACTTGGATTGAAGAAAGATACTCCAGACGCTATGACGAAAATGCCACCTTTAGTTTCTGGAACAAAATCCGAATAATCACCAATCCTTTTCTCCACTTTTCCCATCAAAAAAAGATGATGACTCAAAAAATTCTTTAAAAAATGGATCTTCCATCAGGTAGTCCAAAGGAGAGTTTTCTACCTCGCTCATCTTTTTTTCTTTTTGTGGAATTCGGTGGAAGTATTGTTGAAACTGTTTTTCATTACTTTCCATTGTATCCATGTATCCCTGCATTTCTTTTTCAGACATTTGTGAAAAGGGTGAGCTATTGTCAGCTTCTCCTTGTTTTTCTCTATCTTGACCCTCTCCGTCTTGGGCATCTGATGACTGATTTTCTGGACTTGGAAGTTTTTCATCTTCTCGTTTTTGTTGTTCTTCAAGATCTTTTTTGAGTTTTTCTAAAACAAAGTTTTTATTGGCGAGTGTTTCTTCATCCAGTGGATCAAAAGAAAGAGCGTTATCATAGGATTCAATGCTTTTTTTATAGATTTCAATTTTGTCTTCGAGTTTGAAAAATTCGGCTGATTTATACAGACTGTTTCCCAGGTTATACCACGATAGCTGACATGGGGTTTCGTTGTGAGGGCAGGTGTTTTGTATGGATTGCTGAAAAAGATTACTGGCTTTTTCGTATTGTTTTTTATTGTAGGCATATCGTCCACGATTGTATGCAGTCGAAAGACCAGGAGTGATTTCTTGTAAGTTTTGGTTGAAATACTCTGCCTGTGTATATTTGTTTTCTTTTTGAGCCTGATATTCATAAAGTTCTACAGAAGCTTCGCTTGGAGCTACGGTGCATGAAGAAAAGAGGAATATGAGAGACAGCAGTGGCATGAATCTTTTGAGGGGAGAAAAGAGAAAGGCTATAAAAAATAAAAATGAAAGGAAGAGAAAATATTGATAGAGTTTTTCTTGTTCTTGTTTTTCCCAAATATTTTTTTCCGAAACTCCGTGTGATTGAATCAGTTGGATCAGATCTTGATCATTATTTTCTTGTTTGAAATGAAAATATTTTCCTCCCGAAGCTGCTGAAATGTTTTGTAAAATCTGTGTAGAAAGTTTTGATACGACGGTTTTTCCCTGAAAAGTCTTATAAAACATTCTTCCAAAAGGGTTTTGTCCCGTTGGTATTTTTGCACCTTCGATGCTTCCGACTCCCACACTGATAACCGGGATATTATATTGTGCGAGTTTTTTTTCTATGTTTGGGTCTAATGTACTTCCGTCGTCTCCGTCACTGATAAGTACAAAGACAGCTGACTTTTTTGTCGCTTCTATTCTTTGTATTCCTTCTGCAAGGGCGGCATTAATATCACTTCCTTTGGTATGAATATCATCAGTGCTGATGTTTTGTAGCATGGAGGCAAAGGCTTGATGATCATGCGTAAAAGGAATAACGGTGTAGGCATCTCCCGCAAAAAGCATGAGTGAGTATATGTTATTGGGGGACTGGTTTATCACATTTTTTATAAGAATTTTTGATGACGTCAGGCGACTTTTATACATGCTGTCTTGTGCATTCATGCTTTGGGAAATATCAAGTAAGAAAAAGACAGGAATATTTTCTTGTTCCGCTGATTGCAGAGAAATGCCTCCAAGTGGATCGAGAATAGCAAAGAGAGCGAAAACAAAACTAAAGAATGCAAAGACCAAGGGGGGTTTTTTTCTGTATTTTTTCATTGCTATAAATAATCCGACTATAAATAAAAGAGCAGTGAATACAATAAGGCCGATATGTAAAACATTTATATTTCCAAAAATCATTCTGTTTTAGGATTAATAGCCATAAAGTAAAAAAGATACACGGTAAAGAAAAGAAAGAAGGGGATAAGATATGATTTATAAGAATCTTTTTTTTCTATAAAATTTTCTATCTCAATGTTTGTTTTTTCGAGTTTTTGAATATGTTGAAAAATATTTTGGAAACTTTGATTATCAGTTGCTCGAAAATATTTCCCTCCGGTAATGGCTGAAAGTTTTTTCAGACGTGTTTCATCAAACTTTGCGACGGCAAACGTTCCATCTGAATTTTTGATATATTGTTTTTGTCCCAGTCTATTGGTAAATGGGATTTTTGCTCCGTTTTCTTTCCCGACTCCAATGGTATATATTTTAATATTTTCGTTTTTCGCAATTTCTGATGCTTTTTCTGGATGAATCCCAATATTCGCATCTCCATCGGTGATTAAAATAATAACTCGGCTTCGATCTCGATCTTTATTGAGCCGATTAGTTGCCGAAAGTATGGCATCCCCAATAGAAGTTCCTGCCAGGTTTGGAGCATTCTGTTGAATACTAAAAGGAGAGATTTCTGCTAAAAATGTTTGAATCATTCCATAGTCAAAAGTGAGAGGGCTTTGAGTAAACGCTTTTCCGGCAAAGACTACGATCGCTGCTCGGTCATTTTGCAGTTTGGAAACAAAATTTGAAATATGTTTTTTCGCCGCTTGCATTCGGTTCGGTGTAATATCTTCTGCGAGCATTGAATAGGAGACATCAATGGCAATGACAATATCTATTCCTTTTTTTTCTATTTTTTGTTTTTGTATCTCTATCTGTGGTCGCATGAGAAGAAAAATAAAACCACCAATGATGAGAGAGCTGAAGATGACTTTGATAATCAATAAACTATACTTTTGCCAAAACGTCAGCTGTGCATGAATATAGGCAATAGCTGGATGAAGCGGCACCTGTTTTCTATTCTTTCTTATAAAAAGAAAAAGCAGAGGAATAAGGATGAGCCAAAAAAAGAATGGGTTTTGAAATATCATATAATAAGTTTGAGGGCTTTTTGAATAAGTGTTTTTTTATCGTGATCTCTTTGCTCTTGAGAAAATTTTGTTGTATCAATCTGTTGAAAATATTCATACATATTTTTTTGTATTTTTTTCGGAAGATCAGATATTTGTATTTCTGTTGTTGTTTTTGATGAAATATTACATTGTTGTTTTTGACTCCAATAATTTTTGATAATATCTGTTGTTTGAAAACATAACTCTTTTATTTCTAATTTTTCACAGTGTTTCAGAGCTTGTTTTGTTGTTTTTATGAAATCAGCTGGAAGGATTGGTTCATTTATAATAAATGTTGTTTGTTTTGTTTTCTTAAAAAACCAGAGAAGAAAAACAAGGAATCCAAAAAGAGCGGTTGCAAAAATAAAAAATAACAACAAGGGTTGAAGTGTCGTGAAAATAAACGGTTTTATACTATAAATATCAGTCATGAGATTTTTGAATATTTTTTAAATCGTGCTCCAAGAGTTTTGTAAACATCATCATGTGTGGCTAAGTGCCACACATTAATTTTATATTTTTTCAGTTCTTGAGCTCGTTGTTCTTCTTTTTTTTCTTTTTCTTTCAAAATTCTTTTTATGTGTTGTATATTCAAAGAGTTCACCCATAAATTCATGTCATCCTCATTATCATGTAAATCAAGGTCGCCTTGTATGTTGGTATCAGCCTTATCTTCCAACAAAATAATAATCAACTCATGCTTTTTTGATATTTGTATGAGTTGTTTTTCGGGAAGAGGGAGGAGTGAATCAGTAAAATAAAAACAGAGAGAGCTTTTTTTCTGTACTTTAAAAAACAAGGCAAGTGCTGATTGGTGGTCAGCGGTTTGCTGTTGATTATGAGAGAAACATTGAAGTCCAGTGGCAATAATATGAGAGAGTTGTTTTGTGTGTTTTTTTGGAGGAATATATTTGAGAGTATTATTGTAAAATAACGCCCCACATTTTTCACCATCTTTTAAAGCTGAAAAAGATATAAGTGCTAAAGCGAGCAAGGCGGTTTCAGATTTTTTTTGAGATGTTCCAAAATTCATTGAAGCGGAGGTATCGAGAATACAACAAACGGTCTTTTCATGAGTTTCTTGAAACTTTTTGACAAAGAGGGAGTCTTTTTTTGCTGATGTTTTCCAATCAATTCGTCTCACATCATCACCATTTTCATAGGGGCGAAGAGAATGAAACTCTACCCCTTGACCGTGAAAAGCGGATCGATAATTACCAAAAAAAACATCAGTGCTTTTTCGTCTGCTGCGTATGTTTATATGCCGAAGTTGAGACAATATTTTTTTCATTTTTATGGAACCTTGATAGTTTCTAAAATTTTATGAATGACAGTCTCAATTTTTATATCTTCAGCTTCGGCTTCATAGCTGAGGCCAATTCGGTGCCTGAGAACATCTGGAGTGACGGTTTTAATGTCTTCGGGAAGGACAAAGTCCCTGTTTTGTAATACGGCGAATGATTTGGCCGCATTCATAATTCCCAAAGAGGCTCGAGGAGAGGCTCCATATTCTATATATTCTCCAGATCGCGAAGCGGTGACAATATTGACGATATATTGTTTTAAAGAGTCTTCAATAAATACGTTGTCACTGAGTGTTTGAAGCGCCTTTATATCTGAGAGTGTGAGTATTTTTTTTACGTCCGGGATATGATTTTTTTCAAAACGGTGTAAAATCAAAAGTTCTTCTTCTGGAGTGGGGTAGTCTAAAATAGTTTTGAGTAAAAAACGGTCGACTTGTGCCTCTGGCAATGCGTAGGTTCCTTCTTGTTCAATGGGGTTTTCAGTGGCGAGAACCATAAAAATGTCTGGTAATTTCATTGTTTCATCACCCAAAGTTACTTGTCGTTCTTGCATGGCCTCTAACAGAGCGCTTTGCACTTTTGCGGGGCTTCGATTGATTTCATCAGCGAGGACAAAATGTGAAAAAATTGGTCCTTTTTTTATATCAAAATCAGTCGTTTTTGCATTAAATATTTGACTTCCCAATATGTCTGACGGGAGGAGATCGGGTGTAAATTGTATTCGTTGAAAATCTCCAGATAAAATTTTTGAAAGTGTTGAAATCGCCATTGTTTTGGCGAGTCCCGGGACTCCTTCTAGTAAAATATGCCCTCGAGAGAGCAGCGCAATAAATAAATTCCGTATGAGATTCTCTTGTCCAACAATGACTTTTCGCAGTTCATCTTGAGCGGTTTGGAGTTTTACCAAGTGTTTGTTTTCAGTCATGAAAAAATATTAAAATAATAATCAAGAATATAATAGAGATAGAAGCGAAAAGAGCCAATGGTTTTTGTTGAAAAAAAGAAAGCGGCTGAAGTATAGATGTTTCTTTTATGGTTTGCTGGATGTTTTGTGTCGGTTGAGAAGATGAGACTTTTATAGTAATACTATTACTTTGAACCTTTTGAGTGATGCCGATTGTATCTTCATAGTGCATGACGATTGGTCCAATAGAAAACATTCCGTCTTTTTTTGGCTGAAGGGTAAAGGTATATCGAATAGCAAACACTGATTTTCCATTGATTGCTTGCATACGTGATYGATTCGATTGTTGTATAATGGTAAAATGTTCAAATCCAGGAATTGATTGAAGAGCAGGAAGTGCTTTGTTTGATTGTGTTGCAAAATGCAACACAAATGCTTCATTGGTATGTATTTCGGTTGTATCTGTTTCTAGTGTCATTTGTGCAAAAGCAAGTACAGAAAAACTCCAAATAAAAAAGAAAAAGACCCCGCCGAAAAAAGAAAATATATGTTTCATCGGGGCGATTATAAAAAAATATTTTTTGATTTCAAAGAGAAAAGTATTTTTTTAGAATGAATATGAATCTTTTCGGTGCAAAATTCGATACAGAAGTATTTTTTTATGGCAATGATCAAGATCGAACAAGACTCTATAGTGTCCTATTCGCAATCTGTAATCAGCAGATGTAAAATTTGTTAATTTTTTGATGTCTCCAGCGTTTGGAAAGTTTTTCAGGGCGAGTATTTTTGTTTTTATGTTTTCTTTGTCTTGTTTTGAGAGGCTTTTTATATCTTTATCCCATATTTTTTGGTTTACAATAATAATATCAAAAATGTTTCTCATGAGAATTTTTTAGCATGTGTGTAATCGCCTATTTTTTTCATATGTTTTCCTTGAGCCACTGCCAGGCAGGTTTCTTTATTATTGATTTCCCAGTATTCTTCACAGATCTCTTTCCAGAGAGGAGACTGAATGATTTTTTCAAATATTTCTGGCTTTATAACAACTCCTTTTGGCTTATTATGTGACACAATAATATCATATGGATGATTATTATTAAAAACACTGTTTGGATTTCTGGTAAAGATTGATAAAGGGGTTATCATTTCAAGCATATTATTTTTTTATTGTATAGTTTGTGTAATTATTATAGTATAATTATACAACATATGCAATTTGTTTTTTGATAATATGATTATATCAGGTAAGTCTTAAATAATGATTAAAATTTGTATTTATATATCATTCAGACCCCCTTTATGTTTTTGTCAAAGAAAAGTCGGAGACATGCTTTGCATTTTTATAAAAAAACGTGTATAATAGGCGAGAAAAATTTAAAAACAAATATACATTAAACAAAAAACAAATGTCAGATTTATCAAAAATAGCTATTATCAAACAAAAAATCGATAGTTCTTTTGTCGCTTTATCAGAAGCCAGGATGCTTCTTTCAGAAATCACTGGAGAGATTGCTTCTGTGTCGAATGAAGATTTACTCGCCAATGCACAATCAAAAAGTTATACTGGAGATGAAGGAGAGCGAATTGTAGAAGGCGTTTTTAATGGAGTGGAAATGATTGATGGAGAAGAAAATGTCTATCCAGTACCGGTTAATTATGCTTCGAAATCAAAACTTGTTACCGGAGATTCACTGAAGTTAACGATTCGTCAAGATGGTCGATTTTTATATAAACAAATTGGTCCGGTTCCGCGAAAATATATTATGGGGCCATTGAGTTATGAAGAGGGGAAATATACGGTATTATCCGAAGGAAATGTATATAAAGTGCTTTTAGCTTCAGTTACTTATTTTAAGGCAAAAATTGGAGATGAGGTTACTATTCTTATTCCAGATGGACAAGAGACCGAATGGGCGGCGATAGACGCAGTGTTGCCATCTATGTAATACATTTTAATTTTTTTTTTATGTCTCTTTTTCCAAAAGATTCAAACGTCGGTATGGGAAGTTTTTCTACGGAAGAAAAAAAGCCAGAAATAAAAGAAAAAGTTGTAAAAACTGAGGCTCCAGTGGTGAAACAACCGATGGAAAAGACTCCAAAGGCCGAACCGGTAAAAACTGAGATTCTTCCTGTCGAAGAAGAGAAAAAAGAACCGGTGGATACAAAAAAAGAGAGTACTTCTGCTAAAAAAACAGCTGATTCTGATGAGAAATCATCAGAACCTGCCGTTTTTGATTTTCCTACCAGTGTAAAAATTGCTGGATTAACGGCTGATGAAAATTATACATTTTCATCAGAAAATGGAGGAGCTGATAATGAAGTGGTATTGGAAGAAAGTAAMAATGAATTATTTGAAAATTTATCAGATTCAGAAAAATCAGAATTAGATTCTATTGATTCACTCTATTTTCAAGAATTTGATTCGGGAAAAAGCTTTGATGGTGGTATTTCTTTAAATGCTTTACTTGATTTGGCTATTGATCAAGATGCTTCAGATATTCATATTTCATMTTMRNCAMGARNWTKGTTKWSKMRTSAATNNATCTATTTATTTTATTGAAGGGATAGAACCATTATCTCCTCATCACATGAGAGGACTTATTTTCTCATTGGTGCCAAATCCTTTACTTCGAAAAAAGATTTTTGAAGAACGAGAGTTAGATTGTGCATATGAACATGTGAGTGGGGTAAATTTTCGAGTGAATGTCTTTTTTAAGCGAGGAAAGCTTGCAGCGGTACTTCGTCTGATTGGATCACATGCTTTTACCATCGAGCAGTTAGGATTGCCAGCGGGAGTAAAGCCTTTGTTACAAGCCAAGCAGGGGTTATTATTGGTAACGGGTCCAACAGGATCTGGTAAATCAACGACGATGCAAACGATGCTTGAATATATTAATGAAACTCGTGTTGAACATATTTTAACGATTGAAGATCCGATTGAATATTTATTTAGTAATAAAAAATCTATTTTTTCTCAACGAGAAATTGGATCTGATTCACATTCATTTTCACAAGCTCTCAGAGCGTCACTTCGTGAAGATCCAGATGTGGTGATGATTGGAGAACTTCGAGATGCTGAAACGGTGCAGTCAGCCATGAAATTAGCAGAAACTGGGCATTTAGTAATATCAACTTTACATACTGCTTCTGCCGCACAAACAATGGCACGACTCGCCTCATTCTTTTCATCAGGAGAACAAGATCAAGTCTTTTCAAGGTTGTCTGATACTATTTTAGGCGTATTGTCACAACGTTTGGTAAAAAGAAAAGATGGGGAAGGGCGAGTGGGGATATATGAATTATTAGTAGCCAATTCGGCTATACGAAATATTATTCGAGGAGGTGATGTGACACAGGTAGAAAATGCGATGATATCAGGACGAGATGACGGAATGATTCGAATGATTGATTCAGCCGAGGCCTTGGAAGAAGAGGGGGTTATTGATCAAGAAAGTTATATTCATTTTTTTAGACAGGACTAATGTTTCATGGATTTTGGAAAAAAGGGGCTCCATTTATAGGAGTATCTCCAATGGATGGAGTAACGGATGCAGTGTTTCGTGGCGTGATTGCACAGACTGCTCCGGCTTCTGTATCGTTTACTGAGTTTGTGAATGTTGAAGGACTTGCTCGTGGAGCGACTTCAATGTTACGAGCTTTTTTGTATGATCCAGCTGAAAGGCCTTTAGTCGCACAAATTTATGGAATAGAAGAAGAGTCTTTTTATAAAGTGGCTATTATGTTGTGTTCATTGCAAGTTGATGGAATTGATATTAATATGGGGTGTCCGGCAAAAAAAGTAGCAGCGAGAGGGGCTGGAGCTGGGCTTATTCGAAATCCAGAACATGCAAAACGTATTGTTAAAATGGTTCAAAAGGGTATTGTTGATTGGAATAATGGCATAACATTTGAAGAGGCTGACATTCGCCCCAAGGTGGTGAATGCACTTGAAAAGATGCCAAATTATTCACTGACACGAAAGATGATCCCTGTTTCTATAAAATCACGAATTGGTTATGATTCTATTGTGGCAGAGGAGTGGGTTGATCATTTATTAGAAGTGGAGCCCGCGGCTATTACTTTGCATGGAAGAACGCTGAAGCAAATGTATACCGGAGCGGCTGACTGGGATGTATTAGGAAAGGTATCTCAAAAGCTGAAAAATACAGAGACTTTGTTTTTAGGAAATGGGGATATAACCAGTTTGGATATGGCTCATGAATATATAAAAAAATATGAACTTGATGGAGTATTAATTGGCAGAGCGCTTATTGGAAATCCTTGGTTTTTTTCTGGTCATATTCCAACACCTGAAGAAAGAAAGAAAAAATCAATTGAGCATTCACTCTATTATGAGAAAATATTCCCAGAGGCTCCTTTTTTTCCAATGAGAAGACATTTGGCGTGTTATATGAAAGAGTTTTCTGGAGCGAAAGAGTCACGTACTCGTTTGATGCAGGCAAATAGTTCGGATGATGTTATTACAATTTTATCGTAGAGAAAAATATCACATTCACCTTGCAAAGAAAGCGAAACCTTGTAAAGTATAGCTGTTTTACATATTAAATTTTTACCTATGAAAAAGTTTTTTGCTTTTTTACTTAGTTCGGTTATGTTTTTTAATGTCGGGATGGTTTCGGCTAGTAATTCTGCAGATGCAGAAAAAGTGATTGATGCCCTTGTGCTTTTAGCAGGAGAGGATTCGTCTTATACAGCGTTTGCGACTGAATCGGTGATATATGGTTCAGATGATATTTTGTCTGTTTCTGCTGACATAGAGAAAGATGAATTAAAATATGCAGGAAAAGTGGAAGTAGAAATGAATGTAAAAGAGTCATATTTTTCTTCATATGGAGGAGAAGAAGAGATTGAAGGAAAGACAAAATTCCGGTTTTATGTTGATCAAAAAAATATGCATTATATTTTTAAATTACTTTCTGCGTCATTGAATGTGACAAGTGATAATCAAAAGTCTCTTGATCAGGCAGAATTCATTAATGAAATGGTAAAAATATGGCGAAATAACTGGTATTCTTTTGAAGGAAAGAAATATATGGAAGATCTCGGATTCTCAGACAGGCATTTTTTAGAAATAGAGCAGCTACAAGAAAAACAAGATGAATTGATACGAGCTATTTTTTCTTCAAATGCTTTCCTGATTACAAAGAAAAGCGGAGATTATATGATTACTGTAAATAAAGAAATGAATGCGGATGATGTCTTTGATTTAGCTCAAAGTATAACAGCGATCTTCAATCCAAAAGAAGCTGAACGTATGACTATGAAGGAATATGAAAAAGCACAAATAAATAAACAATTACCAGAATTGATGGAATACTTTGACTTTTCTATCAAGCTGAAAATGTCTGGAGATAAAATCACTTTTATTGATACATCATTTTCATTGTATCTCGGGCAGATGGATAAAAGTTTAAAGACTCTTTATATATTTGAAAAAGTTATTATTAAGCATGGGGCAGTCACAATAAAAGCTCCAACAGATCTTATTCGTCTTGATATTATCTTTAAAAATATTGAGAAATTAAAATCTTCTCGATTATTAAAAAACTTCATGGGTTCAGGATATAATGACTATAATGATTATGGAAATAATGACTATAACGATTATGATGACTATGATACTCCAGCTTCATATAATAATGATTATAATGATGTTCGAAATGGGTATAAAACAGAAGTTATGGATAGTTTTGAAGATGATAACGGAGTAACTCATAATATAACAAAAACAACTATTCCAGCAGCATTGTTTTCTGATGAATGGTATGTACCACATGCAAAAAAGCTTTATCAAAAAGGTGTTATTACAAAAATTAATGCCTCTGGAAAAGTATATCAAGCAGATCTTGCTATTATGCTTGAACGTTCAGGAGTATATGATCATGGGCTTGATCGAAACGATACTTCAGTGGCTCTCTCAAAAATGGATGTTCTTATTACGCTTATGAGAGCACAAGGTTTCCGAGAAAACTATGTAGTTATGGCAAAAGCTTATGGAGCTGTCGGTGAAGGTTTTTCTGCTGAAGAAGCAAAAAATACAGAAATATCTCGAGCCGCTTTATTTAAAATGTTTTCTGCTGTTATGTACTAAGCATTGTGATGAAATCAAAAAAGAAAAAAGAAGGCGAAAGCCTTCTTTTTTTAATACTTATTTAATAGTTTGGGCTTGTTATTTTTGTGATTTTTTAATACCGTGTATATATTATTTAATATTGATTTATATGAAAAAATTTATAAGTATTTGTTTTTCTTTTCTTCTATTCTTTCAATCAAGTGTTGTCTTTGCAGCTTCTGAAAAAGAAATGGTTATTCAAGATTTCTTAGATTTAACTTCAAAAGAGTCCTCATATTCTTTTACGTTTGATGAACGAATTGAGTATGGTGATGATGAGGTTTTTGTGCTGACGGGAGATCTTCAAAAACAGGGAATGCGTTATCGAGGGAAGGCGGATGCTTCATTTCGGTTTAATCAGGCGTACTATCAACCAGGATTAGACGTTGTTTTGACGGGACAAAGTCGCTTTCAGTTTTTTGCGGATAGAGATGATTTGAAATATGCTATCAAAATGCAATCACATTCATTTGATATTGATATAAAAGATCAACAAGGAATAGAAAATGTGGAGTTTTTAAATGAGTTATTAAAAATAGTCAGAAATAATTGGTATGCTATTGATGGTGATGAGCTTCAAGTTCTTTGGAGTATCCCTGATGAAGATTGGCAGTTTTCTAGCGTAGAAGATCAACAACATGTTACAAAAACAGTATTGTTGTCAAAAATGTTTACAATGAAAAAGAAAGGATCGTCTTTTGTGTTTTCATTAAATAAAGAGATGACAGCTCAGGATATATTTGACACAACGGAAAAAATTGAGCAATTCATTGATCCGAAAAATAGTCGTCCGGTCGCTATTACTCCAGATCAGTATGACGCGCAGGAGCTCAATGATTCACTTTCGAGAATACTGCCGCTGCTTGATATGTCTCTCTCTTTCCATTATTCAGGAGATGAAATTTCTTCGATTGAACAGGTGTATTTGATTCGATCATCAGAAATTTCTGCATTGTTGAAAGATATTCGTTTGACAGGGAAATTTATTATTAATAATACAAAGCAAACCGTTTCAGATCCTGTTGATATGATTGACATGGTGGTATTTCTGAAAGCTTTAGAGCAGAAAAAACAAAAAGATTGGGAGCAGAGAAAACAAAAAGAGTTTAATGAAGAACAATGGTTTAAGCCTTTTACAGAAAGTCTTGAGAAAAATGGGGTGTTTCAAGAGTCAAAATCGGTTGAAGTGATTCCAGAAAATGATTATTCATCTTATGATAATGAATATATAACAGATGGAATAGAAGATTTGTCTGAGGCTCTCGAGGGAGAGATTTATTCTATCGATGAGATTATTCGTTTATCTGAAATGTCATATGCAGAAAAACATGGTCTGGATCCAAGTGAGTTAACACTTCCCGAGCCAGATTATTTAAATAATGGACGATGGAGTATTCCTGAAGATTTACAAAGGAATGATGAATGGTATGCAGAATATGGAAGAAAATTATACAGTGCATGGGTTATTAACTATGGAAGCCCCGCAGGAAAAGTATATCAAAGTGATCTGGCCGAGATGTTGGAAGCGGTTAATATTTATAGTCATGGTTTAGATAGAGAGGATGATTCTTATGCATTATCAAAAATGGATGTTTTAATTACCGTATTGCGAGCCAAAGGGGTACGGGATAATTATGTGCAAAAAGCACAAGAGTTAGGAATAGTTGGAAGTGACTTTTCTGTCTCTGATGCTCAAAACACTCAAGCTTCTCGAGCGGTGTTATTTAAAATATTCTATTTGACCTTCAAATAGTACAACGTAAAAAGGGGTACAAGTATTTGTGCCCCAATGGTTATTATGTGAAATGAAAAAAACTTACAGCTTCTTATAAATATCTACCACCTGAGTTAACCCCGGAGGAAGAGGAGCTTTTAGCTTGATAAGCTTATTTGTTATGGGATGCGTGAATTGATACTCAGAAGCATGTAAAAACATTCTTTTGAGGGAAAGAGGGGCTTTTTGTAATTGTTTATTCATAGCAAAATCTCCATATTGGTTATCTCCCAAAATAGGGTGTTCTATTGATTTCATGTGCACACGAATTTGATGCATTCTTCCCGTATCAATTTTTAGTTTAATCAGTGAGGCATCTCGAAAGCGTTTTAGTACATGATAGTGAGTCACCGCTTTTTTTGCTGATTTTTCTTCACTGACTCTAATTTTTGTTCCTCTTTCTTTGCTTTCGGTTCGTTCGAGTGAGGTGGTGATACTTCCAGAATCTTTTTCTATAACACCATAACAGAGGGCGGTGTAGTATTTTCTCACATGTCTTGATTGTATAAGGTCATTCATTTTTCGTAAAATAGATGCATTTTTTGCAAAGATAAGTATTCCAGATGTTTCTAAATCGAGTCTGTGAACCAGCGTGGTGTCAAAATCTTTGATGTTATATTGCGCTGTGTGGGCTCTGGCAATATCGAGCATCGTTTTCCCCGCATTGTGCTTGGATCCTGGATGTACCGCGATTTTAGCAATTTTATTGAGAACTAAGAGATCATCATCTTCAAAAAGGGGATAAAAGTTTTTTATAAAGAATGAGTCTTTTGTGTGTAAGGCTATTTTTGTTACCTTCTTTGCTTGTGGAACATCAGAAAAAAAGCAAACGATTGTATCGTTTTCTTGAGTTTTATAGTCGGGTTTCTTCTTTTTCTTATTCACTTTTATATTTCCTTTTCGTAAAGATTTATAGAGAAAAGACAGAGAGGCCTCGGGAAAAAAGCTTTTAAGAACTTTATCAAGTCGTTTGTCCGCCAGATTTTTTGTAATAGTAAAAGAGTTCATGTTTATATACTCTCAAAAATTGTGAAAAAAATCAAATTGTATTTTAAAAAAAACTCCCTAAGATGATCGAGCTATTTAAAAAAAACATATGCACGTTGCGGCTATTATGGACGGAAATCGTCGTTGGGCGGTTACTCAGGGGTGGAAAAAAATTATTGGACATAAATATGGAGTGAAATCATTAGAAAATATGTTGAGATGGTGTCGAGAGCTTGATGTAAAAACATTTTCAGTCTATGCCCTTTCGACTGAAAATTTAGCAAGATCAGAATTAGAGGTCGGGCATTTATTTGCACTGCTTGGTGATTTTTCGAGTAATATATCATTTTTTCTTGATCTTGATATTTCTGTAAAAATGATGGGAAATTTAGATTTGTTGCCAGAGAAATTGCAAAGAACATTAAAAAACCTTGAGGATCAAACGAAGCAATGTGGATCACTTGATTTCCAGGTATGTATTGCATATGGAGGAAAAGATGAAATTATTCGAGCCGCTCGTAAGATCTGTGATGCAGGGGAGGAAATTACAGAAGAAAATCTCGAAAAATATTTAGATTCACCTGCTCAGCCCGATCTTATTATTCGAACAGGTGGGAATAAAAGGCTTTCAAACTTTCTGATGTGGCAGTCTGCATATTCAGAGCTCTATTTTATAGATAAGTATTGGCCAGAATTTGAAAAAAATGATCTTGTGCAAGCTCTTGATTTTTATCATAATCAGAAGCGTAATTTTGGAAAATAATTCAAATAGAATGTTTCCTCATGTTTTTCTTCGACGGATTTTGTTTATATATCAACAAGAAATGTATATGACTGACAAAATGTTATCATATGCTTTTTCTCAAAGGGTGTTCTCTTCTCCAGAGATTTTAAACTCTTTAGATTGGACAAAAAAAGTAAAAGTTTTCTTTTGGGGGACTTTACTGGTTTCTGCTCTCTCATTTGTATCATTTGAAATCTCAGTATTTCATCAATCTTCATGGGGGTTATTTATTATTATGACCTTATTTTTTGTTCTCTTACATTATTTATTATTGCCCCTGTATTTAATTATGGTGAAGGTTCTTTTTGATCCGATTGATATATATTTAAAAAAACAAATTGTACAAAAGGCAAAAAAGAAGCTTCAAGGTTTTTCAGATCTTATTATTATTGGAGTCGCTGGATCATACGGAAAAACAACGGTAAAAGACTTATTGTGTCATGTGTTATCCAAGAAATACAAGGTTATAAAAACAGAGTTGAGTAAAAATACTCCACTGGGGATTGCGGAGGCTATTGATAAAATTACAACAGATCACCAAATATTTATTGTTGAAATGGGGGAGATGTATCAGGGAGATGTTTTAGAAATTGCAGAATTTGTGAATCCGAAGTATGGGATTATTACGGGGATTAATGAACAGCATCTTGAGCGTTTTCAGACGTTTGATAATATTATTGCGACGATTAATGAGCTCTCAGCCTTTGTTCCAGACAGTGGTTGTATGTGGGGAAATGGAGATTGTGAGAGTACCACACAATCACTTCCTCAATTTTCTTCAGCTCCAATATCCTTTTTTAGTAATACCTCGATAGATTCACAGCAATATTTACAAACGGGAAAACAAAAAATTGTCTATAAGGGGCACGTTATCCAATCTTTGTTTATTGCAGATTATTATCCATCTTTAGTTGATGTATCGTTTCAAATTGGAAAATTTTTTGAGATGAAGGAATTAGATATTATTGAGGCGCTTGAGTCATTTGAGGCAGTTGATCGCAGAATGAATCCACAGTATTTCAAAGATATCAATACGCTTGTTATTGATGATACATATAATGGAAATATGGATGGAGTGAAACATGCTATTCAAACTTTATTAAGGTTTCCTCAGAGAAAGGTGTATGTAACCGCTGGTTTAAAAGAACTTGGAGCAAAAGAGGAATCATCACATGTTCAGTTAGGAAAGTGGCTGGCGGAGAGTGTTGATGAGGTATGGCTCGTTGAAAAAAGTGTGACTCCTTTTATTATGAAAGGGCTTATTTCTAAAGGATTTAACACAAAAAATATTAAGATATTTGAAACACAATTAGAAATTGATGTATTTTGTGAAGAAAAAAGATTTGAAAAAAACCATGTATATTTATTTCAAAACAGATGGTCAGATAACTATTTCTAAAAATCTCGAGAGTGAAAAAAGTATCTTTTCCAGTCTAAGAGGGGAGTTTTTTCTATTTCTGTATTCGTTTTTTTCTCTTCAGTAAAAAATGAATGAAGCGTTTGTTTTGGTGGGATAATAAAAACTTGTTCCCCTGGGTTCAGTTTTCCGAGGGTTTCTTTTGCGTATTTATCTTTATAATTATTGGTTGTTTTATAGAGTTCTTCTTGTTTTTTTTGTTCTATTTCCCATATGATTTTTTCATTAACCGCTTGGTGCTTTTGGATGATTTCATCTGACTTTTTACTTTTATACAATTCTTCTGATAGAAAAAAAATCATCAAGAAGACGCTGAAGAATAAGACACTGAGTATAAGTTTTTGCTGAAATGAAAGCATCAGGAGAGGGGATTAATATAAGTATTTATTCTTTTTTTGATTGTGTTGGGCGTTGGTTTCTGAAAAACGGATAATGCCATCATTATCATGCAGGTAGTAATAATATGGAGAGTCTTTTGGAAATACTGCGGCGGTAAAGGCTGCAATACCTGGAGTTCCAATGGCATGAGGGGGGAGTCCTTTATATTTCCTTGTATTAAATCTATTATCTTTTTGAAAATCGGCGGTAAAAAGAGCTTCGGTTGGTTTGTTTTCAAAGTATCGAGTCGTCGCATCGGCTCCCAGAGGAATTCCTTCTTGTTCACGTTTCCATAAGACTCCAGCAATCATTGCCATGTTCGCACTGTTAAATTCTTCTTTTTCAATGATTGATGCCATAATGACATATTCATATAAAGAATATGTCTGCTCTTTTTGTTCATTAAATATTTTTAGATATTTATTTTCAAAGTTTTGTAACACGCGATTCAGGAATGTTTTGACTTGAAAGTTCTTTGGCCTGACGTAATAGGTGTCTGGAGAGAGGAATCCTTCTTGGATTTTTCCGTCGGATAAAAAATTAAAATCAAAAGATTCATTCTTTATAGTGTCTAAAAGATCTCCTGTCTGAATAAGGCCTTTTGTTGCCATAAGAGCATCAAGATCTTTTAAATGAATACCTTCAGGTATTCGAAAGGGGATTTCTTGAGGCTGTGCGTGTGATAGAGATGTCGTAATTTCTGCGTAACTGAGACCTCTGTGTAGTAGAAAATCTCCGGCTTGCAGGATATCTTCTTGTTGTGTTTCTTTTAAATATATCCGATATGTCCAGGCTCGAGGGATAATGTTTTTTTCTGCGAGGCGTGTGGCAATAGTTGTTACTGATGATCCTTTTGAAATAGAAAAAGGAACTTTTGTGCTTTTCTGGCTTTGTCCTTCAACATCTTTCGTGTAGAGAGAGATGGTCACTCCTGTACCAATCATAGTAATGAGCAGTAAGAGTAGTAATATTTTTTTCATATGAAGTATTTAGAAAATACAGACAAAAAGAGTTTGGCATGAAAAGAGTTGATTTTCAATGAAAAAAAGAGATAATATATATGACTTAACCATTTATACAAATGAGCGAAGAACCAAAGAAAAAATCAGGAAAAATCGATAAAATGTTATTGGGAATTATTATTGGAGGAGCGGTGGGATCCGTTGCGGGGGTGACTTTATCAAATAAGAAAATTCGAGATTCAGTAAAAAAGAAGATGATACAAACATCGTCTTCAGTAAAAGGTATGATACGATCACAAAAAAAGGATAAAAAATCGATTTGGCATAGACTGAATGCTTTTTTCTTTAAGAAGTAGGAGGAATCTTGATTTATATAAAAATCAAGATTTTTGTCAAAAAGTTGTTGAGCTTAATCCTTCTATGATTTCTTTTTTATCGCCAGAGATGCAGACGGCAGTTGTAATATTTCTTGTTGAAAAAAACAAGGAGAGATTTTAGAAAACCTGTTAGAGGATAAAGGTAAAAGAAATACTGTCGAAATTTAAACCATTAGAGAGAGCAGAAATATTTCCTGCAGGGGTTCAAAATTTTGAACCCGTAATTATCAGGGGCTCTGTTATTTTGATATATTTCAAGGTGTTTTGATCTATTCGGGCACAAAATTTTGTGCCCCTGCGGTGACGGGAGTTATAACGATTAAAATACTCTTCTACTAGGGGCTTTTGGCAAAAGCCCTGGTCAGAAATCCTGTGTTCGGGCATATGCTTGTTAAAAATTGCTTCTGAAGGAGCTGTTTTAGCATGTAATTATGTCCGATTTACCTTCCCATCTTCCACCAAAAACACCTCTAAATCACTTTCCTTCATGTTTTTATGAATGTGATTGGTACTCATAAATGTATGTGATCCATGTGTTATATCAATAATTGAGGATTGACGTTTTTCGTCGAGTTCGGAAAAAATATCATCGAGTAAGAGTACTGGTTTTTTATTGAAGGCTTTTTCTAGAAGGGTGTGTTCTGCAAGTTTCCAGGCAATAGAGATCGTTCGGCCTTCTCCTTGGGACGCAAAGGTATGTGCGTCTATATTGTTTATATAAAAGCTTAAGTCATCGCGATGTGGTCCCAGAGAGGTTGATCCGATGATAATATCTTTTTCTTGTTGATTGATAAGATCATCGAGGAAATTTTGTGTTTTATGTTTTCGGTTGTATCGAACTTCTATGTCGTAGTTTTTATCAGCAATCGTATTATAGAGCTTGTTAATCAGAGGGGAGATTTCTTCAACCATATATATGCGTTCTTTCCAGACTTTTTCAGCGAGTTCTGCAAGCATTTCGTTCCAAACAGAAAGAGATTGAAGAGAGGCTTTTCTTTCTTGGATTTGTTTGAGGGCTGAATTTCTTTGTCTGAGCGTTTTTTCATAGTCTTTGAAGAGAGGCGCGATGTTTTTATTTTTTCTGACAAGGAGTGAGTCGAGTGTTTTTCTTCGGTGTGAAGGAGTTCCATGAATAAGAAGGAGGTCTTCTGGGGAAAATAATACAGCTGGAATATTTCCAATAAAAGAAAAATATGTTTTTGGTACATCGTTGATACTGTATTTTGTTTGTTTTCGAGGTGATTTGGCTCCTTGTATTTTTAATATGACATCATCGTCTGTGGCAAGTGAGAGCTGGAACATGTCTCCGTCAAAGGGGATGGCATCATAGAGAGAGTTACTGCGAAAAAGTTTTCCAATCGAAAAGAGATAAATAGCTTCAAGGATATKCGTTTTTCCTTGTCCGTTTTTTCCTAAGAATATTTGCGTTTTATTCGCTGAAAATTCACAGAGGGTATCTGTGATATTTCGAAAGGCGGCAATGTGTAATTTTTGTATCATAAAAAAACTCATACTGTATAAAGAGTATGAGTATTGAATGTTAAAATAACAAGTTTCTTTTTAGAGAAATTATTTAGCAGTCGATTTTGGAGCAGCTTTTTTTGCTGGAGCTTTCTTGGCAGCAGCTTTTGGAGCGGCCTTTTTTGCTGGAGCAGTTGTTCCTGATTCTTTGAGAGCAGCTGTGACTGCTTTTTGTACAGCGCTTTTCTTACGAGCAGCTGTATTCTTGTGAATGATGTTTTTTTTGTTGGCCTTATCAATGGCAGTATATGTATCTGGAAGTGACTGAGCCGCTTCTTCAACTTTTCCTCCCTTGATAAGTTTGAATACATTTTTAACCATTGTAAGCATTCGGCTTTTAAAAGGTTTTCGACGAGTTTCTCGTTTAAGTGTTTGTATGACTCGTTTTTTTGCTGATTTTATAATTGGCATGTGCTGGAAAACGTTATGTTATAAATGAAAAAGCTTCGAGATTCTAAGGAACTCTCAAGGGGAAGTCAAATAAAAAAACGCTTTTTTGTTTTTTCTTATGTATATCTATGATACAATGCCTATGTATTTATGCATTTATAATGGTATATTCGTTTTTTTTACTGGTTGGATTCGTTTTATTTTTTCTTGCTGTTCGAAAATTTCGGCATCTTTTTTTATTGAAAAAAAATAATGAACGAAGATCTTTAGATATGCTTTTTATTCGTTTATCCTTTCCTCGTAATGATTCACGTGAAGGAAAAGAGCGAGAGTCAGAGGGGATTGGAGGAAATGCGAGTATAAAAGAGGTGCTTGATGTTTTTGCTCATTTTTATAATTCTTTACATGCTATGTATAAGGATAATGAAGAATTTGAGGGAGAGGACTTTTTTTCATGTGAAATGGTTATTTTGGAAAAACTCTTGAATTTTTATGTTGTTATTCCAAAAAGTTCACAGCTCTTGTTTGAAAAACAGCTTTCTGCTTTTTATCCAGATATCTTTTTAGATATTGAAGAGGATTATAATATTTTTCAAGAAGGCTCACATGTAGAGGCAAAGCAATTTACGTTAAAAAAAGATTCAATGTTCCCTCTGAAGACGTATAAACATATGGGGTCAGATCCCTTTAATGCGGTTATTAATGTTATGAGTAAACTTGCGAGTCATGAAGGAGCCGCTGTGCAATTAATGTTACGACCAGTCGGGAATGGATGGCAAGATAAAGGACGGAAATATGCGAAGGATCAGTTAGCAGGAAAAAAAGAAGAGCCCTCATTCTTTTCACACTTTACACCCAAAGAATTATTTAAAATGTTTTGGAAAACTTTTGTTTCAGAAGATTCAGATTCAAAAGATGACTCTATGAGCCGAAACACTTCAGTTGTTGAAGAAAAACTCAAGATCATGGAGGAAAAAAATATTCATGTTGGATATGAATTTTGTTTACGATTAGTGGCTTCAGCTTCGACAAAAGATCAGTCAAAAGATATTTTACATTTAATTTCATCTGCCTATCATCAATATTCAGATATAGATGGAAATGAATTTAAAGATTTAAAGCTATCAACTGATCAAATAGTAAAAAATTATATTTTACGAACAATGGATAGAGGAAATACTTTTATTTCCCCTGTCGATAAGGCAATTCTTATTTCTGAAGAGATTGCTTCAATTTTTCATTTCCCTACTATTAAATTTAATAAATCTGCGATTATTAAGTGGCAAGAATTTAAAATGGCACCACCCCCTTCAAATCTGCCAGAAACAGGTGTTATGATTGGACGAAGTTATTATCGAGGAGAATATCAAGATGTTAGAATTTTAAGAGAGGACAGACGAAGGCATTTTTATCTCATTGGTAAATCAGGAACAGGTAAATCTACGCTATTAGAAGAAATGTTTAAACAAGATCTGAATAATGGAGAAGGGTTGTGTATTATTGATCCACATGGAGATTTAGTCGAAACCGCTTTGCGATTTATTCCACGGCATCGAGCGGATGATGTCATTTATTTTAATCCAGGAGATATGGAGAGACCTATGGGTTTAAATATGTTGGAAGCTGATACACCCGATCAAAAAGAATTTATGGCACAAGAAGCTTTGGCTATTTTTATTAAAATGTATGGAGAGGAAATCATGGGGCCACGTCTTCAAAATTACTTTCGTAATGGGGTTTTGACTTTGATGGCGGATGATGATGATCCGGCAACCATTATTGATATTATTCGATTATATACTGATGACGCTTATAGAGAAGAAAAATCAAAGAAAGTAACGAATCCTGCTGTACGTTCATTTTGGGATCAAGAATATGCGAATACTGGACAAAGAGAACGACAAGAGATTGTTCCATACTTTGCGGCAAAATTCACCCCCTTTGTGACGAATGTACAGATGCGTAATATTATTGGTCAGGCAAAATCAGGTTTTGATTTCCGGGATGTGATGGATAATAAAAAAATATTATTAGTGAATCTCTCAAAGGGTAAGCTCGGAGAATTAAATGCTCGATTATTGGGAATGATTATTGTAGCTAAAATTCAGATGGCCGCGATGGGGCGAGTAGACACACCGGAGGATGATCGAATTGATTTTTATTTATATGT
Organism: Candidatus Peregrinibacteria bacterium; assembly: GCA_002401425.1. Lineage (GTDB taxonomy): Bacteria > Patescibacteriota > Gracilibacteria. The sequence continues at coordinate 199,053 of NVTB01000002.1, forward strand.
GGATGAGTTTCAAAATTTTGTAACTGAATCATTTGCATCTATTTTATCAGAGGCTCGAAAATATAAATTAAACCTTATTATTGCGCATCAATATATTTCACAAATTACGAAGCTTCAAGGAGGAGGAAAGGGGACACATGAGGATACAACGATTCGAGATGCGGTATTTGGAAATGTGGGAACAATGATGTGTTTTAAAATTGGAGCGGCTGATTCAGAGACTATGGCGAAAGAATTTGCTCCCGTGTTTTCTGAGCAGGATATGATCAATATTGCGGCTCGAAATGCCTACATCAAACTGAATATTCGAAATACCACGTCGCAGGCCTTTTCTCTGCAAGGAGTGAAGACATTTGATGGTGAGGATGAAGAGGCTKCTCAGGCATATATACAGTTATCTCGGCTAAAATTTGCAAGAGATAGAAAATTTGTTGATAAAGAGATTACACGAAAACTTCTGTAATTGTTTTTGTCTTTTAAATATTTGAAATGCCTATTATTTCAATTTTCTTGGTTTTTGTTTTATTGTTTTTTGTTTATATGCCATTGTCCGCTCAGCATAAAACAAGATATCATTATGCATTTTCTGCTTTTTCCTTTGTCTCTATTTGTTGGGTGCTCTCATTATATGCAACGTTTTATATCCCAAATGAAGCATTTGCCTTGATTTCTATGCGGTTTTCATTTGCTTTTCCGTTATTAATGCAAGGGGCTCTTTTGTTTTTCTTTTATTATTTTCCAGAAAAAATATTTATATGGAAAAAGTGGCATCAAATATTTACAATAATTCTCTTTCTTTTAATATTTATGTTAACAGCTTTTACCCCTTGGGTTGAACAAAGTATAGAGTTTTATAATGGAGTTCCTATCAAAGATGTGTTTGGTCCTGGCTATTTTCTATACACTCTTTTTTCTCAATTATTTTTCTTTGCTTTATTGTTTTTTGTTTTTAGAAAAATGACATATTTTTCTGGTATTAATAAAAAGCGTTTTGTGTTATCTGTATATGGCTTTTTCGCATTTTGGATTCTGTCTTTATTTGCTCGTGTAGTGTTTCCATTTTTTGGTATTTATATTTTTTCTATTCATTCAGGTTTTTTTCTTTTTGCATTTATATTGCCAACGTTTTATGCGATGCAAAAATATAGGTTTTTTCAATTATCATATTGGCAAACCTCTGTCTTAAGGCATCTGATATTTTTATCATTTGTATTATTTTTTAGTTTATTCCTTTTTCGATATTCTTTCTCGTATTTAAGTCCTTCGTATGCTTTATCTTGCATGATTATTTCGGCATATATTATAGCATTTTCTTTAAATGCTTTATTACCAATAGCGTTACCATACGATTTTGTGTCCTTTCAATCACGGTTGCAGAAAATGCAGATGGAAATATCAGGAGTTTCGGAATATGAAGATATTATCACTGTATTAGAGAAGGTGTTTGTGGAAGAATTTGGCTTTTATCAAGTTGAACTGCGACTTATACGAGAAAAAAAGGGAGAGTATTCCATTCCGATATATCAAAAGAACAAAGCTATTACTTTATTAGAAAAAGACAAAGAACCATTTTTATTACTCGGGCTCTCGGACAGTGGTTATGATGATCTGTTTGAAGAAGGAGGAGAGATGATTCTTCCTTTGTATTCACAAGATACATGCTTTGGTTTATTGGTGATTTTATCAGGAGGAGGTCATGGAAAAATGAGTTTAGAAGAGGCTTCGGCTATTGAAAAAATCCATGATGCATTGTCGAACGCTTTTATGGGTGTGTTAATTAAAAGAAATTTTCAACAAGAGCGTGGATTAATGAAGAAGGTTATTCAAGAGAAAACAAAAAAACTGAAAGAACAATTTGATCAAATGAAGGCTCTCTCTCAGCAGCAATCAGATTTAATGGCGGTTGTGTCTCATGAGTTTCGAACACCTTTAAGTATCGCTTTATTTCAAATTCAAGAGATTTTGGAAAGCTTTACCTTTTCCAAGGATGTTCGTGAAGAAATGTCTATTGTAACAGATTCTTTAGAAGATTTACGAAGGCTGACACAAAGTCTTTTTCAGGTGCAGCAATTTGATATGAATAAAGTGAAGCTCTCACNAAAAAAAATAGATATTTCACAATTTATTCAAGATGTATATGAGAGTTTTGTATTAATCATGGAAAAAAAGAATATTCATTTTCAATGTATTATTCCTGATAATTGTCATTATCATCTTTTTATTGATCCGGATTATTTTCGACAAGCATTATCTAATATTTTATCGAATGCCTATAAATTTACACCAGAAGGGGGTTCTATTATTATTCGAATCAAGCAGATGAAGAATGATATCTGTATTTCTATTGAGGATTCGGGAGAGGGAGTGGAGGATAAAAGTAAAAAATATATTTTTGATAAATTTAGAAGTGCTCATGCGTTACAGGGGCTTGGAATGGGCTTGGGGTTATTTTTATGTAAAAATATTATTGAAATGCACGGAGGAATCATTGAAGTAAGAGATGCGCAGATAGGTGGGGCAAAATTTATTATTACGCTTCCTCTGTAATATTTTGTTGAATTATTTCTATAAGTTTTTTTGGCGGAGTGTCTATTTTTATGAAAAAATCATCTGCTCCGTTGTTTTTTGCAGTTTTTTCAAGTTCTTGCTGATTGTAATTACTTAAAATAAAAATTTTAGCATTTTGGCAATTTTTTCTCAGTTCAGGGACAATGTCTATTCCGGTTTGTGTATCTCCTTTGATGCCATGATCAATAAGCATGATATCTATAGAATGTTTTTGTGAAAGAGAGAGGGCTTCTCGGCAGTTTTCTGCATGAAAAACTTGAAAGCCTGCCGCATCAAGTTTTTTTGTGTACAGTTTTGTAAGCATTTTATCGTCTTCAAGAAAGAGAATGGAGGTCATGATGTGTCGTTATAAAAACAGGGATGAGTATTTTTATTGTATAATATTAAGTGACTATTTGCACCTTGTATTATTTATAACTCATGGTATATTCGCCCCTTATGCAGGGAGGTGTTCTTGTATATGGGGATTTTTAAATGCTAATGATAGATTATGAATAATACAATAGATATGTATAAAGAATTACAGCGTCAGCATCTAGCGGGAGCTTGTGTTGAGGAAGACGTATATTTTGATCAATTATGTGATTATGGGCGTCAGCGTTTAGTATTATGGATACAATCTATTTCAGGTGATGATGAGATGGATTTTCATTCACAATCTGCGAGTCATATGAGGAGAAAAAATAAATCTGATATTCGTGTTGCAGCAGATCAGAGGAAAAATGTATCTGTGAAAATTATCAAAATACTTACCAGTAAAAAGGCTGGAGCGGTTGAATGGTTTTGTGAGATATTACGTTATGTGAAAAAAAATCAGCAGTACCTGAGTCCATCTATTTTTTCAAATATTTGTATGACTTTTTCTGTACAGCAATCGAGATTAGATGAGGAGTCTCGAAATAATATAAAGATTAAAAAAAGCCTACAGGATCTTATGAAGATAAGCTTAGGGACAGATTTATATAAACAAAAAGAGATGAAGAACTTTTCGCTTGTTATTTTAAGAGCAATTATGGGGTTTTCTGCTTCTGATGAAAAAAATATGTGTATGTCTCATCTTTTGACACTTATGAATGAGAATGATATTTTTATGAGTGAAAAAAATATAAGTTTATTTGTTTTTCATGGATATGAAGCACATCAGGAGCGTAGAGACAGAGATTTTCAGCGTCTTATATCAAATGAATTATTACGTTCTTGGGAAGAAGTCCTTTTAAAATGCTCACAAAATATCCTGCTTTCATTATTGTATTGGATGCTACAATATGACAGGGATATATCTTTTGGGATAGTAGATAGATTGTTTGATTATTTGGAAAAAGATATATTAGAGACAGGGGAAAACTGGAGATATTTTCATCAAATGGCCACTTTGGCAGGCAGAAAAATTTCAGAAGAGATTTTACAAAAATCTTTTTCAGATTCTTCAGAGATTATTATATCAAGAGATCTTCGAAATATCAGAGATCAGCTTTCTAAGGAATTTCCATCTTATACGTTGATAGGTCGAGAAATTGGAGGTTTTTATATGAGTTTGTATATTCCAGAGCTTTCATTGAGTCTTGAATATAAAGCTTCGCATCATAATGCGCCAGGTAAAAGGTATCGTATGATAATAAGGGAGAATTATTTGAAATCTCAAGGAATTTCAATACTGAAAATTCCCGAAAAAGGAGAGGGGGATATTATTCAAAAAATTATAGAATATAAAAAAGAAAGAGGGGTGAGTGTTTTATTACTCGATACAAACGCTTCTTTGATTCATTATTGCCAATCGGTGATAGATTCCGTCGATCGTAAAGAAGTGGAAGTGTCAGCATTTTGGTTATTAGGGGTCGTAAGTCATGTACAAACAGAGCTGCGGGGGGCTACGTATATTTATCAGAGTGAAAAAGATACAATTGCTTGTATGCTTGATACTTTATTGTCTTTGTCTGTATATGATGATTTAGAGATGGATGTCTATATTTTGGATATTTTACGAGCCTTTCGGCAATTTCCTGCCTCTCAAGAGAAAAATGAATTAATAGAAATTTTACTTGAAGTTGTTGAATATTTGAATAAAGATATGAGCTTGGATGATATGAGCGTTTTGTCTTTTGTGGCATATTCTGAGGAGGCTTCAGGTGTCAATAGTCAGTATCAAGAAATCATAGCAGGGTTTTTAGAGGAAAAAGTGAAAAATACAAAAAATATTTCATTTATACTTTCTGTTATTTACTGGGTCTCTCAGTATCATAGCAATATTGGAAGTGAGCTGTTGTTGTCTTTGTTTTTAGAAATAGAGGCAATGTCTGATAAGGATTTTTCTTCTTCTCAGGTATTATTTCTTCGWCAAATATATTCATTAAATAATAAAGATTTTCCAGTATTTTTAAAGGGTTTGTATGATGAAAGTACTAAAGATCATGAAGCAACGTATTTTGAAAGAGAGATTGCGACTGTTGTTGCGACGCATTTTACGATGCCTGTTTATATAAACATATATAAGGATGGATTTGAGCTWGATGTTTATATTCCAGAACTTGCATTGAATATTGAGTGTGATGGAGCTCAGTTTCATGAAGGCTCAGGAAAAAGGGCTCGAGCGAAAATAAGGGATCAATATTTATTGGATCAAGGAATCACAGTAATTCGTTGGGGTGGTGGTCATAATAGGCATGTATTAATTACTCAAATTGATGAATATATTCAAGGTATAATCGAGAATGATCAAGATGAAGTGATTCAGGTTTTATAAGGCCATCTTATTGAGTTTTTCAGTAATAATTCACACGTTGTTTTTTTTTAATATTCTAGTACATTGGGTTAAATGTATTTCCGGTTGTTATCTGTGGGTCTTTTATCTAGTAAGTAATAAAGTATGAATTTATCTACAGAAGCAAATGATGTCTATGATGCTTTAAAACAACAAATACATGAAGAAGGACGGTTTGACAGTGATCAACTTGTTTTTATTCAATGTGAAAGAGAGCGATCTCGGGTGCAAAATCTACTTGCTCACATTAATGAATATAGCGAGGTGTACTCTGATGATTCATCTTTTGAAAGAAAAACTAAAAAAATGGTAGGGAAAAATGGATTGAAAAAAACTAAAAAATGTCAAGGCCGGCAAGATCGAGTGAGTCAAATAGTGAAACAAAGGCCAATTAATCCTGGAGAATGGTTTGTTAATATTTCTCAAATGATGAAAAGGGAAAAACAATTTCTTATTCTTAGCTCCGTGTCATTTGTAATGAAAACACTTTCTGCTCGTTTTTTTCATTTAAACGATAAAGAGAAGAAGAGTCCTGCTGTTCAAGATTCTCTGGTTAATATTCTGAATATTCTTTTTGATCTTCCGTGTTTTGACCATGAAAAAATGAAAGAGAAGGCTCTTTTATTCTTGGATTATGTTATGTATCTTCCTTCCTCACAAGCAAAGAATGATATTGTTACACTTTTATTAGAGGTTGTAGAGTTTTTTCATTTAGAAATTCCTCTTTCTCAGTTTGGGCATTTTATATTTAGTGCTCATAGTTTTACTCATACATCTGAAAGCAGAGAGTATCAGCGGATAGTGGGTATGTGTGCTTTAGAATATGGAGCTGCTTTACTGCTCTCTTCTGATAATAGAGATATAATTTCAGCATTATATTGGTCTTCATTGTATCATGAAGATCAACAAGAGCTTTCGAGATTTCTTCTGGTGCATGTTGAAAAGCGACCGATGTCTATTTGGAACGAAGCTGATATATCCTTTTTGGCGCAAATATATGCGTTACAGAATAGTCCTTTTCCAGAAAAATGGAGGGAGGTGTATGAGCTGGTGGAGAAAAATCATATTGCAACATCGAGTGAAAGAAGAACAGGGAAAGATTTGGCRGAGTATTATAGAGAGTTAGTGATTGTTAATAAGTATATAGAGGGATTTGAACTTGATATATATATTCCCTCATGTCGTTTAAATATTGAGATTGATGGAAGAGAGTTTCATAAAGGGGCTGGAAAAAAAATTCGTGCTCAGATAAGAGATCGCCATCTTTCCAAGCAAGGAATTACGGTTATGAGGTTAAAAGATGGGCAGGAGGTATCAGCGCTTATTCGGAGAATTGAAAAATATAAAGATCACTGTCTCCGTGCAGAAATAAAAAAGCAATCTCGAGAGCAGATTTTGGAGGCGGCTCGAGTTGATGAAGGTTTTCATCGTTACAATCTATCTTTGTTGACGTTATAAAATTAGAAATATTTATATAAAAAAGCAGGGTGATTATTAACACATTGCCTTTTTTTGGCTTTCTGATACTCTTTTTGAAATCTATTGACAGGAGATATATTTATGTGAAATTTACAACATTGACAATATTTTACAATGTTATACAGTCACCTCTATTTTATTATATAACAAAAAATATTTATGATACTTTCATCACAAGCACAACGAATGTATGAAAATAATTATATTGATGATAATYATGARGGAAAAAAACCAGGATTTGAAACAATTGTAACAAAAGCAGCTGTACAGCAAGCCTTGCGTAAACGACGAGTAGAATTAAATCAGCGATCAGCAGAAAAATCAGAGAGGACAGAAATTTCTCCAGAGCTTGAGGCAACATTATTTGCGTTGATTTCTCAAATACAAAACGAAACATCTATTGAGCAAATGGCTCCAACGTCTGCAGGAGATATTTGTGTATTAGGAGATATGACGGTTCGATTACAAAAAGGGGTAGATGATTTGAAAAACAATCTTGTATATGCCGACTTAAATGAAGGGATTTCTCATCTTGTGACACAAGTTGTAAAATGCTATGTCTATAAACAAGCTACGGCAGTATTAACTTCTCAAGAAGCTCCAGAGGGATATGAGGGGGATTTGTTATACGCATCGTAAGAAAAAACTTTACAAATATTAATTATAAGAAAATGAATAAAAATTTATTAATCACTCATGATAATGATTCGGATCAAAATACTTCAGCTGTTATTGATCCAAAAACAGGCCGTCATTTATATGCACTGCCATTTCAACCATCTGCATCTGAAACAGTACTGAGGTTGCATGATCGGGGGACACTGATGGGAATTTTGCAGACTTTACGAGGAGGTATCTCTCCAAACGCGTTTCTTGAAGATGGTGTATTAAAAGCGCCTTGTGGTAATCGTCATGTCTCTCTTTGCGTAGGAGCAGGAGAGGATTCGGCGGATACTATTTTTTGGAATGGGAGTCTTAATACTGTTTTCTCTTGTATCTCAAGAATTAAAAAATGTATGGAGAGTTTAAAAACAACATATATTTTACCTCAGCTCGTTCGAAAAGAAATTGAAAATGTGATTCAATTGAATATTCGTCAAATTCGTTAATTTATTATATGTGAATGCTATTATAGATATTACAACGCGTAGAGAGTCAAAAGAAGTGCTCAAACAGGACAAACTACAAATGTTACAGAAATCGTTACAGGGAATGTTTGTGAATACGGTTGAACTTTTTGATGATTGTATGACAATACTAGATCTCTCTATTGTGATGGGAGAAGGAGAAGATGACGCAAGAACAATTTTTTATGATGATAATATAGATTCATTTGAAAGCTTGATAGGTCGCGTGAATGCCAAAATTTCACAGAAAAAAGATAGGGCGGCTTTGTTAGATCCATCTCAAAAAGATAAGTATTCTCAGCCATATCTTGATGATATTGCCTTTGCCTTATCACAAAGAAACATTTTGCCAAATGTTCGAAAAAATGCTCATGGAAGGATTATTGGATTGAAAATAGTAAAAGAACCTCGTCCAGCAACATCAAATGGGCGATTTGATATTTCAGCGAGTGTTAGTAATCAAGCAATAGAAAGAATATTAGATAGATTACCAGCAAAAGTTGTGCCTGTTATTTTTTCACAGAGCTAAAAGGGGTATAATGATAAGCTGTTTTTTGTCGTATAAAAGTATTTATTCTTGATGTTTTACTTCTATGAATATATACTTTTTTTGTATTTAAACAGAAAAGATGAAAATATCTGATGCGGTCTATACCTTTTTATCGTACGCAGAAATAACAAAAAATCAGTCTCCAAAAACTTTGGAGAATTACACCCGTTATTTAAAACTCTTTCTTTCATTTTTTGGAGAAGACAGAGAGATTGAAGCCATGACCTTGGCAGATATTGAGCAATACCGGATTTTTTTATATAGAAGAGAAGATAAACATGGAAAACGTTTAGCTATCAAGACGCAAAATTATTATTTGATCGCGATTCGATCCTTGTTAAAGTATCTTGTCAGGCATGATAAAGACGTTATGGCTCCAGATAAAATTGAGCTCGCAAAAGTCGCACCTCGAGTTGTGGATTTTTTAAATCGTGAAGAGTTAGAGCGTTTGTTTGCAGCTATTTCATTGGAAAAAAAGATTGGACGGCGTGATCGTGCTATGATTGAGTGTTTATACTCAACGGGACTTCGTGTCTCTGAGTTGTGTTCATTAAATCGTGATCAGGTTGATCTTATTCGAAAAGAATTTGGGGTTATGGGAAAAGGGTCAAAGCTACGAATTGTATTTTTGTCAGACCGAGCGACGCAGTATATTTCAGAATATTTAAAAACTCGTGAAGATAATTATTCACCACTGTTTACGTCGCTTTCAAATAGATCAAAAAAAATTATTGATATTACGGGAAAGGGGGAGATGTTTCGAATGACGAGGGATGCAGTTGAAAAAATTGTGCAAAAATATAGAAAAATTGCGGGGATTATTAAAAACGTTACTCCGCATACTTTACGTCATACTTTTGCAACAGAAATTTTGCGTAATGGAGCCGATATTCGATCCGTTCAAGAAATGCTCGGGCATTCATCTATTACGACCACTCAAATTTATACTCATGTGACTCATGGGCAACTTCGTGAAATTCATAAAAAGTTTCATAAATAAAATTCTTGATATCTTTATAATCTTCTATAGACTTTGGTGTGTGAGGAGAGGTGCTAGAGTGGCTTAATGGGCTCGCTTGGAAAGCGTGTGTTCGTTTACTCGAACCAGGGGTTCGAATCCCCTTCTCTCCTCCAGTAAGTATTGATAATTTTTATGTCTGTAATATTTTTGTTATGAAAAAAATAGTCATAGATATTGCCGTTTTACCATCTCAAGAGATGATGGAGGTTATTATTGAATTAAACAAAGAGTTATTAACCAGTAATGATCAGTTACTGATTTTGGGGGAGGTGGTAAATGTTCCGCATATTTCTTTATTTTTTGGATGTGTCGATGAAGACGCTCTTCCAGAGATACAAAAAATAATTGAAAGAGAGTCTCAAAATTTTTCTCCTATACGTTTAGAGGTTGATCAAATAAAAACACGAAATTCGGTTATTGGAAATTTTCATTCAAGTTTGCAAATGTCTTTTAATGAAGTCTTGTCACATTGGCAAAAAACTTTATTTGCCGAACTCAAGCCTTATCTTTTTTATGATATAGATCCATCGATGTTTGTTCCAGGGTCTCATGTTAATAGTGAGGTCATGGGATGGATAAGAAGTCATGAAAAGAGAGGAGGTGATGATTTTTTACTCATTCCTCACATAACGATTGGTTTTGGACAAGTAAAAAAGTTTGAAGGTCCTTCATTTTTTACCGCTTCAAAAATTGCCTTTTATCATGTTGGAAGTTATTGTACTTGTAACAAATGGCTTGGGGGAGTTGATATTACGTGATGAATGTCGATTTAGATAAAGCCTGTCTTATTTTCTCACAAAGTTCCGGAAGCGGAGCAATAAATTTTTTATCATCCCATGTCAGTTGATGGGCGTGTAAAAATTGTCGCTTGAGATTATATGTAGAGGCGAAGTGTTTATTCATTTTTTCGTCTCCATATAAAATGTCTCCAACGACGGGGTGTCCAATGCTGGACATGTGTATTCGTATTTGATGCATGCGTCCAGTCAGTATTTCTACTTCTACGAAGGACACGTTTTCTTCTTTATTATAAAAAAGAGTATTGAATTTTGTATGAGAATCTTTCCCGTTTTCATCGACTTTCATCAGATTTCTATCGGTTCGTTTTATGAGAGGGGAGGTTATTTCTCCTTTTTGTTCTGTTTTTCCAATAACAAGTGTGAGGTATTTTTTCCCAAAACCACGTTTCATCATTATTTTTCCAAGCTCTGATTTAGCCGGTTTAGAAATGGCAAATAATATGACTCCAGAGGTGTCTCGGTCCAGTCGCGAAACAGGTCCGGGCATATTTGGGTGTTTGTTTCCTGTCATTCCAAGATGGAATAAGAGTCCATTGAGAATAGTGTCGGGGTCATTAAATTTTGTTGGATGGACGAGTGCGCCTGCTGGTTTATTTAAAACAATAAAATCAGCGTTTTGCTCAAGCATATGTAATGTCATTTTATACGGTTTAATTCCACCAACACCAATAAAGATTCTCATCTGTATCCAGTAATGAAAAAACAGTTTTTTGATTCCTTCCCAGGATCCAAAATGTTTCTTCAGGATGTTTTTTTGATGTCCCCATCGTCGAAGAAGCTTCCGTTTTTTCTTCTGCCAGTGGCTCTTTTTTTGTTTCATGTGTTTACTGTATCAAAAAATATTATGAAAAAAACCTTTTTTTCTTAAAACCTCTTTTTTTTTCAAAAAAAATCCGTACAATATATCGTACTGATTTTTATATTATTGTTTATGAAAAAACTTGAACTTGTATCATCGTTTAAACCGCAAGGGGATCAGCCTCAGGCGATTGAGAAATTGGTAAAAGGATTAAAAAAAGGGGTGCATGGGCAAGTCTTGCTCGGAGCAACGGGGACGGGGAAAACATTTACTATGGCAAATGTTATTAGTCAAATGCAGCGGCCGGCCTTAATTATGTGTCATAATAAAACCTTAGCAGCTCAGCTCGCTTCTGAGTTTCAGGAGTTTTTTCCAAACAATGTGGTTTGTTATTTTGTGTCGTACTATGATTACTATCAACCAGAGGCATATGTTGCAAGGACTGATACGTATATTGAAAAAGAGACTTCTATTAATGAAGAAATTGAAAAATATAGACATGCGGCTACGCAATCACTTATTAGTCGAAATGATGTTATTATTATTGCGTCAGTATCCGCTATTTATGGTTTAGGAGATTCCAAGCTGTATAAAAGTCTTTCGATGACATTTACGGTGGGAGAAGAGCATATTCGAAATGTGTTATTACGAAGCCTGACAGATTTGCAGTATCGTCGTTCGATGGGAGAATTTAAACAAGGAATGTTTCATGTTTTAGGGGATACGCTTGAAATTTTTCCTCCAGGAGGTGATGAAGTCTATCGTCTTGAATTTTTTGGAGATGAGCTGGAAAGAATTGAGAAATCTGATGGTTTTACCGGAGAAGTTTTTGAAGAAATGCAAAGTGTTGAAATTTTCCCAGCAAGTCATAATGTAACAACAAAAGAAAGAATTACCGATGCATTGCCTGAAATGAAAAAAGAAATGGAAAAACGTCATGCGTTTTTCTTAAAAGAAGGGATGATTGTGCAGGCTGAGCGAATTAAGACACGAACAGAATATGATATTGAAATGATGAGAGAGACCGGATACACCACGGGGATTGAAAACTATGTTCGGTATTTGAATAAATCTGAAAAAGGTGCGCCGCCCCCAACATTGATGGATTATTTCCCAAAAGACTTTTTGGTGTTTATTGATGAATCACATATGACGGTTCCGCAAATTCGAGGAATGTATAATGGAAATTTAGCTCGAAAAAAGAACTTAATTGATCATGGGTTTCGGCTTCCGTCTGCATATGATAATAGACCATTACAGTATTCAGAGTATGAAAGTTATTTAAAGAATGTAGTTTTTGTATCAGCAACTCCTCAGGAATATGAGTGTGAATATTCAAATAATACTATTGTTGAGCAGGTGATTCGACCAACAGGATTGTTAGATCCCATTATTGAAATGAGAGATAAAGAAGAAGAAGTGAAAGATGTATTAAAAGAAATTGCTATACGTGTAAAAAAGAATGAACGAGTGTTAATTACTACGACGACGAAAGCTTTGGCTGAAAAAATGGCGATACATTTAGAAGAAAATGATATTGCAGCAAAATATTTACATAGTGAGGTGGATACCTTTGATCGAGTGGAAATACTCAAAGAACTTCGTTTGGGATCACGGAGAGATGGAATTGATGTTGTGGTTGGTATTAATTTATTACGAGAGGGGCTTGATTTACCAGAAGTGTCTCTGGTTGCTGTTTTTGATGCTGATAAAGAAGRAKWWKTNNAMGATSTMKWRAWRSRMWTNTKCWNANTACGKGTMRWRMRGMWYGAAMKWSTGWKRRWWNASTWATCTTTTATACTCGGAAAAATGAAGATGGGGCCTTCCATATCACCAAGGCGATGGGAAAATGTTTAGATGAAACATCTCGACGTCGAGACATTCAAATGGCATATAATGAAAAACATGGTATTATTCCAACAACTATTATTAAAGAGATTCATAATTTAACGGAGCGAACGGATAGAGATTCGAAATATGAGTTTGGGAATATGAAAAAATCAGAAATAAAACGATTAAAGCAAGAATTAGAGGATAAAATGGAGATAGCTATTGGAAATTTAGAATTTGAAAAAGCCGCAGATTTACGAGATCAATTAACGGCAGTAGAAACGCAACTATAGTATTTATTAATTTTTAGACAATGGCTTCACATATTACATCTCAAGAAAAAGATTTTTCTCAATGGTATCTTGATACGCTCAAGATTGCTGATGTATTTGATTATGCTCCCGTAAAAGGTTGTATGATTATTAAGCCGTATGGATTTAAAATGTGGGAATTGTTTCAGCAAGAAATGAATACTCGAATGGAAGAAATGGATGTGGAAAATGCTTGTTTTCCGGCACTTATTCCTGAAAGTTTTATTATGAAAGAAGCTGATCATGTTGAAGGATTTGCTCCTGAATTATTAACCGTGACTCGAGTAGGAAAAAAAGAACTTGAAGAGCCATATGTTTTACGACCAACATCAGAGACGATTATTTATAATTCATATGCTCAGTGGATTCATTCGTACCGAGATCTTCCATTGAAAATGAATCAATGGGCGAATGTTTTTCGATGGGAGATGAAAACTAAGCCATTTTTACGAACGTCTGAATTTTTCTGGCAAGAAGGTCATACCGTTCATGCGACGGAAGAAGAGGCTGATACTATGGTAAAAGATGCGTTGGATATGTATGAAAATTTTGCTGAAGAAGTGATGGCGATTCGCGGAATAAAAGGCCGAAAAACAATGAACGAAACATTTGCGGGAGCTGACTATACAACAACGATTGAAGCGATGGCAAAAGATGGAAAAGCGATTCAGTTTTGTACGTCTCATCAGTTGGGACAAAGTTTTGCCAAGGCCTTTGATATTGAATTCACCGATAAAGATGAAAAACAAAAAACTCCATTTATTACGTCTTGGGGAATGTCTACGAGAGCGTTGGGAACGATGTTTGTGGTACATGGAGATGATAAAGGTCTGAGAATGCCACCAAAAATTGCTCCGATTCAAGTGATGATTATTCCAGTCATTCCAAAGGAAGAGCACAGAGAAGCGGTGATGACACAAGTTGAAGCGATTAAAAAAACATTAAAATCGGATGGAATTCGAGTGCGTATTGATATGTCAGATAAACGTCCCGGGTTTAAATTTGCACAAGCAGAGGTGAAGGGGATCCCGATTCGTATGGAGGTAGGGCCACGAGATTTGGAGAAAAATCAAGTGGTGTGTGCTCGTCGAGATATTTCAACAAAAGATTCTTATGATATTAAGGACTTGAAAGAAAGCATTCCTGAATTATTAGAAGATATTCATGCAACATTATTGAGTGAATCTGAGCAACATTTACAACAAAATATTACTGATGTTTTTGATATAGAAGGATTTGAGAGAGTGCTGAACGAGCATAAAGGATTTATTCGAGTCGCATGGTGTGATGATGCTGAAAAAGAAAAAGAAATTCAGCAAAAAACAGGTGCAACTATTCGGTGTTATCCATTTGATATGCAGGATCAAGTAACGGGAACGTGTTTTTACACAGGGAGAGACGCCACTCATATTGCTTTATTTGCCAAAGCTTATTAGTGAGTAAAAAATGTATTCAACCTTGAACAAAAAATGTATTCAATGAAATTTTCTATTCTTACTTTATTTCCAGCGATGTTTGAGTCTCTCTTATCAGAGAGTATTTTAAAGCGAGCACAGGAGAATAAACATATTGAATTTGAACTCTATGATATTCGTGATTTTACGACCGATAAACACCGTCGAGTGGATCATCCGCCGTATGGAGGAGGTGCTGGGATGTTACTCGCGTGTCAGCCGTTATTTGATTGTATAGAAGCCGTCAAAAAGAAAGCGAAAAAATCTCATGCGGTTGTTTTTTTTACACCTCAAGGAAAAAGACTCGAACAGATTGATGTTGAAAAATTTTCAGAAAAATACGATGAATATATTTTGGTGTGTGGGCATTACGAAGGTATTGATCAGCGTGTCAGGGATTCGCTGGTTGACTATGAAGTTTCTATTGGGGACTTTGTGTTGACTGGAGGGGAGTTAGCTGCAGCCGTGTTTTCAGACGCTGTTTCTCGATTGGTTCCAGGAGTACTGGGGAAACAAGAATCATTCGAGCGAGAAAGTTTTTCAGAAATATTGGGGCGAAAGCGAGAGTATCCACAATATACCCGTCCAGAAAACTTTCGTGGCATGATCGTTCCAGAAGTGTTACTCTCTGGACATCATCAAAAAATTCTTGATTGGCAAAATAATAAACTCACATGATAGCAGAAACTTTTCACTCACCGGATCAAAAACCAAACCTCACTTCGAAAGAGGTGAAAAAAATGCGTCAAAGGGGGATTGATAAACTCAGGAAAAAATATGGGATTCACGAAGGAGTCACCGATACGCAAATTTGGAAAAAACAGGGAGAAATTCAAGATATTCATAAAAAAGTTGTGGAAGAGGTTGAAGGTCCAGTCATAAAAAAAGAAGAAAAGCTTTTGGGGAAATTATATACAAATGCACAGAAAAATGATTTTTCTCTTATGGATACAATGGATGAATTTCATGCACAAACTGATATAAAGGCTGAGTCAGATATGGCAAAAAAACGCACAGATGGAATTGATAATATTTTTCACGTTAAATCATAGAATATGAAACTTTCTCCAGCATTACGGCGGCAGTTGTTGCGTGCCCAGAAAAATGAAATGACAGAACATTTTGTCTATCAAAATTTAGCGAATTTAATGACGGATACAGGCAATAAAAAGATTTTAGAAAAAATTTCTGCAGATGAAAAGGCTCATGCTTTATTTTGGCAAAGCTTTACGAAAGAAGAAGTCGGACCTTCATCGTTTTTTATATTTTATTATACTTGGATTTCCCGGATCTTTGGTATGACATTTGGACTTCGTCTCATGGAAAAAAATGAATCATCCGCACAGGTTGATTATGAAAAAATTATGAAATATATACCAGAGACAAAAAAAATTATTGCAGATGAAGTTGCGCATGAAGATGCTCTTATTTTATTATTAAAAGAGCAAAAATTAGAATATATTGGTTCTATTGTTTTGGGACTCAATGATGCCTTGGTTGAATTATCAGGAACTCTGGCGGGGCTCACGTTTGCACTACAAAATAATCAGCTTATATCTTTAGCCGGGTTGATTACAGGCGTTGCGGCAACATGCTCTATGGCCGCTTCTGAATATCTTTCAGCGAAGCACAGTGATGAAACAGCTGAAAATGCTCTTACGTCAGCAGCGTATACTGGGATTGCTTATATGTTAACGGTTATTGCCCTCGTCTCTCCCTACTTTTTTATTGATAACCATTTTATAAGTTTAGCCGTTATGTTTGGAATTGTCGTTGTTATTATTGCCGTGTTTACGTTTTATATTTCTATTGCAAAAAAATATTCATTCAAGCAACGATTTTTTGAAATGTTTTTCATAAGTTTTTCCGTTATTCTTTTATCGTTAGGAATTGGGTATTTGGTGAGGACGTATTTGGGAGTGGATGTGTAAGGATATGGGACTGTTGTAAAAAACGGAGGCTAGAAAGTTAAAAAACTGTTAGGATACAAAGGTAAATTAACAGTCTTACTCATGTCAAAGCAAGAATGTCCAAA
>NVTB01000007.1 GCA_002401425.1 Candidatus Peregrinibacteria bacterium
TATTCAGCTGGCGGCTCAAGAGTATAAATTAAATAGAATGAGAGACGGAGCTTCCAAAGAAGCAACTCGAAAACAATTATTGGAAATACAGGGAAGATATAATGAAATCGTGGAAGAAAGGCGACAGGAAGAAGAACGAACCACACGAATGGCTGGAATATATGGAAAAATTACTGATGCTTTTTATGAAGAGGATTTTCGGGTGAATAAAGTGCTTATAGATACGAGATATCAAGTGATTGATATGATGAGTGAATCATTAGTTTTGTTTGAAAAAGGCTTGGAAGAAAAACAAGATGTTTTAGTGGACGAGTTATCACTTGAACTCAAAAAACTCTCTGGGGAAAATGAATCAGAGTTATTGGCAAAAAAACAAGAATTAGATGATTCATTAAGAAAACAAATAGAGCCTCTGAAGCAAGCCTTTGAGGCAAACAAAACAATATATAAAAACCAGCTCAAACAAATAACATATGAAACACAAGAGATACAAATTGCGGCGTATAGAAAATATGCAGATGAAACGTTTGATACTCCTTTAGAATATGAAAATGCGGTAAAGGCTTATGTATCAGTACTCGAAGAGCGTCAAGTTATGTATGCAAAGCGGAGTGATCAACTTTTTGAAGCGACGAATGTGCCACTTGATATTTTATTTAATGAAGTCGAAGGACTGATTGGAAATATTCCGGTTGATACGAGTGCGTATAATCAAGTAATTTTTATGAGAGATATTGTCTCAAATGGATACACGGATACCGGATATGAAACAAGTACAGAAAAGATTATCAGTGCAAGAATATTGAGTGATAGGGAGATTATGCTCAAGCTGATGGCCGCAATGACCAGTGTGGAGTTTTCTTTGCGAAGTATTTTAAAGGATGCAAAAAAGACACAAGAAATTATTATAGCAATAGAAAAAGGAGATAATGAGACGCTCTTAAAGTTTGTAAAAGAATTACCGCAAAGTATACGAAAAGAAATAGATGCGGCCTATGAAGGGCAATATGAGAGCATTGCAACAGAGATAGAGGCAAGTCAGCTCTTGTTGGAAAAAATACTGGAAGATCCGAATCTCTCTGATAAAGCAGCAGAGGCATTACAGTTAGATTTTGAAGTATTAAAAGAAATGGCAGAAAGCAGAGAGGACGAGAATAAAATTGACGTTGATTCAATTAATAATTCAAGATATAGCGAGGATGATACTCTGAATGATGAAATAAAGAAGTACTTGAGACAGATATCCGAGATCTATAAAGGGTATTCTGATTATTTAGCATTATATCCAAAAAAGTTTGAAGAAAAAAATAGATTGGAAAAAATAAAAGCTTTATATAATAGTGTGGCGCTTACGTATGAAGAATTAAATGAGCTGATTGCTCATTTGCCAGTAAATCAGCAAAATCTTATTCGGTTTTCTGTACTTACTCGTTTAGCTAATCCACTTTCTCAGAGAAAGATTATTCAGATATCTATTTTAGGGAATATTATTWTTACACAAAATTTTAAAGATGAAGTTAGATTATTTACTCTTAAAAATGAGAGAGATGAAAAAAAATATGAAGAGTTAAAGAAGGCGCGTGAAACAAAAACTTATATTGTTGCTGGATTACTCTGGGGAGAAAATGTTGCAGAAGAGCAAATTATAGATTTGGATGCAACGGTAGGGATTAATTTAGATAAAAATAAGATTGTTAAAAAGAATTTGAGACTACAGGCTCAGTCTTTTAAGACTGGACAAAAAGTCTTTGCCCATGAAGGAGAAAAAGAATTATTTTTATATTCAAAAGATGGATATGATTACTCAACATATCCATCGGAAAAATTATTGATAAAACGCCAAGGGGAAGTTGTAAAAAATATTTATAAGTACGATGATAACAAACGGGTTATTTGGGATTTGGATAATTTGGGGATTTTGGTTTTCTATGGATATTATAATTATACGAATAAAGTTGCCGTAGAAATGAAGGTTGTTGCTCACCATTATTATAATAATGTGACTGGTGATTTTGACAGACCAACCGCATTTTATAAATCATCAGATTTTGATAAAAATTATAAAAAAATGTCAAAAGTTTTTTATACCGCAGATGATTATGGTCAATATAAAATGATTTTATTTAAATATTATACTTATAATGAATATGGACAGATGTCAAAAATACAAGAGCATAGCCCTTTAAAAAGAGGGGGGAATTATTTAGGAAAAGTTACTGAATACACCTATTTAAATGAAGAATTAATCAATCAACAAAAAGGGAATAGTCTTCGAACAACATTTTATAAAAATATGACACATACGTCATTGCCTTTGCTGGAAAAGTTAAAATTATTTCCACACATGCTCTCTTCTGTCACGCTGAGAGATGGGACTGGAGCCAACCGTATTCGTAATGATTTTTATTATGATAGATTAATGCGTTTAACATTGATTGAAGAAAGAAAATTAGATTCTTTTGGAAATACACTGAAAAGTCGAATGCTGAAGAGCTCAGAAATTGATAAAGATTTTATAGAAAAAGATTATCCAGAATTGCATATATCTGATGAATTTCAAATGATTCCATATTCTCATGAGACGGAATTTAAACAGACCAATCCACGATTATTTATGGATGTCAGTGGAGAAATTTTATCTTATCCTGTTCAAGAAAATAATAAGAAGCATGAAGAAATAACACAATTATTACAAAAAGAATACATTAATGCGAATGCTTTATTGGCAGGGAAAATAATAGATATAGATACTATTCTTTCAGATGATGCGAGAAGTGCTGAAAGACGAGCCAAGGCAATAGCTGATCAGCGTCAGTCCTCTGGATTTATTGAAGATGCGGGTGAGTTTACAAAGGGTTTTTTAAAAGGATTTTGGCAAGAAATTCTGGGGGATTTTTTAGATACCCTGTGGAATTTAAGCTTAGAAACTTTTTGGGCGATTCTTTCTGTATTAGATTATATGATAAAAGCTTATATAAAATTCATGGATCTTACGTTAGAATTTATTATGCACCCTATCAAGGTTTTAGAGGAGGTGAGCTTAGCCATGACAGATTTTTTGGGAGAAGCTCCTCAAAGATCAATGAATCTTATTGAGGTTTTAAAACAAAAATGGCAAACTCTGACTCCATATGACTTTGGAATCTTTTTCGGTAGAATTATAGGATTAATTGTTCCAGTCGGGGTATTGGTGAAAGTTATTGAAAAACTTATTGGAGGATTAAAACGGATTCCTGCTTTAAGAAAGTTCTTTAATGCACTAGGAGATCTTTTTACCACAGCAGGGCATGAAGTAAAATGCATTACTCAAAAATGTATCGTAGTATCAATAGATGTTGTAAAATATCCGAAAACATGGGTCTTAAAAGGTGTAGAAAATGATAAATATGTATATTTCCTTTCTAAAAAAAATCAATCACTGTATGAAAGAGGATCATTAATGTATAGTGATAAATTTTGGAATACTAATAATTTAGGTCGATTTACTGAAGGAAAAGTAGGGGCTGAGTATGTCATAGGAGTCGTAGAAAGAGCAAAATGGATAAAATTAAATATAAAGCCACAGACTAAGATCTATCAATTATTTTATGGAACAGTAAAAGGATTTAGTCCAAAACATTTTTCTTCAGGAGGAACCCCAGGCCTACGAAAACAATTTAGAAAAATATATGCAATTCCTGAGCCAGATATTCAAAATATCCCAAAAGATATTCAAAAATTATTACAAACTTACTAAGATTTTTATTGATGAACTACGGAATTTTACTATTTATTGGCGGTATTCTTTTATTTATATTATTATTAATTTTTATAATTCATAATGGAATAGTATTTCCCTTTAGTATTCTGATTTTATTGATCCTCTACTGTTTTATTGGAGCTTTTGCAGCATGTATGAGCTTAGTATATGAATTCATTCCAGCAAAGTCTCCACGAAAAAAAGAAGATGCGATTTCTCTTTGTATGTATTTTTGTTTTATATTTTGTGTGGGATATATAGAGTATTATGAATTGTTATTACTTAGCATAGAATACAAACTCTATATATACTTTACTATGGGATTAGTTTTTATTTTTGCTGCAGGGGCAATAGTCAGTGAAGATATAAAAAAATGAGTAATGTCCTTTTATTTTATAATAATCATTCATATGACCCTTATCGAACTTTTAATTAATCTTTCTGTCGTAATTACTGGAGTAGTGACGGCTATAATAAAATTTGGCTTTGTCCCCGGTTTGATCATTGGAACTCTTTCCTTTTTTTTCGCCCTTCACCTTATTTGGTTTTTCTGTGCTATCAGTGATTCTTTTTATTCAAAAGAACAATTACAATTTAAAGATATGGTTAATATTGTTATATATATCATTATCTTCGGAAGTATTTTGATAATAGAAACTCAAAATATTTTACTTATGCATTTAGAATATCGTTATTTAGTATATTTTGTTGGAATGTTAATCTTATTTGTTACTGAAGGTGTTATTCTGATGGATCCAGAAAAAATGGAAAAAGAAGGAAATTCAAAAAAATAAARGAGACCTCTTATTCCTCCATCCATGCAAAAAATTATCAATACATTCTTCCTAATAAATATCATATTTCTCATCTTGGTGATAAGTATCCATATATTTTCTCGATCAAAATATAACTTTCCTGTGTATTTACAATATTTCTATTTGATCATAACGTACGTAGCCATTATCCCAACTCGAATTTTATTTTCTTTTGGTGGAAAAAAACGAGAATGGAGACGGCATATTTATAAAAATATATATCTAGGAGGATACTTTTTCTTTCCTTCTGACTATACATATTTAAGAGACAACAACATTAAAGTTGTTATTAATTTGGTAAAAGAGCTCCCCTCTCCAGAAAAAAGATTAAAAAAAATGGGTGTTAATCATTATTACCTTCCCCTTCCCGATAAAACAAAAATAGATGAAAAAAACCTCAGGCAGGCGCTGGAAGTAGTGAGTGATAATGATAATAAAAATATTCTTATTCATTGTGCTGCTGGACAATCACGTTCCGCATATCTTGTGTACAGAGTTTTACAGAATGTATATAATATGAGCGATCAAGAAGCAAAAACAACTATTATGAAAGAAAAAAAAGTGGATGATGAATTTTTAATATAATCTTAACACTTATTTAATACTCATCTGTTATAATAAATTCTAGACATTAATAAGTCTCTATGCATTTTTTCCAGAACATCCTCAGACATGCATTTCTATTCCTCTACTTTTTTGTAGCGATATCCCCTTCGCTTCCAGCAAATGCGGCGGCAATATATCTCCCACAGTGTAAGGATTTTGTAGAAAAGGATAATCATTATAGTGTGGCAGTAGATAATTCAATGTTATCTCGTTATACCAATGGAATAACCGATCAAAGTGAAATATTTAGAATTTCAGAGCTCATTCGAGAAGACAAGCTGTGTATTCAGCTGGCGGCTCAAGAGTATAAATTAAATAGAATGAGAGACGGAGCTTCCAAAGAAGCAACTCGAAAACAATTATTGGAAATACAGGGAAGATACAATGAAATCGTGGAAGAAAGACGACAAGAAGAAGAACGAACAAAACGAATGGCTGGAATTCATGGAAAAATTACTGATGCTTTTTATGAAGAGGATTTTCGGGTGAATAAAGTGCTTATAGATACGAGATATCAAGTGATTGATCTCATGGGAGAAACTTTGGTGGCTTTTGAAACAGAACTCGAAGAAAACTACTTCGAGAAAAATTTGAACCGATAAAACAGGAGTTTGTTCAAAGTCAGCAAATGTATGAAAATCAGTTAGAAAAAATAACAAATGAAAAACAATCAGCTATGATTGTGGCGTATAAAAAATACGCTGATGAAACATTTGACTCAGGTCTCGAATATGAAAATGCCGTACAAACATATATTCAGGTTTTGGAAGAGAAAGAAGAAATGTATACAAAAAGAAGTGATCAGCTCCTTGAAGCAACCAATGTGCCAATCAACATTCTCTTCAACCAGATTGAGGCAACTATTGGCCCGCTCGAAGTTGAAACAACGGCGTATGACTATATTGTATCAGTAAAAGATGTTGTGAGTCTGGGGCCAAACGCAGTCAGCTTTGAGCATGGCAAAAACACCCTCACTCAAAGTGAAGCAAAAATAAATAGAGACCGAGAAATCATGTTCAAACTCATGGCAGAAATGACGAGTGTTCATTTTTCTTTGTATCGTATTTTGGGTGATAGCGAACAGGCTCAAAAAATTATTATTGCAGTCGAAAAAGGAAATCATGACTTATTATTAAAAGAAGTTCAAACATTTTCTGACGAAGTGCGACAAAAAATTGATGAAAAATATAGCGGCCAATATGAAGCGATTCGAGAAGGAATAGAAGCTAATGAATACTTACTACAAAAAATCTTAGAAAAGGAAATATATAGCGATAAAGAAAAACAAGTATTACAAAACGAGATGGATGCATTGAAAATACCAATAGGTGTAAAAAATGCCAGTACGGAAGAAATAGAAAATATGAAATATGATGAAGATACAAAAATACTTCTCAGGCATTTAGTCAGGTCATATAATGGCTACCAGGACTATATACTTTGGAATATACGACAAATTCCAAAAAAGAGTTTGGTTCCATATCTAAAAAAACTGATTGTGTATAGTGATACGGTTTTACTACTCGTAAAACCACAGATACAACATCTCCCAGAAAATAAACAGAATGTCATTCGGTTTTCTATACTTTCACGTTTAAGCACTCATAACCGTGAAAAAGAAATAATTGAAATAAAAAATAATAGCATTGTCCTTGCCAGAAAGATTACGGCAGATATTAATAAATTTACGGCAGATGAGATAAAGATAGAACAGAAGTATCAGGAAAATAAAAAGAATAGAAAGCAAAGCCTTACACAAATTGCTATAGAATCATTGATGGGGCCAGTTGATCCTTCGTTTGAAGTTGCGGTTATTACGTTAACGGATAAAGAAAGGGTTTTATTAAAAATACAAGCAAAAAGAGCAATAGGTGGTCATTATACGCCGGTGAATGTAATTGATAAACAACCAGAAAAAATATATACCCATGATGGTTTTGATTTTTATAAATACCCGAGTGATAATATTATTGTAAAGAAAAAGGGTTCAGTGATTTATAATGTGTATGAATATTATAATAGCAATAAAATTAAATGGGAGATCGATCGACTGGGAATTTTGACATATTACAGCTACTCGAATGGGAAAGTGAGTAGAAAAATCAAAATGATTGCATCATATTTTTATAATCCAGAAACAGGAAAATTTAATGCTCCTATTAATATTCATCAAACCTCCAATGGAAAAGCGGATGGGAAATATATTGTTATTTCTTATACAACATTCAAATATAATGATGATGGATTACTGAGTGAGAAAATACAAAGATCTCCATTAAAGATAAATGGCCATGAGACGTACAAAAAAATTGAGTACATCTATTTGGGTCAAGAGCGCTTGAGTGTCGTTCCAGACAGAGATTTTAACGAAGAATATGAAGAGCAGCTCAGTCACATGAATCCATTTCTTAAAGGGAAAATTGATATTACGAAAAACTTATTATCATATGTAAAAATAAGTGATAGCAGTTCGGTGATACGAAAAAACCATTTTTATTATGATAGACTTTTGCAATTAAGCTTTGTTGAAGAATTTACAAATATATACCCAACCAAAACAAGATTTATACGAAATGCGAATATTGAGGCAGACGTCATTGAGGCTCAATATAAAGGAATAGAGCTTGAAGACAAAGTTTTATACATGAATGAGTTCAGTCACGTTGATGATTTCCAGCAACTCAATCCCCTCTTATTTTTAGACTCCAATGGAGCCGTACTCACTCACGCGGTGGATACAGTGTCACAGAAAGAAGAGATTGAACAATTATTGTCACAAAAAGTTATTGACCTCAATACTATACTTTCCCCCATTCCAAAAAATGTAAAAACGCTGTTAACTGATGATTCTTTGAAGTTTAAGGAGATAAGTGCTTTGACGCTTGCTGGCAATATTGCCAAAGGATTTGTGGTAAATATTGGAGAGTTTACCCTCGGTCTCGGTGAAGGACTTTGGGATGAAATCGTTTCCCTTATTTACCTCTTTAGCTTTGATACACTTTATGCGTTTATGGATGCGCTCCCACATTTAATAGATTTCGCTGGAAAATTTCTAGACCTTTATATTAGAAGTCTTGGAAACGAGGCGGTGATGTTATTCCACCTCGCGGTAGAAATACATGAGTTTTCAGAAGAAAACTCAGAAGAAATTATCAGCGTTATTGATATGCTCAAAGAAAAGATAACACATCTGACGCCAAAAGAACTCGGATACGCCGTTGGAAGAATCGCTGGTCTTTTTATACCTCTTGGATTAATATTAAAAGGGATACAGTTGGCGGTGAAGGGACTGAGTAAAACGGCTGTCATTGTTAATTTGATCAAGAAGGCGGGGAAGGTTTTGGATAAGGTGGGGGATGTTGTTAAGGGGGCTAAACAGACATCAGCCTTCACAAAAAAAGTAATTAGTAATGTTTTAGATCATGCTTGGAGTGGACATGCATCACAGTTCAAAAAAATGGGAATAAATACAAAAGAAGATCTTGCAAAAGTAATTGAGGAAATAATCATATCAAATAAAACAAAAATATATAGAGATATAAATAAAAAAGAATTCTTTTATGATGCAGAAAGAGAATTGCTTTTAATTTTTAATTCAAAAAAAGGATTCCCAAATGGGACTATATTCCCAATAAACAAAGGGAAAATTGACCAGTATTTATTAAAAAACAAAGCCATTAAATAATACTTATGAGCATGCATCAATACGAATTAACACTACAGGATACAATATATCTCTTGCAATCATTAAGTGAGGCCTTATTATCTAGTGCAGATCTTCCAAAAAAAGATTTATGTCATACGTTGCAAAAACATGTTATTCAATCTGTATATTTAAAAATTATGCAAACTATTAATACTCCATTTTTAAATCATACAGCCAGAATTAGTGTTAATAATAAAGAGCTTAAAGCTCTTTATATAATCTCCAAGACAGCGCTAGAATATGATGCCATTAATAATGTTGAGAGAAATATTGTTTTAAGAAAACTTATGAATAATTTTATAAAGTATTAATATGAATATCTCTATGACATTAATAATCAATAAACATGAACTCAATATCATTATACTTTGTATTATATTAACGTTTACGTCAATATCCATAGATACATTAAGAGTTGAATATCAATCATCATTTAAAAATATAAAAAAGATATTCGATTACTTAAACAATATTAATTATACAGATCAAAAAAGATATTCGCTTAATATGTTGAAATCAGAATACATGATAATGAGAAAGGCATTACAAAATAATTTGTTAAATATAGATCTAGATGAAATCAGTAAACAAGACATGCGCAAGATTATAAACACAATAACATATTTATAAAACATATAAGATGAAGCAATATTTTCTCACAAAGAAAGAACTATCCTATCTATTACAGGCCTTATCTTATGCGTTATTATGGGGGAAAAGCATAGATGAAATGATATATATATATGATATAAAGTCTATAGCTATACAATCATTATACAAAAAGATTATTCAAAAAATTGATTTTCAGACAGATTTACAAAAATATGAGCTCTATTTGTCACTTGAAGAGTTTAACGTTGTATTTGCATTAACCCATGTCTCCTGTGACTATGATCAGCAGCATTTTATGGAAAGAAATACCTTGTTATATTTATTGAATCAAATTTTTTTGGATGATATTACAAAAAGTTCTCCACAAGAATTTCAAAGTTATCAAATAAATTTTGATCAAATAAAAAATAATATTAATTTTTATAAATTTAACCTGAGTGGAATGGAGGTATTAGACCTGGGGAATAACTTTTTATGTAATATCAATAATTTCAAGGTCGGACACATTGAGTCACTCTATTTAACAAGTAACAATATTACATCCATAAATTTAAAAAATATAAAGAATTTAAAAGTTTTAAATGTATTTAATAATCCAATAAAATATATCCATCCTGAAACAATAACAGAAATGAGAAAGATTCCAAATTTAATGATGGATAATAGCCTTGATAATTATGATAAAAATGGATATTTAAAACAAGGAATATTTTCTAGAATAAAACAGATATTTAATAAGTAGAACTCGGATACGCCGTTGGAAGAATCGCTGGTCTTTTCATACCTCTTGGATTAATATTAAAAGGGATACAGTTGGCGGTGAAGGGACTAAGTAAAACGGCTGTGATTGTTAATTTGATCAAGAAGGCGGGGAAGGTTTTGGATAAGGTTGGGGATGTTGTGAAGGGATCAAAACAAATATCTGCCTTTACCAAAAAAGTCATTAGTAATGTTTTAGATCATGCCTGGACTAGACATGCATCACAGTTCAAAGGGATGAAGATAAATACAAAAGAAGATCTCGCAAAAGTAATCGAGGAAATAATCATGTCAAATAAAACAACAATATATAGAGATATAAATAAAAAAGAATTCTTTTATGATATAGAAAGAGAATTGCTTTTAATTTTTAATAAAAGTGTAAAGTATAAAAATGGAACGATTTTTCCCATAAAATCAAATGATTTACCAAGATATCTAAAAAATAACAATATTATTCAATAAACGAAATAAATAATAATGAAATATAATTATACTTTTAGTTTAACAGAGCTATCTTATCTTTTACGAGCATTATCTGATTCAATTCTTTGGAGTGGAGGATTAGATGAGATTGTTTATATTTATGAGATTCAAACAAAAGATCTGGAATCTGTGTATATTAAAATAATTAAAAACTTAGGAATAAAAAAATTATCAGATAGGATCTCTATAGAATTCACATATAATGAGTTGCTTGTAATTGATGCTGTTTCCAATATTTCATCAACATATAATCAATCTCATCTATCTGATAAATCTATTTTYTTAGATAAACTAGGTATATCAATATTACAAGACATTCAAAAGAAAAAAGAGAGGTCTAAAAAAAATACACACTATAAAAATCATATTAAAGAAGGAATTACTGATATAAGCTCTATAAATATAAATGGAGCAGAGATATTAAATATTAATTATAATAATATTACACATTTAGAAGCATATGATGTAAAAAATTTAAAACGCTTAAATCTTAATAATAATAAAATTGAAAAAATTGAAAATCTTGATGTAAAAAAATTGAAATACCTTGATGTATCTAACAATAAATTGACCAATATACAGCATCTTAATGTAAAAAATCTCTCTGCTTTGGATATGAGTGAGAACCAATTATCAGAAATTCATGGCTTTAATGTTAAAGAATTAAAAAGTTTGATATTAAGGGGCAATCAATTAACCAATATCTTAGGTTTTGATGTAAAACGATTACAAGAATTAAATCTAAATGAGAATCAATTAACAAATATTCAAGATGTTAATGTAAAGAATTTACTAGAGCTCTCGCTGAGTGGTAATTATATTGTCAATGTTGATGGCATAGATTTAAAATCACTTCGATTCATTGATCTATCTTTCAATAAAATTAAAAAAATCAAGAATTTCGATTGTAAAAATTTAGAAATCTTATATTTATTCTCAAATAATATTCAAAAATTAGAATTATCTCATTTAGAAAATATGACCACTCTAGATATAAGGAATAATCCAATTATATATATCAATCCTGAAACAATCATGAAAATGAGAAAGATTCCAGATTTAATTATGGATAATCACCTTGATGACTATGATAAAAATGGATATTTAAAACAAGGAATATTCTCTAGAATGAAACAGATATTTAATAAGTAGAACTCGGGTACGCCGTTGGAAGAATCGCTGGTCTTTTTATACCCCCTGTGCTCTTTAAGAATGCACCTCCTCCAAAGTATCAACCCTCATTTTTAAATCATGAACTTCTTGAGGAATATCTTCTAATATTTCAACCTTATCTTCCATTATTCTCAAATGCTGAGATAAAAGCCCAAACTCAATTTTCATTTCATCTGCATGTTTATATAAATAATCGAAACGTGTGAGTGTTGTATCTTTAAAATCCATCATATCTTCTTTGAATTCAAGAAAATCTTCATGGTTTTCATATACTGTATTTTGTAAATTTGCTACGGTTCCTTGTAAGCTTGCTACAGTGCTATCTAACTGCATGACAGTATTGCGATTATCATTCATCGCATCTAATAGAGTATCAAAAAGTGGTGCAACTACTTTTGAGACCGCCTTTTCTATTTCTGAATTCGTCATAAATGTATTATTTATTTGATATAATGATATATTTCTTCTCCTTACGRATGCACTTCTTCAAATCTATCAAACCTCACTTTCAAAGTCCTCACCTCTTGAGGTAAATATTTTAATTCTGTCACCGTATCCTCTGTTATTCTCAAATGCTGAGACAGAAGGCCGAACTCAATTTTCATTTCATCTGCATGTTTATATAAATAATCGAAACGTGTGAGTGTTGTATCTTTGAAATCTATCATCTCTTCTCTGAATTCAAGAAATTGTTCATGATTTTGATCAACGGTATAACTCAGGAGTCTCATTGATCCTTGCAATCCCCTCATCTCACCCTTCAATCCCTGCACACCACCCTTCAATCCCTGCACATCACCTTTCAATTCCTGCACATCACCTTTCAATTCCTGCACATCACCTTTCAATTCCTGCACATCACCTTTCAATTCCTGCACATCACCTTTCAATTCCTGCACATCACCCTTCAATTCCTGCACATCACCCCTCAATCCCTGCATCTCATTGTATAAAGGCGCTACGGATTGCGTCACGGCTTGCTCAACGATGGTTTTTAATTCTGAATTCGTCATAAATATATAATTTATTGATTAATATAATTATATATTTTCACAAAATATTCACAAGGAATATTTTGAATTTTCTTGATATTTCTAATACTTTTTTAATATTCATAATGACGCCCCGAGTATATATCCGTACGGGCTTTTGGCAAAAGCCCTGGCGGGGAAACAATCGATGAGGTGATAGGTGAATTGAAAAAGAAATAAAATTATAAACCAAAAAAATTGAACAAATAATATGTTCAATCTTGTATAAAAAATGTATTCAATGTTTTTGGAGGGGTTTGCCATGGGCAAACCCTTTGCTTTCACAAAACCTCGATTTATTCACAAATCCCTGAGGTATTATTGTTTCGTGCWCGAAGTGGAACGAAGTTTTCCACTGACTTGATCAATCGTATACGTTCTTGTGTATAAAGGTTCATCAATCCCAGCCCTATCTATATTTTTATATACTGATATTTTTTGGAGCTGTGAAACATTCTGCTCCAGAGATTCTACATCTAATGCATCAATGTTTGATATATAATCAAACCTCCTCTTTGTTTCATTCACAACAAAATAAATACCTTCTAATTGATCATTTTTAATGATTACATCAAATGTTGTCTTATTAAGTCGTCCTGAAGTTCTTTCTTGTATTGTTACAATGCTATCCCATTTATGAACAAGATCACTGAGTAAAGCATTATTTTTTTCTTTATACAAAGCATTACTATTTTGACTTATATTCATACCGGAGGCTGATATCTGACTAAGAATAAAATCTCTTTCAAGTTTATACTCTATAGTTCCTTGAACGATACATGTGTCATCCAATATTTCTGCCTGACATGTATAAATAAATAAGCGTGATGTATCGGTATTATAATCGAGCTGAACTGATCCATCTACACTATAAGCCCAATCAAAACCTTTTGTTTTATTCGCAAATTGATATGCAATTGGAGTGCTTTGTTTATTAATCGTTATTATTTCTTTCCCGGCTGCATCTCGCCCCATAGAAAGAACAACAGAAAGCTTATCAATATTTTCTGGATATTTATATTTTTCTGCATCAACCCGTTTTCCCCAGACAAGTTTTAAAACCCCTCCTTCGATAGCCTCTTCTGCAAAATAAGATTCAATCGCGATTAAATACTCCTCAACCGCCTCAACCTGATCCGCCGCATAAAACTCAGCCTTTATATACTCATGAAAAAATGGTGGAATAACACTCTCATCCGAAAGGTTGTCTGCAGAGACATCTTCTGTCGCATACGACAACACCAAATCATCCATGGTATTTTCAACATAACTTCTTCGAATATCCTCCAACAACCCATACAAATTCAATAACTCAGGATCCTGTACGGTATTATCAAATTGTCCTTGGGCAATATCGATAAGTGGTTGGTATGAGGCAGTTTTCTTTAACTCGGCCTCCAAATTTCCTTTATCTTCTAAACTTGCGAGATCTCCGATAGAAATACCGACTTCTTCAAGTTCTTCTTCAAGCTCCGCAATCATTCTTTCTTTTTTTATTTTTTTCTCTGCTAGAGATAGCCCCGGTGTAAAGTCTTCTGATTTTGTTGAGAAGGCTGTCTTGGTTTGAAAATTCCCATCTTCTGGAATAACCACTGCGACTAACTCTCCTCCTGTCAAACTATAAAGTGGTGATCCTTTTGATAATTGAATCGTTACTGGTAATGATTGACTGGCTTCATCATCAGTCATCCCTAAGATTTTTTGGGCATCTTGTTTAATTTGATCAATTCTTCCAGCTCCTTCATCTTTATTGACCAGCGCATCAAGGGCTCCGTATTTGAGGAGGCCTGATGGTTTATACGCAAGATTATTCAGTGAGACCTCTTTTAATATATCATCAGCATGTGCAGAGATAAGTGAATCGATGACAAGGTTTTTCTTTTTATCTTTTTTCTCTTCATTCGATAGAGTATTGCTTAAAATATTTTCTTGAGAAATAAGCCCTCCTTTTTTATTCGCAAATACAAATTCAGAAATTTCATCTTCTATCGTCTCTGAAACATATGCCGGAGAAGTCGCTTGGCTTCTTGGTGGAACCATTTGCTGTTTTTCAATAGAAAGAAGCTCTGTTGGAGTTTTTCCAACTGGCAATGATTCATCTTTATAAGCAACAGAAACTGACGGAATACAGTTGAGTACCGCTGTCTTTCCTTCATTTGTCGTAGCAATATTTTCTAAATCCTCCTGTGTACAATATTTTATATTTTCTGGAGGCGATCCAATGAGTTCCCCATTTTGACTGGCAATATGAAAATTAAGTTTATATTTATCGGTGTCAGATGTATGAACCGAATCGTCATTATCTATAAATACCATGGTTGAAGCCGATGTACTCGCCAGTGTTGCTTTCACCGCAGCATCTGGATTGGCAAGACGATGCTGAAGCGTTAAACAGTCTGTTTTATAATTTCTTGAATTACAGTACGATGCAATCAACTCATATTTTCCAGAAGCAATATTATCCAATGGTTTTAAAGTAATCGTATGAATAAGTACTTTTTGTTTAAAATAATCACACACAGTTCTTTTCTTCCACCATCTTCCAGTTCTTCGACAGTTTCTCGCTGTCCAATATTCAACAAATGTATCCATTGTCTTTATTTTGGTAGAGGTATCCTCACTCTCTGATCGCACTATATTATATCTATCTGGATTTGCTCCTGCTTTCCAGTAAAATGCTTCATGAATTATATTTTCACTCGCAACCGCATAGGCTTCTTTATCAATAGTAACTTGACTATCCTTATATCGCTTTGACCGATCAGATCCAAAATATGGAAAAGGAATCATAGCAAGCGTATCTTCATTTTTAGATTTTAAATACATNATAATWRMTWTMYGRAKAWYRYNNGCRTNTTSTTYTTMTNGTTSKYNGTMTWWRCMSWTYYAWYNNCTWTAWTWTYWGGARTYWWMAWMSRAWTMTCRTAYMCTYWYMGTMAAWNAWTCACYWRMTGCAAMWKTAWMSSWKTYARYNTCKMTYAWYYKYWWTMMKCSKWTTMAYMWCKWTMNTTSAKRWMMWNTCWKTTWTMTKWTGTATTTCCCGCGTTATCAACAACTTTTACATAAAAACCTTTCGCTCCTGATTCATCAGCCATTAATCGATACAATTGTTTTGAGTCTTTTGGAATAAAAGCCGCATTCGTATAAATTTTATTCGCTGTCTGAAGTGTACATCCACCAGAACTGAGTAATTCTGAATTCAAAAGAGCCTCATTTTCTTCAGTGTTGTCAAATATACAATACTCTATTGATTGTAAATTATACGTATTATACGTCACAGTTCCTCCTCTCCAGCTCCTATATGTATCGGTATCTGTTTGCCATTCATCGGTTATTCCCAAAAGAAATTCATTATTATTTGTTACATTAATTCCTCCTCGGTGTAAACCCGCCGTATCCCCGACAATAATATGTGTTTCAGTGGTGTTTTCTGTATCAAAAGTCGCCGATGGAAGTTCTTGTGTCCACCATGTATCAACATCTGCTCCCTGATCATCCATTGGCACATCAAGAGCGACTTTCGGACTATTAATATCAAATCCGAGGTAAAAATCTGTTACCGTTACATGTCCCACAAGGTCAGTTGCGGTTGCAGAAATTTTATAGTATCCATCGGAGATATTCGAACCCTCTGTTTTTAACAGATCTCCAATATTGATATCTTTTTCTTCAATACCGGTCGTAAATATTTCATCAGCAGACTCCGGGAAACTTTTTGTCATAATTTTATTTCGAAAATGAGGAGTTGTCTTTGTAGTATCTTGTTTAAAAATAGATAATTGCACACTTTTAATACCTGTTTCTTCATTTACGGTAGTATCCCCTGTGTTTTCAATAAATTCTTGATCTTTTACATCTAAATAAAATAAAGAAGAATCTCCTTTCCAATTACCAGATCCCCACCGAGCACTCATAACCGGATTGGATGTATCGATTGTAAATGAAATTGTTTTTTCATCAAATACTGTTTCATTTTCATCGACTGATCCTCGAACCGTAATATCATAACTTCCATTTTCTGTATATACCCCTACTTCTTTTCGTATTTCACCTTCATTGATATTTACATCTTCTTCTAACTCCGCTGCTACCGTAGCACTCGTATTTCCATCTTGTGTTACTTGAGTCATTTGAATTTTATATGACCTTCCTGGTTGAACYGGTGCATCACCGGTAACAATGGGTCGTGGAGGCTCAACTATTCCTAAACACCGCACTCCTCCATCCGTTTGAAAATTCTCTTCCCATTCAGTTTCTGTATCATTTATTGATACACACGCCAAAGTCACCTCCGGAGGCAACACACAACTTTTTTCTTGCTCTAATCCATTGATATTTAAAGTTAAACTACTCACCCCGCTTTCACTACATAAATCCATAACAATTTTTGTTGGAAAATCTCCTTCACAGGTCCACTCTACATTCCCCGTGACACGATTATAAATACTTAAACATCCATCAGGTCCTGGGAATTGCTCTTTTGTAAAAGAATAGACTCCCATAGTACCTCTTTCTGTTTTATCTTGTACAAACATCAATAAAGAATGTTTTCCATCAGGTAAATCTGAAACATCAATCGCCGTTGGAGTATGAAAATTTGTAATCTCTGTATTTCCGTTAGAAAACTCAGAAATTGTATATTTATTGATGATATAAAAAGCTGTTTTTACTCCAGATCCACTATCTCCGGGTTGTACATAGAGCGTATTACTCACATTTCCCAAAGCGCCTGAGGTATACTCGAGGGAATTTCCATATTCCAGCTGTACTTGTGGCAAAGTAATTTCAGCAGCCGAAACTCCTAAAATTCCTACAAGGAATGAGAGCATGATGAGTAATTTTTTCATAATAAAACGATTATTGAGTATTTTGAATGTTTATAATTTTGCTGCATATTCCTTACACGCTTCTT
This sequence comes from Candidatus Peregrinibacteria bacterium, assembly GCA_002401425.1. Classification (GTDB taxonomy): domain Bacteria; phylum Patescibacteriota; class Gracilibacteria. The sequence goes on from NVTB01000007.1 coordinate 17,840, forward strand.
GCTGAAACTTTCCTGGAAGCGAATCACATGCCGTTGTATCTTCTGATGATTGAATTTCTAGCAGAGCTTGAACATAATTTTTACAGACTTGTCGAATTCCTATTTTGGCAATGTTTATACAAGGTGCGACTGAATGAAGCTCCATAGATTCAGCGATCGTATTTTTTAATCGCATTTCATCATAGCAATACACCTGTAATGTTGGATTTTCAACACTATTACAATTGTTTTCATTGTTGGTCTCTAAAGCCGTATCGAGTGAAGTATATGAGTCGATGAGTCGTTCACATGTTTGAGTATGTGCATCCATATCACTACATTTTTCTTTATCACGTGCCGCCACAATTCCTTGAAGTTTTTTGGATTCTACTTGTAAAATACTTTCTTCAGTATTACTTATAAAAGATTCCACCAAAGGGGCTCCTTCTTCTGCTGGATGAGTCATAAAATAATATCCTCCAAGCAATATTGCCAGTACACCAATAATAATTATATTYTTATTCATGATATTTTCTTTATTTTTTAAAATATTCAGCCACACATTTTCCTTCTTGAAAGATCGTTCCGGTGTCACACACTTCTCCTTCATCATAACTCAGGTTTCCAGTAACCGATCCAATTTCAACATGTTTTTTCAAGTATTGAGATCGGTACGTTCCGCCATTGTCAATGAGACATGGAGATCCAATCGTACTGTATCCACATTCGGCTAAAATATCGATATCATACAGATCGCACTGAGCTCCTGAGCACAACTTATGAAAAGTCGGTTCTTCTAAAAATCGAAATCGAGTTGTTCTTTCTGCGTGAACAGAAAAGGCAAATATGAGAACCAAACTAAAAAGTAATATTTTTTTCATAGAAAAATGAATTAATTATTTATTTAAACCGACAGTTATCAAAAATTCCATCACTCGCGCTATCAAAGGTACAATATGGAACGGCAAGGGCACATTTTGATCGTGCCGCATTCCACTTGGTTCCTTGTCCACATAAAGCAGCAGAAGGAGCCAATGATCCAGGAATCTGACCAATAGACGTTCCGAGTTTTATATTTGGCGACTGAATGTTTTCAGTCAGCTTTGCAATCACGCATGCCGTTCCTTCCGGAACACTATCATTACAAATTGGATACCCTTGTACCGATGTTTTTCCACAAAGTGCCATCGATGGACAGTCCTGAGTGATAACCTCTCCCACTCCTTGATAAAAATATTCATTTGCCCCCCAAACAGCAGCAGATGCTGAATAGGTAAAAAGAATAAAGCCGGCAAGAAGAAAAATTGTTTTTTTCATAAGAAAAATATTTAAAGTTTATTTCAGTTCGTTTGGAAGTTTTTGTTTGTTGATAAAGTAATCAATAATCACTGGTTTCTTTTCAGATCCATCAACAAAATTCGCTCCATCTTCATCTAACGCTTTCATATATTCAGGATACGCTTCAGCTTCGGTAAATAAATACATTCGCACGTAATTGAGATCATATGGAATCGCATCATCCAAAGTTGAACAATTTCCATCAGCCACTGATACAAATGAAGGACATTTTAATTTTGTCAGCGAAGCTCCTCCAAGTGTGTTTTTTGACATCAAATTTCCTACAAGAAGTAATTGATTTGTAAATTGAGCGACTCGTGTGCCATAAGCAAAATCAACCTGCGTTGATAAGTCCGCCGCATCAGCTCCTAAAATTGCCCCGAGTACTTTATCGGCTATAAATGATCCTGTAATATAATTTAATGGATCTCCGGCTGAAGTTTTATCAGCCACGTAAATATTCCCTCCAGTGTCTGACTCTTCATTTTCAAAAGCAATAAACGTAACGGTTGGATTATTAGGAGAATTTTTGACACTGTATTCAATATTTCCTCGAATAATAATATTTCCTCCGTAGGTAATAACCGCAAACGTATCATCCGAAATTTCTACATCTCCCTCAATTACCAAATTATGGTTATCTCCTTTCACTACAAATGTTTTTCCATCATTCAGTACAGAAATATTTGGATCATTAAGTATTTTTGCTTTCAATCCACCACTTCCATTTGAAACAAGCGCATGATATTCATGTGAATTATCACTTTTTGCTGGTAATGAAGTAATATCATCAATATTTGCTTTGATCTTTTTCTTTAACAAAGTACTGACCTCTGAGACTGAAATACTTCCCAGTGCTCGAGAAGCAATATCTCCATCTGTTAATACATTTCCAGATCCTTGAACTAATCCTTTTCCTCGAGATTTCGCAGTGAGCGCTAATAATGTCAAATCTTGATACGCATCTTCAGGATAGGTAAATGAAATAGATTTGCCATCAAGTTGGTAATGCACAAATGGAACAACCGTTACTGAAGTGTCATCACCTTCAGTCAGCACTCCTGTTTGTTCAAACTGAAGTTTAAAAGCATAAGAATCTTGATCTATCGCATTATTCAACCACAATACCGTATCATCAAGATCAGCTGTTTTCCCTGCCGGTGCTGAAAATAAATATTCTCCAGTATCAGTCACCGCGCTACTTCCTGTTAACCATGTTCCCTGCGCAGCTTTTCTCGTAACTGTATTTGAATATCCTTCTTTGTTGTACACCGTATGTTTATGATTAAACATATTATACGTATCATCTTTTACATAAATTCCCAACTTCGCAGAAGCTGCATCCGCCGTAACAGTATCAACATTTTTTGGAGCATTCAGAGCAAAAATAAGTGTTTCGTCTTCAGCCCTGAAAAAATCTCCGACTGGGGCTTTTTTCCAATAAATATTTGGAGCTGTATTATCTGCTACAAAGGTAAAGTTTGGAACTATTTTATATGGCACAGTCTCGGTATCAGTATTATCTGATCCAACTCCAATAGATCCATAGTTCAAGGCTGTATGATTTTTTGATTCAACCGTAAACGTCACATTTCCTCCATCAACATCTGGAGCATACGCAATAAGTGGAATACTGGCATATCCCGAACCATTTAATGTCACGACAGATGAATTTGTTGCCTCTCCATCAATAAAAATTGATTGATTGACATCAGTTCCTGAAAAATCAGATTGTGAATTCCCCATTCGAACCTGATCAATGGCTGTTTGTGCATTGGTTACAGAAATAGTGATATTTCCTCTACCAACCAAATAATTTCCTAAATCATCAGTCACTTGCAGTGCTACTGGATACTGATCGTCTCCATCAGCAACCCACAGTGAACTCGTCGTATGATCATAGGTCGTCGGATCATAAGCAAAGCTATTATATTTTGTATCAAACACTGATCCCGGTCCATTATTAATCACTCGCATAGAAATATTATTATTTGGAAGAACCTGAAAGATTTTTTCCATTGTCGCTGTATTTCTATCACTCACGTCCGCAATATTTGTGGCTTTATCCGTAACAATAATTTTTATTTGGTAAAACCCCGTCATATCTCCAAATTTTAAATCTGGATAACTTTTGGTTCGATTGACTGATAAAGTTTTTCGAACATTCGACGCGAGCACTCCATCAATCAGAGCATCGGTATCAACGATGCTTCCATAATCAGTAAAAGCATTTGGTGAAAGATCTGGACTGATAACCGGTAGATTTCCAGCAAGTCCAAAAATATCTTCTGGATCGACACAACTCACCGCTGTAGAAGCAATTCCTGAACAGTATTGTAAGGCAATCGTTACATCACTCGCAGATACTTGTGCTACTTTCGTCGCATCAAGCCCATTCGTATCATCATATGATAATTGTACCTCAAATGATTCTCCAGCGAGTACCGTTGCATCAAAATTGAGTACTAATCCTGAAGCGGGTGTATTATCAAAATAATATGTAATTTTTCCAGTTGTAATATTTCCGGCAGAATCGGCGTAACTTAAAATAATTTCATGAACTCCATTGACGGCTGATGTATATGTTCCTCCAGTCGCATCACATGTTGTTGTAGCAACGGCCGGTGCTCCGTTAATAGAAACCAAACAACTCGCCGTATCAACTCCCGATTTATCATCACTCGCCGTCCATACAATATTTGGAGCCACTGTTGTCCAATCCCCTGCTCCGGGTTCGAAAATGTCAAAAGAATCGAGTCCAGTGTAATCTGTTCCATCATAGGTAAATACTGGTGGATCATTATCTCCAAAAACAATAAGCTGCGCTCCAGCCGGAGTGACATAAGTATTTCCTGCTCGATCAGCAATTTCTAATTTATACTTATAACAATCTTTCGGAATATCAGAATCATACATTTCTATATTATACATATCTACAAGATCGCCATAAGCTTCATTATCAGCATCCACTTCGGGGTCTGATGTTACAAGGCCTAATTTTGGTATAATATCTGTATATATACTTAAAGCATTACAAGTATGATTCGTAAAATCTGCCGTTCCGGCGGCACGAGATAAAGTCCAGTCATCAAATGTGTCATATACTGGATCAAAAGATTGTAGATTATCATAAATCTTCACCTTCATTTTAATACGATCAGATAAATTTTGCACATATCCTCCAACTGGAATCAAAGCCGCTCCAGCATCATCGACAAAAACAATATCTCCAACCGGATCGGTGGTATCAACAATAACCGTTGATCCTGCAATAATCCAGACTCCTTCAGATAAACCCATTCCTGCCGCATTGACGAAAAAAGGCAGAGCCATAAATGACAGAAGAAAGAGCCGAAGAGAAGATATTTTTTGATTTTTCATAAGAAAGATTTTATAAAAGAAATAAAACGTTATAATTATTCACAAGTTAACTCTGCGCCTAAGGCCCCATTCCCCCATGGGAAATTCGGATCATCACTTCTGATTCCTCCGTGATCAAATAAAGAAGAATACGCCTTTAGCACTGTTTTTCCTGAAGTACAAAAATTAAAAGACATTCCTGTTTTTGCATTATTGACTAAAGAAGATAGCGGATATAATCCTGGTTCTAATTTATTTCTTACTGTCGATGTTCGATGAGCTGGCAGTAAAAAAGAACAATCCTTATTATTGGAAAAAGCCCAAAAAGTCGAGCCCGCTTGAAAGCTTTTTTGATCYGCTGTTAATTGGTATTTATTCGGTGACAAAGAAGGACAGGCACTTTTTAAATCACTGAGCAATAAGTCTGTTTCAACTGAAAGCAATACAGATTCATATGATTTTATAAATATCATTTGTTTATCACCATCTTCCGCAATATCTGTCAAATTTTTATCTGAAACAACCATCATATTTGGAGGTGTCTCATCTATATATATATTTGGAAAAGCACACTGTAAAACATTCCCCGCTTTATCCTTTATTTGCAAAGTCCCATTTTTTGTTGTTTGTGAAATCATTTTTTTCGTCTCGGCCTGTTCACATCCACTTTCCGCATCACTACATGTGGCAATCACTTCTACAGGTTCTTTACTCCACAGAGATTTCGTAATATTCACCGAACACGTTGGAGGTGTTGAGTCACAAACCGCTGTATCTGTCTTTCCATTCACCGTTAATTTCATTGAAGCAATAGGGAAATCAAAATCACTACATTTCATCGTAACGTTTCCAACATGACTACTAAATGACCCAACGACTTCTTTTGTCGTTGTATTATATGAATAATTGGCATTACCATTCACCTGACTCAGACTCATGGCTGAAACTGACAATACCAATGTCATAAGCAGGGTGAATCCGATGAGAGGAAGAAAGAAACGTTTCATAACAAATATATTAAAAAAATAAAAAGATATAGTTTGACTATATCTTTGATAAAATTCCGGGACTATAAAAAAGACTCAGTCTTTCTCGAGATAAAATAATTGACGTAAGATAAGAAAGATTCACATACACACGCTGCACCACTGTTGAAATATAAAAAGTATATACAGATATATACACACTACACACAGCAAACAATAATACTATCATTGTCAAAAATACAATATCAAAACTCAGTAATGATACAACCGCTCCCATTGTTTCAACCCCTCGAGCCACGGCCTCTATTCCTTGAAATGTAAAAGCAACCGTAAAATCAATAAAGTGTTTGCCTCCAGTAAAAAGTCTTTCAATGATTTCTCCTGAATCCATTTTTCGAATTTCATACATTGATGTTTTTTCAATCAACTCCCCTTCAGTAAATGTTTGTTCTCCTGGAATGAAAAATGAGAACAATGAAACCGACAAAAAAGCGAGTAACAAAGATACTCCCAGTATTTTTTTCCCAACAAAGAAAAAAGCTTTTTTCATGTCTGTTTTTTATTTGATTGTATTATAAGTCACTTTTTACCATTTGTCAACCGACTCGCTCCTCATGATATTATAGATTTTTGATGGAGTTATCAAGGTTTTATAATGTTATTTTACTTTGAACTGATGATAGCAAATATCACGCCATCCCCCAAGATATATTTCCTCATCTCCTCTCTCCCATTTTCGAAAAGGCCCAGTCTCTTGATTCATTTTTTTCTTCCAATATTTCCAACGACCTGTTTTTCGTAAATATATATCTATAAAAATATCAGTAAACGTATTCTCACCTTGCGATTCTTCCATTGCCTCTATATGCGAATAATCGTTTTGTTCATATATACAAGCATCATAATCCTCTGAAGGATAAAGCCGCCAATCCCCGCGCAGGGAATTTGTAATATCTTCATCATAAATAAAACTCATATTTCTATAAAAGATCTCGTATAACAAATCCAAGCCCTTCGCTTCATTCACCTGATGCAAGAAATCTTTTTTATCTTCTGCATAAGACATAAATATTCTATCCGATCCGAATATATCAATAACCAAATCACCTTTATCAAATAATAATTGATAATTATGTAATACAAATGAATTCACTTCATAATAATACTCGAGAAAATCATGCACATTGTTAAACCAGCCCTTTTGCAACATTCCACAGCATATTCCAGGAATATCATTCAATAATGCATCTTTAAGAAAATATCGAAAGAGCCCTCCATTTGTATCTTTAAAAAAAGACTCATCTGTCTTTTCATGATTAAAAAAATCACTATACGCTCCATCTTGGTATTTTCCACATAACAGTACTTTTATTTGATCAGCCCTCAAATCATTATAACACAGATCAAGCTGAAGAGTCGATAATTTTTTTAATAATTCCATAATTAAATATTGTTATCTTGATAATATTGTTCAATAGATGATTCTGAATCTACAAGAAGTTGAATGTCTTTCACCTTCATGATATCTCGTAGCCGCTGAGACACCTCATCAGCAAAAGAAGAAAAACGAAATCGACTCACTTGACCCGCCTTATTCAGTGATAAGTATTTCTTATCAGATCTATTAAATTCATCTCTCCATCCTCCAAGATACATTGGCTCATCTCCGGTTTTCCATTTTCGAAACGGTCCCGTATCGGTCTTCATTTTTTGCTGCCAATACTTCCAACGCTTATTTTTTCTCAAATATAAGTCGACAAAAATATCTGAAAAAGATTCTTTCATTTGCAAATCCTCCAGAATTAATGTTCGCAAATAACTCTGTTGATTATAGCGCTCTTCTTCTCCCCCATCTTCAACTGGATCATTATAATGTCTTCCAAAAATTAATCCACAAACCATTCTCATATTACGATAAAATACTTCACTCAATAATTCAGATATTTGTTTTTTGGTATATTGGTATATCAAACAGTGATCATATTTAAGTTCATAATCATAACGCCTATATCTACCCATAGCAGCAAAGTATTTAAAATCCACACCAAGTAGATCAATAGACAATGAACGCTTCTGATATAAATACTTATAATTCTTTATAATAAAGGCATGAACTTCATAATAGTATTCTAAAAAATCTTCAACAGTGTTAAACCAAGACATTTGAATAACACCACAGTAAATACCAGATTTTTTCGAATAAGACTTCTTTGAATTTTTATCTCCCTCTTCCTCTAAGACATCATAATAAAACAATCCTCTCTCCTTATTATTTTGAAAATAATGAGTTTCTTGATTGCTTTGCAATAATTGTTTTAAACGCTCTTCTCCTTCTTCTCCTATCAATAATAAGCGAGTATTTCTAATANTTTTTTTGGAATGCCCCACTCTCAACATTCTGAAAACCCGCAAAAGTTTTCCAAGGTCATAGACCGCTTTGCCAATTTTATAGATATATACTCCTATATTCATAATTTAATTTTATTATTGTTATTATTCATATTTATCGATTCTTAGCTATGCCACCAGTTTTAATACAATATCTTTTATACCATAAAGAAGCGACCTCATGGTTCCTATAAAGCTATATTCATGCCCCTTGTCCTGCATCATCCTTTTTAAATTACCCGGCACCGATTGATATATTTTTATCTCACTTAAATATTTTCGTTGCTCTATAGCCTGCTTTAATAAACGATGTGATAATTTTTGATATCTATATATGAAAAATAAATGCTCTTCTTGATCAATCTGTTTTTCAAGGATTTCTTCTGGAATAATTTGATACTGATACAAAAGATTTAAATCTTGAGCCCCTTCTATGCATTCTTTAATTTTTTCGCAACTGAAGATATTATGCATGTAATGCTTTTTGACTTCCTCATAATAATAGTCATATTCACTATACAATTTTTCCAATTGATTGCTATCTCCTGCAGTATAACCGAAAGGGCTATAAACACCTTTATCAAAGTTTTTACGATGAATAATCTTCATCTTCTGGAGAATTGCATTCTCGTTATTAATATTCGGTAAATTTCTTACAGCCCTCCATTGTTTCGTCTCATAATAAGAATAAGGCCAATGAGATGGATTATTATAAGTGTATTTTCTCCCCTGAGATGGCATCTCCTTACCTTCATGTAAATGATACTCATTTATATAATTTTCATATTTTTTCTCAAAACGTGCGTAAATATAGTCTTTTGAAAAATGATTTAATACATCGTTAAAATCAATATAAGATTCTATTGTAATATTTTTACAAAAATCCTCGTAAGCCAACTCAAGTTTTTCCTTACTAACCCCTTTCTTGTTTTTACGGTTTTTATTCGACAATTTAATCTCCGCAATTTCTAAGTAGAGATCAAATGCCACTTTTGACATTGGGTATTCCGTAAGAAAAAATGATTCGCGCGCTAAATACTTACCAGGATTTTCAATGGTATACCTCCGAGTCTTTTTAAAATCCATGATATTTATTCGAATAATCTCAATTTTATAATCATTATTCACATTTCCGGTTAGTGCAACTCTTCGCACTATTGATAAATAATCACTATTATCTTCCTCATCATTAAAAAAGTACAATTTTTCGTACTCTTTCATGCTCTTAACGGCGTTGAAAATATAAATGTTCATTTTCCAATAGAGTTTAAATATTTTTCTCCTCATAATACTTCAACACATCCTCCTCTGCATCAATAATAGTATCAATTAATTCATAGTCTACAAAGCCTTTAAGTCTCTTAGAGACTTCATCCTTAAAAGAAGTAAAAAGATCCCTGACTTTATTTTTATGGGTTCGTTTTTGATCATATTTTTCATCTGATCGATTAAACACTCTTCTCCATCCTCCAAGATATACTGGTTCATCTCCGGTTTTCCATTTTCGAAACGGCCCCGTATCTTTTTTCATTTTTTTCTGCCAATATTTCCACCTCCCTGTTTTTCTCAAATACATATCTATAAAGATATCAGAAAAAGAATCATTTATTTGTAAGTATTCCAGCATGAGGAGTTTGAGATAGCTACTTCTATTAAATAATTCGATTTCTCCATACTGATCCAAAGAGCAGCCCCACTCTCCTCTCGTTGTTGCATTATGAATAAATTCCAAATTAATATCAAAAAATTCTTTTAATGTTGGTATTAACTTATCATCTTTTACGGTGCTTAGAAATAATTCTTCAGGATCTCCAGGATGAGACAAGTTAATGTCTAATCCAGAATCTTCATGAAGAGTTTTATAATTATTTATAACAAAATGATTGACTTCATAATAATACTCTAAAAAGTCATTTAAAGTATGAAACCAATTCATTTGAATAACTCCACACCACATACTATGACTGTAGAGAGTGTTTAAAACACTGGCACTTAGTCGCTTTCTTCCTTTTTTAGTTTTATATATATTATTCATTACAGAATAAGCAAAGAGCCCTCTCTCTCGATTATTTTCTAAAACATCATCTGTAGAAATAGTCTTATCAGACATCTCTGCCTCACCGGTAAACATAAGGGATAAATCCGCTGTATTCATTTCTGTTATATTCATAGATATTTCAGATAAATTCTTTTTTTCATTCAAGATTCTGAGGTTTACTTCCTTCCATATATCAGCAAGTATAGATTCAAAGCCATGACTTAATAAGCCTTTATAACAATATTTAACTCCCTTAATTATGACATTAGAAATATTTTCTATCCCATAAATGAGAATTTTTTGGAACCAATTAAGAGATTCAGATTGCCTATAACCAGAAGCGTCAAAAAATGATAATGCATGCGAAAAACGCTTCGAATCATGTAATTGCTTGATAATCTTCGGGTGAATATACTCAAGAGAAGAAATGTCTAAGCGAAAAACATCCAAATTTTTTATATCCAAAGAATGAATAGATTTAATCTCATTTCCGCTCAAATCTAGCTCTTTTAGCCCCTTTGTATCAAAATGATGAATAGAAGTGATTTGGTTATCTCTCAGCTGAAAGACCTCTAAATTTTTAACATCAAAATTATCAATAGAGGACACCCCATTGTATTCTAAATTTAAAACTTTTAAATTTTTGACATCAAAATCATTAATATCAACAATATTATTATATGAAAATTTTAGAGTTTTTAGTTTTTTCACATCAAAACCTTCCAGAGAGATAATATTATTCGTAGTGAGATTCAATACTTCCACATTTTTAATATCAAAACCATGAAGAGATTCAATCTTATTGTTCTCTAAATTGATCTCTTTTAAACCTTTTACGTCAAAACCAGAGAGAGATGTCAGCTTATTGAGCCACAAAGCCAATATTTTTAAACCCCGGACATCAAAATGCTCTATAGATGAAATATTGTTAGAACACAAAATCAGTGACTCGAGATTTTTTACATTAAATCCATCTACAGAATCAAGATTATTATCCATAAGGCTCAGGGAATTTAGTTCTTTTACATCAAACTCATCCAGATCTGAAAATTTATTATTCCCTAAATCTAATTTTTTTAATTTTTTTATATCAAAGCTTGCAATAGACATAATATCATTAAACCGAACACTTAAATCTTCTAATCTTTGTACATCAAAACTATCTAAAGATTGAAGGTTATTTGAATCCAAATCTAATTTTTTTAAATTCTTTACATCAAAATTATCCAAAGATCCAATGTCATTACGATAACATATTAAAGAATTCAATCCACCAACATTGAATTTTTCAAGAGAATCAATAGAAGCATCCGAAATAGTAAGATTGTTCAAGTTTTTGACGTCAAAATTACCCAAATCAATGTCTTTAAAACACACCAACTTTAAACTTTGTAATTTGTTTAATTTTAACTTATGAATATCCGTAATATCATTACTTGAAAGATCCAACATTTTTAAACTCTTCACATCAAACTTTGCAACCGAAGAAATATAATTACTGGCAACCCTCAAATCATCTAAATCTTTTACATCAAAGTTATCAATGTTTTTTATTCTATTAGTACTGAGATCAAGAGAGATTAATTGCTTTACATCGAAGCCATCAATACTCTCAATGTTATTATCTCTAAGATCGAGGGAAGTCAATGTCTTCACATCAAATGAGCGAATATCAGAAATTTTATTACTCTCCGCATATAATTCATCAATAGATCTAATATCAAGGCCATATAAGGAATTTAAATTTTTATGGCTAACATACAGCGTTTTGACAGATGGTGATTGATTTTYTTTCATAGAATTTATTATAATTTTATTCTTATTTTGTCTCTGCCACATAATGAGCCAAATCCTCTACAGCCGCCACCATATACATTTTTTGAATATGCTCTTTTTCAGCGAGTGTTAAGGCTCCTTCTATTCTATCTTTATACAAATATTCATGCTCAATTTCTAATAGAGTTTAAATATTCTTTTCTTCATAATACTTCAATACATCTTTCTCTGAATCAATGATGCTGTCAATCAGGTTTCCATTAATAAAATCATGCAATCGTTTTCGCACCTCATTCTTAAAAGAAGTAAAAATGAATTTCTTGTTGTCCTCTGAGGGCATCTGTGAATATTTTTTTGCAGATCTATCAAAAACATCTCTCCATCCCCCAAGATACATTGCCTCATCCCCTTTTTTCCACTTTCGAAAAGGCCCGGTTTCTTTATTCATTTTTTTCTTCCAATATTTCCAACGACCTGTTTTTCTTAAATATATATCAATAAAAATATCAGAAAAAGAATTATTTATTTGAAGATACTCTAACATCAACAACTTTAAATAGCTACTCCGATCAAATAAAGCCCATTCTCCTTCATCATCTAAGGGATCACTATCTTCATCATTGAACAATTTTTCCCTTTCAACATTATAAATAAAAGCAAAATTTACTTCAAAAAACTCTTTTAATACCCTGTGAAGATTATCATCAGCAACATTTGTCAAAAATAAATCTTCAGGATCCCCCGGATGAGAAAGATTTATGTCGAGCCCCTCTTTCTGTTTTAATTCTTTATAATTATTAATAACAAAATTGTTTATTTCATAGTAATATTCTAAAAAATCATTCATATTATCAAACCAATTCATTTGAATAATTCCACACCACAGCATATGATCAGCAACATTTTTTGAGAGAGGAGATTTCCAATTTTGTATTTTTTCGAATACGTTTTTATTATTATCTCTAACAGAATAAGCAAAAAATCCTCTTTCACGATTATTTTCTAAAATAAGTTTTTGCTTATTATTTACGAAATATTGATAAAATGATTTTTCACCTGACTGACAACATATCGCTCGCATATCTTGATCATTCATCGATGATAAATTCAATCCGTCATATACCCGTGCCTTTTTTATAGTTAGACTCTTTCCTCTCTTAACAAAATCTGCCTGTACTGCCTTCTTCAATTCATTCATCTCTGGCACAATAAAATGCTTATAGTAAGCATCTGAAAATATATCTTTTATTTCTGAAAATCCGGCACAAATGAGAGGCCAAAAACGTAATGAGTATCTTTGAATATAAAGCTTTTGCTTTAAGTCTGAAGGCATGTTTTGATACTCTGACAGCTCTGATAAGTACTTTCGCTTATAAATCGCCCTTCTTAATAAACGATATGAAAGTTTCTGATATTTATAAATATAAATTAAATGTCTTCCCTTTCTTATTTCTTTTTCGAGAATGTCCTCAGGAATAATGTGGTATTTATAAAAGAGCTCCAGATCTATACCTTTTGAAATTTCAAATTCTATATCTTGAATATTACGCTGTTTAAACTCTTTAAGATATTCCGCCTCTCTTTTTAAAGGATATAACTCACATTTTTTCTGCAGGTTCTTGAGTGATTTTTTATTTTTATTCGAATAGTGATAAATATATATCACCCCATTTTTTATATTTTTCTTATAAATATCAATCATCTCATAAGCGTCAGGAGACTTTAAAAACAAAGGAGAGACACCTCTCATGAAATACTTTTCAATCATAGAGAAATGCATATTCAAAGGCTCAAAATCACAAGATACTGCACACTCTTCTGTATAACGATCAATATACTTATCCCACTCTTCCGGATATACCAGCTTTATATAAACAATAGAGAAGTAGACAATTCCCCTGACAAACTCCTCATAGGAATGAATTTGATAGTCTTTTGTGATCACTTCTCTTTCTGTATAAATAAGAGCCTCTTGCCTTTTCATACACTCTCGAACCCTAAATTCATCAGGCTTATTTAATGTCTTTCCAGAAATTCCTGATGTATATACTTTTTGAATTTCCCTCTCACATTTCATTATCTCTCTTTTGTGGCGGAATAATTCTTCCGAAATTTCAAGCACCTGCGCCTCTCTAAAAAAACTTCCTTGATAAATATAAGATTTAATATTTTGATAATCAAACTCATCACCAAGCTCATCAATATCACTGTTTTTATAATAATATTTTTGATAGTTCATAAACACTGTCTCAGAAGGAATACACAACATTTTATATCTTTTATGAATGTGTTTCGTGTCATTAACACACTCTATCCTAGAAGTATAATAATGCTCCTCGTGACTGTGAGCATAATGTTTTAATTCACTATTCAAAAAATATAAAAAGTCTCCTTTTTTCATTTCTAAAATCTTTTTTTGTAGGTCTTTATTCATATTTTATAAGTTATTATTCTCCAACATAATGTGCCAAATCTTCTAACGCCGCCACCATATACATTTTTTGAATATCCTCTTTTTCAGCAAGCGTTAAAGCTCCTTCTATCCTATCTTTATATAAATATTCATGTTCAATTTCTCCGGCGATATTACTCCGATTCGTTTTAATCTGAACCTCAAAGAAATCACCAGTATCCGGATCTATAATTTGCAATTGTAAAGATTCACTTGTTTTATATGAAGAAGACCCCGTCCTTTCTATGCCTTTTGTATATTTTTGTTTTACCTCAATTATTTTCTTTCTGCCATATTTTTTCTTTAATCTCTTATAAACTCCTTCAAAATCATCCAGCTCATTAACCACAATTTTATATCTGTCCAAATCTTTGACTTTTGCAAGTGTATCCACCTGCTTACTCAATGGCTCAACCCCATTTGTTACATCAGCCATACTATCCGTCATCTTCTTTTTAGATCTATCCAAGGTTTTCGCATTTCCATGGACACTCCAATTTTTATCTGCAAACATTTCTTCGAACTCTATCTTTCTTTTTCTATTAAGCTTCTTGATTTCTTCAAAAAATTTGTTTAATTTTTTCGAATTTTTTGGCAAGATTAATTCATGATAATTCATATGTAATAATTCTCGAAACTCTTCAAGGTATCCTGGTTTTAAATTTGTTTTTCTTAAATTAACAAAAACATCGAGACTTGGAGATTTTTCAACCAACGTTGAAAATAGGAATTTTTTAGAATCTTTTGCTTTATCTATTAATCTTACTGATTCTTCTCTTAGTTTTTTAAAACTCTGCTTTGCATAGTCAGATTTTTCCAGATATTTAATAGTCCTTTTAACTAAATTTTTAAACTTACCACCCTCATTATATTCATCAACAAACCAAGTAGGATCACTACTATGTTTCATCCTTTCCAACAAAACATCCATTGTCTCACTCATCGTCAACTTAATCACCTTGAATCCATTTTTCACAAACTGAAACATGTAATCTTTCACCCATTCAATGCCATACCCAATATCTTGAAATATCTCAACAACAAATTTTAATATCTTTGAATAATTTGATAATATTTTGGCCATCGACACAAAGACTGCTGTCGGCACTAATATAACCAATAATCTCCCACAAATACTTCCTGCGGCAAATGCTTTCATGTCCTTCCATTTGCTTTTTATAGTCTCTATAAGATTTGCCGCTAAATCTGGAGCATCATCAACAAACTTGGTTATTTTCTCGGCCATATATTCTGCCATTTTGCTAAATAYTWCCARWGNNTKRRCWMYMWYWSYMAACWCYMGYYTSAYWMNAWCWNCSAYAANCKCAWKMWKSAWMTMCCCCATGCCCGAAATTATAGCCCAAAACATATCAATGCTTACCGACCGTAACATTTCAATTAAATCCCCCATCGCCTCCATCCAAAAACCATCCAAAACTCCTTTCATAAATTCAGTGGTATCTTCCAAAATACCGGAAGATTCTCGTTGGTCGGCAATGGCCTGAGCTCGCCTTTCTGCATCTCTTGCATCATTTGATAAAATTGTATCTATTTCTGTGATTCTTCCACCCAACAAAGCATTCGTATCAATCTCTCCACTTTGTAAAAACTGAGTCATTTCTTCATATTGCTGCGGAGGTAATTTTGTGGGATATGATAAGATTTCACCATTTGAATCCATAAATAATTTTGGATTTGTTTGCCTGAATTTTGTTTCATGAGAATATGGCATCATTTGAAACTCTTCAGATATATTTAAATCAGGATAATCTTTTTTTATTAACTCCGTATCAATTTCTGAACTTTTTATAATTCTTCTGCGATTCATATAATTCACCTCTCTCTCCTCTATAAAAGCGAGCCGCATTAATCGGTCATAATAAAAATCATTTTTTATATACTCTTCCCCCTTAAGATTTGTAATGGTCACAGATGACAACATCTGTGGATATAAATTAAACTTAGTAACCAGTGGTAGAGATGAATGTAACATAGTATCATAAAACGTCGTTCTCAAATCATTTCCTTGCTGCTGATTTTTTTCTGTAATTTCTTCATCTAAATAGGTATACTGTGTGTTTTTTCCAATAATCATCCCTCCTCTTTTTAAGGGGCTCAGCTCTTGAATTGACTTGATTCGACCATCAAAATGACGCACATATCTTTTGAGCGTAATCATTCGATACTTCCCAGWATCTTTATCTTTTTCATAGAGTTTTTTCACCTCTTCTGTTGTCCTTGGTTGGTCAAATCCCCCAGTGACAGGATTATAAAAATGATGAGCAATGACCTTCATTTCTGCCGCAACTTGATTTGTTGATTGGTAATATCCGTAAAATATTAAAATCCCTAAGTTATCCACTTCCCAAATCACTCGATTATTAGAATCATATTTATATATTTTTTTCACCACTGTTCCTTTTCGTTTTATCAGTAATTTTTCTGATTGATGCATATAATAATCATACCCGTCCTTTGAATAGACGAACCGTTCTATTCTTCCTTTCTTGACTATAATCGTTGATCCAGGACCTTCAGAACTCGCCTGAATTCGTAACTTCATTTTTATAATCTTATTCTTATCAAGATTAATACCTACCGCTGCATCTAAATCCAAAATCTTTTTTTCTACTATGTTTTCTCCCCAGAGTAATCCAGCAACAATATGAGTTTCTGTCTCACGATCATGCTTCATTTTTTCGTATTTCGTACTATTTCTTTCTTCTTTTAATGTAAATAAACGCACCTCATCTTCAAAGGCGGATGTAAATGTAATATTACCTAAAACAGATATTTGAATAATTTTTCTCTGAGAAAGCGGATCAGTTAAACGATGCAGCACAGAAAAACGAAGAAGATTTTGCTGATTCCTTGGCAAATCTTCAATCAATTCATTTAATTCCTCGTACGTTGCAGCGACACTCGCATATAAAGCCTTCGCTTTTGTGAATCTGTTTTTTTCTTCAAATCTTTTTATATAAAAAACAAGATAATCTGGATACCCTCCATACAAACTCATTATCTTTTTTAAATATATATTTACATCTTCTGTAAATCCAGAGTTATCTAAAACACTGGTATCGACAATCCCAATAGACTCTCCTTCTTTTTTCAAAATATCAAAATCCAATTTTAATGCTTCTGCTGCTTTATCAGATAAATTCGGATCTTCCAGTATTTTTTCCAACAATAACTGACTCGCTTCTATCTCTGTTGCAATGCTCTCATACTGCCCCTCATAAGCCGCATCTATTTTTTTTCGAATACTTTGAGGTAATTCTTTAACAAATTTTAAAAGCATCTCACTGTCTCCTTTTTCTACCGCAATAATAATTTTCTGCGTCTGCTCTGTATCTTGTAAGATACTACGTAAGGAAAACTCCACACTCGTCATTGCAGCCATTAATTTTAGCATGATTTCTCGGTCACTAAAAATTCTTCCATCAATAACTTCTTTCGTACTT
Organism: Candidatus Peregrinibacteria bacterium; assembly: GCA_002401425.1. Taxonomy (GTDB): domain Bacteria; phylum Patescibacteriota; class Gracilibacteria. The sequence continues at coordinate 35,621 of NVTB01000007.1, forward strand.
TCTGCATATCTAGTATCAAAATGCCCATTTGATACAACATCTCTCATAAAAATAACCTGATTATACGCACTCGTATCAATCGGCATATCTCCAATAACACCTTCTATTTCATCAAATAAAATATCAAGTGGTACATTCGTTGCTTCAAATAGCTGATCACTTCGTTTTGCATACATCGTTTGTCGCTCTTCCAAAACTTTCTCATAATTTTTTACTGCATTTTCATATTCTAAAGAAGTCGGAAATGTTTCATCGGCATATTTTCTATACGCGGCAATTTGAATCTCTTGTTTTTCATTTGTTATTTGCTCAAGCTGATTTTTATATATTGTTTTATTTTCTTCAAACGCTCTCTTTAATGGTTCTATCTTTTTTCTCAAAGCCAGATCTAATTCTTGTTTTTTTTCTAATAATTCAGTGTCACTTTTTCCAGAAAGTTTTTTTAATTCAACAGAGAGTTCATCAACCAGAACCTCCTGTTTTTCTGCCAATTCTTTTTCAAAAGTAACAAGCGTTTCTCCCATCATGTCAATAATCTTGTAACGAGTATCGATAAGTACTTTATTGACCTTGAAATCTTCTTCATAAAAAGCCTCAGTGATTTTTCCATACATTCCTGCCATTCGCTTTGTTCGTTCTTCTTCCTGTCGCCTTTCTTCCACGATTTCATTGTATCTTCCCTGAATTTCCAATAATTGTTTTCGAGTTGCTTCTTTGGAAGCCCCGTCTCTCATTCTATTTAATTTATACTCTTGAGCCGCCAGCTGAATACACAGCTTGTCTTCTCGAATGAGCYCTGAGATTTTAAACACTTCACTTTGATCGGTTATTCCATTTGTATAATGAGATAACATATGCTGATCGACCGCAACGCTATAATGATTATCTTTTCCAACAAAATCTGAACATTGTTCTATATAAGGCGCCGCCGCATTGGCCGGCAACGAAGGCGATATCGCTACAAAAAAATAGAGGAATAAAAAGGCATGTCTGATAACGTTTTGTAGAAATTTCATAAGCCTATATTAAATATTTGAATAACAATAACATACAAGTATTAAAAAAGTATTAAATTATCGTTTTCCGTGCCTGAGGAAATCAAATATTTTTTTTCTATAAAATCCCAAAACGTCTGTTAAATCAGTATGCATCGCTTCTGGCAAAGTAATATTCATAGGCTCTTCATCTCTATGCTGAATCAAATCATTAATAAACATAGCAATCGCTTCGGGGTTCTTTATATAATCCATAACAAACTGGACATGATCAGCCGCTGTTTGAACCTCCAAAGTTCCAATTCCAAACAATGTTCCAAAAACCCCTTGGGTTATCCCCTTGGAATCTTGAATTTGCTCTAAGGTTGCCGTAGAAAGATCACGTTTTAATAGTGTGTGTTGAATAAATAAAATAATACGAAAATTCGTAATAATTAAAATATCAAGCTCTTCATTCATCCATTCCACAAAAGTAATAACAAGAATAAAACAAATAATAAGAAGGAATAAAAAAATTGATAACCGAACATCATATGAATCGAGTCCCCATTCTGCAAAAAAATAAATATAACTTATAAATAATAAAGCCACCGCAATCACTCGCAGAACTGCTTGAAATAAAATCCCTAAAAGAAAAAAAGGATCTTTGTGAATATTACGTAAAATCTTTTCACCGGGCATTAATCGAATAGAACTCATAAAATTTATTTCTTATTTTTTAAAATCATTCTTTGCTTAATTCTTGAAATATAACCAATAAACCCAAGAGGATTGGGAATATAGGCCACAACACGCATATCCACAATATTCGCAAAAGTAAATTTAATATTCCCATAATTAAACAGCTGTTTAATCGGATCATTATTTTTTTCTGCCTGAATATCCTGAATTTTAATTAAATCAACAGATTCATACTTTTCTTTAAAAAATATCCCCTGATCAATTTCAATAAAACGAGAATCGGTTAATATGATAACACCGAGCATAAAATCAAGTATACGAATAAATATCATATGAATATTTAATAATAACCAAGTATAAAATATAACAAATATGGTATAATGATTGGCTAAAAATGATAAAATATCACCAGTGTTTTCTGGATCCGTTTTTATCCAAATAATAAAAGTAATAAAAGAAACAACAATAAGCAGTACAGGATTCTGAATTTCAGATAACAATAACATCCAATGACGATATAAACATAAAACAAGATACTCTCGTTCATGCTGTCCAACAAAATACAGAGGATTTGTCAATAAAACAGAGTTAAGATTTTAAAGCTAACTGACCACACGCGCCATCGATATCTTGACCAAAGGTGACTCGTACTGTTACGGGCACACCAAACTCTTCTATTGCTTTTTGAAATCTTCGATTCGCATTATTTGCCGGAGCTTCATAGGCATCATCCGCTCCAGGGTTATATGGAATAAGATTAACATGCGCATTCGTCCCCTGTAAAAGTTTTCCTAACTCTGCCGCATTTTCCAGACTATCATTGACCCCTTTGAGTAAAACATATTCATAAAAAATCCTATTATTTGTAACGGCTTGGTATTTTCGTAAAACCTTCATGAGTTCAGCGAGGGGAAAGGCATCATTGATTGGCATAATACTTGAACGAAGTTTATCATTTGGCGCATGCAAAGATATGGCCAAATTCATCTTGAGCGGATCTTTAATCAGTTTTTCGATCATAGGCACCACTCCACATGTTGAGATAGTTAAATGCCGAATTCCAATCGCACATTTTTTTTGATCATTTAATACTCGAACCGCCTCCATGACATTCTCATAATTATTCAATGGCTCCCCCATTCCCATAAATACAACATTTCGAATTCTTTGCCCTTCATTCGCCATTTTCTTTTGAAAATACACAACTTGCATCACAATTTCATCAGCCGTAAGATTTCGAGTAATTCCCATTTTTCCCGTGGCACAAAAAGTACATGCCATCGCACATCCTACTTGAGATGAAACACAGACCGTATTTCGTTCATGTAAATGACGCATGAGCACCGATTCAATCATTTTTCCATCATTGGCTTTAAATAAAATTTTCTGTGTTTTATCTTTTGACACTCTTTCTTTCATCACCTCAAGTGGAAAAATAAGATTTTCTTGTAAATCTTCACGCATATCTTGCGGTAAAGTGGTCATTTGAGAAAAATCAAAAACAAAATCACGATAAATCGCTTGATTGACTTGATCAATTCTATACTTTTTGACCCCCTGTTGGGTTAAATACTGAGCAACAAAATTCATTATAAAGGAAATTTACGAGCTAATTCGCCAAAAAACGGCATGTCCCACAAGTCTCCTTTATAAGCGCGAATGCACCCAAACAAAGAGACCGCTAACTGAACTATAGCAAACATACCAATACCATGCAAACCGATTGCCGAGAGCATAAGAGCTCCTGGATAGATCAGGGCATACACAAGCGCAAGGAAAAAAGCTTGCTTCCCATGAAATTGACAAAATTCGCTTTCCTTTTTCATCAAGAGTGGCAATAAACAGGCCCATCCAAAATACCCCAATGCGGCATATATTTTTTCTGATCGAGAAACTTCTGATAAATTAGAAATCACTTCCTCCTCTTCTTCTTGAGACCCCTCTACTGAAACTTGTACTTCTTGAGCACGTGCAATACGCAATTCTTTTTCTAAATCTTTGACCTCTGCAATATGAGGAATAAAGTTTTTCAATTCTGTTAATCCAGCAGAAGCTGAGGTGTAATTTTTATCAGATATCCATGTCGTTACATGACTCAGCGCTGAATCAATCGTCATTCCATTTTTTTTCTGGAATGCATCATTTATTTCTTCGGAAACATTTTGCATGATCATATCGGTTTAATAAAATAGAAAAACCCCTCTCTTAAAAATATTAAGAAAGGGGCTTTTAATAACTGTTGTTTAAAAAGAACCAGTTACTGTATATGTTACTGTTGTTGAATACGCATCAGCCTCTGTCACTACGCTAATATTTGCAGAGTAGTTGACATCAATCGATCCATCTCCAGCCGGACCAGTTGCCGAAGCAATCGTTTGTCCTGTTCCAGAAATAGCTGTACTTGGAGTTCCAGCTCCATTAAAACCAGCAACGGCTGTCAATGTTGTTGATCCTGGGTTTGTTACTGCATTTACAGCTGCCACATCAAGAGAAAATCCTTCAGYTCCCGTTGCTTGTGCGTCTTTATCAAGAAATGGAATAACATTTGCTGTTGCCGATCCAATAAAGTTCGTAGCTGAAGCAAGAATTGAGTATCCAGATGCCGCATTGGTAATGACCGCAACGTTTGTATCTGTTCCTGAATTTGCTTGAGCTGTCGCWGTTAACACTCCAAGATCAATCGCTGTATTTGTAATAGCCATTTGTAGAATTGGCTCAACGGTTGCTGTTACTGATACTTGATTGGCTGTTCCAAAATTAATCATCGCAGCTCCAAAGTTTCCAAGTGAATCTCGATAGTTAATAGTATACGCTAAATTATCAGTTAAAGCTGAAGTAAGTACGAATACTAAATCTGCTCCGTCTGCTGTATCATCTGCTGTAGCTGTAATAGTTGCAAAACCAGCCGTTGTTCCTGAATCTGCAAGTACCTCAGTTGTTCCTGCTCCGAGAATCGCTGATGTCAAAGAATTTGCATCCAAATCAACCGCTGTTCCATTGGCCGTTGTTGTCAATCGAAGAGTAATCGTCTCTCCTCCTGCCAGATCAACTCCTGCTGGTAAATCGATAGTAAAGTTTTGTCGGTCTCCAGATGCCACTGAGATAACCACTGAGGCCGCTTGAGCTTGAGATGCGATAAGAAGCGATAGAAGCATCACGACTGAAAGCATTTGAGAAATAAATCGTTTCATATATTAAGGTAATTTAATAAATAAATGAAAATAGTATAGTTACTGTATAGAGACTGAAACAAAGTTCAAGGCTTTGTTTTATATAATCACTTGTTTTTTTTCAAAATAATTACATAAACCTTTTTCGTCATTCTTCAGATCTATAATAAATACTTACAATTTTTCGCTGAAATGTCAATGTGTAAAAAATTCCTTTTTTATAAAAGATATAAATATTATCATTTTAGTTAATGAAAAAAAATACAAAAATTAACACTTATTAAATATTCATCCAGTAAAATTAAGAAAACAACTATTATTTTTTAATTTTCATACTTATGACAAAAATTCACGTACAAGGAATTGAAATCAACATCTCATCTAAAAACAATAATAACTATATATCATTAACAGATATCATCAGTGCAAAAAATGGCAATTTTTTTATATCTGACTGGTTAAGAAATAGAAATACAATTGAATTTATAGGAATTTGGGGAAAATTAAATAACCCCAATTTTAATTATGGCGAATTTGCCATAATTAAAAGTCAAGCAGGTTTGAATAATTATAAATTAAGCATAAAAGAATGGACCACAAAAACAAATGCCATCGGATTACGAGCCATCGCAGAAAAACATACAGTCATAATCATAAGATTTAAAGAAATATTTAGTATATTAAAAAATTCCTTTTTTTCTTTCTCCTTTTTATTTACACTCTCCACATGAAAAAAACTTTTATACTCGGCATTGAAACTTCTTGTGATGAGACTTCTGYKKCKRTKGTMMAAMATGGNAMGNAGRKRYTYWGMRMYGTGRKATTSMGMCMANNATCSMKTTRCANCAAGAARYWWMRGGGNGTTGTKCCMGAGRTWGCSKCYMGRGCMCAMWYGGARSSGANTGATKSMNGTYWTMRMMRAAGCACTGAAAACCGCCAATATGACAATGGAGGACATTGATCTTATTGCGGTTACTCAAGGGCCTGGGCTGATTGGATCGCTGCTTGTTGGAATTTCATGCGCGAACAGCCTCTCCCTCGCTCATAATATTCCCGTCATGGGAGTGCCCCATATTTGGGGGCATATGTATGCCAATCTCTTAGACTCCGACACAGAAGTGGAATTTCCAGCCCTTGTACTGACTGTCAGCGGTGGACATAACGATTTGTATATATGGAAATCTCATGGAGAGTTTCAGCTCCTTGGACACACGCTTGACGATGCCGCAGGAGAAGCATTTGATAAATGCGGACGACTTTTAGATCTTGATTATCCAGCCGGGCCAAAAGTATCGGCACTCGCACTTCAAGGCGACAGAAAAGCCTATGATTTCCCTCGATCAATGAAAAACAAACCAGGTTATAACTTTTCTTTTTCTGGAATAAAAACCGCGTTTCTCTACACATTAGAAAAAGAAACATTGCCACTCAGTGATCAAACCAAACAAAATCTGTGTGCCTCTCTCGAAGAAGCGATTGCCGAAACCCTCCTCATTAAAGTCCAAAAAGCATGCAAAGAATTTCCCGAAATACAACAAATACATCTTTCTGGTGGAGTATCTGCGAATAGTCATATTCGAAATATGTTTACAAAAAACATCTCACTCCCCCTCTTTTTTCCGGAAAATAAAAAATACTGCACCGATAATGCAGCCATGATTGCTGGAGCGGCCTATTATATTGACCGCCCGACAGGATTTGTTTCACCTCAGTTTGATTTTAGCTGAATATGCAAATCATCAAGCTGTGGAGTATCCACCGCACTTGGTGCTTCCATCATAAGATCTTGCGCTTTTCCTGATTTTGGAAAGGCATAAATATCTCGAATATTTTCTTCATCGAGTAAGATCATTAACAGTCGATCAAATCCAAAAGCAAATCCTCCATGAGGCGGCGCTCCGTATGTTAAAGCTTTATATAAACCTCCAAATTTGTCTTTTACTTCTTGTTCATCTTTCCCAATAAAGGCAAATAATTCCACAAGTGATTCTGGATTATGATTTCGAATCGATCCTGATAAAATCTCATATCCATTACACGATAAGTCATACTGATGTCCCACTATATCAAGTGGGTTTTCTATATTTTTCCAATCTCCTTTTGGAAGAGAGAATGGATTATGCTCAAAATCAAGCTTTCCATCTTCTTCTGTAAAAATAGGAAAGTCAGTCACCCAAGTAAAAGCAATATCTGTTTTTGAAGCCAAATTAAATGTATCTCTACAAGCGAGGCGAACGGCTGACATTGATTTCACGGCGATATCAAAAGCATCGGCGGTAAAGAAGACCATATCCCCTGTTTCAACACGTAATGTTTCTTTCACTGATTGCAATTCATCATCAGATAAAAATTTTCGAACTGATCCTCGAATTTCTGATTCTTCAAAAATAAGATACGCCAATCCTTTTGCTCCAACTTTCTTTGCTTCTTCCGTCAGCGCATCTATATCTTTTCGAGAAAGAATATTTTGTGACAGCTTCATTCCTTTTATTATTCCTCCATTTTTTAATGCTCCACTAAAAATTCCACATTCAGATTTTTGAAATATTTCTGAAAAATCTTCAAATTTCATTCCAAAACGAAGATCGGGTTTATCACTTCCATACTGATCCATTGATTCTTTATGAGTGAGCTGTATAAAAGAATTTTTGGTAATTGTCTTTTCCGGAACCATTGCAGGAATCAAATCTTTTAAATACCCCTCAACTACAGAAAACACCTCTGCCTCAYCGACAAAACTCATTTCACAATCCAGTTGGTAAAACTCACAACTATGCCGATCAGCTCGAGGATCTTCATCTCGGAAACATGGCGCGATTTGGAAATATTTATCAATCCCTGCCACCATCAAAATTTGTTTATATTGTTGTGGCGCTTGCGGCAAAGCATAAAACTTTCCTGGATGAATTCGTGAAGGAATAAGGTAATCTCGCGCTCCCTCTGGTGAACTCACGGTAAAAATAGGCGTTTGTACTTCTAAAAACCCCTGATCCACAAACCAGTTTCGAGAAAAATGATTCATTTTTGAACGGAACTGAATTTTATGAAACATATGCGGCCGTCGTAAATCAAGGTATCGGTATTTATAACGAGTCTCCTCCCCCACTTCTTGATCACTATGAATATCCCACGGAAGCGGTTCAGACTTCGATAAAACAGTCACCTTCTCTGCCATAATCTCAATATCTCCCGAATCATGATGTTTGTTTTCTTGCCCCTCCATTCGCGCTTTCACGTCTCCATCAATCATTATCACCCATTCAGCTCGCAAATCTTCTGCCGCAGCGTGCGCCTCTGGCGACACCTTTTTATCAAACATAATTTGTGTAATTCCATATCGATCTCGAAGATCAAGAAAAATACAATCCCCCAAGTCTCGACGTTTTTGAACCCAACCAGATAACTTCACGGTTGATCCAGCATCAGATTTTCGAAGTTCATTACAAGTATGTGATCGATACATAAGACAGAATTTTAAAGTGGCTAGATTTTATAAAAAAGCTGAGAAAAGTAAAGGGAAAGGGTTTTTGAGAGAATATTCCTTATGGACAATGATTGTCGATAAGTGGTAATAGGGTCGGATAGGGTTGTTTTTTTGTTGTCCGACCCCGCCACACCTAGTAAATAACAAACAATTTTCTGCTGGAAATTGATTCTACAGAGTGATATAGTACATATGAATTAATCAAAAAACTATGCCAGCCCTTTCTTTCTTTTACGGTATTATTGTTTACATGTATTATTTGGATAATAAAAGACATAAAACCCCACACATTCATGTCAAATATCAAAATCATGAAGTCGTCGTACGTATACCAGAAGGAACCATTTTAGAAGGCTCAATTCCGCCTGCTAAAATGAAGCTCTTACAAGCCTGGATAGAAATTCATCAAGAAGAATTGATCGCAGACTGGGAACTTGCGTCCTCAGGACAACCCATTTATAAAATTGAACCATTAAAATAACCTCCATGCTTCCAAGAGTATCTCACATATTGGCAAATGACGACTACACTATTAAAATCACTTTTTCAAATAATGAAAAAAAAGTTTATGACTGTACCAAAATTTTAAAAATCGAAATTTTTAATGAACTTCAAGATATTAATTATTTTAAACAAGCTCGCGTCAAAGATGGAACCATTGTCTGGCCTCACGAACAAGATATCTGTCCCGATACTTTATATTTAGATGCGAAAGAAATATAAAAAATCATTCTTCTATCTCCATGTAATGAAGCAAATAGTCATAATTCCCCTTGCTCACACTTTGATCACCAAATTTTCTCAGCAACATATTTCCTGTCATGGCTGAAAACTCAGTATCTATTCCAAATATATTATCTCTAAAAGCCTTTAAGGGAGAATGTTTAAAATCAATTTTAAAAAGTGGGTTATTCAAAACGCGCCATAAATCATTTTTATCTGTACAGTTCACTTTTCTATCTTTCATTTTATCTTCATTCCGTTTAAATATTTTATACAATGTGCTTGTTAATATATGTAGAATCTTCATGTTTTTTGATGAAACATCTAAATGAACATTAAGATGTTTTTTTAATTCAATAAAAACACGAGATAATCTCTTTTCTAAGTCCTTGTCATAGACAGCATCTAAATTTTTTAAATAATTTAAATTATTAACAATTTCACCCCTTTCCATTTCCCCAAATTCTATATCGTTTAAAACATCAAACACACACTCAGAAGTAAACAAGTTATCTTTATACTCTTTTAAAAAATGACCCAGAAGTTTTTTTACGCTGCTTGAAACATTATTTGTCAATTGCGCTATTGACGAATGCGTTACAATACATGTATTAAATCTCATCATACAATATTCTTCAAAATCGCTCTGAGAAAGCTCATTTTCAGCAGCTTCAAATTCATCACGAATAGCCCTTTCATGATTAAAATGTATTGACTCACTTGCTTCGTGAATAGCTGCATATCTTTGAAACTTTTCATGAATTTGATCTTTTAATATGAAAACATATGATCTTGCCATTGGATCGGCTAAACAAAACCCAGGAGAAATTAGTCCATTCACTGTATAATCTTTAATAATATCCTCTGGGACATCTCTAGAATCTATTAATGCATATTTTAATATCAATGGATATTTCGGATGTTCATACACATCTTCTACATGCTCAGATTCATTATACAGATTAATAAGATAATCTATTTTAGACATATTGTTATTTTTAATATACGTATATTTTATAAAAAAAACAGGAGAAGTAAATGAATAAAAATTGAAATAGAATATTCCTTATGGACAATGATTATCGATAAGGAGCGAAGGGGTCGGATAGGGTTGTTTTGTTGTTATCCGAACTAATCACTTATACTTAATCTCATCTGCGTATTATAAAACAATTGAATAGCCTCACCTCTTGTTAACTCCTTTGAAGGATCTTCAGGAACATTCGTTAAATCTCTACCCGTTAAAGCAAAATTATAAAAGGGCTCATACCAAGCCTCGCCCTCTTTTAATGGCTCTGGCTCGCTCCAAACAATATACGATTCTCTTGGCTTCAACATATAGATTATTTTTAACGCTTCTGATAATCGAATCGTATTTCCTGGCTGAAATGATCCATCATCATATCCATTGAGAATATTATTTTTTTTCGCTACACAGACATACGGTGCCATCCAAGTATTCGCTGTATCAAAAAAACCATATTTTTCCTGATCACAATTTTCTATTTCATCAGAAAACCGACCGCTTGTAACAATTTTTGTAAATTCTGCACGATTAATAGAATTGTTTGGACGGAATGTGTTGTCATCATAGCCCTGAATAAGACCTTGTGTATACATGCTTATTGCGGCCTGGTAAAAATTTTGATCATTAAGATTTGTCATAAACATATCTTTAAAAACAAATGAAGGGATTTTTTGCTGTTGTCCATTACGAAATTTTTGCACCGTTATTAAATAAGGGATATTAATCAGCTCTCCAGCCTTACTCTTTCTCACCTCTATCTCAAATTTTCCACTACCTGTTGGCTCAAACTGATATGATAACCTTTCACTACCGGGCGATACATAATGAGACCACATAGAGTTACCATCTAATGAAAAATTAATCCCTGCGTCTCCACCATTATATACATACACCTTAAAACGATCTCCAACTGCATATGGAATATTAAAATAATCAACATCCCTCACATGAGACAAAAGATCTTCATCATTACGCCATATCCCATTTATAAATTTTACATCTTCTGCAGTCTCTATAGAGTCATTTTCTGGCTCATTTCTTCCAAAATCATCTTTTTTATGTTCAGAAACCTTAATACTATAAGGTAATTCAAAAAAATCATTGTCTCCCATAGAGGTCCAACACTTTGAACTTCTTTCAAAAACCAAGTGAAAATCTCCCGAGCCTGTAGGAGAAAAATACATGTTTGTTTTGATATAATCCTTCCCATATTTTTTATAAGGAATGTCATCTTTTCCAGCTCCTAAAGAAATAGGACTCTTAATATAAAAACTTAAACAACGTTGTGGCATATCAATATCAAAAATAAACGTTGTATCACTCTCATATGACATTTTATAATAATCAATATCATCATAATTCGAAATGAACTCTGGACCAGACTCCCATAGCCCATCTGTCAGCTTAATTACAGGAGCAGTTTCTTTTTTATCATTTTGAGTTTCATTTTGGCCTTTATCACTTTTTTTGTATTCGACAATGGTAAATTCATAAGAGCTTACAAATTTTTCTTCTACCTCATAATCTTTACCCTGAAATGACCAAGGAAAAGAATGTCTTACTCGAATAACCTTCTCCTCTCCCTTTTTCAAGGTGAAATGGCCTTGTCTTTCAGTATTTGTCTGAACGTTCTCACACTGTAATAAATCTCCTTTATTATACGTACCTGGATGACTACAATCTATAAGATATTGAGAATCTTCAGTAGCAGAAATTATATAAACATCTCCAGGATGCCTATAAACAGTTCCCTTAAGAGTTGCTTTACCATCTACAAATTTAACATCAGTAGCCGCCTCAACCCCACTCACCCCAAAACCAAGCCCCACCACCAAACACAAACTCAATATTATTTTCTTCATAAAATATATTTTAATAAAGTATAAATGAATGATAACACAGAGTTATTAAATAAGTGTTAAATTTTTTAATTTTTCACCACCTCCAACCGAAACTCCCAAGAAAATCTCCCTTTGTTATATTTTTTACAACACGGACCACACGAAGAAAAATGCTTTTTCCAGCTGACGGAATGAAGCTGCTGCGTGGCTCCACAATTTTTACAAGTCGCTGAGTATTTCCCCTTTGGAGTCACAACGTCTTGCGTATAACAACGAACCCCAGAACATCCAATTTGAAGCGCCTGAGCTTTCCAGACAGCATTATGCCCATGTCCTGGACCGACGAGTGCATGCGCGACCTCATGCAATAACGTATCTTTTACCTTCTCATCATCGTTCAGGTGGGTCAGTCGCCTCGAAAGGCTTATTTCTTTTTTACTATAATTACAACAACCAAACCGCCTTGTTGCTTTATCAAAACGAAAAGACCAGCCAGTTTCTAACAGGTTATATTGTTCCATGATTTTTAAGGCGATATGTTTGGCAACGACTATATTCAAGTATTGAAATTTATTATTCATAAAGTCTATAAAAAAGCACCACTCTCAGCGAGTGATGCATTTTTGGCAGGGCCACTCAGGATCGAACTGAGGACTACGGTTTTGGAGACCGGAATTTTACCACTAAACTATGGCCCTACATCGCGGCCATGCTACAATGTTTTAAAAATAATGTCAAAATGATATTTTATTTTTTATCTAGTAACCAAAATGAGCATTTATGATCGATATCGCGTATTCTAGAAAAAATGGAGTCATCAACAAAACAAGAATTCCAAAAATGATAATCACTTTTTCTTGTTTCTCTCTCCCCGCAGATCGACCACATTCTCCAAAATCATTTTTTCCTTTTGTTCCTGGGGCAAAATAGATATATAAAGAAAAAAGACTTCCAAGAAATGGAATACCCTGAAGTAAAAACATCCATCCTGATAGATTAATATCATGCAAACGTTTTATAGTTAACATGACAGATGAAACAATCAAAAACAGAGCATAAAGRACCCAGACAATCCACAGAGGATAATTGATCAAATTCAAAGAAATTCCTCCGAGAAGCACCCCTAAAAATGCTACATATATATTCGCTGCAAAAAATGTTAACCGATTAATTCTTCCTTCTGCAGAAAAATATAAAGATTTTAAAAATTCAGAAGAAAAATAATCTTCTTTTATAGACTGAATGTGTGAGATTGAATGAGATTGTTTTGACATATGTAAAAATTAAAATTAAAAATTCATTGGTGGCCGCATCATAGGCATAGAAGCCATCATATAATGAAACCATATTGTTGGTATAATGAGTATAATCAATGAAAAAATAACAACAAATAATTCCTGATTTTTTCGCTTATCTGATTTATGAATCGCTCCATACTCGTTTAATCCTGGATTACCAGGCGCAAACCACATATATAACGCAAAGAGCCCTCCAACAAGTGGTATGATTTTCACTAAAAATAAAGCTCCGTTTAATCCAAGGTCATGCAACCTTTGTATATCCAGAAGGATTCCACCAATGAACGCCGGTAATAAAGTTATAAACAAGACTACAAAAAATGCATCAGGGAGTATGAGTGAAGTAATGGCAAATACACAAAAAATCAAAAAGACTAAAAAAGATTTCCCCGCATAGTATGATAAACGATCAAGACGTCCATCTGGTGAAAGATAAAGATGTTGCAAATATTCTATTGAGAAAAATGATTGTTTTGATGCGTCGGGAGAGTGTTTTGAGGGTGATGTCATAAGCAGTAAGCATGTTTATGTCTAAATATATAAATTATTATTTGTTTTATTAAAATGATAACCCTGCCCATCCTGGAAGTAGTTTTCCTGCATTATCATAAAACTTAGGATAACCAGCTTTATAGGATTCCTTCTCTTCACATGATAATGCCCCTGTCATACTTAGACCTTTGCTTACGGAATCTTTTTTCACAGAATAGCTCCCTGTTATTTTTTCATAAAAAACACTCCCGTGATTTTTTTTACATAGAATATTTCCAGGCTTATATGCTTGAGTCGCATCAAAACGACAGGGCCACATGACAAAAAATCCCGTTTGAGCGAGAGATATAGCACCACTGGCATTATCAATACAAACTGAGTCCCCCCAAGCAGARAACACCATAGAATCAGAATCCTCACAAACAGGGAGTGAATACTCAGCCTTCTTTCCATCAACTAAAGCACATCTTGACTTTTCTGGAAGTATCGGCTCATTAAAATCAAGCAGACAAAACCCAGGAGCGTTTACTTTTGCATCTTTTACAGATAATAATTTTGACTCTTTCCAATAATAATTACTATTATTTTTATAATAATCTAATGATTGGCAGTGCTCTGAAGAATGAATACCAAATGACTGATACCAATAAGAATCTGTTTTCTTGTATTCAGCATAACACTGATTATTGATTTTCTTTATTCCTGCATATGCCTCAACTGTCCCCCCTTGAGCCAAACAACTTATATCCCCATTAGCCAATACATTCGTAGTAAAAAGAAATAATCCAAAAATCAGCAATGAAAGGTATTTTTTTGTATACATGAAAAAGTATATTAATGATTAAAAAATCTTACTATAAAATAATGTTTCTATATCTCCTTCTATATTTAACATTTTAAATCCCTCACTTCTCCATACCCCATTTGATTGATCCAAAGTCAACCAAGCTGGAATATCATAATCTAAAACAAATTCTTGTAATAAGGCATTCGTAATAGGATATTCTTGATTGAGAGTCTGTTGTAATATGGGATATCTTTGCAAAATAATCATGTCATCCTCCTCAAATACAAAGTCTGTATTTGGAATAAATCCAAAATGATTACTTACCTTGATCAAAAAGTTTAAAATATCCAACGGTGTCTTTGCTCCATTAATCTGAACCTTATACATATCCATATGCTGAATTTTATAAGCAAGTTTTGCAGGAACCTTTGAAGAGATATACACAAGTTCATCAGTCTCTCCTCTTAAAATAACATAAGGCATTCCAGCAGAAAGCATGAAATCTCCAATCATCTCCTTATGTTCATTCAAGGTATCATTCGCTAAAACCTGATCGAGATTACTCTCTCTCGTAAACTCAAAGAAATATCCTGTTAGTTTCCCTTTATACTCCTTTCCATCCTCTGTATAAAAAGCATTTTTTGGAATCGTGTAGGTACTTCGGCTTGTCTTAATAACATATTCACCACCAATAACCGCCCCTCCTTCAATTGTTTCTTTTTTTGTATCTATAGAAAATTGCCCTTCTGCTTTTTCTAAGGTAAAGACTCTTTTTATGTTTTTATCATGAGAGATCTCATCAAATACATGTGGTGCAAATCCTTGCATGTATCCTTCTTTTTCTATTTTTAATCGCCCTTTTATATGATCATACATTTCAACATCTATTGAAAACTCACCATTTTCATCGGTGACGACCGATGTGTTATCTGGCAAAAAAGAAATAGTCGCTCCTTCTAACGGTTTTTCATCAACATCCACGACTTTTCCAGAAAACCTTGTTTTAATCTCTTTTTCACACATTGTTTTATGCTGACGACAGTTCTTTTTTGCTAACTTTTCTACTTCTTTATAATCCCCTTCAGTCGCTGCCATATAGGCCGCGGTGGTAAATTCATGTGCTTCACATTTTCCATCCTCACAGGCGGCAAGTACTTGTTTTCTTGTTTCTGCATACGTATATTTACTTGTTCCCAGCTTTTCTAATAATGCCTCTGTTGGATATTCTGCTACATATTCCTCATAACTCATTCGTATCACTTCGTCTTTCTCTGCTTCAACAGGCTCATTTATCTCTGTTTTTTTCACCATATCATTGGTTTCAACCGTATTTCCAAAATAATACAGCCCACCTAAAACCAATACCGCTACAATAACGATCATAATATAACTTTGTTTTGGGATTTTCATGCTTGGATTTTATAATACTTCTTAGTGATTATACTCACTTTTATGCCGTAAAGTCAAGAAATACACAATTCATATGGCATTATATCGACAAACTATTTTTTCTTCTTCAAAAAACCCGCCTCAATCGCCTTCGATTCATTTGTAAAAAATACTAAATTTTTTACTGATGTTTTTTCTAATTGTGAACGATTTTTAATACTGTAAAAATATTTCCCTCGTTTTGATGCAAAAAAATGCATATTTTTTGGAACCGCTGCATGAATATTTTTATATGCTGCTGATGTATTCAGAATAAAATCTGATCCAGCCTTCATGTCAACAATCTCTCCCTTCGTTATAATTCTCAATGTATTCCCCGTCGTTTTTCCAGAAATACTCAGAGGTGTTATTTCATCAATAGATAAAACCGATACTCGCTCTTTTTCAATAACATCAACTGAACACACAGAAATGGGAAGAGATTGCAATGTATAGAGGGCTCCAAAATAGGATCCAAAATAAAACATACTGATGGCCGATAGAATGATTATTATTTTGTTCATAATATAAATTATAGATATTAGTATTATATTTACCATACGGGCACAAAATTTTGTGCCCCTGCGGTAAAAGGAGCCTCAACTATATGCTGCAGGGGTTCAAAATTTTGAACCCGTTTCGTTTATTCTCCTTCATAAAAACAATCACCCTCCCACCTCTTTGGATTATTGGTAATATATTGAAATATAAGATCATAATCTTTTTTTGTACGAATCTTTTGTTCATGATAATTTCTTTGCCAAACACAATGCACTTCTGTGTTTTTACGAAACCATTTTGTCACTCCTATTTTATAACCACGAATAATAGCTCCAAGAGATCGAGGGATAATATGCTGAAACTTATTTTTTCGTATCCATGCTGGTTCGGGCACAAGATTTTGTGCCCCTGCGGTGACAGGAGTTGCAATCGTAACAATTGCATGTACATGATTTGGCATTATTACATAATTATCTACTTTTACATCAGGATAATGCTTTGAAATATCTTGAAAACATTGCATAGCAATTTTACCACCTGCACTTAAATTCATTGCTTTATTTATTATTGTTCCAAAAAGAGCTGCTCTGTTTTTTGTACAAATAGTAATAAAGTAAATCCCGGCATAAGAGTAATCACAATCATTCATTCTGCGTGATTGGCGACGATAAACAAATGAAGAATACGACATAATAAAATATTAAAAAATAATGCTTCCCGCAGGGGTTCAAAATTTTGAACCCGTATCGTTTATTCATATTACAACCTGTGTAAAATTTAAACCTACCTCCATTACAACAATAAAATATTAAAAGGTTGTTATGTTTTATGTTTTTTATTCATCCATTTTCAGAAAGAATTGCGTATAAATGAAAATATATATAGAATTAAAGCAATATGCCTCTCACAACACTTCAACAAAAAATATCGGCCTTCTTACAAGAAGATGCTCCTGTAAAAATCGAACATGGAAATGTTATTCAATCTGGAATTTCACCAGAGCTTGATGAATGGCGAGAAATAGCAAAAGGAGGAAAGAAATGGTTGATAGAGTATCAAAAAAAGATGTCTCAGGAATCTGGTATTTCTACCTTACGAATCAAATATAATAAAGTCTTTGGTTATTTTATTGAAGTCAGCGCTGGACAAAAAAACAATGTTCCAGATTTTTTCATACGAAAACAAACCCTCACGAGTTGTGAACGATTTACTACCGTAGAACTTGAAGAATATCAAGGAAAACTCCTCAAAGCAGAGGCAGAAATTTTGAAAATTGAAACAGAAATTTTTCAAGAACTTCTACAAGACATTTTATTAGAATCACACATCATTCAACAGACCTCTCAAGATATTGCAAAAATTGATGTGATGAGTTGTTTTGCACAGCTCGCACAAGATAACAACTATATTCAGCCCGAAATGAATGATGATCTTGATATTAAAATTATTGAAGGGCGACACCCCGTTATCGAAACACTCGTGAAAGATTTTATTCCCAATAATTACATTACGGGGACAACGCAACGATTCCACTTACTCACTGGTCCAAATATGGCTGGTAAATCAACCTATTTACGACAAAATGCCCTTATTATCTACTTAGCGCACATTG
This sequence comes from Candidatus Peregrinibacteria bacterium, assembly GCA_002401425.1. Taxonomy (GTDB): domain Bacteria; phylum Patescibacteriota; class Gracilibacteria. Next base: position 53,660 of record NVTB01000007.1, read on the forward strand.
GATGTTTTGTACCCGCATCAGAAGCGCATATTGGAATGGTTGATAGAATTTTCACGCGGGTTGGAGCTGGTGACAATCTTTCTTCTGGATCCTCTACTTTTATGATGGAAATGCTTGAAGCTTCGACCATTGTACATAATGCGAGTGAAAAAAGTTTTATTATTCTCGATGAACTGGGGCGTGGAACCTCTACATTTGATGGAATGGCTCTCGCATGGTCTATCAGTGAATATATTTATAACACAACGAAGGCCAGAACTATTTTTGCAACACATTATCATGAGCTCATTGAGATGACTGATACACTTCCAGAGGCTCGTAATATCTCTGTAGCCGTGTTAGAAAATAAATCGCAAGGCATTGTGTTTCTTCATAAAATTATTGAAGGAGGAGCCAATGAATCATATGGGATTCACGTCGCCAAACTTGCTGGATTACCAGAGAGCATCATTACACATGCAGAGAAATTATTACATTCTTTTGAATCTCCAAATAATTATGTAAAACCCGCACCTGAACAAGTCACCTTGCCTTTTGATCCACCATCTCAGAGCTCAGAAATAGAAAAAAATATAAAAAATTTACACATTGATGAACTCACCGCTCGCCAAGCCCTCGAACTTTTATATGAATATAAACAAAGCTTATGTTAAAATATGACTGGAAAACCATTGGACATATCTCTCAAAAAAAACAGATTGAGCAAAAAATCAAAGAAAAAARCGTCCCACATGCATTGCTTTTTTCAGGACCTCATCACATTGGAAAATCCAAATTGTCAAAAGAGCTCGCCTCTTTGCTTTTTTTCGATGCCATACAAACAATACCCCTTTCTCATCCTGATTTTATTATTATTGATCAACTCTATATTCAAGGACAACAAGAAGACTGGAGTATTATTGCGAAATCTTCAAATTTTCCACAAAACCATCGAGCAAAATCTCCAGCTATAAAAACAAACACCATTACTATTTCCGATATTAGAGAAATTCAATCAATGCTTTTACACAAGCCAATACAATCAAAATATAAAATATGCGTCATTCATAATATTGAACGAATGAACAGGGAAGCGACCAATGCTTTTTTAAAAACGGTTGAAGAACCACCTTCATATGTAAAATTTATTTTCACGACATCAAAAGAAGGCCGAATTCTTCCAACCCTACTTTCACGATTACACACTATTTCTTTTCATCATCTTCCAAAAAAACAGATGGATTCGTTGGTGAATCACCCCCAGAAAGAAAAGATTATTCATTATGCACAGGGCCGTGTAGGAATTGCATTAAAAATGATGCAATCTGATGATTTTTATCAAGAAATTCATGAATTGTATTCAGAATTACACAATGTCTTTCAGCCTCATTGTCGAAAAATACAATTACAATTTAGTGAAAAAACAGCCAGTTCACAAAAAAACCTTGATGAATTTTTCGAACACGCGTATTTTTATCTACGATCACAAATAGAAACAAACCAAAATATTGGGCAAATAGTGACTCAATTAGAAATAACGGAACAACAAATCAAAAGCAATACAAACAAACAACTCTCCCTCGATGCATTTTTCTTAAATATTGAAAATTTTTTATGAATACTTTTTTTCTTCTCGTTTCCTTAATAGGATCACTTCTCGCTATTATTATTATTTTTCTTAATCGAAAAAGAATTTTGCAAAATGCAAAACTCAATATTATAAAAAAACATTTAGATAAAAAAATAGATAAAAAGGCAGAAATAAAAGAATCATCCGTCAATCTTCCTACAGGAAAACGTCTTGAGTATAAAAAACTTATTAATCGAGCCGAAATTCTTATAGAGCACCATGAAACAAAAGAAGCTGAAAAAATTCTTATATCACTCCTTGCAGACAATAAAAAATATGCTCCCGCTTTACGAATACTCAGCTCCCTCTATTTACAACGAAAACAATACTCCAAATCAGAAGCTCTGTATAACACCCTCAACGAAATAGAAAAAGGAGAAAATCCAACAACTTTATCAAATCTTGCCTTTTGTCTTTTTGAAAGAAATCAAATTAAAAAAGCTCATAATCTTTACAAACAAGCACTTTTAAAAGATATAAAAAATATAAAACGATACACCAATCTTGGACAAGTTATCTATGTCTTAAAAGAATACGACGAAGCGGTTTCATTGTTTAAAAAAGCCTTACATATTGATCCAAGAAATACAGATATTTTATTTATGCTGGCAGATACCTATCTTGCCTTAAAGTTATTCTCCAAAGCAAAAGAAACATTTAAAAAAATATTACAATACGAACCGTATAGCCAAGATGCTCGAGCTGAATTACTTCGAATGGACAGTGAAGTGTAGCCATTTTTTTCTTCTCCGAAAAAACCATACACCACATCCAAAAATCATAATAACTCCTGGAACAATAATAATATTTCCAAACATAAGAACATTCTTTTCTTGAGATGATAACTCTTTCAAAGATCTTTGATGAATAAATTTTGTACGGATAGAAAATAAATCATTTCCAAAAGAAAACGAATCCACAAGATTAAAAAAGAACGTTTTATTTGATGATGCATTATTTCCAAACGATGCATTAATAAAATGAGAAGTTCCGAGAACGAAAACCTTCCCCTCTCCTTCCTTTTCAACTAAAACCCCCAGAGGATATGAATCTCCTTGTTGAAAGTCAATCAAAGGAATGGTATCAGGATCAATCGAAACAGGCAACTGTACCGCATCCTCTCCCTCTTCTAACACCTTCTGTTCTGATACTTGCTGAAGTGTAAAAGCCGAACTCTTAAGAATATAATTATATGTCATTCCTGTTTTTTCTTGTACCTCTAAAGGACTCACCCATGGTAGAATAATCTGTTTTAGATTTTTTGTTATGGCGAAATCTGAAAAATCACTCAGGAGGGGGAAAAACGGATAGGGTTTTTGAAAAACAGAAAATCCTCGACGAAATGAAACAGAGGCCTGAGACTTATCTAAAAGTAAACTTGGCAAAACTTTTATACCCCAGCGCGATAAAAAATCATTTCTATTGTGATCATATAAATCAGCTCTCGTATTATTGATAGAAAAACGGTCATCCAAAACTATAAGATTTCCTCCATTTTCTACATATGAATATAAAACCTCTTTTTCATTATCAGAAAAACTTGTTTGAGCTCCGGCAATAACTAAGGTCTTTAACCATGATAAATCTTGATTGTTTTCTGATATTTCTATTTGAATAACTCGATAAAACTGTGAGAGATCTTGCTTAAAATGATAATCAGCCCTCGGGTCATTATTTACTCCTCCAGATAATGCAAAACGGTGCTCTTCATGCCCTGTTAAAAACCCAATAACCATCTCCTCTTTCTGTGTCATCTTTGTCATCAATGAAACAATGTCATATTCAAATTGCGAAATATCAAAAAGATTTTGAATAATTGCCGTATTTTTATATTGAGACAATGGTTTTTTAGGATTAAATTCCACTTCTGAATCACGCTTATGTAATACTGCTAAAGAAAAATAAACATTCACTACTTCCGTTTTATTTTTTGATAAAGATTGCAATGAAAAAGCCTGAATCCCAAGAGCTTCAATTATTTTTTTTGCCTCTTCATTCTCATCAGGGTCAATAATTTCGAGTGAAAATTTGGAGCCTGTTGATTGCAAAACTCGCAACATATCTTCAAGCCTTTTCACATTTTGCGCATATTGAGATGGAATATGTTTTGAAATATATGCATGAATAACAATATCCTCACTCCCCGATTGCAATATTTTTTCTGTGACAGGTGAAAAAGTATATAATTGATTTTCTGTCATATCCACAACACTATAAAAAGAGGCGGCAAACACCTGTACAAGAAAAAATACCCCAGTTGCAATAAATAAACGAAAGAACATAATTATTTTTTATAAGAAATTTTTTCATATGTTATATACAAAAAGAAAGAAATCACGGACAGAAAGTAAACAACAGCGCGGGAGTCAATCGTTCCAAGTAAAAATGAGTTATAATAATACGAAGATCCTATTGATTGAAAAAATGGAACCAAGGTGTTTGGAATCTTATACAGGACAAACGCATGTGATAAAAAGTATAGGAAAAAAATACTTATGACCGTCATTATAAATGCAATAATTTGATTATGAGTCACCGAACTAAAAAATTGACCGATCGCCAGAAAAGCCATTCCTAAAAAAGACGCCCCCATATAACTCGTCATAACCATTCCCCAATCAAAATCTCCAATAAAAAATAAACTCACCGGCAAAGAAAGGGAAAAGAATAATAAGCCCTCAAATACTATAAAACTCGCTACAAATTTTGAAAGCACAAGAGACAGAGAAGAAAGTGAAGATGTCAATAACACCTCATCTGTTCCTTGACGAAACTCCTCAGCCCAAATTCGCATAGTAAGAGACGGAAGAATAAAAAAATATAACCATGGCAACACCGCAAAATACCCCCCAAGACTTGCGGCACCATTATCAAAAAAAGACTGAAAAAATATCCAGTATGAAAAGGCTAAAAATACCACATAAAAAATATAGGCAATAGGAGAATAAAAATATAACCGTAGCTCTTTTTTGATTTGTGCTAAAAATGCTCTCATGTTTTTTTATTAACAACATGAAGAGTGTATGTTTCGATAAACGAAGATGCAAGGATTTTTTAGAATAATAAAATATTTTGACAATAGAGTGTTTTATATATACAATTACTGTAGATCTACAATATTTTTACATTTATTTTTTATATCATGACAACAGCCACAGTAAGTATTTCACCGCAGGGACAAATCACCCTTCCTATATCCATAAGAAAACAATTACCAACCAGTACACTCGTAATGCAATTTAATGGTGAAGAAATCAGAATGAAATCAGTAGACCTTAATCAATTTTTTTCAAATGATGATAAAAATTTTGATCAAGCTGCTTCCAGTGAAAAAAATAAACAACTTTTTACTAAACTCTCAAATATCTTATGATATGCTGCTATTTAACATCATCATTTCAAAAATCATTAAAAAAAATAAATTCTATAACCGAATCTGATTTAATCTCTTTATTCAAAAAATACCCAAACAGCAGACAGATTATTGAATTAGATAGACTCAATGATTCAAAAATATTAAAATGCTACTTACTTTCAAAAAAAGTAAGGTGTTTGGTTTTATTTCAATATGTAAAAAACATCTTTATTCCTGTTAGCATTGTTAAAAAAGAAAGTAAATTTGGTAAAAATATTTCAAAAAAAAACTATGAAAACCTTTTTTCTCATGACATAGAAAAAGCTATTAATGACGTCCAATCTCATAATTATAAAACAATTAATATTAATGAGATATAATAATAAAGCAAGACACTTGCCCTTCATTACATTTTTTCATACACTATAAATATCTTATCTTTCTCTCATGAAACATCTTTCCTTTTTATTTGTTTTTTCCCTTATATTCAGCTCATGCTCTATGCTCTGGTTTTCAACTACTTCTGTTGAAATTGCGAAAAATGCTCAAGAGCAAGCAATGAAAAATTCTATCATTCTCACAAATGATAATTTACCGGAAATAAATATAGATAAACCAAAAAAAACAATTAAAAAATTTATGCAGCCAAAAATAGCGGCCATGATTGAAAACTCATCAGCATCACGACCAGGGCTTTCACAACTCCAAGCTGCCGATATTGTCTTTGAAGCACCTGCGGAAGGAGGAATTACTCGATTTCTTGCTTTATATGAAACACTGCCCGTTGGATACATTGGACCAATTCGATCGGTTCGAGACTATTTTTTAGACTGGACTCAAGCATTTTCATCAATACTCATTCATCGAGGAGGAAGTGAAACAGCGCTCGCTCAACTTTATTCTTCATCACTTATGGACATCGACGAAGCGAATGAAGACTACAAAGAGCGCTATTTTTATAGAAATCCTAAATATGACAAACCTCATGATTTATTTGTAAATATTCAACAAGTCCATTATGACAACACCGTACTCAGCCCGAAACAAAAAACATTTCAAATGATCGATACTCAAGTCTATTATCCACAAAAAACCAAGAAGATTTTTCTGAACTTTTCATATGATCCATACAATGTTGTATATAAATACGATAAAAAGTCACAAACATATTTACGATATCACGGAGAGACACCTCACAATGACACATTTTATAAAAAACAAATTTCTGTGAAAAATATTATTGTACAATTTACGGAGTATTATACTATCGATGATAAACTCAGACTATCCCTCAGAACAGAAGGAAAGGGAGAATGTATATATTTCATTAACGGAACATCAAGTGACAATTGTATATGGGAAAAAGATGAAAATGATATGTCATATACAGATAAAAGCGGATACCCCCTTCTCTTTCCTCAGGGGAATATTTGGATCGAAGTGATTCAAAAAGATAAAGTCTCTTTTCAATAATCTTTCAAAATCCAACACTTTTTTAATAAGAGAGGCATAGAATAAAAAAGATCTTGGAAATTTCTTAAAATACAGTACACTTTTTCCGAGATACTTACTTATTTACATTTTTTAACTTTTCATCTCATGTATTCACTTAATCGCGCACAAATTATTGGAAATTTAACCGAAGATCCACAAATCAGACAACTTCCTTCTGGAGTTTTTGTTGCTGATCTTAATTTAGAAATTAAATCACAGGCAGGAGAACAAATATCACGAACATTTCTCACCGTCACTTTGTGGCGAAAAATGGCAGAAATTGCTAGAGATTATATAAAGCAAGGAGCACAAGTAYATGTTTCTGGACGACTTGAAACCGATTCTTGGGAAGATGACAAAGGAAATAAAAGATCAAAGACAAAAATGACGGCAGAAGATCTCATTATTCTTACTCCAAAMKCWSMWSMKSYMSMAMGWCKYNGASAWRAWAMTSMNTSTKNTCAAYMGSASYGANATYGNAGNCTNNGATCTKATYSKAAACGTTACTCGAGAAATAGAACTACGAACAACTCCTCAAGGAAAAAAAGTAACCAGTCTTTCTATTGCCACCAATAGAAATTACAAAGATCAAAATGGAGAAATGCAAGAAAAGGCAGAATTTCATAATGTTGTTTTATGGGAAGAACTTGCCATTCAGGTTGCTAATCATATCCCAAAAGGACGAAAAATATTTATTTCTGGAYGAGTTCAAACTCGATCGTGGGAAAGTTCAACGGGAGAAAAACGATATACAACAGAAATCATCGCTGATTCTGTACGATCACTCGGTCATCCATATGAAGCTGGAAGCTCATCTTTTACAAAACCAGCAGCTGCCACAACATCTACTCCAGCTCCAACAACTGATACCCCGGAAATTTCATATGAATCTGAAATCAAACCAGAAGATCTTCCATTCTAAACAACTCTCATTTTAACATCCCTCTCTCATGTCCTCTAAAAATCCCACAAAGAAAAGCACAAAAACTTCAAAGAAAGTGAGTAAAACAATAAACGTTCAAAAAAAACAAAGTATAAAAAAAATACTATGGACTGACAAACTGTATGCTTTTATAAAAAATACGCATATCGTACTACTCGCCATCCCCTCATTGTTAGCCCTCTTTGGAATCATATACCTCATTATATTTTTCTTCACACAATCACAATTTCTTTCAAATATTCCAGAAGACACACCGGCATTTATACATGTAAAAAATCGAAGCAGCAGCGCCTCTCTTTGGAGCCAGATGAATATTCTGCCACAGCACACAAAAATCATACAAACAATGGGAGAAGAAGGAACTGCCGGTGATATCACATTTTTATTTTCAGAAGAAAACGCTCTTGAGTTTTTTATTGAAAACACATCAACACAAGAGGCGAAAGATATTATACAAAAAGCATTACAAGCGACTGAATGGAAACAAGAAAACAATATATATTTTCTTGTTTCCCCGAAAGAACTCTTCTGTCTCTCAGGAGAGAGTTTATTTTATTGTCATAGCCAGAAAGACAAAGCTCAGGCANTTTTTACAACCCCAAAACGAACAAAAGAGTCTGTTGTAAAAATGTTTTCACATACTTCAAAAAATATGCCTATTCTCTGGGGAGTTGATAGAAAAAAAATTGAATCAATCCCCATTTTCTTCCCCAAGTATATCACTGAATCACTCAGTGGATCCATAGAACAACGAGAATCTGGCGAGACAGTTCTCCAATTAAAGGTTCAGTCCAATCAAGAGAATGAAAATATGTTTGAAGAACACTATTTTCAAGATAGCTTTGACTCTTTTTCTCCATATTTTTCAAAAGATAATACTATGTTTTTTCTTTCTGGAGATAATTTCTCATTTCAATGGGATGTATTTTTAAAACAACTCGATCATACATCACCAAAAAGCAAAATTCTTGTAGAGCGTTTTCTACAAAAATTTGTTCACGAAATATTTGGATCACATTACTCTTTTACCAAAGACATACAACCACTCATGCAAAATCAATTTGCTATTGGAATCACTAATATAAACAATACGATACAATTTGGAGTGATTACCAAAGATACAAATTTTCAAGATATACTCGCTCTCCTCAATACATATTATTCACAACGAGGAAAACATACTATTACGAAAAAAAGTATAAATATTCGAGGAACTGAATTATCCATTCTGTATTCTGATGAAAATAGTTTTCAAACCGTTGAAGAAAAAGTATCGGGAAGCACCATTATTGGGTACCAAAGTGAAGATGGAGGACTTTTTGTGTCACACAAAGGAACTCTCAATATTATTTCAAATAATAAAACATTCATAAAAAACTTTTTATCAGAGACTCCTGCAAAAAATAATATATATGAAAAAAGTTCATATTCACTCCTTGGATATGAATCTGGATATTTCTCGTTTGAAAAAGGATCARMSWWSMWWRAKWWWCWKMMSGARGAARTMMNNCRSKSAKWATTCAAAAAACTTCCAAAAGATGTTTTCTGGAAAAGTCGAAAAGAAAAAAATGACACGATCAGTCAATGGATTCTATCGTTTTAACCACCAGTCACAAAACGAATAAACACATCAACGATCAACCATGAAAATATAACTAACGCTAAACCAATAACAATATTCATAATCCCCCCTTTCCCCTCTCCTCCAACTCCAAAAATATATTTATACCCTTTGATAACAACAAATAAAATAGCAATCAACCCAACCAACCATAAAAATTTTTCTAAAATATAATTCAAAAAGACAAGAAGATCTGAAAGCTCTAAAGACCCATGTTGTACTTTTTCTGCCAAATCTCCCTTCGAAGGCAAAAGAGTAAAATCAGCCGAAGCCATCGGTGCCACAAAAAGTGAGAATAAAGCCAGATATTTCATATATATATTTTAGGAATTGAATGTTTTTCGATGAATAGGTGATAATCCGTGCTGTTGAATCATTTGTCTATGAAGTAACGTTGGATATCCTTTATGTTTTTCAAAGCCATATTGGGGGTATTTGACGGCAAAATCAAGCATTTTTCTATCCCGACTCACCTTTGCTAATATAGAAGCCGCGGCAATCGTATATGATCGAAGATCTCCTTTTACAAGTGCGAGCTGTGGAACATTATAATACTGAAAGTTCACCGCATCGGTCAGTAACATATCTGGCTCTAATTTTTTACAAATCATCCTCATCCCTTTTTTAACAGCTCCAAGAATATTCAGTGAATCAATTACCTGTGCTGATAACGACTGAATAGAGTATGATTGAGAATTTTCTATAATCCAATCAAATAATTCTTCTCGTTTTTTCTCAGTCAGTTTTTTTGAATCATTTATGTCTGGATGCATACTATGATTTTTATCAAAAATAACCCCAGCCACATACACCGGTCCAGCCAATGGACCTCTCCCTGCTTCATCCATACCGATAATTTTTTCAAAACCAGCCTTCCAAAATTTCTGTTCAAATGCTAACATAAAAATAATTCAATAATATATACATATGGGGTCTGTTTCATTCAACCAAAGACGAGCCAAAAAGAAAAGACAAAATCTGTCTCCCCTGCAAATAAAACTCAAAGCAGTGCTCAAAGATCTCGCACCATATTCATTTCGAGAATGCATTTCTCTGCATGAAGTCTTTATGGATTTTTATTGCCACGAAATAAAAACCGCTATCATTATAGATGGAAATTTTGAAACAAAATCAGACAAAGAAAAAATATTACGAGAAAATGGTATTCACGTCATTCAATTGGGAAAAAAAGAGATACAGTATCCCCATGAGATTATTTTATTGTATTTGTTTGAAAATATTGGTCAATAATAAATTGCAAAAAACATTCCCCATCGTTTCATGTGTGGGCACAAATTATTGTGCCCCTACGGTGTCAAAACATACGTATTATAATAAATACGTACGTTTTACGGACGTTCAAAAAATCCAACAATTTCAATATGTGCGGTATGTGGGAACATATCAACAGGCTGAACACTTTTTAGTTTATATCCATTTTCAAAAAAGCTGGCACAATCTCGCGCAAACGTTGATGGATTACATGAAATATATACACAGTTTTTCACTCCCATTTCAGATAGCAGTTTTCGAGCCTTCGGATGCATTCCGGCTCGTGGTGGATCGATGATCAGTACATCAAATTTTGGAAATTGCTCTAAAATTTCTGGAAGGATTTTTTCAGCCTTTCCTGCAAAATATGCAACATTCTCAAGCCCATTTCTTTTCGCATTATCCTCAGCATCCTCTACAGCTGACTCTAATAATTCCACTCCAATAATATGCTTCTTTTTATCAGCTCCCGCTACTACTTGTCCAATCGTTCCTGTTCCACAATACAAGTCTAAAATTGATTTTGAAGGAACGTCTTTTAATAACCGAATGACTTCTGAATACAAAACTTCTGCTCCTTTCGTATTGGTTTGAAAAAATGATTCAGGAGAAATACAAAATGTTTGTCCCAATACTTCTTCAAAAATAAATTCATCTCCAGCAAAATGCTGAATCAGTCCGTCTGGCCAATAAGAATTCACTCCATCAAAGAATGTTAAGAAACATGACTGAATATTTAATTCTACCAATAGAGGCCGAAGTGATTCAAAAAACTCAAAAGGCTCTCCTGTTGTTGTCACAATATTTAATAAAATTTCGCCTTTATGGTTTTCTCTCATCACCACTTGACGCCAAAACCCTTGATTTGTTTTTTGATTATATACATCTTTATCTTGTGA
>NVTB01000013.1 GCA_002401425.1 Candidatus Peregrinibacteria bacterium
AAAGATATGTAAGATTCTGGGCTAAATCAAAACAAAAAATATGGGTTTATACATACCTTGATTAGTAAAAATATTTATACTGATATACTGATTAGTAAAAAAGTTGATGTTGAAATCATATAATAATATTGCTAAAAAAATATAATAATAGTATGAATATACGGTTGAATAAAAAAAGTTTTTATATTCTTTTTCTATACAATTTTGTGATATAAGAGCACCGAGAACCAATAATAATATTGATAATAATCTATCATATTTTGAAGAAAGGAATTGAGTTAATTCTGTAATAGATGAAATAGATTCGAGAGAAGTTAAAAACTGAAATAGAATAAATGCCATGGCTCCATACATAGCAATGAATTTAAGATTTTTATGATACAATATTGAGGCAGCTTTTCCAAGAAAAGAATTATCTTTGTTGGCTATGAAATATCCAATAAAATAGAGGGGGATAGCTATTGAAAAATAACGAATATCATTGGGATGCAAATCATAAAGTTTCGCTGAAAATCCGATAAATACTATAAGGGCAAAGAAAATTGCAATAATGTTACGAAGGTGTTTCATGGTTGTATTATTAAATATCTGTATATGAGTTATAATTCTATTTTCATGACTCCTAATATATTAAATGGATGACCGTCCTCTTCAAGTATTAATAGCTGATTATTTGATTCGAGTTTATAATTCTGCCAATATGTTGGAAGAAGCCTTACTGGATCTACTTTCCAAATAGAATCAGGGTCTTTATTGGCTACTATCCCATCAAATGAATGGGGTTTTATTCGTTATAATCATTCAGTTCCTCATACATTCTTTCATCCTCTGCTTTTATTTTCTCCCATTCTATTTTTTGTTCATCATTGTCATCAAGTTCTTCATAATGATTCCATGTTTTTTCATTGACTATATGATCGAGAAAAGCATTATATAAAAGTTCTGTTTTATTATATTCCCACAAGGCGGCCTGCAGTATTTTTATATGTTCTAATTTAGACTGTGCATCGAGAGGCATTGATTGAAAATATGCAGGATCTTCTGCAAACACTCTTCTCATTGTATTTTTATCAGTTTTATCCTGATCTGATAGTAAAAGATATGTTTCAGGTGTATATTCTATTAATATTTTTTGCATCTCCTGATCATTGAGTATATTTGACTCCATGCTCATTAATATGGATTTCATTTTTTTTGTGTTCTTTATGTTGTCTGGGAGTTGTGCAATGTATTTTTTGACAAAATCTTTGTCATTTCGTAATTCATATGATAAATGAGGAAAAAGTTCTGGAGTATCAGATAAAAAATTCAATAAGAAATTCCTGTCTGCTTGAAAATCTTTTGGAACTGGTAATGTATGAATAAAAAGTGAGTGATTTGATTCATCTACAAGAAGATAAGAGGATTGTTTGTAGAAAAATGTTAGCATTTCTCTATTATTTTCATATTTATAGATCAATTTTTCTAATGTATTCAGTAGTTCTTTTTCACTCATTGGGTTCCTGCTCCAAGGTGGGTTTGTCTCGTCATTCAGAAAAATTTCTTTATGTAAGGCTATGTCGTGACTAAATTGAGCCTGTACTTCCTTGTCTGTTCCAATGACATAAATATCAGTCTTTTGAGAGTCCGTATATACAAATACGGCAAAAGAAAGAATAAGAATCGATAAAAATGCATTATAAAACTTCATACTTATTTTTTTAAAATATATTGGAATAATTTATTGTAGAGAAAATGAAAAAACAGGATATATAGTCCTATGACAATCATCATTTGCCATAAATCAATTTTTGCTAAGAAATGATTGCTAGTATTATACTGTCCATAAATAAGGAGAGATAAAAAGAAATAGTAAAAATAATGTGAAATATAGGTATGAAACATTGTTGTTTTTTCTTTTGTACTATAAGCATGAAACATCATAGGAGCTAATATACAAATCATTATTGGAAAAATGAAATCTCTTATATGTGGACTCGAATAAGATGAAACAGATCCTGTTTGTAAATATTGAAATAGGAAATAAAGACTCAGTATTAAAAGATTCACTGAGAGTGTGTAGATGGTTCCATAGAGTGCGAATAATTTTATATCTTGATGATATATAAAATTAACTATTTTCCCTGCTCTGGTCGATAGATCTCGCGCGCACATGAAATATCCAATGAGAAAAAGCAGTAACACGCTAAATATAGACATCATATCATGTTCTACTGATCGTATAAACGAAGTATTCACAGGTTCAAAGATAGATCCATGTATAAATGGAATGATCAAAACCAGAGAGCATATTATGGCAATAATATTTCGCAGAGTTTTTACGTAAGAGATATTCAAAAAATTAATCATGAGATAAGAGAGTTAAAAAAGGCAAAAAAAGTTTTTCAGATTTATTAAATCCTCCTTCGTTATACTCATTGGTATATCTGATAGGATATCTCTTTACAACAATACAATGTTTTTGTTTTGTATTCTTGAGTGGTAAAAAGAATGTATTTCCTATTATGCATACATGAACTTCATTGTTCGATATTTTTGTATAAGAAAAATCCTCCGGATTTCCAAAAARTAAGTATGGACGAGGGGCATCTATTGTGAAAGGTTTCGAAATCCCAGTATCTGAGGATATGTCTAAATCTGGCGAAGATATAAAGTAAGACCCTGGTCTCATAATTACTGATTCTGGTAATATTTCTTTTCTTGTGAGAATATGATGAATATTAAAGAAATAATTTGAAGCATTTAAAGAGATATATCTTTCATTATTTGTTAAAGATATTATACAAATTACAGAGACAAGAAATATAGCCCTATTTATCCAGCGTAAATTAATTTTTTGATACAGTAATATAAATGAAAATAAAGAGAGAAGAAAAAACCAGGAAGTAAAAAATAAATCTCCTGCGAGAGTGCTGGTTATGTATTGATATAGAGATATGATTAGAAACATGGTTAGGAATATTTTCCTTAAGAGTTCTGTATGCTTTTCTTCTTTTTGATAGAATTGATAGAAAACTTCGAATAATACGAACGTAAAACATGTAATCCCTAGAAGTGGTGCTATATGTGTGCTATATAGTATGAATTTTTCTGTTGTGATCATGTGTTTTATATTCAGAAGTTTTGGAATATGAAATAATAAGAGGTAGGTAAAACTACCATAAAAAAAGAGATTTCTTGGAAAGACAGAGGTTTTGATTTCTGCGATCAATGACTGAAAAAAGTTTTTCATAGTGTAAATATTAATATGATATTTTGGCAAATCCAGTAACATAAAATCTCTTTGCAGAATGTTGTTTTCCTATAAATACCGACATGTCTTGTATTTTATATAATTCAACAAGAGAGTATCCTGGTAAATGTTTTGCAAGTTCAGTGGTAAGTATTGATTCAGTAGGGCTTAGTTGACTTTTGATACTCATAGGATTTTCAAATGAATAAATATTTTTAACATATATATTAAAATGTGATTTTGATCCATCTTTATATTTATGCCAAAATATAGAAAATGCATGATATTTAATAACTAGTTTTTGTTCTTCTCCATTTAATGYATMNTCWNNACTTTNTYTTCNTGYTKMTNTKCTTYTKCTTTGGAAGTCTGTAATAATTCCATCTCCTTGTATTCGTATTTCTCCAGCCTGATTCTTATTATTTTTAATCGATTGTAATATAAATAAAAATAGGTCGGGGTAGGTGTCTTGCAATTTTTTAAAGTTAAAAAGCAAAGGTTTTCCGGTTCCGACTGCGTAATGATCAAAGATATCATCCTTATATTTATTAGTCCCAAACTCTCCTATTTTATGATTTGCTACTAGTCCTATACGAATCTTAGTCCCTCCAGATTCATCGTTAGATTTAGCAAGTGTATTTAATTTCGCTTTATTATAAAATTCGTTATGTTTTGAATGATTATCAGACTCTGCCTCTAGGAATAAATTGTATTCGTTCTGTTCTTCCGCTGTTTCTAAAACTGTATTTTCATAGCAATAAAATAATAAATAACATCCACCAGAATAAGAATAATTCATTTTATAGTTATCAATTTGCATACCCTGCATAGATAAACTCACCACCATCAACACTCCCCCATCAATACGTTCATCATAAACATACACTCCGCCATTTCTTATTCCAAGTTCTCCATCTCTCATACTTTTTGAGTATTTCCCTTCAAACAACTCCTGATTTCCCACAAACCCATCCCCATAAAACCAATCCTCTTTCGCTGAGTCTATAGAAGGAAACCGTTTTTTCGCTCCAGGATGTGTAAATGTATATTCTCCATTATCAATCATTAAATCTAAATTTCCTCCTGGGCCATAAATATAATCATGAGTATCTACGATACCTTCTTCTGTTACTTCTAGGCGTGAAACCCTCTTCTTTAAATCTTCATTTATTTCCTCTAATTCTGCAGAGGTGGCTGTGATGACTACTTGATCATATTCTTCTTTGAGTTTTGTTAACGCCTCCTGTTTGAMTYSARWKTKYMTYYYSARGTTWYKKAKMWYWYYRWWKWGWKRYGWYRAYWKWWWAATTTNNARYKCWYTRWYRWWYATARMARATRRSRAATRRMMSWYTTTCNYKSTATYTSYTRSKTKKTMMWCMRWAATTTCATAAGTAAGAATGACATATTTATCACTATCTGTTCGTTTTTGTCGATAATTTTTCAGTTCAAAAAGTATTTTTGTACTATCATATGTTGCATCAGCCCATGCTACTACTTTTTTTGTAACTTGGTTATTGTTGTTATAGTAATAAAAGGTAATGAGTCGTTCTTTATTAATAGTTTGTATAACTCTCTTTTTTTCATCGAGCACATATATAGATAAGATTTGATCATCTTTTTTTTGTATAACTATATTATGATAGTGATATATTTCATATGTCAATTGTCCATCAATTTTTGTTTCAAATGTTTTATTGAGTGAGTTATATGGAGATAGGCCATTAGACTTTTCTTGAAGCTGAGCCGTTAATCTAATTTGAAATAAGAGCTGTGCATCGTGACTACGATTAGAGTGTACCAGTTCTTCTTTTTTTCCAATAAAATCGCTTATTTTATATGAAAGAGTTTTGTTGTCCTTGTTATATTCTTCCAGTAATTTTTCAGCTCTTTCGTCAAGACGCCTTCTGTGATCATGTACAGAGCCTAATCTTGTTAGTAATTCAAAAAAAGAGGTCTCTTCCTCATCTAGAATCGCTGTTAGGGCAATAAATCGATTGATATTAAAACCAAAAAGTATTGCATCTGGTAATTCATTCATTTTTGAAACCCACTTGATTAATCTTAACTCTCTGGTTTCAGGAGGGTATTGCAATATTTCATATAAAATATAATCCTCATATCCTCCCATTTGAGTAATTAGACTGGTTATATATGTTCTCATGTTTTCATTAAATCCTTCTTGTTGTATTTTGAATAAAAGTTCGTCAGAGGCATGCGTATCATTATAAAATTTCATTGTGAAAAAATCTGTTTTTAGGTCATTTTTCACCAAATCATTAAACTCTAATTCAATAAGTTGATCATACAGCGCTTCATTATTCGCAATCGCCTCTTCAATACGATCTTGCTGTATTCGTGATTCATCACTAATTTTTGCAGTTACTTCTTCTGGAAGTGAGGAAATATATTGTCGTAATGTTGTAAAATCCCCCTTGCCAGCCGCTGTAAGAATTTTTGATTCGATCACTGGATCATTAATAATTCGACTGAGGTGAAATTCTCTTGATGTTAAGAGCGCTAATAAATCGGCCATAATCTGTTGATCTTTTCGTTTTTTGGAAGCGGTAATATTTTCTGTTGTATCAATATAAATTTTATCAATAGCTAAAATTGATTCAGGAATGGCTGTCGCRATRAGTTTNCCCNTGTGGAATATARGCATTGTCATTKGGAAGAAYTTTTTGTACTTCGGCTTCTAAAAGYTCAAAAGGYMKATTTGATACGTCAAATATCTGATTACTTCGTTTTTCATACATTGWYTGYTTTTCATCAATCACTTTTTTAAATGCCTCCATGGCTGCCAYACTTTCTTCATTRTCACTGTATTCTAAAATYGCAAAACTTTTGTAATCGTTATATTGATCKGCRTATTTTTTCTCAACYGCGATTCGAAGTTCGTCTCGGTGAAGTCTGTTGTTTTCTTCCATTTCTTGTTGTGCTTTGGTTAAAGCGGTTTGTATAAAGGTATCTAGYTCTGYTTTATAGGTGAGCTTCTGAGAATCTGTCATTTCATTGTACTCCTGTAAGTCAGCAGCAATTTCTACAACTAAGGCATCTTCTTTTTCTGCTAATTCTGTTTTTAACTGTACGACAATCTTTCCCATCTCTGCTTGTACCGCATATCTTTGATCAATAAGAACTTTATTCACATTAAAATCTGCATAATAAAATTCATCAGAAAATCGATCATAAAATCCATCCATTCGTTTTGTCTTTTCATCTTCTCGTCGCTCCCCTTCTAGTAATTTATTATATTGAGCTTGTAACGTAGCTAATTGTTTTTGTGCAGCTGTTTTTGATGCMCCKTCTTGCATRTTKTCTACCTTGTGYTGTTGTTCAGCGAGGTTAATACAGAGRTCRTCTTTATGTTTTTTCTCCATAATATCTCTTCGTTGCTCWGSYGTTGTATTGGAGTCAAAGTACGAAGTAATCGGATGATTGGGAACTTGTATTCGATTAWARTTATAACTCCCCTTGTATAAATTACATTGTGGTACAAAACCCATAGCCGCAGAAACTGGCATGCTTGGGGCAAATATACCGATGAGGTAGATAAGGAGAGAGGTTGAGGTGAGGAGTTTTTTGAGAGAGAACATAACGAAGTATTAAAAAAGTATTAAATTTATAAAAAAAAGAGGCATTACGGCCTCTTTTTTATTGAAAAGTTTTGTGATGATGATGTAACTATTTTTAAACAATGCATAAAAAAACATGTTAGGGAGTTCGATCGATGAGAATTATCGGGAATTATCTGTTAAAAGTCAATGTGTGAAATTTTACAAGTGGTGGAAATGTGGTGGGATATCAAAACTGGCACAGAGAAATAGAGGGAATCAATATAGGGCCACCCCAGAGAACAACCCACAAAACAATAACTGATAGTATAAATAAGAATGTAAGCATTGATTCATGTTTTTGCTCTTGATTATCCCAAACTGTATAGATAATAGCAAAAAATAAATATAAGAGTTTTTGTAAAAAAGATAATACTATAAGAAAGGTGCTTACAATAGTTAGCCACTCGATGAATAGTACTATTAATATAAAGGGGAGCAAAATGAGCCACATATGTTTCTTTCGACGATAATATAAAAACACTGTCAGATTTGTCAAAAATATTAGTGTGAGATAGGTAGTAAAAGATAAGAATGAATTATTATTCATGCTTAATATCATAGATGAAATAACGAGTATTGTTATTGCGGAGGATAACAATATAACTCTTTTTTTATTTCTCGCTGAGATATGATGAACTGACAGATAGAGAAGAAAAAATGGTAAAAATATATGAAATCCATATATTTTTATATAGCCCCATAAAAGTTTATTTTTCAAATTTGGATCCAAGGCATCCCAGTAAGGTTCTGTCAATTCTGTATTTATATATATTTCTGCTTCTTGTGTCGAGAGGTAATAATCGTCAAAGGCATTATCGAAAAAATAATGAATATTCCATAGGCTTTCAGAATATAAAAAATAGACAGAATCTTGAATTTGAATTATAAATTTTTCACTGCATTCGGGCCCACTATATTCTCGATATTTTATTTCATTGAGCGATGTATATGAATCAAAAATAAATAGAAGCGATATAATGATGAAAATTGCAGCCGACAAGAGGTTGAAGTTTTTTTTCATTGTTTATTCAAAATCATCATTAAGTTCCTCATCCTTCGTATCATCTATTTTCATTATTTGATTCCATTGATTTTTCTCTTCCCCTTCTTCTAGGTTTTCATAGTATCGCATTATTTCTTTACCGAGTATATCATCAAAATCGGTTAACTCTGTATAATCTTCAGGCTCTTTTTGATTATTCTTATTATAAATCATTAAAGCTTGATCAAGAATCTTTATATTCTCAATGTTATATTGTTCTTTTTTTTCAATGGCATTAAAATAAAAAGGCTCTCTTGAAAATGCTAATAACATATTTTTTGGATCCAGCTTTTCTTCAGGTGAAAATAATAGATATGCGAATGGAGTATAATCAAATAGAAGGCTTTTTACTTCCTGGTTTTCTAACACTGTACTTTCCATGTTTTTAAGGATGGAGTCTATTTTATCAGCATTTTTAAAACCTTCTGGAATATTGTTTAAATATTCTATCGAAAAATCGGGGTCATTACGAAGAGAATATGACAGATGAGGAAAAAGCTCAGGAGTATCTTTTAAAAATTGTAATAAATATTCTCTATCTTCCTCAAATACTGTAGGTACGGTAACGTGATGTATGCTGAGGCTAGAATGTCTATTTGGCAGAAGTAAATACGATGATTGTTTATAAATGAATTCGAGCATTTCTGTATCTTCTTGATACTTTGTGATTAATTTTTCTATAAGAAATAATATCTCTCTCTCTGAATTACCTCGATAATTTGTATAATATTGATATGTAGATAGAAATTCTTTTTTCTGAATCTCTATTTCGTGCTCAAAGGTCTTTTTTATTAATTCGGTATCATCAGATTCATATATATTTGTTTGTTGAAATGAAACAATCAAAAATATACCAAATGAAAGTATAAGAGCTCCAATAATTGTATTGTAAATTCGCATATTTATTTTTTTAAAAGTTGAAGGTGGATTGTAAGACAATGTTTTGAATACATTTATTCATGGGAAATAAGGGTTAAGAAAAGAAGGTGTGAAATACCCCTGACTGAGTGCTGTTCACTTGCCTCGGAATACAAAAATCTTTTTATTGATATACAGTGGCCGTTTTTTTCTTGTGATAAAGGAAAGATAGATATGTTGTCAGGAATACAAATATGAGCTTCATTATCTGATACTTTTTTATAGGATAAACCTTGATGTTGTCCATATAAAAATTCAGGAGACTCGAGTACTGCTGGTCTAATTTTTGAATCAATTTCATTGTCTTTTTCTATAGAAGGATCAATAAAATCTTTAGCTGAATATATTGGAATAGTTTCTGGCATTATTTCACTCTCTATTATAGAGACATAGGCGCTTAGTATATATGCTTGACTATTTTCGGAGGTGTAATTATATCTCCCTGGAAGTGATAGAATAAATATGCAACTTGTAATAAAAATGACTCGATTTATCCATTGAATTTTTATGTCTTTACTGTAAATGAGAATAGAGAGTAAAGAAGTGCAGAAAAAAACAATAACAAGCGGAGTGCTCATAGAGATAAGCGCTAATATATATTCATATGAAGAAAAAAGGAAAAATAGAAAGAAGAATAATTTTCGTAATGCGCTCTTCTTTATGATTTGGTCTTGATGAAAAAAATAATGATATATTTCTGACAAGAGAAATAAGACAGTTGCAAAAGAGATGTATTGAACAATGAGTTCTCCTGAAAAAGGAATAAAATTATTTCCCCATATGTGTTTTTTTTCTATTAACTGAGGAAGAGAAAACAATGCTAAATATGCAAAAGTTAAATAGAAAAAAAGATGTCTTGGGAATTGAGGAGTAGGTATTTCGGAAAAGAGCTGTTTGAGGAATTTCATTGATATATGTTATTAAAGGGCAGGAGTACAAAGATATATATTAATTATTTTTTACAGAAGTTTTTAAATATTTATTATATATCTTTGTATAAATAGTGTGAAATATTAAGACATATAATAGTATAAAAAATATGGGTTTATACATACCTTGATTAGTAAAAATATTTATTATA
>NVTB01000008.1 GCA_002401425.1 Candidatus Peregrinibacteria bacterium
TATACTTCAAAATAAAAACATAGCTTTGTTTGTAGTAATATTTTAAGCTAGTGGCCGAGTGTATTATAGAATTTTTCCATTGGAGCGGGCACTTGTTTTATAGTGGAGAATATGATATAATGAAGAAAATTATAACAATCAAACTATGAATAATATATCCACCCCCAATACAACAGAACACATACCAGAACAAATGGTTCAATTGCAATCAGTAGAAACAACATTTGATGAGTTCCTCTCTCATTATCAATTATTCTTTAATGATTACCAAGAACAGATGGACTCAAAAGATGAACCAGATTTTCAAAAAATCCTTGATGAATTATCGAATGATGATATTACTGTCACCTATAGAAAAGATGAAAACATGGAAGGCTCTTTTTATTTTAAAGACAATAAAACAGCTGATGAAGTACGGTTTAGAGGAAATGAAGATGGTCATTATACATATTTAAGAGATGCCGAGGGGAAAGAAGAACTGTTTTTACACGATCTTAATCCGAAAAAAGATATAGGAGTATTAAACTCTCTTTCTCGAATACAAGGAGGGAAAAACGTTATTTCAGTGAAAGAACGTGGAATTAATACAACCTATCAAACCCCAGAGAACAAAACAGATGCAAAAGAAGCTGGTGATGCAGAGGTAAATATCCTCACATCAATCCAAAACAACAACTCTAATATTTTCAAAACTTTATTGAATCAGAAAAAAAATAAAATACTCGAGTCTGAATTAGCTGATAACATTAGTAATCAGGATTCTTTTATAACACAGGCGGATATTCCTGAAGCAGAAACAGAAGCTATTTTTAAAAGATTTAATAATATAATGAGTCAAACAACTCACTCCTTTGAACAATACAATGCGGCTCATCATCTCACTACGAATACGACATTAATATAAACATTTAAATGACCTTCCTAAAAATCCTCACCTTCCTCTACAGCATCGGAGGGATAGTAACCTTCTTTGGTTTTATTCCTACCATGATTGATTTATGGAAGAAAAAACCGAGTGCGAATATTATAACCTATGTCGTCTGGACAATAACCACTTTGATCACCTCTCTCTATGGATTTTTTGTCCTCGATAATTTAGTGTTTAACATTGTTATCAATTTACAACTCCTCGCCTGCTCACTCGTTTTACTCCTTCGAGTGCGACTTTGGTATACTTCAAAATAAAAATATAGCTTTGTTTGTAGTAATATTTTAAGCTAGTGGCCGAGTTTATTATAGAATTTTTATTATATAATAATTCAACTTACGCATGAAAGATTTAACCAATTCAAAAATAGATCGTCAAAATATTTTAAATAATCATTTTGCCTTACAAGAAATTGAAACCGCTATTGGATTTCATGGTTTTAATTTTGATGGAAAGATATGTTTTACAAAAAAACAAGTTTCTGATTTTTATGAAGTTGATGAAAGAACTATCGAAAGACAACTAAAAGACAGTAAAGAAGAATTAGAGAGAAATGGTTATGAAATTCTTACGGGAGAACGGCTTAAGCAAGCGAAAATAGCATTTGGTAGCGACATTGATGTCGGTACCAAAACTACAATATTTGGAATGTTTGATTTTAGAGCATTTTTAAACCTGGCAATGCTGCTTACAGAAAGTAAAAAAGCAAAAGAAGTACGGTCTATTATTTTAGACATTGTTATTGATACCATTAATAAAAAAGCTGGAGGTCATACTGACCCCACCCCTATAAACTAAACAGTGAATTCCCTCGAACAATAATACACATTGATCTTTTCTCTGTTTTTAGTAGTATAATAACGTCATTAACTCATTTTGCATGTACCAACCACCTCGAAAAGGATTTTTATCATACTTTTTCCCATTTTTTCTTATTCTCCTGTTTATCGTTGGAGGATTTTCTTTACTCAATACGTTTATCAATAACGGAACGTTTGAACAAGCTCAGAAGCTTCAAGTAAAAGCTGAGACTGAGGGAGTTGAGATTGTTTTAAATGCAAAAAATAATACGAAAACGAAGGCTCCTGTTGATAAAATGTACGGTATTTACAATGGAGAATTATTACAAACAAATACAACCGGAAGTGCGAAGCTTTTCTTAGCATCCCCTTCTTATATATATACTTTTCCACAATCATCGCTTCAGTTAAACAAAACCGTTGTTGACATGGACTCATCATACCAAAATATTGATATTACCATGAAGCGAGGAAAAATATATGCAAAAATTGAT
Source organism: Candidatus Peregrinibacteria bacterium (assembly GCA_002401425.1). Lineage (GTDB taxonomy): Bacteria > Patescibacteriota > Gracilibacteria. Next base: position 2,223 of record NVTB01000008.1, read on the forward strand.
AGAATACTCAATAGAAAATCACGTATTGTTCTACGATATGAAAACATTGAGATTACGACAAAAAAAGCTGATATCCTCTTTCAGCCGGGATTGATACAAGTTCTTTCTGGAAAAGCAGAAGTGACAGCCGTACAAAAAAACCAACAAAGTATTACCGTTGGAGTCGGACAGCAAGTAAAGTTTAATATTAAAAACGCCAAGGTCTTTGAGGAAATCACCGCTCTTCCAAATGAAATATATCAATCAGCAGATGTTTTATTAGCCCAAGGAAAACAAGCCACAGAGGAAAGTGACGCACCTGTAGATACTACTACGACACCTCCAACGACAGAAACAACCATCGTGACCTCCGATACAACAAAAGAAATCATCCTGGACATCGAATCTGGAGCAGAAATCACCAAAGAACCTTTTATTTTAACAGGAACGGTTCCGGCCGGAACAAAAACAGTTGAAGTCAATAACTACACCCTTTCAAAATTCAAAGAAGGAGATACCACCTTTACTTACCGAGCTTCGAGAGATTGGAAAAATTTATCATCAGGAGAAAATACTTTTACTATACAAGCGAATGGAGAAGAGACAGTCACAACATCACTTGATATTACATTCACACCTGAAGAAAAAACAGAAGAAGTAATAAAAGAAACCGAAGAAAAAATAATAACCGCAGATAAAATCGATAAGCCTGAAACAAAAACCGCTGCAATAATAAAAACAATTCTTGCCGTCACAGAACCGACAGAAAATACCAATATCTCATCTGACCCAGTAACAATACGAGGAACAGCACCGGCAAATACTGCGAAGATTATCATTGGTGATTACACACTGCGAACATTTAAAGAAAATGATTTATACTGGAAGTATACCGCCAGTCAAAAATATGACAATCTGACAGCTGGTGAAAAAAACACCTACATTATCACCGCTTTTGATAGCGCTGGAACGGAGATTTCATCAATCAACTTTTCATTTACTTCTACGGCAAAAACAGTAGAGACTGAATAATCCTCAAGGGGTTTGCCAATGGCAACCCCCTACAGAACGTGAACTTTTTCATCATTGACAGATATTTAATATGTGAGACAATACCAATCATATAAACAACACTATGAATATAAAACTATTAAATATCCATCTTTCAGATCTCCCTGAAGAAAAAGAACGTTTTGATACTCTCATCTCTCCATCCGGAACTGTTGCGACTCTTAATAAAATTGCCAGTAACCTGGGGATTGAACACATGGGATATGATGGAGCTTTCCCAAATAGTGAAGAAGTGGCACAGGCCATCAAAAATGATATTAGAAATACCCTCGAATCTGGATCATCACCAGTCCTTCTTTTTACAACCCTCGTCTATAATGCTCAAAGCACTCTTGCCTTTATTACAGAAATTAAGCAAGAATTTACTCATTCTGTAAAAATCATTGTCGGAGGACAGCTTATCCCCTTTGCGAAAAAAGCCTACATTCAAAACTTAAATATTGACGCCGTTTGTATTGGAGACGGAGAAGCGCTTATTCCTGAATTAATGAATGACATTAAACAGGGAACCTTAAAAAGACATTACGAAAAATGGCTCAGTTCTTCCCCAGAAACCACCGGAAAATTTGAGATGGTAGATTATAGCAATTTCTATCAACTCGATGAACGAATGCTTGCTCAAAAGGCTCTGTCTGGACTTTCTCAACTTTGCTTGCAAGGACTTGGAGGCCCAGGATGTTCATGGGCGGCAAACAATAAAAATAAAGCATGTGACTTTTGCTCACTGCAAAACATTACTGAAATGAACAGGCAATCACTCGATACAGTTATGCAAACACAAAAATATTTGCAAGATACATTGAATCCAGATAGATTTTTTGATGTCGCCAACCAATTCCTTCCATTTTTAAGCGTGAAAGAAAATATTGAGTGGCTGAAAAAATATATAAATAAACGAGAAGAATATAATATCAATACTCCAAAATATGTGTATTTGACCGTTATATCTGTTACTGATAAAATCGCCACACTCCTCAAACAAGCTGGTGTAGAAGAAGTCTATTTAGGAGTGGATCATTTTGATAAAACCGCTCTCACTGAGCTGAACAAATCTCACCGAAGCATGAGCCAACTGGAAAAGACACTCGATGCGCTCCAAAAAAATAATATCAATGTACGAATGGGACTTGTTGTTGGATCCGCCGCTGAAACAAAAACCTCATTACAAAGTTTGAAAGATGGAATTAGATGGATTACCGAAAAATACTCAGACATCATGAAAGCCATTGGAGTTTTTCCTATATACATTCTTCCAGGATCAAAAGTGTATGAACATGTCAAAAAAATGCCTCAAGTAAAAAACATTATAGACAGCTTTGAATCAAAAGGATATTTTACACAAGAAGAACAAAAACAACTGACATTTGAATATATGAAAGAACATTCTCAAGTACAACCAGAGGATATTTTTGAAACAATCAAGGCGCTTCAATCAATGACTCCAGATAACACGATATCATACAGTTATATCGAATCTCCCAATGCTGATGCTCTAAAATTGTGAATCTTTTCATTATTGACTTTTATAGTAACTCCCCGTTACAATAGATAACTATAAAAACAACCTATGAAAAAATTTCTTCTGTTTTCCTTCTCGGTTCTTTCAGCCCTCTCATACACCTTGTATGCCGTCTTTGCGGTATCGGCATATGATGCGTCTCAATTTGAAACACGAAAAGAAGCAGGAAATAAGCCTTTTCATGCAGCTTCAGCCCTGACAGTCATTCATAAAGATCATAGTATTGACCTGAGCGATCGTGAAGTAGAGCTTCCAGAAAATGTAAAAAAGATCATTATGGAGGCCATGAAAAAAGCTCCACAAGCACATCAAGAAAAAGCAGAGCGAATTATGGCAGAATTTGGAAAAGATAAAAATCGAGGACTGGCTTCATATAGATCTATTTACCTGGGAGTGGATGCCATTGAAACCGATCAAGAACTTTCTCGGGTCTTTTTACATGAACTGGGACATGTTGTTGACCTCGGGTACCTCACGGCTCATACAAAAAAAGAAGACTCAGGATTCAGAGATGGAAAAAATATTATTTACATTTCTGATAAAAGCTTAGATTTTTATAACCTGTGTTGGAACAACTCAACAGACTCCAATAATGAATGTGATGAACTGGACTTTGTGTCTCAATATGCCGCAAGCGATCCATTTGAAGATTTCGCCGAAAGCTACCTTCTTTTCCTTGAAAATAATAAAACTTTCCTTACAATGACAGAAGAAAGCAATGTACTGAAAGCGAAGTATGATTTTTTAACAGAAATCTTCCCAAGCATTCCTCATTCACCATCTCTCAACATAGCCGCCAATCAAAGAATTTGGGATATGACAAAAGTTGAATCACTCAGTAACATTGCTCAAAAATAATACTCTTGTATGAGCCTCGTTCAAAAAATTATAAGTAACACCTTTATCCAATTCGCAGGAAGGATTCTGTCTGCTCTTTTGGCTATTATTTCTGTCAAAATTATTACGAATTTTTTAGGCCGTGATGGATATGGAATGTACTCGACGGTTTATGAATACCTCGGACTGTTTGCCATTATTGGAGATTTTGGTCTTTACACCCTCTCTCTTCGGGAAATGAGCCAAAACAAAGATCGAATTCAACATATTTATTCAAATATTGTGACACTTCGATCTATTCTTTCTTTTATTGTTTTAGCAATCGTTACTTTGATCGCATTTTTTATACCAAAATACCAAGGAACCATTATTCCAATTGGAATGGTGATTTGTTCAGTCGCCGTCTGGTTGAATTTATTGCAATCTATTGTTGCTTCTATTTTGCAATATAAACTTTCTATGAAATATGCGACCATTTCATTGATTGTTGGAAAAATTGCCGCTATTACAGCCATTGCGGCTTCCGCCTATTTTATTCAAGATAAAACAACTCTCTTTTATTTTTTTCTCGCCGCTGGTATCATTGGGCATTTGGTTATGTTGATTGGAAATATTTATTTTTCATCAAACTATATCATTCCTCGTCCCGCATTTGATATTGGATATTGGAAATCACTGATGAAAGAAAGCTGGTCATACGGACTCGCTCTCGTTTTAGGAACTATTTATTTTAAAGTAGACGTCACTCTTATTTCGTTATACCAAGGCGATAGCGCTGTTGGTTTTTACAGTGTTTGTGTGAGAATCATTGAAGTGCTTGTGACCCTTCCCTTGTTTTTTCTCAACTCTACGCTCGGAACACTGACCGAGGCGGTTCATAATATAAAAAAGAATGCTCAAAAAATTCAAAACATTTTTGAAAAGTCTTATAAGTTCCTCTCTCTTATTGGAACCTTCTTTCTCCTCTTCATCCTTCTCTTTCCTCGAGAGATTATTTCTGTTATTTCCAGTGATCAATTTTTATCAACCTCCAGCACTCCTGGATCTGATTCAGTGCTCCCCTTTCTCATATTTGCACTCCTCCTTTCTTTTTTTTCAACCCTCTGTTCATTTACAATGATCGCTTTTCATCAACAAAAGAAAATTCTTATTGTTAATATCATTGGAACAATTATCAATATTTCTTTGAATATATATGCCATTCCTCATTACAGTTTTATAGGAGCGGCATATACCACTATTATTTCAGAAATATTTCTCATCCTGGTCTCATTTTTCTTTCTTCGAAAAGTGTATCCCTTTACACTCCCCGCTTGGTTTAGTATAAAAATGATTTTTCTTGGTTTTTTCCTCTTTTACGCTATAAAAATAACAATGGGAACACTTATGCTCTCAAATCTCTTTACACTCATTCTCGGAGGTATTTTGCTTACTATTTCCTACCCCTTAGGACTTATCGCCTGTAAGATTATAAACGTCGACGAAATACAATTTTTGATGCGTTCAAAAAAAGAAACACAATAACAATCGCGGCGAGTAACCAAGAACATAAAAATATCAAATACGATTCCAGTGGTTCATAGGATAGAAAAAATAAAAATGGTAAAAATGGCATTCCAACTTTTACATCTTGCCAACTCGGAAAAGAAACCAGCGCTGCAAAATACATAACTGGCAAAACTCCAACCAAAGTTTCATACGAAATATTTGTCATTTCCCACGGAGCGACTGTTTGAACGCCTAAATATTGCAAAAAGAAAAAGAGCAATGCATATGAAAAAACCATCGGAGCGAAAGCGATAAAAAAGCTTGATATCAATTGATAAATAAATAAAAACGAAGCCACAAAAAAAGAATGGTTTAACAAATTGTACCCCAACATTTTATAAGAAAATGTCTGTACATTGACTCCTCCAGAAATTCGTATTTTCGATCCCTGATACTCTGTTCTCACGCCAGTAAATTTCGGCCATTTTAAAAACACCAATGCCATCAAAAAATGAAACAACTCATGGACATAGATAGCCAAGAGATTCGTTTGAAATAAAAATTTCCATTGATAAAAACATAAAAGCTTTTCAAAGAGTTTTGAGAAGATGTGGATGCAGAAAAAGAGCAAAAGAAATAAAGCAAAGAGGGTAAAGGTCATAGTCATAATCATTTATTTTTTTAACTTTTTATTTTCTACAAGCTCCTCTATCTCTGAGTGTAAATAAAATTGCATAAATCTTCCATTTGTATTTTTTCCTTGTAATGTCTTCAGATTCTCTCCTTGCATCCACCTTCTCAAAGTAGTCCCACCTATACCAAAATAGCGTGCCCAAGCAGTTACACCTCCGTATTTTTGTCCATCTTGTTCAAAAAATCCATCTTTTTCAGCCTCTGGCAATGACCTCAAAACATCCTGACATGCATGTTTGACACAAGATTCCGGATAAAACTTTGCCGTATTTCCGTCGCTCAACTTTCCCATCACATTCTCCAAATATTTTACACGACTCGTTACTATTTTTTCAGAGAGATTTAAGTATTTGCCCCAATTATACAAAGTTCGATACTCTGTTTCATTATAATATAAAACTCCGTCTTTATTCGCAACAGGAAGATGCAATAAAACACCTTGAAATGCATTCAGAACTTCATTTTCTTTATAACATTGCTGAATTTTACCATCATGAGCTCTCATAGTATAACTTTGCACATCCTTCGTCTTCAATTCTCGCCGCACAACTGGCACTGACAGTCCCAACTCTTGACTCCACATTTTGAGAACAGCATATCGTTCATTATTTGTTTCAAAAACACTATTCACACTCNTCAMAWATTGKCWNTTGWWRATAATAATCACATGCAACCTCTATCTCTTTCTGTGTATAAAATTGATAAACCGGCCCAGTGTACATCTTGCCAGTTATCCCTTCGATTCCACTCATACACAATTGTTGTTTTATTATCTTTGGATACAAGTTAAAATCCTGACTCCAAGCAGATATAGTTTTATATTCCTTGCCATCCTTTCGAAGTATCCGATCTGTATCACTCTGAGGCAATATGAAAAATAGATCCTTACATATTATTTTTGCATCAGTAAAAGAATAAAACTCCCCTTTATTTCCAGCACTAATTCTCCCCTCTATCGATTCTATATCTGAGGAATTAAAGGTATTGACCACAGCTGAAGCCGGGAGTAAAAAGTGTTTTGCCCAATTAGCTTTTGTCCGAAATTCTTCTCCATTTATAAGAATCACACCATTTTTATCAGCTTGAGGCAAGTTATTAATGCCAGCATTACATATCTGGATACTCCTTGCTTCATCAAAAAACAAATCAACATGACCATTCACAGACAATCCTCGCTGAGCAATTATTTTCTCCCTCTTTAAATATTTATCAATCGTTACGGGAGACATCTTTAAAATTTTTGACAACATAAATAATGTTACATATTTTTTTCCATCTATATATATTCTTCCATCTATATCAACCTTTGGAAGATCCATACGTAATTGCAACTGTTCATATATATCAATCTTTTGTRCAAAATCAACATGTACATGTGCCGAAACTTCTATACGCTCTTGTATTTTTGAGATCTTTCTCAAAACATCTGGATTCAAATCTTTTGTTTTATCATAAAACTTTCCATCAACTTCCCCAGAAAGCCCCATTAATCTTCCCTCTCTGAAATCATCCCAACAATCTAATAAGTCAACGAGTAAATACGGACGAAATTTATGAGATTTCGGTATTATTTGAGCAATAGAAACAAAGGACTTATCTTTATGAGTCCTCATCCCTCGCCCATGTCGCTGCTCTAATTTCGTCGGAGATAATGTAGAAAAAGCATCAATAATACATTGAGCACCCGAGACATTTAAGGCCCTTCCTCCCATTTCGCAACAAATCAATATATCCAAATTCCCCTCATTAAAGTCTTGAACATCATTATGCAAACATTGTGTCGTCGTTTTATCCCCCGTCCAAGAACGTATAACGATACCATCCTGCTTAAATCTTTTGTCCATTTCTTTCTGAACCTCATGAACCAAATAAACACTTGGCACATAAATAAGCGTCGGAGTGCATTTTCTTTGATCCGGTAACACTAAAGATTCATACACCTCAGGAATAGCTTTTTGAATTTCTGCGTTTTTCATAGCCGCAGCTAAACTTTTTTGATCATACTCTCCACCTCTTAAAACAATATCTGTATCATCTATCTTTGCTTCAAATAAATGAAATAAAGGCGGCACATTTACTCCAGTAAGAATTCCTTCTTGCAAAGGCATACGATGAATAACATCTCCCCATAGATCTTTAATATGTCTTCCATCTTTCCACTGTTCAGTCGCGGTGAGTCCTATTTTTATAGCCTTTGAAAACAGATTAATAATCTGCATTCTATGTGACGTTAAATAAACATCCGCCTCATCTCCAATCAATACATCTACTTTATCAAACGGAAGTGAAAATTTTTCTTTCTTTTCTCTCGATTGAAGAGATTGCATACTCGCAATAACCACAGGGTGATCAATATCTTTTTTTCCAGATCCTAATACTCCAATATCAAGTCCCAATTCTGATAACTGAGAATACAACGTTTCTATTTGAGCCTTCGAATCTGCCAAAATGACATCAATTCTATCCTCTCCATAATTCTGACTTTCACGCTTCGCCTTTTGAGACGCAATAAATAAGTTTCCGGCTAAGTACGTTTTTCCCGATCCACATGATTGAGCTAAAGAAAAGGCTGTTTTCTGATCTTCAAGCGCCGCACAAACTTTCGCCATCCCTTCTTGTTGATGCCTTCGCAATACAATATCTAAATCTCCTTGAGAAAAATTTTCTCCTTGAGGAATCATCATTCGCTGTTGATCACAATGATCACGAAAATACTGATAAAAATTATTCATTTTGTATAWTATTGTAAGGTCAAAGAGTAACATATCGTTACTATAAAAATCAAGTTTTTCTCACCCCCTCTTGCCTTCCCCTCTCCTTTCCTGCTACAATCCAGACATATGATACTCAACGGAAAAATTTTGGCACAAGAACTTCTTGAATCTCTCAGTGGAGATATAAAAAAATATCAACCCCATTTGGCAATTATTTTAGTTGGAGATGATCCAGCTTCACATATTTACGTACGACACAAACAACGAACAGCTGATAAACATAATATTCAAACAAGTCTTTTTCAATTTGACGCCGCAACGCCTGAATTAACCGTATTACAGACATTGGAAGATATTAATAATAATCCAGAAATTCACGGATGCATTGTACAACTCCCCCTTCCTCAACATATCTCAAGTGATAAAATATTTTCATTACTCAATCCAAAAAAAGATGTTGATGGATTTAGCTTTATCAATATGGGGAAAACAATCGCTGGTCAAACAGAGCATCTCAAACCCGCGACTCCACAAGGGATTATGACATTACTTTCAGCAAATAATATTGAAATATCAGGGAAAAACACGGTTGTCATTGGTCGATCAAATATTGTAGGAAAACCAATGGCGGCGCTTATGATTAATGCCGGAGCAACGGTGACGGTCTGTAATTCAAAAACAAAAAATCTTTCTCATTTTACAAAAAATGCCGATATTATTATCGCTGCAACCGGACAAAAAAAGCTTGTTCAAGCCGATATGATTAAACCTGGAGTCGTTATTGTTGATGTGGGAATTTCACGAACGGAAGACGGAAAATTGTGTGGAGATGTTGATTTTCATAACGTCGTTGATATCGCTTCTGCTATAACACCCGTCCCAGGAGGCGTTGGGCCAATGACGATTGCACAATTACTCACAAATACCGTTCAAGCCGCAAAAACATTACAGACCGAAGCGTAATTGAGCCGCGATAATACCAAATGCGACTTCAACATTTAGTGATTCTTTGACTGTCCCCAACATAGGGATCTCAGTGATATAATCTGAATACTTCAAGGTCTCATCAGAGACTCCGGTTATTTCATTTCCTAAAACCAAACACACATCCCCCTCTATTTTCTCGTTCAACTCTGTAAACGAAAAAGAATTCTTGGCATGTTCCGCAGAAACAATACTAAAACCTTCTTTTTTATAAAATTCCAGGGCATCAGCCGCGTAATTCCAATACTGAAAAGGCACCACTTTTTCAGCCCCTATCGCGGTTTTTGTAATTTCTTTATCAGGTAACTGTGGAGTAAACCCCGTTAAAACAACCGCCTCAAAATTAAAAGCCTCAGAGGTTCGAAAAATAGCACCAACATTAAATTTGCTACGAATATTTTCAAGTACGACGACAAGTCTTCGTTGTTTCATTTATGATAGATTTAAAACACTTTCTTCATCAAAATTCTCTAATTTTTGGTAGTACGAAGTAATCGGATTAAACGACTGGTAATACAATTCAATCAGATCTGGCGTTTTGAGTTGTTCTGACATAAGTCCACACGAAGACAAACCGGTCATCACGGTAGAAATACGAGGTTCTAATGCTTTTTTCAATGAATCAAACTCAAGATGTCGTTGTCGAATTTTCGAAGCATCATCACGCGGTGTCACCGCATCAAAAAAGACTGACCACATTCCTCGAGATTTTGCACGAATCGGATCATACGGAATAACAACATAAAATTGTTTTTCCATGATATCGGCATATTCTACTAATTTTTTTACATATGTCACATATTCCTCAGTTACTGTTTTTAACAAAGTATTGGTATGATTTTTTGCAATCGCCTTAAACCCTTCTAAATATCCATCAATATCAAGTTTTTTTGATTTAATAGATATTTGAATGGGGAAATCTATAGTATTTAAAAATCCTTGAAAACCAGAAATTAAAGCATTTTGCTCCTGTTCTGATTTTAACGAAAAATTGACCGCAGAAACTTTTAATACCACTCGTACTCCCCCATTTTTTAAAATCATACAATCATCACGAATTTCTGCGATGGGTAAAAACGACTGAGTGGCGGCTTTTTGAGATTTTTTTCCGATAACGGATGATTGAGCTGGCATATATAAATATTAATTATTTTTGATATTTGGTCGAACCGTCTTTATTTTTTCCATCATATTTCTTTCAATATCTTCAGCCTCATACGATGGCAGCATTTTTCCAATTTCTGGATGAAAAGTTTGTAAACGGTCTTTTACATTAACGGCACTTGAAGTAARTCCCGCTATTTTATTTAAACTTTCCATATGCTTTTGTTCTTCATCTGTAAAATCATCAGCCGCTTTTTTTTCTACTTCCAGATTATGATTCAATGGATTTGATTTTTTCATGTCGATATCATCAATCAGATCCGATAAAGATCGATGTTTTTTCACAACATCTTCTTCCTTCTTTTTCGGTGGAGATTGTGTACTTTGTGCATACAACGCCCTCATTTCATTATCGATTTCTATTCGCTCATTTTTCCAAACACGTTTTTGTGGCACAATTCGAAAAGCAAAAAATAAAAGAATCCATTTGGAAAATGACACTCCTCCAACTTCGATATACGCAATCGCAATCGTTAATCCAACAGGAAGCATCACAAGCGGCCCCCACACTTCAATAAAAAAGAAATTGGCTAAAAACATAAACCAAACATAACAAATTCCTCCTCCAATAAGCATGATAAACAACTGCTTCATGGTGAGAAATGGTAAAATCTCATCATCCCGGTCAACGTTTTGTGGAACTTTAAATCGCATAGAATATCTTATTTTGCTTTATCATAGAGGATTCTTCAAATATTTWCAAGGAAAATCTCTTGCATTATTTCTTATTTCTTTAGGAATCTCTTTCTCCCAAAGCTCGCTTAAAAATAGGTTGTAAATATGAAGCTACATCTTTACCAGCCGCAGCTCGTTGAAAGTGCAGCTCCATTTTTTTCTGTACACAGTCAGAAGCCACAAAAGGCATTCCTAGACATGTCCAAAAATGCATTGTTTTTCCAGCCTCCAGGGCATGTAAAAAAGTTGAAAACATTTCCTGTCGACCTGCAAATAAATCTACAAGATCATTCGCCCAATAAATTTCGCTATACACCTGTGTCTCGGTTTTTTCATAGACAAACTTCATGGTCTCAAAACTATAAGAACAATATTCTGTTTCATAACCATCTTCCGAACCAAATTTGACGGCGATCGTAAATTTTTTATTTTCTGATCTCAAAACCATTTCTCGTAATGGAGCATCTAAATGAGCGAGTTGATATGGCATAAATCGTTCATTCAAAAAGGACAAAAATATTGACCAAAAGGCTTTATTGGTCAAGTTTTCTGGACAACTTTTATTCACTGGTTGATTTTTTATGATTCGAAAGACTGGAGTGTCTGGTTGAAATCGAAAATCTCTGTCATTGAGTAATTGGAAAAAATGAGCTTTTGAAGCTTTTGGTATTTTTCCATTCTGAATATCAAAAACATTCCCTGCTAATAAAGCACTCATCGGAATATCACGCCCATATTCACCGGCAATATTTTGCTCTTGTTTGACCGTATCTTCCAAAGTTAATGGAACTAAAATAGGATCAAATTGTGTTCCTAAATCCTGAGGGAAAACAATCCCCTGCCCATTAAATAATCGAACTAAATTTTTGACTCGAGAAATATCTGGATAGTCAACCATTCCATCATCATGTTTCATATAATCCCAAGCGGTTTCATCTTCAATCGTCGATAAAAAATCTGCCACTTGAATTTTTCGCTCTTTCGTCGTTTTCGCATCCAAACTTTTAAAAATACCTCCAAGTTCATTTCGAGTACTGATATGACACACCGTTTCATATGAACGTTTACGAAAAAGCTCCCACAATTCTCTATGTGCCTCCTCAGTTTCAGGAATGGCCGTATCAACTTCAATATATAAAAATTCTTTTTTATTATTCAACGACAAAGTCATCACATCATCTTCATTGGTTAAATATGTCTGACGAAATATAATTCCATATAGCTCCAATCCTTTCCACTTCACGACCTCTCTATCAGCCAATACATGTATAACAACCTCTGGTAAATGTTTGCGTATAGTCTCTTCTAAATATGTTAACGTTTCTGGAATCAGTATCTCTGGCTGCTGGTGTTTATACAGCTCGACTAAAGTATATGGATCAAAGTGATCACAATGAGCATGTGACAAAAACACCCCATCCAGTTTTGGAAAATTTTTCCAATCAATATTCAATCGAGGAAATCGCTCCATAAAATCTCCAAAAGCATAATCAGACAACCATGCGTCGGACAATAACCTGACGGTATTTCCTTTTTTATTTTTCATTTCTACAATGAGCTCTGAGTGACCCAGTCCGGTAATAATCATGGTGTTGGGGTTATAGTGGGGTGAGTATAGGGAAGAAAAAACCGGAAAACAACCCTATACACAAGACAAAACTAACTAAAATATTTGACATTTTGTATGTTTTTCATATAATTTTATCTTAGAAAATATAATAACATCGTGTTTCCTGAAAAATATAGACAATATATCAAGCGGCAACATCCAAGAAAAATCTTGGCAGACTAAATTTATTCGATCTATAAACACCCCCGTTTTTACAGCTCTCATGAAAAGACATGATATTTTTGATGAGCTGTTCGCTCTCAGAAAATCAGCATCTTTAAAAGAATTTTGTAAAAACTTTTTGAGTATTGATACAATACCTTTTACAGAAAAATTAAATCTTATTGAAGCGTTTCATCGTGACAAAGCCACCTTTGAAGTCTTTCATATTAAGAAAGCCACCTTTGAATATATTCAAGCAAATATTCTTCTACAAGTCATACAAAACAAAAACAGAGAGAAACATCTTTTTCTCAATTTTTGGCAAAACAATACAAACAACATTTATAAAACACATAATCCATATCTAAAAAGTTTCTTAAAAACAATCAAAACGAATGATTTTCTCGAGATAATTACAAAGCATGATATTTTTCATGATATTTACAATCTCTCTTCGTTGACTTCTTTGAAAGATTTTTTAGAAAATATTTTACGTATTGATAAAATATCTTTCATAGAAAAATTGAATATCATCGAACTATTTCCTATTGATACAATCGGTTTTCAATATATTCAAGCAAAAATTTTTTTCCAAGCTATACAAAACAAAAACCAAGAGAAAGATATCTTTCTCCAATTTTTACAAAACAATGAAAAAAATCATTACCAAACACGTAATGCACGTCTACAAAACTTCTTCCAAACGATATATACAAATAAATTTATAGATATAATTAAAAATTATGACGTTTTTAATGATGTTTATAATCTCTCTTCTCTCACTTCTGTCAAATTTTTCCTGATAAACTTTTTACGTATTGATAAAATTCCTTTCATAGAAAAACTGAATGTTATTAATGATTTTCATCTCGGCAAGAAAGATCATCAATCCATTCAAGCAAAGATTTTTTTCCATGCTGTACAAAATAAAAACCAAGATCTAAGCACATTTTTTGATTTTTTAGAGCAAAATAAAAACAATCAATACGAAAAGAAAAACTATACCAAAAAATTGATTAGCGAACTGGTCAATTATAATAAATATCTATTATTAACCGCTTTAGAAAATGGTTTAAGCGAAACTTCTCATGAAGACTTGGAAACAAAGTTTTTAGAAGATTATATGAAAAATTCTCCATTGTTTCATAATCAATTTTTCGACAAGGCCAATATCACCTTTTTTAGAAATCAAATACACAGCATATATTCTATAAAAGACGCTGAACTCTATAAAAAAATAACAGGAACAAAGCTCTCAAAAAAACAAGAATTCAATATTCCGAAAAAAGAGGAATATGTTTCATTACAAGAAAGAGCCGATATTGATACTATCAATTGGAAAGAACTCATCACCTCCCCCACAGCAGAAATAAAAGATATCTCTCGTTTCATTTTAGATAATCAATATTACATCTCTCAACCAAAAATTAAATTAATAATACAAACCTTCTGTCTCTCTGCCCCTTCGCGATTATCTGAACTATTAGAATTATCGGTAAAATTTCCAAAAGACTCCATCCTGAATCAAGAAAGCTTTTTTCAAAATTTCATGACTCATATCATAGAATATAAAATAAAAATACTCATTAACAGTATTCATGTTGCTTTTTTAAATGCCCCTCCTCTCACCCCCGAATCACAATTTTTTGCCGACTATATGAAAAACTCAGATGTCTTTTTACATAAAAACCTGAACAAGAAACAGCGAAAATTTTTCAAAAAACATATCAAGCCCCTAGCAGAAAATAATAAGAGCTTAGCTGGGAAAATTATCGGGCATGAGACTGTGAAGAATATGGTGGATAACAAGCTATCAGAGCCCTCGTAGAAAAAAAATATTATCTCTTCCTACCTCCTCCTCTTCAAATCAAACTCCATTGCATTTTTTAAAAACTTACTTTTCACTTCTATTTCAGGAAATACAGAAATTCCCATCATCTCAAAAGGTTCATCAAAGATTAGAGGAAAATTATATAAATCTTTTTTCTCACCCTTCATTTCTGAAGAGAGTAATAAGGTGAAAAATTCATGTAAATCACACTCTTCATTGTGATCTTTTATTAAAGCCTTCAATGTTTTTTTCCACCCTTGCCAAAAAACACCATAAGCTCCTCTCAATCGAAAAGCCTTTTCCCGCATGTTCTCTATATTGTTTTCAACATGTAAATCATGAATCCCCAAATGTGTTAACGCTTGCTGTCCCCCAAATAGATCATATAATTCGTCCTCCCTTGAATCATTTTGAATCTTATAATGCGCTAATAATTCCCCGACATCTTGCTTGCTCCAGTTCTCTATTTGTATAATCGAGCTATACTTTTTCAGCCGATGTGATGACACTTTATTATATGACGAAGGATTCATCGTCGCAATCACCATAAGATCTTTAATATATTGAGATTGTTTTTTGTGTGCCATTTGTAATATAAACTCAAAAAATTCATTTATTTGTTCCATTTTAATCGATTCATGATCCAATCCATCAATAATTAAAATACACTTACTATGAATCGAATCCCGTATACATTGAGATATATAGTCTTGTGCCCATTCTCTTGGAAGTTTTTCTCCACAGTCTTCTAAATACTCATCAATATCCTTATTTTCTTCAGGATTCCTCATAATCTTTTGAATAAACATGCAAAATAAGTTTTTCATATCAATACATTCTGACATGTCTGAAAAATCCGCATACAGAACATTGTTTTTCATATGATTCACCTCAGTTAAAAAGTCTCCCACAAGAGAACTTTTACCACTCCGATCTCCTCCAGCAATAAGAATCGATGACATATTTACATCTCCCAAACATAATAATAATTCTTGTTTTGCATGTTTATGGATATAATTTAATGCAGAATTTTTTAAAATTCCTCCAGGTGAGTGTATTGCAGCAGCTATCGCCTTCCCTTCGATTTTATTATATATAGATTCAATGATTATTAATTCATTATTACTAAATTCTGAATTTTTCTCAATTATTAGCAAACGAAACCCTTTTAGTAGAGCCCGAAATGTGGTCGTTCTCATTGATCTATCCTTCTTAAGTATAGTGTTTGAAATCACTGACTGAGAAATATTAGATATTTGTGAAAATACAAGCTGATTTACCTGTAAATAACTGAGTAATAATGGCATATTTGAGCGCTGCTCAGGTGTCAGTAAAATAGTGCTTTCCATTATTATAGAAACTGTTTTGTTTTCATTCAATGTCATACATTTCATAATTAATATATAATAACCAACATATAAAGTTAGTATTTATCATCTCAATTATATTTCGAGTGGTCAATAGCACCATATGGTGTATACTATCACCACAATATTAAATATTATAATATGAATCTAGAAATTTTAGAGTCCATCGGGCTTTCACAAAATGAAGCGAAAATATATGAAGTTCTTTTAGACCTCGGAGAAAGTGGGGTCTCAACAATTGCAGTTAAGGCCAATGTTCATAGACGAAATGTCTATGACACACTCAACCGACTGATAGAAAAAGGACTCGTTTTTCAAATATTTCAAAAATCAGAAAATCTGTATTCCCCTGTTGATCCAGGAAAACTTATGGAACTTTTAAAAGAAAAAGAAACAAAATTGAAGAAAATCATGCCACACCTTGAAACTCTCTACCACAGCCAACCCGTAGAGGAAGCTGCTTTTATATACAAAGGCCTTGAAGGGTACAAAAATTATCTTCGAGATCTTGCCAGGATTGGTGAAACTACATATTTCCTTGGAGCAAAAGCACTTTGGTTTACACCAGGAATCCAAAAAGCATTTTTAAAAAACTACCAACGAGAAATGAAAAAGAAAAAACAAACGTATTACACTCTTTTTGACTATCGAGTCTATGAAATGATGCCAAAAGCCATGAATATGGTTGGAGGTGAATACAAGGTCCTTCCAAAAGAATATTCCACTCCTGGAATTTGTGATATTTGTGGAGATTATATTTTTACCTTTAACAGCGCCAACGTCGGAGATTTTGGAGAAGACGGAAGTATTTTTGTTATGAAAAACAAACAACTCGCAGATAGTTACCGAACCTGGTTTCAGTTTATTTGGGATTTTTGTCCGGAGTTACCGAACATCAAAAAAACTCCCTAATCGGTATTATTTTAATACGCTCACAAACGCTCGCACACTGTGGTGTAAAACTATATTGCGTCGTGGTCTGTCCAATAAAACTTATCGTGCCCATAACAAAGAGCACAGAAAAACAACACAGCATAAATGGGAATTTTTGCTGCTTGGTATGAAAACGAATTCTATCAATGTTTTGATACGCAAATGGTAACGAAACGATTTGAGGTCCAGTATGAATATGAAACACATTGACCAAGGCTTGTAAAAAATTCTTTTTTGAATCCATTTTATTCATCGCGTATATATCGGCAGATACTTCAGTAATAATAGAAAATAATGCACGAATCTTTGTTTTCATAGGAAAAAATGGAAGAGTTGAAAAAACAAATTCTACTATCATCTTTTTTAATGGATCAAAAGATTCTACGTGTCCCCGCTCATGAAACAAAATAGATTGTTGTTCATGCAAGTCTAAACTGACAAACAATGTTTTTGAAATAAATACTTGAGGCATCAAAAATCCTGACGTAAATACATGAGACTCTTGAGAGTCAAAAATAAAAATGTCTCCCCTCCTTTCTCCTCGAAGACCTGTAATAAAAATATGAGTTTTGACAATACTCGCTATCATTCGACACAATGCTTTTGCATACCTCAGTGAAAGAAAAAATGTCACCAGAGTCAGACCTATTCGCCAAAAATACTGCGGGGAAGTACAAACTTCGTAAAAATAAATAACAAACTCTTCAAGATTTTGAACCGTCATAAAATAAACAAACGTATCACGCAGAAAAGAAAAAAGAATGAAAAATAAAATCCCAGAATACAATATTCCCAGGAGTGTAATAATAAAAAACAAGATATCTCTTTTGAGAGAAATAGATTTCATTTTGTTTTATTAAAATATGTTTCTAACTCTTTCATGGCATCTTTCTGGTCTTTAATACTTTCTACAAATTCAGAAATAATTAAATTTCCATGAGTCTCAACTAAATTCCTAAAAACCTCTTTTACGTTTTTTGATAAAAAATCTTTCTGTGACTTTTTTGCTGTATAATAAAAAGAATTGCCTTTTTTTTCCCTCTCTAAATATTCTTTTTGATATAAACGACTCATCACCGTCATAATCGTTGTATAGGCAGATGACTTTTCTAATTTCTCTAATACTTCACGCGGCTTTAAAGCCACCGTGCTTTTCCACAGTATATTCATAATTTTTTCTTCCAGTGTTCCAAGGAGTTTTTTCATACAATAACATTAAGACTACTAACATTGTAGTAGAAGATTATTATTTGTCGAGAAAAAGTTCTTGACTCAGGAATATTAAACTACTACATTTGTAGTAATTAATTATTTAAGTCTGCATTTATGAAACGTATTCGAAATTTTTTTCAGCAAGATAACACAATGTTTCTTGCCATGATTCTCCGTATTGGACTCGGAAGTGTCTTTGTTGCCGGTGGAACCAGCAAACTCTCTCAGCTCCTGAATCCTGACTTACAACAAGGCATGGTTGATTCGTATATGGGAAGTGCTGGATACGTAAATGCATTTTTTACTGAGTTTATATTTTCAAGTAATATCATAGAACCATGGCATTTTCTTACCATGCTTTCAACCTTTGAATTTCTTGCCGGAATTGCGCTTATCATTGGCTTTGCCGTTCTCCCCCTCAGTCTCATATTCGGATTCCTCTTTTGGACATTTGTTGTCTCTCTCCCCGTCGTTACCACCCCTGGAGTCGTACTCGAAGCTGGAATGAAAACCTATCTCTCCCCGGCCTTACTCGTCTTAATACGAGACATTGCGCTGTCAGGAATGTGTTTTGTTCTCTACAACCTTGGAGCGGGAAATATGAGCGTAGATAAAAAAATAGGCTGGAAATGGAAACAAGAAAATATCAACTGGGATAATCTCGGACTGCTCCTTCGCCTCTCCCTCGGAATTGTCTTTATTGTTGGCGGAATGTTTGCGGGATTTGATCACATTGCTACGTTTGGTTTCTCATCATATATTCTTCTGCCGCTAGGAATTTGGCTCATCAGTGGAATCAAAAGCAAACAAGCTGGATATGCTCTCATGATTCTTATTCTCTGGTATATATTTACCAAACTCAACCTCGACAAATCAATCATCGCGAATTTTAATGGAATAAAACGGGAAATGGCCATTCTTGCTGGAGCCTATGTATTATCACAACAAGGCGGAGGGAAATCGTTTGTGATAACAAATACTCTCAAGAAATTTACAATATAATGGTAAATGTATACTCTCTTGATATAAATAAAAAGAATGATAAAATACAGATATATCTATAAAATATTATATGAAAGAATATATTGATTGGACTATCTTTTTAGGAATGCATCATATTGATAAAAAAATTCGAATACGTTGTAAGAATTTTTTTGTGACGAGACTCAATCTCTCTAAAAATATTTACATGAGTTTTGAAAACATTGGGAAATGTGATGATATTATATGGACATATGATCAGAAAATTCAAAATTTCTATTATCCCTTCATGGATTTATTACATTCTCAGGCAATAATGAATCGTGCACCTTACAGTTTAGAAGACTTTGAAATTTATCAATCTGAAATACACATCCATAATCTTTCACTCCTGGATGGATTATCAGTCTCCATGTCAAAAAATAATACCCTCTATACATACAGTCAAGATATCATTCAACTCTCGTTAAAAAATATAAAACAACCACCTGAGGCTCAAGAATTATTTTTTCCGAAAGAATTGGAAGAGCTCTATCAAAAATCATTATCTCTGGTGTTAAATGTAAAAAAATATTGAAGTAAGATAGCACAAAACTATTTTTTTAATAGGTTTACACGTGCATCTTCATCTCTTTCTTTTTATAAAACCGGTAACACATAATCCCACAAGTCATCTACAATGAGTTCATATCCTTCAGCGGTGGGATGAATCCCATCAGATTGAATAAGATCGGGCCGTGTGAGTAATTGCTCCCAAAAGAGCGSCATAAATGGTAATGAGTATTTTTCTGCTAATTCAGGATATATAGAATGAAACGATGAACCATATTCCCCTCCTTGATTTTTCAGAGCCTCAATACCTACCAATATTATGGTCACTTCTTCTTTCTGAAAAAAGAGAATAGTCTCCTCAAGGTTTTTTCGTACGAAGGCTGTATCGATACCACGCAACGCATCATTGGCTCCAATTTCAAGAATGACAATATCAGGATTAAGTTTTTGCACCCATTCCAAACGATTTAATACCCCAGAAGTCGTATCTCCAGATATTCCTACATTTTTAACCGTGTAGTGCAAGTGACTGTTATCTATCTTTTTTTGCAATAGACTCGGATAGTTCAATTCCTCTGAAACCCCCATTCCTGCAGTCAAGCTATCTCCTAAGGCGACTATTATTTTTTTATCATGTATAGTTTCTACGATCGAGGGAACTTCTGGGACTTGTGTACAGGCCATGAAAAACAGGCTCACAAACACGAAGGCTATTTTTTTCATAAAAAGTATTATATAAAATTCTGTATAATAATAACATAATTTGGTTGTAAATGATAAATAAAAAATGATAAAATACGTTTGCTTATTTAACCCTTCTTGTATGCTGCAGCTCAATAATATTTGTAAAAACTTTAAAGATTCATCTCGAAATATCGAAGTTCTCAAAGATGTGAATATCTCTATACACACCGCTGAAACCGTTGCTATTGTCGGTCCATCAGGATCAGGAAAAAGCACATTACTTTCTATAATGGCAGGACTCGACACACCAAGCTCTGGTGAAGTGATTATTGACGATGAACACTTAGAACAAAGATCTGAAATAGAGCTGAGTGATATACGAAATACAAAAATTGGATTTGTATTTCAAAATTTTGAACTTATAGAATCATACACCGCACTAGAAAATGTCAGTCTCCCCTTAGAAATTCGTGGAGAAAATGCTACAAAAAAAGCAAAAAAACTCCTGAAAGATGTAGGATTGTCAGATCGAATGAATCATTATCCCAATGAACTTTCTGGAGGAGAAAAACAACGGGTGGCTATTGCTCGAGCCCTTATTCATGATCCTAAAATACTCTTCGCCGATGAACCTACAGGAAATCTTGATGCCGAGACGAGCGAAACAGTCCTCAATGTATTATTCACTCAAGTGAAAAAATCTCAAACGACTTTGGTCGTTATTACCCATGACATGGATATAGCCAAACGTATGCAAACCGCCTATCGGCTCGAAAATAAAAAATTAAAACAGGTCAAAATTTAGAATATAAAACATACAATTTATAACTTTTATTCATGATATTCTCATTTGCTTTTCGAGAAATACGGCGCTCAAAACAAAAACTTCTTATCTCATTTCTCAGTCTTGTTATTGGTATTGCGTCAGTATTCACCGTCATGCAACTTATTAATCAAACACGAAACTATGTTTTAGAAAATTCACAAAACTTACTCTCTGGGGATATTCAATTAAAATACTCAGAACCAATAACTCTTGAAAA
The DNA here is from genome assembly GCA_002401425.1 of Candidatus Peregrinibacteria bacterium. Taxonomy (GTDB): domain Bacteria; phylum Patescibacteriota; class Gracilibacteria. The sequence continues at coordinate 23,721 of NVTB01000008.1, forward strand.
TCTTCCGTACTTACAAGAATTACAAGATACTGGAAACAGTATCGCATTTTTTCACGAAACGACCTCTATGGTGCGAACGGACAAAGAAGGATCTAAAAGTATTCTCTCTCAGCTGAAAGTGGTCTCAGATCAATATCCGCTCTATGGCGAACTAAAAACTCAGTCCAAAAATGAGTACCAGCCAATGTCAGATCAAGAAATACTCGTCGATCAAGGTGTTATCGATAGGCTGGGCCTCGATAGAGGTGAAGCTCTCAAAATTGGTGAAACATGGTTTACCATTAAAGATATTATCACCCAAGAACCTGACCGGTCTCTTTCTCCGTTGTCTTTTGGTGATCGCGTTATGATGTCTCAAGAAGCTTTTGAAAAAGCGAAATTACAAAAAATCGGAAGTCGAATATCATATCGGATTTCTATCAAACTGAAAGATATAAAAGATGTTGAGAGCGTTGTACAAAACATAAAACAACAAACGGAAGGAAAACGAATACAAATATCTGATTATCGAACAGGCCCCTCCAATGTGGAGCGTTTATTTAATACCTTACAAAAATTCTTTTTAAGCATCACGGTTCTTGTATTATTTATGGTCATTACTGCAACACGAACAAACCTCACCTACTACATTCTCAGTAAATCTCATACTATAGCGATATGGAAATGTTTAGGAATGAAAGAATCACAGGCCTTCGGTATTTTTAGCGTCATACTTGCTTTTCTAGGGCTCATAAGCGGAGTCGTCGGAGTTCTTTTCGGACTTATTGCTATTCACTCGACACTTCCCCGTATACAAGAATACCTTGGCATAAATATTTTCTTAAGTATTTCCCCGGTATCTATTATTTCTATGATAACTTTTTCCATTTTCTTAGCCTTTCTTTCTGCCCTCGTTCCCCTTTTTCGAATGAATCTTATCAAACCTCTACAAATTTTAAGAAAACAGTTTTTACAACGCAAAATACAAAAATACTTTAAACAAGAACTCGCCCTTTCTTTTCTGTCATTTTTTGGACTCTTTATTATACTTTGGATTTTCACCGGATCATTGTATGCATCAACCACCGCTATTGGAATTATTTTTATAAGTTTTATGCTTTTTTATTTTATTGTTTCTCGTATTTTTTGGCTTCTGAAAAAATGGAAAAACTCTTTTACACACTTTTCTATTCGATCAGTCATTTCTTTTATCTCAAAACCTGGATCTGTCAGTACTATAGCCGTTTCATCACTGTGTTTCGCTTTTACCGTTATTTTTGTCGTCCAGTTTATTCAAACAAATATTTTTCAAAATCTCAACTTAAACACCGATGCCAAAGCCCCGCAGCTTATCCTTCTTGATATTCAAAAAAACCAAGTAACAGAGATACAAAACCTCCTCCCTGAAGCGGTACTCAATGGTATTATCCGAGCAAAGATTTCAACTATTGATCATACACAATACAATGATAGCAACTATCCAAATCGTCGTGATACATGGATGCTGAATTTTCGTAACACCCTTATAGAAAGTGAGAAAATTATTGAGGGGAAATTTTGGGATAAAAACATGACCACCAATCAAGTATCAGTCGCTCAGGAGCAGGCAGATATACTTGGTCTCACACTTGGATCAGAAATAGTTTTTAACGTTCAAGAAATCAGACTGTCTTTTACCGTCACCAGTATTCGAACCATTGATACAAGTGGTAATAATCCGTTCTTCTATTTTATCGTTACCCCTCATACGGTCACCGAGGCTCCTCAAAATTATTTTTCATTTCTAGAAAATATAAAAGATGTTTCAAAATTACAAAATGAGCTCGCAGAAAAGTTTCCAAATATTTCGACTATTAAAGGAAAACAGATTGTAAATTCTCTCCAAGAGATTACCAACACCCTCAGCTCAACCGTCCTCATGATTACCAATAGTGCGCTCTTAGTCGGTGTATTTATGCTTATAGGATTATTAATGATGAATGCGTTTGAAAAAACACACGACTTTAATCTTATGAAAATAATTGGAGCCACGAAGTATTTTTTATGGAAACTCTACCTTCTTGAAATTCTTTTTTATCTGATACTCAGCTTTGTACTCGCCTATTGTTTATCCGCTATTATTGCCGCCATTTTAAACATTTGGATCTTTGATTTTTCTATTTTTTACTGGAGCTTTGATGCCTGGTACATATTCATATTTGCAAGCCTTATAGTCCTCTGTGTCGGAGTCAACATTATGCGCAATATATTTAGTAAAAGTCCTATTGAATATTTGCAATCTTCTTAAGATCTGTGAGAGACATCTCAGCCATATCTCTTACTCACCCACTCTTTCGATCGGGATTTATTTTATACTTGAACTCATTCATAATCTAAAGAGAAAACTTTTCTACTAAATCAGTACTCGATTTTGTCATTGCCGCATTCTGTTTTACAAGAGCGTCATACTTTTCTTGAGAACCTGGATTTTGCTTCATCTCAGCATCAAAAGCCTCAACCACATCTGTATTACCACTCTTTCGAAAATGCTCAATCATACGAAGAGATTCTAAATTTCCCAATGCAACGGCCTTAAAATAGTACACTCCAGAGAAAGCTGGATTTCTTTCAACTTTTATCTCTCTCACAGCCCCAAGATTATAAAACTCTCCTAAAAAATCCCAAGCCTCAGGAATATTTGCATCTGCTGCTTCCAGCATGAGCTGTAAAGCCAGACCAGCTTTGTTTGGATCATCCTTTAATATATGAGCAAGATGATATTTTGATTGGGCATCTCCTTTTTTTTCTGCCTCTTTGATAAAATCATATCCTTTTGTTTCATTCTGATCAAAAACTTCAACCCCATACTCTCTCACCACTGCGGGATCAGCATCATCAAGATCAACCAAGTTTTTTAACCACTGTGTTTTCGTTTGAAGTAAATGAGCATATAAATTTCTCATCACCCTATCAGTTTTTTTATTTTCTTCTCCTAAACTATGAACACCTTTTGTTATTATATTCAACTGAAGGTTCAACTGGTCAATAGTCTCGTCCATTTCACGGCCTTCAGAAAGTTTAAAATCTCCCAAAACCTGTGATTTCCATGCATCCAACGATGTTTGCACTTTTTGTATTTCATCAGACTCAAAATGCTGATTTCCAGCCAAAAGACCTTCTACATTAATATTATTAATCCCCTCTGTTAATATTGTGTGATGGTTCATTTTGAAATACTTTAATAGATATTTATATACATCATACACTTATTAAAAAACCCTGTCAATTGGGCGGCTTTGGCTCTGTTGTAAAAAAGAAATRCAAATGGTTATCGGGAAGTTGTATTAAGTAAATAGGCGTGTTTATCTATAAGTAAAAAATACCCCCACTCTTTCGATCAGAATTTATTTCTATTGACTTTTATTATTTATAATTTAATATTTAGACAACTATCTAAACATCTAAACAATGAATCAGGTTTTTAAAGCATTATCGGATCCGAGCAGAAGAAAAATTCTTGAGCTGTTAAAAGCAGAGAGTTTAACGGTTACAGATATTTTAAAACACTTCTCTTTTACGAACGCTTCATTATCACATCATTTAGATATTCTCAAACGTGCCGATTTAATCTGCCGTGAAAGAAAAGGACAGTTTATTCATTACTCTATCAATACGACGGTATTTGAAGATGTTATGGGAAAGGTCTTAAATATATTTAAAAAATAATCAATTTTATTATGAAAAAATTATATATCAAACTTATTTATACAGGAGCAATGTTTGCTATCTCTTATGCTTTAATACCATATCTTCCTCAAGAACTCATTGTTCATTGGAATTTTCAGGGCGTAGCCGACAATACGGCCCCAGCATTACAAGCGCTTGCCATAATCCCCTTCGTAACAGCTATCTCTGTCATTGTCTTCCATTTTTTACCATTAATGGATCCTAAAAAGAAACGATACGAAGAGTTCGCCGACGTTTATGAAAAAATTCAGTATATATTTATGGCATTTTTTACCTACCTACAGTTCATTATTATTTACACCGGGATTGAACCAAAAACAAATGCTTTAGCACTTATTTTTGCTGGTATTGGAGTCCTCTTTATTTTAATGGGAAATTATCTTGGTAAAATTCGACAAAACTATTTTGTGGGGATTCGAACTCCTTGGACTATTGATAATGAAAGAGTCTGGAATAAATCAAATAGATTTGCGGGTGTTTGTTTTGTCGTGACTGGAATGATTATCATCCTCCACTCACTTATATTTCCAACACAACTCGCCTACATCATGTTTTTTGTTCTGAGCTCTGCACTGGCTCCGGTTTTATATTCTTTTTTGATTTTCAAAAAATAAATTCGTCTTTATAAAAAAATACATGCAAGCCATCACTCTTTCCCATCGACCAAAGAAAGCACACTTCTCAAATGATTTTGAAATAACACATCAAGAAATTCCTAAACCACAAAAAAATGAAGTATTAGTAAAAGTCTATAACGCGACGATTACCATCGATGATATAAATATTGCAGAAGCGAGCTCCCTCGGAGGAATCCCCTTAACCTCTCCCCCAACAAATAAACAACCAGCAACTCCAGGAATAGAACTCTCAGGAATCGTAGAGACCGTTGGAGTAAATGTGACACCGTTTAAAAAGGGAGATGCCGTATTTGGAAGCGTCGGTTTTCCTATTAAAAAAAATGGAGCCTGGGCAGAGTATTGTTCCATCAATGAGAAATTCCTTATGAAAAAACCAGAATACTTAAGCTTTCCACAAGCCGCCGCCTGCGCCGGATCTGGAATGGTGGCAACTTGCGCCATCGCACAATGTTGTAACATACAACCAAACGATACGGTCTTAATAATAGGCGCATCGGGCGGAGTTGGAAGTCTTGCGGTACAAATTGCAAAACAAAAAAGAGCCTACGTGATTGCCGTCTGTAGTAAAAAAAATGAAGCACTCGTAAAATCAATAGGTGCCAACAGAGTCATAGATTATCACTCCACATCATTCGCAGAAACGTTGAAAAAAGAAAATAATCAAATGGATTATGTAATAGACTTCGTCGGAGGGAAAGAAATAGAGCACGATGCTTTCAGCATTTTAAAACCCCGTGGTTCATTCGTAACCGCCGTTGGGCCAATCCAATATCTTGGAGATAAAAAACTCGGGTGGAGCGGAATTATCAAACTCCTTCTATACATCACAACACGGATTTTTTCCTCCACATTCAAAAAACAAAAGTATGTATTCGTCTCCCCCACTCAATCGGTCTTTCCCATTTTCAAAGAACTGATAAAAACACAATCAATACATCCTATTATTGACAAGATCATAAAATTCAATAAACCGGAAATAAAAGAAGCTATTGATTATGTGAGATCGCATAAGGCGAGGGGGAAGGTGGTTGTTGAGGTGGTTCCTAATGAAATCTAAAGAGAACTTATACAATAAAAGATGGAAGCATTATAGAAGACAGCCCATTCTTATTTTGTTTTTTTTTGATAAAAAAACAACCCCACTCTTGCGAGCGGGGTTTATTTTATACTCGGTACAGCGTTTTGGGTATTTTTCGAACTAGAGACCTTATATTTCTTTCCAGAATTACATGGACAGGATTTATTACGTCCTGTCTTATTGAATTTTTCAGAGATTTCTTTCTGAGATTAATGTCATATTTTATTCAGGGCTTACCCTGCTCACTCATATTACGCTTTTACTGCAAAGGTAGAGTAGTATATTATTTATTTATATTTCCCAAAAAACTATACAAATTAACCTACATGATACCAATGATAAAATTTTTAAAAAAAATACAGAATACTCTTTATACATACTCTTCAGGAGAGAATGTATTATTTTTCTTTATAGTTACTCAAATACTCTACGCATTAATGATTATCTATTCAATTCCAAAAGTTATGCAGTATTCAAATGGAATGCAAATACTAGATTTACTGCCAACTGGATATAGCGCTCACTATGTACAAACATTATTTCAATCTCTTGGAGAAATAGGACGAGAAACTTATTTATTTCAACAGATACCTTTGGATATGATATATCCTGGATTATTTGCTATTTCATATTCACTATTACTAACACTTATTCTTAAGAATACTTTTTCAAAAGAAAATAAAATTCAACTATTAAGCATGGTACCTATTTTAGCAGGTCTATTTGATTACGCTGAAAATATTGGAATCATAATAATGTTATATACCTATCCAGATTTTACTATTTTACTTGCCAATATAACTGCTATTTTTTCTATTTTGAAAAGCACTTTTACCGTTGTCATGTTTATGTTATTAATTATTGGAATAATTATGTTTTTTATAAAAAAAATAAAAAATAAAAAAACTAACCTCAAATAAAGTTCAAAACCCTTTATCATACAAAAAAAACCCACTCTTGCGAGCGGGGTTTATTTTATACTTGAAATAACACTTACTCATTCATAATTTTATATCCCATCAATAAAAACCTCTACAAACTCAAAAATCTTTTKWYKSARKMRKYWMASAAWMMMYWTTMGYWGYWANAAAGSKSSWWTATAMWWGAGTKNNTACYKWNTRATWWSYTNTCRTMAAKKWKGTNGTYCAKNTAAWWMKATAKNTTMMTWATAAGCTGATTTAATTTTTCTGCATTCAGGTCTTCTTCCTTACATATTTCATTAAGAGCAGACTGTTTCTCTGTATCTAAAAATTTCTCAAACTCTTCTTCAATATCTGCAGAATCTTTTATCTGAATAAGGTTTTCACTGATAAATCTTTCAATAAGTTCTTTCTTACTTCGTAAATCAGCTTCTCCCAAAATCATATCAATAATTGATTTCTTTTTCTTTTCAAAATCTTCGCCCTCATCTTTATCTAACAGAACTTTCAGGAGCTGTAAAATATAACTGACCGTCACCTCATCTCGATGAATAAGCTCGAGTTCAAAATCAACATCATTTAAAATTGAAACTTTTTCTTTTTCATTATCTTGTTTGACTTGATCATGAATATCTAAATATTTACTTTTATAGTCTTCATATTCTTGTAAAGTGAGACTCAGGTCTTTAAAACTAAAATTTGCAAATCCTTTTAAAACATTCATCAATCGCATAAGCTCTCGAAAAAATTGTACAAATGCAAATTGCTCTTTTTCATCTATGAGCTGATCAACACTTGCCACCGTTGGAACAAGTTGTTTCATTTCTTTTGTAACTTTATTAAATCGTTCTGTATATTTTTCATAAGGCTCAACAAAAATCACCTCATTCGCATCTTTATTCGCAAAAAGAGCAATAGCTTTATCGGTTTCTGCTTTTAAGTTTCTAAAACAAACAATATTTCCTTGAGATTTCACTTCGTTTAAAATTCTATTTGTTCGTGAAAATGCTTGTATAAGTCCGTGATATTTCAAGTTTTTATCTACATACAGAGTATTTAATGTCTTACTATCAAAACCGGTCAGAAACATATTTACTACGAGTAAAATATCAATTTTCTTCTCTTTTACTTTCTTGGCAATATCTTTGTAATAGTTATAAAAAAGTTTAGAATCTTTTGTTGAAAATTTTGAGTTAAAGTGTTGATTATAGTCTTGAATATATCCTTCAAGCTTATCTCGTGAATGTTTATTCACTTCTGCATTTTCACTGAGATCTAAAGAGCTTTCAATAAATCCATTCGCATCTTTATCATCTTCATTCGCCGTATAAGAAAAAATAGTGGCAACAGTAAGCGAGTGTTTCCCTGCTAATTTTTTCTTTTTAAATAAATCATAATATTTTGTAAGAACATCCACAGAGCTCACACAAAACATAGCCGTAAATTCCTTGCTGTGCGTTTTTCTGTCATGATTTGCAATGATGTAATCTGTAATCTTTTCTATTCGATCATCGCTCTCTAAGAGCTCTTTTTTATCAATCTCCTCTACCTGAATATCTATCTCATTTTTAGAGCCATCTTTCTTTTTATATTTTCCGACGTACTCGATAGCAAATTTTAAAACATTCCCGTCTTTAATCGCATCTGTAATGACATATTTATGTAAACACTCTCCAAATAGGTCTCGAGTCGTTCGTTTTCCATGTTCATTCTTAGCAGCGTTTTCTGCAAATATTGGAGTTCCTGTAAAACCAAACATTTGAAAGTTTTTGAAAAAGTTCGTAATTCGTTTATGCGTATCTCCAAACTGGCTTCGGTGACATTCATCAAAAATAAATACGATTTTTTCATCTTTCAGCGCTTCCATTTTTTTCGTGTAACGCTCTCTCGTAATTGCCGTATTCAATTTTTGAATAGTGGTTACAATCAAACTCGTGTTATCTGCAAATTGCTCTACCAATTTTTTTGTATTATCTGTTCCGTCCACACTCCCCTCAGAAAAACTATTAAATTCTTTGGTTGTTTGATAATCTAAATCTTTTCGATCAACGACGAATACAATTTTTTTAACCTCAGACATATGAGTAAGAATTTGACTTGCCTTAAATGAAGTTAATGTTTTTCCAGATCCTGTTGTATGCCAAATATATCCATTTTTATTCGTATTTTTTACTCGATCAATAATTTCTTCAATAGCGTAGTATTGATATGGCCTGAGTATCATTAACATTTCATCGGTTTGATTCAACACCGTGTAACGAGTAATCATTTTTGCCACATGACAAGGCTCTAAGAAACAGTTCGTAAAATCTTCTAGTTTTGTAATGTTAGTATTGTCTGTATTGGCCCAAAAAAATGTTTGTTTCAATGATTGTTTTTTATTGTTTGCGTAGTATTTTGTATTGACTCCATTTGAGATAACAAAAAACTGTATATATTGAAAAAGTCCATATCCAGCATTGTAGGAATGCCGTTGATAACGATTTGTTTGATTGAATGCTTCTTTTAATTCTAACCCTCGTCGCTTCAATTCTATTTGCACCAGTGGCAATCCATTAATGAGAAGAGTGACATCGTAACGATTTTTATACGTGCCTTCCATAGTTATTTGCTGTGCAACTTGAAACTCGTTTTTACACCATTGATCTTGATTAATAAATTCAATATAAAAAGTATCTCCATTATCTCTGATTAAATGCATTTTATCTCGCAGGATTTTTGCGCGATCAAATATATTTCCTTTCGAAAGATGGTTTAAAATCCTTTCAAACTCCTTTTCTGTAAAAGTAGTTTTATTATGCTTCTCAATCTGTTGCTTCAGATTCTTCAGCATTGCTGGTTCGTCTGTAATAATTACTCGCTCATAGTCGAGTATCTCTAGTTGTTTGAGCAGTTTTTCTTCAAGGAGGGCTTCTGATTGTTTGTGCATGTGTTATAAATTACGTCTAAAACTTCGTCTAAATATTTTTATTATCTATCTTTAGACAATCTCCATTCTCTATGGTTATTTAGCTCTATACCACGAGCTTTCTTCATTTTTTGCAGTATGTTTTTTACCTTATCTTTTTTCTGTCTTTCATCTAAAACAGACGAAAGCTTGTCTAACAGTATTTCGTCAAAATCTTGTTTTTTTCCAATTTTAAATTTTTTCAAATAATCCATAATAATTTTTTGACAATATTCATCTTCAATACCTTTATTTTTAATATATTCGGCTTTTTCATTTGTTATACTTGCTATTTTAGAGGAAACAAAAATATTTGGAGAGCGCCCCTCTATTAATTTTTTTTGTTTCAAAATCTTTAATTCTTCTTTGCTTAATGTTTTTTTCTTTTGAACCTTGTCTAAAAGTATAATAATATCTAAATTTAAATCAGGAAGCTGCGCTAGTTTTCGTGCATAGTTTATATCAAGGACCCTTCCTGTAATAGTCAATTGCACTCTATTATTTTCAAGTTCATAATCAGGCAGTGGGAAAAATTTCTTCTTTTGAGCTACAAACATCTTTTTGATACCACTTCCGATAGTATCAATCATATTTAAACTCACCATTGCGTCTACTAAAAATCTATTCCTATAATATTCAGACGGAGCATCTGCATGAATAACGTTTTCAATAGTTTTCGGTATAAATGAACCACTATTTGCAAATACGAGTCCCCCTGATTCATTTTCAACAACATTAATTTTTCCAGAAAGTCTGTAATCTTGATGAGCAATACAGTTATTTATAGCTTCCCGAATAGTCTCAGGTGTATATTGTTCCACCTCCTCAGGAAAAAGAGTCCCATCAGAATAATAACGATATTTCAAATTTCGTATTTTATAAAATAACTCAGTAACACTCAGAAGAAATGGACAGGTAAAGTGCTGATAATCTTTTTCAATATTATCTTTATCTTTCAATATCCAAGATATTTTTGCAATGGCAGGTGCAATAAAGTGTTCTGATTCAGGTTTTCCTAAAAGTAAAATAGCTGTGTTCGTAATTTTTCCATTTTTTGTTACTTTTGATTTATTTAAAAAAGTCATTGTATCCCAGGTGCTCATTTCTTCTTCTTTATCTAAATGTTTTCTTGCATAGAGTGTTTTTGCTTTTTCTATAGCTTCTTCTGAAAGGTCTTCAATAGTAGCTCCTTCACAAATTTCATCACTCCAATCATTATGTATATCTTGTGAACGAATTCGCTCTTGTTTTTCAATTGATAATGCAACAAGACTTTCATTATTTCTTGCATAATAATGTCCTTTAAAAGCTATTGGTATTCCTTGTGGAGCAGGAGGTATTTGAAAGGCAATTACCCGTTTTTCTTCTATTATTAATGTGTGAATATCTATAAAACTTATACCTCCTGTTGTCTGCTCTGCTATTTCTTGTTTTAAGCCTTGCAAACTCTTTTCTGTATTTCTAAAAGCGCTTCCAATAATTTCTTTATTATCACCCACTCCAAATAAAAGCCATGATTGCTGCTTGCTTTTTAAATTTGCTTCATTGGAAAGAGCACTAAAATATTGCCCCAGTTTTTTAGAGCTAAAGGTTGTTTTTACTTCTTTAAATTCAAGTAATTCATTTTCTGAATTTTGAGAGAGAAGAGTTTGAATATGCTTTTGAATGTTCATATTAATTTATTATTTACTTTATTTTATACATTTTATAGACTTTGTATAGTAGATACATCCCTATCTTAGTTTTCTTTTTTGGTGACCTCTCAAATTGGGAGTATCTTTTTTTGTAAATTCCCTTTGCTTTCTTTATTACCTTTGTTACGATAATTATGACCCTCTCGCATTTATATAATGTGAGATCGACTACGCCGCGAGGCGTAGTTTTTATTTATTTTAACAGTCTTACAATCTCTTGTAATAGAACATCCATATCAATTGAACAATCTACCTGCGTTTTTGTAGGCAATGCTTCTTTCTTCCGTATTTGCAGATGTAAAGTTGCATCTCCTATATTCCTTAAAGACTCCTGCAAACATTTCATGCTTTTCTTAAATGAACTTGCTCCGTAGTTATTAGCAACCTCAACAAAACTTTGCTTTTCAAATATTGGTGGAACATGGTCAATTATTGCTCGTATAAGCATTACAGTTGAAAAATACATTTCTTTCCCAAAGGCATTTTTAAGCTCCTCACACAATCGAATAAGTTTTGTAAGATCAAATTGAGATGAAGAAATAGCTTTAAGCTCAACTATTCTTGATTCATTTATAAATTGGTGATGATTGTTTTTTAACGGTTCAGTATTTTCATTATTAAAATATTCATGCTCATATCCGTCGTCTAAACAAAATTCAATCTTAACTATTTCAGGTGCTTCTGCTTTATGTGGAAAAACAACTAAAACAGCCTCTAGTATTTTTTCTGTTACTTCATCTGAAAAAGTCATAGCTTCAAAATATGGCTCTTCAGTCAAGTATATTCGAAAACTACTTATAATTGAATAAGAATAAGAACCAAATGAACCACTTTCATTAATTTCACATTTTCCATATTCTAAAATATCAGCAATTTTTTCTTGATTTTTTTTCTTTAAAAGCCTGCAAATAATTCCGATATCTTTCATTAAGTGTTTTTTTAAACAAACATTTTCTGCAAAAGCCCTTTCTTCCAATTTTCTATTTTTTTAATCTCATTTTCTAAACTTTCAATTTTATTATCTAAAGACGAAAGAAATGAGGCGATTTTTTCTTGTTCTGGAATAGAAGGAAAAGGGAGCCTAATTTCAGAAAAATATTTATAACTTATCATCTTCCCATCTCTAATACCTTCTAATTTTTTAGTTAATTCTTGTATGTATTTATGTGTTTTAAGATAATATTTAAAAAATTTATTATTTATTTCAATAGATGGTCTAAGAATTATATATGCAGGACTACAAATACCTTTATAATTTGAAAATTCTATACCTCCTTGAAATGACCTTAAACTAATTATAAAATCACCAACTTCAACAACTTTATATGAACTAACACTATTTTCAGTCACTGAAATTTTATAATTTATCAAATGTCTTGGTATTGCTCCAAATTCTTGAGATATTGCTAGTATTGGCAAATCTRMMWTRKGYTNNTTTTATTTGAAATACTATTAAATACAGAGTTACCGTATTTATAATCCCACTCCCCAAACTCACCCCCATCCTCATCCCTAAACCGAAACTCTTGAGAAAAAACCTTCTGCATTACACCTTTTTTATAAGATACTGCTTTTTCTTTCTTCTTTTTCAAAGCATCAAGTTTTTTATCTAGAGAAGAAATAAAAGAAGCGATTTTTTTTTGCTCTGAAAGAGATGGGATTTTAAAAATTATAGAATTAACAATTTCACTGCTTATATTATTCACTACTCCACCAGCAGCTAATCTTTTATATTGTCTTTGAATTAATTCAGAAGCTAAAACTTGATACAAATACTCTTTATTAAAGTTTTTTTCATACCCCTTTAAAACAAACCATCCATCATGAATACACCCATCTATACCTAATATATATGGACGTCCATAGCTCATAGAATTTGATAAAATAATTTCCCCCACTTTCACAAACCTTGACTTTAATGAACCCTCTTGAGTTATTTTTTGTTTAGTTTTTGTAACTATAGATTCATTTTTTGAAATATCTCCAATTTTTATCCAAGACACCCCATTATCAGAATTAGTAATATATTTAATAATTGGTCGGGGAGAGCTTCCTCTCTGAAGATTAATTACTTTTTTAAATTTAGTTTCCTTCCATTCCCCACTAAACCCCGAAAAACGCAAAGCCGGCACTGTGTTTTGTTGTGTCGTCTTCATTAAGATTTTGTATTAAAAGGATTCGCAATACCCAACTCCTCACAAAATCCAGCAATCTCTTTATCAATACTTTCCATATCCTTATCAATCTCTTGAATCTCTTGAGCCACCGCATCAATATCAATTATCTCTTCTTCCTCAAAGGTATCAATATACCGAGGAATATTTAAATTAAAATCATTTTCTGCTATTTCTTTTAAAGGAGCATTATAACTATACTTTTCAATCTCTTCTCGACTTTTATAGGTATTTATAATCTTTTCAATATCTTCATCTCTTAATCTGTTTTGATTTTTATTTTTTTCAAAATCATTCGAAGCATCAATAAACAAAATACTTTCATCATTCTTACGACATTTTTTAAATACCAAAATAGACGTTGGAATAGAGGTTCCAAAAAAAATATTTGAGGGTAATCCGATTACGGCATCTAAATAGTTTCGGTTCTCAATTAAATATTTACGAATATGACCTTCCGCAGCTCCTCGAAACAAAACTCCATGAGGCATAACAACCGCCATCGTTCCATTATCATCAAGTTGATAAATCATATGCTGAATAAAGGCAAAATCTGCCTTTGATTTTGGAGCAAGTTTTCCATACTGAGAAAAACGATCATCACTCATAAATAATTGATTGGCAGACCACTGAGAAGAAAAAGGAGGGTTTGCCACAATCGCTTCAAACCGTTTGTCTAAATGCTGAGGGTGTTCTAATGTGTCCTCTTGCTGAATATCAAACTTTTTATAATGAACTCCGTGCAAAATCATATTCATTCTTGCCAAATTATACGTTGTTCGGTTTAACTCTTGCCCACAAAACTCAGAAACATCTTTTACTTCTTTGGCGACACGTAATAATAAGGAACCCGAACCACAAGTAGGATCATATACATTTTTAAGTTTGGTTTTATCAGCGGTTACCAGTTTGGCTAAAATCTTAGAAACCTCCTGAGGTGTATAAAATTCTCCGGCCTTTTTCCCGGCTCCACTTGCAAATTGCCCGATTAAATACTCATAAGCATCTCCAAGTACATCTGCATCACTATCAGCCAAAGCAAAATCAATACTATCGAGATGAGTGAGGACTTTAGAAATAAGTTCATTCTTTGCCTCCGTTGTCCTCCCCAGTTTTGTAGAGTTTAAATCTAAATCTTCAAATAATTTATCAAAATCATCCTCACTTTCTGTCCCCATGGTGCTTTGCTCAATGCTGTTTAAAACCTTTGTCAAATCTTCAAGAATAAAACTATTTTCTCCTCCATTTCGTCCTCTCGCTGCCAGTGAATGAAAAAGCTCTGAAGGTTTTAAAAAATATCCAAGACTATCCAACGCCTCCTCTTTAATAGCCTCAAGCATTTCTTGCCCTTCTTGAGTACTTTCATTAATCTCATCATATTCAATAGCATCTTCTTCTAAAAGTTTATTCGCCTCTAAAAGCATTTTTTCAGAAAGGTACTTAAAGAAAATAAATCCAAGAATATAATCTCGAAATTCATCCGCATCCATTTTTCCTCGAAGAGTATTTGCAATATTCCATAACTGTTTTTCAAGCTGTTGTTTTTGTGCTGATGTCATAAAATAACGTTTTATAGATAAGCAATAAGATGGTCAATGATCTCATTATTATTATACAGGTTAGATGTGAATAAACAATGAAATTCTCAGACAAAAGAACCCCACTCTTTCGAGCGGGGTTCTTTTTATACTTGGTACAACCTGGTGAGTATGCTTCGAATTGGAGGGGGGCTCAGAGAATAAATGTATATTGATAATCATGAAAAACAGACTATAATTTAGCTATAAAATATTTTTTAACATTATATCCATGGACCACTCATCACTAATCACTAATCTGTTAATAGGAGGAGCTGGAGGAACAGCCACACTACTAGCAAAACCTATTATTGACTTTTTTAAAGCAAAAAAATTAAAGAAGCTAGATGTTACTTATAAATATTTAATACCTGTCACAAACGAATTATTTAATAAATTAGTTAATATTAAATTTTATTTTACAGCAAAACACTTAGAAGATATTGGCTCAGATTTTATAAAAACTGTTCCTGAGCTGAATAAAGACCAACAAAAATCAACATTAATTCACATTGATGAGTTAAAAGAAATTCTAAATAAAAATCAATTGTTTTTATCTAAACAAACAATTAAAAGTGTTGAAAAATTCATTCAAGAATGTGGTTTTTTATATAATATTGAACTAAATGAAGATCAAGATATGTTTAAAAAAGAAGGAAAGAGACATTATAAAAATGGAATTATTACAATTAATAAAATCACACAAGATTTAAGAAAAGAATTAGGTCTATATTTTTAAAATTATTGAGAAAGTATTATGGGCTTAATTTTATGAATAACACCATCTATATTATCATCTTTCTTAATATGATTAAACGCAAGATAGATATTTAAACCTGATTGCATCTTAAAAATACATTTTTCTGATACATATCCTTCTGCCCCTGTATATATTGATCTTAATGTTAAAACATTAAAAGAAAAGAGAATACTTACCAACAATGCTTTATTCTTTTTAATGGGAGCTATTATATAATTCTGCCCTTTTATTTTTTCTTTATTTAAAATGCCATTATCATTAACAAGTACTTCCATAAGTTTTACAACTACAGAATTTTGAATTATATTTAACTTAGGAGCTCTAATGGGGTCATCTCTTTTTCCAGTCTTACTTTTCCCATGAACAAAACCTGTTTGATAATGATATGTGAGCTCTTGATAGAGTTGATTTTGCTCTGTAATAATATCAACATTTTTTCTATTCTCTTTATCTATTTTTGTATAAAAACTCGTTTTTACATTTTTAATTAAGAAAATTATTTTTATAAACATTTCCCCAAATTTATCAACCTCTTCAAATACTCCTAAAAATTTATAAGTATTACCTTTTTCATCTTTTGTATAGAGTCTCAGTTGTTCCTTTGACATATCAATAATTTAAAGAATAGTCTATCCATTAATCCAATCTCTTAAAACAGCTCCGCTCTTCTGATTGTTTTCTATTTTTTTCAATATTATTATTAATATGCCCTGATGTAAGAATCTTCATATATTATTTTTATATAATAAGTATATATATCATATCAAAAAAACAACCCCACTCTTACGAGCGGGGTTTATTTTATACTTGGTACACCAGGAGGGACTCGAACCCCCAACTAACGGCTTCGAAGACCGTTGCTCTAGCCATTGAACTACTGGTGCTTAGAGTCGAGTCGAGTCTAGCGCGTTCATATTGTACTGTCAAGCTATGAAAATATTTTTTAAGTAATCAATGAAGCCATCCTCTGTCTTTAATTTAATTTCACCATCTCGGTATTCTACAGACTTTTTATCTCGGTTATGAACATCTAATAAAATCTTTTGATATTTTTTATCCTCTAAAATAGCAGGGTTATGTCGTAAAAAATATGAGAGGATATATTCATATGTTTGGCCTGATTTCAAAAACCGTGATCCTGTTTTTTGTAAACGTGAATATAAAACATAATCACGAGCATCGGTTAATAAAAGAGGCTCCCCTTCTTTTTGCAAAATACCATACCTTTTAAAAACCTGAGATATTAAAGATCGTAATGTATCCCATTTTTCTTTCGGAATGTCTTTTATCAGTATCTTGTATCCTGCTTGAAATTCTTGTTCAATATTCAAGAAAGAAGATATTTTATCAATAATACTTATACGTTGCTGGGGATGAATATTTTTACAGTATTTTTGAAAACCAGTTAATATCTTTTTTTGTATTTTTTTAAAATCAGCAGCATTTTTTATACGAGGAAAAAACATAGATAATTGAAGACAGAGCTTTGATAAAATTTCAATATTCTCCTCACTATAAGAAAAATCATAAATATTTTTTTCAATTCTATTTTGATAAATATCATAAAAATGCCGTGGCTGCTCTTTTACAAAAAATGCCAATAAATCATTACGAGCCCAGTCATCAGTATCAAAATCTTTTAATGCAAATTGTATCGATTCTCTTTTATAATGAAACGTTTTTAAAAATATCTCTTCTTCCTTTTCCTTTATTTCTTCTTCACATCTATATAATGACTTCAGACCAGGGAGAAAAAAATCATCCACTTCTTTTTCTGGAATAGCCAACAAACATTGATCTATCAGAGACAAGACAAAAGGTATGAACTCTCTTTTTATATCAATTTGCTCCATTTGTCGAATCATTTCAAAAAAGATAGGCTCAATTTTTAACATATAATTCCTATATGTTCTTTGAGAGAGCATCGCATGTAAAGTATTCATCATCTTCACCGCTATCAATATTTTCATAAATGAATCTGCGGGGATAATACCATCAGATTCAAGAAGTCTTGCCTTATCCTGGATATCAATATAATGAGAAGGAATATGACCAATAATATCTGAAGAATACAAAAGCTCCGCCACCGCTCGGGTCACTCTTTCTGGAATAGAATGAATTAATAAACCTCGAGAAGGCTCTAAAATATCAGTTTTTTGCTCTTCTGTAATATTGTCATCATACTGAAAAACTGATGCAGCAATAGCTGTTTGAATTTTCCCCACCTGGCAATTTATCAATGCAATATTTACGTGCAATAACTCTGTGGGAGATAATATTTTTTCCAAAGAGAGCAATCGAGGCAGCCCCGATAAACTCACAATGTCATCTGCTAAAACATCGACCTCTTCTCTTTTATTTGGATTTTGAGATAATACCGATAATAATCTTTCTCCATATGCTTGGGACTGTGACAACAAAACAATTTGATCAGTTGACAAAGAAAAAACATGAAAAAAATCTCTATGATTTTGATCAATTATATTCAAGAGCTCTCTTTTATTTTTTTCAATTTCCAATAGCTCAAATGACTCTGCCTCTAAACCAATTGCTTCATATAAATCACTGCGAGATGAAATATTTCCTTGCTCTAAATCTGTAAGTGTATTATCACTTACAAGTTTTAGAAAAGTGCCATCAGACGGAGCTAAATGAGTCATAGGACAAGAGGTTAATAACGTGTCTTCCTACAAAAATATTGTAACAAAAATCACGCATTCTACAAGCATCTAGACTTCACATAAAGTGATAAATATTATAGAATATATCTTAAAAACATATAAAAAAAAGAGCCCTTCGGGCTCTTCTCATATTTTTTTATTTATTATTATCCTGTACAAATAATCTTCATCCATTTTCGTTTTCCAATTTGTAAAATCGTCTCCCCTTCTAATACCAATTCTTCTTTGGTATCAGCATGTTTTTCACCATTAATTTTCACCGCTCCTTGATCAATCATTCGGCGTGCGTCTGATGTTGAAGCACAGAGCTTTGTTTCATTTACGAGCGCCCATACGTTCCATTCAGATTGTGACACCGTCATTTCTGGAATATCATCAGGAATTTTTCCTTTTTGAAAGACTGATAAAAACTCTTGTTCTGCGGCATCTGCGTCTTCTTTTGAGTGATAGAGCTCTACGATGGCTTTTGCGAGCAAGATCTTAATGTCTCGAGGGTTTTCGTCCCCTTCTAAACGCTTTTTCATGTTCGCAATTTCTTCCATTGGTACTTCTGTGGCGAGTTCAAAATAATTTAAAATAACACTGTCTGGAATAGACATGGTTTTTCCAAACATATCTTTGGCACTATCCAGAATCCCAATGTAATTCCCAAGAGATTTTGACATTTTCTCTGTCCCATCGAGTCCCACTAAAACCGGTACCGTAATAACATTTTGCGGAACCATGTCATGTGATTTTTGAATCGTTCGAGCACACATCATATTAAAGAGTTGATCGGTTCCTCCAATTTCTACGTCTGCTTTAATCGGTACTGAGTCATATCCCTGCATAAGCGGGTACATAAATTCAATAAGATTAATCTGTTGTTCTTTTTTTATTCGTTCTTGAAACATGTCTCGTTCTAACATCTGTGCGACGGTAAAGTTTCCAGCGAGTTTTAAAACATCTCCAAAAGACATCGCCTCGAGCCAATCGGCGTTATAGACGAGTTCGATATTATTAATATCAATAATTTTACTCGCTTGCTCTAAATAACTTTGTGCATTTTTTTCAACCTGCTCTTTTGTTAAAACCGTTCGTGTTTGGCTCTTCCCAGTCGGWTCTCCAATTTGCGCAGTAAAGTTACCAAAAAGAAGTATAATTTGGTGACCCGCATCTTGAAACTGTTTTAATTTTCTGAGCGGCACTCCGTGTCCTAATGTCAGATCAAACCCGGTTGGATCAATTCCAAACTTTACTCGAAGTTTTTTTCCGCTCTCTAATTTTTTCTCCAGGTCTTTTCGTACATTAATCTCTGAAACCCCTCGAGTTAATATTTCATTCATAAAACAATAATTATAGATGTGTTTTTATTTCCCTCCTTTCAAATTCATCARTTTTTCCATAAAGAGTTCAAGCTCTTCAATATTGTACATATCAAGTTCAAAACCAGTCAGGTCAGTCGCGAGCCGAATATTTTGACCCCGTTTTCCAACTGCCATCGCTCGCTCAGATTCTTCTACGAAAACCGCCGCTCGTTTTTTAATCCGTCGACCATTTCCATCGAGTCCTTCTTTATCATTGATGATTACAACATGTGCGATATCAGCCGGTTGCAATGACCGTTTAATAAATATTTCTGGATTTTCATGATATTCAACAAGATCAATTCGCTCTCCGGCGAGTTCATCAGTAATTGTATTAATTCGCATTCCTTTTTGTCCCACACAAGCACCAACCGCATCAATTCCTTCTGTTTCTGATGATACAGCGACCTTTGATCGAACCCCTGGATCTCGAGCAATATTATCAATAACGACATCCTCTGAAGCGATTTCTGGAATTTCTCGTTCCAATAATCCTCTAATCAAATTTTTATGTGTTCGTGAAATAGAAAGCTGTGGCCCTTTTGGCGTTTGTTTTACTTTATCCAAGTAAATAGAAATTCGTTTTCCTGAATAATAGTTTTCTCCAGGAATTTGGTGACGTGGACGAAGTGAAACGGTATGTTTATCGAGACTGAGATCAATATGAGTTCCTTCAACTCGATTGACTACCGCAAACAATACTGAATCTTCTTTATCTTTAAACAATCGATACAAACTATCTTTTTCCGCTTCTTGCAATCGTTGTAAAATAACTTGTTTCGCAGATTGTGTCGCAATTCGACCGTAACCCACTGGAGTCACGTCAATTCGGATTTCATCTCCAATTTCAACATCTTTTTGAATTTTTTTCGCTTCTGCCAGTGAGACTTCAATATCTTCATCTTCAATATCATCAACCACCTCCTTAATAACATAAATCGTAGCTGACTCGATCGAATGACCGAGGAAATCTACTTCGATATCTTGATCTTTGTTTCCATAATCTTTTCGGTACGCAGTAATAAGCGCTGAAGAAATCGCGTCAAAAATCTGTTCTTCTGAAATATTTTTTTCTGATGCCAGCATTTTGATAGCGGCAATAAAATCTTGAGACATAATAAGGTATTTAAAAAATGGAGTGATCCGAGGCAATAAAAAATGAAGGCGAGGCCTTCATTTATATGTGTATATATTAACGTATTTTTTTTAAGAATCAAGAGGTTTTGAAAAAACTACCCCTTCTGTTTTTCTCGACGTTTTTTAATTTGTATTGAAAGCTTTGGACACGTGAGATCGACTGTTTCTAATAAGCTCCCCCCGCGTGAACTTGCATGAAATGTTACGTGACTCGCAACAATACTAATTTTACACTCAAGTGAATCGTGACTATCTTTTGTTTCATCTTTATGGATCTCTACAAAAAATTTAGCTGCAGGTCCTTCAAGTGATGGATCAAATGTTTTTAAATGCCCAACTTTTTCTCGAATTTTTAGTTCTTCCGATTCTTTCATTTCAACGCCTTTGACAGAAATAGATATATTTTTCATAATAAAAATGTTAAGAAATAAGACATATTTATTATAGAGAATTTTTTCACACAACTCAAGGGGCTTTATTGTTTTTGAGAGACGGTAAATACTTTTCGTGGAGAATATTTATGAGAGCCGTCCTTCTTTATCGCATCAATAAAAAGCGAGTATTCTCCTACCTCTGGAGACTTCCAATTATACTGATATTCTCCAGCCACAAGCGGTGAACCGTGAAATTCGGTTACTATCAATTCTTTTTTAACATCTCCTTGCTCTGACTTATATCGAGCCTTGAGTACAATTTTTTCAGTATTTTCAACATACACCTCTGGTAAATAAAATTTTAATAAGTTTGATTCCCCACTTTCTAATGAAGCCTTCATTTGAAGTGAAAAATCTTGTGTTTTTTTCTGAGCCGTCACCGTAATTGGAATAAGATCTTCACTCATCTGTGAACTTGAATCAAATGCCCTCACTCGAATCGCATACTCCCCTGGTTCAACAGATAATACAACCGAACCGTTATATGGAGCGGTGGTAATTTCTGCCATTTTTGTATCATCGAGGAAAAATTCTACTTTTTGAATATCACTTCGAACATCATAGGTATACGTTTCAACAATAATAGAAGAATCTTTTGAAAAAGATTGCCCCGCTGCTGGAAAAATAATTTCTGTATGTGGAGGCTGATTATCCTCTCCAAGTTTCACTTCAATAGATGATGAAGATGCGCTGTATAACGTATCATAAATTTTTACCATAACTTCAACACTTTCTCCAATTTTTATGGATGTATCCAAATGGATAGATGCTTTATACGGAGGGGCGGTCATTGTTTCCACCTTCTTCCCATCAACAAAAAATTCAACAAAGGCTACTCCATTTTTCGCATTAATATCTACCCAAACTCCAAAGTCTCTCCCCACAATTCCATGAGACACAGGAGACGTGATAGTAATTGACGGAGGATTTTTTGCAGATTCTTCTGTATGAATAACTGAAATCTTTTCTGGTTTTTTCATAACAATCCCCTCAACTCCAAGTTTTGCTAAAAATGCCTCTCCGTGCTCCTCTCCCCATTCATTGACTGGATCCTGCCAATCAGCCCTTCCCGGTTTTGTTGACACCCACTGTACCAATGCCACCTTTTTCTTGGCTTCATCTGGAGTATATTCATTTGGCAAATCACCACTTAAACGATCGACTTCAAAAAACTCAAGCGAATTATCATAGGTCCGAGGAATATTCAGCGATGAAAAAATCTCCTGAATGACAATATCTTTTGGAGTATCTGGACCAGGAAGTTTTCCACTGAGTTTTGAAACTAACGCTGTTTTCATTCCTGCAGGTTTTACAAAGGGCTCTGCGACAACATCTTCATGAACCGCTATCATAATCTTTCGCCAAATGGGAGCCGCCGCTCCGTATCCACTTCCTCTTGAATTCATAACCGATCCATCATTGTTCCCAGCCCATACAACGGTGAGGTATTGTGCTGTATATCCAATAGTCCAGGCATCAAACGGCTGAATGACATCATCTTTCTTTTTATTTGACGTTCCTGTTTTAACGGCATTTTTTCTATTTGGAAGTTGTAAATACGCATTCCATCCCGGCCCACGAGCCGAAGCATCTGATAAAATATCAGTAATCAAATACGCCGTTTGTGGATGCAAAACCTCATGAGACTCCGGCTCTGAAAATTCTTCAAGGACATTTCCATTCCTATCAACAATTTTTAAAATTGAAACTAATGGAACTTTTTGACCATTCATCGCAAAAACTGAATATGCCTGAGCCATGTCATACGGTCGCACTTCAGAAACTCCAAGAGGTAATGCGGCGCCATACCAATCAGCTTCTTTTAAATATGAAATCCCCATTCCTTTTGAAATATCATATGTCGTCTGTAACCCCCCAAGAATCCCTGACTTTACCGCTGGAACATTCAATGAACCACCAAGCGCTCTTCGAAGAGAAATCGGCCCACGAAAGGCTCCATCAAAATTTTGTGGAGTATATCCATCTCCAAAATCGGTTTCTACATCATATACAACCGAACCTGGCGAATATCCTTTGAGAAAGGCTGCGGCATAAGCAAATGGTTTAAATGAAGACCCTGGCAACCGGCGCTGTAACATTATATTCACTTTCCCATCAATTTCATCATTCCAATAATCACGAGACCCGACCATTGCTAAAATTTCTCCAGAGCTTGGACGAATCGTCATCGCTGCTGCATTTTTGGCATTATATTTCGTTGCATTAATGTCTCCCTGAGCGGTAACAATTTCTTCGGATTTTTCTTGCAAAGAATAATCAAGCGTCGTTATAATCTTTAATCCTCCCGCTTGTAATAACTCTTTTCCATATTTTTCTTCCAATAGCTTTCGAATATACATAACAAAATGAGGCGCCTTAATTTCTGTTCGACGACTATTAAATGTATACGTTAATAATTCAGCCAAAGAATCTGATTCTYGTTTTTCAGAAATAAATCCAAGATCGTACATTCTTTTAATAACCAAAGAAGATCGTCCAGAAATAACCATTTCACTTCCATTTTCTAAAGTCACTTTTAAGGGGAGTAATCCAATAGAAATATCATCATCCTCGAGCTGATCCAGAAAATCAGAATAATTATCTACATCTAAAGCCTGAATTTCATCAATCGGCCTATTAATTTTTGTACGCACATAGTCTCCGTATGGTGAGTATCGCGTTGGCGCATTCGGTACTGACGCTAAAATAGCTGACTCCACCAAAGAAACCTCTGATACAGATTTTCCAAAGAAAGTTAAAGACGCTTGCTCCGCTCCATACGCATTCGCTCCATATGGAATAGAGTTGAGGTACATATTTAAAATTTCATTTTTTGAAAACCTCCACTCAAGCTGCACTGATAAAATAAGCTCTTTTATTTTTCGTGAATATGTTTTTTCAGATGTCAAAAAAGTATTCTTTATAAACTGCTGAGTCAAAGTAGACCCCCCACGCTTGTGCTGTCCAAAATTTAATACTTCTGAAAAAACAGCATAAATAATCCCTTTAAAAGAAAACCCCGCATGATCAAAAAAGTCTGAATCTTCAATCGCAAGCGTTGCATCAATTAAGTGAGAAGGAATTTGATCAAGCGATATATTTTTTCGATTTTCATCTCCGTGCAATGTATAGAGTTCAACTCCATTTCTATCATAAATAATAGAAGATTGCGCAAATACAATCTCATCAATTTTTTGAATGTCTGGTAATTCTTGCATAAAGTTCCACACAACCACTCCAACAATGACAGTGGATAAAGCCGCTAAACCTAAAACAAAAAAGATAAATTTTTGAAATATCCCCCATTTCTTTCCTTTTTCTAAATTTTTACGCGAAAAGATAGATCGTTTTTGAAAATTTTTCATAAGTATAATGATAATAACGAAATAAGGGTAACAAATTTTAAAAATTCCTCAATACTATTTGTGGTAATCAGATCCTTTTAAAATCTCAAAAGCTCTATACACTTGCTCCAAAACAAACGGACGTAACATTTGATGTGTGAAGGTCATATTTGAAAACGATAACAACGGATATTTTTCAATAAGAGAGGTACTCGCTCCATACGCGCCCGCAATAATAAATCCAACTTTCCCTGTTTTTTCTTGCTCTTTTTGAAACAGCTTCGCAAAATCATGCGAAGAAATCTGTTTCCCTTTTACATCAAGGAGATAATAAGACACTCCCGATTTCATGGCTGATATAATTTTTTCTTTTTCTTTCTCCTCCCCCCTTTCTCCACAATCTTTTACTTCATCAATAGTATAAGAAACATGTTTTTTTAAACGTTTTTCAAATATCTTCATCCCCTCTTGCAACCAAGAGTCTTTTGTTTTTCCAACGAATATAAAATGTAATACCATAATTAATACGCAGCTTTACCATATAAAAGAGGAAAGATATCAGCACTCGATTCTTTCCATAAATCACAAAAATCGCTCGCTATAAGATTATTTTTCCATGGGATGAAATATGTTTTTTCAGGAATCTTATCCTCTGAACGGATCGCCCCATATACACATGCAGGTAGAGTTTCAAACGATAACTCTCCCGAAGGTGTGATTAATGTCGACATTCCCGTTTGATAGACCAAATCACACTTTTCTACCATATCCAGATGATTCATTGATTTTTGAAAATATGCAAACAACGAAACTGCGTGCACTGGAATTTTTAAAGAAAAACCAAGTGATATTGCATAAGCCGTTCCCACTCGAAGTGAAATAAAGCGTCCCGGACCCTGATTAATCAGAATCCCCTTCAATTGTTTTCTATCGATATCTTTCAAAATCTCAGCCAAGACAATGGTTTCTTGCCTCGTTTCTTTTTCTGCTGAAAAAATGATCTCTGTTGATGAAAAAACAGAAATATACATTTTATTCAGCCCCGTAAAAATAGAAAGATACATAGATAAATAGAAGTAAATAACAGCGTCAGTCTATTATTTTTGTGCAGGAAAGCAAGAATAGTTTTTCTTATAAAGGATCATTCTTAACAATGCTTTTATGCTCATCCATAGAAAGCTTCTTTCTCAATGTTTTTGTAATCTGAGTAATTTCCTCCGGTGTCCCTTCTRTTATCTTATGCAATGTTGACATTCGTCCAACAGATGCAATGTCTATAGACGTTTTTAATGCCCCCCTTATTGTATAAGCAATCTGATTTCTATCTCTTTTATCTTCATCAATCCATAAAGCAACGTCATCTAAAGTCAATGAATTAATAGTAATTTGATCAGGATCTTCATGACCATTCCAAAATTCTTTAAAAACAGCTTTCATACTATAAAGATTATCTAACTAAAAATAAGCAAACTACGAAGCCTGTAACATTTCACCTGTTAACATTTTTACAATAGATTGAATTTCTTCTGGAGTACCATTTATCATTCGTGATAACTGTACAAACTTCCCCTCAGATATAATGTGAATTGAATGCTCGGTCTTAGTATGAGATAAACCGTCTATAGCTTTTTTATCTACTGAAACCCACTCAGCTATCGTCTTCAAACTCACTCCTTCTAATTTTTTAGATTCCATCACATCATCACACCATTCTTTTGTAATTACTGCATTCATAAATATATATTTAATTTATAGAATGCTTTTATAACAAAACAAAAAAATCATTACAAGTGAAAGTTTTTATATATTCTTTAGAATCTCTTCAGAGATCTCTGCATTATGATACACATCAGAGACATCTTCATCTTCTTCAATGGCTGCAATAAAGTCTAAAAACTTTTGAGCGGCCGCCGCGTCGGTTATCGCTACTTCGTTTTCTGGAACTTTTACGGTTTTAATTCCTTCAAGGGTATATTTTTTCATGAGTTCATCTCTTACCGCTCCTAAATCTGAAAATGCTGTTGTGATAAACACACGATCCTCTCCAAACTCTAAGTCTTCAGCTCCGGCTTCTATTATAGCCATCTCAATATCATCTTTATCAAAACCATCTGGCAAAATGAGCTCCATATTTCCTTTGTCATGAAACATCCACGACACCGCTCCAGACGCGCCCATATTCCCCCCTCGCTTGGTAACAATCGTTCGAACATTGGTAAACGTTCGGTTTACATTATCACTTAAGGCATCGATAATAACCGCCACTCCTCCAGGTGCATATACCTCATATGATAATTCATGATAATCATCTCCTGACTTATCACTCATAGCCTTTTTTAAGGCGCGTGAAATATTATCATTGGGAACATTATCAGATTTTGCATTCGAAATAACCGCTTTCAACGCTGGATTTTGTTCAGGATCTGGATTTCCTCGTGCCGCAATAGTAATCAGCTTTGAATGTTTTGAAAAAATCTTACTTCGAGCCCTGTCTTGAGCTCCTTTTCGATGTTGGATATTATGCCATTTACTGTGACCAGCCATAAAAAAATAATTAAATTCATGAACATTCTATGCGTCTCTATAGATTTTTACAAGAATAATTTTGCCCAATCTAATAAAAAATGATATAATCAAGTTGTATACAATCGAAACTCACTCATGATACAAGACCTTATTCAAGAAATAAAAGACACCCAAAAGAATTTTTCAATACCAAATATTGAAAAAGCTTTTTTATTTGCACAAAAGGCTCATGAAGGACAGATACGAGAATCTGGAGAAGCTTATATTTCACACCCCGTCGGTGTAGCGCAAGTTTTACTGTCTATCGATTGCGATGAAGCCATGGTTATAAGCGCATTGCTTCATGATACAGTTGAAGACACCGATACAACCCTTGAAGACATTGAACAAAACTTTGGAAAAGAAATTGCTATTATCATTGAAGGACTCACAAAAATTAAACGAGCGGAAATCATTGGACTCGACAGACAAGTCGATAATATTCGAAAAATGTTCCTCGCCATGGCTAAAGACATTCGAGTTATTTATGTAAAACTTGCAGATCGAATTCATAATTTACAAACCATAGATGTGTGTACTCCCAAAAAACAAGAAAGAATAGCCAAGGAATCTTTACATATTTATGCACCTATCGCAACTCGACTTGGAATATATTGGTTTAAAGAAGCGGTGGAAGATCGATGTTTTCAAATTTTACATCCCAAAGAATATAAAGCATTAGCTAAAAAAATACACACCTATTTTAGCAAGCAAGAACAAACACTCGCTCTCGCGAAGCAGCAAATAGCTGAAGCTCTTGGCGATATACCATTTCAACCAATTCAATCACGAGCCAAACAAATGTATTCTTTATTTAAAAAACTTGAAAAAAGAAAAGAAGAAAACCTTGATAATATTTACGATTTTTTTGCCGTAAGAATTATCACCGATACTGTTGAAAATTGCTATCGAGCACTTGGAGCGATTCATAAACAATGGACTCCAATGACCAATAGAATCAAAGACTACATAGCCGTCCCAAAATCGAATGGATACCAAAGTCTTCATACGACGATTCTTGGAATTGGAAAGAGCGGAAATCGAAAAATAATGGAAATACAAATTCGAACTGAGACTATGCATAAAGCCTCAGAACAAGGAGCTTCTGCTCATTGGGCCTATAAAGAGAATGTAAATAATGATAATCAAAGATGGCTGCAACATCTTGTTTCTTTAGCCTCTAACATTGAACAGTCTGAAGAATTTATGGAAGGACTCACCAAAGACCCTCTTAAATATCGAATTTTTGTTCTCACTCCACATGGTGAAATTAAAGATCTCCCCCATCACTCAACTCCGATTGATTTTGCCTATTGTGTACATACTGATATTGGAAATCATATTATGACAGCCTTAATTAACGGAAAAGCTGTGGCTCTCGACACTCCACTTCAAGACGGAGATGTTGTTGAAATAAAAACCAATAAAAACAAAGAGCCCAATCTTACATGGATAAACATTGTAAAAACGCAACATGCAAAAAGTTGTATCAAAGCATGGCTTCGAAATAAATCAAAAAGCAGCCTCATAAAAACAGGACGTGAAAGTATTAATAAATTATTACAATCTATTGGTAAATCTGTCCTCGATCCTCATTACAGCCTACTCAAAGAATATAAAAATAAAAATCTATCTTTAAAAGAACGAGAAACTATTATACTCCGAGTCGGAGAAGGAAGCCAAAAAGCTTCTGATATCATCAAAAATATATTCTTTCAAGAAGCAAAACAACAAAAGCCAAAAGAAATACAATCAACAACCGAAGAACATCATGCATATGTCGTAGGAGGCGCAGATCTTTCAATAAAAATATCTCCGTGCTGCGCCCCGAAACCTTTTGAAAAAATAACCGGATTTGTTACTCGCGGATCTCATGTTTCAGTTCATTCAATTCATTGCCCATTTATTGTAAACAATAATGAAAAAGATAGATGTGTTGATTGTTTATGGGAAGGTGAAATTCCAAATTTTGAAGTTACATATATTTTTACCGTAAACAACAAACTCGGAATGCTTTCAAAAATTACACATTTTTTTGCCAAACATGATATAAATACAATATCTATGAATTTCATTACGAATAAAAATGATAAAAATATTATTATTACGACTATTATTGAACTTTCAGACTTTGATAAACTTGATTTCATTTATGATTCGCTCTCCCTCCTCCCTGATATGCAAACAATTGAATATACTATAACCATATAACATGCCAAAAAAATATATTGTACAAGATGCCTTTTTCCGTAGAGCAAAACGAGAAGGATACCGAGCTCGAAGTGTCTATAAACTTCAAGAAATACAAGAAAAATTTAAAATCCTCAAACGAAAAAATTCTGTACTTGATCTTGGAAGTTTTCCAGGCTCATGGATTCAATATATTCAAGAAATGACACACGCTCCTATTTATGGAGTGGATTTACAAGAGATGAAAGAAATCCCTGGAACAACATTTTTTCATGGGGATGCCACCAAAAAAGAATTTGAAGATTTTTTACGAAGTCATAATCAAACACAATTTGATGTTATTACATCAGATATGGCTCCCAACACCCGTGGAATATTCGATGTCGACCAATTTGCATCAGTCGAACTCAACCTCCTCGCCCTTGAAATTATGAAGAAATTTTTAAAACCAAATGGATGGGCCGTCTTTAAACTCTTTCGAGGAGCTGATTTTAATGAATTTTGGTTTGAAGCGAAAAAACTATTTCCAAACCTAAAAACATTCAAACCTAAATCCACACGAGAAAGAAGTTTTGAGCTTTTTTGTATAGGAAGAAAACAAAAATAATTTATTGAATACATTTTTTATACAAGATTGAATACATTATTTGTTCAATCTTTTTTATTCTCGTTATTTCAAATACTCAAAAGCCTCCTGTTCCTCTTTATTCAAAAAAGGCAACAAGTCTGGATCACGCTCGAGGGCTGAAATAATTATTCGTATATTATGCCGATCACCTTCTGGCAACCATCGAAATACCCACGGAGAATATTCAAACAGCTTGTTTGCCATAATAGGATCTTGTAACACCTGTGGCCCAACTGCTTCTATAATCCAATCATTGTCCTCACTATCTTTGGATACATTTCGTACAAAGTCTGAAACAAAACCTTTGTCATTACGAAATTTATAATCAATATGAATAAAAAGTTCTGGAGTTTCTTTCAGCACACTCAACAAAAACTGTGTATCTTCTTGAAAACTTTTTGGCACAAAAATAACATGTTGATACGAAATATGCGGACGCTCCCTCCTCAACAAAATATTGCGATCATCATGATATAAACGAGCAAGATATTCAAGGTCCCTCGGCCCATGAACTCCGACCTCATTTAACTGCTGACGATCAAAGTCATCAACCATTCCAGCATGAGCCCATTGTATAACACGATGCTCTTCACCTTCCTCCTTGAAGACAAATATATATAAGACCTGAAAAGAAAAAACAGCTAAAAACAATATCAATAAAAACTTTCTCATAGTCTCAAGGATTAAAAAATACGTCGATGCGTTTTATTTGTAGAGAGCAAATAATAAAACACAAACAATGACAATAAAAATATACAGACCATGATCGCAGAATGCCAAGAAGCCGAATTTAATAAAACTCCTTTTATTTTTAATATAAACTGTACATAAGTTTCTAATACCCAAAAGGTTTGAAAAACAATATAATAAAAAACATAAGAAGCCCTGCAATCTGCCACCTCCCCCTGTAAATCCTGAGAATGATATTTTTGCAATAAGAGACGAACAGCAAAAAATACAAACCCACTCACGACACTTACCACCAACAGCTCTTGAGTCCCTAAACTCAACTGTACAGAAAACTGAGTGATTATAAGGATCTGATGTACAACCACACTTATCAATGATGAAATTCCTGCAAAGAGAGAGAACAACAACAGAAAAAATAACCAGAACGATACAGACGAAAGATTAAATAACATTTGCTGTAATGCGTTCAGAAAATTTGAATAATACTTCTGCGAAATGTATAACCACCTCATCGCCCCAATCGTCAGAAAAAATATCATTATATTTTTTATATATAATAACCATGGATACGGATTTGATCCTTCTACCGGAGCCATATAAAAACCAGTCAATAAAACATGGATACTTTCAAAACTCCATGCTGTTTTTATAAACACTCCTCCCAGGAGGAAAAATAATATAAAAGCGATAATATTACGAATTATAATCATATGTATATATTTAAATATTAAAGCCCCTCAAAAGATACCAATGATCTTTTAATCGAATAGATATCAACACGATTTGGATTATCGAATCGCGCCAAAGATACACAAGGAGTATCAACCGGCACATCTAAAAAATCCAATTGTACCCCCTTCTGATATATGCAAAATATTATTTCTCTATCAGATACTCTTTTATATGAATACAAACCTTCAGGCGGCAAATAAGGAGTATATTCTAGCCAAAGATCTTGCAGCTCACCCGAAAGAACAACGTCTACGTTCATAACTTGAACATAAAGCATCTCAGAAAATTCAACTAAGGATTCATTGTACCGTTCATCAACTGGATAAAATAATGGTCGAGGAGCGAGTGAAAACAAAGCAATAAAAAATAAAATAAAGATGCCTCTTTGAACAGGAATAATCCATTGAAACATTCTTTGAAAATACCAAGAAAACACGATATAGATAATAGCACCTCCTGAAAGAATAAATATTATAATACTCAAGTCATTATACCGAACAGAATCAGAAAAAAGATATAAAAAGCGCCATAAAACAATAAGTGATAAAAAACGAAATAACTTTTGCTGAACACTCCCCTGTGTGACACCATCATTTTTTAAGAAATACAGATACACCTCAGAAACCAAAAAGAGTAAAAATAAAAAAAACATAACAATACTCCAATGACTCCCTTCAAAATTCAGCTGAAATGAATGATGCCGATATTCTGTAGCCATAGAAAGCCAGGCAAATATCGAAAGCAAGAAAAAACACAGGTTTCTGGGAAAAGCCGGAGTCTGAATTTCTTTAAAGAGTTGTGTGAAAAACTTTTTCATAGACAAATATTAATATGTTATTTTCATAAATCCTACAATCTTATACGCTTTAGATTCTGGCCTTTTTTTAATATGTAAAATTTCTTTTAAATTATTATAACCAGGATAATCACGAGAAAACTGTCGAAAAGCCTCCTCTGGATCAACAATGTATTCTGGATTTTTAAAATGATACACATTATTAACATACATATCTATATGTTCTTTTCCATCTTTCCCTTCATATTTTCTCCAATGCAAAGAAAAGGCGTGATACTTAAACAATAATCTTTTCTCATCATCACTGAGCACTCGCCAGGGGTCCTGAGTGTTTCTTCCATTATATGAATGAATGACTCCATCGTTATTAAATCTCATTAAACCACTTTCTAATTCGCTACTTACGATTGAATCAATAACATCTGTAAACAATGCTGAATGTTTATCCCGAAAACTTCCAAAATCAAATAATAACGGATCCCCAGTGGCTCCCTCAAAATGATAAAAATAACTATCCCCAAAGTTCCCTCTTTGTAATAGATTATCACCTTCAGACAAAGGAGCCATAACATTTTGATAATGATTTCCTCCAATCTCTGCATGAAAGACCCTATCATAGACATGTAAATCATCTTTTTTAACCGGTGTAATTTTTGCATTTTCATAAAAAGACTCCGCTCTTATATTTTTCTCAGAATCTATGACCGCATTATATGCAATTTCATCAACTGTAATATGATTAGAACAAAGAAACCAAAGATTCAGCCAACATGAAAAACCAGCTGAAAGATAGTCAATATTATAAACACTCGTTATTACTCCCACCATATCCAAAGAAGCCAGCAATCGCACACCTCCATCGGTATAATCATCATATTTATGTACTTGCCCCGCCCTGAGTGATAACACATTTGTTTTAAATAAATCCTCAGAAGATAAAAAGTCATCTCCATAATAGAGATCCGTTCGATCAGCCGTTATATCTGTATACCGATCCCCTGTTTGCACTTGTGTAAATACTATTTCATCATTTTTCATAATCATATCAAGCGTCAGGCCTTTGTTATAAATAAAATCAAAAGTTTCAACTCCGTCTCTTGAAGTCACAACAACACTCGATACTATATTTTTCAACAGATCATCAACCTCATTTCGCTGAGTAGCTGTGACGTTCATCTTCTGACTATCATACTCGGCCTTCATACTTTCTAATGTTGATTTTTTTGGACCAGAAAAATCTTGAATATTATAAAAATCGTCAAAGATACTTTTAAACTCTGTTTTAAATACCGGGTCATCATGTAACATGAGTGGAGAATATTGTTTTTTCCTAACAAGATATTCATTGCTGTATTCAAATATTTCATATTTTACAATAATATACTTATCAATATCTGTACGTTTTTGTCGATAATTCTTTGGAAGAGAAAATATCATGGTATCAACATTATACACGGCATCTGCCCAAGCCAGTACTTTTTTCTCTACGCGTCCCAATGAATCATAGATATAAAAAGTAATAAGTCGTTCTTGATTAATCGCCTGAACAATACGATCATTCTCATCTAATACATATATTTCAACAATTTGATCGTTTTGTTTTTTAACAATGATTTTATTATTCTTATAATGATCAAAAGAAAAACCATTCAAATTTGTTGTTTCTACATTTTTTTGAGCGAGTGAAAAAGACCCAGTCAGTTTTTTCCCCAAAGCCTTGTGACGAGCAAAAATATCCATAGCAAGACGCGTCTTACTATCTGTTAATAAAGCTGAATGAATTTTTGATACATCAAGCCCAATAAAAGATGAAATAATTTTTGGTAATGGATCTTCCTCTACAGCAAAAAGCATATTATGAATTTCATCACGAGCATCTGTATATTTTTTATATGATTTTTGATAATCTACATATAATCTTTGATACACACTTGTCGATATTTTTCCTTCTTTCATAATATTCACAAGAGATTCAAATCGCGCTAATTTTTTTATATTTCCTGGTAAAATATCCGTCTCTTGATTCATTAAATTTTGAATCAGTTTAAATTCAATAACCCATTTTTGTATAGTCGTACCTCGTTCATCTGAAGATAAATGAGAGGCTCCATAAAAAATATAATCTTCATATCCTCCAAATCCATTAACGAGCTTTAAAAGGCGCCCCTGCATTTTTTCATCCCAATCAGCATTTTTCATTCTCAACAAAAACATATCAGAAGCAATAAACCCCGTCGCCCCTGTCTCGATAGCTAAAATAGCCGCCTCTATTTCTTTTTTATCCTCATCAGACAGATCTGTTTTTTTCAAAATTTCATACAATGCATTATTTTCCAGAATCTCTTGCGAAATCAGTTTTTCTTGATCGAAAGCTTCTTTTGAGATCTTCTGCTTGATATCATCAGAAAGTGATGAAATTTCATCTCGAATGACTGAATATTCTTCATTTAATAGAGCTTTTCGAATTTTTATTTCCGTTGCGGGATTTTTCAATATTTTATATAAATGAAAATCACTTGAAGTCAATAACGCAATAAGATCAGCCATAATAATTTGATCAGCTTTCTTTTTTTCCGCGGTGATGTTTTTCGTATTACTAATATATATCCTATCGATATCACGTACGGAATCGGGTAACTCAGAAGCGATTATTCGTCCTTGTGGAATATAAGCACTATCAAGTGGAAGCATCTTTATAATTTCTGCTTCCAATAATTCAAAAGGGATATTTGAAACATCAAAAATTTGATCACTTCGTTTTTTATACATTGTTTGTTTTTCGTCAAGAACCTGTTTAAAGGCCTTCATAGCTGCCAATGTTTCATCATTGTCTTCAATCTCTAATTGAGCAAAACTTTTATAATTATTATATTGATCCGCATATTTTTTTTCAACCGCCCTTTGCAGCTCTGCTTTTTTTGCCAAAAGATTTTCCTCCATGTCTTGCTGTGCTTTTGTTAAGATTATGCGCATAGAATCTTGGATATCTTTTTTATATGCTGTTTTTTCAGATTCTGTCATATTATCATAACTTTCAAATTTATCTTTAATCTCTACAACGAGTTCAGCCTCTTTTTCTTTCAATATTGCATCAAGTTTTGTAACAATTTCTCCCATTTCTGCCTGTACTGCATATCGGTGATCAATAAGTACTTTATTGACATTAAAATCAGCATAATAAAATTCATCAGAAAAACGATCATAAAACCCATCTATTCTTTTTGTTTTTTCATCCCCCCTTCGAACCGCTTCTAATAATGCCGTATATTGCACTTGATATTGAGCGAGTTGCAGCTGCGCGCTCGTTTTTGCCACTCCATCCTGCATATTTTTAAGCTTATAGTCTTGCTCGGCTATAAGAATACAAATTTTATCCGCATTAATAACGTGTAATATATCATTTTTTTGAACAGACGTCATCGAATCATTGAGATATTCATCAATAGGATAATTTGGAACCTGTACACGATTATAATGATAAATATTTTTAAAATTATCACATTGTTTAATGTAATTTTTCGCAAAAGCGCTTTCAAGCGGTAAAAAACCAAGAGAAAGAATCATCAGAACAACTACAAAACGAAAGATATACATAAAAGTAAATATTATAATCTATATATACATTATCACACAAGTATTAAAAAAGTGTTAAATTTCTCCTTCAAGTGCCCACTGAGATGATCCAATGATTTTTACGGACAAGATATCTCCGAGTTGCATTGATTTCTGCGTACGAATTCGACACCTTCTATTATGCTCTGTCTTCCCTTCAAACAAACCATCTTCAATCTCACTATCAATAAGCACCATATAGGTATTTCCAATAAGTGATTTCATTTTTTTAGCAATAGCTTCAATCAACCAATCATTCACAATATTCCAACGATTCTTTTTTTCAGCTGCTGAAATTTCATCAATAAAATGTTTTCCAGCCACCGTCCCGGGACGAACGGAGTATTGAGATAAATAAATCATATCTAAATCGAGCTCTGGTAGTATGGCGACTGTTTCCTGAAACGCCTCTWSKSYWYSWCCWCAAAAWMYNACAATAATATCAGTTGTAATGGCAAAATCTGGTACTTTATTTCGAATTGTATCAACAATACTTTTATAATCCGCGTATGAATGACGTCTATTCATCTTCTTTAATACCTCATCACTTCCTGACTGCAATGCAAAATGTRAAGCGGGCATTACTTTTGGCAAGTCACAAATAGCATCAATCACATCAGATGTCATATCATGAGGATTGGAAGATTGAAATCGAATTCGCTCTATGCCTTCAATACTATTCACTGCTTCAAGTAAAAGTGTAAATGGGGTTTTTCCCTCCCCTTCTAACCATTTTTTATTCTCTTCATCAAAAATTCTTTGTGTACTCTCAAGACCTTTTCCATATGAATTAACATTTTGTCCAACCAAACATACCTCTTTGACCCCTCTTTTTGCTAAAACCGAAATCTCTTTTACCACTTGATCCATCGGTCGAGAAAATTCCCGCCCTCGTGTAAATGGCACAACACAAAATGTACAAAAATTATCACACCCTGATTGAATCGGTACGATCGCTTGAAACGGAGATGCATATTTAGGGATAATAGAAAAGAAATCCTGTTTTTCACTGCTATCTCTTTTTTCTCCTAATAAAGTTGGAAGTTTTTGTGTTTCTAAAATTCGAAATACAATATCTATAGCAGGAATCCGTGGTAACAACGGATCTTTTTCTTCGCTCTCCTGAGATGATGTTTTTTGCACCATGCATCCGGTCACACAAATAGTAACTTTTTGCCCCGATTTCATTCTTTTTTTATGAATATTATTAATCAATGAAAACACCTTGTCTTCAGCTTTTTGTTTAATAGAACACGTATTAAAAATAACAACCGATGCATCATCTATATTTTCCACCTCTTTGTATCCAAAAGATTCTAACACGGCAGCGACTCGCTCAGTATCAGAATGATTCATTGAGCATCCAAATGTTTTAATGAAAAATTGTTTCATTCCTATTTTTTTAATATGTGTTTTGTAAAAAATTCTTTCAAATGATATAAAACCTCAATCGGCTTCCACGCATAATTGTTAATTAATTCTGATGTTTCTTGAAGCAACTGTGTCGTTGTTTCAACCTGTGATAAAACTCGAATAAGTTTCAAACAAATAATTCCAATAAGAATTGTCAGCGTCCCAATAGAAATAGATGCAGTAAAGTACATGAGATCAAGCGTTGTTTCAATAACCATGTTATATATTTAATAAATAAGTTTATATATTTTTCAAAGCCTCCAAAAAACTTTTCACATCCTGAAAATCATGATACACCGAAGCAAAACGGATATATGCGACTTCATCAATATCTTTCAGTTTTTCCATAACATCATCTCCCATTTTTTTCGATGAGATTTCTTTCCCCTTTGCCATCCATTCCATCTCTAAATTTGTCACCATAGCTTCTAAATCTGTATTTTGTATATTTCTTTTGACAACAGCACGGTACAAACCCTGCAGAAGTTTTCCTCTATTGTACAAAATAACATCACCATTTCTTTTCTTCACAAAAAAATTCGATGTTTCCACTCTTTCAAAAGTGGTAAAACGGAATGCGCAATCAAGACATTCCCTCCGTCTCCTGATAGAAATTCCTGCATCGGTATCTCGAGATTCAAGCACTCGAAGGGCATCGGCTTTACACTGTGGACAAATCATAAAAGATTTTTAAGACAAAATTTCGTCATCATTATAACAATTTTTAAAAAAAAATTGCAACTCTTTTACTTATCATATATAATATCTCTGTTTTTAGCGCACAAAATTATGAGTTTTCAAACTCGAAAAATCGGAACCATATCTTTTGTCCAAGAAGAAATAAGTCTTAAAGATACGATTAAAAAGCCACGAAAGAAACAAAAATATCAATCTCCCAATATTCAACGTTGGAAGAAAATTTTATTTTCATTTATTTTCTTTTTTGCCTTTATCCTTATAACACAATCATCTTTTTATATATATGACTATATAAACCAAAAAAACTTTCTCGCCGAGATCTTTGAACCCGTAAAATCAGACCTTATCACCGATGAATTTGGAAATATCAATATTTTGCTTATTGGCCACGGAGGAGGCTCTCATGATGGCCCAAATCTGACTGACTCAATGATTATTGCAAGTATTAATCCACAACAAAAAAATGTAATGATGCTGTCCATCCCACGAGATTTCTGGGTAGAAAATAAATACTCAGGAGGAAGCCGAATTAATGAAATTTATAGAAAATTATTCTTTTACCAAAATCATGTTACTCACACATCATTTTGATAAAACAATTGGCTAAGTAATTAGCATCCTCTTTAGCTCCAAGAAATTTTCTAAATT
>NVTB01000003.1:0-21488 GCA_002401425.1 Candidatus Peregrinibacteria bacterium
GTTTGTCAACCAATTTGCGATACATATACTAATACCGTGTTATTATGTTAACATACCAGCTAAGGTTTAATTGAACAGACTAATTAGTATTGGTTGCTGATAGAAAGAAAAATCTTATGCCGAAATTTATTTATTTTATAACTTTTCTTTTAAAGCCTAATAATTAGGTATCTACACAGTGAAATTTTAAAAATATGTACAATTGTTGTACTTAGCTACCTCGTCCTAAATTGGATATACTCTTATCACAAATCCAAATTATTTAACCTCCGTAGAGGCTGATTTACAAAAGCTCTTTCAAGAAACAGCACAAGAACAAAGCAATTACATGAAACCAAATTTTGCAAAAAAGTTAAAAGAAATACAAAGCAAAATGCATCGATCAGATCAAAATTTCATTCATGAACCACAAGCACAAGCGATGATCTTAGATGTTGTCAATCAATGTGGAACAGGCGGAACCAAACGAATACTCACAACAATGAGCGCTCCATCGAGTAATGCCTATGATTTTGCACAAACACTGGGAAATAAATGCAAAACATATCTCTCTACAAAATCATACACTCCTCCTTTAACCATGAGTAATGTCCTGGCAGGAAGAGAAAGAAGAAATCAAGCTATTTTACGACAATTTGGATCACCCCCATCCACCGAATCTCTTCAAAGTACCAATATACATTTTGATGCAACTGCCTACGCACAACTCAGTGAGAACTCCCAAGAACTTAATGACACCATCGAATCAACCCACTCACTTATTCATATTTCTCGTGTCGTGCCAAATGACTTTTCTACCTTTGATAAAGCCAAAAGAAAAGCATATTTAAAATCAACATTTCGCGAAGCCTATAAAATTAAAACAGCCATAGAAAACACAGAAAGCACTAACTTTAAGACCTCCTGGGAAAAAGAGATTAATACTATTGATAGCGCGGGACGAAGCTGGGAGCACTTAAGCAAGAATGAAAGAATGCAAAGTGTCAAAACTTTATTAGAAAACAAATCTCCTCTCACCTCAGCCGAACAAGCAACTCTCAATTGGATTGAGAGAAGAGAAGGAGAACAGCCTTTTTCAGAAACAACTTTAAACAGAATATTTGTAACACAGAAAAGGCAAGAAGCGCTCAACCGAATCAATACACTGCTGTCTTCACAAGATCCGCAAATGAATACAATAACCAGCTTATCACAACTCGACAGCCTCAGATCTGCGATGAATGTACCCACCACCGTACAAAAACAATTATTGAAAGACGATACTGAACTCAGTCGAGAAAGCCTCTTTATGATGAATTCTTTTCAAGAATCAAGAATATCAGCCGATGGACTTCGTGATCAATTTGAGCTTATTCCTGAATATAGTTTTAATAGACGAATAAGTGATTTTCCTGATTGGATGCAAATAGGAGGACTGGCAACTGTCGTTTTTGGAATATATAAATGGATGACAACAGACAGTGCTATCTTTAAAACAATGGGAGGCCTCGCTGGAGGATCAGCCCTGTTAGCGCTTTTTGCCTCTGGAGAAACACAGCCCAATAAAATTGCTGAATATATATTCAACAAAACTCCTCTGAATAGAATTTTTAATAGCTCTTCAGAACTTTTAACCCAAAGTGGAGAAATTGGTCCACGGATGACGGCTCTGCTTGGAGCGGAATCACAAGAGTATTTTACTGACCGAAAAGATATCATGGCGATGAACATCGTAAGAGATAAAAGCAAACAAGAAATTATGAGTGATATCAATATTGATACCATCGAAAGTATGGCGAGACACAATCGCACAACTCCAAATTCAACATTTCAACGCGCAAAAAGCCGACTTTCTGTCGAAGAAATCAGTGGACTCAACAACGAAGGCGTCACTGAAGGAGATTATTATGATGGAATCATTCGCACCCTCAAACAACTCGGGAAAATTCAACGAGGCAGACTGAACAGCTCTACTGAAAGCGACCTTGTGCTTGGATACCAATACCTACAAACCTTATACGCAAGTAACTGGGGAGAAGTTATCGCCATTGCCAATGGAGCTGAAGCTCGTATCAGCCGATGGGATTACATCTCTTCAATCTATCCAGCCTCATTTATGAGCATGCTTGGTAATACATTTACCGGTTCTCAAGCCCACATGGAAGGACGAACCGTATCAAGGAGCATTTTACCTGGACTCGAMGAAATAGACGAAGATGTGCTTTTTGCCGATATGCCCCGAATTGATTCCCCGACTGCCTGGAGTTCAAATAACATAACAACCTCATTTCAAAATCGCGATACATATGCAGAAAAAATAAAAAACAGTAAAACAATAGCCATAAAAACACCAGGAGACCTTTTTATCATTAAAAATACTGATGATCTCCCAAACTCAACGTTATATATTGCAAATATCATACAAAATTACCCAAATGCACAAGATAATTTTAAACGCATACAAGATTGGAAAGATAATGCTGAATTAAAAGAATCGATCTTAATATATGGATACTCCAAAATTGGTCCAAATATGCGAATACTCTATGAGAAATTTCCAAATGATATCAATACCATCAATGGATTTTCACGAACCTTTGCCTCAAAGATAAAAACAAAACAAAACCTTTCAACCTCAGAGATGAATACATATTTAGATAGTATAAACACAAAACTGACGAGCTATATCACAAATAATACACCACCTCCTTACGTAATATAAGTGGTTTTTCACAAAAAACAAAAATTATTGTAGAAAGTTTTCTACACCTTCGTGCCATATATAAAAGGGAAGGACACAAAAATTTGTGTCCTGATTCGGAATGTATTAATATAAAGACATGTTATACGGTCACGTCAAACAGAACCCCTGGAGTTTTCCCCATTTTTCTGCTATAATGGCATGAAATTAAAAAATATATGATCTTCCAATTCCCTCTTCGACGGCTCGAAAGAAATATGAAACCTGTTGAGAGGCGGGTTTTTATGAGTCTAGATCAAATCGGAGGAGCAGAAACAGTACAAGAATCTCAAGAAATAAGCCTGGAGAATAATATAAAGAAAATATCAGAAAAATATAATAATCAAAAAAAGGAACTACTTAATAATAAGAATAATAATAAAAACTATCTTCAAAATCTCAATGCCACACAATCTCTCACAGAAGATGAAAAAAAATATTTAAAAATAGAAGGTCAAAAAACACTCTTAGAATACTTCAAATCGAAAAAATATGAATTTCAAGCTATCATTAATCAAACAGATAAAAATAACGCCCCTCTAACAAATAAAGATATTTCTCTCATTTTAGCCATGAGACTTACTGAACACGGAGGAGCTGGATTTGAATTTGGAATTAGACAAGCGAAAAACACAGAAAAATATGGATCCACCTTTCTTTCACAACTAAACTCATTTGCAACACAAAAAATTCCTCAATATACAAATTCAGATGACGGAAGATATAGCTTAACAACAGATAATACAGGTTATTACTCTGATGCATCTCTTATCAAATATTCACACATATGGAACCCTATTAAATATAATGAAGATGGAGGATATGGCTTTACAAACAATTTAAAGGAAGCTAAAAAAAATGCCAAGAGTAACCATGAACACACTCTCATAAAATACTACAATATCTTCAAAAATGTGAATTTTACAGGAATTCAAAAAAAATCAATTGGAAAAACATCAAGCATAAAAACTCCCCCATTCCCCGACCCCCTCGAAGCAGGACTCCAAAGTATTTATCAGCTCGCTGACAAAACCCCAGTAAAAAAACTTGATACAACAAGAATTACCCCTCTTACCCCAGCCGAGCTCAAACTTGAAAAAGAATTACATTCAAGTCATTCATACATACATCTTGAACGACTCCTTCCTGACAATTTTACTGATATGGAGCATAAAGAAAAAAATAGAATACTCAAAAGCACCTTTCAAGAATCTTTTAAAATTGGAACGGCTTTAAAA
The DNA here is from genome assembly GCA_002401425.1 of Candidatus Peregrinibacteria bacterium. Taxonomy (GTDB): domain Bacteria; phylum Patescibacteriota; class Gracilibacteria. The sequence continues at coordinate 3,958 of NVTB01000003.1, forward strand.
CACACCGATAATACCGACTTCAAAAACACCTGGGAAACAAATCTCCATAATATTGATACGGCCAACACGAGTTGGGAAAAAATCTCGAAAAATCAGAAACTTTCAACGGTAAAAGCTATTTTAACAGAAAAGCCTGAAGCCGAACGAACTGCTTCAGAAAAAAATATTCTTACTTGGATGGATCACCGAGAAAAGGGAGACAATCCAAACGCAGTATCTCAAAATGAATCAACATTAAATCGTATTTTTGTAAAAAATAAAAAAGAAGAAGCTTTACAAAATATTCAAACATCTATTGATACGTATAATACAAAAAATAAGAATAATAAGAATAACAATCCCATCACACAAATTACATCTCTCTCTCAACTTTCAAGCATACGGGCCTCAATGAACATTCCACTAGAATTACAAAAACAATTACTGAGCGCTTCCATTTCTCCAAATAGCCTCAAGTTACTCGATGCTCATAAAGAATCACGGATACAGGCAGAAAACTTAAAAGATACAATGCAACTCACCCCTGACTTTAATTTCAACAGACGAATCAGCGATTTTCCTGACTGGATGCAAATAGGAGGGCTCACGGGAAGTGTTTTAGCTATCTACACACTCATGACTACAAAAAGCAAAATGTACAAGTTTCTTGGAGGAAGCGCTATTCTCGTCGCACTTGGAACCATTCTTTTTTCGGGGGAAACTCGTCCAGAAAAGATGCTTCAAGCCATTGCTAATATTGGTCCAATTAAAAAAATTATGAAAAATCCACTAGATTTTAAAAATCTTTCAATTACAACATATATAGATTCCTTAAAAGACATAGAATATTTCAAAGACACAAAAGATCTCACGGCTATGAACCTTATTCATGACCGGAAAAAAGAAGAAATATTACAAGATATTGATATCACCACTATCAAAGATGAAGCAAATCGTCCTTCACTTGGGAAAGACTCAGCCTTTCAAAAAGCAAAAAACCGTCTGAGCGCCGATGAGCTCAATGGATTAAAAAGTCAAAATGTGAGAGAAAATGATTATTACGATGGACTCATCATCACACTCGAACAACTCGGGAAGATTCAACGACCACAACTTAAAACTCCAAATGCCGCTCTCAGCGATCTGGAGCTTGGCCACCAATATCTCAAAACACTCAATGTTCGAAACTGGGGAGAAGTCATTGCCATTGCCAATGGAGCTGACATTAAACTGAGTACTTTTGACAAAATGAAAAATACCGCCAATAGAATAGTCACATATTCGGCTCCAGGCGCCGTTGAAACAATAAGAGATGGCGGGAAAAAGCTTTTAGTGAGAGCAACGAGCAATGTAAACGAAGTTTCTGATATGATAGTCGAGTATCACATATTATCGAGCAATGCAATATCTATGGATATTAAAGGATTTTTAAATGAAACCCCAATAAATGACACCAATGGAAAAATATTTTTTGCAGAACGACAAATGTTAGCAGACTCAATGCTGAAAGTAGGAAAGGATAGAAAAATAGAATTAACCCTAGGCAATGATAAAATTCTACATTTCAATACACTTGAAAAAAGACGACAACTTCATAATATTATTACCAACTACCCCAATGCCGAAGATGTGCTCAAAAATATTCAAAGCTCTGAAGCTAGTGAAAGTATTAAGACAACAGTTTTAACGCATGCCTATGTAGAATGCGGACCAGATATTAAGAGTCTTTATACAAAATTTCCGAAAAAAAGAGGTGTTATTGATGAATTTGCAGATAAACTTTCTGAGAGGATTTCAGCAGAATCTCCAAAAATCATAGATATCAAAAATACAAAATACAAAAACTATATCACAGAGATCAAAAAAAATATGAAGGAAATAGTAGATCCTGTAGATGTTACGATTGAGAATATTTTTGGAGATGACGTAGATATTCCAATTCATACCCCTCCTGTTCCACCCGTCACTCAGTAAAAACAGATCACCCCAAATCTACTCATTCAACCAAATACTTTCATAACCCCCCTCTTGAAAAAAACAAAAAAATCTGCTATACTCAAGAGACAGGCCTCTAAAAAAACAAAAATGAAAAAAATACTACAAAAAATTGTCGTTTCCGTTCTGTTCCTTGGAGTTATTATAACACCGGTTTTTGCAGATGACACTATAAAAAGCATTCAAAATGGGGCAACTGGTGCCAGAGAGGCTCTGAGTGATGTGAAAGATATATACAAAGAAGGAAAAAATATTATTGATAGCCTCAAAGACCTCAAAGATAATCTGACAGATAAAAAACCTACGGGGATGCTTCCAGATAATTGGGATAAACAAGCGGGACAATTAGTTAAAAGTCAACAAGCAGGAGGACTTGCACAATTACAAGATCTGGTTTTAAATAATATTGGAGAGATCGTTCGATATCTTCTTATTTCTATTGGAATATTTTATGCATTTTTAAATGTGGTGAGTTACATTATCACCGGCCCCGAAACAGATGATTTCGCGAAAGTAAAAACCAATTTTGGAAATATTGCCACCGGGCTGATCTTTGCCAGTCTCGCATCAGAATTTGCTAAAGTTTTTGATCTTGCGATGGCAAATGGAAATTTAGGAAACATTGGGCAGCTTGATTCAAGTTYACAAATTGTTATTAACTACCTGGCATTTTTCGCCGGAGGAATCGCTGTTTTTTCACTTTTTCTCATAGGATCACAAATTATGATACAAGGAGAAGGAGATGCCGAAGCGTTAAAAAAACAATTTCTCAATGTATTTACAGGACTGCTCTTCATTATTTTTGCCGATGTTATTATTAATGATGTCATCTATCCATATGCAGGGGAAGACATTATTGGAACGCAAGAAGCAAATACGCTTATGCAGGAAGTCTTTTCTTTTTTCAAATACATATTTGGATATATCGCTATTATTGCCATTGGTATGATTATGGGAACAGGAATATATATTATGGTTCAACAGGACCCGGAAGCAAAAGACACGGCTCTCACACTCTTAAAAAATATGGTTATAAGCTTTTTTGCACTTTCCCTCGCCTATACCATCACATCATTTTTATTATCAAATATATAAAAAAAAGCCTCTCATTTCTGAGAGGCTTTTTTCCTTTTTTATCATAGATAATGTATTATTTACACTATTGATCGTCGTCGGAAAACTGCATATCCGAAGAGACCAAGAACAAGTGAAATAATAAAATTATCAGCTGGACCAGCTTGAGCAAGTCTTCGTGTTTTCTTTACCGGAGCTTTTGTTACGGCTGTAACAACTTTTTTCTTCGCTGTTACTTCAGCAACGGCAACATCTGTTCCTCCTTGTCGTTTTGCTTCAATTTTCTGTAATCGTTTTTCAATAGTTGCTTGTAACAACTGTTRTCGTTTTTCTTGTCCTTTTTTAAGAACAGCTGCAACATCTGAAGATTCTGTTACTTCAAGCGCATCGTTTGTATAAATAACTCCTCCTCCAATTTTTGATTCTGCCGCAAATGATGGTGTTGCAAACGCAAGAACTAAGAATAAAGCAATAATAGTGTTTTTCATAATAATAAAATTTAATGGTTAAATGAAAAGTGTATGTATTTTTTTTATTTTTATGATTGTATTTTTGTTTATTCTTTCATCCTTACTTTTTTTTATCTCAGATTTATTTCCAAGTCATTTCTACAAATGGAATATCTCCTTGAATAAAGTTATTTCTGTACATTCGAACATAGATACCTGAAACTACTTTTTGAGATTTTACAGAACACATCGCAAGTCCTCGTTGATTCGTTAATGCGACTCGTCCGAATGTAATCCAGCTTCGTCCCTGATCTTCACTAAACTGACACCATACTGGTTCTTTTTCTATATCAAGAAGTTCATTTTCTTTGTAGAGCTCTGCTGAAAGCAACATGCTTTCACCTCGAGAGGTACTCATAGATCGAGTATTTCCTAAAATCTCAATTCGATACGATGGAAGTCGTGAAAGATACTTTTGAGTGTTTACAATGATTTTTGCAACCTCTCCTCGTGTAATCTCTCGTGCTGGAGCAAAGTATTTTGAAGTCACTCCTGACACAATCTCTTCATCCGCTGCAAATGAAACGTATGGGAAAAACCAATTACTTGGAACAACATCTTTAAATCGTGCTCCTCCTCGTTGTCCGGCCAGTCCAGCTGTTCGTAAAATTACTTTCAACGCTTCTGCTCGATTAATCACTCGTTCTGGCTGAAATGATCCATCTGCATATCCATTAATCACACCAACCTCATTACTCGTTGCAATATATTGGTAATACCAATCATCTGACTGCAGGTCTGAATATGGAGCTCTCAAATCTGGATTCACTCGGTGATTAAACGCGAGTAATGTCATTTTCACTAACTCTGCTCGAGAGGCACTATCATCCGGTCGGTATTCAGTTCGAAGGTCTAATACTCCTTGAGAAGCAAGCTCTTCAACATATGCCTGTGACCAATGCCCTTCAATATCAGCAAAGTATGCTCCAACTTCTGTTCCGTCCTCTGTTCGTACAATCGCGTCTCCATCATAGAGGAGTACGTATTTCCCAGTTTGTGTAATATTGATAGAAGCCTGAGTTGAATCATCATTTAATGTCAACATATCCGCAACTACTTTTACTTCTTGTGTTTTTGGATCATACCATCCAATAAATAAGTTTTTTGCATCAAGTTTTCGATTTGGGTAAAATCGGATGTTAAAGTTTGCATCCTTTCCAAAACAGACATCTTGATTATCTTCTGCTGAAAAATCTACGATTCGAAGCAGTTGATATCCTCGCGGAGCTTGTACCACTGAATCTTCTTTTGCTTCAGTTGTCGGAACATTCAATGTTCCAACAAATGGTTCATTTGATTCACAGTATCGAAGTTCTGTATCTCGTTTGAATGTCACTTCATGTTTATGAAAATAATGAGACAATGACAGTGGTCGAGTAATCACTCCGTTCGTTCCTTCAAAACTTAACGGCTGTTGAAGTTCTAACAAATTATCACTTCCTTCAATTGAAGATACATTATATGGAGTACTCATATCTGGAATACTGGCGGGTCGATGGCTTCCTCCAGAAGAGGCAACCGTTCCTACCACAATCTCCCCTCCTCCTGGTACAAAAAATCCAATATCAAGAAGTTCACTTTTTGCTCGATTTGGAGCAATAGAAAATGTTTTTAATCGAATGTTTTCATTTACTATAATAGGTGTTGTATAAATCGTGCTTGTAAAATCTGGCTCTGTTCCATCAAGAGTATAGTAAATATATGCTCCATCAGTTGCTGAAGTCAGTGAAACTTSTGTTCCCACTAATACCACTCCTCCTGGAATACTTGAAGCTGGACTCGCAGATTTTGTATTACATACATCTCCAAGATCACATGGTTCAATCGTATATTTCCCAACGAATGTTGGTCCTGGGTTCGCTCCTGGAATTCGTGCTTGTGCTTTTAATGTTACTTCACCAGTAATAATAATTGGTTGAGTATACTCTGTACTATGATCACCTGGATCAATTCCATCAAGTGTGTAGTAAATTTTTGCTCCTTGTGTCTCTGTTTTTAAAGCAATATGAGTATGAACGGCTGTCGATCCTGCCGAAGGCGTCGCAATAACATTAGAAACCGTTGTTCCTCCTCCAGTCGATGCCGTTACGTTATAAACAAAGGTAGCGGTTGTACTTTTTGTTAGACCCGCAGCAATCGCAAATGTTTTTAAACTTATTGAATGCGTCATCATGTATGGACCCATATATTGAGTCGCATTGTTTACTGTTGGTTCATCTCCGTTAATCGTATAGTAARTCGTTGAACCTGGAGTGGTTGATGTTAATGTCACCAATTCTCCAGCAAAGTAAGGCCCTGAAGCTTTATCAGCTGTTGGTTCAGCCGCTGCATTACAATTATTACATGCAGCAACTGTATAAGCTGCAGTCATAATAGGACTGGCGTTTAAACCTCCTTTAACGGCAAATGCTTTAATAGTTTTTGCTACATCAATCACAATCGCTTGTGTGTATTTTGTACTCGCTACTGTTGGATCTGTTCCATCAATAGTATAATACATCTCTGCACTTGCTGTTGTTGTTGAAAGTGACACCAAAGTATTTACTGGAACTTCTCCTGCTGCGACTGAAGGCGTTGGCTCTGCTGCTGCCGTTGCACAATTTGTACATGGCCCTGCCACATATACCACCTCAAGCATTGGACTATCAGTCATTCCATTTTTAAAGGCAATCGCTCGAATCACTTTATCGCTATTCAAAACAATAGCTCCTGTATACTCTCCACTTGCCTGTGAAGGGACAGCTCCATTTGCTGTATAATGAATGGTTGCTCCGGCCGTTGCGCTTGTTAAAGTAATTGCTGTTCCATACGGATATGTTCCGGCTTGATGAGAAGCCACTGGARTGGAAACCGTTTGGGGGTTATTTCCTCCAGGTTGAGTGAAGAAAAATGTAAGTGGTGCAGATTTTGCACTCGTTTGACCTTGTTTTGTTACCACCTCTACTTCATATGTATATTGAGAACCATATTGAGCTCCTGTATCTGCATATGAAAGCGTTGGTGCGTTTACTTGCGCTAAAGCAACGTTGTTTCGATATACTTGAAAGTATTGAACATTATTCAGCTCTGTTGCGTCATATGTCCAATGCAGTGAAAGCCCTTGTGCTTGATCTGCATAACTGATATTTCCTGGAACCGAAGGATTCAAGTAATATGTTTTTTCAGATGTTGCACTATCAGTCATTCCTGCTTTTGAAGCGTATACTTTAATTGTTTTGCCAGTTAAGTATGAAGCATCAACAACAATTGGTGCGGTAAACTCTGCTTTCGTTCCACTCGTTTGAGGATCAGATCCATCAAGAGTGTAAAAGAAAGTAACATTGGCTGTCGTTGAAGCAAAACCAAGGCTTTCTCCAATAGCAACAATTGCATTATTTTGTGTAAACGTTACGGCTTGAACGGCCGTTGGATCTGGATTGACTACTGAGTAAGACCCTTGAGACACCGCACTGTTTTTCATATTCGCTTTTTCTGCATACGCTTTTAATGTAAATGTTGCTGCAAAATTAGCATCAATAGTAAGCGGTGCTGTGTATTGAACTCGAGTTCCAGAAATAATTGGATCTGAATCATCAAGTGTGTAGTACATCGTTGCTCCTACGGTTGCTGATGTAAAAGAAAGAGTATCTCCAAGAGCTAAAGCAGAACCATCACCTGGAGTAATAACGACTGACTCAACCGTTGCTTGTGCAATAGAAAAGTTCGCTGTTGCTACTTCTGAATCGGTCATTCCGTCTCGAGTCGCATACGCTGTAAGTGTAAATGGAGTTCCCGCTGGTAATCCTGGAACAAATGCTCCTGAATATTCAACTCGAGTTCCACTTGTTTTTGGATCACTTCCGTCAAGTGTGTAGAAGATTGTTGCTCCGCCTGTTCCCACCAATAATGTAATTTCATCAGTTAAAGCTAACTCCCCTCCAAGAGGTGATATTTGTACAGTTTGTACTTGCTCAACTACTGGATTTAAAATGACAAAATCATGAGAGACATTATTTGAATCTCGTCGTTGTGCCTTTGTTCCGTATGCTTTCAATTGGAAGTTATCTCCAAATCCAGCTTGAATAGCAAAAGGACCAGCATATGCAATTTTTGTTGCACTGGTTTGAGGATCTGATCCATCAAGAGTGTAATAAAAACTTACTCCAAGCTCCGTTGAAGCAAATGAAATATTAGATCCTATAGAGACGCTTCCTCCTGCAGGCGTAACCGTAACATCAGTTAATTGTGTATATAATGCCGTAAAAGCACCTTGTGAAACTGTACTATTATTCATTCCATCTCGTGTTCCAATAGCCTTCATAGATACATTTCCAATATCTGCCAATGCATTATCAATTGTAATAGTTCCAGTATTCAGTGCAAGCTCTACTGTTCCTGGCTGCCCTGGCACTGGATTTGATCCATCTGTCGTATAATAAATCATAGCTCCTCCTGTTCCGACAAAAAGATCGATAGTATCGCCAACAGTAAGTGTTCCTGATTGAGGAACAAAACTTACAGGTTGTACAGTCCCAACATGATCAGTCAGTATAAATGACTTACTCACAACGGCAGAATCTGTTAAGCCCGCCTTTGATCCATAAGCTTTAAAGGTAAAATTTGGACCAAAAGAATTTTCAATTTGCACCTTATTAATAGGTGAATACAGTATCCGTGACGGACTCGTCACGGGATCTGTTCCGTCAACAGTATAATAATTTGTAACACCCAGAATTCCATTACCTATAGTAATATCTGTACCAATTGATACAGATCCTCCATTTGGAGTGACCGTAGGGTTCGGAACGACCTCAGCGGCAAATGCCTCTGAGGTGAAACCAAGTGATGACGCAAACATCATAACTGATAACAAAACTGAAAATATTTTTTGAATGGTATGTCTCATAAAAATATATATTTAAATAATGAAGTTTTGTAAAATGAATAACTATTTTGTCTCATTGTTTTCTGGAGACGTTCCCATAATTTTTTGTAAAGCTTTTTGAACCGATTGAAATAGTCCCCCTGTAAAACTTAGAGGATTGTATCCAGGAGCTAAAAGTGTATTAATGGCATTAAGATCAACCGCATCTGTTTCTTTTTCTTTAAAATGAAAATTCATTAACGTTGTAGTAAAAGTTGTTGCTCCCGTTGATTGAGCTGATAAGTCAGGTCGATATTCCGCTTGCAATCGTCCTTCATAAGTCGATCCATCACTTTGAGCATTCATTGTTGCTTTATAATCAAACCGAGCTCCATCAATATCTTGCTGATCAACTGGCTGTCGAACATTCCCAGCATTATTACAAGCATCAATGGCCTTTGTCACCGGATTTACTTGACACAAATTAAATTGAATTGAATGACCAAGTAGTTGCCGAACTTTCGCTAGTACTGACTGATTTATACCATCTTTTAAAATAGTAACATCAGGAGTAGTCAGACCATTTCCAATTTCTGTCGTTTCTGTAGTGGTATTATCTTGCAATGTCACTTTCGATGACAATGTCGTAGCAGGAGCATTCACTCCATCTCCTCCTCCACCTCCACTTCCACATCCAATATTCATTGAAGCAGCGGCAATCGAACCAGCTAATAAAATAGATTTTTGCAGTTTATTCATGATAAAAAAGTTAAAATATATGAATACAAATTTGCTTGCTTACATATATTGATATAATAAGCAGAGTTTGTTTTTGTATTTTGTTTTTTCTCATTTGCGAGATAGTACTATAAGAGATTTAAAAGGACTGGTCAATAGCTTGACAACAAAAGTTAATTATGTCACAAAGTATGCTTTAAGCTCTCAAGAAAGCCCTTAAAATCCAATGAATACATATTTTGTTCAAGTGAAAAAGTTTACACCTTGATAAAAAGGCTTTCTTTTTGTTTTTTTTTTGAAAAAAACGACTATTTCTGCTAAAAAACACTGTTTTTTAGCAGAAGAAATATGCGAATTTTTCGCATCATATAAACAAAAAATGTCAAGACGAATTTTAACCGTAAGGACACAAAAACTTGTGTCCTGATAAGAAACAAAAATCCAAATTATTATGATAAAAAGTCGTTTAAACCGTAGGGGGTTGCCATTGGCAAACCCAAACGACGCTGCGAACTACACACAACGCTACGTCCCCCCAACAATATTACGCCATACATAACATGACATTCCCAATAACACATCGCATAACCATCGGTGTCATTTAATCCCCATCACGGATTCATACATCGCATAACCATCGGTGTCATTTAATCCCCGTCATGGATTCATACATCGCATAACCATCGGTGTCATTTAATCCCCGTCACGGATTCATACATCGCATAACCATCGACGTCATTTAATCCCCGTCATGAGTTCATCCATCGCATAAGCATGTGTCCAAAAACAGACCCGTCATGGGGTTTGCCAATGGCAACCCCCTACAATTATTGTAGAAATATTTACACAAACAACTTCCCCTCTCGACTTTTCCTATTATAGGTAATAGCAAATCGGTGGGCTTCATCCCGTAAACGTTGTAATAAATAGGAAGCCTCTGTGTTATTTGCCAGCAGACGCGGTATTTTTTCTCCAGGAAAGAAGACTTCTTCATGKWTWKKYKYYNGWGMWYNAGRCMMAWWKYWYGMWRTNCTGSAYTKWKYGSARWRMYAMMYRNCGTWMWCMYWAYAGRMSYARWYRWTKYSTTCAAAGATAGACACGACTGATGATAGCTGTCCTTTTCCTCCATCTATAAGGAGTAATTGCGGGATGTTTTGCTTTTTCTCTTTTGGAATCTTTATCTTCAATGCATATCCATCCTCTCGCTCTACCCCTTTGGCAATCTCTTCTGGTACTAATCCGTGATCTTTTTGCCAACCAGGCGATAACGTTTTGAGCTTTTTCATACCAAATGATTCATACTTTTCTAATTGATCTGAAAACACCCATAATTCATTTCCAGCGATCTCCTTATATAAGGAGATAAATAATATTTTTTCATCTCCTTCTTTCATATCCTTATTATAGAAGGCTATAAACTCTTTTTTCTTTGTATATTTTTTTAAAACCAAAACCGAACGAATATCATCCTTATAAGAGAAAGCATATAAATCTCGTTTCGTTTGTTTTTTCTCAGCCTCCAACTCTTCTTCTGATAAATATATCTTCCACTCTGATTTTTTCAATTTAACCAAACTATATCCTTCGGGAATTTCCTGAATCTTTTGTAAGTATAATATATTATCAATTTCTGATATCCGACGAGTCACAATTTCTCGCATAGAAGCAAAATCATCGATTTTTCCATCCGGAAGTGTTTTTAAACGGTAATGCCGGTATTCTTTTTTCTGAGACTTCGCCTGCTCAAAAACAACCAACGACGCCACGGTATCCTCTCCTCCATAATGAGAAATATCGATACACTCCATTCTTGCAGGGAATAAACTTTTATCATAGGCTCTCTCTTTTCCATATAATAACGAAACTATGCCACGAGACGCCGCATCTTGCTTGCGTTTATCAGCCTCCCAACGAGCGACCTCTCTTTCGCTAAACTGCCGAACATTATCTTGTGCGAGCTGAATGAGGTTATTCTTCTTTCCTTTTTGAGGAACCTTTAATACTACCTTTTTTTCAAATTCGTGTAAAAACCAATCCTGAAAGACTTCTGTGGCTCCAAATTCTTGTTCAAGTAAAATCTCTTTAGGGATATCGGCAGCATGTTCATAGAAAAACCTGAAAAACGCAGAAACTCCCTCATCAAAATCCCCTTCTTGAGAAAATACAAAGTTTTCATTATGAATCATCTTTCCACATCGTACTTGAAATAATGAAATAAAGGTTTTCCCAGACTCACAAAACGTTGCAATAATATCTTGTGACTCTTGCCCCACCCCAGACACAATTTGCTTTCCTGAAATATTTTCAATCGCTTGTGATAAATCACGAAGTTTGGCCGCTTTTTCAAATTTTTGTTCACGCGCCGCCTGCATCATATTTGCTCGCACCTTCGATAATACCGATTCATAATCCCCACGAAAAAAGGCAATCGCTTGATCTATATTTTTCTTATATTCTTCTGAAGAAATTTTATCGATACACGGACCGCTACATCTTCCCATTTGGTATTCTAAACACGGATATTTTCCTCCAGAACATACCACTCCTAAAGGTGTTTCTTTCATAGAAAGATTACAAGTATGCAGAAAAAATACTTTTTGTAAAAAACGAATAACCTTCACCAGCTCCCCTTTTGATGTCTTTGGCCCAAAATAGAGTGCCCCGTCTTTTTTTAACGAACGAACAATATCAATTTTTGGAAAATCATCTTTCACACTGATACGTACATACACAAAGTTTTTATCATCTTTCATTAAAATATTATATTTTGGACGATATTTTTTAATAAAGTTTGTTTCCAAAATAATCGCCTCAAGCTCTGATGCCACTACGACCCATTCAATATCCACAATATGACCAATCATTTTTTGATTCTTAACACTTTGTTTGATCGATTTTTGAAAATACGATTTTACACGCTTTTTTAAATTTTTCGCCTTCCCGGCATAAATAACTTCAGCACTTTTATTTTTCATTAAATAGACCCCCGCGCTGCTGGGTAATGTATCTAAAATTCCGGTGATAATATCTGATATTTTTTTCATAGTATATTATAATGAAGGACAACGGTGTTTTTTTGCCTCAAAATACTCATAATCTTTTGCATTCCATATCCCAATCTCTTCTGCTTGAGCGATAACTTGTGCCGCACATAAAGATTCTCGATAGTCTCGTGGGAGAGAATTAACAAAATACACTCYCGCCAAGCCCTGTTCGACCAATATCATTTCCAAACTTTTATTCAGGTCATCAAAAACAACACTTCGTAATAATCGTCCATAATACCCACGATTTTCTGAGCCCTGTTTTTCTAAGGTAAATGAATATTGTTGAAATAATTCAGAAACGGCCTGTGTGGCAGCATCTGCAAAATGCTCTTTATTCGAATTACCAAAACCCATTTCTGGAGCATCTATTCCCACGACGCGAATCTTCTCATTATTAAAAACAAAAGTATCACCATCAATCACTTTGTCCACTCCATGATGTGTTACAGCCGTCACCACCACGGTATCATCTTGCAAAAACACAAATAATAAAAGCACTGACACTATCGATAAAAATATTTTCTTCATCATTTTAAAGCTCTTTTACCATATATGTCCCCTTTTTTTCATATCCAAACTTTTTATAGTACTCTCTCACTCCAACTCCGGCGATAACCGCAATACGAGACATTCCAAATTCTTCTTTTGTAATTCTTTCAGCTTCAGCGAGCAATCGTCTTCCAAATCCAAAATGCTGAGAGTTTCCATCGAGTGCACCAATTTTAGTCAGCAGTCCATACGTATGAACCTCTCGAATGAATGAACACCCCTCAAGCTCTGATAAAAAAGGTTTTTCTCCAGAAAAATGATATGAAGGAATACGAAGACGGAGCAACGAAATAAGTTTATCTTCTTTGATTTGATCAAATGTTAAAAATATCTCCTCACCATCTCCTGCCTTATATCTCAAACTTCTTAATTCAACATCATCGGCTGACAATGAAGCCGTTTTAATTTCTCGACTTCGAATATCTTCACATATAATTCCTTCTTTTGCCATTTTTTGTTCAACAATTTGACGAAGATTAATGGTTTTACATCCTCCCTGAATCGACTGAGAAGGAATATCTCGAATCATTCGAGTGAGACGTAAGTATCGAGGAACCACTTTCATCATCTCAGTGAGCAAAGGAATCAATTCTACTTCTGTCAGTGGTTTAAAACGTCCATCGTTAAACCATTCTTCTAAATCAGAAAATTTCGTAACCATACACGGATACAATTTCAACCAATCGGGTCTGAAATCTGGATCTGAAAAAGTTTCTCTCAATGCATTCATATCAATCTCAAGTGTTGACCCGGGCAACCCTGGCATTAAATGATACCCGATTTTAATAGCCGAATCTCGAAGTAATTTTGTCGCATCACGAACCGCCTGAATATCATGCCCTCGCTTGGTCAATATTTGAACCTCATCATCCAAACTCTGCACTCCCATTTCCACTCGAGTTACTCCAAAATCTCTCATTTGAATAATTTCTTTTTCAGTCACCCAGTCAGGCCGTGTTTCAACCGTTAAACCCACACATCGATACTCTGATGTTTCATTTTTTGCAATCGCTACATCCAAAGGATCATTTAACAATTGTTCTATTTTTGGAACTTCAAAAAACTCAGCCTTTTGTCGAATTTCTGAAACCTCAATTTTTTGATTCAGTCCATTATAAATCCCCGTCATAAATTCTTCTTTGTATGAATCGGGCAATGCTCCCCACGTTCCACCAATAATAATAATTTCAATTTTTGAGGTATTATGCCCCGTTGCCATTAAAGAAGCTAAACGATTTTGAACCTGAGCAAATGGATCAAATCGATTCAGAACCGCTCGCATCGCTGCTGGCTGATTGGACAAATATGACTTTGGCATATTTGGCTCCGATGGACAATAAATACATTTCCCCGGACATCCCATCGGTTTTGTTAAACACGTAATAACAGTCACCCCTGACTCTGAACGAACCTTTCGTCGGCTAATAACCCGAAGCAAACCCGCATCCTCCTTCATTTTTTTTGATTCTACCAAAGCATAATAACACTGAATCAAATCAGTATTTCGAACATTGGGAACTCCATTCGCTTTTGAAAACTCATTTTTCAACTTTGCAAAATCTCGTTCATCAAAACTCTCCCGAGAGACAAATTCTTTTTGTATCTCAAGTAAAAACTTCTGCACTAATTCTGGTGTATAACTCGTCATAATATTTTTTAACAAATCGTGGTTCTATTGTATGAAATTTTGTGGAATATGCAATGCTATTACCAGAAAAAACAATCACATATATACTTGAGAGATTGTTGAGTAGTAGTTGATAAGTACTTGACTAGTACTTGAGTAGTCAAGTATATAGCGTATTTCATGGCTGTCATTCTATCAAACAAACAATATTTAAAAAACGAAAAAACTATCCAGTTTTCAATATATAGATTGAATAACTTTTGTATTCACAAATATTTTTTGTGAGCTAGCTTACATTTTGTTTATATAACAACAAAAGAACTGAACACAAAATATATATATACAATTTTTTTGTTCAAGGGCAAGCTCATATTTTTTGTTTTTTTAAGCGCCTATATAAAGTATTTTTTTGAGAAAATGTAATATTCATCTCATGATTGTTGGTCATTGAACACAAATTGTGTCTTTTCGCTCATTGACCCAAAATAGAAAAACTCATAATCTATCTATGTTCAAAAGGAAAACACGACTTGTTGAAACAAAAAGTTATCCACAGTTTGTTCACAAGTTTTACACAAAAAAGCGGATTTACATTGTAAACAACAACAAAAATGCACATACCGGTTCTTTTACATCAAAGTGTTGACGGATTAAATATTTCTCAAGGAATGACCATTATCGATGGAACCATGGGCTTAGGAGGACACACAAAATGTATTCTTGAAAAAGTTGGAGCGACTGGAAAAGTGATTGCGATCGATCAAGATAAAAAAAATATAGCGATTGCAGAAACTGTGCTCAAAAAATATGAACAGAGTCTCAAAATTGTCCACGATAACTTCGCCAATATAAAGGAAATACTCGAAAAAAATAATATTAAAAGTGTCAACGGAATACTTCTCGATATCGGAATCGCATCAACTCACGTCGATCAAGAAGACAGAGGGTTCTCATATACCTCTCAGGGGCCGCTCGACATGCGAATGAACAATGAACAAGACATTCAGGCCTCAGACATACTCAACACCTACTCACAGCGAGATATCGCAAAGATTCTCTCTGAGTATGGAGAAGAAAAAGCTTCATGGAAAATATCAAAAGCCATTTGTGAACAACGAGAAATAAAAAAATTCGAAACAACCTTTGATCTCACCGAACTTCTGGAATCAGTTATCAAACAAAAACATAAAAATAAATACGCTCAAACATTTCAAGCCTTACGAATCGCGGTAAACAATGAACTCGATGTTTTATCACGCGCACTCGAAGGCATCATGCCTTTTCTCGCTCCTGGCGGCCGTATCGTCGTTATCAGCTATCACTCGCTGGAAGACAGAATCGTCAAACGCTTTTTTCGTAAACAGGCTGAAGATTGCATCTGTCCAGAACAAATCCCTCGATGTATCTGCTCATATCGCTCACAACTCAAAATTATCACAAAAAAACCAATCACTCCACCAGACGACGAACTCACGACAAACCCACGATCACGAAGCGGAAAACTCAGAATCGCAGAACGAACCGATGCTCCACTCATCAATCGCGAACAAGAACTTATTAAAATCACCTCTTAATCCATTCTCACCTTGGCAACAACACTTCGATCATCTTTCCACAAATCAGAATATACCTTCTACCTTCTTTCAAGTATTGCCGTCGCTCTCTTTTGTATACTCTCACTCGTAT
The DNA here is from genome assembly GCA_002401425.1 of Candidatus Peregrinibacteria bacterium. GTDB lineage: Bacteria > Patescibacteriota > Gracilibacteria. The sequence continues at coordinate 20,005 of NVTB01000003.1, forward strand.
ACCTCAGTCACACAAACAGCGTTGCAACAAAAGGATATGAAATTAAACAACTCCGGGAAGAGAAAAAAGTACTCCAAGCCGAACTCAGTAAATGGAATTTAAAATTGGTTCAAACACAGTCTTTACAAAACCTGAGTGCTTCAAGTACTATACAGGGGATGAAAACTATGAAAAATCGAATATTTTTACAAGATCCATCACTCGCATATAACCAATAACACATGATTACGTACAAAAACAAAGCAGAACAAAAAAAAATGAGACAAGCCGGAAAACTTGCAGCACAAGTCCTTGAATTTATAGAGCCACATGTACAGCCAGGAATCAGCACAGAAGCCCTCAATACGCTCTGTCATGATTTTATCGTGTCTCATCACGCCATTCCTGCCCCTCTCAACTACCACGGATTCCCAAAAAGCATATGCACGTCAGTCAATCATGTTATTTGCCATGGAATCCCCTCTCCTGATGATATTTTAACAGATGGAGATATTATAAATATCGACATAACGGTTATCAAAGATGGATTTCACGGAGACACCTCAAAAACCTTCCTCGTCGGAAATGTTTCAGAGAAAAACAAACTCTTAGTCGAAAGAACTCATAATGCCATGATGAGAGGAATTGCAGTCGTAAAACCCGGTGTCCCACTGCATAAAATAGGACGAACGATTGAGAAATATATAAATAAATTTGGATACGGAATTGTCGAAGACTACACCGGGCACGGTATTGGCATAAAATTTCATGAAGAGCCTTCCGTTCTTCACTACGATCACACCGATGATATCATGATCAAGGAAGGTATGACGTTTACCGTTGAGCCGATGATTAATCAGAGTTCAGACGGACGATCAATCACCGACAAAAAAGACGGATGGACGGTCTATACAACAGACAACGCCCTCTCCGCCCAATTTGAACACACTATTTTAGTGACTGCGACAGGACACGAAATCCTTACCCAGCTGTAAGCGCTGAATAGTCAATATATTTTCGAAGCAATGTATCAATTTTTATCATATATTCAATATGATGATATTTTTTACCACCTTTTGCAAATTCTTTTTCTTGCTCTTTTTGCTGCTCTTCATTCAATCGTGAAAGCTGAATTTCAGACTCTTTTACAACGATACTTGCATCAACTCCAATTTTTTCTTTTTGTAACATGGCATCAATAATAAGTCGTTGCCGAACTCGTTTTTCTGCATCGCCTCTTACTTCTTTTTTAATATCATCTTCTGTTTTTTTCATGGTTTCTAAATATTTCTCCCAAGGTATTCCTTGCTGAAGCCCTTGCATCTTAATGTTATCAACAAATTGCTGAGCCTCATCGTCTACCAAAGCATTCGGCAAGTCAAAAGAAGCGTATTGCTCCACTGATGTCAAAAATGCCATTTCAGCGTCTCTTTTTGATTCTTGATCATTTCTCACTTGAAGATTTTTTTCTATGTCTTTTTTKAMWRRMTYANACARRSTYWWYW
>NVTB01000003.1:21493-97972 GCA_002401425.1 Candidatus Peregrinibacteria bacterium
ARTGATTTKYWSMWNCWAMNATYYTMKTTKAANTCARTTTYNAKGCYWKNCWGCMATNCTSWKGYMTYYNNACCRKARAKMWRWAAGKYNTTATYTKYMARTTYTGWYWWWYYKTMWYYKNTSTKKRWWRRTCAYYWWWAMAYMYWWYWSAWCNNACYAWYWGWAASCYSTYYNTNAAWTSYTTTTCAAAAGTATCAACAAACGCTTTTGATCCTAATACAATTTGATGCCCTTCTGCTTTCATTCCAGGAAATCGCTCACCCTTAGGGTTTTTTCCATCAAAATCAATAGTGAGTTGATCTCCTTCTTTGGATTTTCGATCTACTTTATGAAAATGAGCCACTTGATCTTGCAGCTGAGTCAGCACCTCTTCAACATCTGCAGATTCTACCTTCTTTGATTTTGCCACTATTTTTAATGAATCATATTCTTTTAATTCAACCGCTGGTAAAATTTCAATTTCTACCTTATATACAATTGGATCATTTTTTATGATATCAACTTTTGGAGTTGAGATAGGAAATAATTTATTGGAAGTAATCATTTTTGAAACAATCTCTGGCATAAATGCATTATGAATTTCATACAATACACCCTCTTCTCCAAAACGATCAACCACCATTTCATTCGAAACACTTCCTTTACGAAAACCTGGTATATCAATCTTTTTAGCTAAAGACTCCATTGACTTCTCTTTATATTCTTTCATATCCGCTTCTTCAAAATGAATCTCAAAGATAGCCTTTACATCTGTTTTTTCCTTTTCTATAAACTTCATTGCGCAATGATTTAAAAAATATGTGATGAAATTCTCACATAAGTTTTTCATTAAAGCAAGTAAWTTTCCCTTGATTTAACAACAAAAATGCCTAAAATAAAAACTAGTTTATTAAATATCAAAACATGGAACAATCTCTTATTATAAGCCAAGCTATTATTTCTGTACTTTTTATTATCTCTGTTCTTTTTCAAAAGAAAGGATCAGGAATGTCTCTCACCTTTGGAGGAGATGGAAATACAACCCATTATGGAACAAAACAAGGGTTTGATAAATTTTTGAGTAACGCCTCTATCCTTCTTGCCGTTTTATTCGTTCTCAATGCCTCATCTTTCTTATTTCTTTCATAAGAAAATTTTTATATGAAAACATTTTCCTTTCGGAATCTTTCTCGACTTGAAAAAGTCATGAGTCTTTTTTTCTTCATGACCTTTCTTTTATCTTTTGGAAATATTATACAACGATATATCCAAGATCATTCTCAGTCCATTCCGACAGAAGGAGGGATCTACTCCGAAGGTATGATAGGAAAATATCAAAATATCAACCCTCTGTTTTCCAGTCTCAATCCGACTGGAGTTGATTTAAATATCTCAACGCTTCTCTTCTCTGGCCTTATGAAATACAACCCAGAAACACAATCTATGGTCGATGATCTCGCCACTCATACTCTTGATATATCAAAAAAAACATATACATTTTCTATTCGAGATAATGTCTTCTGGCATGATGGTAAAAAAGTAACAGCCGATGATATCATGTTCACCTTTCAAGAGATTATTCAAAATCCTGATTTTAAAAACCAAGTATTACGAGAAAATTTTAWYMMWSTYCKMMTTNCAAAANANNATYAAYGRTNNAACSAWNAMYWYYACMMWCRAAKSMMMRTAWMAAYWCTWTYKWASGWAWWKNACAKKCGRMRYTTTMSSRWRAMATATTCWKSMAGMCMNCCMTGYWGMRARTSTTYNAANGNCWRMAYYKMMWACWATMGSMCYNWWTRGAMNCWSSKMYYYATNCAATWKWMAKMAKWWGMWMSRASYMSKCAWTNNCAACAAAAATATCATTAAAGAGATTTGATAAGTTTTATGGAAAAAGCGCCTACATTACCAATCTCGATTTTTATATTTTCCCCAATCAAAAAGCTTTACAAAACTCCTTAGATATTATTGACGGGATTGATATATCCTCTATTTCTCCGCAACAACTTTCAGAAGAATTTTCATCATATTCACCTCACCCATATCACACGGCTCGATATGTCGCTGCTTTTTTTAATACACAATCTCAATCACTAAAAAATCAAGGAACTCGACTTGCCCTCTCTTTAGGAATCAATAAAACGAAACTATTAGCAAAACTGGAAGAAAACCACCAAGTAGACACTCCATTTTTAGAATTATCTGATAATAACTGGCTCTTAGAATACGATCAACATAAAGCTCAAGGAGCTCTCAACGACGCTGACTGGAAACTTCCATGGAAACAAACGGTTCAAACAAAAGAAGAAATAAACAATCTTATAAACATCACCAACCCAAAGATTACAAACTCCCTATACACAACAAACTCTTCTGAGTTTTTTATTCAAGGATCTGTGCCAGATAATATCACATCAGTCTGGGTAAATAACTACAAACTCTCCCTTTTTAATACAGAAAAACACACCTTTTCATATAAAGCATCACTGGCTATAAAAACACTCAAACCAGGGAAAAATACTTATATTATATCGGGATCCTCACAGACCGCAGACAAAAAGATTTTAGGAACCTTTGATATTTTTTATTCAACCGATGAATCTGAACGAAAAGCCATAGAACAAAAATATGCACAAAAAGAAAAAACAAAGAGACTGAAAAAAGAAAACCTTGAAAACGAAAAAACGAAAAATTCAGAATCAAAATTCAGAATCAACAAAAATGGCGATACTCTCAACCTGAAACTCATCACACTCGAAGGAAACATAAAGTATGAATCACTCGCTGAATACCTCAAACAAGAATGGGAAAAAATTGGAATTCAAATTACAATACAAGCCCTTCCTATCAAAGAACTCAATACACAAGTTCTGGAAAGAAATTATGACATACTTATTTACGGACAAAATCTCGGGTACAATCTTGATGCCTATCCATACTGGCATTCTTCGCAAGCAAAACAAGGATTTAATTTTTCACAACTTACCAACTTTGAAATCGACACTACCCTCGAAGCTATTCGTCGGTCTCACGATAAAACAGTACAACAAAAAGAGCTAGAAAAAGCACAAGAACTTATGGCTCAAGAAGCTCCAGCCCTCTTTCTCTACTCACCAGAAAGAACATTTCTTTCATCACCAAAAATTAAAGGAATAAAACTCGACAACCTCCTTGAAACACAAGATAGAATTTCAGTTATTCACAACTGGTATGTTCATGAATCATACAACATGAATATTCCATTTTCATTTTCATCATTTTTTGACTGGCTCTCCTCCGAACTTAAATAAATTTTATGCAGGCTTCTATTGTTATCCCCTCCTATAATGATGCAGAAAATATAATTTTATGCCTCAATGCCCTCAAGGCACAAAAAACACAGACTTCTTTTGAAGTGATTATTATTGACGATGGATCAACTGATAATACAAAAGAATCCATTGATGAATGGAAAAAACAAAATGTCAATTTCCCCGTACAATATATTTGGCAAAAAAATCAAAAACAAGGAGTCGCACGAAATACTGGAGTAAAACAGGCCACAGGAAAAATACTTCTTTTTATTGGCTCTGACATACTCGTACACGAAGACTGGCTCGAACAACACCTATCACTTCACAAGGCCTTTGATAACGAAAAAACTATTGCTATTGGCCTCACTGACTGGACAGAAGAATTAAAAAAAGATGCCTTTCGACAATTTCTAGACACCAGCGGAACGCAGTTTTCATATAAAAAGCTAAAAAATTACAAAGAAACTGATTTTTGGCATTTTTATACGAGTAATATTAGTATGCATAAAGAGTTTTTCACCCAATTTTGGTTTGATGAAGACTTTAAACATTATGGATGGGAAGACATTATGCTGGGATATGAAATGTCAAAACAAGGTGCCAAAATTTATTTTGCCGCCAAGGCCATCGCCCAACACAGACACCCACTCACTGAACAAGACTTTTTCCCCGACAGAATTACCAGCATTGGAAAAACCGCTGTTATTTTTCAACAGAAATACCCAGAAGTCCCGGTACTTCCAACCGGAATAAAAAAAATAATTTTTCAAATTCTCGCCCTTCCGGGTGTTCATATCATATTATCCTTATTTTCAAAAAACCTCGGATGGTATGCAAAAATGAAAAAATATTACCTCAAAGGAATAGCGGAACAACAATCTCAATTATGAAACTCTCATCCTCTCACCTCACTTGCTACCTGAAGTGCCCACAACTGTACTATTTTTTGTATATACAAAAACGCTTTCCCCACATATCTGACAAAGCCTACTATGGAACACTCATRCACAGCGCTTTGGAAAAATGGTTCAATTTAAGCAATGAACACAATACTCCTCAAATGTTTATCGATGACATCGCTCCACTCAACAAAGAAACCCTCTTGTCTTTTATTCAAAACCATTCACTCGCCAAAAAATTGACGAATATGGATATTCCGCAAACCCTCGAATATTTATGGAATTTCATACAAAATTATAACAATATAGACACTCACTATATTCATGAAAAGTCTTTCGCTGTTCCATATGCTGGAATCACACTCACTGGACGAATAGATCAAATCCATGAAGATACAGATGGAAACAGTATATGTGAATGGAAAAGCCGAGAAATTCATAATAAAAAAGATATCCCCTTAGAATTCCTGCTCCAACTGCAATGTTATAATATCGCAAGTAAACACCTGTGGACACAACCAGTACAAAAATTTATCCTCGGGAGCATCAAAGGTAAAAAACTTTTTTCTTTCTCTCCAGAAGAACTTGAAGCCGCATGCCCAGAATCAACCGTAAAAAATATTATTGAAAAAATTCAGAATCAGGATTTTGGGAAAACTATAGATTATTGCAAGCATTGTGCGTTTGATAAAGAGTGTCATCCAAACCCAACAAATTTTGAATAATCTCTTTATAATACTGAGAATACGGAGTATATAATCTCCCAAAAGCTATAAGCATTATATATTTTTTAAGATTTTTTTCTTGTAAAATATTATTCTCATACCCTGAAATAAAGGCCTTTAAACATTTTTTATCAGCACAGCGAGCACTATCCTTTGTTTCAATGAGAGTTTCATTTGGCATCCCTAATAAGGCAATGGCTAAATCTAAGACATAATCCCCTGAAAACACTTCAGGGTTTTTATCAAATGGAATAATTTCTCCATTTTTTAATAAAATATTTTCAGCATGATAATCGCCATGAATCAAAGAAAATGATGATAATGAAAGTGACAACAAAGGCTCTAGATATTTTTTTATGTCTATGAGCTCAGCTGCAGAAAATCCATATTGATTATTTTCTGAAGATTTAACAAATGCTTTTTTTATTTTTTTTGCAAGGTACTCCGTCCATAATAACTTCACCATTCCCCCCTCTTCATTATACTTAAAACAAGTACTATATTTTATAGAATGCATCTTTTTTGTTACACTCCCCCATTTTAAACAATTCTTTTCATTAAACAGGCCTCCCAAAGTTGGAGAATTTTCTATATATTCAAGAAATAATACATCTTGTGGTAACTGTGAATCATTCAAATATTTCAATACCCTGATATCATTTTGAGATAAGACCTCCATAAAGGATTTTTCTGAAAATACTTCATCAGGATCGCAAGATTTCATAACATACTTTTGATTTTCTATTTCAACAATCCTCACATCAGAAGAAGAGCTTCCTATAATTTTCTCTAATATTTTCATAGTATTYWWTATRCRAWNTRAMYATGWYMTTATATTATAAAAAGAAACAATACATTGCAAACTATTTGAAACAGATCTCCCAAATTCTAAATATTTCTTTTCTTCCAAAACCCCCTTGAATTCCTCTCAAAAACTCCATAAAATGGGACAGATTTAAACACCTATTTATGCAAAAATTTATTATTGAAGGAGGTCATGCGTTATCAGGAACGGTAGAAATTGGAGGATCAAAAAATGCAGCGCTTCCTATTATTGGAGCATGCTTACTTTCAGCAGAAAAATCGGTGTTAACAAATGTCCCAGATATTTCAGATATTTATACACTTTTAGAAATCTTACAGTACTTAAATGTACAATCTGATTTCACAAACGGGACACTGACGCTTGATCCATCACACATGGAAAATAAAGCTATTCCACATGAACTGGTATCAAAAATGCGAGGATCTATTATTTTACTCGCTCCAATCCTGACACGTTTTGGAGAAGTAAAACTTTCATTTCCGGGAGGATGTGTTTTAGGAAAACGACCAATCGATAGTCACCTTCATGCCTTTGAATCTCTTGGAGCTCAAACTTCAACCGAAAATGATGAAATATATATCAAGTGCGCAGCCCTCACAGGAACAGATTTTACGATGAGTGAAATGAGTGTCACAGCAACTGAAAATGCCATTATGGCAGCATGTTTAGCCAGCGGGACTTCACAAATAAATTTGTGCGCCGCAGAACCTCACATTCAAGATCTTTGCTATGCATTAAATGAAGCCGGAGCAAAAATTGAAGGAATTGGAACGCATAATCTCATAATAAAAGGTGTTCATTCTTTACGAGGATTACGACATGCTATTACTTCAGACTATCTTGAGATTGGAACATATGCAATTGCTGCGGCTGTGACCGGTGGACATATTATTATCAAAAATACAAATAAAGCTCATTTAGAAAGTTTCTGGCAAAAATTCGAAGAAGTAGGAATTCCTGTCGAACATCGAGAAAATGAAGTAGAAATTTTCCCCGCTCAATCTCTCAACGCTGCCAATATTCGAACAGCGGTCTACCCTTCTTTTGCCACTGATCTTCACCCTCAATTCTCCGTACTTCTCACACAAGCAGAAGGAACGTCTCTTGTATTTGAAACACTTTTTGAAGGAAAAATGAACTATATTTTCGAACTTGAAAAAATGGGAGCAAAAGTAAAATTAATAAATAATCATAAAGCAAAAATCTCTGGAAAATCACAACTCAAAGGATGCCCCGTTGCCTCTCTCGACATTCGAGCAGGCGCGGCTATGGTTTTAGCCGGACTCGCGGCATCAGGAGTCACAGAAATTTCAAATATTAACTATATCGACCGAGGATACAATCAACTCGTCGAAAAACTCCAATCTCTTGGAGCGCATATTCAAAGAACTTCATAAAAATTCCCCATGTCCCTTATTCCTCTTGAAATAGGTGTTGAAAACAACATACTACGAAATAAATCAATAAAAATCACAAATTTTGATAAAGATTTAAAAAAATTTGAAAAAAATATGATCGATACACTCCTATCAAAACCAGGAGTGGGACTAGCAGCACCTCAAGTTGGAAAAAATATCGATATGTTTATTTGTATTGTTGATCAAGAAAAAAATAAAATGATCACTTTTTGTAATCCGGTTATCACATCCTTTTCTCAAACAACAGATTTTGGAGAAGAAGGATGCCTGTCTCTTCCAGGAGTCTGGGCCGACGTCGAACGAAGCTTAAAAATAACAGTGAGTTTTCAAGATATTTCTGGAAATCAAAAATCTTTAAGCTTTTCTGGCTTCACCTCAAGAATTATTCAACATGAACTCGATCACYTMAAKGGKATTTTATTTRTTGATYNAKTTRWMNNACMAWTWWMWMKYSAAMKMNATTCACCGGTGAAGGATGACTTTATCTCGTAAATTCACAAAACACCTCTTCCAAAGACTGAGATAGAATACTTATCTCTCGAAAAGTAAAACCTTCTTTCATCAGAGCCGTAGAAATTTGCTCAATACTATCCCCTGTTGTGATTATTTCATAACGATTGACTCCAAGGCTTATTTTTTCAATAACCTGTACAGAAGAGACTTCTGGAAGGTTTTTTAAAAACGTTATAATATTTTTTTGTGCTCCTCTGATAACAGCCGAAATCCCCGACTGCTGTTTTTTTAATTCACCCACGGTTCCTTCTGCAATCTTTTCTCCTTTATGCAACACCACGACTCGATCCGCTAACGCTTCTACTTCTTGCATAATATGACTTGAAAAAAGGACATACCGAGTCTTTCCAAATTTTTGAATAAGCGCACGTATATGCTGTGCTTGCTGGGGATCAAGACCTCCAGTCGGCTCGTCTAAAATAAGAACTTTCGGATTATGAATCATCGCCTGTGCTAGCGCGACCCTCTGACGATACCCACGTGAAAGATCTTTCACTGGGAAAAATAAACGATCAAAAATATCACATTCATGAGCAATCTTTTCTATTGCATCTTCTTTCCCTTCAATTCCATGAAGATCAGCCGAAAGCTCAAGATGCTCATAAATAGTGAGATCGAGATAAAGTGGAGCATTTTCAGGTAAATATCCCAAAGACTTTTGTATAGATTTTATATGAGATTGTAAATATTTTTTTTCATAAAAAATATCTCCCGAATCAGGAGATATATATCCAGTTAACATTTTCATAGTTGTTGTTTTTCCAGCTCCATTCACACCAAGCAACGCAATGATTTCACCTTTCTTTAATGAAAAAGAAAGGTTTTTCACTGCCGTATATGCTCCATAGTTCTTCGATATATTCTCAATAGAAATCATAAGAAAAACTTTTAGAGAATCATATTATAATATCTTTCCAGTAATTAAATCACTATCTTCTTGAACCTGAGCGAGATCCTCTGCGACCACCTCTGGAGCCTCAGCTTTCTTCAAATCCTCCTGTCTTTCTCTATAAATATGACCCGCATTAATAAGTCGTCCTAAAATAACATTCTCTTTTAATCCTTTCAGTTTATCAACTTTTCGTACAATTGATGACTCAACGAGTACTCGAACAGTTTCTTGAAATGAAGCTGCTGATAACCATGAATCAGTTGCTAAAGAGACTCGAGATAACCCAAGAACCAGACGCTCTCCTGAAGACACTCGTTTTTCTTGAGCAATTAATTTTGTATTCTCTGCAGTAAAACATTGAAAATCGATAACTTCACCTGGAAGAAAATTTGACTCTCCTGAATCAACAATCTTAATTTTTGAAAACATTTGTTTTACAATAATCTCAATATGTTTATCATTAATAGATTGTCCCTGAGATGCATAAATCTTCTGTACCTCATGAATAATATATTCTTCGGCTGCTAACACTCCAGTGATATCAATCAATTCTCGAAGGTTGTAATGCCCAGCACTTAATGCTTGTCCTGATTCAACATAATCACCATCACTCACCTTTAACGCATCATTATGTCTAAATGAATACACTCGACTTTGTTTTTCTTTATGTCGAACAATTACCTCTACATCGGTAACTTTTTCAACCACTCCATCAATTTTCACTCGAATATTATCTTTTGAAATATTTGATTTTGCCAAAATCTTTTTCGCAAAAACTTCTTCTCCTTTTTTTACGACTGATTCAAACATTCCTTCAAGTTTATAGACATTTAAACCAAAATCTTTTGCCTCTACATGCACTTCGACTCCCTCAGGAGACACCAATACTTTTACCCCTCCTTCAATCTCTGAAAGCACCGCTGGAGTTTTTGGTGAACGCGCTTCAAATAATTCCTCAACTCGCGGGAGCCCCTGCGTAATATCAGCTCCATCCGCAACTCCTCCTGAATGGAAGGTTCTCATCGTCAACTGCGTCCCTGGTTCTCCAATGGCTTGCGCTGCAATAATTCCAACCGGCGTACCAATTTTAACATCTTTATCATATGCTAAATCTCGTCCATAACATTTTTGACAAATTCCCAATTCAGTCTTACATGAAATAATAGATCGTACTAAAATATTATCAATATTATGTTCTTCAACCTTTAAAATCATGTCTCGCTCAATCGCATCTCCTATTTTTCCAATAACCTCTCCTGATTTTGTAACAATATCCTGACGAAGTGTTCGTCCATAAATTTTTACAGAAAACTCTTCTCCAATTTTCTCAGAAATAGCCCGAGTTACTTCTACTCCTTCTTTCGTCTCACAGTCATATTCTTTAATAATAATATCATGAACCGCATCAACTAAACGACGAGTCAAATATCCAGCCTGAGCTGTTTTCAGCGCTGTATCTGATTTTCCTTTTCGTCCTCCATGCGTCGCATTAAAATATTCAAGAATCGTAAACCCTTCTAAAAGATTCGATTTAATTGGAAGCTCAATTGTCTTTCCTCCTGGATTGGCCACCAATCCTTTCATTCCTGACAGCTGAGTAATTTGCCCCCAGTTACCACGAGCCCCTGAATCCACCATGTAATAGATTTGATTCAATGGATCTTTTTCATAGTTTTTAATCATTTCTGCTGACACTTCATTCTTCGCCTTTGCCCAAACTTTAATCGTATTTACATATCGCTCATCATCCGTAATGACTCCACGTTCGTAATAATTATTAATTTGTTTAATTAATGACTCTGAAGCCTCAATAGTTTTTGCCTTTCCTTTTGGAATTTTTAAATCAAAAGCAGACATCGTTAATCCTGACTGAGTCGCAAATTTAAATCCAACTCGTTTCATATCATCGGCAAATATAATAGTTCTCTCGGCTCCTGTTTTATAGAAAACTTCAGCAAAAAGATCAGAAACATCTTTTTTCTTAAATATCTTATTTTTAAATCCAATCGCCTCAACTGGAATAAATGAATTAAAAATAGCTCTCCCCACACTCGTTTCCTCCATTTCAAGCTCAGAACCAGTATTGACTCGAATCTTCACTCTTGCCTGTAAATTCACACCTCCTAAACGATACACATTAATCGCCTCTGAAAGATCTTTAAATACTGTTCCCTCACCCTTTAAACCATCATGCATAGCGGTCAGAAAATAAATTCCTAAAATCATATCCTGAGACGGAGTAATTACCGGTTGTCCAGAAGATGGCTTTAAGATATTATGCCGAGCACAAATAAGATCTCGGGCCTCAGCCTGTGCTTGATCGGATAATGGTAAATGAACTGCCATTTGATCCCCATCGAAATCGGCATTAAACGCAGAACAAACAAGTGGATGAAGTTTAATAGATTTTCCTTCCACTAAAACTGGCTCAAAAGCCTGAATACCAAGTCGATGCAGAGTCGGAGCTCGATTTAAAAGCACATATCGTCCTCGGATAACCTTATCGAGCATATCCCAAACAATTTTTTTATTTTCTGTAATAAGTCTTTCCGCTCCTTTTACATTAAAGGCATATTCTCCACGAATCAGCTCTCCAATAACAAAAGGTTTAAACAGACGAAGGGCCATCGTTTTCGGTAGTCCACACTGATAAATAAAGAGCTCTGGACCAACAACAATCACTGAACGTCCTGAGTAATCTACTCGTTTTCCAAGAAGATTTTGTCGGAAACGCCCTTGTTTTCCTTTTAACATATCTGACAAAGATTTCAGCTTTCGTTTATCTCCAGCTGTAAATCCAGATCTTCCTGCTCGAGGAGAATTATTCAATAAAGTATCAACCGCTTCTTGCAACATTCTTTTTTCATTTCGGCAAATAACCTCAGGAGCCCCAAGTTGTAATAAACGTTTTAATCGGTTGTTACGGTTAATAACTCGACGGTAGAGATCATTCAGATCAGATGCCGCAAATCGTCCTCCATCCAATTGAATCATTGGTCGTAAATCTGGCGGTAAAACTGGCAGACGAGTCAAAATCATCCATTCTGGACGAATTCCAGATCGGTGTAAAGACGCGGCTAAACGAATTCGTTTTAAAAGCTTTTTTTGTTTTTGACCAGACGAATGAGCCATTTCTTCTTTTAAAGCMGCAATATAAACCTCTAAATCAATTCGTTCTAAAATAGTTCGAAGTGCTTCGGCCCCTGTTCCTGAAACAAATACRTGACCAAACTTCATCGATAAATCTCGATATTCAAGTTCCGTTACTACTTGTCCAATTTCTAAACTCTCTAAAGATTCTCTATTATTTTGATGAGCCGCTTCCATTTCTTCAATTCGTTCAACATGCTCAGCCTCAATTTTTCCAAATTGTTTTTCTGTCATATCTCCTTTTTTGACAAGTTTTTCTGCATCCATTCGCTCTGTTTTTAATTCCTCTTTTAATTTTCGGCTATACTCTTCAAAATCTTTTTCTAATTCTTGTTGAGCCTCTGTTTTTTCATCCTGATCAACCTCAGTAATAATATATAAAGAAAAATATACAATTTGTTCTAATAATTTCACGGGGAGATCAAGCATTAAACCAATTCGAGAAGGCGTCGATCGAAGATACCAAATATGAGAAACCGGTACAGCTAAATCAATATGAGCCATTCTTTCTCGACGAACGACCGCTCGAGTTACCTCTACTCCACACCGCTCACAGACAACTCCTTTATATCGAACTCGCTTATATTTACCACATGAACATTCCCAGTTTTTAATGGGCCCAAATAGTTTTTCACAAAACAAACCATCTCGTTCTGGTTTCTGTGTTCGGTAGTTAATAGTTTCTGGTTTTACTACCTCTCCATGCGACCATTTCAAAATTTGATCTGGACTTGCTATTGTTACCGCAATGGCATTAAAATCTTGAGAAGGAGCATTGTTATAAAAAGACATAACCTATAAAATTACAAAATGTATAAAATAAATCCAAGAAATGGCATTATGCCACTGCATCTTCCACTACATCATCCGACTCTTCCATTTCATAAGGATCCTCTCCAGCTGTTTCGGTCTCTACATCGGCGTCTGTTTCACTTTCTTGCAATTCTGCTATTTGATTTTTTTCTACTTCTTCAAACTCTTCTCCTTCCACTTCACCTTCAGCAGAAAGCTCAAGTGAAACCTGTGCATCATCTTCTTCTGAATAATTTGAGAGCAATTCAACATGAAGACATAAAGCCTGCAGCTCTCTTACCAATACATTAAAAGACTCTGGAATAGATGGCTCTCGAACGGGCTGTCCTTTTACAATATCTTCATATGCCCGTGATCGTCCTTGAATATCATCAGATTTAATAGTTAACATTTCCTGTAAAACATATGCAGCTCCGTACGCCTCAAGCGCCCACACCTCCATTTCTCCAAATCGTTGTCCTCCATGTTGAGCCTTTCCTCCAAGAGGCTGTTGCGTCACTAATGAATACGGACCAACTGATCGAGCATGAATTTTATCAGCGACAAGATGAGAAAGTTTTAACATATATGTTATTCCTACAACTGTTTTTCGAGAAAATGGCTCTCCGGTCATTCCATCATATAATTGTACTTTTCCATCTTCTGATAATTTCGCTTCTTTCAAAAATTGCTGAATAGTATCAAGCCGAATTCCATTCAGAGCTGGCGTCGCCACCTTTATTCCAAATGATTTCGCCGCCCATCCAAGATGAGCCTCAAGTAATTGTCCAATATTCATACGCCCCGGTACTCCAAGTGGATTTAAAATAATATCTACTGGAGTTCCATCTTCTAAAAATGGCATGTCTTCTCGTGCAACAATTCGCGACACAACTCCTTTATTTCCATGACGTCCAGCCATTTTATCTCCAACTTCCATTCGTCGTTTTTGAGCGACCATAATTCGAACCTGCTTGAGAACTGATGTTTGTAAATCATCTCCTTGTTCTCGAGAAAGAATTTGAACATCAATCACCTTTCCTCCTTCTCCTCCTGGCAATCGAAGTGAAGTATCTTTCACATCTTTTGCCATATCTCCAAAGATCGCCTGCAACAGACGTTCCTCAGGAGTTAGGTCAGACTCTCCCTTTGGAGTAATTTTTCCAACAAGAATATCACCCTCCTTCGCAAATGCTCCAATTCGGATAATTCCTTCTTCATCAAGATCTTTCAGACGAGTTTCTCCAACATTTGGAATATCTCGAGTCATAATCTCGGGCCCAAGCTTTGTATCACGGATATCAACAACATACTCTTCTATATGAACCGAATCAAAATCTCCATTATGAATAACTCCACTCGAAATAATAATCGCATCCTCATAGTTATACCCCTTCCATGTCATATAAGCCACCGTCAAGTTTCGTCCAAGTGCCAGCTCTCCTTTCTCTACCGCAGATCCATCAAAAATCACATCTCCTTTTTGAAGCTTTTGACCAACAACTACCCGTGTCTTCATATGTATACACGTTGTTTGATTTGATCGTTTAAAAATATCAGCTGCATATATCTTTTGTTTCCCTTTTTTATAAGTCACTCGAACTTCTCTCGCATCAGCATATACAACCTCTCCGTCATCTTCTGCTAAAACAACCTGTCCTGATTCACGAGCCACCATTTCTTCAAGTCCCGTTCCAACAATTGGAGCATCAGTCGATAACAATGGAACAGCTTGCCGTTGCATATTCGCTCCCATAATCGCTCGAGTATTATCATCGTGTTCAATAAATGGAATCAGCGCCACACCTTCTGAAAAAATTTGTTTTGGCGACACATCAATATGAGTGAGTCGTTTTACCGACATATACGTCGGCTCCCCTTCATGCCGAACTCCGACATTTCCATGAGTAAAGTTTCCATTTTCATCAACCTCTGAATTGGCCTCAGCAATAAATAAAGGCTGCTCACTATCAGCATCAAAATAAGTCACATCATTATTATCAACATATGCAAAGACTTGCACTTCTTTTAATTTTGAAGCAAGAAGAGCTTTCGTCATTTTTGCATCAAAAGCATCGCCTATTTTTCCAACCCCTTTTATCTCCTCATTTAAAATTCGGCCTTTTAAAGTCTCTTCAGCCTTCTTATCAAGTTTTATACTGTGCTTCACCGCTCGAAATGGAGTTTCAATAAAACCAAATCGATTTACCTTTGAATATGACGCTAAATGTAATACTAACCCAATATTCGGTCCCTCTGGAGTAGCTACTGGACAAATTCGTCCATAATGAGATTCATGCACATCTCGTACATCAAACGATGCTCGTTCTCGAGAAAGTCCTCCTGGACCCATCGCAGAAAGTCGTCGTTTATGTTCAAGCTCCGCGAGCGGATTTGTTTGATCCATAAACTGAGACAATTGAGAAGAAGCAAAATGCTCTTTCATAGCCGCTGTTACTGGTCGTGCATTAATAAGTTGCATTGGTGTCAATTGATCAAGCTCCATAACAGTCATTCGATCTCGAATAATTCGCTCCATTCGAAGCAAACCAATACGATATTTATTTTGAACTAACTCTCCAACCGCTCGAACTCGTCGATTTGAAAGATGATCAATGTCATCTGGTTTAATTTCACCATTCGTCACTCGAATGAGATGTTCTACCACTTTAAAGAAATCCTCTTTTTGCAATACTCTCGTCTCAATTGAATCCGGAGTATCAAATCCAAATTTCTTATTCATCTTATAACGCGCCACTGGCCCCATGTCATATCGTTTGTAATCGAAAAACAAAGAATCAACTAAACTTTTTGCATTGTCAGGCGTTGCTAAATCCCCTGGTCGAATCTTTTTATAAATAGACTGATATGCATCCATTTCTGTTTTTGCTGGATCTTTTTCAAGCGTTGCTTCAATAATATCTAATTTTGACCCCTTTGTTACATGCTCAAATTGTTTTCGAATTTTATTATCAGTATCTAAACCAAAAATTCGCAACATCTGTGTCATTGGAAATCGTCGTTTTCGATCAATCTTTGCATAAATAACTCCTTTTTTATCTGTCTCAAACTCAAGCCACGCTCCTCGTCGAGGAATAATTTTTACATTATACTTCCCTCGAAAAGACGGAGACTTTGTAATAAAAGCCCCTGAAGCTCGAACTAACTGGTTCACCACTACTCGCTCAATTCCATTTACCACGAAAGACCCACGATCTGTCATCATTGGAATAGCTCCAAGATACACATCCTGCTCCTTGACTTCTCCTGTCTCTTTATTAAGCAGCTGAACTCGTGCTTTTACCAAAGCCTCAAACGTAACGTTTTTTCGTCGCGCTTGCTCTGGCGTATATTTTGGTTTCTCAATTTCATGAGAAATAAAATGAAGCGATAGCTTTTTTCCAGTAAAATCCTCAATAGGATTAATTTCTTCCAAAAGCTCTTTTATTCCCTCTTCCAGGAATCTTTTGTACGAATCTAATTGAATTTCAATAAGATTTGGAAACGGAAAATCCTCCCGTTCCGTGAAAAATAACCGATTTTTTACCTCTTTTGTAACTGGGATAGAAAACGGATATGATGCTTTTGACATAGAAAAAGTATTAAAAAAGAAATAAGAACAAACAAAAAACCAATCACAAATCAGACGTTTGTAAAATGGCTAGGGGAACTACAAAAATGTGTTTCTCAGGGGGTTCAGATAAATCATTCGCGAATGTTTTTCAAAAAATTGCATGGGGATTTTAGGGCTTCTTGGCTAAAAGTCAAGGAAAAATTCATGTTTTTTTAATCCCGATTCAAAGCCATCAGCAGCCTCAAAATAGATATAAATAAATTAAAGATCGACAAGTATAAACTCATAGATGCCTCAATCGCTCTGTTTTCTGGATATAAAGACACAGCCTGAATATCTCGTGCAATAAAGAAGGTAAAGAAAATAACACTAAATCCTGACACATAGAGTTCAACAACGGAGCTAAACCAAAACATTTGTAAAATTCCTACTATAATAAGACCAATCAACAACATGGTAAATATTCCCGTCATGCCGACAAGATCATGCCGTGTGATTTTTGCATACACTCCGGCTGCCACCGACAAAGCCGCGGTTGCGATAGCCGCTTTCGTAATAACCCCCATTCCCAAAGTCATTCCCGCCACCATAATAAGTGGATAAATAGTCATTCCGGAAATAAACGCGAACAATAAATATAAAAGAATATTAGCAGGCCGTGGAAGCTGTGACCACCACGAAGCGGTAAATATCAACAACAACTCAATACCAAAAAATATATAACGCCCTCCCCCCATCAGAAATTCAGGAGAAAGAATCTGTGGAGCTACATACACTCCAAATGCAGACGTCAAAAGAGCCATCCCCGTATATCCAAAAACCTTCATCAGAAAATCTGGCTTACTTTCTATAATCGGAGAACTTGCGGCGTGTAACATAAAACGATATTTAAAAAACTTATAATAAGGATACAGACACCATAAGAAAAAATCAAGAAAATTGCATTGTTAAAATCAAGAAAATCATTATATTACTCACATATTATATACACTCTTTCTCCACGTATGTCGAACATCATTCATCTAAAAAATACAGACGCCTCACAAAGCATCCAACAAGCCCTTAAAGCACTAACAGACAATAAAATAATTGTCTTTCCTACAGAAACTGTTTATGGACTCGCGTGTCGCGCAGATTCCCCTGAAGCCATTCAAAAAATATTTCACACAAAACAACGCCCAACATCACAACCTTTGACATTACACATTGGAGACATCTCTCAGCTCAAACAACATAACATCACCCTCGAGCCAGAAATACACAAAATTTGTGAAACATACTGGCCAGGACCACTGACTATAATAGACCACCACAAAACAGAATCCATTGGCATTCGTTGTCCAAAACATACGTGGACACAAACACTTTTACAACAATGCTCCTTTCCAGTTGTCGCGACATCAGTCAATCTTTCTGGAAAAAATCCAATACATCAAGCCAAAAAAATAGCACAAACATTCCCAAACATAGAATATATTTTTGAAGATGACAACGCCATAAGCAAACAATCTTCAACTATCATTGACGTGAGAAAAAAAAGTATTAAAATTATTCGGCAAGGAATTATTCACTTCCCCCATTTATAAATTATTTATAACGATATGCCTCTTTCATTTTTAAACCCTGTCATCAACGAAGAAACAAGCATTCAAGAGCTTGAAAACCTATTAGATACAGCTAGAAAAAACTATGAATCACTTCGAAAAACAGAAAAAGAATTCTGGACCTTTGAAAGCATTATTACCCCTTTATTCTACCATTTACACGAGCTCCAAACGACATTTAGCGCATACCAAAACATAGACGGAGTTATGTCATCAGACACCTCTCGAAAAATCATACAAATATTTCAACCGCAGCTTGTCGATTTTTATAACATCATGAGCTTTGACACTCTCATGTATGAAATATGTATCTTTATAAAAGACAACGACACACTCAGCAGCGAACAAAGAAGAAGCGTTGAGCTTCTTTTAGAAGATTTTATTAACAGCGGAGTTCATCTCGCAGAAGAAGAAAAATCTGAATTAAAAAAAATCAACCTCCAGCTCAATAAGATTTCAGAAAAATTTTCAAATAATACACTGGATGATAAAAAAATATTCTTTCATCATTGCAGTGATAACACAGACATTAGTGAAATAGCCAAAACCGACCTAGATACTGCAAAACAAGAAGCAAAAGAAAGAAATCTTGATGGATGGGTCTTTACCCTCTCCCCTCCTTCATACCTCGCCATTCAAAAAGAATGTAAAAACCAAGGGATAAGAAAGCTTTTTTATGAAAAATATCATTCCGTAGCGACGAGTGATACACATTCAAATAAACATCTCGTACTCGAAACGCTCCAACTTCGTGAACAAAGAGCCCACATTCTGGGACACAATAATCATGCCGAATATGTCTTTACCCAAAGAATGGCCAATACTCCCAGCGAAGTGATAACAAAAATCACCGAACTTAATATTTTATCAAAACAAAAAGCAAAAAAAGAGCTAAAAGAACTGAAAAATCATTTTCAACTCTCAGAAATTTTCCCCTGGGATATCAGTTATTACAGCGAAATACTCAAAAAAGAAAAATTCCATATTAACGCCAAACAAATCCGACAACATTTTCCACTCGAACAAGTTATTCATGGACTTTTTACCATTGCTAACAAACTCTACGATATCACCATTGAAGCCACTGATGAAAAAACGTATCACCCAGATGTTCATATCTATAAAGTGTTTCAAGAAGAAGAATTGATTGCGTACTATGTTATGGATATTTTTTCAAGAAGCGAAAAACAGTCTGGTGCTTGGTGTAACGATATTCGAAAACGACTCAAAAAAGAAAACGGGGAACAAGAAGTCCCGGTGGTTATCAACGTCGGGAATTTTGGAAAGGGAGACCCCACCCTTCTCACACACTATGAAGTACTCGTTCTGTTCCATGAATTTGGACACGCTCTTCACGTCATGCTTTCACAAAACACTATAGAAAACACCAGCGGATTTTCAACCGAATGGGATTTTGTCGAACTCCCCTCTCAATGTATGGAAAACTGGGTCTGGGAAAAAGAATCACTCGATCTATTTTCACAACACTACGAAACAAAAGACCCACTTCCACCAGAACTATGTGAGAATCTTAAAAAAACCAAATCATTTATGAGTGGACTACGGATTGCCCGACAATCAGAAATGACGTTACTTGATATGATGTTTCATACTCGCCCAGCACCACACTCCATTGAAGAACTTGAAAACATTATTAAAGACAACAAAAAGAATTTTGGAATATTTTCTCAAGAATATGGTATGTACTGCTCTTTCTCCCATATTTTCGCTGGTGGATATTCAGCCGGATACTATAGCTATTTTTGGGCCGAGTTCTTAGAAGCTGAAGTATTTGAAGAGTTTTTACAAAATGGAATATTTAATACAGAAACAGCTGATAAATACTATCAAAATATTCTCTCCCAAGGCGCAAAAAAACCAGGAAAACAGCTCTTTCATGATTTTATGGGAAGAGAAATGAATGTATCAGCGTTTTTAAAGAAGTATGAACTCTAAAAAGCTTTACATTTTTTCTCAAACTCATTAACAGTGTTTGTCCTTAAAGCAATAATTACATCAATATCATCAAACATATCACTTTCATAATCTGGCAAATCACAGACATCAACTTCTTTTGATATAATATCATCCATCATACGACGATACGCACGATAGTACACACAATCTATACCACCAACAGAAAAACACACTCCATCGACAATCGCCGCAAACATTTCTCCATTATTCTCTTGAATAGATCGATATTCATTCATCAATAATTCATAATCGCTCCATTCTTTTTTCTCCCCTCTTGCATCACACATGACTTCTTTTATCTCAATATTCAAAATAAGAAATATCTCCAATAATCTTCGCATTCCTACCTCATCTTCCACAAGATCAAAAGCATATTCCATATGATAAATAAATTTTCTTCTATTGTTTTTTAACTCTATCATCCAATCCATCCCACATAATTCTGCAAACAATAATTCTTCCACATGAGCTTTTCTGTCTTCCCATAACCAGTTTTTTAAATCATATCGCTCAACGCTCTCTGGATCCAAAATTGCCAACACTTGATCATTCGCCCTCAGTCCCATTTGAGCCACACTCAGATCATCGCTATCAGGTAAGGACAAAAGAAACAAAGGGTCTTCTAATATCAATGCCGTTACTGATTTTTCCTTCTTTTTCATAACAAAATTATGCTCACGAGCTTTCACTTCAAGCATTTTTCTATACATTAAAGCCCGCTGCTGCAACTCACTCAGCCACGGAGATGAAATAGGTTTTTTCAATCTCATTGACTGCAAACAAGCAACTTTCGACACAGTCTCTCTCGTCATATTTATATCATCACAACTCTTTAAATACTCAATATCATTACAACATCGAACCTCAGAAATATAAAAATCATCATCATTCATGCCATCAAAGGGCGCTGTTGATAATGTTAAAAACTCAGAGTTCATAACATCTTTTAGCATTGAACGATTTTTTTCTATATCTGGAAAATTATAAGAAATTCTCAACTCCTGAGAAACAAGGCGAATCATCAAATCTTTTTGATCTGACTTTATTTCCTTGTACTCTCCATCAAGAACATAACGAAAAAACTCCTCTTTGATATTCTTCTCCCTCTCTCTTTCTTCTAGCTTTTTTTGTGTCTTTAACAATTTCAGTGCCTTAAAATTGTTTTTAATTTCTTGATTCACCAAAACTACTTCTGAAGTTTTTTTTGAAGTGAATTCAGAGTCAGCCTCTATGAGATTATTTTTTTTATTAACTCCTGACATAATTATAATTCTTTACAATATTTTTCAAAATCATCTAATTTCCCGGCCTCAAAATGCTCTAAAAACACCTTATCATCAAACATTTCATACATATATTTTGACATATTATTCACATCAGCAAAACCACTAAAAATATCATTCATCATCCGATAATATGCCTTATAATATACATATGTTAATGGACCACGAGCATAACAGACCATTTCCACCATCTCATTTATAGAATAACGATAATCCTCCTGAATATAGGAATATCTCTCCACCAGGTCCCTATATGAAATAAATGCTGTTATTACCGCCCCTGTCTTTGCATCAAAAAAATAGTCTGAGACCTCTAAATTCAAAATTAAGCATATATTCAATACTTTTTTCACCAACCCTCTATCCTCATGACAGATCTCAAATAAAAAGTCCACGTGACATAAAAATTTCTTTTTATTTTGAATAACCTCTTGTAACCACCTCATCCCACAGTCATATTCATATAACATATCTCGAATATGATCCTTCCGATCTTCCCAAATTTGATCATATAATCCTGGAGACTCTAACGCCTCAGAAGGCAAAAGAAAAAAGACTTGATCATTCCACCTCATTGATTTTTGAACATTCTCGAGAGTCCTTGGCAAAAAATACAGAGCCTTTGGAGAAAATCTGATAGCCATTTCTAATATATCCAAATCCCTCTTCACCCTTGGAAATCTCTGGAATACCCGCCTAATACCACTGTAATCATCAGAAGAATATGAATGGATATCCGTAAAAGAAGGGCCGCACTCTTCCATTTCAACCTTCATTTGATTTTTTTTATCCACAGCGCTTACCCTCTTTTTATTACTCCTCAACAAAGAAAAATAATGAGAATTATCCATTGTTTTTTCTGCAAAAAAAGAACAATCAACATCCGAAGAAAATGATTTCCAATGAAAGTTTCTATATGTCATTATTTTTAATAAAAAAGGATCAATTCGACTTTCTGAATTAAGGCAAGAAGAAAATTCTAAATTTTGCGAGACGATAGAAATAAGAATTCTCCGATCTAAACTATGTACATCAATTTTATCCAATATTTTTTCTCCATACAAACGGAAAACTTTTATCGCATCTAAGGGCCTTAAGCTCGCCCACCCTTCAAAACATTCAAAAAAATCAAAACATCCTACAATCGACTCATGTGGATAATGCCCATATGTTAAAAATTCTGGCAATTCATCATAAGAATAATTATTCGATTGACTCAGAAAAAACCAAAAATCTTGAGAATTCTCTTCGTCATATTCTGGCATTTCGCCACCCATATCACGATTATCTGGCTTTAAATCTAAAAAATTTTGCTTTAATTTTTTTTCAATGTCACTCATTTTAGATATATTCTTAACAGCCTCTCGAACCCCTAAAGCAACCATCTTATACTCATCTACAAAAGATTCCCCCTGATCAACCATGGAAAAGGTTTCAATCCGATTATTTTTATTTATTCCTGACATAATTATAATTCTTTACAATATTTTTCAAAATCATCTAATTTCCCGGCCTCAAAATGCCCTAAAAACACCTTATCATCAAACATTTCATACATATATTTTGACATATTATTCACATCAGCAAAACCACTAAAAATATCATTCATCATCCGATAATATGCCTTATAATATACATATGTTAATGGCCCATATGAATAATACACTGCTTCGATCATCATATCGATAACATTTCTGTATTCTTCCTGAATATCCTGATATCTCTCTATGATATCTCGGTGCGTAGAAAACACCTCCTTAACATGATCATTCTCCTCAAAAAATCGATGAGAAATTTCTAAATTTAGAATCAAACACATGTTTAAAACTTTTTTCACCAATTTTCGGTCTTCAGAACACAATTTAAATAAATAATCGATATGACACATAATCTTTTTTTTGTTTCTCTTTATTTCATACAACCACTCCATTCCACAATGCGGCTCGTATAACATGTCTTGAATATGCAGTTTTCTCTCTTCCCAAATCTGATCGCACAAATCAGGATTTTTTAATACTTTGTCATGCAACATGTAAAAAACCTCATCATTCCATTTCATCGCCTTCAGTGACTGCTCTCTCGTTCCGGAAATACAACAAAAAGCACGAGGACACAGCTCTATAGATAATTGCATAATTTCATCAGTAATCGGGACTTTGGGGAAATTTAAAAATTGTCCATAAATGTTACTACTACCACTCCCCGCATCTTCACCATTAAACTTCTTACTATRATTATCAGCCTTACCATTTACCCCAGAAGGGCCAGCCCTTTTCATTTCAGCCTTCATAAAACCTCCTCTTTTATGATTGTTCCATTTATTCGGATAGGAATCGATTAATTGAGAATATTCTGTATTTCTCAAAGATTTTTCTGTAAATAGAGTGTATGCCCTTTCATATTTTTTATTCTTTTGTAGCCACCTAAAAACACTATCAACACTATCAACATTTTGATATGATAATATTTTAATAATAAAAGGATCAGACAACATTTCTTCATTAAGATATTGAGCTAATTTTTTATTACGCGAAAGAGTCAAGACAACCACCTCCTTATCTTCATTATAATCATCAAGCGTCAGTCTATGATCTCTTTCACGCTGACGCAGTAATTTGATTTTATGTTTTTTTCCTAAAAAATCCGAATATTCTGCTTGATTTTGTAAAACATATCCAGCATCAATCGCATGATCAATCATTTCCTCTGAGAACCGCAACATTACACTTATCAGCCCAAACAACCCTCCTCCATTTTGCTCAATTCGAAAGAAAAAATGTCGAGATAACCCACTCTTATCTTCATCAGAGAACGCCGCTTTCCCCAAGACAATATCATCTTGAAGCGCAAAAAATTGATCCTTGAGGAGCCTGTCCCTCCTCTTTTCTGCCTCCGCCTCTTTCTTTTTCTCCTTTTCTTCTTGGCCTAAAACCTCTTGAACACTCTCTTTTACATGATTTTTCATAGATTCCTGAAAAAGCGCAGCGCTTTCTTCTTTTATTTCCGAGCTCACGAAATTATTATTTTTATTTACTCCTGACATAATATTTTTTTATTATGTGACAATATAGCAGAAAACCAACATCTGTCAAATTCCAAAGAATCTCTCAGCCAACCTCGTCGTACTCTCCTCCACCTCTGACAATAAAACCCCCTTCACTTCAGCTATTTTATACGCAATTTCTGGAATGTTTTTTGGGCTATTCACTTTTCCTCGAACCGACTGCGGAGCTAAATACGGACAGTCTGTTTCGAGCATAATGCTGGACAATGGAACATAAGCAACCGTCTCTCGAAGGTCTTTTGCATTTGGAAACGTGATAATGCCTCCCACTGAAATAATTCCCCCCATATCAAGAACCCGTTTTGCAAACGCTTTATTTTCGGTAAAACAATGAATAACAAAATTGGAGCAATTTTCTGATTGTAAAATATCCAAGGCTTTTTGCCCCGCCTCGCGAGTATGAATCACCAATGGTTTATTATATTTTTTTGCCGCTTGAATATGACGTAAAAACAGCTCTTCCTGTAAATTTTTATGTTCATTATAATGACAGTCATCAAGCCCCGTTTCTCCAATAGCTACACACTTTTTCTCACTCCAAAAAGATTCATATAACTTCCAATCAACATCAGGCCGTACATCAGATGGATGCACCCCACAAGAAGCAAAAACAGTATCAAAAATTTTCGTTGCTGCTATCGCATTTTTCGAACTTTCTTCACAACACCCAATCGTAATAATTTTATTCACCGATACATCCGCAGCCTCTTTTACTACTGCCGCTAAATTATCCTGTAACGGCTCCCACGTAATATGGGCGTGAGTATCAATAAACATATAACTTTAAGTTAACGAATAAAAAATAGAGACAAAAAGACTTAAAAATATTGAATACATATTTAAAAATATTCCAATTATATGAGTATCTATAATTAAAAAGACAAAAAAGTATAAAGCCGAATGCTCAGAAAATGCTAACCAGGATTCTTTTAATGAAGATGGCATGTATTCATTATATAGTAACCAGGCATCACTTTGTGGCAATGGAAAAAACTGAAATAAAATAAAACTTGCAGACATCATCGCTAATCGCACAAAATACCAATCCATAGGAGCATAGAGCTCATATTTCAAAAAAAGCAACGAGACAAACAATAAAAAGAATAAACTCCCGATACCTGAAAGCAATAATAAAATAACACCTGTCTTCTTATTATAAAAATGATTCATATCAACGGGAAATGTCCGAGACCAACCAAATAAAAAACCAAAACTGAAACATATAAACAAACCAATCAAGTCAAAACTTCGGAATACAGAAAAAGTATCCCGCTCATCAAATAAAGCAGAATCATCTCCGAGCAACATTGTTGTTTTTGTTTTTATATAATCATGAAAAAGAATGATACATATAAAAACAAAACTCCCCTGTAATAAATTGATAATATAATCCATAGATATAGTCTCTTTATACAGAAAAAACAACTTGCAATCAAGAGATTTTTCTATACAATCTTGCGTACTTGCTTATTAAAATCTTTACTATGTCGAATAAAGGAGGTCAATCAAAACAACACGGACTCGCGAATATACATATTTTACGAAAAAAATCAAAATCTATAAAACGACGGCAAAAAATGGCTGCCGCTATTACACGAAAAACTCGGCAGGAAGAAAATCAAAAACATTACGACGCCGCTCTTAAAAAGATCTCTGCTTAGTTTCTCTTGATTATTTTGCTTTTTTTGTGTATACTCATGGCAAAACATAAAAATTTAACTCTATTTATATGAAAACCATTTCATTTTTTCTATCAAGTATGTTCCTTTTCTTTGGACTGGCTTTAGCCGTTCCTGCTCATGCTGAGATCTCTCCTTCTGATTTTTCTGCAAATACAACAAATGCAGGAATTCTTTCAAATGAAGACAAACCAGACTTTGCAACAGGAACACAGTTTAAAACAGCCATTATCAATATTATCAATAGCCTTCTTGGATTTCTTGGAATAGTTGCAGTCGCGCTGATCATCTACGGAGGTGTCTTGAAAATCGTTGATCCAGAAAGCGAAAAAGCTGTAGAGTATATAAAAGGAGCAGTTATTGGACTCACAATTATCTTACTGTCTTACTCATTTATTGCACTTGTTATCGACGTGGCTCAAAGCGCGTAACAAAAACCCTTTCAATGAACACTCAAAACCCAAGATTTTTCTTGGGTTTTTTCTTTCCATTTTTATAAAAATAGGGTATAATCCTCATTGATGAAACATTTTTTTTCTTTCCTGCTGGCCTTCTGCTTTCTCACCCCCCTTGCATTTGCAGACATTAATAACACAAGCCAAGATGTTCGTAATTTTGTTGAATCAATAGAAAACACCAAACGACAGATTGATCATATACAAGATGCAAAACGAACGAATGTTCTTCTTCCTTCAAAATATGGAGGAAAGTATACCTCAAATCTTCCTCAAGGAGACATAGGCACTCATTTTCTCCCACGTATTATTGATATTATTATGACATTATCATACACCGCTATATTTGCTATGATTATGTATTCTGGAGTTCTCTATATCATTGAAGCCTATGGAGAAACAAGTGGATCGGAGAAGACAAACGAACAAGCAAAAGAATTATTAGAGTATTCCATCATTGGAGCAATTATTATTACTATATCATATGGACTTGTGAGCGCCGTTATTAATCTTCAATTTTTCGCATGAAACATTTTTTTCTTTTTCTCCTCGGGCTCTTCCTTCTTAACACGAATGTTTCGGCTCTTTCTTTACACGAATTACAAGATGCGAATATCAACGCTGACCTTGGAGGGACTCATATCCCAATAGATAGTGTTATTATTGCACCAGCAAACATGCCACATCTCCCAAAAATAAATAATGTTGTTAATGATTTCAATAAAAAAATCTTTAACGAAGAGGCCGTTAAAGATAATACACAACGAACAATTGAAATTTTTGTCTATAAAATTATTGATTTCATTCTCTATGTATCTGGTATTATTGCCGTTATCCTTATAATCGTTTCTGGTTTCATGATCACCACTGGACAAACAGACAGTGGAAAAACAATGCTACAAAATACTATTTTTGGACTCCTTCTTATCTTCTTATCATATGCCATTGTAGAAAATATTATTGATAATATTTATCAAGTACCAGACAGTGGAAATTATGAAAAACTTGATAATTTAGATCAAACGAATATTTATCAATAAATTTCTGATACATAAAAAAGGCACAAGTTATTGTGCCCTTTTTTGTTTTATTCATTACAGCTCTCTGTTACGCCACCACGCGAGTCTCTTTTTTCATAAATGCAAACGAGAAATCTCTTTGAGGAACACTCTCCTCTTTTATTTTTTTCGTATCATAGACTCCAAACTGACTATCAACCGCGTCTCCCCAGAGTAACTCTGAGAATTCAAGATGTCGAATATCAGACAGGCTCAAGATTCCTTCATTTGGTAAATTTTTCATTTTTGTTTTTGTTAAGTAAGTGATCAAATAAGTATACACTATTTTGCATGTTTTTTCAACAAGAGAGACTTGCACCATCTGATAAACCTGGTAGAAAAACTCTTGTTTTCGTAAAAAAATCGCGTAAAATACAGTAAAACAAATAGTTTATTTTATGCTTCTTCAAGTCTTTCTTCGATTCTTCTACTTTATCCTTGCCTTCCTTGGTCTTATTTGGGGATTTTTAAAAGGATACGTCACACTTGAAAATGCAGAATCTCTGATGAACTGGTTTTTATCAGATCCATGGGGACATATTTTCACCGCTATTGAATACTGGTTCCTTCTCCATTTTGGAATCAGCACGGCTCGCTTTTTTTATGCAGAACACATGGCCAAACAATATGTATATATGAGAGTGGACCTCACTCGAGATGATTCGAAGCTCGATCAAGACAAACGAACCGATAAAGATTTTAAGGAAAAAGTATCACTTATGCAGCAGCTCTACCGAGCTATATTTGAAATTTCTGAGCTAAATATCTGGAATATGATGAAAACAGGAATGTGGCAACATGACTTTGTCTCATTTGAAATGTTTTTAGAAAATAAAGAGCTAAAATTTTATGTTGTGACACTCCCCTATTATCAAACCCTCGTTGAAAAACAAATTACCGCATTTTATCCCAATGCAAATATTACACTCGAAGATAAACCGTATATTATTCGGCCTCGAGGAAATAAAGTGAATGGATTTTATTTTTATCTCAACAATCGTTTTGAATACCCTATCAAAATGTATGATACAATGGAACATGACCCCCTCAATGATTTAGCCAATATGTTATCAAAACTTGAAGATGGAGAAACCGCTGCCTACCAAATTATCTGCCACCCTATCGCCGACAGCACTTGGAGAAAAAAAGTAGAAGATTTTGGATCAGAAGTATTTAAAAACAAAGAAAAAAAGAGCTGGCTCGCCTCAGTACCACTTGTTGGATGGATGTTTCATTTCTTGCTCAGCTTCTTTTCTGACAAAGAAATTGATTCTATTACCTCCGCTCCTGGAGCTGACTCTGGTGATTCTTATGTTCGAATGCTTCAACCAAAAGAAGAAGCGGCTAAACATATCGGAGAAAAAGCGGGAGACTCTGGGTTTGAAACGTCTATTCGAATCATCGCCTCTTCAAAAACATGGAACAAAACTGAAAACATTCTTAATAGTATGATTTCTGCGATGAATGTTTTTAAAGACTCATATGCAAACTGGTTTGAAGGAAGTCGAATTATTCCATTTAATCCAATCAATTCGCTCTTTATGTATCATGGATTTCAAAACAGACTGCTCAGATATCTCCATACAACCAACATACTTTCAGCAAAAGAACTCGCTGGAGTCTATCATTTTCCAGATGCTCATTACAATAAAACCCCTGTTATAAAATGGATGAATTATAAAGTACTCCCCGCTCCAACAAATGCACCAAAATCTGGATTATTTTTAGGAAACAATGTTTTTAGATCGCAAAAAACACCTATTTATATCACCGACAAAGACCGGTCTCGACATTTTTATATCATCGGGAAGTCTGGAGCTGGTAAATCTGTATTTATCGCTTCTATGGCGGCACAAGATGCCATTAACGGTAAAGGATTTTGTGTCATTGATCCGCATGGAGATCTTATTGAAGACGTTTTGAAATTTATTCCAAAAGAACGAATCAAAGATGTGATTGTCTTTAACCCAGCTGATCGAGATCGTCCAATGGGGCTTAATTTATTAGAAGCCAATAGTGATGAAGAAAAAGACCGAGCCAGTCTTGATGCTATGCAAATTTTTATTAAACTTTTTGGGGCCGAAGTCTTCGGACCACGAATTCAACATTACTTTCGAAATGCCTGTTTAACCCTCATGGATGATGAAGAAGAAGGGGCCACCCTTCTCGATATCCCAAGAATGTTTATTGATGAAGACTTTCAAAAAAGAAAAGTTGCTAAATGTAAAAATCCAGTCGTACGACAGTTCTGGGAAGGAGAAATTGCCAAAACTGGACAGCGAGAAAAAGAAGAAATGATTCCATATTTCTCTTCAAAATTTGGACCGTTTATCTCAAACACCACTATGAGAAATATTATAGGACAGCCAAAATCTGCCTTTAATATTCGTCAAACCATGGATGATGGGAAAATATTACTGGTAAACCTTTCAAAAGGACTTATTGGAGATACCAACGCACAACTCCTTGGACTTATATTAGTAAATAAAATATCAATGGCCGCCATGAGCCGAGCGGATATGGATGAAGACAAACGTCGTCCGTTTTACCTCTACGTCGATGAATTTCAAAATTTTGCMACMGAWRSYTTTGCARNNATATTMTCWNNGAGGCMCGRAARTACMRWYTMRMCCTYATYATGGCTCATCAATAYATWRCNCMGCNCRCAKNASGSATCTGGAGCCGGGTCTGGTAAAGACAGTAAAGTAAAAGATGCCGTTTTTGGTAATGTCGGAACCATCATGAATTTTAAAGTTGGAGCCGAAGACGGAGAATACCTGGAAAAAGAATACTCCCCCACCCTCTCACAACAAGATATTATCGGAATTGCGAACTATAAAGCCTATATCAAACTTAATATCAACAACACCTCATCTCGTCCGTTTTCACTCGAAACGGTCTACAACCCTGGAGGAGATAAAAAGGTCGCTGAAGTTATAAAAGAATACTCTCGGTTAAAATATGGGAGAAAAAAGGTATTTGTAGATCAGGAGATTGAAGCGAGGCTGGGGATTGTGTAGCCATAAATTGGGTTTGCCGATGGCAACCCCCTACGTTTTTTTACAAAAATCAAAAATTATTGTAGAATGTTTTCTACACAAATATGCCGTTTTGACATTATATACAAACGGTAAATTATTGTTTTTATAATATTTTTTGGTCACAAACGATTTCAATACAGATGTATCATTATAAATAACGGGATGAATCATTGGATTATTTTTGGCGCAGATGGTTTTGTAACACGGATATTTTTTGGCGCAGATGGTTTTGTAACAGGCGTATTTTTGGAATGCGGATATTTTTGGGCACAAATTATTGTGCCCCTACAGAATACGTCATATTATGATGCATCCATATTAAATCGGCTGAAAAAATGTTGAATCACCATTTTCGTACATCCCTCCAAAAAATCACTAGGTCAAACACAACCCATCGAATAACCATTCCCATACATCAATACCCGTCATTGGGCGCGCCAATGGCGGGCCCCTACGGTTTTTTTTATTCTGAAAAAAATATATCATCATTCCAGGATAATGGATTGTTTTTTATATATTGAGAAATTTTCATATTATTAAAAATAAATACAAAATATACTTGCAATCTCAAAAATCCTTCAGTAAGATAGCAGCACTTACAAAAGTAAGGGCGATTAGCTCAGTTGGCTAGAGCACCTGGTTTACACCCAGGGGGTCACAGGTTCGAATCCTGTATCGCCCACCAGAATAGAATATTAAATAACACCGCAAGGTGTTATTTTTTTATTGCCGCTCAGCGCCCCCTCCTGTAAGATTCATGTATGAGAATTGCAACTTGGAACATTGGCRRMRGAWTWAWAKMRWYARWSWWRAYYCWWRAAWAMRAYMWRKAAAAKAKKSNTTATTTTATTGAAACATTAAAATCAATTCGTCCAGATATTGTTTGTTTTCAAGAAATTCATGTTTCTGAACAAAATGATCAACCTCAAATAATAGCAAATTTTTTAGGATTTCAATATATTACCACTCATGCCGAAGTCGATTCTCATTTAAAAGATGGCGAGAAACTATCTATTTCTATAATAAGCAGATTTCCAATAATTTCATCAAAATTTAATATGCTGCCGAATCCGAATTTAAAGTTTATATGGAAAGGGAAAACAGCATTTTCGCATGATAAAGGATTTCAAGAAGCAATTATTGATTATAATGGAACGAATATAAGAATACTCTCCGGGCACATGCTTCCATTGAGACAATTTGGAAAAGATTTTTTAGATGATGAATTTGAAGACATGAGGAACCACATTGAAAAAATCATTCTTCATGAAAAARTCCCCTCAATGATTTGTGCTGATATGAATTTTGATAAAGACATCGAAATATTACTTCCAAATGTTTTTCTTAATAAATTCAAGTCTATTCTAAAGAACACCCCCACAACTCCGAAAGGGAGAAAATACGATAAAATTATTACTTCAAAAGAATGGGTTTCAAATAACTCTGAGATAATAAAAGGAAAGGCTGATCATTTTTTATGTTTTGCTGATATTGAACTAAAGGATAACGAGACTGATAGCCCACCAGAAAAAAACTAAAATAATTTTTACAAAATAATCAATGAAAACAATTATGAAAGAAAAATCTATAATAAACCAAAAAAATTTAGAACGGATACCGAAGTTTATTCTTTTACTGGATGGATCAAAAGGCTCAGGGAAAACTACTATTGGCACTGCGCTCAAAAACAGATTGCAAAATGCTGAACTTTTGAGTCTTGACGAGATAAGACGCGCCATTCCAAATGCAAGTGCCACAGCAGAATATAATCAGATGGCGTTTAACAAACTATTACAAAAATTAAGGCAAGTAATTCTCAGTGGGAATAGTGTGATAATTGATTGCGGGGTGACAAAAGAAAAGTTATCTTCGCTGGAAGAAGTTGCGAAGATCCTAGAAGTGAAGTTACACAAATATTTTTTGACTGCCTCACCAGAAATACTATTGAATCGAGTTGTAAAACGAGACATAAAAAATGGCAAGATAACAAACAAAGAACGTTTCGATTACGTATACAATRTCTTGCGGTCAAAAGACTTTATAGGCTATACAGAAATTGATACATACACATTATCTCCAAAGGAAATTACAGAAGAGATGTTACGTTCTGTAAGTAACCACGAGTTGTGAGCCTAAGGGAAAGGTGTTATTTTTTTTATTGCCGATGAAGCCTCCCTCCTATACAATTCTCTTACAATATAAAACATGAAAAACTATGAAAAAAATCATCCTCATATCAGCCAGCCTCAATCCAAAATCACTGTCTGCTATTCTTATCAAACACACCGCGAGTGTATTACAATCACAAGGACACGAAACAGAAATTATTGATCTGAGAAATGAAAATATGCCCTTTTGCGATGGAAGAAAAACTGAAGAATATCCCGCCAATATTCAAGAGATATACAAAAAAGTAGAACAAGCTGACTACGCTATTTTTGGAATGCCAGTATACTGCTACAGTATGTCAGGAGCGTTAAAAAACTTTATTGATATTTTTGCCTATGCTTTTAAAAATAAAACGGTTGGAATTTGCAGCGCCGCAGGATCGAAGATGTCATACCTAGCGAGCGCGGACTTAATGAACGTTTTAAGCTTTAACTCACAAGCACTGACCGTCCAACCAACGGTGATGGTTGATTATTCAGATTTTAAGGACGGCAAACTTGAGAGCGAAAAAGCGGAAGAAAAAGTAATTCAAATGATTAAAGCTCTCCTCAATAAATAAAACATAATCTCATTATTCATGATAAAGAACATAATCTTTGACTGGTCAGGAACATTATTAAATAACTTTGATCAACTCTACGAAGTCTCAATGAGTGTGTTTAAAACACTCGGAAAAGAAAAACTATCGAAAGAAAAATATAAGACTGAGCACGTTGCTCCCTACATGAACTTTTGGAATAAATACATTCCGAATATCACAAGAGAAGAACAAAATACATTATTCAAAGACGCCCTATCTCAATCAGAAACTCCGGCCTTATTTCCAGGTGTTGAAGCAATACTCGAAGAACTTCAGGAGAATAATATAAAACTGTTTTTACTGAGTTCTCAACCAAAAGACAGCCTGATAAAACAAACACAAGAGCTGGAGATCGCACACTATTTTCATAATATTATAGGAGATGCTGATAATAAAAAAATAAGCATGAAAAAGATACTCAAAAAGTTTTCTTTAAACCCCAAAGAGACTGTCTCTATCGGAGACACCATAGCCGAAGTGAACGCTGGAAAATCTTTAAAACTTATGAATATCGCTGTGACATCAGGATTTCATTCACTCACACAGCTGCAATCTGTACAACCACATCTCATCTTGGAAAATTTAAATGAACTCACGAAGATAATAAAAAAATATTAAATTCTCACAACCTCTTCATTATAACACCGTTCCATCAACATTTCCCTCTTTAGATAGCTCAAACACTGAATATTTTGCCAACCCCACTGGTCGAATCCTTTCTTTCAAACGCAGATTATCTAAAATTTTGCTTACTCGATCTTGCTTTGTCTCTAGAGAAGAAATAACTGTTTTTTTTACAATATTTGCAGAGAGATTATCATAGAGCTGATAACTCACAGACGATATAATTCCCACAAAAACAAGTGCACTCAACGTGCTTATTTTTACAATATTTTCTGGACTATCATTAAATAAATAGTCTTTTATTTGTACAGCTGTTTCCATAAATACGTCATAATTATATACTAAGAGGTATTTTTAACAGAATAATAAAGTCGTGTCAAGTTTTTTCTTTTGTTATAAGCTCTAGAATATCTTTCTTCGTTTTTCCAGGAAATAACAAATCAGCTCCATCTTGATACAAGTCATAAATGTTCTGATCATCTTCCCCTTCTGATTTTTCTTTGATTACATTTGTTGTTGGCTTTAGTGTCATGCAAATAATGTTTAATTTAAGTGATTGTAAAGACTTCACCTAGATTTTGTCAAATATAAAAATAGTGCTTTCAACCGTTTTACTATAATTCTCTCATTTTTTCATATACAATGCATTTGCAATATAAAATATAAAATCATGAAAAAAAGCATCATCATCTTACTGATAATTGTTTTATCAACCTTAACATGGGCCGGTATGACCAAGGCCGGATATATAGAGAATTTTTTAGATCTTGAAATACTCTATCCCGAAAATCAAACAATATATAGTCCGATAGACGAAAAACCTGTTATTTATTTGTACCCTGAAGAAAAACAAAAAGTTCACGTACAACTTGATTACCAAGGTGAGCTTATCGCTGTCTATCCAGAATATAACGAAGAAACAAAAGGATGGAATGTCATAGCCTCTCCTGATGGAACTATTATCGATACTGTAGACGACCAAGAGTACAGCTATATTTTTTGGGAAGGAAGATCAAATAAAAAGATCAACTGGGATCTTTCAAAGGGATTTATAGTAGAAGGAAAAAATACAAAATCATTTTTACAAAAAACTCTCTCAGAAATGGGTCTCACTCCTAAAGAATATAATGAGTTCATTGTTTATTGGTTTCCACTGATGCAAGACAATAAATATAACTTGATTCATTTTGCCGGGAAACAATATACAGATACCGCCCCTTTAACGATAACTCCACAACCTGACTCTATGCTACGAGTATTTATGGTCTATAAACCACTAGAAGAACCTATCACCATTGAAGAACAAAGAATACAACCTTTTCAAAGAACAGGATTCTCTGTTATTGAATGGGGAGGAACGACACTTAAATAAAATATAATACACTTCTATGCCATCACTTGAAACAAACCAACAATTTGAAAAAATAACACAGACCCTCGAAAAAGACACTAACGCCATTGCCTTTTGGCTGGATGGTTCACGTGGTAAAAAAATGGAGACTGAGCACTCAGACTATGATGCGAGAATAATAGTAAAAGAATCCGTAAAACAAGAATACAAAGATCTGTATGAAAATATATCAGATCCTGATATTGATATCAGTGTCATGACGCTCAATGAACTCAAAGAACACGCAGAATACGGCAGTGAAATGTCATGGGACCGATATAATTTCACTCATCTCAAAGTAATCTTTGATAAATCAGGAAAAATTCAAAAGATTATTGATGATAAAGCAAAACGATCAAAAACCGAACAAGATACCATCATTAATAATTCACTCGGAGCCTTTATTAATCAAGTATATCGGCTAGAAAAAGACATGAGAGACAATAATATTCTTGCCGCAAAACTTGAAGCGATCGAAGCCATCCCCTTCTTTCTTGAAGCCATTTTTGCCCTTGAAGGAAGAATCCGTCCATATAATAAATACTTAGAATGGGAACTCAATAATTTCCCCCTCACAATATTCCCTTGGAAAAAAGGAGAACTTATAAGTATAATTCTAGAGATCACGGAAAACAAACAACTCCACCGTTTACACGAACTATTTACCACAATAAAACCACTGTTTAAAAAAGCTGGATATAATGAAGCTTTTGATGAATGGAATGGGCATTATAAGGTTGGGTAAACAAATAATATTTATAGAAAATAACACCATCACATGAACCAAAAAATACAAGACTTTCTCAACGAAATTGAAAGCAATATTCAAGAAAACACCTTTCACCGACTGACTATAAGCAACCCGACTCATAAAAAAAATGATCTAAAAAAGATTATTATTAAGCTTATTGTTATCAAAGAAGAGACACATTTATCATTTGTATACCGATACACCACCAAAGATATTACGAAAAACTTTCTGGTAGAAAGAGGTATTCATAAAATTCAAGAATTATTCCATGATTTTAACGATGCGATTTTATTAACTGAAAACGAAAACATTGAACTGAAAATTTTTCCAAATAAAATAAAAATCATTCGAAAACAAACAGAGAAAAAAGATATTTCACAAACTCATGACAAACAAAAAATACGAATAGTACAAAAAAAAGACAATGTATATTTACAAGAACTCGGAATTTTAAATGCAGGATTTGAAATAAAAAAAGGCCGACACGATAAATTCAAACAAATTGATAAATACATTGAAATTTGTGATTCTCTTATACAAAACATGAAACTTCCAAAAAATATTTCTGTTATGGATATGGGATCAGGGAAAGGATATTTAACCTTTGCTCTCTATGACTATTTAGTAAAAAATAATTTTCAACCACACGTCACCGGAGTGGAATTTCGATCAGATATGGTAAAAAAATGTAATACAGTAGCTGCGATTTGTGATTTTCAAGGGCTGCATTTTCAAGAAGATAGTATTCACAGCGTACAAATAGTAAAAAACGATATCCTTATCGCCCTCCATGCCTGTGATACGGCTACTGACGAGGCTATTGCGAAAGGAATTTTGTCAAACTCCTCTCTTATTATTTGTGCCCCGTGTTGTCAAAAACAAATACGAAAACAATGGAATCCAACCAGTGACTTTTCTTCATTTTTAAAACACGGAATCTTGGAAGAACGACAAGCAGAAATCATCACCGATGCTATTCGCTCACTCATCTTAGAAATGCATGGATATAAAACCAAGGTTTTTGAATTTATTTCAAACGAGCATACCGCAAAAAATATTATGATTGTTGGGCAAAAAACAGACACTCCAAATAACGCTGAAGAAATAAAGAAAAAAATTGAGACTATTAAAAAAGCCTATGGTATTGAACAGCATTATTTAGAAACATTATTATAATAAATAACGTGGATTATAACACATTATTTATATTATACCACTTGTCAAACAAGAAAATATTGTGAATAATGTAACAAATAAGTGCCCTCCTATGAAAAACACACCATCAATGTTAAGAGCTTTCGTTGCGACTACCGCACTGCTCATTCCGAGTACCCAAGGATTTACAAATGAGAAACAGAATACCCTCTATTCACACTCAGCGGTAGAAAAACTTCAACAACATATTCATGCACAAGCACTCCCTTCTCATGATTCAGTACAAGAAACAAAAAATCACTTTCGTAATAAAATAGAATCATTCAATATTTTATACCAAGACCAAAACTTGGTACAACAGCTTAAAATTCTTCAACGAGATCTTTTTGACCTTGCCTGGATAACAGAATTTTCAGGAAACACAATTATTATACCAGAAAACCCGACAAAATATTCATCAAACATCATCTATGAGATCAGAAGGAATATTAAAAGCATTGAACATAATATGACCGACAAGCAAAAAAATAAGATCAACTCTACTCTCCAGACAATGCTCGATGGATTTTCTCCTGGAGCTGATATACAATATCTCATTACTCTACCGGGGAGAACTCTCTTTGAAAAATTAAAACACTTATTAAATATAAATTCAAAAAATAGTACATTTGCTCAAAAATAAAGCCTAAAGATCTTTAATAAAAACCTTAACTACAACACCAGACCGGAAGGCTGTAACATGTATTCATACTCCCCGCACCTTGAGCCTCACTCACAGTTTTTCCGGTTATATTATCATTTGAATCCTCTACCCATCCTGGCAACCAACCAGCTCCATAACCAGAAGCACTCCCTGAACAATCTATAGCATCTATAGCTCCACCTGTAGGTCTAGCAGTGTCACAACTGGCTACTCCTCTTTCTGCAGCACTACACACCCACGTTCCAGTTGGACAGGCATTAGGCGCCGCTCCCCATGTAACAGAAATATTTGATAGTCCAAAGGTCGATCCACCATTTGTACAAAGACCAGCCTCTGCACCACTTGTTCCATATCTAGCAACATTAGTTCTTCCTTTTCCTTCCATTGGATTTGAAGAACCTCCTCCTCCCCATCCCGTAGAAATATCCTGACAATTCGCTCCCAATTCATCACAAATTTGTTCAGCTCGAATAGTTCCATTAACATCAAGTTTTGCATTTGGAGAATTTTTTCCGATCCCCACATTCCCAGAACTGTCTTCTTCGATCATTTTTCTCCAACCATTCCAACTGGTAGCCGATCCATACCTATGAAACACCCGACCTCCAGCGGTGAACCCCATTTGATGAGAAGGACCTCCAGAAAAATCATTTAATCCTCCATAAGGCCGAAACGTCATGACTCCATTATAGGAACTTCCGTCATTTAATCCATTGGTAGAATTTGCCTTAAAATCAAGCGTTAAACCAGGTGTGTCCAGTGTTTCTGGAGTGGTAACAGTTGACCTCGTATCATTGGAATGTAAAACCCCTTTAAACTTCGTTGCCTTTACATATCCATCAACATCAAGTTTTTCTGAAGGCTCTTTTCCAATACCTACAAGACCCGTACCCGTAATAATCATTCTATCGACTGAGTCACCAGCTCCTTCTGCCGCCGTTTTAAATTTAAGATTCATACCAACATTCGCACCATTCGTCCCTGTAGCATTATATGTCGCAACAACTCCCGCTCGAATTCCACTGGTATACCCTTGTGCTTTTGTAAACCCAAGAGCTCCAACAACATTATTCATTGTATATGAACCTTGATCATTCACGATATTTACACCAGGAATAGCATTACTGGCCGTTGATGAGCTATTATATGCCCTTACAAGAGATAAGGCTACTTGTGGTCCCGTGGTACCAATACCGACATTTCCTGTTTCTACGAAACTGGCGATAACATTCGAACTACTGGCCCCCGTTTTATTATAACCAATATCTACACGTTCAGCCGTTGCGTTACTATCACTATCAACGTTAATAGCAAGACTGGCTGGAGAATTAATTACTCCATTGACCGAAGAGTCAAAACTAATAGCATCAGTCATCTCTAGCTCTCCATAAATTTTAAATTTATCAAAATAAGTAGTGTCTGTTGACAGTGTTCCTGCGCTACTTCCAGCCCCACCCGCTAAATGCAAGGTTTTAGTAGCTCCTTCCATAGTAAATTGAGCTCCACCCGCTCCATAATCATGCATTGCCAGGGTTGGATACAAGCCATCAGCCGTGGTTCCTCCCCTTTTGTCCATAATCTCAATACTATTTGTTTGAAGCGTTGAGTCTGTCCAGCTGTAATCAGTATAACTACCCGTATCATCAAATTGTACCAAACCTTGTACGTCTAAAGTTCTTTCTGGCGTTGTGTCTCCTATTCCTACGTTTCCTGTTTTTGTTATTCTCATGTGTTCAGCCCATACATTAGCATTTGAACGTGTTTCTAAAGTTAAAGCTCCTCCATAGTTTGAACCTCCAGCATCATAAACCCCTGTTATTCGTGAACGTCCATTATTACCAACTCCTCCATCTGACCGAAGTTCTGTTGCTCCATTTACTGAGAGTTGTTCTGCTGGAGTTGTTGTTCCAATTCCTACAAGACCACCACTAATATAAGAATTTCCACCACCATTAAGATACACTCTCGTTGCAGAATTCCCAGCATTCTTAATTTCCATTCTTGGTGCATACGATGCAGAACCAGCAAGTGTTAGCACTCCAATAGCATCATCAGCTGTTCCCATAGTAAGTTCATTTGAAGCCCATTTTAGCTGAGGATTAGACCCAAGCCGTACATCTCCATTCACATGAAGCTCCTCTGCTGGAGTTGTTGTTCCAATCCCAACATTACCCGTAGCATCAATGGTCATCCTTCTATGAGCCGCTGTAGTACCTCCACTATAAATCCCTAAAACATCAGCAGATTTTAAATATAAATCTCTTCCAGTTCCCGTACTATAAATGTAACTCGCACCTGCCCAGTCTGCATTCGCATAATTTGAACCGATACTTCCCATAACTAATTGGTTTCCATCATCATTTTCAACACTTATTTCTGCATAATCACCTGTTCCTGTTCCCGTTGTTTTAAATCTCGCAACTGCGTCGTGATTTGAATCGCCCACTACATTAAACAGATTAGTAGGAGCCGTCGTTCCTATCCCCACTCTTCCACTATCCCGAATCGTCATTCGCTCTGCACCATTTGTATAAAAATCTAATCCTAAATAATCTGATCCACCATTAATATTATAACCGTTTG
The DNA here is from genome assembly GCA_002401425.1 of Candidatus Peregrinibacteria bacterium. Lineage (GTDB taxonomy): Bacteria > Patescibacteriota > Gracilibacteria. Next base: position 61,668 of record NVTB01000003.1, read on the forward strand.
TTGTACCAAAATTCATTGTTCCTTGAGAGTTCGCGCCATCGGCGGTGGCTCCGGTAAGTGTCAATGGACCATCAACGTGTAAAGTTGAAGCTGGAACTGTTGTTCCAACTCCTACATTTCCAGAAAAATACCCATTTCCCGCTTTAGAATCATGATAATATGCCACACTCGCATCTGAATCATACATAACAATTCCAGAAGTCGCATCAATTCGTGTTCCTGGAGGCGTAGCATCTAAATACGTGCCCGAAAATAAATTTCTTCCAGGATTATATCGAGATTTCAAAATTCTTCCAGAGATGCTTCCCCAAATAACATTGGACCCTACCCATACATCTCCTCCATCAATAGAAATCATAGCATTTCCTGCAAATCCAGATACGGGAGTCACCGCTACATGCAGTTTTCCAGCCGCCTCACTTTCATGACGAGATATTTGTAAATTTACCACTGTATTTCCTCCACTCGCATTTGGATCTCCAGCTACATCCATTTGAATAACCTCTTCTCCTGTTCCCGTTCCCGTAAGCTCATACACTTTATACCACCGTTTTGGATATGGATTAGCACCCTGGGTTGAACCAAGACTCGTCCAGTTATTAATATACCCCTGACTTCCAAGATGTAACGTTCCTTGTACTCGAGCGGCTCCCGCAACATCTAAAGCATAAGCAGGCGTTGAAGTTCCAATTCCTACATTACCAGACGAATCAATCCTCATCCTCTCCAGAGGAACGCCAGTCGAACTATCCCCCGTAGAAAAAGACAAGTTTCCACGTCCATTCGAAGCATCGGCCACTGAAGCAATTCTTGCTGTTACCTCCGCCGCATTTCCTACAAATCCTATAGATGTATAATTTCCTGTAGTATCCGTTTCGTTTAATAGTGACAAAGTATCATTAGCAGAATTCCCACTGGTAAGTGTCGTATCTGTAGTGTCCTTTTGCACTTCTAAAGTTGTTGTTGGACTTGTCGTTCCAATCCCAACATTACCACTTTGATCAATTCTCATCCGTTCAGGAATTGTAAATTCACTCGCTACATTCCCTACATGAAAAACCATTCCATTGGTACGATCTACCGTCACAGAAGCATTGTAAGAAGTATTATCTGAAAACTCTAAAATAGCTCCTTTTGCATTATTTCCGCTATTCGCAATTCGTACAATAGATTTTCCTGTTCCTGAACTATCCTTATTCCAAAAACGAGTAATCATATTACTTGTTGTTGATTGATTTACATCAAAAATTCCCGCAGGAGTTGTTGTTCCAATACCTACAAATCCACTATCTCGAATCGTCATCCTTTCGGCACTATTCGTATAAAAATCAATTCCTAAGTAATCCGCTCCTCCATTAATCTTATAACCATTTGCTGTTCCAAAATTCATAGTTCCTTGAGAATTGGCACCATCTGCTGTTGCCCCTGTCAGTGTGAGTGGTCCATCTACATGAAGAGTTGAGTTCGGTGATGTCGTTCCTACTCCTACATTTCCATCAGCCTCAATATGTAACTGTGGAGCTGATCCAGAACCCGCAATAAACTGTAAATCATCATCATTTGAACCAGAAATATCAACCCCAATTCGTCCTGTTTGTGTTGCTGAACTATCCTGAAAAAATGTTTGTACTCTTTTATTTACAGCAGAGGATGTTTGAAACACAGATCCAAGATCATTAGATTTTATATGTACAATTCCAGTTGGTGAAGCTGTTCCAATTCCTACGCTACCATTTCCTGCAATATTAAAACGATTCAGCATTGTTACCTCTGATCCCACCGCAGTATTAAGTGCGGAACCACTATTCCAAATCGCAAAATTTCCAGCAATATCCATTGTTAAAGCCGCTCTGTTTCCAGAAAAATTATCATAAGTAGAAACAAATCCGGAAGAAGCAGATACAGCCTCTCCACTTCTTGATCCTCGTACTCCATGACCATATACAGAACGACCAGATGAGAAATTTGTACTAATAACATTTGAAGGGTAGTCATCACTAGAACCTCCATAAGGAGTGGCAAAGCCGAATGATCCGACTGTAGCAGAAGCTCCAGCAGCAAGCGCAGGTTGATTAACATTAGCATTCGCTGCTACCTCTAGTTGTGCATATGGCACGGCCGTTCCAATACCTATTTTACCATCAGCCAGTAATCTCATTTTTTCGTTTGAAGCTCCATTAAAAATCATTGTACCATCAGACATCATATCAAGACTGGTTCCATTAGTTGTGGCACTTTGTGGCACCTGTAAAGAAAGAGCGTCTTGCGACCCTGTCCAATAATGCCCTACAACATTATTTTGTGTCCATGAAGCTGGAGTACCATTATCAATTTTAAAGGCAAGGTTTGTTCTGACTCCTTGAACATATGATCGAATATTTCCATTTACATCAAGCGCGTATGAAGGACTAGTTGTTCCAATTCCTACATCCCCACCAGCTTTAATAATCATATTGTCTTGAAATGATCCAGCATTACTATTTGTAAATACTAAATCCCCAGTAGTATCAGATCCTGATCTTACTCCTGAGATATATCCCATAAAATTTCCTACGGCCCCGCTAGAATCTTGTACAGAAAATATCATTCCTGATCCAAACCCATCTACCATATCACCGGTTGTTGTATGCCTTGTTTCTAATCCTATATTTACAGAATTTGTAGCCGTGCTCGTTCTTTCTGCTTGTATGACTGGAAAACCAGGACCTTTAGAATGCAATAAGGATGTTGGTGATGTAGTTCCTATTCCTACATACCCACCAGACTCAATAGTAAACAAAGCACTAGAAGATAAATCTGCTGCAGTATTTACCGCAAAACCATCACTACTATTTTTACCAAAAAATATAGAATCATTATCATCCCGGACCTCAATAACAGCATTAGCATTCGTTGCTGTTCTTTGTACCAATAAGGGTATCGCAGGACCTCCATCATTCTTAATATGTAATTGCTGTTCTGGTGCTGTTATTCCTATCCCCACCTTTCCATCATCCGCAATTCGCAAGTGCTCTCCTGACCGCGTTTCAAATCCCATCTCCGTTTGACCAGATGACAAATAATGTAATTTTATTGCTCCTAAATCGATAGCCCCCGTTGCTCCTTGTGTAAATGAAAGACCATCATAGTTTCCCGTTGATATACCTCCTTCATTTCTTAACTCTAATTGAGTTGCCGTGGATTCAGTTGCTCTTGAAGTGGTAATTTTTCCAGTTGTAATAGCCGCAGTTGTTGTTGCGCCTCTTCCTACAACTGTATCTAAAGTATCTGCCTCAGTAAATGAAGTTAAATAACTTGAATCATTCGTGAATTGTGAAATATTCATACTGGATAACGCTGTAGCTGTATCAATTGTTATGTCATTTGGAACCTGTGAATCGGTCACCGCACTGGCTGTCGCTAATGATCCGAGTCCTGAAATTTTTGAATTTGAGATTCCCGCACTGGCAGATATATCCGCATTCACTATTTGTCCATCAGTAATATCTGATGAAGTAACGGCTGTTAAATATGCCAAATCATTCGTAAACTGTGATATTGCCATACTTGAAAGTGCACTGGCTGTATCAACCGTAATATCATTTGGAACTTGTGCATCAGTCACCGCACTCGCTGTCGCTAATGATCCAAGACCAGAAATTCTTGCCACTGGAACGGTTCCAGATTGAAGAGACCCCGTAAAATTAACATCTCCAACGATATCGAGTGCCGATGTTGGACTCGCGATACCAATTCCGACTCGATTATTTGCTGAATCTACTACGAATGTATCGGTATCAACGATTAATCCACCGGTTGTGATAGAGGCTGTTGTCACAGATCCTCTCCCCACAACAATAGCAAACGTATCAACTTCCGCTGTTACTCCTGCCGGCCACTGTGTTCGACAATCTGTCCCCATACATAAAATATTTCCTTTAACGGTTCCCGTAACATCCAGTTCATACGCCGGACTTGTATTCCCTATTCCCACTCGGTTATTTATACTGTCAACATACAATGTATCAGTGTCAACGGTTAATCCTCCAATAGTAATAGCTGCGGTTGTTATCGCTCCCCTTCCAATAACCGTATCCAGCGTATCTGACTCAGATGCCACTGGCGCATCAACAGTACACACAATATCTGAACCATCATAASNTAMMCCATTWTYMWRYWRTYMNATGTTMMMMMTKAWKNCANCWTCMTCCTGGCGCATCTTGAGTACATGTAATTTCTGATCCATCCGATGAACACCATTTCCCCGTCGTTAAAATTCCAATAGTTGGATCTGATTCTGTTGTTATAATACCTGTCAAAGCAGCCCCTGAACCAATAAAACTCGTTGCCTTTACATTTCCCAAAACCTCTAATTTCTCTGTCGGATCAGGTGAAGTAAAACCGATACCAACATTCCCCGTATCATAAAATAAATGAGATCCCCCCTGAGCCCATAAACTGGCAGCTGCTATAGCATCAAGTGTTCCAGTCACTCCAAAAACACTCACTCCATTTTTTATATTTGCAGCTAATAAATTTGTATCTTGTGATACGACATTCACCCCTTGATAATAGCCACTTGGCAATGAAATAGAAGTCACCCCGTTTAATCCAGTGACATTTGAAGTAATAACAGGAATTGTCCCCACTAACTTTGTTCCCGCAGATCCATATGCATTTTTTCCAGCTAAAATATCAGAAGAAGCCGCCGTCGCATCAGAAGTATTCACTCCCGTTGCATCAACTGATCCCTGGTAATTCCCCGTCACTCCTCCAATAGAAATTCCTGCTCGAATATTTGTTGGTAATAAATTTTCATGATTGATAATCTCCAATAAAGCATTCCATGCACTTGGATCAATAATGTCTCCAGAAGTAGCCGTTGTATCAAATACATTGGTTGAATCAATAATTCCATCGGCAAAAACCCCCTGCAGAAGCAAAGTCAATACCAGTAACACCGATACTATATATTTGTTTTTATTTTGGAAAAATCTCATGGCAAAAAACTTATGAATATATTCTTTGAAATTGTACCAGAATAAAAGAAAAAAACAATGTTTTTTTATTCAGTTTTTAATGTTTTTTCAAGACAACTAAGGTGATAATCATAGAAAAAATAACTCTTCTTTGTTTTTATAATAACATATTTATTAAAAATGTCAATATATCGGCTTAAAAATCCCTATAGGAAGGATGATTCATTTTTTTCAAAACATCTAAAGCCTCATATATCTCAACTCTTTTTCCATTTTCTGTAAAATCAATAACTGTCTCCCAATTTTCATCAACAGATGAACCAGAAGGCACTATTTTAAAACTAAAATTCGACCGACGATATACATCAAAAGTCTCACCTTCTTCAGCTTTATCAGCAATTGCTGACAAATGCTGCCTTAAATATTTAACAGATACTGATGTATTCATAAAAGTATGTTTAAGCGTACGTTAAAAATATAATATTATAATTCATATAAATCAATCATATTATCTTTCAATACATTACTGCGTTAAATTACTTTGCAGCTTATCAATCAGAAAATTCCATATCTCAAGTGTTATCTCAGTATCTGGTAAAATCTCTTCTCCGTTATAACTTTCAGATGAAGATTCTAACACCGTTAAACCCAAAGTATTCGATCCTCCAATAAACGAAGAAACACTTACTATCTCTCCATCTTTCTCTGGAGTGAGAGAAAAATCAATATATGAAGTGGGAATATATCCAGCATTCCCACCATTATCATTCACACGAACATGTGTTGATCCTGTCAAAGCTTCAATAATAAGGACATAAGAATTATTTGAAAAATCCAAGACATTCGCTCCATCATTATTTAAAATCGTTTTTCCAAAATACTGATCCTCCGCTACAGGCGGCGTCGCCAGTGCATCCCCTTCCAAAACAGCAGTACAATCGGCATTTCCCGTTGAAGCACTTCGAAAATAAGACTCTTTCACTACGAAAGATTGTTTAAAATTTCCATTCACAACAATATCCGCCGCAACATCTGCGTTTGTTGTATTAAAGCACATAACGGCCCCAACCGCTCCTTGACGAATCATTGTAATTCGCAAATCAGCAGATTCAATTCGCGACAATGGATTATACCGTAATTTATCAGCCGACTCCACTGCATGATCTATATTCCATGAAATTTTAAATGTCTTAATAAGACTCAGGGAGTTATGAGACATAACAGAATTTCCCGTATCAACATCGGTATACATAAAAGGTATTTCTCTTTGATTTTTATGAAACTCTAGGCGAATTTTTGATTCATCTGCAATATGAGAATTTAAAAAAGGAGTCAAATCATTTTGAAATCGAGAAATACTATGTTCTTGACCATCTTGCTGTGTATAAATAGAAAAATCAGTATACAATTTTTTATATCGCGCCAATGAATTTTCAAAAATATTTTGTTGTAAAAATTGATTTTGTAAATACCGAGAAGAATTCCGAGACTCTTCCAGAGCGACTCCAAATATCTCAAACAATAATGAAAGAAAAAACATCATGATAAAACCAATCATGAGAACATATACCAATATTCCGCCAATGTTTTTTTTCATTTTCATAAAGAGAGATTATCAAATCCGAGTAAAAGTGAATACGAAATTTCTGAATCTGTTTGTTCTCGAATAGCTTCTGTCGTATATTTTACAATAAGTTCATAAATATTTTCATTATACTGAATAATCCCTTCTCGAACCTTCATTTTCGAGATCACTGAATCTCCAATAAAATCAACAAAAGACGCAAATACCATTGCCTCAGGATCAAAAACACTTAATTGCCCAACACTTCCACTTTCTCCATATAAAGGAATAATTCGAGAAAGACTCACATCAATAAAACGGACGTCCCAAGCATCTACCTTTTTTTGTAATCCAGAAAGTATGATATCTTCCCCCACTCTCATGAAATTATTATGTAAATACTTGGAAGCATGAAAGTTATTATATATCTGAGGCTTTAATACATCATATATTTGAAAATCCGTCACATCCAGAGAATATATTCTTCCATTTTTCATATTCTGATATTCTAAAAAAGTTTTAGATAATCCGTTTGTATACATACGAACACCTCCAAAATAGACAGCCTCATGAGTCACTTGAATGGCTCCAGAGCCAGACACTCTTATAATTCTTTTGTTATTAAAATCATTTACAAATAATTGCCCCAAAACCGTATTATATACCAATGTTGTTGGCGTATCTATTTGATATGATAATAATTGAGAAAAAGCGGTTACTCCACTCCCCCTCCCAGAAACTCCTGTCCCAATCAATGGTAAAACAACCCCATTTGATATTTTTTTTATTTGATGATTTCCCGTATCAGAAATATACATATCTCCATTTGAACTATCTATAGCAATTCCGGTAGGATAAGCAAAATACGCACTTGTAATAATCCCATTTCCATTTCCTGCAGCCGATATATTCCCCGCAAAAGTTGTCACAACTCGATTCACATCTAAAGCATCAACCACGATACTTCGAACAACATGATTTCCCGTATCAACAACATAGAGTTTTCCTAAATAATAGGCGACTCCTGTTGGATTACGAAACTGAGCAGATGTTCCCGTTGATGCATTTGCCTCTCCCGGAGATCCCATTTGTCCAGCATAAATAGCTTCAGCCCCCGTTGCGGTATTATAACGACGAATAATATGGTTCCCCGTATCAACAATATATATAAAATCCCCCTGCTGAACCATCCCGGAAAATAATACGCCCGAATGTATCGCCACATGCCCCGTCATATCACTTAATCCAATTTCTTGTGAGGTATCAGTTGTTTTTACAACAGAGACCTCAGAAAAAATTGGTGAATCCTGACGCCTTCCAAACACTCGAGAAAATGAAACAGTTAAATCTTTCGTTGTTTGAAAATACATATTATGAGAAAAAGATCTTTCTAATACAGACATTTCACGAACCGAATGCTGTTGTAAACGAGAAAAATATACAATCCATTCTTGATACTGTGCAAAATTTTGAAATGAAACAACAATCCCCGTTAATAATATTGCTGAAATAGAAACCGCAATAACAATTTCAATAAAAGTCAGCCCCCATGTTTTTTTTATAATATTTCTCATCGATTAAATGYTTTATAGACTTTTACATGATTATCACAATCTTCATAACAAACATCTCCTTCAATTTCATACAATCCCCAAGATTCTTTTTCCTCTACGATAAATTTTCTATAAAATCTGGTCGTAAAACGCGCCGGACTATATTCAGAATAAACCGTAAATGGACCTTCATACTCCTGATCACTTCCTAAATAGGCTGACTGCTCTGTTGTCCAAGCCGCTGATAAGTAATCTTGTTTCGCCGATACCGACAAAGCCTGAAAATCTGCCAAAGTTTCACTTAAAACAAAACGAACATCTAAATATTGAAAAATATTATCCAACTCTGTATTATCAGTCGTATTATAAGCAATATAATAAATATTTGGAAGAATATGATATCTCGTATAATTTTTAAACATCGTTCTCAACTGTGCTTTTTTATCAACCAAAGCAAGTGCCTGAAAATCCACCAAAGATTCTGAAACTTCATATCGTTTTTGCATTTGTTGAAAAATAGTCTCCAATGAGGCATCTAATGTAGCTAATTCAGATTCTGCTAATTTTAGCTCATTCCACTCCCCTTCCCATCGTAATTGAAAATAACCTTTTTTTGGAGTTCCTATAAAAGTCAAATAGTCACGATCAAATATATTTGATTCTTCATTTTGTAAAATATTTTCGACAATAATTGTTCCATTTTTTGCCAAAAACGAAGACTGAAACATTCTTTCTATATCAATAACCCCTCCAGCAAAAAACTTTAATAATATATTGCCAACAAATATAAAAATTAAAAAAACTGAGACAGCGACCACTGTTTCAACCAAAGTCAGACCGGTATTTTTTTGAAAAATCTTCATAAATGTTTATAATTGATATTGAACGGTCGTATTTTCACGAACAAAAGAAAATTTAACGCTCTTATATTCCTGAGAAGAAGAAAAGAATCGTTTTTTTGCATATGGCTGTGAGTATATAACAGAAAGATCGTCAACTGGCTTCCATGCATCTGAAAAATCCAACACCTCAATCTTATTCAATAAAACATAATTATCTGTATTTGCACCCATATTAGCTGGACCAAAATAAAAAAACGAAATATCTTCAACAGGAAATGTTTTATTTGGATAGAGAATTTCAAATACATAGTTTTGTGCATTATGTATCTGAGACACAATATATGACGTATTTGGAGGAGGAAAAGCATCATTAGGAAGCGTAAAAAAACTTGAAGTCCCCTTCCTCGCTCGAAAATATGTTTTTTTAGGATTTGATAATTTATCAGCCGGCGTCCAAGACAAAGATATACTTCCAGCCGATATATCCGATGGATATACAATATCATAATCGCCTCCTGTTTTCGTGATTTTTAAATCAGAGGCCGCATATCCCAAGGACGAAAGAGGAATCGCATATAAGCTCTGACAAAAATATGAGCGAGACTCCGTTAATGAAAACTCACATGTTACCTCCTTTTTCTTTTGCGTAAGCAACTCCTGAGAAAATAAAACATCTTGCTCATCGAAAGACTCTACCGCATATCCCAGCGCTAACTCTGAACGAACCCCCGCAACAGAAAAAACGGCAAAAGTTGAAAGAATCACAATAAAAGAAATCACAAAAAGCAATTCAATCAGTGTCACTCCCGCTGAGACAGAAACTTTTTYCATACAATGATTTTATAAAGAAAAAGGGAGGATACATCCTCCCTTCTATTTAATACTTTTACTTTTTATAGGTTATATGGAAGGATAGTTCCTCCGTCAATAATAGAATTAGAGTTTGTTCCACATACTTTTCCGGCCGTTCCAACAATCCCTGGAAAAGCAAATGTTCCTATATAGGTATTTACTCCTGTAGAATCTGAAGAAATAGTCGCTAGATCGGCAATATCTTCAATGAGACATGCCAAACTATCTCCTTTCGTTGCCGGCTGGTAGAGCTTAATATCAGCTCCAATATTATGAACAGCCTGAGTTGAAATATTTACACCTGTTGCAGCATCAAGATCATATCCTCGAACAACAGATAGAGTAGAAAGTGTTTCATCATACCCTCTGACCACCATATACTCATCATCAATCCTCACAACATCTCCAGCCACAAAACGAGTCGGATTTGAAACTTTAATTGTTGTTGCCGCCGAAGCTCCTCCTGTTAACTGCTCTCGGATACTATCCAAAGTTGCCCCCGGCTTAAATGTTCCTTTCACCATGGCCGTTGTAATCTTTGTTGTTGGATTTTCTTTTGATGCCAAAAATAAATAATCTGTTTTTGAAACAAAAGCCACTAAATACGGATTTCCTTTTGGATCATTCGCGACTGTCTGCATAATCCCAGAATCAAATACCCCAGTTTGTACTGGCAGCAAATATCCACCACGAATAGCCTTTAAAGATCCTGATGATGACTGAAGAACATGTGTATCTGGACCTTCTGTCACAGTCGTCGTCGCACTATCATCAGCTCGATCAACTCCTCCATCTGTCTTTCCGACAAAATCTTTTGTAAAACGAATAGGCTTATCTTTTGAATTTGAAGTAGAAATAGCATCTTCAAATACCTTAATATCATTATCTCGTTTCGCATCTCGAGCTTGAGCGGTCTCTGTTGAAAATGACATAAATGCCAATGTTGCGAGCACAGAGATAATCGCAATCACGATGATCAACTCTACTAACGTAAATCCTTTATTTTTCATATGTAAAAATTAAATAATATAAAAAYGTWCKWYTGMANTMAAYAGRGSNCWAKSNCTYNTSCNTMSAYMATWGRNAWCYNAMTTYKMNTMMWYWAAMMTWWSCWRMCGTKMMAWMAACMMMTGRRNAAAKAAAANGWYYMWTRATARATSWWWWNNCWYYKATAGAATTTGAAGTAATAGTATTCAAGTATGCAATATCTGAAGTAATACAAACTAAACTATCACCTTTTGTCGCTGTCTGATACAACTTAATATCAGCCCCAATATTATGAATAACCTGAGTAGCAACATTTAAACCGGTTGCGGCGTCAAGATCATACCCTCGAACAACATATAGATTCGAAAGCTGTGCATCATATCCTCTAACTACCATATATTCATCATCAATGCTTATAATATCTCCTGCCACAAAACGAGTCGGATTTGAAACTTTAATCGTTGTTGCTGCAGAAGCGCCTCCGGATAATTGCTCTCTAGTATTATCCAAAGTCATTCTTGGCTTAAATGTCCCTCTCACCAGAGCTGTAGATATCTTTGTTGCTGGATTTTCATTTGATGCAAAAAATGAATAATCAAATTTCGACATAAATACCGCTAAGTATCGGTTTCCTTTTGGATCACTTGGCACCGTTTGCATAATTCCAGAATAAAAATTTCCAACCTGCAGCGGAAGTAAATATCCTCCACGAATAGCTTTTAAATATCCAGCAGATGTCTGAAGCAAGTGTGTATCAGACCCCTCTATTCTATCAGTCGCAGGGTCATCAGCTCGATCAACTCCTCCATCTGTCTTTCCGACAAAATCCTTTGTAAAACGAATAGGCCTATCTTTTGAATTTGAAGTAGAAATAGCATCTTCAAATATCTTAATATCATTCATTCTTTTCGCGTCCCTCGCCTGAGCGGTCTCCCCTGCTATATGCATAGGAGCAACGGCCAAAAGTGAAAGAAGTGAAAATGAGAACAACATAATAAGTATATCTCCGCCGCCAAAGTTATTTTTTTGAATCATATGTGATTAATTTACTTTATAAGGTAATAACAAACCTTCATCAATAACGGTTCCATTCCCTGTCGCCGTACTACAAAGTATTCCAACAGACGCCGTCCCATGCATAATATCACTACTGGCCACAAATGCAGCGGTTACCGTTGTATCAACAGGAGTTCCTGCGGCTGTTTGCAGCTGACCAAGACACAGCAAGGAAGTTCCTCCTGCTCGAGATGTCTTCAGCTTAATTTTAATTTCTTTATTATGCAAAACCGCCGTTGTGCCATTGGATGCTCGAGTAACGGTTACCGTTTTATGACCTCCATCTCCGACCACATTATTAAATGTTACGACTGTCATCTCCTCATCATCAATAGAAATAATATCTCCCGCAATAAATTGTATAGGATTTGAGACAGGAATAACCGTTGCCGAACTATCAACATCACTCCTTAAAACATCAACTAAAGCCCCTTCCTTAAAGGATCCAGTTACAAAAGCCGCCGGCGTTTGTGTATCGGGATTTTCCTTCGTTCCAAACAACTGATATGTTTTATCTGAAATAAACACACCAAAATATGGAGAACCTTTTGGATCTCTTTCCGCGGTCGCAATAACATCAGATTCAAAAACTCCTGACTGGATAGGCATAAGATAAGAACCTCTTAATGGAGTAATCGTGCCATTATTTGTGCTAATAGACTCTCTTGCTCCCTGATCTCCAGATCCATCTCGACCTGTGTCTGCAGCATCTTCAGTATATCGAATTCTCTTATTTTGACTTGAAGATGTTGCAATAACATTTTCATACGTTCGTAAATCACCATCTCTTTTTGCATCACGCGCTGAAGCTGTTTCTGTCGAAAAAGACATAAACGCTAATGTCGCTAATACGGAAATAATAGAGATAACGATAATAAGTTCTACTAAAGTAAAACCAATGGACTGTTTTTTCATAATAAAAATGAAATTAAAAAATAATTATTAGTCATTATTGTAAATAAGAACCTCTCCCTTATCCGAAACACTTCCGCCCGATGAACATGTATACATGTCATCTAATAAAACAGCAGTCAGTGTAACAGTTAAAGACGTTGGAACTTGCGAAGCTATAACCCCCGATGCATCTACCCCACTTTTTGTTAAAGTAGTCAGAGCCCCCAAACAGAATAAAGATTCTGCATTTGTTGCCAGCGATGACAACTGTATTGATTCACGATTCTTATGAACCCCAGCCGTTGTCCCTCCCTGCCCCCGAGTAACAATAATCATCTCACTCGCCCTCGAAATATCAACCACTTGCATCTTCTCGCTATCAATTTGAATAATATCCCCTCGAATAAATTGATCGGCATTTCCAACTGGTAATAAGGTATCACTATTATCGATATCAATAAGCAAGCTATCTACGATTCCTGAGCCACCAAAAGTCCCTTTAACAATAGCTTCGGGAATTTGCGTCTCTGGACTTTCTAACGTTCCGGCAAATTGAAATAACGTATTTGAAATAAAAGCCGCCACATAGGTTGACCCCTTCGGATCTCGAGGAACTTTTGCCAAAATAGTTGAATCCACAAAACCAGGAAGAACCTGAAAAGCCGATGCATATCGAAGAACTCGAATATTCCCCTCATTCGTTACCAATAAATCAGCACCACCAACTCCTGTAGAAAACGAACCACCACCAACTTCATAGTTAATAGATCTCCCCTTGGCAACCGCCAATCCCACTGAATCCTCAAAAGCCTTAATATCAGCCCTTCTCTTTGCATCACGTGCCTGAACCGTCTCACTCGTAAATGAAACATATGCAATAGTAGATAACACCGCAATGATACTAATCACTACAATGAGCTCAACTAACGAAAACCCGATTTTTTTTATTTGTATCATAGATATATTTTTTTCTTTTTTATTGTAGTGATTTTTTCCACATTTGTAAATAACAAATACTTATAAAGAAGGAACACGAATGATATCCCCAACAACTAAGTTTTTTTCACTATTCCCTAAACGCAAAACATCACCATCAACCGAATAATACTCTGCCAACTTTTTCCATGTATCTTCTTTTTTCACAATGTAATCCTCCCAAGCTTCAAATAAATCAGGAACAAATAACAACACCCCGGTTACCACTGTCTCATACGCACTATTTTTTTCCTTTAAAACATCGATATCAATAAAGAATGCCTCAGACACTGATTCCCATGAATCATATTCATGAACAGAATATTTCATCCAAGCAGAAACCTCTTCTATTTTTTTAAAACGAATTTCTCCTGATCCTAACACTGATGTCAGCTTAATGTATTCCCTTTTTTCCTCAACCCCCTCCGTCACACTCTCTCCTTTTGTATTTTCCTCATTTGTCTGAACATTCTTTTCTACAAGCTCCTCTTTATTTATCTTTTTTACTATAACCTCTCCTTCTTCCAAAGGCCATGTTTTTCCATCGAGCTCCAAAACCTTCATAAAATCAGCGTTTTGCTGATGCAAAACATCTGCAGCTTTCATGTCTCTTACCTTCTGAAATCCTCCAAAAAGAGCAAACCCTAAAACCAAAGAAACAACGAACACAATAATCGCATAAGCCTTCTCCCGTTTATTGAGTTTAAAATTCATACAAATCCTTAATATATATTTTCGCGCACATTATATCTTTATTTTTATTTTTTACAAGCTCTTCAGCTGTTTTTTCTCTCGCCAAGTGTATTGATTATTATATAAACACGTAGATTTTATCACCATTTATCTATAAATAAAACAAAAGAAGAATCTCTTTACAATGCTATTCTTCCACGATAGAATCCCTGCGAATTTATACATTTTAACACATCTATTCTTATGGACCTTAATAAAGTAAGAAATATTGGTATTATCGCGCATATCGATGCTGGTAAAACCACTACAACCGAACGAGTTCTTTTTTACTCTGGACGAATCCATAAAATTGGAGAAACACATGATGGAGAAGGAACCATGGACTGGATGGAACAAGAAAAAGAACGAGGAATTACTATCACCTCAGCCGCTACTCAATGTCAGTGGAATGATCATGTTATTAATATTATTGATACTCCAGGTCACGTAGATTTTACCGTAGAAGTAGAACGATCACTTCGAGTTCTCGATGGAGGAATTGCGGTATTTGATGGATCACAAGGAGTTGAGCCTCAGTCAGAAACAGTATGGAGACAGGCTGATAAATACAATGTTCCTCGAATCTGTTTTATTAATAAAATGGATAAAATGGGAGGAGACTTTGACATGTCTCTTCGAACGATTCACGAACGACTTTCTCCAAAGGCATTCGCCATTCAACTGCCCATTGGAGCTGAAAATGATTTCACCGGTCTTATTGATCTTATTGAAATGAAAGCCTATGAATTTGAAGGAAATAGCGGAGAAAAAATTAAAGAAATTGAAATCCCTGCCGAACTCAAAGATAAAGCAGAAAACAGCCGAACTCACATGATCGAGATTGCTGTTGAACAAGATGAAGACCTTATGATGAAATACCTTGATGGAGCACAGCTCACTCAAGAGGAAATCACAGCAGCTATTCGAAAAGGAACAATTAAAGGAGAAATATTCCCAGTGCTTTGTGGATCAGCCCTTCAAAATGTCGGAGTACAAAAAACACTTGATGCTGCTGTTGCATTCCTCCCCTCTCCTCTCGACACACCAGCGATTTGCGGATTTGAACCAGGAAATGAAGAAAATAAAATTTCACGAAAACCAAGCGAAGAAGAACCAATCTCAGCCCTCGCCTTTAAAGTAGCAACTGATCCATTTATTGGACGATTGACCTTTGTACGAGTGTATTCAGGAGTACTCAAAAGTGGATCATATGTATACAATCCAAATACACGAACGAAAGAACGAATTGGACGACTTGTAAAAATGCACGCCAACTCACGAGAAGAAGTGTCAGAAATTGCCGCCGGAGATATCGGAGCCGTTATTGGTTTAAAAAAGACAATGACTGGAAATACTCTGTGTGACGAAAAAAATCAAATTGTTCTTGAATCAATGACCTTTCCAGAACCAGTAATTTCTATCTCTATTGAGCCAAAATCCAAAGGAGACCAAGAAAAAATGGGAATTGCCCTTCAAAAACTTTCTGAAGAAGATCCAACATTCCGAGTATGGACTGACGACGAAACAAATCAAACTATCATGGCCGGAATGGGAGAACTTCATCTAGAGATTCTCGTAGACCGAATGAAACGAGAGTTTAAAGTAGAGGCAAATATCGGACAACCACAAGTTGCGTACCGAGAATCTATTAGTAAAGAAGTAGAAGCAGAATATAAATACCAGAAACAGACTGGAGGACGTGGACAATACGGTCACGTTGTCATCATATTCTCTCCACAAGAAGTGGCTGGAACAGGATTCACTTTCAAAAATGAAATTAAAGGAGCTTCTATTCCAAATGAATATATCCCAGCTGTTGAAAAAGGTCTTAAAGAAGCCTTTACTCGAGGAATTATTGCTGGATATCCCGTCGTAGATATTCACGCTCGACTTATAGATGGAACATACCATGACGTTGATTCATCTGAGCTTGCCTTTAAAATGGCTGCCTCATTTGCCTTCCGAGACTCAGCACCACGAGCCGGAGCACAACTTCTTGAACCAATTATGAAAGTAGAAATCACAACTCCTGAAGATTTCATGGGAGATGTTATGGGAGATGTATCTTCTCGACGAGGAAATATCAAAAGCATGGGAGACCGAGGACTCGCAAAAATTATTAATGCTGAGGTTCCGCTTTCTGAAATGTTCGGATATGCCACTGATCTTCGATCAATGACACAAGGACGAGCTGCTTACTCAATGGAACCATCTCATTACGCACCAGCACCTTCAAATATTGTTGAAAAAGTTAAAAAAGAGCGAGGCGTAGAATAATATATCTATCCCACCCTTCTCAAAAAGCCAAGATTTTCTCTTGGCTTTTTGTTTTTTTCACTTACAATAGAATCGCTCGCTCCACCAGGACTTTAAACTCTCGGTGTTGGCAACCCATTTATATTTTAATAGCGTTCATTATGACCCGAGCTCAAAAACAAGCCATTATTACAAAATATGGTAAAAACGAAAACGACACAGGATCAGCAAAAGTACAAATAGCTATCCTTACTGCCGAGATATCACATCTCACAGAACATCTTCGAGAACACAAACAAGACAACAGTTGCCGTCGAGGACTGATACAAAAAGCCAATGACAGACGAAGCCTTCTCAATTATTTTAAACGAAGGACACCTTCTGACTACGCTGGACTTATAAAAGAACTCGGAATCAGAAAATAATACCACCGAAAAAACATTTACAAATAACCACTTTTTATTAAAGTGGTTATTTTTATATAATATAACATTGATTTGTCAAGATCTCTTTCATAATATATAAACATATCCCCCTTGAAAAATATCTTTTTTTTTGGTACAATGATATGAAACGAAATAAACAAAAACAAAAACTAATTTTTTCACCATGAATACAAACAATATAAAAAACATATGCAAAAAACATAAATCTCTTATTCTCAGCATTGTTTTTGTACTCTCAATTGCCATTCTTTCAGGGCTTGGACAATCAAGATGGTTTAAAGCCTCTGTACTGGATGTGTCCACACCAYTTGACGGAGCCATCTTTCCCATTGCTCAATCTCCCAACTACCTTGCCTGGTCAGGAAACATCAAAACAACAAAATACTCAGAAATAACCCCCTCTGAGCTTATTAATCTTCCAGACTACTCTCTCGCAATTAACGGCGGAAGCAATGATGATATAAAAAATGCACAACTTACCTTTCCCGTTGTCTACCTTGGAGGATATGAAGGAGATCACAAAGAAGATGTGGGGTCACATCTTGCCGTTGATATTCGCGTCCCCGAAGGAACACCTATTGTCGCGATTGCCAACGGGATTGTCACAAAGGTAAAACGACAAAATTCTGGATTCGGATATCACCTTTGCATAAACCACTCTCATGTACCAAGTTACCCTGACACCAATAATACGACCTCTCTGATTTCATGCTATAATCACCTGAGTGAGATTTCCACAGAAGAAGGAGATTTTGTTTACAAAGGAGACCTTATTGGAAAAACGGGAACAACGGGAACTTCCACCACTCCACATCTTCACTTCCAAATAGATAAAACAACAGCTCCATGGAGTCCATATTGGCCGTTCAGCGGAAGCGAAGCGACTTCAGCCAACCTTTCATTCTTTGATGCTGTATCAGAGGGACTCGGACAAGATAAAGCTCAAGCCAATACCGTCAATCCGATGAAATGGATAAGCGCTAACTTCTCCAGTGCCTCATCAAAACCACAAAAAGCCATTACCAATAACACCCAAAGCAATACAGACTCTATCAGTTTTGAAATTTCAAGCGATTCACTCAGTTTTACTACAACAGAAACAACGACTATCAATATTACTGCAAAAAAGAACAATAATATTAATACTGATTATAAACCAAGCAGCTCTCTCACTTTGAGCTCAAACTCTCCATCCGCTATTTTTCCAAAAACCTTACAATTTACAAATGGACAAGCCAGCATCTCTGTACAAAACGAAGTCGCTGAAAGTTTTTCATTAAGCATTGCAGAAAATGACAATACCGCTCTCATAAACCTCATCTCAGAAGCCCCAGAAGAAGAAACCCTTCATGCTGCGGCAAACGAAACAACAGAGACCCTTTTAAGCAATGACATAAAACCCGAAGTCACTCCAACAGAAGCGCCACAACAAACCATTGAAGCCCCTCTTCTTTCTCAAGTGCATTTCTCAGGAGATACCACTGTTTTCCTTGGAACTTCAGCTCATTTTGAAGTGATACTCCTTGATCAAGACGCCGCCCCTCTTACCGTAAGCGAAGAAGCAATAGACATAAGCGTCTCTGAAGGAGCGACTCTTTCACCCAATACTATTGATAAAAACAACATAACATCTCCCCTCTTATTCACACTGACAAGCGATAGCGCTGGCACATACACTGTCAAAATTAATAATTTTCAATATTCCATTGAGATCATAAATGAAATCAAAAGCCTTTCAGCCTTTCACGTCTCAATACAAACACCGGTGAAAAAAAATAGCTCAAACACTCTGAATATTCAAGCCATAGATGAAGATGGGAATAACATTCCTCAATACACCGCAAATGGAGACGTCCTCATTACATTCGAAGAAGGATCAGGGAAATTATCAAAAACCACCCTGAGTGCACAAGATTTTCATGATGGAAAAGCGGAGGTCTTCATCACTCCACATTCAGACACCGTACAAATACGAGCCAGTAACGGTGCATATAATGGAAAAACAAGAATTATGACGACTCAAGAAGTTAAAAAAACAGAAAATATTTTCACCGACGTCCCTTTCAATCATAAAAATGCCACCGCCATTGCCTATCTCAAAGACAATAACATCATTGGAGGATATCCCGACGGTTCATTTCAGCCAAATAAATCAGTCTCTCGTATTGAAGCGTTAAAAATGCTTCTCCTCGGACTCGATAAAGGAATATCCCCTTCTCAAGAAGTCACATTTCCTGATACTGATAAAAATGCCTGGTACTCATCATATATAGGAAGAGCCCTTAACCTTGGAATGGTAAAAGGGTACCCAGACGGATCGTTTAAGCCAGCCAACTCTGTAAATAGAGCAGAGTACTATAAAATATTACTTGAAGCCGCAGAAGCTCAAATA
Organism: Candidatus Peregrinibacteria bacterium; assembly: GCA_002401425.1. Lineage (GTDB taxonomy): Bacteria > Patescibacteriota > Gracilibacteria. The sequence continues at coordinate 81,175 of NVTB01000003.1, forward strand.
TCACAGAATCCAAAAGCCTCATTTAGCGATGTTCCAAACGATGCCTGGTTTAGTGGATACGCTGACTTTGCCAAAGAAAATAAAATAACAGATGCAACATCTTCATTTCAACCATCGGGCAACGTGACTCGAGCAGAAGTAGCCGAAACACTCTACCGAATCATTCAACTGAACAACAAACAATAAACACAAATCATGAAAACATTAAAAAAGCCATCATTATATGATGGCTTTTTTTGATGAAATAAAGAAAAATCAGATATTATGAATACATTTATTGTACATCATTTCATTTCTTCATATATAACGATAAATAAATGCGAATGCATCTATTAATTTCGTCTTATAATACATTAAACAAATGAATACATTTTTTGTACACTGGTAATTTATTGAATACATTTTTTATACATTGATTATTATATATATTCCATTGAATACATTTTTTATACATATACATAGCAATATAAACAAAATGACATTTTACCGCATTATAGCTATATACAAACAAAACCATGATCAACTTCTTGGTTCATGAATACATTTTTATATCTTTTAACTTGCTTTTTTTATTGGAAAAATGTATAAATAATCCGACAAAAATACAAAACCTATCCATAAACGATTCTGGCATGCCTCTTAAATCTCTTTTCTCGTCTCAAACAAGAATAAAGCTTCTGCAGACCTTCTTAAACCACCCAGAGACTGAATACTATATAAGAGAGCTCACTCGACTCCTCCACGAACAAATAAACTCCATTCGAAGAGAACTAGAAAATCTAAAAAAGATCGGACTTGTTAAATCTCGAGTACGAAATCGTAAAAAGTTTTTTCATGTTAATAAAAAATTCTTTCTTTTTCATGAACTTCAAACCATCATTCAAAAAACAGCCGCCAATGACAACTCAATGAAAAAAGATCTCCTCTCTCTCGGGAGCATCGACCTGGCCATTCTTTCAGGAACATTTACAGAAGACAGCGATTCTGAAATAGATCTCCTGATAGTCGGGAGCGTTGTTTCAAAAAAAGTAGAGGATTATGTTAAAAAAGAATTAAAAAAACCAGATCTTCGATACTCCGTTCTCTCCATTCCTGATTTTGAATACCGAATAGAAGTTGCTGATCCATTTATCCTCAAAATCCTCAAAAGTAAGAAAAATGTTACCATTATAAACAAAATCAAAAATTCCCTTGATAAATTATGCAAGGCAACCTAAAATCCGTACGCTCTACAAATTATTAAAATATTTCACATGGGAAATCATGCTATCATCGCAGAACTCGACCGAACATATATGAAAAAAACAGTACCAACACTCAAAGTTGGTTATACCGTTCGTGTCACACAAGAAATTTCTGAAGGAGAAAAAAAACGACTACAAAAATTTGAAGGAATGATTATGAAAATTCATCGAAAAGGAGGAGAACTTCACTCAAATATCACCGTTCGAAAAATTTCTGCAGGAGTAGGAGTTGAAAAAGTATTTGCCATTCACTCTCCAGCTGTAACAACTATAGAAATAGTAAAAGAAGCAAAAGTACGACGAGCTCGACTCTACTACACTCGAAACCTTTTTGGAAAAGCCGCTCGATACAAAGACAGGCAACTGACAGACAAACAAAAAGCAGAACGAGTGACTCACTTYGATATTCCAGAAAAAGAAGAAAAAACAGAAGCATAATTCTCAAAAGATCAAACAAAAAAACACCTCACTCTGTGAGGTGTTTTTTTTTATTAAAAACAAGGCTTGCCAATGGCAAGCCCCTATAAATCACACAGAACTATTTTATTTCCTTCTATTCACTATACAATAAAGTGACCTTAATAATTCCATTATTATCCTGAGAAATTCCAATACCCATCTTCCTCCACTTATCCTCATACACCTCTGAATGCTCTTCGACCATACGCAACAGATCATTCCACTCAGAATTTCCAGCAATAAAAGTCCCCACTGTTTGAAGTACTCCACTTTTTCGAATTTCTGCCGAGAGAGTCACCCCCTCAGAATCTGAAAAATCAAAAAACTCTTCAGTAGACATTTTATCAGACCAAGCTTGAGCCACTGAAGTCAAAGAAGCCTGAGGCACAAATAGTTTATTTCGATTGGAATTTAAAAAATTCAAAAGCTCATCTCTATATCCTTCAATATCTTTTTCTTCAATAGAATCAGCCGAAAAAACCTGCACCATTAATAACTGCCCATCCTGGGTGACACCAAATCCAAAGCCTACATTTCTCCAATGAGAATCAAATATATTTTCACGAAAATGAGCAGACCTCATAATCGACTCATACACCAGCTCAAGCCCCCGCTCTCTCCCAAAGTTTTCAGCCACGCTTGTCTTCACTCCATACTCTATCTTATAATCAATCACCGTTTTTCCTGACACATCAATATGAGAAAAATTATTTTCCTGAATCATGACATCTGCACGATACTGAGCCAACAAAGAGAGAGCTGCATCTATTTCTAAACGAGACTCAGAAGCCGCTAATCGATCATCATTTAACAATGATAACGCCGAAGCGGCCAAAGATGCAAGATCAACGGTCCCTTGAAACTTTGGATCATACTGAAAGGTAGCATAAGACGGAATGACAGGAGCCACACTTTCATCATATAAAGGCATACTAAAAATAGAATATCCATTCAAATGTGAGATATCAACGACATATGCCCCTTTCTGAGAAGTTGAATATCGTAATATAAATTTCATTCCTGCCTCATAATATTCCAGCCCTTGCTCATTTGTTTTTTTCACAGAAGATGTCTCAAATGATAAATATGTAATATCCCCCCCCGGAGTAAATATTGCCGCCCGAGAGAGAACTGGAGATTTCGTCGTTCCTGAAATAATAATTTCTCCCCCTGGTTGAAATCGAGATTGACCAGATGTAATAACAATATCGTCTTCTTCTTGAATGCGAAAGAAATGCTTTCCTAAGTTTTTATATGAATCCTGAACACTATTCCATGAAGTATTACGAGATCCAAAGTTTCCATCAGGACTTTCTGCTACCGATACAACAAAACGAGCCTCTCCAAAGGCAAATTCTTGAAATTGCCTATAGTCGACCTTCCATCCATGTTTTGAATGTGAGAAATATTTTCGAATAATTTTCCCCCCTTGAAAGAATTCCAACCGAGAAAGATTTGCCCCCTGTAAATCCCAACGAATAATGACATCATTATCCTCAATATCAAAACGAATATTTGCAGCCGAACCATCAAAAACCGTTGCAGCAATAATACAAGTTTGTTGAGTCACTTCAAATGAAGCCGTATAATTCTCATTTTTTCCTTCAGGTAATAATGTCAAGGTCTTCACTCCAGCCCCTCCCATATCCACCTGAATCATAAACCCCTCATCCTTCACCGCTCCAAAAAACTCTGTTACTTTCCCTGATTCATCCTTTATCAACGCCCTGATATAAGAAGCCTCTCCTATATATTTTCCAGAAATATCAAATACTTCATTCTCAAAATATGCATTATACATATCTGAATAGAGCGTAATATTAATAGACTCATCCTCATTGTAAAAATATGTATCCTTATAAGACTCTCTGTCTTCCTTTTGATAACACTCCTCTTTTCGAACCAGCTCCTCTTCTAAGATATTTTGTGCATCCAACACTCGATACAACAAAGGAACAACACCTGGAGACTGAGAAGTAATCGCCTGAAAGGCCGCACGAGAAAGTAAAAAATCATGATCTGGATTTGACGGCCCTCGATCATTAATAGTTACGATGACTGACAATGATGTCTTCGCATGTGTTAATTCTACTCGAGAACCAAGCGGCAAAGAACGATGAGCGGCCGTATATAAATTTTTATCATATTTTTCACCACTTTCGGTCTTTGTTCCATGCAAAGTGTCTGCATAAAAAGAAGCAAGCACCAAACTTTGATCCTCTCCTTTCACAACCTGCCGTAATTTATAAATAATCTCAGCCAACTCTCCACGAGTCACCGCGTGCCCTGGATCAATATTTTCATACACCTTTTGATCAAAAATACCATATTTTTTTGCCTGAACAAAATATGGTGCATACCATGCATCCACCGGAACATCTGCATACGGAACTGATGAAGGCAAAGATAAAGAGACTCGAACTCCATGAGATAAAAACACCACCTTTAAAGCCTCTGCCAAGTTTGTCTCTCTCGATGCATGAAATAATCCATCATCATTCCCCTTAATAATCCCCAAGCTCTTGGCTTTCGTTACATATGGAATAAACCACACACCCTCCTCTATATCTGAAAAAGGTGGAACCTTTTCGTTCACATTAACATTTATCCCTCCTCCTAAAACCATTAATTTAACAGCTTCAGCTCGATTAATCGTATTTTCAGGACGAAAAGATCCATCATCATACCCCTGTAAAATTCCAACTTTTTGCAAAGCATAAATAGCATCAGCATGCTCATATTGATCAGGAACATCAGTAAATGCGAAGACTGGCAATAATGATATAAATGAAAAAAGAAGAAAGAAAAAGTATTTCATAAAATAATTCGTTTAAAACTGAACACATTCTATAAAAATTTAAGAAAAAATCAACTCATATATGAAAGAGAAAACCAAGCGGCTGTTTCGGTCCGAAGAACTCTTTTTCCTAAAGAAACAGAAACAGCTCCAGCCTCAATGGCGAGTGCCACCTCTTTTTCTGAAAAACCTCCTTCTGGCCCAATACAGATCGCAATATGAGTGTCCAATGATATACTCCGAATAACCTCTGATAATAAAACCCCTTCTTTATTATATGAATCTGCTATCAAACAACGACCTGACACCTCTGATATATTCTGAACCAATGAAGCCAGAGGCTGAATAACAGGAATAATCGAACGCTCTGACTGTTCTACAGCTTCTGATAAAATCTTTTCAATTCGTGCTGATGTTTCTGGATATTTTGCCAAACTTCTTTCTGAACGAATGGGGCATATATGAGTCACTCCTAACTCAACAGCATGCTGTAAAATATCTTCATATTTTTGTTTTGACTTTGGCAAACTCAATATAAGAAAAACATTCCGGCTGGGCTCAGCATTATTTTTTCGCCTATCCAAACAAACACCCTCTACCTTTTTTCCAGAAATAGCAGAAACTTTACACAAAATCTCTTCAGCCTTATTATTTTTTTCCAATAAAATAATCTCATCCCCTTTTTGCAATCCCAAAATCCGAGACATTTGATGCACTTGCTGTTTTTGATCAATCAAAAAAGACTYTTCTAATACCCCATCATAAAAAAAACGATGCATAACAATAAAAATAACATATAAACAACAAAAATTATAATAGAATATATTCATCTTGGCAAAACAATAATGTTTTCATACACTATCAATGAGTCTTTTAATTTTTTACACGTGACGAAACATATATTATATTTCATATTTTTCATATCTATTATCATTGCCTCGATGAGAGTTTTTGGTATAAATGAAACGATTGAAACATACTTTGCAAACAAAGAAATAGCTGAAAGTCATGAATTCATTGAATCCCCCACATCTCATTTACAAAAAACTTATTCCAAAGAAGAACGAGAACAACGAGGTGACACCTATCTAGAAATGGGATTTGCAGAACTTGCCCAAAATGAATATCAATCATGGATAGAAATATCACCAAAAAATCCAACAGCCTATATAAAACTTGCCCACACCCTCTCTTTAGCAAAAAATTACAAAGGAGCCATTGAAAATTTAAAAAAATCAGAACGACTTTCTCACTCTGACACAACACTCCTTGCCCTCGCAAAAAACTATATTAAAAACTTTGACTACACCTCTGCTCAAACACAATTATCACGAATCGCCACAGACATACCAGAAGCGGATTATTACTTACAGGTCATAACATTATTAGAAATAGAAGAAATCGATGGAGATACGACAATAGCATCCCCAAAGTATCTCAAATCGAAAAAATTAGATAAAGCATTTAAAACATTTAATATTGCACAAGATGCTGATAATATCTATTTAAAAACGCTTATTGCCAATGCCCTCAAAGAAAACGGAGACTATCAACTCAGTATCTCATTTTTAAACATTGTTCTCAATGAACGTCCAGATTATCGTGATGCATGGATTGTATATGGATACAATCATATAAAAACTGAAAAATATAAAAAAGCAAAAGAAGCCTTTTCTCATGCCTATGACCTTGATAGCACAAAACCAGAAACTCAATTTTTTCTAGCGTTCTCTCTTGAAGAAAGCGGAGAGAGAAAAAAAGCCCTTGAGTTCTATCGGCTCGCATATAAAAATCAATATAAACCAAAAATTCATGTCATTCAAAAAATTGCTGAATTATCTATGGAATTTGAACAATATGATGAAGCCCTTCAGCTCTATGAAGAGTTTTTAAAAATTGAAATCGATTCAGTCGATCGTTTTATTAAACCTATATGGATTGCACTCGAAAAAATCGAAGATAAAGAAAAGGCAAAAAAACTCGCACTCTGGGCTCGTGAAAATTTCCCAAATGAAGCTCAATCATACAACCTCCTCGCCTGGGTTGCCCTGGAAGAAAATAAGCTTAATGAAGCACAAAAGCTCTTACAACAATCTTTTCAAATAGATCCAAATTTTCCTGCAGCTCATCTCAATCAAGCACGAATTTATGAAAAGGCAAAACAAACCAGTCATGCTCTCAGTAGCTATGAAACAGCATATAAAAATGATAAAGATGGACCAATAGGAAAAATAGCAGCAGAAAAATACAATGAAATTCTGAAAAATCTCAATAAATAATTATTGATAATAATGAACCGATCTCTCGATTTCTTCACATGCATCAAAATTTATTTGATTTGAAAAACAAAATTCCACAACTCTCTCTTGATCTTGACTTCTTATAGCATACCCACCTCCATCATCATCAAATAAAAAAGCTCCCAGAAAAATAAAAATCGGTAAAGCAAATAATAAAGACAAAGGCATTCCCAAAATACCAAAAATCATGCGCCCAATAAAAGAAGAACTCCTTGTTGTTTCCCCAGAGGATTGAACAGACTTTTTTTGAACCGGCGGAGATGACAATAAAAAATCAAAAGATTTTCTATCAAAAGAAACAACGCTGCCGTTGATATTTAAAAAATCATCCTGTATTTTTACCTCTCCCCCTTGATCTTTTATTCCTTGTAAATATGTCGATATTTTCTGCATTTCTGCTGGATTTTGAGCCACACTCGCCGCAATCTTTTTTATCTCATTTTTTTCTCCCTGTTTTTCTAACAACAACCCTCTCTCTAAAGAAGAAGCTGATGCAAAAGCCGGATCAGAAAAAAGATGATTCATGCTTAAAACAGAGATGAAACAGAATCAACCGCCGAGTCCTTCATATCACGTAAAAATGCCGCTGCATTCCCTAATGATGACGAAACACTACTACTTAAATCATTATCTAAACCATTTCCAATTTTTCCAAAAGCCTCTAATTTCTTCATGCTATCAATATTTGTACGCTGTAAAAATTGAGTCACTTTATATATTTCATCTAAAGCCGCCTCTTGTTGCTCAGTCTTATTAATACGTTTTTTTTCTGGAGTATTTCTATATTCAGCTGTATTTTGAAACAACACCCCTTTTACTAATTTTTGTTTTTCTAAACCTGGGTGATTACTACGAGACTCGAGTAAAGGTAAAAGATGAGACTCTTTTTGAGCCACCGATAAACTCTCCCAGCCATTATCATTACTATTAATACGTGATAAAACAGATCCTACCGAATCAATATTCACTCCTTGCAAAAAATCTCTATTTAATTTTCGACTCTCTCTTCTTATATCATCATCCGTCGCTGCTAAATTATTAAAATCCAGCTCATCTGAAGTATGCTCATATTTTGAATCCTGCAAAGAAATATATTGTTTGTAAAAATCAACATTCTCTGGTTCAAAAAATTGCTTTAAAAACTCTGTCTCTAAATGATCTCCGCCTAACTCCTCTGGCATTTCTTTTTGAATCTTTGTAACCCTCTTTTTAATTTCTGCCGCTCCTTGCTGATTGCTTTCCAATGGAGCTGATCGAGGCTCTACTTGATCATAAAAACCCTTCACGAGTCCTGCCGCAACGGTCCCAGAAACCATCGCCATCCCCCAGTTTTTTTTATCCAGCACCTGCATTAACGCATTCACACCAAACCAACCGGCGGTGGCACCAATCAACATTTCTTTAAATCCAATTCGAGTAATCCATGACGTTGGATATGACTCATTTCCATTAATAACAATATCTCCTTGAATATCAGTCATGGCCTGATCCATTAGTTTTTGATTATACCCATACTCAGATTGAAACCCCTGACCTTTATAATCTTGAGCGGATAATTTTTTAAGTTCTTGAAGAAATACCGCCTGTATATCTCTCATGTTTTGAGTTGATGGAACAACACTATTATTTAACATTCGCACAATATCATTAAATGGCTCATTCAAATTATCAGAAAGAGCATGATTTCGAGAAAATTCACTCGCCGCATTTAAAATATTATCTTGAAAATAACTTTGTGCCTTTATTGAATCTGGACCAGATCCAAATACATTTCGCTTGGCAAGCTCTTCTTTTAATGCAATCGCCGCAGCCATTCTTGCTGTTTCTTCCGGAGCATCAAGTAAGCCCTTTAATCCAGTTGATATAAAATTTACAAATTCAGTAATTTCTTTTTTTTCAAAATTTGCAAGTTCCGCAGAAACTTCTCTTCGAAGATCTCTTTTATTTGTTGTCTCATTATCTTTTAAAAGCTGCACGCTCGCAGAAAGACTGTCTTTTATTTGCTTCTTTTCATCCTCACTTAAAGTAACATGCTCTTCTTTTTGAAGCTTTTCAAAATATTTGTTATAAGCCATATCATCATCAATATTCCCCGCCTCAAGCTCCTGTAATAATTTCGCACGATTCTCATTTTGCTCATCATCCGTTTGACCGCCTGGTAAATTTTCCAAAGAATGCTCTGGCCCTGAAGTTTGTGTCATATTATCTTTTTATAAATCACAGAGAGTATAACAAAAATATTTTTATAAATCAATGAGTGCTTGACGATTTTTGGCTTTTTGAATAGACTTACCACAAATTTAAAATTTTTGCATGAAACCTTTTTTCATTTCTACCTCTATCCCCTATGTAAACGGATCACCCCATATTGGATTTACTCTCGAAGCACTCATCAGCGATAGTATCGCACGATTTCAACGATCACAGAATCGGGACACTTTTTTTCTCACTGGAACGGATGAACACGGAATGAAAATTCATCAAAAAGCGGCAGAACTACAGAAAGAAACCTCTGTATTTTGCGATGAACTCTCCGCTCAATTTGAAAAACATAACGAAGAACTTTTTATCCAAAACGATGGTTTTATACGAACCACTGACCAGAAAAACCATTGGCCAAGTGCACAAAAACTCTGGAGCCAACTTGAAGAAAGTGGAGATATTTATAAAAAAAGCTATGAAGGAAATTACTGCGTGGGATGTGAAATGTTTTATCAAGACAAAGATGTAATAAACAATACTTGCCCCATTCATAAAAAAGAACTCGAAAAAATCGCTGAAGAAAACTATTTTTTCAAACTCTCAAAATACTCAGATGCCATCTTGGAAAAAATCGAATCAAAAGAAGTAGAGATCGTTCCAGAATTTAGAAAAAATGAGATTGTCTCCCTTATCAAAGAACACGGACTCAAAGATATTAGTTTTTCACGAAATGCCAAGAATCTTCCCTGGGGAATCCCGGTTCCAAGCGACAAGACACAAAACATGTATGTTTGGTGTGACGCACTCACAAACTACATTTCTGCGTTAGATTTTGCCAACAATGGAGAACTGTATCAAAAGTTTTGGGAACAAGGAGAAAAAGTTCATGTCATTGGAAAAGACATCGTTCGATTTCATGCTGGATTTTGGCTCGGAATGCTTCTGTCTGCCAAACTCCCTCTTCCAAATAAAATTATCATTCATGGGTTTATTACAAACGAAGGTGAAAAAATGTCAAAATCACTCGGAAACGTTATTAACCCTTCAGATGTTGTAGAAAAATACTCCGCTGACGCACTACGATATTTTTTACTTTCACAAATCCCCTCTGGACAAGACTATGATTATACCGAACAACAGTTTATAAACATTTATAATTCACATCTCGCAAATAATTTGGSAAATTTCCTCAATCGAGTACATGTCCTCTGTTCAAAAAACAATATTACTCCAGAAATGAGAAATGATCACCCAGAAACAGAAAATATGATTGCTCAAACCTGGGAAGAATATAACAAAARNCNTTYAAAAACTTTGATATAAATAAATCAACAGAAAATATTTTACAATTACTCCAATACGCGAATAAAAAAATGGACGAAGAAAAACCCTGGACACTCGTAAAATCAAACCCTGAAGACTTAAAAAATGTACTTCCAAAATACTTGGAACTATGCCGACATCTCAGATATCTCCTTGAACCAATTATTCCTTCATCTGCAAAAAAGATTGAAACAATATTTGGCTTTTCATCCGCTGATACTCCAGATACTCAAACATGGAATGCTCAAAAAGACTGGAAAGAACTTGGTGAAAAAAGTATTTTATTTCCGAGATATGAAAAATAAACATGTATTCATTTTTGACGACGAAGATTTTTTAGAAGAAATTTTTATAGATCTCATACAATCATGTGGATATACAGTAGAAGCCTGTCGATCTATGGATATTTTTAATAATATTAAAAATATAGCAGAAGACACACACAAAAAAACTATTTGTATTATAGACTATACCTACCAAGGAGATGTAAGAGATGTGCCCGAATTAGAAAAATATAAAAATATCATAGCCGAAATAAAGAAGAAGATAACTGACAATAATCTCCCCTCTCTTATTTTTACCAGCGGACTTTTTTATGCACCCTTTGTAAAAAATGGATTAGAAGAAAAATTATTAGAAAAAATGAAAGATGAGGGATTTAAACAGTGTGCAATTCTTCCAAAGCCCTTTGAATTAAAATATTTCAAAGAGCTTTTAGATAGAATGTAAAGAAATGGGCGTGCTAATGGCACGACCATACATATTTTATGAAGAATGATCATCAATTTTAAACTCTGAAGATTCCATACCTCTTACCTGCACAGCCAGTTGCTCTATCTCTTCACTCCGCTCATCAATCGGTAAAACCTCTAAGACGATTTTTTGTTTTTGTTCCTCATAAATATTAATATCCACAATAACCGCCACTGGCTTATTGTTTATAAAGACATACTTTTCTCCATCTTTTAAATTTTTTAAACAAGAAGAAGTGATACTTCAAGAGTTTCTTACTCCCAAAATACAAACATTTCCGGTTGTATCAATATTTCTCCAGTTTCAATCACAGTAAAGTCATTACTTTCCTCTCGATATTCTGGATAGACCAAATCACCAAAAGTTTTTACCGGTGTTTTTGTTGGATAGACGGCAAAGTATTTTCGAATAAACTGCTCTGGATCTTTTGAAAATTCTAACTGAGAGAGTTTGTTCACCGATTGATCTGATAAAATCGTCAAATAATAATTTGGAGATTCTGGGATATTTGGAAGCAAATATTCCAAAGAGTTTATTTTTTGCTCTTCAGTCATTCCCATTTTATCAAAAAAGTCTGAGTTCTGTAAAAATGCTTCTAACGATTCCTGTGTATCAAAGTTTTTTCCATTTCTATTTAAATCTACCTTATTCACATCAAGCTCATAAAATAAATGATCGTGCGATTGTCCGTCTAAAATCATTTGATCATCTTTGAGCTCACCTGACCATGTGTTTTTTTCAGAAAACTCTGGAGCTTCTTTATAATTGTTAAACTCTGAAACGACTTTCACATCAAAGGGAGTGTTTGGAGTGTTTTGGAAGTAGATGAAGGGAGAATTGAAACTTGGAGTTGTGAGAGTTTTATAGCTATAACTAGTTGAATAAGAAGTATATGTATGTTTATTTCCTCGCATACTCAGACTTTTATTCTTTTCTTTTTTTAACAAAGTTCCTGAATATGAATAAGAGGTATTTGTTGTTGTTGTTTTTTTCTTTAAAGTAAAAGTAATATTTGCACTATCCTGCCAATTCGACAAACTACTAGCATTTGACTGAGAAAAATATCCCCAATCCATACATGATTTCGACCACCCTTTCCACCACTTAGTCCATGTTCCTTGCGCTAGATCAGATCCACGCCATTTTATCTGCAATAAATCAGGATATGAATCGAGCCCACACATCATAAAACCAAACATCTTACTACAACCCGGAATTTCTTCATTTTTATATTCTGAGATATATTCATCTGCATTTTTACATATTTCTTCATTAATAATCGCAACTTTATCATCTGCTATATTAAACAAAGGATACTCTCCATAGCTAAAACTTTTCGTCTCCTCCGCAACCCCCACAGGCACCACCTGAAAAAACAGAGCCGCCACCATCATCAATGAAATTATTTTTTTCATACGTATATATTTAAATTATATTTTTATTTTTTATTTTTGATCAACCGAACAAGTAACCAAATAACTCCTCCAAATATCCCGGTAAGACCCAGAAAAAAGAATACTATTTCCATCTGACTTGGCATCTGAGACGCCGTAGCCATTGGACTATCTGGTTTTTCTCCGACAAAGCTTCCTATTTTTTTAACAGGTTTCTCTTCTATCATTTTTCCCTGTGCATCCTTAACTAAATCTTTATGCTCTAATAATAAAATTTTTGCCTCCTCTTCAATACTTTCAATGGCTGATAGAGAATCCTCATAAAATACATCCTTCTCTTGTATCTTTCCTTGTTTTTTCAAGAGCGCATATTTTGTTATTTCCCGAGTATCTAAGACCGTATGCCAGAGGTAATTAAAATATTCATTGTCTCGAGTCGCGAGTAATTCCTTCATCGTATCAAAATGCAAAACTCCTCTGAGTGCTAAATGCTCTGAGAATTCCGGGAAAGTATCTTGAATCGCTTGGTAATATGATTGAAATGCAAATATGTTATCAAGATCTTCTGGTTCAATCGGCATCAGTGAGTCGGGTGCAAGGCCATTTATAATTTGCCCATTTTCATCGGCTTGATACACCCGTATTCCTCCTCCATCTGGGACAATATTATCAGGAATTCCTTCTGGATATTTTTCTTTTATTGTATCTTGAGCTTCCTGTGATAGCGTTGCTAAAAACACCTCTTTATCTAATGGGACTGGTGCGAAATCTGAAAAATTCTCTACTCTTTTTCCAGGAAAACTCGATAATACATCATATCTATTAAAATACTCATTCTGTGAATCCTTTGGGTAAATAAACATTCTTTGCCATGACACGAGCGCACTATTATCATGGGCATATGTCGTGTTTTCATTATACCAGGCCTTGTACCCTTGTCTCATATCATCCCCCTGAATAACAGAAATCATCTCTCCATCATATAAATAATTTTCTGCCGTTACCTTCATCAGGTCCCCTGCATTCATCTGCATAAATGAACAAGAAATCAATTGTTTTGTATTATCTGGCAAACGCACATATTCCTCTGCTATAATAAATTCTTTCGTCGCTTTGCTCCATGTATCTGTTTTTTTAGATACCGGATAGGGAGAATACGGAGGATGAATATACCCCGTTTGATCACCAAAAGAATACAATCTCATTTCAAAAAGATTATCATCAAGGTCTATCCCAAATGAAGACATGTTTTTATAATTTTTTGAAAATTTCTTTTCTATATCGCTATAAGACATATCAAAAAGATCTTTATTTTCATTTCCAAATAATCCAATTTTTTTAACATTCTCCTGCAAATCAATAAAACATGATTCCTCAACCGAAGCTGCGGAAACAGTAAATAAGGGAATAATGCATAAAAATGCAGCCAATAACTTTTTCATTTCTTTTTATTTATGTGTTACGTGTCACATTTTAACACAATGTATTATTATAGCAAATTTTTCATTCGTATCATTCCCATGTCCAAAGTAAATCCATGTTTTTCTTTTCTCCCAATGCCTCGATGAATCATCAAGCACACTTCTTTCATATGTATTTTATAGAGCTGTGGTGCAAAAATATGAATAATTTCATGTTGAATAACTGAATCTAATTGAATAAATTCTGTACGAGATAACGCCGTTCTTCCTGCTATATATTTTTCTGCCTGTTTCGTAATATACTGTTTTTGTAATAATGACTCTTGAGAAAACTCAACAATATGTTTTATCGCCTGATCATTCATTTTTTCAAACTCAGGTAAAATAATATTTCTCAGTTTATTTCGCGAAAAATGATTTTCAGTATTTGACGCATCCTCTCTCCAACGAATCTGGTTTGTTTGCGCATATTCAATAATATCCTGTTTTGAAAAATGCAAAAGAGGCCGCCAGACATTATTCGATGCGAATTCTGGCATAGGAGAAAAAGCGGATGCCCCTCGTAATAACTGCAATAAAACAGTTTCTGCTTGGTCATCAAGATGATGAGCCACGGCTAAACACTTGGCGTGCTCTTTGTCACACACCTCTTGTAAAAATACATAACGTTGTTTTCTCGCGTCATCTTCACTGACAGGAGCTTCTTCTAATTTTTTTTGATACAAAGGAATCTCATATTTTCTCGCTAAAATCTCAACAAATACTTGATCCGCATCACTCTCTGATCCTCGGATATTATGGTTAAGATGAGCGATGACAATATCTTTTGTTTTTTGATACAACACATGTAAAAGTACGCAAGAGTCAACTCCCCCCGAAAGCGCAACAACGATTTTTCCCGATGGAATATATGATAATTCCATTATTTTTCCAACACTTCAATAACATCAGAATATGAACTGACCGTATTTTTGATATCAACGACTTCTAACGTGACGGTATATACTCCGGGCTGATCAAAAACATACGCAACACTTCGGTCTTTCGAAGTTCCCCCATCTCCAAATCTCCATTTCCACTGAATAATATTTCCACGAGAGCAGGTTGAAGCAAAATCAATAACATCTTGATCACGCTTTCCGGTAAAATAAATCTTATGATCAGAAGACGTAAAACATGATTGGACCACTGGAGATCTTACAAATATTTTTTTCGTCACGATTGAAGTCGCTCCATCATCTGCATGTAAAATAAGCTTTACCTCATATTCTCCAACTTTTTTATAAATATGTCTCATCTGCGCTCCGGCTTGCTGAGACTCCCCATCTCCAAAATTCCATTCATATGAAATAATATTCCCCAAAGCATATTGTGAAGCTGAGGCATCAAATTGAACCGTAAGCGGAACTGGACCTGATGGTGGATTGACTTTTATATTTGCCTGAAAATCTTGCTGTAATGCCTGAACCGTCACAAAAGTGGATGATTCATTTCCTTGTGAATCCAGAACCGTGAGGAGCACTTCATATTTCCCTGGATCTCTAAATATATGTTGAAAATTTGATTCATGCACATCACTTTTTCCATCTCCATTCATATCCCATGAATATGAAATAATGTCTTTATCTTTATCCAGTGAATCTTCTCCTGAAAATTGAACCGTAAAAGGAACCACTCCTTCAAGTAAGGCGGGACTATTAGTAATAATCGCCTCTGGTGCAAATATCGGTTTACTCACAACTATTTTTTCAGTGGTTGTCGCGCTATTTCCATCGGCATCCATAACGGTTAATTCAACAATATATTTTCCATTTTTTTGAAACACATGATCAACTGATTGTGAAGACTGCGGAGGTGTTCCATCTTTAAAATCCCATACATACGATATAATATTTCCATACGGACTTGCTGATTTATTTGCCTGAAATTTTAAAGCCAACGGGGCTTCTCCCGATGTTTTTGGATACACATCAATAACTGGCTCAATTTTCTCAACAACACCCGTTCCTCCAAAAGCTTTCACAACAGCCGTATACGTAAATACTTTTCCGGTTGAAGAAAGAGTTTTTAATACAACATCATACGTTCCAATCTGATGAAAAGTATGCGTAATTTTTGCACTTTTTGTAATTTCATCAAAATTTCCATTTCCCGTAAAATCCCATGAATACTCAATAATACTATCATCAGTCAATGTTAATTTTGAAGCATCAAACGATACCTCAAGTGGAATTTTTCCATCATGTGGAAAATAATCATATACGGCATCAGGTAAACGGATTTCTCGAGATACTTGTTCAAATCCCCCATCATCAAACACCATCTGCAAACGAATAGTAATTTTTCCAGAATTTCTAAATTGTTGCGTAAATACAACATTCTGTGTTCTGGTTTCATAATCACCATCATTATTTAAATCCCACCAAAATTCTGAAATAGTTTTCCCTTTTCTCTCCCACTGTTTTTTTAAATTTTCAGCCGAGATCTGTAATTCTATAGGCGGTTCCATAGAAAATATTTCTTGATCCGAAGGAGAAATTTCAATAATCGCGGCTGGCGCTTCCGCATTCGCGACAAAACGATCGATCCATGAATACATTCCAATCCAAACCATCACAGTAAAAAACATCATTCCAAAAGAAAACAAAGAAAGAAACAATGCACTTCTTTTCTTCACCTTATTTTCTTTTTTAATCATCAAGGTTAAAAATACTCCAATAATGAGTAAAAGAAACAATACCGAAGAAATCGTGAAAAATGCGTACTGTAAAATAAGTTTTAATGTTTCTTTCAATGCGTATGGATCAATTCCCCAGGCAGAAAGCACTGGATTATTTGGACCACCAACGGCGAGCACAAACACCAAAATAACAATTAAARCAWYAASRRSWARRMMKAANAGYYR
>NVTB01000003.1:97977-188140 GCA_002401425.1 Candidatus Peregrinibacteria bacterium
AATGCYCANAKAGAAGCTTTTTTCTTTCCTCCTTCTTCTTTCACCATAACGGGATGAGTGAAAGGGCTCTTCACTTCTTCTTTATTTTCTACCGCTTGAAAAGGATTTTCATTCATACAAAAAAGATATTATAAATAAGTTGATTCAAAAAATCTAAAAATAAAAACACAAGAATTGGTGAAAAATCTATTGGCCCAAACTGCAAGGGAAGCCGAGAGGCATAACGAAATATCGGCTGACAAATTCCTTTAATGAATTTGAAAAAAACATTGCGAGGCCCACCTCCGAACCATGAAGAAATAATGTAAATAATAAGTATTATTTGTAATATTTCTATAAGCTTCAATAAAAACGCTCCAAGAATAATCATGTTTTTGTTTATAAATAACGCCTCTATAATAATAAAAATGAGTAAAAAGACAAGGAAATATTCTTGCCTTCAATAAAAAACCATCTATACTCTCTTTGTTCTTTTACAATTTGGGGGTGACCGGATTTCGACAGAAATGATTCGAAATAGAAAATGGCTATTCAGTTGGTGTCTGGCGCAACTGCGATCTCTACAGACAAACATACATGCTAACAATACAGCATCTCGAGTTTTCAACTCAGCTAAACGATTTGCAGCGTCTTTCGCTCCATCTTTCGCTTACGCTGCCTAGTTGTAATCTCACCGTGACTCATCTATTATCATGAGTTCCGCTTCACTCTTTTTATAAGCAGAAGAAAAGGGCTGGAGCGTAATTATTTCTGCTTCATAGAGGGATTCTCTGAGGAATAGGCCTCTCTTTGTATAAAATTTCTTCGGAGAAAAGAGCTTTACGCTTGTTTTTTATTCTCTTCTTCGTCAACTTTTAAGACAAAATATAATAGTAGAAGTTTTCTCTTTCCATTTTTGGACGCGGGTTCAATTCCCGCCACCTCCACCAAAATTTTTGCAAAGAAATTTCCCTAATTCTTAATCCTAACCTTTACCTTAATTCTTTTAGGCAGAAAAATTTAAGAATGAAGAAATAAGGAAAAGAAAAAGAATTATGGCCTTAATTCTAAAATAATGTTCGATTTTGAAAAATTTACCGTCTACCAAAAAGCAGAACTTCAATACTCAAAAGTTTTGAAGGTTTTATCGAATACAAAAATCGATAGAATTTTAAAAGATCAACTCAAAAGAGCCTCCTTAAGTATTGTACTCAATATAGCAGAAGGAGCTGGGAAATTTAGCAAAAATGACAAAAAAAACTTTTATGTTATCTCAAAAGGCTCTACCAATGAATGCGTCGCGATTATCAGAATTTTAAAAATTGAAAACCTTATTACCAATGAGTTATTTAATGATATTTATGCGGACTTATTAGAAATTGCAAAAATGCTTTCTGGATTAATTAATACTATGATAAAAAGATAAATCATAACACCTCTCCCCTATCATGAGAAACATCTCAGTCATTCTCCTCATCAATACCGATAAAAAGTTTTTACTCCAACATCGAGCCGATGATACCAAACGAGCTCCAGGAAAATGGGGTTTTTTTGGCGGAGGTATTGAATTGGAAGTGAAAGAATAAATAAGAACGATACCATGTATGTTTTTGAAGAATTATTTGATACCATACAAACAATAACCTTAGGAGAAGGACAAGGCTTCGGCTGGTTTCATCTCTCAGAGTTATCATCACTTGATATGATAGAACATGATAGAGAGATTTTGTTGAAGTTAATGAAATAATATTTGAAAAATGAATATAATAAAAGAGGATTAGATGCTATAATACAAAATATATATTGATAACACTGTATAAATATGAAGAAAATAGTAATTATTTCTGGAGCAAGTGGATCACTTGGAGAAGGATACCTCAAACATTTTTCGAATGAACTTAATTTTACATCTATTGGACTAGCTCGAACAGAAACAAAAAATAAAATTAATAATGTTGAATACATATATTGTGATTTATTAGATGAAATAAATGTAAAAAATAAGATAAATAAAATAAATTTTGAACAGTATTCAGAAATTATTTTTATTCATCCTGTAGGAAAATTTAAATTTGAATATAAAAATAATCTCAATGAAATAGATACACAAATTTACAATTCAAATGTAATGACATTTATTAATATTTCAAATATTCTCTCTCCATTAGCAGAAAGAAAAAAAATAACTTTTTGTTGTTTTGGTTCTGTCAGTGATAAATATGATGTTCCCTATTGGAGGTCTTATACACAATCTAAAAAGGAACTTAAAAGAAGAATACAAGAAGCTTCCGAAAATAATAATAATATTCGTGGAGTATTCATTAACGTAAGCACTGTAACGACTGGAAATGAAAACAAGCTACGCCCATTCGCTAACAAAAAATATTGGCTCAAACCCGAAAAAATTGTTAAAATGTCTTTATCAGAAATTATTTCTGGGAAATCACAATTTATTGAATTAGATATTTTCGAACCATGTCCTCACTTTCAAGATACTTATTACTTAGATCATGAAGCAATTTATAGTAAATGGGAAAAAGAAATGGGGAGACAGGAATAATTAAATATCTGCAATTTTTCATATTTTATACAAAACTATTTAATTCCAATAATCATTATGATTTACCTATCTCAAATTGGCATTAAAACATATAATTATTATTGGAACCGGACTGAACAGACAGGTGTTTCTTACGAAGAATTGGCAACTGTTGGTGTTATAAAAGATGATATTCTCGTCAAAGAGATTTGTGCCAAAGCTATAATGACCGCGAATGAAAAACTAAAAAATCTTGGATATTGTCTTATTATAAAAGAAGGATATCGGTCGCCAGAGATGTATCAACTTATTTATGATAAAAGAGTTGTAAAATTTGGAAAGACTCAAACAGATCAACTCTTGAATATGAAAAACATGCCTCATAGCACAGGACTCGTCATTGACGCTGTCCTTTGGGACTTAAAAAATAATTGCACTGTGGAAATGTATAAACATGAACATGGCGCAGATGCTTTTTTCTATTCATTTTATAAAGATAATCCAAAAAAAGACACTGGTGATTATCTCAAAAAACAGACACTTCTTATTGATACTATGCTCAATTCTGGATTTACCCTTGGGTCTAAAGGTGAATTTTTTCATTTTGAGTTGAATGACAGTGAACCTATTACTTGATAATCTTTTTAATTCTCTACACTCATGAACCTTTTTCCCAAATACTCCTTCCTCTTATTAGTCATATTACTCACTTCCTGCTCCATGTCTCCCGAGACTCACAAAGAAGAAACCTTCACCCCCCTCACCTCTCTCAAAGGTGTGAACATGAACATCACTACTCCACAACCAAACAGTACAATACAAAGTCCAACCATTATACAAGGAGAAGTCCCTGGACATTGGTTTTTTGAAGCATCTTTCCCCATTCAACTTACCAACTGGGATGGCCTGATTATCGGAGAAGGAATAGCGACGGCGAAAACGAACTGGATGACGGAAGAAATGGTCTCTTTTGAGGCGATCATAACTTTTGACAAACCAACACATAAAAACAATGGATCACTTATCTTCATGCGTTCAAACGCCAGCGGAGAGCCGGAACATGATGATGCGGTGGAGTATGAGGTGAAGTTTTAGATAATATCTGCTCCTAAACTCCCCCTCACCTTCCCCAAACCTCCCGCAACCGGTAATTCTTCAGGCATGGTTCCTCCAATATCCTCAATAGTCTGACGAACCTTTGTTCCTACTTCATGATGTGCGGCATTCGCTCTTTGTGCTCCTTGAATATTCTCACGCTTGAGTTTTTACACCCGCATTACTTGCGGCCTCTGCAAGTTTTTTATTATGTTTTTTCATGTCATCACGCAATAATACTCTTTTCTTATCTTCTAAAAGAGATTCTTGAATTTCTTGTTTTCGTGTCTGAACTGCAAAATATGTTTGAGCAAGCGCGATTTCTTTTTTTCGTGAATCACCATTTTGAGCAATAAGATAGCATGCATAACGAGAAAGCTTACAATCACTTCTCGGGCGACCACCCGTACTTTTTCCCACCTCCGGGAAAAAGTGTTCCTCAATCATATTTCCTGTATTTTTAGACGCTGTTTGAGCCTTATTGAGAACATTCTCAAATCTATCCCACTTTTCATACCCCAATAGAGGCATGAGATCCCGAGCGCTCCAAAACTCCTGCCCATATTCATTGATTTTCTTTATTTGATCAAAAGTATTATGAATGGTCATTTTTTAAACGTTAAATGATGATCATACTATAATGAAAAAGTACAAAATACTCAAGGGAGATCATGAAAAAACTCTGATTTCTTAACTGTTTTTTAATAATTGCAAAAATGTATAAAATAGCTATTATTCAATATGAATATTTCGATAAAAACAACTTTATAAAAATATAGATCATGACAAAAAAAGTTATATTTATCTCAGGGCTCAGCGGAACGGGAAAATCAAGTATTGTACAATATTTTACAAACAATCCCCTTCCAGGATTCACCTTTCTTGACTTTGATCACGGAAAATTTAAAGCCCCTTCCCATAAGCAAGATCACCTTGAGTGGAGAACAAAACAAACACAGTGGTGGTTAAAAATTGCTCATGAAGAATACGATACGAAACAAAATATCGCCGTTATTTGTGGACTCTGCCTCTATCCACGTAATATCATCGAACTCAAAGAAGCCCATGTTTTTAATACACAAAACATTCACTTTGCTCACCTGACCTGTGATCCAGAAGATCGAAAAAAACGGCTTTACAATCGTGGAGACCCACATCAATGGCAAGGATACAAACCGTGGTACGATGAATTTTTTGCAGAAATGTCAGAGGCTTTTGAAATAAACACTTCACATGCGAGCATTCCTAAAACAGCGGCGATTATTACAGAATGGATACAGAAACTCTCAAAATAATTCTTTGAGTCTTTAACAACCTCTTAATACTCCTCAGTCATACTACATACAACGATTAAATAATCTTGTATGAAAAATTTGGCATTTATTGATGGACAAAATCTACACCTGGGGACAAGCGCTGACAATTGGAGTGTTAATTTTAAGCGATTTCGAATATATCTGAAAGATAAATATAAAACAAAAGAAGCTTATTATTTTTTTGGATATATCTCTGAACAACAAACAGAGCTCTATGCAAAAGTAAAACAAGCTGGATTTACTCTTGTTTTCAAGGAACATCATAAAAATATAAAAAGTCAAAAAAAGGGAAATGTAGACACAGATATTGTTTTTGAAATTATGAAATCCTTAATAGAAAAAGAGTTTCATAAGGTTATTCTTGTCTCGGGAGATGGAGACTATAAAAAAACAGTAGATTATCTCATACAAAAAGAGAAATTTGAAAAAATTATATTCCCCAATATAAAATTTGCTTCTTCTTTATATAAGAAATTAGGGAATCACTACCAAGTGAACTTAGGGAGTGATGATATTCGTAAAAAAATTACACACATAAAGAAAAAGGTACCTTAGGCACTTACACCGTTCGGACCCTTTTTCGCGTTGTTACAAAATAATAATAACAGAAAAAATAAGGATCTCAAGCCAGAGAATAAAAAAACTCTGATTCTTTAACTGTTTTTTAATAATTGCGAAATCGACACAAAAGAATTATCATTCCAATGAATTTTTGATTAAAACAATTCCATGCAAATCACCCACTCCCCCCTCTCAATCTCCATTCAAGGAAACAAAGGATCTTTTCATGACTTAGTTTCGCAAAAGATTTTTACCAATATTACTGAGCTCAAAGAACGAGAAAGTTTTTTGGAAGTTTTTGATGATGTGACCGATGGAAGTGTTGATTTTGGAGTTGTAGCGATAGAAAACTCTATTGCGGGTTCACTCATGGAAAACTATGATTTTTTACTATCACATCACCTTCATATTGTCGGGGAAGTGTATTTAAGAATTTCACACAACCTTATTGCGCATCCTCATGTAAATATACAAGACATAAAAGAAGTTTGGTCACATCCGATGGCGATGAAACAGTGTCAGGAGTTTTTAAAAAAACATCCACATATGAAAGCTATCAATAAAACAGATACGGCGGGAAGTGTGAAGGAGGTAAAAACACAAAACTTACAAAATACAGCAGCTATTGCGAGTTCATATGCCGCAGAAATTTTTGATATGCAAATATTGGAAAAATCTATTGAAACGGATAAAGAAAATTATACTCGATTTTTTATCATCTCAAAAACTCCAGTTATACCAGAAGACGCGGATAAAACATCTATTGTCTTTTCTGCTGCCAATACTCCTGGATCTCTCGCCTCTGTCCTCATGTCTTTTCACGAAGCTGATGTAAACTTAAGCAAAATAGAATCTCGACCTGTTATTGGAAAAAAATGGTCTTATAATTTTTATCTCGATTTTTCTGAATCACTCAACTCTCCACAAGCAAAAAAAGCTCTAAAGGCTATTGAAAAACACACCAATTGGTATAAAATACTCGGATCATATCGATCTGGGGAATATTATTATCATTAATATTTTCATGTTTATACTATACATAATCGTGAAAAGTATTAATTATTCTTAGTTTTTCACGTTTATATTGACATAACCGTGAAAGATAATGTAAAATAGAAATATGACAAAACCACTATCTTTTTTAAAAAAAATACAAACCTTACGAAAAAGGTACTATTTAGTCAGTTCTAAAAAACAGGCTTTATTAAAACTCATTCATGAAAATGAAGTATCAGAACAAGTATATGACTCCAATGCTATTGAAAACAGCACATTAACCTTAGAAGACACCGAAAAGATACTGTTAGAAATACAACTCGATAGAGGAATATCCGAACGAGAACTTTTTGAAGCAAAAAATCTCGCGAGAGTTGTTTCATACATAGAAAAAAAAGCCATAGAAGAAGAAATTTCTTTACCCATCATACTATTTTTACATAAAATGCTTCTTTCAAATATACATGATGATGTGGCAGGAAGACTCAGAAATGAATCTGAATGGGTACGTGTTTCAAACCATATCGCACCAGACCCAAAACACATACCTTCAATGATAGAATCTCTACTGATTCAATACCTATCGACACATCATGAGAATATCGTTAAAAGAATAGCCCTCTTTCATTTAACATTTGAACATATTCATCCCTTTGTTGATGGAAATGGGCGTATCGGACGAATTATAAATAACTATCTCCTTATCAGAGAAGGTTTTGTGCCAATAAACATAAAGTTTATAGATAGAAAACTCTATTATGAAGCTTTCAACGAATTTGATACAAAAAAAGAAACAAAGATTATGGAAGCCATTGTCGGAAAATCTTTAACCAATAGCTATCATAAAAGACTCGCCTATTTAGAAGGAAAAGAAATCATTACGCTTTCAGAGTATGCAAAAAAAGAAAAAACTTCCCACTCAAATCTTATTAATAAAGCTCACAGACAAACTATTGAAGCTTTTTTAGAAAAAGGCATTTGGAAAATAGGAATATAAAAAAAGCAGAGCCTTTCGGCTCTGCTTTTTTAAATCGATTGAATAATAATAAATTAGTATTCAGTTCGTTCGTATGAACGCTCAGATCGCTCTGGACGTTCTGATCGTGCTCGAGCTTTGTTCACCATGATGTTTCGTCCATCAAGTTCTTTCTCGTGCCACATATCGATAGCTGCATCTGCTGCTTCTGAAGATTCCATTTCTACGAAACCAAATCCTTTTGATCGACCTGAAAGACGATCCATAATAACAACGGCAGAAGTAACAACTCCAGCTTGTTCAAAAGCTTCTCGTAGCATGTTGTCATCAACACCCCATGAAAGACTTCCAACGAATAACTTCGCTCCTTCAACAAGAGGTCGAGCTTCGTTAACGATAACCTGACGACCGTCAAGTTCTTTTTCGTGCCACATTTCGATAGCTGCTGCTACCTCTTCGGCAGATTCCATTTCTACGAAACCGAATCCTTTTGATCGACCAGACATTCGGTCAATAATAACTGTTGCAGAAGTTACTGTTCCTGCTTGTTCAAAAGCTTCTCGTAGCATGTTGTCATCAACACCCCAAGAAAGGCTTCCAACGAATAATTTAATACTCATAATAAAATGTAAGTAAAGAATAATAAAAACAATATATCTCTTTCTTTTAACCTACACGAACATGAATCAACAGAACAGAGGGAACGAATTTCAATAATTGCATAAAAAATTGTAAAGTATTCCATAAATTAATCAAGAAGAAAATGTTTTCAGGAAATATGATCCTGATCAGCTATTTCACTGCTTTTGATAAAATAAAAAATATTTCCCAATTTTCATTGTAATAAAACATACAGATAATATGTCAAATCTTGCCCTGAACGTATATTGCTTTATAATAGTGGCAGATATCACTTATTTATAGCCCATGTTTCACTTAGCTTTTCGAAAATATTTTTCCCCAACAGGTCTCTTTGTATTCTACCAACTCATTCCTTTCTTCATACAAACCCTCTTGTTTACAAGCATTATTTACAGCTTGGGAGAATCAATAAACATGCACTCCCTCATTATTATTCTTGCTGAGATTATTATATTTTTTCAAATATCATCACTCTATAAAGATGCCAAAAATCCAGAATCTCATCATTCAACGATTTCACAAACAACACTGATTTCATCACCTATAAAAATTGGAATCATGCGCTCAATCTGCTTGTCCATACTATTGTTCTCATTTTTTCCTCCGCTTATTTTTCTAGGATATATAGGTTTTATTTTTTCATTCTTCTTCTTTTATTATTATTTTATTAATACATATATCTTTATTCCTGAAGCTGTTTCTGATAAAACACTTCACCTTCTCTCTTTAAAGCCTCATTCTTTTATCTGGAAAATTGCTTATTTACTTATATTTCAAATCATGTTTCCTGGATTCATATTAATTTCTCAAGGAACATCATTCATTCACATCGGGTTTTTTATTATAGGGATTTGTATGTTTTTTACTTATATTTTTTGGATAAAAAAATCAATAAGCCAGGTTTATACACATATTGAGCATATTTTACACGGACATTTTCGAGATCATATTGCTGTCCACTCATTTGATGAAATTGGAAAACTCCAAGTGTCGGTGAATGAAGTTAAAAAAGCCATGCATGAAAAAAAATACATGAAAAATCTTTTTGGAAAAATGGTTGGAACTGAAGTCAGAGATTATGTCTTATCCGGTCATAAAAAACTTGGAGGAGCAATGATTGACACCAGCGTCCTCTTTTCAGATATCAGAGGGTTTACCTCTCTGTCTGAAAAGTTTAGCCCACAAGAAATGGTATTGCTGCTCAATGGACATTTTGAATGCATGAATCAATGTATTCACAAACACCATGGAATGATTGATAAATTCATTGGAGACGCGATTATGGTCTTATTTGGAGCCCCTCTTCCACAAAAAAACCACGCAGAGTCATCCGTCCTCGTCGCCATTGACATGATGCAACAACTCAACGGAGTCAATGAGGCCTTGGCAAAAATCAACCTTCCTCCCATTAATATTGGAATAGGAATTCACTCAGGACCCGTCCTTGCTGGAAATATTGGATCACATGATCGAATGGAGTACACGGTTATTGGAGACACGGTCAATCAAGCTTCTCGTATTGAAGGATTGTGTAAAAAATACCCCTATGAAATTATTATTTCAGAGGATACTTATAATCAACTCACACACTCAAAAGACAAAGCCGTCTTTTTAGACGAAACGTTTGTCAAAGGAAAATCAGAAACGATTAAAATTTATGGAGTGAAGTATAAATAACTAATACCCCCTCTTTTTCCACCCATGCTTCTTAATATGAGCGGCCATAATTTCTGATAGAACTCCATGAAGCGCATCTGAATTTTCAGACATATTTCTATCTTCATACACCTCTTTTCCTCTCAAAATTTCTCTTTCAATTCTTTTAGGGCTTCTTGCTGGAAAAAATGCAATTTCTGGAGCCGCCTCTCTTTCAATCTGAACTTCTCCAAAACCAAGAGAAATAGCCGCAACTCCTCGCTGTTCTAAACCAATAGATTCAACACTTTCATATGATACTCGTGTTGATTCTTTATGAAAAAAACCGTGCCACATAACAAAAATTAATGAATGAGATGTAATGAGAATAGCATCAAAATACCAATCAAATATTATATACATCATACGAATGTAAATAATAAACGAGAAAATTCCTGCCATCCATAACATTGCGGGAACGGTTAATGTCAAGGCAATCAACCAAGGACAGAGAATTCCAAAAAAACCAAGTTTTACAATATCTGGAACCACCTCAATATAGTGCTTATGTGCCACATATCGAATGGTTTCTTCTTCATCAAGATGCCGACCAAATATTAAATTATCAAACATTGTAGATATTTTATGCTAAAAAAGCGCTTTTCTCAAGCGTTTTTATATATTTTTTTGCCATTCTAAAAAGGGCTGCGTCTTTTTCCCTTCCACAATCACGTCATAGGGTAAAAAATACCCATCAATTGTTTGCATCCCTTGCGTTGTTGAAACCTCTCCCCCTTTGATAATAATACGTTTATCATCCTTCATAAAAAATATTCCTGGCCAAGGAGTGTACGCCTTCATTTTTAAAAATATTTCTTGAGCTGTCATCGTCGCAAAATCAACTTCTCCATCTTGTTTTTGTATCATTGAACAATACGTTACCTCTGATTCATTTTGTTCAACTGGTAATAACTTTCCAGCTTCAATAGAAACTAAAGTATCAGCAATATTATCAGCACT
Organism: Candidatus Peregrinibacteria bacterium; assembly: GCA_002401425.1. Lineage (GTDB taxonomy): Bacteria > Patescibacteriota > Gracilibacteria. The sequence goes on from NVTB01000003.1 coordinate 108,737, forward strand.
CACCTGTGATAATGTTTTAAATAAATCTGCTGAAGTAGTATTTTGCATAATAGGCGTAAGACATTTTTTATACACTCCTCCCGCATCCATTTTTTTCACCATTTGCATAAATGAAATCCCTGTCTCTTTTTCTCCCTGTAACACCGCCTCTTGAATGGGTGATGCTCCTCGATACTTTGGTAATAATGATCCATGAGCATTCACCTGAAATCGAAAACAATCGAGTACTGATTGTGGAATAATCTCTCCATAAGCAATAACAACCAAAATATCTGCTTTCAAATCTTCAAAAATAGAAAACAGCTCTTTCATTTTTTCTGGCTGATATATTTTTACATTATTTTTCTCAGCACACACTTTTACAGGATTCGCGGTTAACACCTGCTTTCTTCCAATCTTTTTATCTCGCCCCGTTACGACCGCGCACACTTCAAAGCGTTCATCAGTCGCAAGCACCTGTAAAGATGACACTGATATTTGAGGAGTCCCGGCAAATACTATTTTTATTTTTTTCATATCAAATATTAAAAATTCATATACAGAATAAAAGAGAACCTCTTTTTATTCAAGAAAAACAATGATAGAATTTTTTTAGATATTAATGCAAACAACAATATGTTTAATTCTCATATTAAAGCCCTTATTGAAAAGCTGTGTATTCTCCCAGGAGTCGGTGAAAAAACCGCTGAACGATATGCCTTTGGACTTGTAAAAATGGATATCAATAAACAAAAAACACTCGGCACACTGATTCATACTTTAGATGAAAACATTCATTATTGTCCAGAATGCCAAAATTTTTCTGATGAGCATATTTGTGAAATATGTGAAAACACCGAACGAAATCAGACTATTTTATGTATCGTTGAAACCCCTTTTGATGTACTCGCTATAGAAAAAACATCAGTATTTAAAGGGAAATACCATGTTCTCCATGGGATCCTCTCACCCATCGATGGAGTGAGACCAGATAATTTAAAAATAAAAGAACTGATGATTCGTTTACAAGAACACCCTGTTAATGAAATTATTTTTGCCCTCAGCCCCTCGCTCGAAGGAGACGCGACGATGAATTATATAAAAAAAGAACTCCCCGGCACGATTCAATGTTCACACATTGCTCGAGGAATTCCCACGGGTGCAAGTATTGAATATGCGGATCATTTAACGCTTATTCATGCATTTCAGGACAGACAAGCCAATTAATCTTTATTTTTTAAAAAAAATCGTTACTCTATAAATAATATATTAATGTTTGATCTATGCCTATTCGAAAAATCAAAAAGGGATTTAATACAACCTTGGCCTTTATTCAACAACATATTGTTGGAACATCAACTGTTTTTCTCCTAGGAATTGCGACCAACTACATGTTTAACACCGATATTCTTCATCCAACATTTTTCTCATTTCTCGGAGTGCTCCTCTTGTTAGAAATTTATTTTGTGGCGATTATTCGAAACTCTTTACAAAAAAAAGAACATTCATTTTTAAATTTCGTGTTTCATTTTACCTCTTTTTCTTTTACAACCATCTTTCTTTTCGGACTTTTATTTACCTCTTTTGTTGATGACAATAATTATCTTCTTGATCTCATGGTAAAACAACCTATTTATGGACTCGATACCGGAGTATATTTCAGCGGAATAACCTTTCTTTCTATTGGATATGGAGAAATTGTTCCTCATGGGCTTTTCAGAATGATTGCTTTAGCTGAAGGGTTTATTGGATCATTTCTCTCTCTTTCATTTTTCTCACTTGGGGTTTCGCAACTTTTTCTTCAAATGAAGAAAAATCAAATTATTGAAAATGCGAAACGCATACTTGATAAAGAAAAAGATATTTTATCTCAAGAAGAAAAGATTATCTCTAAAGAAAACAGACAATTAAAAAAAATGGCTGCTATTTTAAAAAAGCACAAAAATAAATAACAATCATTGTTTATAGACAATGATTATCCAAGAGGCAAACTTTGTACAATACTCACAATGGCTCGAGAGAGAATCATTACAAGCAATCCAACAACGGCAAATATAATGGTTTTACTTGGCTCTTTATGATCCTGCTGCATAGCCATTTGTACTCCAGCAACAACAATAATAACAACCGCAATTCCTGCCCCCAAATCAAGCATTCGTTTAATAATATAAGGAATAACCCGTTTCCAGAAATACGTATTTTCAATACCTGGCTCGAGACACACGCCATCCCCTGTTGTCACTCCAAATTGGCTCATAAAGCCAAAAGCTTTCGCTTTATCTCCAGCATCAGCACCTAGAATTGAAATTAAATCATCAGTCGCACTCATATCCTGAACTCCTAAAAAATCCTCATTATACGCCCGTTCTCGGTAGTCTCCATCTGGACGAAGCGGGTCTGGAATACAGAGTCTCCCCTGATTATCTCGAAAGGGGGCGGTTTGTGAAGGGATGGCATTTTCACTCTCTCTTGTTGTGTTTTTCTCTGATTCGCTCTTTTTTCCCTCTGAATTTTCTTTTTTTTCAACAACAGGAGTGCCCACTAACTGTTTTTTCTTAGTAGTGGTAGTGGTATCTCTATCCTGCGCTGCTTTTAACTCTGCCTCCCTCTCTTGCTTTCTTTGTTTCGCAGCTTCTTCATATTGTTTCTCTAATTTTTGCCGTGCCTGTTCGCGTGCGGCCTCTTGTTTTTTTTGTATTTCTGCATATTCTTGATCATTAAACATCCACTCTGGCATTTCACTATCCCCATTATTATCATCAGCCGCAAAAACCCCTCCAACAAAAAGAGAACAAAGAATAAAGGTAAGTACCAGCTTTCGCATATTTTTTATGTTTAATTTTCGACTTATTATAGCAATTTTTCTGTAAAAGATCAAGAACAACTCTGCAAAACTTCTATCATTCTTTTTATTTTTCGATATATTTAAAACAAACATAGTTTCAACCATCATGTCTCTTCGAAAAAAACTCATCATCGGATTATGGATTATCAGCCTTGTTGCTTTATTCCTCTGCTATATATTGTTTCCAGAATATTTTACAACAGAAAACTTACAGCAAACTTTTACTCATAATCTTGCCTTTGGCATTATCCTTTATTGTTTCCTTGGAACCCTTCGAGGATTTACGCTTTTACCCATCACCCCCCTCCTCATTGCCGGTGTATTGGTCTTTCCTCCATATCTTTTGCTTCTCCTCACACTCTTTTGTATTATGACCTCATCGAGCATCGTCTACTTTTGGAGTACGTATCTTGGATTTGATACATATTTTGAAAACAAACATCCAGAAAATCTCAATAAACTCAAAACTGTTCTCAAACAAAAAGAACTTCCTTTTATTATTGCCTGGGGCTTTTTTCCCTTTGTTCCAACCGATATGATCTGTTCTGCCTGCAGCACCTTAAAAATTCCTTTGTGGAAATGCCTCGTTGGTGTCGTGATTGGAGAAGGAATCATTTGTGCTATCTATATATTTGGAGGAAATAGCCTATTACAAGCCATTTAAAAAAACTTGACTTTTTACACAAATCACAGACAATACAGTCTCTTAAAAATACATCATGAGCTCTGAAGCATCACACAGTACCGCTGATATTTTGAACTACCATATTAAAACTATGGCGACTTCTAAAAATATGAAAAAAATACAAGCTTCTCAAGCAGAATTTTCCAATGTGATTCAATCGATTAATTCAGCATATGAATCAAAAAATCAACCGAGTCTCTCTATTGATAACATTCAAGGGCTTATTCATGAAGCTCTTACGTCTCAAAATATTTGTGAATCTGAGGACTTATACGGAATACATATTGATACAAATCAGCAACCTTGGGAACAAGTGGTATGTATAAAAGATTATATACGTCAACTGACTCAACAAAATATAGAAATAGCAGAGATACTCAAACAAGACGCCGAAGAAGCACTAAAAACACAAGATAAAAAAGATGTAAAAAAACAAAAGAATAAAGATTTAAAAGACAAAAAGACCAAGAAAAAAGAACAAGAGAAAGAGACGGAACGAGTAAAAAAACAAGAGGCAAAAGCGCTTAAAAAAATAAAGGACACTATAAGAAAAAATGAAAAAACCACAGCAAGAAGAGAAAGCGAACAAAAAGCAAGAATAGATGCCGCTGATAAAAAGATTGCAGAAAGAAAAGAGAAAGAAAAAGTAACACGAGCAGATCAAAAAGAAAAGAAAACAACAGCCCCCTTAGAACCAATCAAAGAAACAGTTAAAATATTACCCAAACATACAGACACCGAAGAGACAAAAGTGGTAAAATCAAACAAAAAAATAGACAAGAAAGAAGCAATCAATATGAAAAATGAAAAAATAAACGCTGACAAAAAAGTAAAAAGAGCAGAAACGCGTAAGCTAAATAAACAAAAGAAAAAAGAAAAATCTTTCTCTCCAAAACAAGAAGTATTCAAGAATAAAACAGAGAGTGAGAAAACAGGGCCAACAAAAAAAGAAATCCTGAAACGTGAAAAAGAGAAGCAAAGAGCTGTCAAAGCTCTTCAGCTACAAGAAACGAATGAAAATAATGAAAATTTCAGCAAAACACTCTCGAATTATATCAATCAACGGTTTTTTCCTCACACAACCAATACAACTCCTAAAATAATAGAACTACAAAAGGACGGAACACTTATAGAAGAAGAAATATCATCTTTTTCAAAAGAAAAAAACACAACAAATAACCAAGAATTAAAAGACTTAAACGATAATTTTTTAAAAAATCGATATGAAATTTTAATTGAAGAATATCATGTACTGACTGGCCTTCGGTCACAAATAATAAATAATAATATTGAATCAAAAGATATACAAAAGATTTTAATAAAAAACATTAAAACGATTACAAAAACACTCACTGATGAACAGATGACTCAATTTAAAAAATCGAAAACATTTCAATATTTCTCACAATACAATAAAAAGATTAATATAGAAAAAGCACTGATCACCATGACTCTGCCTTTGTTTTTTCCATACAATTCAATAGTTATCATAAACGAGATATCCAAACATATCTCTCCACGATTTGAAGCTGATACCTATATGTTTTTAGCAAACTTCAGTTCTTATGAATCGTTATATAACATCACTGAGAAATCTTCTCTCCTCATGGATAAACACACCAATATTATTTCTTTTTCATATTTTCAAAGCGCCTCGTTATTAAATATACAAGCACTGATATTTCAAGAAAAATATCAAGAAGCGTTTGATCGATACAAAATGTATCAAAATGACATCTACAAAACATTTAAAGCGATGATCTCTCATTTTTATAACACAGATAATGACTCCGAAAAATATCAAACCCTCTCTCGCCTTTCTCAAATGGTCAATCATTTAGATAATTTATTGATAACTCATAAAATAGGCGTAAAGATATTTTTAGCAAAACACTCAGAATCTCTCTCTCCATTAGAAAAAAAACAAATTGAGACGGACGTTATTCAATATAATACCACTCTGGCCGCTATAACCGATACATATTATAAAGTCGAAAATACATTACCTAAAAAAATATCCTCTTGATTTTTCCGCTTTCCTCCCTATAATCTTTTCGCAATTTTTTTGCAAAAATATTATCATATCGGGGTGTAGCTCAGTTGGCTAGAGTACGCGGTTTGGGACCGTGAGGCCGCAGGTTCGAGTCCTGTCTCCCCGACCAGATAAGAAAATTAAAACCACCGAAAGGTGGTTTTTTTATAAAATCAATAATTCCCCCCATCCTTCTTTTCCTCCTAATGTTGCTCCTATGTTTTTCATAGGATACGTATTATAAGATTCTTTTTTGAGTTTATCTCCATTATTTATTGGTAATTCCTCCAAGGCAGAATCAATTATTGAAAAGAAATCTTTTATATATGAATAATGAATTTTTGTAATAGTGTCTGTAAAAAGAGATTCGTAAGCATATACTTTTTTATCAAATGGACCAAAAGTATAGCGAATATATGTAAAATTAGAAATTTGAAATCCGAGTTCTTTTATAAAGTGAAGATCAATGAAATATGGTAGTTTCATTAACTGCATTACATCTAATTTTTTCTTCACCTTACTTTCTAGATACGCGAATAATTCAAAGGTTTTTCTATCAATTTTATCTGAAAAAAGGTAGTCTCGATCAATTTCTAGAGCCTCCGCTAATTTATCATACATCTCTTCTGTTAGGCCTTGTTTCACTGCATAAAATGAGTGCTCTAACTCAGAAATAATTCTTTGTGTTGTCCCTGCTTTTTTTGCTAGATCAGATTGGCTTAGATTTAAATCCTTTCTTCTTCCATAAATTTTTTCTGCTAAAATAAGCATTTTTTTATGACGAGAAAAGCTTTTTTGGTTCTTTGGATCTTTTGTAAATTTTAATAATTTTTCTGTAAGAATATTATTCATATTTAATATATTAAATTATATTTCTAAGTCTGTATATAACAATTCCTTATTACTCTTTAATTCTAGCGCATATTCAACAGAAGCACCGATTTCTTTTAACAATTTCTTTCCCTTTTTTCCCTCATAGTCAGCAGGAAATTTTCTTCCATCTGGCTTTATGATAAAATTCAACAGTAACATAACCTTCTCTTCTTTGTTTACAAAGTAATATATTCTTAAAAGATTATTTAAATCATATTTAATACGCATTTCACATATTTCATTATTCACCTCTTTTAAAGGCTTTGCATGAGGAGGAATTGGAAAGCCCCCTTGCTCACTAATATGACGAATGGTAGTCAGAATAGAAATTAATGTTTTTTCATCTTTATCAATGAGCTGGTTTAGCAAATAACCTATCGAACGAGGGTTATTGAGATCTTGAAAAATTTTAATTTTTAAATCTTTTGTCATATTAAAAATATACCCCTTAGGGTATTTTCTGTCAATTGAAAATTATTTTTTTCATTCCCCTTTAGGTCACACAAACGCCTTTCGCCAGCCGATCCTCCTTTCCGCACATTCAAGCCCTTCACTCTATACATCCTCTCCATCTTACTTGGCCTATACTTGTATCCTAAGGCCTTTTTTCTATCTCCTGAGAATTCTTATACAGATGTTCAAATTGATCTCGAAGAGGTCTACCAGATAAGAAAATAAAAACCACCGAAAGGTGGTTTTTTTGTTTTGTATTCTCATCCCCCTCCCCTTTTACACATAGGTTATTTTAAGGTAAGACTCTCAATAAAAACCCCTTGTGAAAGGAGTTGTATAAAAGTAGTATAAATGTAATCGTTTACAATCTTATAGCATCTCTTATTTTGCGTAATTTTATAATCAGCCTTTTTCTCCTAATAACCTTTACTATAACAAGTGAGCCTGTTTTAGTGTTCGCACATTCAGGCAGAACAGCTGCAGATGGCTGCCACTACTGTAGAACCAACTGTGACAAGTGGGGCGAGATTTGGGATGTAAGACATTGTCATAATGGATACACAGCACCCAAGATAATTACTCCAAAACCTATAAAGGTGGAACCTAAACCAATCATTATTCCAACAAAAGTCGAGCCAATTAAAGTGATTCCCAAAAAAGTTATTACTCCAATAACTCCAGATCCTATAAAAGTAACACCGACACCTGTTATTATCCCAATAAAGGCAGAGCCTGCCAAAGTGATTCCCAAACAAATTATTATTCCAACAATTCCAGAACCTATAAAAATAACACCTACACCTGTTATTATCCCAACAAAGGTCGAGCCGGTCAAAGTAGAGCCTAAAAAAGTTATTATTCCAATAACTCCAAAACCTATAAAAGTAATACCAAAACCAGTAATCATTCCAACAAAAACAGAACCTGTAAAAGTTCCGACTAAATTAAACCTCAAAGATGAAACTACTAAGGATCTAAAACAAAAAGAAGAGATTCATTCATTCAGAGCAGCTCTAAAAGAACGGATTAGTAAAATTCAGCAAAAAGATCAAGAAGAGTATGATAATCGATCTGTCTTTAGCGGTATTTTTACTTTCATAATATCCTTCTTTAAGTGGTCTATAGGATTTAGTATTTTTGGTTAGATGTAAAACTTAAATTAAGTTTATACAACCAGATAAGAAAATAAAAGCCACCGTAAGGGGGAATTTTGTTTTGTTAATTTATTTCAGAGGTCGTGGAAGATATTGAAAAGCAATGCCTGAGAGTGTAATATTATATTGTATTTTTATCCTGATATATAATTCTGGAATCATATGTTAAAAGAGAAAACTTGCTATTCTTGCGGAGAAAAAGCGACAACAAAGGAACATGTTCCCGGCAAGAATCTCTTTCCTAGGCCCAGACCATCAAACCCTGCATTAATTACGGTTCCTTCTTGTACTCTGCACAATAACTCTTTTAGTAAGGATGAAGAATACTTTTTGGCAGTATTTATGTTTAGTAATGCAGGTGTGTCAGATGCAGGAAGCAAACTATGGGAGGAGAAAATACATAGAATGTACAAACGACGTGAAGCTCAAGGACTTAAGAAGAATATTGCGGGCAGTTTCAAAAATATTAGACTTCAAAATCCTTCAGGATCTTTTTCAGAAAGAATAGCTATAGAAATTGATGAATCAAGAATTAAGAACGTTATAGGTAAAATTGTGAAGGGGCTATATTTCTTTGAATACGAGAAAAAAATGGCAAGCTCTGCTAAATTAAACATTCATTTCCTTAAGACTTCGAACGACTTTCAGTTTGTAGAAAAGCAGATACAATATCTAAAACCTGGGAAAAGATCATGGGCTGGAGTGTTTAGATACATGCATTATAAGACTGAAGAAAATACAGATTCTATATGGTTACTGGATTTTTATGGGGTTCTCCATTTTTGCATTGCGGCATAATTAAAAAGAGAGAAAGGGATTTATGTTTTTTTATGTTCAAATTGCTCTCGAGGAAGTCGACCAGATAAGAAAATCAAAACCACCGAAAGGTGGTTTTTTTGTTTCCTACTTACTTTGAAAAATTGAGAGACAGAAGCTTTATAATATTTTTCTTATTTTAACAGTCTTATCCTTATACATATGAAATCCAAAATTAAAGTAATCTTTTAATACTATAGAACTCTTCGGATTGAACCCTAAATATAACGATTCTTCCGTTATTCCATTGTGTAACACATCTATTGTTCTACTATTACTATATATAACACCGTTAAGTCTTGGAAATTTATTGCTTTCAAAGATTCCAACATCAATGAGCAGATCTTTAGATTTTGGAACGACCTCTCTTTTCTCATAGAATGGACTTTCCATATCTTTTGTATATATAGCTTTACCTATTGAAAAAAGAGTATTAAGAATGCATCTCTCATCAAAATCTTCAAACTCCGGACATATAGCTATCATATATAAATCATCATCTTCTATATTAGAGTTGGAGACGTAATCATCAGAAGATTTTGTAAAATATTTTCTATACTTATAGCTAATAGAATTAGTAAGTCTAAGAATCTTTGGAAAATCACAATCATCAATATGTCCACATGATGGGCCTAGTGGAATTTCCTTAACATGATTGACTCCTTTCCCTCTGTTGGCTACCACTGCTTCAATCCAAAGTATTTTACCGTTATCAAGAAGGATCTTTATATCAGGACCTCTATCTGTTTTTTGTTTTTTAATTTTAAATCCTTGTTCTAAAAGAGTGTGTATCAGATACATTTCCCACAGGCGAGAAGAAAATTCTTTTTGAAATTTTTGCTTAAAATTTTTATCTAAATATAAATGAGTGTTTTTATACAAAATTTCAATCTCTTCTTTCACTCGCATTCTATTGGAATTTGAATAATTGCAAGAATATTGCACATAGAGACTGTCTAAGAAGGGATTGCTCTCGATAATTCTTCTTACATCTTCTGGGGTTTTTACATGACCAAAATTTTCTAATAGACTCATAGAGATATAAGATATTTGAAATAAAAGTTAATTAGGACCTTTCTAATAAATCAAAAAAGTCTGAATCCTTATAAYCCTCTACATTTACCTTCGGATCAAGATATTCTTGCCATTCATTCGAGTTTGGATTCCATGAAGTAAACCGAACAACAGCCTTTCCTTCACTATTCACAGTGAATTTAAACTTATTAGTTCCCCAGTCTTCTCTCGGCTTACTCAGGTCTATAGTAATTTCTTCAAATGGTATCGTTCGTTTTCCGTCGTAATGAGGAATCACTAAATCTCCTAACTCTGATGTATTCCAACGAATACCTCCAAGTTCTTTTTGCACCGCCTGAAATAACAGTATCATTCGTTCAACGGAGACACGCATGTTTTTAGGCGATACAGGCATAGAATGAAACCAATGGTGATGTTGTATCCCATTCGCACGACAAGTTTGAATGAAGTCTGCTAAAACCTTAGGGTTATCATTTACTCCATGAATAATGGGACACTCTGTTTTTACAATAAGGCCTGACTCTTGAAGAAGTTTAACGTGAGATAGAAAATCTTCAGTGAGCTCATGCGGATGGTTTACTTGGATATTAACAAATCGAATGCCATGTCTGATAAACATATCTACAAGTTCTGCATTAATCCGATACGGATTTTGTGCAGGCATTCTTGTATGAATTCGTATCGATTCTATACTTGGCACTTCCCTTATTTGTTTTAACCACTCTTCAAGAACGTTATCTGATAACGCTAAGGGGTCACCTCCTGTAAGAATAGCCTCTCGAATACCAGGGTTTTGTTGCAAATATTCAATAACTTGTCTTTGAGCCTGAGATAAGTTTGCCATTTTAGCACTTTCTAAAGTTCTTCCTCGTTCATAGCAGAACCGACAATAAGCAGCACAATGATGCGCAATCCTCAGAACTACTTTGTCTGGATACTTATGTTGACCAAGGTATTGCCTCAATTCTTGTTTTACTTTCACACGTTCCTCATCTGTAAGGCCATCTGCAAACATTTCTTCTATCTTTTCCCAGCTTGTTTCAGGCTCTAATAGCTCACCTTCAAGTTCAGAAGGTCCATATTGTAACCAAATTGGATCACCTTGAATAATTCTCCCTGCCTCGTCTGTTTCAATAAGTGATAGTAGATAAGGAGTTATGCTTGCTCGAGTAGACTTGAGCACATTATTAATTTTCTCTCTTTCTTCAGGGGTAAAATTAAAATAACCTGCAATTTGATTTATTGTTTTTACAGAGTTTTGCATTTGCCAGATCCAGTCTTTTTTATTTTCTGGCATAGATTTAGATTGAAAGTCTTTCTCCATAGTTGGTAATTATATCAATAAAAATATCTTATTCTTATCTTGTTGCAGCCATATAATACTTGCAAGGCCCTTTTTTGTACAGAAAATTATACAGCACCCCTTGGTGCTATTTCTATTTTTAATTATTAGAATTAAAATAATAAGTCCACTTACCAGAATTGATATTAATATTATGACTAAATAATACATAGATATATTTTTTGAATTGCTCTCGAGGAAATCGACCAGAGAAGAAATATTTTTTATTCAAGATCAAATATTTTTTAATCTCAAACTATTGCTTACCACTGAAATAGAACTCAGCGCCATGGCCGCGCTCGCGAGGATTGGAGAAAGCATGATTCCAAAAAATGGATATAAAACACCAGCAGCGATAGGGATTCCTAAGATATTATAAACAAAGGCCCAGAATAAATTTTGTTTAATAATTTTCATAGTTTCTTTTGAAAGACGAATAGCTTCAGGGATTTTTTTAATATCTCCACCGAGGAGAGTGATTCCTGCAGATTCGATAGCAATATCCGTCCCTGTTCCCATAGCAATACCAATATTTGCTTGCGTGAGCGCTGGAGCATCATTTATTCCATCTCCTACCATAGCGACAATTTTTCCTTCGGCTTGTAATTCTTTTACTTTTCTTGCTTTATCTTGCGGATATACTTCGGCAATATAATCATCAATACCAAGTTGCTCTGCAATAGCTTGTGCGGTAAATCGATTATCCCCCGTCAACATAATAGTTTGAATATTTTGAGATTGCAGTGTTTGTATAACAGATTTCGCATCTTTTTTTACAGTATCCGCAATAGCAATAATAGCGACTTCTTTGCCCTCAATTCCTGTAAATACCACTGTTTTTCCTTCTTTTTGTAATCGTTCAATATCAGATGTAAATTCTTCATTTTTTTGTACTCCATTTTCTTCTAAAAAACTTCTTCTTCCGACAAGAACTTCTTTTCCGTCAATATGTGCGAACACTCCTTTTCCTTCAGTTGATATGAACTTTCTTACTTCAATTATAGAGATTTTTTCATCTTTGACATATTTTACAATCGCCTCAGCCAATGGATGCTCAGATAAATTTTCTGTAGCGCCTATCATTTTTAACACCTCCGTTTCATCCCCCCCTTTTATGATCACGTCAGTGACTTTTGGCTTTCCTTCTGTCAGGGTTCCTGTTTTATCAAAAATGACGGTATTAATTTTATGTGCGTTTTCTAAACTTTCTGCATTTTTTATAAGAATTCCTCTTTCCGCTCCTTTTCCTGTTCCTACCATAATAGCTGTCGGTGTTGCCAGTCCCAGGGCGCAAGGACACGCAATAATAAGAACCGATACAAAGCTTATAAGTGCGAAGTTAAGTGAGGGGCTCGGGCCGACAAAAAACCATACAAAAAAAGCGATAATCGCAATAGCGAATACAATGGGCACAAAAATGGAAGCTACAAAATCTGCGAGACGCTGAATAGGAGCTTTTGAATTTTGTGCATCTTCTACCATTTTTACAATGTGTGAAAGCATCGTATCAGCGCCTATTTTACTGGCTCTAAATTCGAATGATCCATTTTTATTTACGGTGGCTCCAATAACGGTATCTCCTTCTTTTTTCTCAGTGGGGATACTTTCTCCCGTAATCATAGATTCATCAACGTACGAGAATCCTTTTGTAATAACTCCATCTACAGAAATCTTTTGCCCAGGTTTTACAATAATAATATCTCCAATAACAACATCTTGAATAGGGATCTCTTTTTCCTCTCCGTCTCTACGTACAAGAGCGGTTTTTGCTTGCATTCCCATAAGTCGTTTGAGCGCTTCTGAGGTTCCAGCTTTTGCACGAGCTTCTAATAAACGTCCCAAAAGAATGAGTGCTATAATAATAGCAACGGTTTCAAAATAGATATCAGCATTCATACCACTGTCGGTAAAAAATTTTGGATAAAAAGTGGAAACAGAAGAAAAGAGCCATGCGGAAAATGTTCCTGCGGCTACCAGTGTATTCATATCTGTTGTTTTCTGTTTCGCCGCTCCCCAAGCGCCTTTAAAAAATTGACCTCCTGCCAAAAAAAGGACAGGAGTCGTTAGAATAAAAAGAGTAAAATGCTCTTTTAGAATATCAGGAACCCAGCTCCATGACATTGATCCAAGAAAAATAAAAACAGAAAGAATAGCAGAGAAAATAAATTTATTAAAAATANTTTTNNATWCAAYWWRTWWNNTGMARMTTYTMCWSTMWCWWMYRCWWYKYWNTKTATYWMTWACCSMWWSGKRWCYMMSYTYRKYTMTRRNNCRTTWYTYWTATYYWMNAGAKAAATAATAGATGCATCGTATTCAACACTCGCTTTCTCTGAAGCGAAACTGACATTGATTTTTATAATTCCAGATTTTTTTTGTAAAAAACTTTCGATTTTTGCCACACAAGAAGCACAGCTCATTCCGATAATAGAAAATGTTGTTTTCATAATAGGGTAAGATTAAAGAATTAAAAATTACTCAACTTTAAAATGAATCATCATGCTTTGATTGCAGCTCAAAAGCTTCTCTCCCAAGGTCTAAATCAATTTCTGTCCAGATCTTTACTTCGGGAATTTCTTCGAACTGAGGCTCAGTTAAAAGAGAAACTGTTTTGAAGAACCTTCCCTCTGGTTCATCATGCAGATTTGGGTTAAATATTACCGTTAATACACCGCTTTCCCCTGGCTGTAAAGTTGTAGGCGTGACACTCGCAAGAGTACACGCACAACTCGTAGGAACTCCTGTAATTTTCACCTCTTCTTTTCCATAATACGTAAATTCAAAATCATGAGAAACTTTCCCTCCTGATTGTTTTATTTTTTTAAAATCAAAAGATTGCTCTGTGAAAGAAAAGATATCTTTCGTTTTCTTATTTCCCTGTATGACATTTCCCTGAAAAGAAAATCGTATTTCAGGAGTTTTTATAGAATTTGTTTTAATAAAAATATCTCGCTTAATCGGTCCAATTCCATTTGGACCATGAGCAAGAGGGTCATATGTTGCTATGAGTATTGCAGACTCCCCTGGTTCGAGTATTTGATTTACCACCGCCTGCGAAGCTCCATGACCTCGCATTGTCATTCGAGGAGAAATCACCCCTTCACTATTCTTTACAACAGCTTCTGTACACATACAGCTTGTTTCACCTTCCAACAAAGATACTGGCTCATCTCCTGCATTTTTAAACACAAAGGAAATATCTATGTCCCCACCCATAATGGGTATTTCACCAACATTAATATTATTTACTTCTATTACAATTTCTCCTGAGCTTTGAGAAATTTGTACATTTTGAGTGCGTGAAAATTCGGAGTTTGAATTGCTGCATCCTGCAAAAATCAAAATAACAGGTAAAACAAGAAAGAGTTTTTTAAAAATATTCATGGGAAAAGAGGTTAAAAAATATGGTTTTTTAGATTCTATTTATTAGTAATATTAAAAGTGCGCACAAGTTCTTTAATGAAACTTTCTTTTTTAGAGGCATCATCTTGAGATAAATTTTTTAAACCACAGGTTGTTAAATGGCTTTCTAAAATATAATTATTTGATTTTTTTAAAAGCCCTATAGCGGCATTGGTTTGACTAGCAATATTCACACAAGGCTTTTCCTCTTCGATCATCTTAAGAATATGAGATATTTGCCCCTGGGCTTTTTTTAAGTTTATTATCACCTTTGCTTTATATGGATCAATCATAAAAAATAATTTTAATGTGTACATACAACATTATACCTATACCCATGGTATGGGTCAATAGATTTCTGGTAATATTCAAATTACTATCGAAATAAGAAAAAATCGCCTTTTTTCGTTTTTTTATTTATAAACATCTTTTCGATGCTTAACAGATAAAACATACAAAATAATCAACTCCCCCTCTTCATTCATATCAAAAATAACACGATAATCCCCTATTCTAAATCTATACATTCCATAAACAGGATTCTTTAAAGATTTAGCAAAAGAAAGCGGCTCTAATTGTTCTGTAAAAAATTGAATTTTATCTAATATTCTTTTAGCGGTTTCCTTTGGAAGTTTTTTTAATTCAGAAATCGATTTTTTTGTATATTGCACTTGATACATCATAATCCTAATTCTTTAAATACCTCTTCTTGTGTATAAACATTTCCACATTTAATATCGTTTCTTGCCTCTGCAATATCCTGAATGTAATTTTCTAAGATAAAATCTTCATCCATCAAAGGATTTACTTCAAAAATAGGCTGAGAATGGTACATAACAATATATCGAATATTCTCTGCTCTTGATTTTTTCCACAGAGAAGTAATATTTTGTCTGAATTCTTTAATCCCAAGTATTTGAGTAGTCATAATATCTCTTTAAATGTTATAACTAAAGTGTACACTATTTTAAAACAAGAATCAAATAATATTTTTTTACATTTTGTTCAGCCCTATTATTAAATTTTTAAGACTTAGAAAGATCCCCCCTCACCTCTTCCAAAAAACCTTTTAGAGGAGGAAAGTGAGAGACATAATCATCAGCCCATGTTTGTAATATTGGGAGAATATTATCAATTTTAAAATCTAACTCTCTATGAAGAGTCATCGCAATAATCGCCACTCTCCACGCATGCTCCGCAGGGCTTTCCTTCCTGGAATTATCACTAATAGCCACCTGCCTTTTTATTCTCTAGAAAACCTTGAGCCTCTTTATTCTTAGCAATTTCCGCTGTAGAGGCCTCCCCCAACATAGAAAAGATAAGCTCTAAATCAGTCATGTGGTCTCGTAAATTCTCACTCTTTAATCCTTTAAATTCTTTATATTCACCGGGAGTCATGCCAAATGCCGCTTTTGAAATTTCTGAAGTTAAAATAGAATATTCTATTCCTTCTTTTACACCTCTGTTTTTCCACTCATCGGTTAACGTTTCTCTTATTTCAATTCCACGCATTCTTTTTTCGATCCATGCATCTGAATATCCTTTTGCCTTATATAGCTCTCGTGTTCTTTTTGTTGCCAATTCCGGGTCTTCAATTTCTTGAATTCTTTCATATCCAACTTTTGCTAACCATTTTTTGAAAGGTTCAGCTTTCTTTGATGGGATCGATTGAATGATTCGAAACATTCCTTCTGTATTGGCACAATCTGTAATATATTTTTTTCCATCAGCCGCTTCCAATTTCAGTCCGTGACAAATTGTCACGGACTCGCTTCCTTCTTCTTTTAACCTTTGTTTAAGCTTTCTCCAATATGCCCCACCATCTGAACTTTCAGCAAGCACTGTACAAACATCAGCAATAGAAAAMCACCATTCATTATTATGAATGGTTTTTCTTACTTCTTTTCCTTTGAACAATGCAATTTTTGTAGTCATAATCTCATTTTAGATGGCAATAAAAGTATAATCTTTTTTATATCATGACACAATAAAACTGCGAAAAAAATTTACAGAATTTAACGATTATTTAAGAATCAGTCAAAAAATAAGTATATTCATAATGCAAAGCTTCTTCTTGTATTTATAACCGGACAAAACTATACTGCCAATATAAAAATAAAAGATTAACCCTCTGCTCTATGTACCATTTTCGCAGCGATAATTGTTCCGGCGTTCATGATTCTTTTTTAAAAGATTTTCATACTATTCAAGAAGAAAAGGCGGCATCCTATGGAGGCGATGACTACACCAAAGAACTTGAAGTCACTCTCTCCACGCTCTTTAATAAAAAGCTATCTTGTCACTTTTCACTGACCGGAAGTTTTGCGAATCAAGCTTCAATAAATGCCCTCTTACCAAAAGGAGGAAGAGTTTTTTGTTCTCCCTGCGCACATATTAAAACATGTGAACACGATGTTCGTAATTTTTTAAATCCCAATTTATTATTCTCTGTATTACAAGACCATAACGGAAAAATACAAGCAGATGATCTCGAAAATGAACTCAAAAAGTTTCCACAAGAAAATACACTTGTCAGCATAACGCAAACAACAGAAAAGGGTACATATTACACACATAAAGAATTACAAGATATCTGTAATATCGCCACACAATACAATGCCAAGATTCATTTGGATGGAGCCAGGTTAACACATGCTGTTGTCGGACTTCACACCACCTACGCCGATCTTTTAAAAGATCTCCCGATTGATATTATGACGTTTGGAACGACAAAATCCGGAACACTCGCTGGTGAATTAATCATAGTATTTGATCAAGACTATGCAAAAACGATTCATCATACGCTTTTTAAATGTGGACACCAACCATCAAAAATGAGATTTTTTAATCTCAATATGAACTCTTTTCTTCAAAATGGTTTAGGAGAAAAACTCGTAAAAAATAGCCAAATAATGGCTCAAACACTCCTGAAAGAAATTCAAGATTTCCCACAACTCGAAATCATCTATCCCGTAGAAACCAATCATATTTTCATAACAATCCCCGAAATAGCAACAGAACATTTAAAAAATTCCGGATGGGAATTTTGTTATTATGACTACGAAGGAAACAAAGATGTTATTCGAATTTTAACGAGCTTTCAAACAACACACGAAGAAATTGAGTTATTGGTTAAAGCTCTAAAAACAGCATTAAACAAATCAATATGAGTTATCTGCTTATTGTCATGAATATATTGGGAGAAACTTATGGGAAAGTCCTAGATAAATGGAATTTTAAGCTGATAACCTGTAAACAACTTTATAAAAATCGTTTTTACAATAAGCGTTATTATTTTTCACTCCTTAAAAGTATTTTTCCATACACAACCATTGATTGAAGAGGCTCTGAAAACTCAAAATACACAATCCCTTTATTATAATACGAACTATCTTTTAAAATAGGTTGAGGATTTTTTATAGTGCCAGCTCCTGGATTCATGAACTTATAACTCCAAGGTAAGTAATCTTCATCAAAAGTCATTATTTTATTTTTAAGACCCTCTACCGCTTTTTTTAATCGATGATAACTTAAATTCATAAAGATAGTAATCGGCTTAGCTCTAACAGAATATTTTACTTCGCGACAATCAATATTTTGAGCAATCGTAATTAAAATATTCAGCAACCGCTGCTCACTCATCGTTAAATCACTTCTCATTGCCAAGGGGGAAATAGAATAATGTAAATCTTCTGAAAAATAGAAATCAATAGGTTTCATAATATGAATATTAAATAATATTTTCTATTATATAAACTTATCAGTATATATACAAAAATAAAAGTGTACATTTTGTACACCTTTAGAATCATCATTTCCATTAAATCACAACGACTCCTTTATCCTATCCCAAGCTTTCCCAATCGCCGTCATAACATTCCCAACCATATCCTTATCTGTCACCGGTAAATCAATATTTCCGTCTGTCCGTATAACCCCGATTGATCGAGCATCTATTTTTTCTCCCCCCTTAAAAGCGGAATGATCCACAGAAGCAACAAACACGCCTCCAATATTAAAGCGCTTCCCTCCATTATCAGAATGACCATGCAAGACGTGATTAATACCGATCTCTTTTAAAGATTTTCCATGTATATTTGACATATACTCACGATTACCTGTTCGTAAAAATATATCGTTTATTTGAAAAAATTCTTCTGATAAATCTTCAATACTCCCTTCTTCCAAAAGAACTTTTCTTACTCCCCTCTGATACACCGAATTAATTCTGTCTACTCCAAAAGCTAAAATCATTTCTGCCATAGCTTTGGTAATATCCGTATGAGTAAAAATTGTATCATCAATCTGTTCAATGATTTTCATATTACATATATTTTGTAATGTTTTTTGTCCCTCTTCTGAGGCTTTCATATTTTTTAAAACCTCTTCTCTATTCAATTTTTCTAAATTTTTATATTCTTTATTCATATATTTCTCAAACTCAATCATTCCAAATGCTTGTTCTTTATAATTCAAAAAAGTTCCACCGTTACCTGAAACTGGTTTATTTAACAAAAACGAGATAGCAAAATCATCATGGTTTCCGACCAATACCGTAATATTTGCCCCCTGCAATTGCAAAGATTCAATCGAGTGCAATATTTCAAACCCATCGGAGCTTCTATCCGCTAAAATATCTCCAAGAAAAACTAGCTTTTCACCCCCTCCAATCCAATTCTGTTCATCATCAATCACTCCCAAACTTTCAAGATTCCCCCAGAGAGCATCAATATTACCATGAAGATCACCAATAACCATCACTTCGGTTGATCGAAACACCTCTTTAGGAGATATTTTTTTGGTTTCTGGGGTGATTTGTAAGGTGTTCATATTCCTCGATTATATATTTACTATACACTTCTTTTTAAAATCTGCAAGCCTTGTCAATTACAACCCAATAACCTCCAACAAAAACGGCTTTTCATGAATGCCACAGGCTTCTGGCTCAGCAGAGGCTCGTTGAGAACATGATTCAGACGCAATACAAGAATCATTTGTGATTTGCCCCATTTCCGTAAAAATTGAGGCTTGTGTTCGTGTATTTTCTCCATATGTTATAAGAACTTGATCCAGATTTCTTATTTCTTTCGAATCTAAAATATCAACCTCTAATCCATTGATAAAAAATCGTAATGAATGCGTTTCTGTATTGGCATAAATATTCGCCTCATCATCAGTGAATGTATTATTATGCAAATCCATTTGAAGTGATTCAAAAAAATCAGCATACGTCACGCCTGCGGCATGAACGTGAATAACCCGTCCATTATTATCATGTAAATGGACATTTGCCAATTCCCCTTCTTCTTCTCCTCCATGAGCAAACACGGAAGGAATAAAGAGAGAAGATACCGTACACGGTACAAAACTCATGTATTTATCGGCACTCAAATCCATTTTTTCTCCATTGATAAACACAGCAAAATCCGCATGTTCGTGAAAACCAGAATCATGCGAATTTGAAATTTCGGATTGAACCAAAAACAATAAGAGCAAACTTCCTGCCAATACTCCCACAATAAAATAAAGATTTTTTTGAGAAAAGAATGACATGTGAATATGTTTAATTTAGTAAGATGAACGTCCTCCACCACTTCGTTCAGATCGTCCACGAGAGAAACCACCTCCACCATTTCCACGGTCAGATCGTCCTCTTGAGAAACCTCCTCCACCACCTCCATTTCGGTCAGATCCGCCTCGTGAAAAACCTCCTCCACCATTTCGGTCAGATCCTCCTCGTGAAAAACCTCCACCTCCTTGTCGGTCAGATCCTCCTCGAGAATACCCACCTCCACTTCGTGATCGTCCTCCGCCTTGTCCTCGTCCTCCAGATCGACCTCTCCATGATCCAGATCCTCCTCCACCTCCTGAATATTTTCTGTCAATATCAGAGAAAAATCGTTGAAGTTTTTCACCAGTCACTCCAATAGAATGAGGACCTTCAACATCGTCTGATTCTAAAATATATGACATCATTTTTTGAGCAGCTTCCTCCATTCCCATTTGATCTACTAAAACTTGAAATAAGTCTCCAGCAAATTCGTGAATTTTTTGATTTTGTAATTCTTCAAGTAACCGTTTTCCAGTAGATCTTCTCACATCATCAAGTGTTGGAAGTGGGATATGAATCATTTTACTTCCTACTTTTTGTTTGATTCGTTGTAAATCTCTCCATTCTCGTGGAGTGGCAAGTGTAATAGCCTTTCCTTTTGCCCCCGCTCGTGCGGTTCGTCCAATTCTGTGAACATAACTTTCAGCTTCAAAAGGAATATGGAAATTAATAACATGACTAATCCCTTGAACATCAAGACCTCGAGCCGCAACATCTGTTGCTACTAAAACAGTAATAACTCCTGATTTAAAACTTCGCATAACGGCCTCTCGTTGTCGTTGCTCCATATCTCCATGTAAACCTTTCGCCAAATGACCTCGGCCCATTAACATAGTAGAAAGTCGATCTACCTCACTTTTTGTTCGGCAAAATATAACTGTTTTATCTGGAGCTTCACTGTCCATCAATCGAACAATAGCGTCATCCCGCTCTCGTTCTTCAATAACACAGTATAATTCCTCAATATTTTCATTAATTGTTTTGTCTTTTCCTCCCGTCACACTCACCATTTCTGGATTTTTCAAAATTCGATGTGCCAAATCTTGAATAGGTTTTGGCATCGTTGCTGAAAACATAAGTGTTTGCCGCTCTTCTGGAAGAAAAGAAAATATTTTTTGAATATCTTCCAAAAATCCCATATCTAACATTTCATCTGCTTCATCAAGAATAACCATTGATGGAGCAAAAATTCCCAATCGTTTGCTTTGTAAAAGGTCTAACAATCGTCCTGGAGTTGCCACAACAACTTGTGCTCCTCGTTTGATACGTTCAATTTGTTGACCGTACGATTGACCTCCAAAAACCGTTACTGTTTGCACTTTATCATTTTTTCCAAATGCAAACATTTCATCGCTCACTTGGTTGGCTNATTCTCGAGTTGGAGCAATAACTAATATTTCTACTCCTTTCCGCCCTTGTAATTGATGTAAACACGGTAAACCAAAAGCCGCCGTTTTCCCTGTTCCGGTATGTGCTTGCCCCACCATATCTTTTCCTTCCAAAATAATTGGAATAGCCTTCGCTTGAATGGGACTTGGTTCTTGAAACCCCATATCGGTAATACTGTCTAATAAACTCTTCTTGAGTCCTAATTGATCAAAATTCATAATAAATTATCGTTTAATTGTAATAAGTAGAGGGACCTTATCAGACTTGTTTGAGAAAAACAATAGACAAAATTGTCTATGAATTTTCAATGATCATGATGATCTCCATGTATTTCATCTGTATTTTTCATCTGAGGAAAGAACCCTTCAGCCATATATCCAAAAATAAATGCTGAGCTTCCAACAAATACACCAAGGCAAAAGGTCAAAATAATATGTTTGACAACAGTCTTGCGAGTATGTTTTATAAAAAGAAAAAGAAAACAGGCGAGAGCCAATACTTCTAACAATAATGTTATCAAACCAATATCTCCCAAACTTTCAGTCTTTCCTAAAAAAGGAACCGGGAAAACAGTAGCAAATACTAGCATACACATAAATCCTCCATGGAGAATGGCTGACGACCAAAAAATCTCACGAATATATTTTTCATTCCATATCATTATCCCCAAAATAATTTGTAACAAACCTCCAATCATAAAAGTTATTAAGTGAAGAAGAATTGATCCATGACCGAGTCCGACAATAAAAATATGGATATATCCAGCAGCCATTGACGCAAGAGATCCAATAAAAATAATAAGTTTATGATTCATACTGTTTTTTTTCATGTAAATAAAGATTAAGTTTTATAAATATACTGCCACTCTCTTAATGCCGTAAATAAAACAGGAACCACTAAAAGAGTCATTGCAATTGAACTGATTAAACCAAAAACCAATACAAGCGCCAAAGGCTTTGTTACCTCTGCACCAACACCCGTTGCCATGAGCATAGGTATTAATCCAATAATAGAAGTAAACGCTGTCATCAAAACAGGTCTCATTCGTCGAGTTGCTCCACTCATGACAGCCTCTTCAATTTCAAGAGATGTAATGTGTCGCGCTGCTTGTTTCGCTTCCTGTAATTTTGCTATTACTTCTTGCTGTAAATAAACCAAAATAACCATTCCAGTCTCAACAACATTTCCAAATAATGCAATAAATCCGACAGCCACTGCAACAGAAAAATTCGTGCCTGTAAAAAATAAAGCAAAAAACCCACCAATCAGTCCTAATGGAATAGTTAACGTAACAATTGCAACCATTCCTAAATCTTTATACGTCACATACAGAACAAATAAAATAAGAAGAAGTACGGCTGGAACAATCGTTTGTAATTTTTTCTTTGCTGCCAATTGATTGGTATATTGCCCAGCCCATTCAATTCGATACCCAGAGGGCAGCTCCAATTTTTCATCCAAAATTTGCCTGCCTTCTTCAACAAAGGACATAAGATCCTTCCCAACAACATTCATTTGAACCGCTCCGCGAATCATTCCATTTTCACTATTAATAACAGCCGGACCATCTTCCAAGCTGATATGCGCAACACTTCCCAACGTAACATGAGAACCATAAATACTTGGGATTTTTAAGGCCTTCATATCCTCGACACTTTCGCGATAATCATGTGCCAATCTTACTTCAATAGCATATTGTTCACGCCCTTGAATAGTCGTTCCCACTTTTTGTCCGGCCACTCCAGCCGCAATAGTACTTAAAGCATCCCCTCTTTTTACACCCAAAAATGCCAGTTTATCACTATCAAGATTAATATTTAAATAACGCAGTCCGGTCGTACGAATAGCCGCTACTCCCGACGCACCTCTCACATTCTCCATGATTTCCTCTATTTCTAGTGCTATTTTTTCTATTTTTAAAGAATCATCGCCAAAAATCTTAATCCCAATTTGCGCCCGAATACCTGTAGAAATCATATCAATTCGACCAATAATGGGCTGTGTAAAACCATTCCAGACATTATCAATACGAATGGCTTTATTTATTTGTGAAACAAGCTTATTTTTTGTCATCCCCTCCCTCCATTCATCTTTTGGTTTGAGCGTAATAAATGTTTCAAGCATAGCTAATGGTGCCGGATCGGTCGCAGTATTCGCTCTTCCTGCCTTTCCGACTACTTGCTGAACCTCAGGGAATGTTGCAATAATACGATTTGTTTCTAATAATATTTCTTGAGCTCGTCTTTCAGACACATCTGGCAAAGTCATAGGCATATAAAATATAGCTCCTTCTTCGAGAGGTGGCATAAACTCAGACCCAATTTGCGTTGAAAACATACTCGCAATAATAAATAAAGAAAGAGCCAAACCGACCGTTGTTTTTTTATAATGCAAAGCCTTTTTTAAAAGAGGTTTATATTGATTCATAAAAAATAAATTCACAGGGATTTCATCATCTCTTTTTAATTTTCCTCTTAAAAACCAATAACACAAAGTTGGAACAAGCAATAAAGCGGCAACCAGTGTCCCCACCATCGAAAAAACATTCGTCCAAGCCAATGGATGAAACAATTTCCCCTCCATTCCTGTCAGTGCAAAAATCGGAATAAATGAAATAATAATAATAAATATCGCAAAAACAATCGGACCCCCGACTTCCAAAGATGCATCCATGACGATCTTTAATCTTTCTGTGTTATTTTTCGGTTTTTTTTGCAACAATTTATCATATGCATTTTCAGATATAACAATAGCCGCATCAACCATCGTTCCTATAGCGACCCCAATTCCCCCCAAACTCATAATATTACTTGGTATATTAAAAATATACATACATAAAAATGTCACTAGAACACCTACAACAAGAGCAATACACGTAATCAATGTTGCTCGCACATGCATCAAAAACAAGCCAAGAACAATAGCGGTAATAATTAATTCTTCTACCAAAATTTCTGATAAAGTACTCACCGCCCCCTGAATCAATGCCGTTCTGTCATAAAAACTTTTTATTGTGACTCCTTCAGGAAGAGACGGCTCAATTTCTATGATTTTTGCTTTTATAGCTTCAATAACTTTTAAGGGATTTTGCTCATAACGCATGACTATAAAACCTCCAACTTTTTCTTCTTCATGATCTGCCAAAATTCCTCTTCGACTCATTCCCGATTCTCTCACAAATCCGATATCACTCACCACAATAGGAGTACCATTCGGTTTTTTACCAACAACGACACTTGCCATATCTTTGATATTTTTGAAAAATCCAACTCCCTGAATCGCAATCTCTCGAGCTCCAGTATCAATAACTTCTCCAGAAACATTATTATTTCCATTTTTTATTTCAGACACAATCTGAACCAGAGAAATTCCAAATTTTTCAAGCTTCAAAGGATCTATAACCACTTGAAACGTTTTGACATATCCTCCAACACTCGCTACTTCAGCCACTCCCTTCACACTTTGCAAAGCATATCTCACCGTGAAATCTTGAATAGAACGCAGCTCTGTCAACGTGTGAACATCACTTTCTAAAGTATATAGATAGACATGCCCCAGCCCAGACGCATCTGGACCAAGCACTGGAGTCACCCCAAAAGGTAATTGATTTCTTACCGTATTTAATCTCTCCGCTACACGATCACGTGCAAAATATTTATCAACATTATCTTCAAAAATCACTGTTACCATTGAAATTCCCAATTGAGACATTCCTCGAACATCTTTTACTCCAGCCAAACCTTGAAGATTAACAGTGAGGGGGAACGTTATTTGATCTTCAATGTTTTGGGGGTTTTGCCCCGTCCATTGCGTCATAACAATAACTTGATTTTCAGATAAATCTGGCAATGCATCAATTGGTGTGTTTTGAATAGCTATCACACTCACTATCGTGAGTGCGATAAAAACCATCAACGTAACAAAGCGATTATGAAGAAAAATTTTTATAAGTTCATTAATCATTGTGTATGAAGTTAATAATTGTATCAGGAAAAGATGTCACAATTTGAGTCTCCAATGTAAGGTTTCCCATAATTTGAGCAAATTCTCCTTCAATCGCCTGTATTTCAACAAAAACTTTCTTTACTATAGGATCTTTGATCAGATCAGACATTTCATCAGGTTCTTGTAAAATAAAAATAAAAGCCCTTGAATTATCACGCTTGACCACCATCGAAGGCACTCGATAGTATCGTGAAGATTCATCTGTAAAAGTAATCTTAACCGAACTGCCATGTTGCAAAGACATCTCTTCAAGTGGCGTCAGCTGCACCATATATCCCTGTGTTTGAGAATGTATTTGCTGACTCACTTGATCCACCTTTGCGCGGAAAGTTTTATTTCCATACACCGATCGAACTTTCACCTCGTCTCCAATATTTATAGAATAAAATAATGATTCAGGAAGGGTGAAATGAATTTGAACAGCAGATTTTCGTGTTAATGAATTTTTCGTTCCTATCATTTCAAATACCGTATTGGCAGAAGTCACACGATCACCAAGATTCATATTTCTGACAGCAATGGTTCCCGTAAATGGAGCAAGTAACTGAGTATGCCCCGCCGACACTTGTTCTTTCTGCAAATCTGCAATAGCAACATCTAAAGCAATCTTCGCCTGTGAAATTTCTTTACTCTGAGATACATTTTGAATCTGTAAGTATTCTTTGGCATTTTCCACCGATTCTCCCAACTCTGTTTTTACTAAATCTAATTTTCGTTCAGAACTTTTCACTTGAGCCTGTTTTTCTATCAATAATTGTTCAAATTGAACAATCGTTTCATGCTCACTGCTGACTTTTGTTTTTTCAAGCTCTTGAGCTTTCACAAGTTTTTCTTGAGCTGCCAAAACTTTTCCACGTAAGGAAATAATTTTTTCTTGCTTTGCATTCAGCGCATTGACACTCACTCCACTTCCTGAAGTTGTATTTTTAATAAATTTCTCAGCAGAATAAACAATCATCAAACTTTCTATTAATGCCTCTTGAGGTGTTTGCTCTTTTTCCACCAATCCATCCTTTAAARGTTTTTCAATTTCTCTTCTTGAAGCATTATCTAACGCCCCATAATTAGTAGATAAATCATTAAAGTTAAAATTTTGTTTTGTGAAATCTCTTTGAGTATTATCAAAAAAGACGTTTACAACTGACTCTGTAACTTCATTTGCTATCGAAACACTTTGAATCTCTGCCTGCCTTAAAATTTCTGCAATTTCAAGTATTTTCTGATCACTATCGCCACGAGCCGCCTCAAGTTTTTGTGAAGCTGTTTGTAACGCAACTCTATCTTTTGATAACACTTCTTCTGCCACCCTGATACGATTGACATTTTTTTCTGAGGTCTGATTCCTTGAATATTTTGCAGAAAGATTATTCACTGCTGCAAAAGCAGATTCTTTATCCACAACGTCTCTTTTAGCGATTTTCAATGTTTCATTCGCCACATCTTGAGCCGTTTGTAAACGAATTCTTGCCTGAGATACTCGTGTTGTTTTTTGCTGGATACTGGAAGAACTAAATCCCTCGACTCCAGGAGGAAAAAATGATGCAAGGGGCTGACCCGCTCGAACCTTTTCTCCAATATCTACATAGATATCGGAAATAATTCCCTCTCGTCTTGGGTGCACGGTCGCATAACCATGCTGTATAACCGTTCCAAAAATAGTATGCTCTGGTTGAAATGCTTCTGGGTTGATTGTTAATAGCTCTTCTACAAGAGAAGAAACAGGCGCCCTGTGATTTATCTTTGTATCAAAAGATATATTATAAAAAACAATGCCTCCAAATAACAAAATCACTACCCCGGAAACATACCAACGTAATTGGTATATTTGTAACATAGGATTATATTAAATAAAATAAAAAAGATTGCATGGTTTATTCCACACTCCCTGATAAATGATCTTCAATATTCATATTCATCCGAGCCGCAGCTGATTTCTGAGCCTTAAAATCCTCCATAGATAAGCCATATTTTTCAGCCATTTCAGCATCTGTCATCGGAACTTCTTGACTTGTACATCCAGTCAAAACAAGGATGAGAGCAAAAATACATGATAAGGTTTTTATTCTTGAAAAAGAATTTTTTAATAAAGTGGTCATAGTAATATATATAAATAAATAGAATAAATAAGAGTATTACAAAAAAATTGTAATATTTGGTATCTATTTTCTCTAAATTCGTAATACCGTAACCAGTCGACGATCTCTATGTTTTTGTCGAATCATTCCAAGTAATACTGTATCTTGAAAAAAATACAAGACATGCTGCCTGATGGCACTGTCTTGATACCTGACTCCTTTTTGAAGAATAAGTTCTATCTCTTTTTTTTCCACTTCACTGACCCTGATTATATTTGTTGTATCATGATGATTCATACAATGTCCTTGAGAATGCCCCGCATTCTCTGTATGCTCTATAGACATATGACAATTATTCATATCAAGAGACGCCGCAAATAATAATGACGGAGAAAGACTCGCACATAAGAGAAAAAACATCGCCATAAAACTTCCTGAAATAATTCGCAGCATTGAATACTATTATTTTTTATACACGTTCATCATACTTCTTATGGTATCATGACGTCAACACTTAATATTTCACAAATGAACATTGATAGCAGTTATATTTTCATGTTCTTACGCATTGTTATTTTTTCATATATTGGACTTCTTTTTGTCTTATTCTTCAACCAAAAAAACTTGATATTTATCCCCTCTCAAAAAGACTATGACACCCCCCTCCCCCAAAATGTTACTAATGTCTATTTTACAACGACAGATGAAATCAACCTGCATGGATGGTTTTTAGACAACAAAGCTGACAAAACCGTCTTATTTTTCCATGGAAATGCTGGAAACGTTCAAAATAGAAGACGGCAAATAGAAATCTTTGAAACACTTGGACTCAACGCCCTTATTTTTGACTATCGAGAATATGGAAAAAGCGAAGGAACAATTCAATCAGAAAATGATCTCTACAAAGATTCACAAGCCGCTGTTAAATTTTTAAATAATGAAAAAAACATAGACAATAAAGACATCATTATTTGGGGAAGATCCTTAGGTGGAGCCATTGCGATTGACACAGCGAGTAAAAACGATTTCCATAAAACCATTATTGAATCAAGTTTTTCATCTATTCAAGATATGGCCAGTCATCAATTTTGGTATTTTGGAAAACTTATGATTTTAAAATTCCATTTTTCTTCTATTGATAAGATAGAAAACATATCCTCTCCCCTCCTTATAATGCATAGCCCAACTGATGAGATAATCCCATTTCAACAAGGGGAAAAACTCTTTAAAAAAGCCAGTGAACCAAAAACATTTTTTGAACTCAAAGGATCTCATAATGATGGATATATGGAGAGTTTTGAGGGGTATATTAAATCTATTCAGGGTTTTTTGGAATGATGTTGTAAGGGGTTGCCATTGGCAAACCTAAAAACATGGATTCAAAATATAACAATATGGTAATCATTACGGCGTTATTCAAAATTGTATACATCATGGATTTCCTGACGGGCACAAGTTATTGTGCCCCTACGTGAAACGTTTTTTATTCGTTTAGATACAAATAAAAAAATAACCCCGGACTCTGGGCGCGCCAAGGGCACCCCCCTACGATAAAACAGCAAAAATATTTAGTATATTTCTACACCTTGTACTCACAAAAAAAATTTGTTAGGATCCCTGTACTTTAAACAATTTACACAATGGAGATTCGAAATGTTGCGATTATTGCCCATGTAGATCATGGGAAAACAACGCTAGTTGATACACTTTTAAAAGCCGGGAATGTACTTTCTGAACATGAAAAACTTGAAGAAAGAGCCATGGATACCGATGATCAAGAAAAAGAGCGAGGTATTACGATTTATGCAAAAAATGCAGCGATCGAATATAAAGGAACAAAACTTAATATTGTTGATACTCCTGGTCATGCTGATTTCGGATCAGAAGTTGAACGAGTTCTTCGAATGGTGGATGCCACTATTCTTATCGTGGATGCCTTTGAAGGGCCAATGCCACAAACAAAATTTGTACTCAAAAAATCACTTGATCTTGGACTTCCAGTATTAGTAGTGATTAATAAAATTGATAAACCAACCGCTCGACCTGACACTGTTGTTGATTTAACATTTGATCTCTTCGCTCAACTTGGAGCGACTGACGAACAACTTGATTTTCCTTACATGTACACGATCGCTCGAGACGGAATTGGAGTACGAGAACTAACAGATGAACATAAAGATATTACCCCACTTCTCGATTTCATGCTTGAACATATCCCCGTAGCGAAAAATGATAAAGAAGTTCCTCTCCGAATGCAACCAGCCACTCTTGAATACGATAACTTCCTTGGACGGATCGCTGTTGGTCGAGTCTATGAAGGAACACTGAAGAAACAAAACGTGTTTATTAAAACAGATGATGGAAAAATACGAACAGGGAAAATTTCAAAAATATTTTCTTTCAAAGGAATGAAAAAAGTAGAAGTAGAACAAGCCGAAGCCGGAGATATTGTTGCGATTGCGGGTCTCAGTGACATCTTCATTGGAGAAACTATTACAACAGATGAAAACGCAGAGCCTCTTCCATCTATCAAAATTGATCCACCTTCACTTGCCATGGATTTTATGGTAAATGACTCTCCACTTGCGGGGACTGAAGGAAAAATGGTAACAAGCCGAAATATTCGAGAACGACTTATGAAAGAACTGGAAACAAATGTTGGACTGAAAGTAGAAATGGAAAACAGTGCTGATGTATTTAAAGTATACGGACGAGGAGAAATGCATTTATCTGTTCTTATTGAAAGTATGCGACGAGAAGGATTTGAACTTCAAGTATCACAAGCACAAGTTGTTATGCAAGAAATTGACGGAGTGGTCTGCGAACCATACGAAAACGTTGTTATTAACGTTCCAGATTCAACCTCAGGAAAAATTATTGAAGCCCTTTCACAACGAAAAGGAGAAATGAAAAATATGCAGTCAGAAGACGGAATCACACTTATGGAATTCGTTATCCCGACTCGAGGACTTCTTGGATTCCGGTCAACATTTATTCTGCTCACTCGAGGAGAAGGAATGATGTATCACTCATTTGACCGATACGCACCACATTGTGGAAAAATTGAAAAACGAAAAGTTGGATCAATGATTTCTGGAAATGCTGGATCAACTGTCGCTTTCTCACTTTTCAATCTCCAAGAACGAGGACCTTTATTTGTTACTGCCAATACTGATGTCTACGAAGGAATGATTATTGGAGAACACAATAAAGGAGATGACCTGGTTGTAAATCCACTCAAAGGAAAAAAACTTACCAATATACGAGCCTCAGGAACAGATGAAGCCATTCGACTCACGCCTCATCAAGATATTACGCTTGAAAAGGCTATTGAATATATTCAAGATGATGAATACGTTGAAATCACACCAAAAAGCATCCGTCTTCGAAAAAAATATCTAACGATTAATGAACGAAAACGACATACAAAGAAATAAGTAAGGATCATGATATAAAAAAACCTCATTCAGAAATGAATGAGGTTTTTTTATAATCACACTACGTAAGCCTTTCACATAATACAACAATATATCCGTTATTATCATACATATAAAACTCCTTCATTCCATACCATGTTGTTGATATCTCTCGTAATACACTTACATTTTCATCAAGTGCCGCAACGACCTTCTCCAAATTTTCTACTTCCATATAAAATGAGCCCGAAGCCCCAAGTTCTCCACTCTTCAAAAAAGGAGCATCCTCTTGAAAGCTTGCTATTTCTTGAAACATAATACTCACATCTCCATTATTCATTTTCATCCACACAAGCGTATCATCTGAAGCCGAAATATCAGTAATCGCATCCTGAGACCCCTTGGGCACCGCCATAACGAGAGAAAATCCTAAATTCCTTTCATAAAAATCCGCCGTCTCTCTGATATCTTTGACCATCAAATTCGGATTTAATTGTTTCATAACTATTTTCATGTGAAAAATATTAAAAAGTGATTATGTATAATATATCACTCTTTTTTTATGGAAGTAAAGAGGGATTGAAAACAACTACCATATGAATTCATAGAAATACCTATGGTTTAACAGACGTATTCATAGAAAATACGATGCTTAGTTTTTATGGATACAATCTGATTGAATCTCTTGAAAAACTTTGATTTCTCCAAAAAACGGAACCTCTCCCTCCGGGCATTTTGTAAACACATTGGTATAAAAATGCGTTTTTGCAAATGAATGATATTCATCTAATGACAAAAAAAACGTTAAAACATATTCTGCCTTTATTTTCCAAAAATCATCTCCACGAAAAAGATGTTTGGAATATTCTGATAATGAATCAATCCACTCCTCTGTTTCAATAGCACACGGAATATTCTTTTGAGTTTTATTCAACACAAAAGTAAAAAGATCTAAAGATGAAACAATCGTTGATTTGTTTATAAGACTATTATCGATCATGACGCAGTCGTTACTATATACATCGAGACAAAATCCATGCGTCAAAAACACACATTTATCCAGCCCTAAGACAATATCCATCGCATTCGCGCATGACTTGTGCTCAGTCATCCAAAGAGCCGCAGCGGGCTTTATTCCTGATACCTGCAGCGCTTCTGGATTCTTTGTTGTATGAATAAGTGGAACCTTCTGTATTTCTAATATCAATGCATCAATATCTTGCTGAGAGACGACAATCCCTTGTTGCTTTCTATGTTTTTTTAAAGAATCCAAATATCGCTGAGTATTTTTATTTGTCAGCTCCCTTGAACACTCTCTTATTTTTTCAATACTCTCTACGACATCTGGATCTTCAATATTTTGTAAAAAAATAAGCCCCTCCTTCATCCTCTTTTCATAATCATAAAGATCCTTCATCTTCCCTTCATACATATTCCTATCATCAGTCCTTAAATATGATTCCTTCAAAATATTAATTTGATCAGGAAGGTCTGAAAGTGTTTTTTGAATTGTATTTTTGTAGGTCATGTTATTTTGTTTATAAATACAGATCAATCAGGACACAAATTTTTGCGCCCCTCCCTTCTCAGATTATTTTTTACTCGCCTTCACTTCTCTCCTTATATCTTCATCATCATTTCCGTAGGGAGCAATTCCAAATTTTGCCAAAACCCTTTCTTCAAAATCTCTTCTTTCAATATTAATAGACTCCATGGCCTCTTTAAAAGTTAACACCCTTTGATGATACAACAGTGCTGCAATCCCCTCCTGAATCATTACCTGCGTCTGTTCTACTGAGTCGGTACTAATCGGAAGATGCAGCTTTACCGAAACATCACGATAGACTTTTCCATAGAGCTCTTCATCTATATCTGTTTGAATATTTACATCAATATTTTCTTGATCATATTGGAGGCCTAAGAAGGGGAATTTTTTGTCTTTAGAAGTCATAATATTTTATTTAAATTATTTCTTATCCATTATATCAACCACACACCCTTCAACAAACTGTGATTTTTTCTCATGAGGATATCCAAAGGGGTTACAGACAATCCGAGTGTCCCCTTCCATATAATCAAAACCGTCGTGAGTATGGCCATGTATCCACAGCTGAGGAGATTTTTCTTCTATGAGATGAGACAAGTTACAAACAAAAAACCGATTGAGCATAGACTCTCTAAATTGCAACGATACCGATTGAAATGAGGGAAGATGATGCGTAACGACAATATCACCTGGTTGAATATTTGACTCTAAAAAATCAATATCNTTATTGTTTTCTACATATACCTTATTTCTAAAATCATCAATTGCTCGAAAATCAGCAAGTCCATTTTCATACAAAACATTATTTGCTTGTTCCCGAAACCATAAACTACATCCCAAAATTCTTTGATCTTCAATCGTWTGAACSSWYMWATKKAKCCAATGAACATTCTTCAGTTTTTTTTCTATTTCTGCAGATATTTTAAAAACATTTTCAAAGCTTGATCCATAAAATTCATGATTCCCGAGGAGAAAATATATTTCATCAAACTTTTTTGAAAAACGTTCATAAACATCTTTCATCATTGAGTGCGTACAGATATCACCAGCAAGTACCAAATATGGTGATGATACTGGAAGGTTTTCTATAAATTCCAGCCCTTTGTCTGCATGAAATTCTAAATGTAAATCAGAAAGGACCTGGATGTTTAGATTTTTTTTATTCATATAAATTATTTTATCTTAAAATCAGATTCTTGTAAATGAGCCTTCACAATAATCGCACGGAATGTTCCATATGGAATTTCTTTTTTATTCCCTGGAACAATTGTGATAAAAGAAGGATCACCCTGCTTTCGAAATTTTTGATGACTCCCTTTCTGGGAAATAAAATCAAACCCATTCTGTGCCAGGATTTTTATAATATGTTTTGAAGAATAGAGTTTAGGCATATGTTAACGTTGATGAAACAATTTCAGGTTGTTCAATCTTAACATATTCTATATTTTCATTATCGTCAAAATACAATTCTAAAGCTTCTTGAATATTGAGTAATGCATCTTCTTTTGTATCTCCAAAGCTTGAAACATGCGTATTTAAACACTGAGAAACATAATATTTCCCTTCTTTCCAAACAATAATATTAATAGGCACTTGTTTCATATTATATTATCTTAATATATGTCTATATTGTACTCTTCTTTGAAAAGTAATGCAAATAGACACCAATCAGGACACAAATTTTTGTGTCCCTACCTATCAGTATCCTCAGAGCTATCAGAAGTATTATATATTGTCTCTATAAGCTGTTTTTTCATATCATCTGCTGTGAATCCGTTTTTTATATCTTCTTCAAGCTTCTCCTTCGCCTCTTGTAATATTCTCTTTACATCTTCACTGTATTCTTTTTTAGGGAATTTTCGACTATCAATCCAATCAGCTGGAATATTATTTACTCGTTTATACGCATCCTCAATATCATTAAGAATAGAGGCCCCTGCCATAAGCTTTTTTAACTCTGAAAATGAACCGTCATCAGGAATGTTATTCATTCGAATCAGCTCTGCGAGCAATTGCGCGTTYCCTTCATCTTCAAAAAAATGATCTAATACCTCTTTATTTAATATTTCTTTTTCCATGATAATTAATTTTAAATTATACTATACATTGACCTTCTACCTCCCCCACCCCAATTTCTGCCCTAACATTTCAAAAAAACTATAATCTTCTGTTTTGATAAGTTGTAATTTTTCAGCTAAGAGACAAATAGTCACCTCATCATCTTTTTCCAAATCAAAAACTCTTTGTCCATCAAGGGTTAAACGTAATAAATGCTTATTTTTAACAAAAGATAACAATACTTTTTTATCTCCAGGAATAACCACGGACCTTTGTGATAGTGACTGTGGTGAAATAGGCGTAATAATAATACCTTCGAGCGAAGGATATAAAATAGGACCGCCCGCAGAAAGATTATAAGCCGTTGATCCGGTTGGAGTCGATACGATAAGACCATCGGCTCTATATTCTGTCAGATACTCTTGATCAACATGGGCTTCAATAGAAATAATCCTTGAAAGCTCTCGATTATTGACAACAGCATCATTAACCGCACGTTCTTTTAACACCGTCTTTCCATTTCTTTCAACGGACACCGATAAAATGAATTTATTAATAAGCTGATAATCACCCCGAATGATTTTTTTCATCTCTTTTTTCCATTCCTTGGCTGGATCAATCGCGCTCAGCCACCCCAAAGAGCCACCGTTAATACCCAAGACTGGTAAAGAAATATTACAATTTCTCGCATAGCTCAAGAGTGTCCCATCGCCTCCATAAATAATAATTAAATCAATTGCGGGGTCGTTAAAACAAAAATCAGCAACCATTTTATCCTCAGTATCATGAAGGAGCACTTGAACTTTTTTTCCCTGCTTTATTAAAAACAAGACACACGCACGCACAAATTCAGAATCTTTTTGATGTGATTTTACTAACAGCCCAATATGATGAAATACTTGGTTCATGTTGATGAATTATGAATGAAAGGCTCTCTCAATTCGTCGAATGGCAA
The DNA here is from genome assembly GCA_002401425.1 of Candidatus Peregrinibacteria bacterium. Classification (GTDB taxonomy): domain Bacteria; phylum Patescibacteriota; class Gracilibacteria. The sequence goes on from NVTB01000003.1 coordinate 144,405, forward strand.
CAATATAAGCGGCGGTTCGAAGGTCTGTTGAAAATTCTTCAGCCGCATCTTTTATTGCATTATACGAAGTACTCATTTGTATTTTTAATTTCGCTTGAACCTCTGATCTTGTCCATTTTTCTTTTGCTAAATTTTGCATCCATTCATAACAACTGACCGTGACCCCACCGGCATTGGCTAAAATATCTGGAAATACTGCTTTTCCATTCCTCTGTAATATTTCATCAGCTTGTGGAGTAATCGGACCATTGGCGAGTTCTATAATATAGGGAGCTGAAATATTTTTCGCATTTTTATCAGTAATTTGATTTTCTAACGCCGCCAGAACTAAAATATCACAGTCTGTTTCTAACAGTTCTTCATTACTTATTTTTTGTATATCATCACCATTTGAATACTCAGACAGTTTTTTTCCAGATAACTTATGAGCCATCACTGATTCAATATCAAATCCCAAAATATTATAAATCGCTCCTCGAGAATCACTGAGTCCAACAATACTATAACCAAGACCATGTAAAATATTCGCTTTATGCATTCCGGCATTTCCAAATCCTTGAATGACGACCTTTAAATTTTTTGCCTCAAGCCCTGCTGTCTCTCGAAACTCTTCAAACATATACACTCCTCCTTGAGCGGTCGCCGTATCTCGACCTTCTGAGCCTCCATTGCCTAATGATTTCCCCGTAATAACCGCTCCTGACGTATCTCCTGTTATTTTTCCATATTCATCCGCAATCCAATCCATAATTTGCGCATTCGTATAAACATCAGGTGCTGGAACGTCTTTGTTTGGTCCAATAATCGGCGTAATTGCTCTGGCAAAGGCACGTGTCATTCGCTCTTTTTCTGTTTCTGATAATGCATGTGGATCAACAATAATTCCTCCCTTTCCTCCGCCCAGAGGTAAATCCATAACCGCACATTTAATCGACATCCAACCAGCCAGAGCTTGAACTTCTCCCATATCTACTTGTGGATGAAAACGGATTCCTCCTTTCGCCGGCCCCCTCACTGTTGAATGCTGAACTCGAAATCCTTTGACTATCATTTGCGATCCATCATCTTTTTTAAAATCAATATTTACTTCTAATATTTTTTCTGGGCTATTAAGCCGATCTAACATAGATTGTGACAACTTCATCGTATCAGCCGCTTTCTTAAATTGCTGAAGCGTATTTTCATAAAGAGACATAAGATTGAATTAATAATTATAATAATATTATACAAAATTTACCGAGAGATTCTGTAGTAAAGACTACCCTCTTTTTTATTCATAATCAACAATATAAATGAAAAAATAACAATAACAACGGCAGAATAAAATAAACTTCCTCCGTCAGACTCTCCCTCAAAAACGAGTTCAATGCCCAATGGAGTCACTAAATGAAATATAATAGCGCCTGCCATTAACAATATTGATCCCAAGGCTCCAAGAAAAAATAATCTCGACTGAATTTTTGAACGATAGGATGCAATAGCCCACAGAAGAACGAGCGAAATAATCAATTCTTGTATTCCAATAATATAAGCCGCATATTGCCCAAAGAATACACCAAAACTGTCTCCCAAATAGAGAGACAACCAATCTCCAATCGTTGTAAAAATATAGACCGTAATAGGAGCGGTTGAAAATTTAAAAAACAAGGAAATAATAAATGTTTTTGCAATCCATACAGCAAAAATTGAACTGATGATTTTTTTCATATGTATGAAATTAAGGTTTAAATATATACAGACCATAGAATAATGAAATCACTCCGGCACAATAATATAATATCTGAAGATCGAACGCCGGAATATCTTGAACAAAGAAATAACTTAATGCCGCAAAGAATACGGCAATAGCAAACTGTGAATAATAACTTTTCACCATAATATATTGATGAGTATTGCCTTGCTGTGCATATAAAAAGAATTGCTTGTTAAAAACAAGACGAAAGAGCGAAGTAATAAATGTGATAGTAAAAATCAATACGGCGAGCCAAGCCACTGAGGATACTTCTAAAATATATCCACGTAACAACCACGAAAGAACATATAACAATAAGACAGAAATATACAGAGAGCGAAGATTGATATGATCAATCTTATTTTTTATAACAGAAAATATGAAGACAAAACTCACTGCCAAAACAACAGAAAGAACACTTAACCAGGAATAACTTTCTTTGACGATAAAAAAAAGTGAGAGTACCCAAAAATAACTTTCAAAAAACAAAAAAGGACCATCCAACAGAAAAATCCATTTTGAGAAATTCACGTCTCGAAACATTATAATTTCTTTTACAGAAACTCTTGGTGCCAAATGGAGATCAGAAGACATTTGAAAGGATGGAAATTTGAACCAAAAAATTAAAAAACCTATGGAAATAATAGTCATAACAAAAGCAAACAAGAAAGACAAAGCATAATTTTCTAACACAAAAGCCCCGACTAATATTCCTATCTTTACTAAAATAAATGCAATGATTTGCATGTTCCCAAAACCCTTCCCGGTATTATTCTTGGTAACATCATCTAAAAACAAAGACCTCTTCGTTACCCAAAAAAAACAATTATTAATACCGTTCGCTATACCAAAGAATAATAAAAAGAATGACGATGACGAAAATAAAGCCACTCCAAATAATAATAACTCAGCTAAAAATGATACTACCACCAATCCACCAATCCCATAAGAAATACGCAGATGATCCCAAAAAAATAACGAAAATAAAAATGATAATCCCGTATAGGATATAAACATCGCAATGTCTGACAAACTCATTCCCATGCTCCATAAAAAAACCGGAATAAAAAATGGAAACAAACCAATTAAAAAAGAGTGTAATGATAAAAAGATATACAGCCCGTTGTTTTGAGTTTTTTGCATAAATATCTCTATTAAAAATCATCTTTCTCACCAATATCCAACGCCTCTAATTTTTTATACACCGCTTTCATGTCAGGCTTTTTACCAAATCGGGGAAACGCATGCATCTTTAAGTATGGTCGTGAATTTAATTCAAGAAAGATGCATTTTTGTGTGTCAAAATCATATTCAATCCCCTGTTCCATAATAACATCGAGTCCAAAAATATTCGCATCAAAAAGATCCAGAATTTTTAAAAATATTTCTTTATTCTTTGTTGTAATAGTCTCAATCGGAATATCCGCCAAGACTCCTCCTGGCTCTAATGACACTCTATGAAATAAGTCAACCCGCTCTCCTTTTGTCAAAATTGAACGTAATGTTAAATCTTGTTTTTTTAAAAACTGAATAACCTTACGATTTTTTGTAATCGGATGCATTTCAGGATACAGTTTCATCGATTCACGGGTTTGATTTTCACTATCAATACATTCAGAAATAGTCTGTATACCATCTCCCACGATAAACGGTGGAAATCGTTCCATGACAACCGCGATAGAACCTTTCACCACGACAACTCTATAGTTTTTCCCCAGTAAATATTGTTCAATCACGCTCACTGGCCACCAGAATTTTGTCCAAAACATTGCCTTCCAAAGCTCTTTATATGATTGAATCGGAAAATAACTTCCTCGAGAATACCCTCCAAAGTTTGGTTTAATCACAACCGGAAATCCATGTTCTTTTACAAATTTTAGGGCTTTAAATGGCCAAAAGAAAATAGCCCCTTTCGCGTGTGGAATATCATGTTTTTCAAACATGTCCCTGGCCTGTTTCTTTGAGCGCGAAGCTCGACGAACCGCCAGCGTATTATAATCACTACAACCATCTAAAAACAGCTTGTTTAAGAGAGGATGCAATAACTTTTTCATACATTTTACAAATATATTATTATGCAACCATAAAATCATATGCCTCCATATTTTTGAAAATAAAATATTTTTCCTTCGTTTCGTAGGATGTTTTTTCATAGACTCTATAATTTTTTCTATATATTCATGTAAACACACACTTTTTTCTTTCGATGACCAATTGGTATCTAAAATATATAAAGGAGTGGGCGAAAATAAATTAATTTCAAAAATTTGAAAATCTCCAGATATGAATCCTTGTATGTCATTTGCTTTGACACTGACTCGAGCCAAACGAAAAGACTCCAGTGTATTCATATATTTTTGTAATTTCTTCAGCTCTAAGTATGAAAACTTCTCAGTGATATCAGTATAACTGACCCCATCTAAAAAACGATGTATGGGATGCTTGTGTGTACAGGTTGTCGAAGAATGGATAACACGAAATAAAGAAAAAGAAGTCGTACTTCCCGGCTCTTTTAAATAAAAAATATCAAATTCTTTTTTATATTTTGCTGTTTCTTGAACAAAATATGGGATCTTATCATTATAAANTTTTAATAACACTTTTTCTAACTCCTCTGGTTGATCAACACGGATCACGCCATTGGAATTTTGCCCCCATTCTGGCTTCAGGAAAACCGGAAACGTAAACTTTTCTATAATAATATCCTTCCAGACAGATGGTGATTGAGATACAGACAAAGGAATCTCTTGTAAACGAAAATTATAAGGGATCTTTTTTCCAATCTGAATTTTGGAAAACACTCCTTTTTCTTCATCAAAAAAATCTGCATTTATTTGAAAAAATAAAAAAGGATTCACCCAAACGGATAAACATCTGTAGAGAAAAAGAAATAAAAAACGTAATCGCAATACAATCATGGTATCTATTTTATAGGGAAAGAACAGAAAGAGTATACCATATTTTTTTTCACCATTCGTAGCATACACTACACCCTCTGCTTTTTTTTTATAGAAAAACTGTTAGCATACTGTTGATTCTTTTAATTTATAAAAAATTTGTTGTATGTATACCTTCCTTCTTCTTGTTTTGGGATTAGTAGCCATCATGATAATACTTGTCATAGCCATAACCATTTATGATCGTTTTTTTCAAACAAAAAACGTTCTTCTCGGAAACTTTCCGTTTCTCGGACGATTTCGATATCTTTTTCATGAGCTGCGACCATTTTTCAGGCAATATTTTGGAGATGACAACGCCTTTGCTCCTCGTATTATTATTGATTGGATTTTAAATGTCTCCAATGGAAAATCTGGATATTTTGCCTTTGATAAGTTTGACACAACTCACTCTCTACATAATGGAAAATTTCAAATGGTTCATAGCTCCAATCCTCTCAATATGGAAGAAGTTGACCCCGTTTATCCCCTCGTTGGAGAAACAAAAAAACACCCATTTCAAATGCATTCATTTTTCTATCGAAGCGCGATGAGCCTTGGATCTCTCGGTTTTGAAGCAACGTACGCTATGTCAAAGGCATGCGCAAATATAAAGGCCCCATTTAATACCGGAGAAGGATCACTCAGCATCCAACATATCCCCAATGTGCAATTCTCATATGATCGTAAATTTTTTAAGTATAAAAAAGTTCCAACATGGAAAAAATTAATATATAAAATTCTTCCAGGGAAACGACTCCAAAACAGATGGAAAGAAATGATGGGAAATGCGTTACTTGGACAACACCGAGACCTCTATCTCCTCGATGAAAAAAACTGGCTTTTTTATAGCATTAATTGGAATGCCCCCCTTTCTGATTTTCCAAAACCTCATGAACTCACCGATGAATTTGGACAAATTATTTTACAAATTGGATCCGCTTTATATGGACTCAGAGGGAAAACAGAAGATGGTTCAGTCGTCATTGACTGGGATCGTTTTCAGAAAATTTCAAGTTTTGTGCGCGCCATAGAAATTAAACTCGCCCAAGGCGCAAAACAAACGGGAGGAATCTTGAAAAAAAATAAAAACACACCAGCTATTGCCGAAATTCGAGGAATTCATCCAGGAAAAGACCTTATATCACCAAACCGGTTTCCATATTACAATAAAGACGGAGAAAAAGAGTTTTTTGATTTTATGGATATGCTTTCTGAAAAATCAGGAGGCAAACCCGTTGGATGTAAAATAGTCATTTCTGATGAATCAAATATTGAACCACTCGCTCAAGAACTGGCAAAAAGAAAGCCTGGAAGCGGACCTGATTTTTTCACAATTGATGGTGGAGATGGCGGATCAGGAGCCGCACCCATCGCATTAAGTATTCTCTTTGGAAAACGAATATTTGAAGCCCTCGATATAGTCACTCAAGTCTTAAAAAAACATAACGTTCGTGATCGAGTGAAAATATTCGCTTCTTCAAAACTCTATGCCCCTCATATGTCGGCGCATGCCATGGCGCTTGGAGCTGACGCGATTGGAAATGCGCGATCAATTATGATCTCTGCTGGATGTATCCGAGCGGGAGTCTGTAGCGGAGAATTTGAAAACTGCCCCGTCGGACTCGCCACCATGGATCTTGGAAAACGAAGAGCTTATGCTCAAGCGATTGACAAAAAAGTAGAACAAATTGGCAACTATATTACTGCACATAATCATGGTCTCATTCAAGTCGCCGCAGTATGTGGAGTAAAAAGCCCATCTGAACTTGGAGAAAAACATATTGTGAGAAAATATATCCCATCAAAAAAATGAGAGACCATGCACTCATATTTATTTCACGACTCCCCACTGATCATATGTCAGGAAAAACTCGTATAAAAAAAGACGTAACTCACCCTTCTGCTGTCAATGATTTTACCAAAAATCTTTGCCTCGATATGCTCAATGAATATCAAACCAGCTCTCAATATGATATTATTTTTTCATACCATGGAGAACTTGACGACTTTCCCATACAAAAAAAATGGAATAATATTCTTTTTACGCCACAGGAAGACGGATCACTCGGTGAGAAAATGAAATATATGGTTGATACATACTTAACACAATATAAAAAAATCATTTTAGTTGGTTCTGATATTCCCAATATAACACACCAAACGATTCAAGAAGGATTTCAACAATTAGAACATCATGATATTATTATAGCTCCTGCCGAAGACCAAGGGTATGGATGTATTGGTTTTTCAAAAAATATTGATGTATTTTCAGATATTCAATCTTGGGATTCCGGCGCCCCTGAATACGATTTAATGACAGAAACGCTGACTCTTATTCAAAAAACTCAGGCCTCATGTTTTCTTTTCCCGCTCGTTTATGACATTGATTATAAACAAGATGTGGTTCGACTTTGGAATGAAATACAAAACAATAATGTTTTACATACAAAATATATATATCTCAAACAAACATTTCAATCTCTCAGAGAAAATATCTCGGCCTTTCAAGATCAGAAAGATGTTTCTATCATCATCCCCTGCTATAATGAAGAAAACACTATAATAAACACACTCAAACACATACAAGAAGACCCAAATGTTACACACGAAATTATTATTGTTGATGGAGGAAGTACCGATACAACGGTTGATGTTATTCAAGAATTTATAAAATTGTACCCAAATGGATACATTCGACTATTTTCGAGCCCCCTTCCCGGCAGAGCTGCTCAAATGAATCACGGAGCAAAATTTGCTCAAGGAAATATTTTGGCCTTTTTACATGCCGATACCCTCTTACCAGAATCAGCAATACAAACCATCTATACAAACATCACAGACAAATGTATTGCGGGATGTTTTTCTCTCAAATTTCAAGAATCTCATACTTTACTCCCTCTCATATCTAGACATTCAAATAGACGAGCGAAAACTGGCATGATGTATGGAGATCAATGTATCTGTATACAAAAAGAGGTGTTTATGGACATGGGAGGATATAAAGACATAAAAATCATGGAGGATGTTGATCTCAGTTATAGATTAAAAAAAATTGGGAAAACAATTGTTTTTCCTAGCTTTCTCACAACCAGCGCCAGACGTTTATTACAACATGGAGTGATAAAAACAAGCATGGTATATAAGCTTTTACGAATCCTTTTTTTCTTTAACGCGTCACAAAAGACTCTTTTATCCGTTTATAAAAAGATACTCAGATAAGGTGTAACCTGGGCTACAGACTTATATCAAAATTCCACGTACTATTCTTATAGATTTATTAATAGTATTTTTTTATGCAACAACTCAAACCGTTTCTTCTCACCCTGTGGGGACTTATCATTACTTTTGCCTTATATTATTTTTTCACCCATGATATTACGGTTGAAAGCCTTCAGGGATATTTTAGTAATCTTGGAGCCTATGGAGCCATTGCTTATATTATAGCCTATGCTATTCGTCCCATCGTATTTTTCCCAACATCAATTATGACACCGCTTTCAGTGGTATTATTTGGGCCATATCTCGGATGGATATTTACCTATATTGGAGAAACTTTTTCTGCCTCAGTTGCCTTTTTTCTCGCCAGATTTTTTGGAAGAACTCTTGTGAAAAATAATGAAAACAGCTTTTTAAAAAAATATGATCACAAACTTACCAATAATGGATTTCAAACAGTATTATTTCTTCGATTTGTTCCATTATTTCCCTTTGATTTTGTGAATTACACCTGTGGACTCTCAGGAATTCGATATAAAGACTATCTTATCGCAACACTGTTAGGAGTTATTCCCGGACTCACGGCCTATATATTTTTAGGAAGTTCCCTGACTGATCCACGATTTCTCATTCCGACTATTTTATCATTTATACTCCTCTCTGTTTTTGCAAAATATGTTGAAAAAAAATATGGAAAGAAAGTTTAACTATTATTTAACCTTATGATTATGAAAGCATCTGATGTATTTATCAAAGCCCTAGAAAATGAAGGAGTCGAGTATATTTTTGGTATTCCTGGTGAAGAAAACCTGGATATGCTCGAATCGATTCGCAAATCTCAGAAAATCAAACTTATTATCACTCGCCACGAACAAGGAGCTGGATTTATGGCAGCGACTTATGGGAGACTCACGGGAAAAGCTGGAGTCTGCATGTCGACACTTGGCCCCGGCGCCACAAACTTAGTCACCGCCGCTGCCTATGCACAACTTGGAGGAATGCCCATTGTCATGATAACTGGTCAAAAACCTATTAAACAAAGCAAACAAGGATATTTTCAAATTCTTGATATTGTTGAAATGATGAAACCTTTAACAAAGTTCAGCAAACAAATTGTTAATGGAAACATGATTACTTCACTCATTCGAAATGCCTTTAAAACAGCAGAATCTGAACGACCAGGAGCCGTTCATCTGGAACTACCAGAAGATATTGCCGCAGAAACCGTTGACCGACCACTTTTTTTCACGCGGGAAACAGTACGACGATCAACAGCGGAAGAAAAAGCTATTGATCAAGCCGTACACCTTATTGAAAAAGCAAAAAGCCCACTTATTCTTGTTGGAGCGGGAGCAAACAGAAAACGAACGAAAAATATGCTCTCTCAATTTATTAAAAAAACATCTATCCCCTATTTTAATACACAAATGGGAAAAGGAAGTGTCAGCGGACAACTCGATAAATATATTGGAACGGCCGCTTTAAGTGAGAATGATTTTATCCATACAGCCATTCAGCAGGCCGATCTCATTATTAACATTGGACATGATGTGATTGAAAAACCACCATTTTTTATGACACCAGAAGGAGCTGAAGTGATTCATTTAAATTTTTTCCCAGCCGATATTGACAATGTTTATTTCCCTCAACTTGAAGTCGTTGGGGATATAGGAAATGCTGTGTGGAATATCATGGAAAAGATTACACCTCAAACATCTTGGGATTTTAGTATGTTTCATGATATTCAAAAAATATTACGAAAAGATATAGATGAAAAATCAAATGATCCAGACTTCCCCGTCATTCCTCAAAGATTTGTTGCAGATACACGAAAAGCGATGCCAAAAGACAGTATCGTGTGTCTTGATAACGGTTTGTATAAATTATGGTACGCCAGAAATTATACATGCTATGAACAAAACTCACTTCTCTTAGATAATGCCCTCGCCACCATGGGAGCCGGACTTCCTTCAGCAATCGCCGCAAAAATTGTGCATCCTGATAAACCCGTTATTGCTATTTGTGGAGATGGAGGCTTTATGATGAATAGCCAAGAAATAGAAACCGCCATACGTCTCAATATCGATATAACGGTTATCATTCTGAATAATAATGCCTATGGTATGATACAATGGAAGCAAGGTAATATGGGATTTGATAATTTTGGTCTTGAGTATCTGAATCCTGATTTTGTGAAATATGCAGAAAGTTATGGAGCGAAAGGACATGATATTAAAAAAACAGAAGATTTTCTTCCTACTTTACAAAAATGCATAAGTACTCCTGGAGTTCATATTATTCATCTTCCTATTCAATATCGTGATGAAATCAAACACATCAATAGTTTATAATATTTTAATTTACACATTATGATTGATTATAAAATTTATGTTGGAGGTCAATTTCTCAAAACTTCTCATACACTTGAAATCGAGAATCCTTATACAGAAAAAATTTTTGCAACAACCTATCAAGCCGGAGAAGAAGAAGTAGAGCTTGCTATTTGCCGTGCCCAAGAAGTAACAGAAACAATGAAAAAACTTCCATCTTTTACCAAATATAATATTTTAAAACAAATATCTGAAAAACTATTAGCAAAAAAACAATATTTGGCAGAAATACTGTCTCAAGAATCTGGAAAACCTATGATATATGCACGTGGAGAAATAGAACGAGCGGCCCAAACTTTCTTAATAGCTGCTGAAGAAAGCAAAAGACTTCCCTCTGAAATGATGAGCATCGATTGGACAGAAAGAGGAAACAATAAAGAAGGATTTATAAAATATTTCCCAATCGGCATAGTTGCGGGGATTGCTCCATTTAATTTCCCGTTAAATTTAGCCGTGCATAAAATTGCTCCTGCTATTGCGGCTGGATGTCCTATTATTTTAAAGCCCTCCAGTACTACCCCACTTTCGACACTTGAACTCGCCAAAATAATTGATGAAACTGATCTTCCAAAAGGCGCCCTCTCTATTCTTCCTATGAATCGAATAACAGGAAATCAATTAGTCACCGATCCTCGTTTTTCACTTCTATCATTCACCGGATCCCCTGATATTGGATGGAAAATGAAAAAAGATGCAGGTAAAAAGAAAGTAATACTTGAGCTTGGCGGTAATGCTGGAGTCATTGTGACTCCCTCTGGCGATATAAACAGGGCTCTCAAACAAAGTCTCATTGGAGCCTTTGCATATTCTGGACAAGTATGTATTCACGTACAACGAATTTTTGTGCAAAAAGATTTATATAATAACTTTTTAAAAAGATTCACAGAAGGAGTACAAAAATTACAAACTGGAGATCCTCTTTCAGAAAAAACAGAAATTTCATCAATGATTAATGAAAAAAATGCACAACGTATTGATGACTGGGTACAAGAAGCGGTGCAGCAAAATGCTAAAATCATTATCGGCGGGGGAAAAACCGGAACATTTTATGAACCCACTGTTATCACACATACAAAAAAAGGTATGAAAATCGTCGATGAAGAAGCTTTTGGTCCTATTGTCATCATTGAACCATATAATACATTCACTGATGCGATAGATATGATTAATGACTCAAAATTTGGACTTCAGGCGGGAGTATTTACAAAAAATATGGATGAACAATATCAAGCATGGAATGAAATAGAATCTGGCGGAGTCATTATTAATGATATGCCAACGTTTCGTGTTGATCATATGCCATATGGAGGAGTCAAAGACTCAGGACTGGGAAGAGAAGGAGTGAAATATGCGATACAAGATATGATGGAACCTCGAATTATGATCGTTGATCATTCTTAATTTTCTTCTATTAATTCCATTCCTCCTGTTTTTTCATCAATAATGAGTTTGTTTGTTTTTTTCAATTCATCAATGGTTCGTGTGACTGTGACTCTATTCAATCCAGTCAATACAGCTAAATGCTCATGAGTCATACGCAAAGGCATTTGAAAAATCTTGCCAAAGAAATTACGAGATCTCTTTTCTTTCACCCGTTTAATTTCATATAAAATTTTATCAGAAGCACTTCCCGAACTTGCCTCCAGTTTTTTTTCATAATCCCTGAGTCGTTCTGCAATTTTTTGAATAAAACGCAACATCATTTCTGGACGTGCTTTTACAATTTCAATATATTCTTTTACCGGAGTGACACATAAAAAAGCCCCTCTGGAACACTCTGCAAAATGATTCGGAATAAGCTGAGATGGATCAAGACATCCAAATACACTCCCAGGAGTTAACACATCAAATACGACTTTTTTATCTTTTATAGTATGATACAGCTGCACCTCTCCCTTCTTTAATACATAAATATTTGAATTCTCTTCAAATGGAGAATAAATTAAATTGTTTTTATTTAAACTTTTATCATGAGAATTTTTTGCAATACAGACAATCTCTTCATCAGTCAATCCTGCATAAATATCAATATCCTTTAAGACGGTTGGTTCTTTTATCATATTCAATTGAAATAAAATATATCTACACGTAGTATATGCGCACCCGGTATATTAAACAACAAAAAACATTTACATATTATTATATAAAACATTATGATTACTCTTTACACCAAAGATTATTGTCCATATTGTCACGAGGCAAAAAATCTTCTTGATTCATTACAACTGGAATACAAAGAAATTGAAATTTCTGATAAACCAGAAGTTTTTGCAGAAATTAAAGAAAAATCAGGAATGAACACGGTCCCACAAATATTTTTTAATGACCGATGCCTGGGAGGATTTTCTGAACTCGACACCTTGAACAAACAAGGACTTTTACTTGATGCTTTAAAATAAAACATATGCCTATTTTAGAATTTGAAAATATTAAAAAAATATATAGTAATACAAAAGAAGCCCTCAAAGGAGTAACTTTTACTATAAACAAAGGCGAGTTTGTCGCTCTGCTCGGTCCCAATGGAGCTGGGAAAAGCACCCTTATTAATATACTCGCTGGAAATGTTCGAAAATCTGAGGGGAACCTCACTGTTGATGGTATTAATTTTGATGAAGATGAGCTGAGCACAAAACGAAAAATTGGAATTGTCCCTCAAGAAATCTCTCATGATTCTTTTTTCACCGTCAATGAAGTTTTAGTCAATCAATCAGGATATTTCGGGATAAAAAACAATCAAGATCGTATTGATATGCTTCTCACTGAACTTTCTCTGATGGATAAAAAACATGTGAACACCAAGGCCCTCTCTGGAGGAATGAAACGTCGTCTCCTGATTGCCAAAGCGATGATCCATGATCCAGATATTATTATTCTTGATGAACCAACGGCTGGAGTGGACATTGAACTCAGACAAAATCTCTATCTTTTTTTACAAAAACTTCATAAATCGGGAAAAACCATTATTTTGACAACCCACTATATGGAAGAAGCTGAAAAACTCTGTCAGCGAATGATTATTATGAGAAATGGTGAAATCGTGGCCGATAAGTCTCAAGCCGATCTCAAAAAAGAGTTTCCAAAACAATCTCTTGAAAATATTTTCCTAAAATTAACACGATAAATATGTTTTACAATTTTTATGGCATGTACATGCTGAGTCGACGAGAAATTATGAGATTTATGAAAGTCTATATTCAAACGATTATCGCCCCGATTCTCTCTAATATGCTCTTTCTTGGAGTGTTTGGAGGAGCTCTGCGAAACCGAGAAATATCAATTGAGGGAGTTGACTATCTTCATTTTCTTATCCCTGGACTGTGCGCCATGGGAGCCATTATGAGTGCGGTCCAAAACCCCTCTTCTTCTATGATTATTCAAAAGTTCCAAAACCTTATTCAAGATCTCAATAGCTATCCACTCACGACGAGCGAAAAGCTCATGGCCTTTTCAATTGGAGGAGCTGTTCGTGGAACAATGGTTGGAACACTCACCTATCTTGCCAGTATCCCATTTGTCGGCTATGAAATCAGCAGTCCCTTTCTCTTCATTGGAATGCTCTTTCTGGTTTCTTTAATTTTCTCATTTATTGGAGTTATTATCGGACTCGTTTTTGAAAACTTTGACCGCCTCACTTTTGTTATGAGTATTGTTCTCACTCCCCTCGTATATTTTGGAGGTGTCTTTTTTGAAATATCAAACCTTCCCGGTATTCTTAGTAAAATAGCGGTATATAATCCAATTTTTCCCCTCATCGACTCAGTTCGATGGAGCTATATTGGCATATTAGAAGGAACGATGCAGTATAATCTGGCCTACTCTATGAGTATTTTACTCATCAGTTTTTGCACCGCCTGGTATCTTTTTGAAAAAGGAGTCGGTCTGAAAGACTAACTACCAACATATTCAAATCTTGGAATTTCTTTTCCCTCAATAACAACCGTTTCACAGAACATTTTTTTCGGACGCACCCACAGTGCGTCTTTTCCAAAATCTTCAGATTCATACAGAGAACGATATACCACGAGTTCTTCTAATGTTTCTGTATGATGACACAGTCCAATAACTTCATATTCCTTGCCTTTATAGTGCATATATTTTCCTAACTTGAGAGACATAATAAACTATTAAAATGTTAAAAATCCTTCGTTCACCTTATGTATTGGAGATCCGTTTAAAAATGCCTCTAGATTCTCAGAGATCTTTCGTCCCAATCGTTCTTTCGCCTCCCTGGTAAAACCGGAAACAAAATCAGAAAATATCACACGTTCTAAATTCTGAAAATCTCCATGAAAATCAGAAACCCTATCCATAATAGCATAATTATTACTCCGAGCGATCCATGTTTCAAAGTCTGTCTGATCAAAGGCCTTTCCTAAAGTATTATTAATAAATATTTTTTCTTTCATGATCTCAAAGTCGTCTGTATCTAATATTTTAATGTTTTTTGGAGTTTGCAAAGTAATGACATCACTTTGCATAAGAAGATCTTTTTTTGATAAGTATTCTACCCCTTTTTCTTCCCATTCAGGCTTTCGAGTCCGACTATGGTATACAACTCTCATTTTAAATCCCAAAGCCGCCTCAGCGAGCATTTTTCCAATAGTTCCCAATCCAATAATTCCAAATGTTTTTCCACTCAGTTCAGATGATCCTGTCTTCCATTGATATTTCCCCTCTCCACGTAAAAGTAATAATAACTGTAAAAAGATCCATTCTACAACACCTTCATCTCCATAATCTTTGACATTGGAAATCACAATATTTTTCCGTGAACACTCCTCAATATCAATACACTGAGAATTCGTCCCCGCTAAACCGATAAATTTAATATGTGAACATTTTTCTAACGTCTCTTTTGTTATAGCTGTCCGCCAACTTAAAAGAATACAATCAGCATCAGCAATTCTGCTTTGAATCTCTTCTTCTGTCTGTGGATCGGAATGATAGACTTTTATTGGATTTTGAGAAAATTGTGCTAAATGCTGTACAGAGGTATCAACAAGATTAATATCATCCAGAATAACTATTTGGGAAAATTTCATATATAGCGCATTAATAATTGAAGAATAAAAAATCCCATTAAAAAATGGGAATATAAAGTGCGTAAAGGATTATGATAAACCTTTACTTTTGGAATGGGGGGAGCTTTTTTTCTTGCCCGTGTAATGTGTTCATAATATCAACAATTAAAACATATTTGTTTAAGTATATATGTCTTTAAGAAAAAACTCAATAAAAAAAGCTATCAACCACTTTAGGAGAATTATTTTGAGCTCCATTTGCAATAAATTCATCCATATCTAAAGGCTTATCACATAAGCTTCCAATCAATTGCTTTACCGCTTTCTGTATTTTTATTGGAGGATGAGCATCTAAATTATTTAAATTCACCTCTTCCGTAGAAATGATCTCGTTTTCACCTAATTCTGACCCCATAATAAAAGAGTTTAATAATCGTGAATTATTATACATTTTATTTCAAAAAAGTCAATTTTCTTAATAAAAAAACCACCTTTCGGTGGTTTTTGTTTATTTCTTTAAAATTAAGACACCTGCCTCAAAGATAAAATATTCCGAAGTATAACCAGCAAGTCTTGGAAATTTTTCTATAATTTTTTTAAAATTCTCTTCATCCTGTTTTAAAACATTATATATATAGATACGATTTATTGTATTTATATTACGAAGTAATGCAAAAATACCATCATTTTGTAAAATTTTCAGAGCCGTATCTTGCATAAGTTTATTCCAATATTTCGCATCTAATTTATCTCTAACACCTTTAATATCTCCCATAAATATATCTGCATAAATCTCATGACTATTAATAACCTCGAGAAATAACTGCATCTGTTTTTTTGTAGGAGGTATATTTTGAGATGAGATTTTTTTAAAAATTCTTTCAAATGCATAAAGAGGAAAATCTTCCTCTTTAATAACACGAGCGATAGTCGGTAAATAAGAATAAATAGCTTTTAAAAGCTCATCCGAAGCATCTTTTGGAAATGTATTATAGTAAGAAGGAGCTTCAAATTTTACTTGATACTGAATCAACGAAAGAACCAAAGGATGTTTAATCCCAAAAAGATCAATCAGCGATTTAATATATTTAAACGAGTTATTAATATCATATTGACTAGGACTTTTAAACAACAATGGTAAAAATTGTTCCCACTCATTTTTATAGAGTACGCGACCATTCTCCCCGACAAATATTTTTACCCCTGAAAAAGATTCTGCTAAATATCTTGCAAAGTTATCATGAAACAATGCGTTCAAAACATCGACCTCTATATTTTTTTGGAGATCTGTATAATCAGTCAATAAATTACTTTTCACCTCCTTCATCAATATATCAGCAATTTCTGTTTGAGAGAAAAACTTGAGTATATTTTTTGGATAATATTTTATCCAATACTGAAAGTAAAACATATCATTCTGAGCTCTCTCATTATCTTTCAGAAATACAAAGAGAATATCAATTAACTCATCTGGAAAATTCGTTGGATTCATTCCCAGGAATGGTTCGTGCTCTTCCCTCATCGCTCTCTGTAAAAATGAAAAATTCTGCTTTGCCAATCTGGTAAATATAGCCATTATTTCTTTTTTTACAAAGTCTCCACGGGAAGGGTTTTTATCATTTGATGCCAGAAGGTAAATAAATAAATCTTTCAATAAATACAAATCTTTATCTGTAATACTGCTCTCTAAAGTCGAAAGAATATCTTTTATTTCTTGATCAGAAACTTGCCAAATATTTTCTTGTAAATTTAATAAAGAAAGCTGTTCTGATTCTTCTTTTAAACGGTTTGTAACGATAGAACGAAGACGCTGACTATTGTTTTTTTCAATATAATCTAATAATGCCTGTAATACATTTGTGATACTAAATCCTTGATTCACTTTTGAATTTTTCAAAACACTCAATACAGGAATCATCTTTAATGATCTCTCAATCAGAGACTCCACCAAAGGAGAAAAATCGTTATTCATAGATAAAACAATAACAGACTGAGGATTTTTTTTAATAAATCCTTCAATCACTCTATCCGCCTGAGTCTTTTCAGTTAATACATCACTTAAATAGACCTTAAGAAAAAGATTTATATCTTTTAATTTTCGTAAAAATTGAATAAAATTATTCTCTCCATTTTCTTGAATAGAAATCGGGATATTTTTTATAAATGAATTGCTATCCCATCTGTAAGTAATATCTTTTAAATTTTTACCGTTTTTGTATACCTTTATATTTGAAAAATTTATCAGAAAAAATTTCATAGCTACCTCCTCCTCTTTTTTAAAAAATTCTTTCCACTCAGCTATCGTATAGTTGAAAATATTCTCATGATCCTCCTGTAATTCCTTAATTCTATTATCTTCCTTCTCTTTCTTGATCTCATTATATTCCTCAATTTTATCTSSMWWMTTYNTCWKWYKWNTMTMAGKYCTYTKNCRWCAGAAGGAATTTTTATTTTCTGAGAAGAGCCCCCCTCTTTTTTTACTCCCCCCTTCTTATCTATAGCCTTTTCACCATCAGCCTTCTGCATCTCAATTTTTTCAATTACATCATTCACCCCCGGTAATTCAGATTTTTTTACTTCATCTAAATATTTGTCATTCATCTGTTTTAAAAAATCTTCGAGCATTTCTTTTGACCAAATATAATCGGCAAAAAACACAAAACAAAGAATAAACCCGAGCCCAACTTCTTGGTCATTAATATATTTCATAAGAAGTTCTTTTGCCTCTTGTTCAGAAAGTTTGATTGATTCCTTGACAATAGCGACAGAAGTTTCTGATATCATTTTATGAGAAGACATCTTTAATAAAGCTTTATTTTTCAATAAAAGCTGATCTTTTTCTTCTTTCATCTTTTTTAATAGATCTTTCATTTTTTTTGCTTCTACTTCCCCTTTCATTTTTATACTATTCACCGCTTCATCGTTATTGTTATATACATATCCTGCAGAAAACACTCCAAGAGATAATAAAAGTATATACATATACTTTCTATAAGACGGCATCAGTACATTCGAATTTTTTTCACTATTTTCCAAACTTTCTTGTATTTCATTTTTTGAAATATCAATATCCAAGTCAGTTTTTTTATCCTCCATAAGAAACAGTTAATGATTTTATAAGATCAGATATTAATCAAATATCAGCAAAAGTCAATTTATAATAAAAAAACCACCTTTCGGTGGTTTGATTTCTTTTTTTGGTGGGGTGTCTGGGGCTCGAACCCAGGACCAATAGCTTAAAAGGCTACTGCTCTACCAACTGAGCTAACACCCCCCGGGGCTCAAAAGCCCGTTTATTGTATTTTTTTTCTTTGACTTGTAAAGTCTATTTTTCAGAAATTTCTACGTTCTTCTTTCGTTTAAAAGAATCTCCTTTATAGATCCATACTTTTACTCCAATTACTCCGTACATTGTATGAGATGGAACTTCAGCATAATCGATAATAGCTCGAAAGGTATGCAATGGAATATTTCCTTCTTTGAAATGCTCATTTCGAGCAATTTCTACTCCATTCAATCGTCCTCCTACTCGGATTTTGATTCCTTTTGCACCTCCTTGCATAGCTTTTTGAATCGCTTGTTTTGCAACTCGTCTGTAAGGCATACGTCGTTCGATTTGTCGAGCGATGTTGTCTCCAACAAGCTGTGCATCAAGATCTGGTTTTTTCACATCTTTTACTGAAAGTTCAATGGAACCATATTTTTTCTCAAGTTCTGCTCGAACTTCATCAATTTGTGTTCCTTGTCGTCCAATAATAATACCAGGTTTTGCCGTGTAAATAACGACTTCTGTTTTTCCGGATATTCTTCCGATTTCAACTCGTGAAATTCCAGCCTCAGCAAATCGTTTAAAAATGAACGTTCGAATAGAAATATCATCCAAAGCGAACTTTGAGTAATCTTTCTTAGAAGCGAACCATGACGAATGCCATGTTGTATTAATTTTCAGCCGAAGCGATTTTGGATGTACTTTTTGACCCATAGAAATAATGGTAATTAATAATTATTTTTCAGATTTCGTTGTTTTCTTCGTTGTAGTTTTCTTAGCTGCTGGTTTTTTAGCTGGAGCTTTTTTCACTGCCACTTTTTTCACCGGAGCCTTTTCTTCTTTTTTCTCTTCTTGTACCTCTGGAATAACTTGATCTTTTTCCTTCAAGTTAATCGTAATATGAGATGTTCGTTTGAGAATCTTAAACACTCGTCCTCGAGATCGTGACTGTCCTCGTTTATATGTTGGTCCAGCTGTCACAATAATAGATTCAATCGTGAGATTATCTGCTTTTTTTTGAAAATTCTCAACTGCATTTGCTTGAGCCGAAGCTAAAAGCTTATACAAGATTCGTGCCGCCTTTTTTGGCATATATTGAAGCATCTCAAGAGCTTCCTCAACTGATTTTAAACGAATAATTCCCGCGACAAGATTCGCTTTTTTGGGAGAGATCCGAATTTGTTTTAATACTGCCTTCATTCAAAAAATCTTTAATAAAATAGAGTTATTTCTGTCCTTTTGCTAATTTTCCTCCATGCCCACGAAATTTTCGAGTATGAGCAAATTCACCGAGTTTATGTCCCACCATGTTTTCTGTTACGAAAACCGGAACATGACTTTTTCCATTATGGACAGCAAAGGTCACTCCAATAAAATCTGGATGAATTGCTGATCGTCGAGACCATGTTTTCACTGGTCGTTTTTTTCCATCTGCCATAGCGGCTACTTTTTTCAGTAGTTTCGCATCAACATACGGTCCTTTTTTTGAACTTCGAGACATAAGCTATAAAAATTTTAAAAATTATTTTTTTCGTTTGTGACGACTTGCCACAATATAAACACCACTTCGTTTTTTCTTATTTCGAGTACGTACACCAAGTGCATGTGCTCCCCAAGGAGTTTTTGGATATTTCATTCCAATAGGCGAATGCCCTTCTCCCCCTCCATGTGGATGATCCACTACATTCATCGATTTACCAAGAACTTGTGGCCGTCGACCAAGCCATCGGCTTCGTCCTGCCTTTCCAATTCTAATCTGTGAATGATCTGAGTTTGAAACTTCTCCAATCGTTGCATATGAATCTTTTGCAAAATATCGAACCTCTCCAGATGGCAGTTGAACCTGCGCCATTTTTCCATCAAGAGAAACAAGAACCGCGCTTGATCCAGCACTTCGAACCATTTGACCTCCTTTTCCTGGTACAAATTCTAAATTAAAGATTTTGTATGAAACAGGAATATTTTTTAACATCATTCGGTTTCCAATTTTTATTTCCCCTTTTGGATTCATAATAATAGAATCTCCTACCTCCATATCCTTATATGCAAGAATATATTTCTTTTCTCCATCTTTATAATAAATAAGAGAAATAAACGCACTTCTATTTGGATCATATTCAATTGTTTGAACGGTTGCAGGTACTCCAATTTTATTAACACGTCTGAAGTCTACCACTCGATATCGTCGTTTATGTCCTCCTCCTCGATGTCGAACCGTAATTCGCCCAGTATTATTTCGTCCCGCATGTTTTTTCAATGGGGCAATAAGAGGCTTATGAGGCTTATCTCCTGTTAACTCAGTAAAAGCATTTACTGAATATTTTCGTCGTCCAGGAGTCGTTGGTTTAAGTATTTTTATTGGCATTCGTAAGAAAGATTAGATTATTTTTTTACAGTTTTTTTCGCTGTTTTTGCAGCAACAATTTTCATGATATCAACTTTTTTCTCCGCTTGAATCACAGCTCTCTTTGATGCTTTTCGTTTTGTCATAAACTTCGTCGCACCCATTTTTCGTATTTTTGATCGAACTGGAAGCATTCGTACATCAGTCACTTTTACACCATACAAGAAAGTAAAGGCCGCTTTGACATCAATTTTTGTCGCGCTTGGAGCAACAACAAACGTATAAACATTCTGCTCTTGGTTTTTTACAGATTTCTCTGTAACCACTGGCCGTTGAAGTATTGAATAAACATCTCGCATAGTAATATAATTATTTTAAGAAAATTTCCGCCATCTTTACATCCGCATCACCAACTAAACAAATTTTTCGGTATTTCATAATATCGGCAATATTCAAGTTGTTCACTAACAATGTTTTCACATGTCCAAGATTTCGTGCTGATTTCTCGATTTTTTCATTTTTCTCAGGAATAATGAAAAGAACATTTCGTTCTACCGGAAGTTTTGCCACTAAGTCTGAAAATGTTTTTGTTTTGATGTCAGCACTATATTCTTTTAAAGAAAAAATGCTGTTATCTTGAATTTTTGAAGAAAGCGCAGAAAACAAGGCTTTTCGCCGTTGTTTCTTTGGCATTTGCAAAGAGTAATTACTATTTGCAGTTGGTCCAAAAACAACTCCTCCTCCTCGGAATTGAGGCGCTCGTAYTGTTCCTTGTCGAGCTCGACCTGTTCCTTTTTGTCGGTATGGTTTTCGTCCTCCTCCAGAAACCGCTGATCTATTTTTTACAAAAGAAATATTATGACGCGCATTGGCCATTTGTCGAACAAAAGCTTGATGCATAAGTCCTGTATGTACTTCTTGAGCAAAAATAGCATCATTCAGCTTTTTTGTTCCTGATTTTTCTCCCGACTGTGTATAAACATTTATTGTAATTGCCATGTTTTTAATTTAATTACGAATCTTTTTGTAAAAGTATGTACGACTGTGCCGCTCCAGGAATACTTCCCTTCACTGCATAGATATTTTTTTCAGTATTCACAACCACCACCTTTCGGTATCGAAGTGTTTGCTGTTCATTTCCCATGTGACCAGGCATTCTTTGCCCCTTCTTTGTTCCTCCTCCTCGTCCAGCTGCTGTTGTCAATGTTGATCCATGTCGGTAGTACTTTGTACCATGAGTCTTTCTCAACGTTGAAGCTTGGTATCTTTTTGTTGTTCCTTGAAATCCTCGACCTCGAGTGATTCCAGTAATATGAACAATGTCAAGATCTCCAAGATCAGCCAATGAAATAAAGTCCCCTTTCTTATAAGAAGAAGAGTCCTCTACTTGAACTTCTTTTCGAAATTTATATTTTCGAGTTTTTGTTGGTTTGTTATATGGATCGAAACCAAGAAGAAGAGCAGAGTACCCATCGGTCTCAACTGTTTTTACTTGTAAGATCTCATTTGGAAGACTTTGAACATACGTAACGGCAACAAATTGACCATTATCGTTAATAATTCGAGACATTCCGATTTTTTTTCCGAGTATTCCAGTCATAAATGAAAGAGGTTAAATGACGGTTTGCAAGATTATCTTCTCACGCACCTACAACATTTCTAAAAATAAAGCCTCAGGATTCTACTAAGCAAAAATTAAATGTCAAGAAAAAAATAAAGATTCTTCTACCAGAAACGAAAGAAAGACTTCACAAAAATAAAAAAAGGAACATAATATAGTCGAAAACACCGAAAATATCAAAAACACCTTTATGAAAAGACTCTCTTACTCACTCCTCCAATCCTCAGCTCTTCTCGCTACCGCATCATTGCTGAGCAGGGTTCTCGGAGTTTTTCGAGATCATCTCTTAACAAAATACCTTGGAGCATCTGAATCACTCGATGCCTATTTTGCAGCCTTCAGAATACCTGATCTCATATACTCACTTCTCATAGTATCATCGCTTACTGCAATATTCCTTCCCGAATTTCAAAAAAAACGAGAACAAGAGTCAGAAGACGCCGGATGGATATTTGCATCTCAAACGTTTAATTCATTTTTTATACTTCTCACAACCGCCCTTATTATTACGCTGTTTTTTTCAAAACAAATTATCCCCTACTATATACCAGAGTTTAATACCGAACAACAAGAACTCACTCGCCATATGATGATGATCATGCTTATTTCGCCTCTCTTTTTTATGCTATCATCCTTCTTTATATCAATTGAAAGCGCTTTTCATAGATATACCACACAAGCCGCCGCCCCCATTCTTTATAATATTGGAATTATTTTTGGAATCACATACCTTTTCCCGATACTTGGAGAAATAGGTCTCGCGATCGGAGTCGCCTTGGGAGCCGTTTTACAATTTGCCTTTCAAATTCCTTTTCTTTTCTTCTCTGATATTAAGTGGCATTGTCAATTTTTATCATGGAAACAAATTTGCTTTTTCTTTCACCACTCCCTCCCTCGCCTTCTCGCGATTGGGGCACAACAACTCAGCATCCTCGCAGACACCTATTTAGCCTCTCTCCTTGCCGCTGGATCTCTTTCCGTTATGCAACTGGCTATCAATCTTCACAGCCTCCCCTACGGAATTATTGCCGTTTCTTTATCTATCCCCGCTTTTTCAGCCCTCAGCCAGTATGCAGCAAAACAAGATGACATACATTTTGAAAAACAACTCAATGAAACTTTTCAAAAAATACACTTTTGGACATTCCCCTCACTTTTTGGATTCATCATTCTTGCACCACATATTATAGCAACACTTTTTGAATACGGAGCATTTAGCAGTCAAAACACACAAGAACTGTCAAAAACACTCTATCTCCTTCTTCTTGGACTTCCCTTTTTTGGATCAATCCCCCTTTTATCAAGGGCTTTTTTTGCGAAACAAAAAACCTGGCCTCCTTTTTGGGCAAGCCTCATAGGACTAACGGCTAATATAGCCATAAGTATTATACTTTCAAAAACACATGGAATTTTTGGAATCGCCATAGGAACCAGTATTGGAAGTATTATTACAGCAAGCATACTGTATCTTTTTACCTTCAGAGAAAATTACACACTCAAAATATTTTCAACCCTCCCCTCTCTTTTTTCTAGCCTCATTATGTTCTTCTCCCTGAAACAAGGACTCCTTCCTCTTATAGTTGAACAATCACATATTTTTCATGTACTCACAGTTCCTCTTGCAGGGGCTGTGGTGTATGGAACAATACACCTTACCATTGCGAAAATGAGAAAAATAATGAGGAAGGCGTAAAGACCCACAACCGAATCCGTAAGGGGTTTGCCATTGGCAAACCCTTACCCCTACGGTTTACCCCAAAATAAAATCCATCCAATTATCACGATTCACCAATTGTGTTGTGGCATTTTTATAATTTTCTAAAAAAATCTTAGGGAATAACGCCTTTTTCTTTCCCCATTTAAACTCACTCGCAATAAAAGAGCTGTTTTTTTCCTCAATGTAATCGATTTCTTGCTGTTGATGCGTTCTCCAAAAATAACTATTTACAAAATTATCGGAATAATGGTTTTGCTTTTTTCTTTCTGAAATAAGAAAGTTCTCCCACAACGCCCCCGTATCATTTCGCAAAGACAATGGATTAAGATTATTAATAAGAGCATTGCGCATCCCAGTATCATAAAAATAGATTTTTCGAAGCTTTTTCAACTCACTTCTGATATTTCGACTCAAAGGAGGCAGCCGAAAAACAATAAAAGCCTGCTCTAATATTCGTATATAAGATGCCACCGTTGCCTTATCAATACCAAGTAAACCCCCGAGCTCATTATACGACACCTCATTTCCAATTTGCAAAGCCAAGGCTTGCAGCAATTTTTCTAATATTTCTGGGTTTTTAATGTTTTGATACTGCAATACATCTTTAAACAAATAACTATTCGCTAAATTTCGTAAATCTGTTTCGGCAACTTCATTACTCTTATTCACGATTTCTGGATACATACCATATACCATTCTTTGTTCAAGAATACGATTTAACTCTAAAGCAGAACATTGATCTGATAATTCAGAAACAGACAGTGGATATAAATAAAATTCATACTTACGGCCAGTCAGCGGTTCTTTTATTTTATTTGAAAGATCAAACGAAGAGGACCCCGTTGCAATAATTTGTATTTCGGGAAAATTATCAATAAGCAGCTTTAAACTGAGTCCAATATTCATCACACGCTGAGCCTCATCAATAACAACCAGCGTTTTTTTTCCAATAAGCCCCTTTAACTCCGTTGAAGTTTTATTTGCCAAAGCCTCTCTCACATCTGGCTCATCACAGTTTAAATATAAAGAAATATCTTCATATTTTGCAAGAATCTTTTTTACCAAAGTTGTTTTTCCTACCTGCCTCGCCCCATAAACAATGATCACCTTCTCTTTCCAAAGGTTTTCAATAATCTTTGATTCTAAATGTCTTTTAATCGGGTTTTTCATAATATAATCATTTTAGGAGAATCCATTTCCTTAATTATATATGAATTAGGGGAACGGATCAATGTAAAATGATTACTTCTGGGCGCGCCAATGGCGGGCCCCTACAACAATTTACACATTCCTATCCTCAGCCCCATTCTTCACCGCGTTTTCAATAAGCTTTTTGTGTGACGCTTCCACCTCTCCATCAGAAAGGGTTCGATCACTTGATTGATACACTGCCTTAATACTGATACTCTTTTTTCCTGGTTCAATATTTTCCCCCTGATAGATATCAAAAATAGAAATATTTGCAATAAACGGAACGCCTTTTTGTATCTTTTTCACAAAATCACCGACGAGCATTTTTTCAGGAAGCAGGAAATTATGATCTCGCTCTGAGCTGGGATATGCTGAAAATCCTTTATATGATAATACCTTATCCTTTGCATCTATTAATGGAGAAAACGCAATTTCAAATGCGGTTACTCCTGTTGAAATTCCAAAGTTCTTTTGTACCTTTGGATGAATCTCTCCAATATACCCAATAGATTTTCCTTGAAAGAAGACTTCTGCCACTCTTCCTGGATGAAAATGGGCGGGAGCATCTTGTACTTCTCGTAATTGAAACACGTAATCAAGCTGAGCAAAAACTTTTTCTAAAAGCGCCTTTCCTTGGTAAAAATCCAAGTTGTTTCCAGCAAATGCCAAAGATTTTCCTTCCCATGGAATAATATTCCCAACTTCTCCAGCCTGCTTCTTATAAATAGAAGAAAGCTCATAAAATGACAACTCTTTTTCAAACCGAAGATTTTTTGCCAAGTTTTCCAAAATCTGTGGCAATAAAGACTCTCGCATATGCGTAATTTCAATACTCAGTGGATTTTTAATCGCAATGGCATCATCTAACGACACAAACATTTTAAGGCACAATGACTGCCCGACAAAAGACAACGTAAGAGTCTCATAAGCTGAACGCGCCAATACATCTCGTATTTTTCGCTCTTTTTCTCTGCCTTTGTTTTTCTCTGGACGTTGCATCGCTACCATTGGAAGCTCTGCTTCAATATTTTCCAGTCCATACATTCTGACAATTTCCTCAATAAGGTCTGACTCATGCTCAATATCTTTATATCTAAAATCCGGAACGGCAATAACAAATTTCTCAGATTCAACCGATACTCCAAAGCCAAGTTTTGTGAGCCCCTCAACAACAAAATCATCTTCTATTGCAACTCCCAACACTCTATTCACACTTGATTTTAACAGATCAACAGAATACGCCCCCTGTGTATCATTATTTATTTTCAACATACTCGACTCAATTTTTGCCCCTGGACACATCTCTAATAACAACTCGATTGATCGAAGCAGTCCCCGCTCAGACATAGCACTTGGCACTCGACGCTCATAAATAGCCGAAGCATCCGTTCGATGACCAAGAGAGATTGCTGCTCGACGAATAAGTACTGGGTCATAAACCGGTGAATGCATCCAGATAGTTGTTGTTTCATCTGAAATGGCAGAATTTTCTCCTCCCATAATTCCACACAGATCAAATATTTTATTTTTATCTTCTAATAAAATAATATTTGCTGCTAATTTTCTTTTTTCTCCATCCAGAGTCGTCACCTCCTCTCCCTCTTTTGACTGACGCATTACCACATCTCCTGAAATTTTTTCAACATCAAAAGCATGAAGCGGCATTCCGTATTCAAGCATCACATAGTTCGTAACATCTACAACGTTATTAATAGGCCGAATTCCACACGCCTGAAGCCGTCGTTGCATCCAGTCTGGAGACGGTGCAATTTTTAATCCTGAAATAATCGCCCCCGTCATACACGGAGCAATCTTTTCACTTTCAACAGAAACCTGAAATGGAAACGCATTTCCAAACGAAAAATCTGAAGCCTGAGGATATTCAACCCCTTTTGGATTTTTATAATCAGCAAGCCCTACCGCTACACATTCTCGAACATATCCCATATGAGAAAAGAGGTCTGGACGATTGGTAATAACGGTATTTTCTACATCAAAAATCGTGTCATTCAGCTTCATATATTCAGCAAACGCCATTCCTTCCGGCGCATCTTCAGGTAATTCCATAATTCCCTCTGCCTCATCTGCCAATCCCAATTCTGACTCTGAACAAATCATTCCACACGACTCGACCCCTCGTTTATCTGCTTTCTTAATTTCAAAAGAACCTCCTAAAACCGCCCCCACCAAAGCCACGGGCACTTTCAATCCTTCTTTAATATTTTTCGCTCCACAAACAATTTGAAACGTTTTATCTCCCACCTGTGTTTGCGTTACTTGCATTCGATCAGCATCAGGGTGTGCTTCAATTTTTACAATTTTCCCCACAAAAACATTTTTTAAACCAGCTCCCTGGTCAATAATCTCTTCAATTTCTGAAACTGAATTGGTCAGTACATCAGATATTTTTTGCATATCACTTTCCTTCCAATTAATATACTCACTCAACCATTCATGTGAAATTTTCATACGTATCAATATTAAAAATGTATTTTTCAAAGGTATTTTAAAAAATTTTTTGTAAATAACAAGGGTATTCCGTAATAACCGTTATTATAAACTCACCCTCCTCTCTTTCGTATCCACCCCCTTCTCCTCAAACTCTTTTAAAAAGTCATACCATTCTTCTAAAATTTTTATGACGAATGGAGTTGGGTAGGTTTGCACCTGCTCCCACTCATTCAACAAACGCAACTCCGTAACATCTTTATAAGAATCACAAAAAACCACCTCACTTGCCCACTCATAAGGCACACGCTTTTTTTCTTCATACGTAAGACATTCATAGTTATTCACATCGAAAGCATACTGATCTTCATCTTCCTGAATTCGTTCTTGCTCTTGTTGCTTGGAGAGTGTCACGAATTTTATTGCCTTTATATCCTCCTCTAAATTTTTTAAATCCCTCTGATCTGATATTATATCATAGATTTTTTCATCTTCTACAATATAAGGATAATAAAAATTACACCCTTCATTATACATAATTTTAAAATGGAGACATTGCATATATAAATTTTAAAAATTTGGAAAAGCTGACTCTATCTCTTTAGACTGATTAAGTCTAAATTCTATTCTTAATCCCCCATTTGTATTTCCAAAATATCTCTTCCCATCAAAAGTAATATTTTTGTAGGCATCTCCAATACCTTCTATTATCTTTTTCTTGGACCAACTATCTGGAAAAAATGTGCTCATCTCTTGCTTATTCTTCCACCCCTTATTCTCTAAAAGTTTTTGAGGGTTGTTTTTTTCTATTTTATATAAGTCATCACCATACATTTGTATTTTTGACTTATAAAATCCATTTCCTAAATCAATCTTTTCTCCTGCTAACCGCACCTTTCCTCCATCCATTGCCGATACATGATGGACCCCCGTTGCCTTCCAGCCCTTTCCAGTCGTCCGCAAATGCCCCTTAAATATATGGTCATCAAGATCCTGCGTCCATTTAAACTTTGGAAGCTTTAACGCTGTTTTTACAACTTTTGTGGGAACGACGCTTTCTACCACTTTGAGATTTATATTTTCAGCCCCATTTACAACCGCTTTTTGAAGAGGTACTCCAAAAATGATGTTTTTAGCATTACTCAACCCTACCTTGGTTACATCCAGAACCTTCCCTGAGTACTTAAGGCCACCGATAACCGGAGCCACACTCACTGTATCCAAAGTCGTTTTTCCAGCATGAGCCCAGCTCCATTCCCAATGAGTAAAATCATGATAAATATCTCGTATATCCATAGGCACATCAAAACCAACAATCCCTGCACCGACCTGCATAGCCGTGCCTAAAGCAGTAAAATCTTCTGTATAGTTTCCTTGAATAAATTGACTGGCAGATATTTCAAGATATTCTGCATCTATTCCGTCCATAAGATTGCTTGAAAGAAGGACTTCTTTGATTTTCTTGATTTCTTCAGGCAATACAATAACGATCTCTTTTTTCCTATGTATTTCTTCATGATTTAACGCACTCTGACGAGAGCTCTCATCATCAAACACAATAGAGGTAAACAAACAAGAATCTTTATCTTTCATCAGATCTTGTATTTCCTTCAAATGCATCAAATAATAAATTCTTTCTCCTTCAAAAGAAGAAGGCACCTCTATTAAATTTAAATCCTGAACAATGTATTTGTGCCTCTCATGTTCCGATCTATCTATATTTGAGGTGACAAACGATAATTCCAAAGCAATAATATCTTCTATATCTTTTCGATGGAATACATAAGAAATAATTTCTATATTATTCATATCTTGATATCTATGCTCTTCCATAAAATCTTCATCCTCGTCCTCATAAAACATTCTATCTTCATATACTCCTATAGAATCTTCCACAATTGGAGCAATACGAGCTCGTGGAAAAAAACATACATAAGAATAGACATCATCCACCCCTCCCATAAAATCATTGTTAACACGCTCCCCTTGATTGCCCCTTTCTGTTTCATCTGCATATACAGACATTCCAAAAAACACAAATAAGCACAAAAAAACACTAAGATATTTTAAAATTTTCATACGTTATTTTTTAATCAGTACAACCTTCGTCTTCGAAACAATATCATGCCATGTTCGATGTTTTTTATCGACAAAGACCCAAAAGTAACCGAGGCAAAAAAATCCATTAGAAATCGTTACACTTATAAAATACCGAACCCATGCCTGCCAATGTGCGATTTTTTTTCCATCCTCACGAACAATCGTTAATCCCATCCACTTTTTTCCAAATGTGTGACCATAAAAATACGGAGCATAGATAAAATACAGAGGGATACAGATAACCAGAAAAGCCGGAATAGAAGTAGGCAATTCAATTCCGTATTCTTCGTTTAATATAACACCTCCAACAACGGGGATAAAAAACCAGAGAGAGATAACAAGAATATCAATCATAATTGCTATAAACCTTTTTTCAAATAAATTCGAAGCCATACTATACAGATTAAAATATATATGATTATAGACTAAACCTATTCCTTCTGAAGTCAATAACCTCTCTATTGAGCGTAAAAGACTGAAAAACGCAAAGAAAACCTTGATTTTTCTTAAAAGGTTTATAGAATAGACCACGCTTAACACATAAATTTATTACGATGCCATACGGAAAAACAGTATCAGTTGAATATATTTGCCCAATTACTGGACAAAAACTTTTTGGAAGACGCGTGAGTAAAGAAGCGGCAAAAAAATCTATTAAGAAATACAGCCGAGGAGCTCGAAAATACGTTTTGTTGAAACCAAAAATATGTAAACACTCAAATTAATCAATATTTTTATCGATTGATCTTAACATCCGCTTGTATAGCGGATGTTTTTTTATGTAAAAAGACAAACACAAGACCACAATCATCGTTCCAAAACATAGCATTGCAACCAGGACACAAATTTTTGTGTCCCTACCTTGATGAGGTTATTTATATAAACAATCCTCTTTCCAGTTTTTTATATTATTTTTAATATAGGCAGAAATTTTAAAATATTCTTCTGTATTCGTAATAATATGCTCATAATAATTTTTTTGCCATACACAATATATTTCTGTATTTTTTCGAAACCATTTTGTCACACCAATTTTATATCCACGAATGATCACCCCAATAGATCGGGGAATAATTTTTTGAAATTTATGATATTTTTTATTATCAGCCAACATACCATTTTCTATTTTTAAAATTATATGAATATGATTGGGCATAACAATAGAATCACTAATAACAACATCAGGATAATGTTCTGATACAGCCTGAACACATCTCTTTGCGACCTCTCCTCCTGGAGTATGCATCATTGTACCAGCCTCAATTTCTCCAAAAATATTTTCTCTGTTTTTTGTGCAAATAGTTATAAAATATAAACCATTTTGAGAATAATCATGTTTTTCTAACCTATACGACTGACGCCCACAAATATGAGAATGATATATCATAAAATAACGATTTAAATTATACCGTAGGGACACAAAAATTTGTGTCCTGATTTCGTCGCAATAACCACACATTTAAGATTTTTTATATAACGCCCCCCTCTTCTCTCATAATTATACATCAGTATTATTAAAAAATAGTAAAATATTTATTTTTTATTTACAATAATCTGCAGAAAAAAAACTGCCATTCTGATTTCCTCACAACAACTACAGAACCATTTCAAAATTACAAATGACAACAACCAGGACACAAATTTTTGTGTCCCTACCTTGATGAGGTTATTTACATAAACACAACATTTACCGCTACTGTCAACCACTCTTGCTGTATTTTATATCGAAAATCTGTTACAATGATCTGAAATACATAAAAAAACATACACATGAAAAAACTTATCATTTCACTTTTCGGTCTATTTATAAGCATCCCCGCTTTTGCCGCTATGCAAAGCAGCGATGGGATTGCGGGGTATCCAGTCTTTTTTGAAGCTGAAGGAAAAGCCAGTAGTGAGTATGTATTAGAAATACAAAAACCAAATAAGGCGGTTATCATACTTCCAGCCCTCTCTAACAGTCATGGAGATATTGAAACTGAAATTGAAGGATATCATACAAAAATAGCCGGAATCTATTCAGTGAATATTGCAAAAAAAGGAGAATCTTTCACTCCGCACTCAGTATTTCGAATGTATCCAGATGTATTTTCAAAAAACGCATCATCAATGCAGGCTTCAGAAAAATCACTTTCAGAAAGTGAAGCATTACAAATGTCAGTCTTTATATCTGATCGACATAACAATCCCCTCGCCGGACATATTATCAGGCTTCTTTCTTCACGAGGAGAAGATACGATTATTGCCGCAAATGATGGGATAACAGATGAAAAAGGATTTGCTCAATTTTCTATTACAACGAAAATAGCCGGAATTTCTATTTTTACAGCATTTAATAATACCGTTGGACAAGAATTACAAAATAGAGAAAAAGTGGTATTTTATGAACAAAGTACATCGTTTTCTTTTGGAGGAGATGATTTATCTGCCAATATTATGAGCAGCTCATCAAACAATAGTTTTAATATTATAGAAAATAATATTATTGATCATTTTACCATCACTTTTCCTGACACTATTTTAGTAGACGATGAACAAAATTTTCTTATCATCGAAGCACAAGATAAAAACAATAAAACCGTTCGATCATATAATGGAACGATTCGAATCGAAATTGAAGGAGATGACAATGCACTTATTCCTCATGACGGACAATATGCGTTTCAAGAACAAGATCAAGGGAAAAAGAAGTTTGATCTCGCTATGCGTTTTACTACGACTGGATCAAAAACCATTAGAGTATTTGATTATGACGATGGGACAATCAATGAAAGTATTATGGCAGAAAAAACAGTAAATGTTATTTTAGAAAATGCTCCCATTCAAAATAATACTGGAAATAATGCTGATGGGCTGACTATTAAATATCCAACAAACGGATCACAGCTCTCTATTAAAAATATCAATATTTCAGGAATGGCAGATAAAAACACACCAATACGAGTCTTTTTTGACAAAAGAGAAGTTGCCAATACCACATCAGATTTTCAAGGATTCTTTTCATATGTACTACAAAACCTTCGAGACGGAGAACACGAACTCTACGTCATGCAAGACAATGGCTCTCGATCACTTTCTGAAAGCGTCTTTTTTACCATTGATGCGAGTGCTCCACAAATTGACAACATAACAGTCTCTCCCAATCAGACAGTCTTACCAGAAGAAAATATTAAAGTCAGCATTGTATCAGAACCAGAGCTTGACTATGTCCATGTACGACTCGCGGGAATTTTAGAAATACTGACAGAAACCATTCCGGGAACATATGAAAAAAACATGCTCGCACCAAAGGCTCCAGGAGAGTATGATGGAGATGTTATTTTAGCAGATACTATGGGAAATATCAGTACGAACACGGCTCACTTCACCCTCACCGTCGCGCAAAAAGAAATTCCCAACGCTCCAACCAATCTTCGATCAACAGCAGGAGATCAAAACATAACACTGTCATGGGATTACCCAGAAACGAATAAAAAAATAGACTTTTATTCTATCTTCATCGGATCATCGCAAGACACTTTACACATGATACAAAAAACATCAGCGACTCAAGTACAGCTTACACAAATGGAAAATGGTAAAACATACTATGTTGCAGTATCTGCAACGAATACAGAAGGATCAGACAGCGTCTTTTCAACTATTATCTCAGCCACTCCAAAAGCACCAGAAGTTGTCCATACCTCCGCTCCAGAACAAAATGAACTCCGAGGAGTCGCGGGCAATGGAAAAGTCACGCTTTACTGGGACGACATGCCAAACACGAACAAATACACCATCTTTATTGGAGTACAAAGTAAAAAATATGAAGTACAAGTCTCTACAGAAAAATCCACTATTATTATTCCAGATCTCTTTAATGACATCCCGTATTATTTTGAACTCAAAGCAACTGACAACCAAGGTAAACAATTATCACTCAACGAAATTTCACTCACACCTCAAGGATACGGCTTTGCCATTACTCCAAGTACAAAAGATCTGTCACAAAAGATTTCTCGAGACTTCTCAAAGGAAAAAAACATCAAAGGAACAACAGGGCCGGAATCGATATTTCTCATTGTCTTCTCATTTATTTTTGCATGGTTTGTGTATAGAAAAAAACAATACGCCACCATTTCTTCAACAACATACGCGCCTGAAGAAAAAGTTCTTCAGAGAACTACACAAAAGAAAATACAGTTTTAAAATATTTGCAATCCTTAGTAATACCAATTGTACGGGTTTGTGGCACAAACCTTGTCACGTTACGGATATAAAGATAGGATTCCCAACCAGGACATCCAAACCATTTTATCCAAACACAGGATTYCCAACCAGGGCTTTTGCCAAAAGCCCCTACCARANNTMATTTNTSAMWMKNNANTTTATWGNCYTKWWAWAARWAMKRGTKTRTRRYACNNNCCTTGTSWMKYKMCSGAWAKRRMSWYWGRWTTYCMRASSMSSWYWTYSWWANNCSATWWWAWYMARACWCNAGGWWWMNNAACYMSRRMTKWWKMYAAWASCYSCWAYMAKMYMRTKWNNNTCACAYRYNCASYWWAKWSCWWYWYMKMMMMMWTWGYRWWNTNAATAMYYYTRTSTWTCRCNNCCGMWRGKKCYTYTKRYKYKSWKARKMMCTKWWWKYYNTTCRATMAWAATMAKMMWMWASRTAAAMASTNNNNCCAAAYGAATNNATAANANCNGYAATANATMCYSWNAYAATCMCAYRWRMACYMWWSASYWRCWCSGSMSYCTNTTKCMATWWMAAKWATTCYMYCWTWYWCAKCYKMWRSTYCYYTWTSSRNCGSTKAMKNNCTSAAMKMCWWSRRTSWTWWTCWTYWRRARMWTWWMYWGTYYYKSCWWMYKMAYCWMTRMWSGTRWTANAWACWSRANTWAYMYNNCNAAAAYTCKTMAKWYNCTSKRKNASTMKMKKYMSMTMMMMNAKTAYYMYCCYMTRKNNAWCTTRAWNTCCCMWMWNGAANGCWGNCKCTNAWCRAMAAKSGYSYTYKTMTYWYSSMSMYTWNCTYGTWTTYRMTTSWWMWMMTSKRNNCTGSTGWNAAAWCMGRWGTTAMAYCAWWAWKMNTWATAMSYSYMYTMYTMRARKNCWGMWCYYMKANTTANNATSCWMWSNAMCYYNGRTKNCCAAYANAARCARNCKCYAWCAAAARTMRMSMWMGTWTYWYCMYMCSKAMWMRTRYTMAMWNGAWAKRAWGNGACTNTGNTSAAAAKSMGAWRWYWMWYSAWNAAKAYNATMAGYCYYSNTMTWYAAWWWMWSAANNTARACTWWMTKYWAAMWYMCYWKRTGNCAWTWNAAACAMAMKCYMWCWMAASTWAAKAAWRWYWTWKMATACGGAAAAATGCTAACAGATAGGAAGAGACTTGTCAAAAGGAGAAAACTCTTGAAAATACATCAGTCTTGATATATAATAAAACAATAAACTATCTTTTAAATTACTTTATGCATTTTAAACACAATCTCTCTCAACTTAATAATAACATAGAATCTTTTGTTGAAACAAACACATTAGATGAGAATATACTAGACAGAAGCTCACAGGCGGATTCCATCTTAGCACTGATCCAGAGGAATGGTATTGATTTTGAATTCACAAAAAAAGTATCCCCCGAAGAATTCAGAAAAATAAAAAAATCCTTAAAAAATACATTAGAACAATTTGGAAAAGATTCAATTTYATAGTTCTTACTATTTTCTACAATAAAAAAAGCCTGCAGTCGCAGGCTTTTTTTTATATATTGATTTATTCTACCACTCCAAAGTCCCCGTTGAATACTCCCTCACTCGTCCTTCAAAGAAATTAACTTCAGTCATCGAGCTTTGTGTCATTTCATCAATCCATGGGAATGGATTTTCAGCCGCTGGATACAGATCATCAAGACCAATGGCTCGACACCTCATATTTCCAATAAATTGTAAGTATTGTTCAAGTCCTGCAGGATTAAGACCCAAAATACCTTCATGAATACATGATTTCCCCCAATCGAGCTCAAGCTCAATGGCTCCTTTTATATTTTTTCTCATTTTTTCTTGAAATTCCGGAGTCCAAAGTTCTGGCTGTTCTTCTTTAATCGTATTCGTAATTTGAATAAAGTTAGCCAAATGCAAGTTTTCATCTCGATTAATAAAGGCGATCATTTCAGCTGAACCGGGCATTTTATTATTTCGTTTCAAAATATAAAATGTTAAAAATGCTGAATAAAAATAAATCCCCTCCAAAATAATATTTCCAACACAGGCCTCTAAAAACAATTGATCGTTTTCAAATGTTCCAGTCATAAAAGCCGGATCACTAATACTATCAACCGCTCGTAAAATATAAGCATTTTTTTCATATAACCCCTGATCAGTTCGATACAATCCATATATTTCTTCTGGATCGAGTGATAATGCTTCAATCATTGTTGCATATGAATGTACATGAAGTGCTTCTTCAAAGGCTTGCCGAACGATGGTAAGTTTTACTTCTGGAGACGTAATATGACGAGCAATATTATGCACCAAATTATTTGTCTGGATCCCATCAAGATTTGAAATAAAGGCTAATGACCGCTTATAAACAAATCGTTCTTGCTCAGTCAGCGCATCAGGAGATGTCCACATTTCAATATCTCTAGCCATTTGAACCTCTGTTGGCACCCAGGTATTGGCAAGCATTTTTTTATAAATATCATCAGCAAAAGGATGTTTTAATGGCGCTACTTGCATCAGCCCATCATCCTCTCCATTAATAATTCGTCGTTCATTAATAATTTGCGCATTTGTTTTTTTCCCAATATCGGCAAAAGCTCCCGCGAAATGTTTTTTTCCCATAGTATAAAGGTTTTAATATTGTAATTACTGACATGACTCACAATCCGGCTCTGCCATTTTTGCAATCAATTGAGCGGTTGTTAATTTTGGAGCTACAACCGCTGGCTTATCTTCATCAATTTGTACCATTTTTTCTACCTGAGATACGGCCAAACTTCGAAGGTAATATGTTGTTTTTAATCCAACTTTCCACGCAAGCATATACGTATCGTTCAATATTTTTCCACTCGTAGTACTCAAGAAAATATTTGTTGATGCTGCTTGATCAATCCACTTTCCTCGACGAGCTGCCGCATGAATAATCCACTCTGGAGCCACTTCAAATGTCTCTTTATACTTTGATTTAATATGATCAGGGATTTCTGTAATATCTTGAACACTTCCATCATAAAACTTCAATTTATTCATAATGTTTTCTGTCCATAGTCCCAAATCTTCTAAATCTTGTACGAGGTAAGGATTAATCAAAGTAAATTTCCCTGACAGGTTTTCTTTAATATAAATATTTTTATATGTTGGCTCAGTACATGGAGTTGTTCCCGCAATATTGGAAATAGTGGCGGTTGGAGCAATCGCCATACATAAAGCATTTCGCATTCCATGTTCCGCAATATGATCCTTCACAATCGACCAATCAAGTTTTTGTTGTCGGTTACAAATAACTGGGACGTTTCGTGAATTTTCATATAAATCAACCGTATCGTATGGTAAAATACCCTGATCCCATTTTGATCCAGGAAATGAAGAATACGAGCCTTTTTCTTTTGCGATCTGAGAAGATGCAAAAATAGAATAATAAGAAATCATCTCCATTGATTCATCTGCAAATTGTAAATTTTCTTGAGATTCAAATGAAATATCCATTTGATATAATGCTTCTTGGTATCCCATCATTCCAAGTCCAATCGGTCGATGTTTTTTATTTGAATATTCAGCCTCTGGAATTGGGTAAAAATTTGTATCAACTACATTGTCAAGCATTCTCATTCCCGTTGCTACGGTCTTTTTAATAAGAGCCTCATTTAATTTTTTATCAATAATCATTCGTGATAGATTCACAGATCCCAAATTACAAACAGCTGTTTCTTCCTTAGAAGTATTCAACATGATTTCTGTACAGAGATTTGAATTATGAATCACTCCAACATGAGACTGAGGGTTACGAACATTGGCAGGATCTTTAAAAGTAATCCATGGATGACCCGTTTCATACAACATAGTTAACATTTTTCGCCATAATGTTTTTGCCTCGATCTGACGAGAGAGGTCAAGTTTTTCATTTTCATATTTTACATACATTTCTTCAAAATCTTTTCCATACGCATCATGAAGCCCTGGAACATCGGCGGGTGAAAACAATGTCCACATTCCATTTTCTTGTACCCGTTTCATAAAGAGATCTGGTATCCATAAAGCAGTATTCACATCATGAAGTCGACGTCGTTCATCTCCGGTATTTTTTCGAGCATCTAAAAACTCTTCAACATCTCCATGCCATACCTCAAGATACGCACACATCGCTCCTTTTCGTTTTCCTCCTTGATTAACCGCAAGCGCTGTATCATTAAAAATCTTTAAGAAAGGAATAACCCCTTGAGAAGAACCATTGGTTCCATGGATTCGTGCATTTTTTGAACGAACGGGTGTCCAGTCGGTTCCAATTCCTCCGGCCCATTTTGATAATTGAGCATTATCAGCATAACTTTTAAATATTCCAGTAATAGAATCTTCTACCGTATTGAGATAACACGAAGACATTTGAGAATGTGTTGTTCCTGAATTAAATAAAGTTGGCGTTGATGAAATAAACAAGAACTGTGATAAAACATTATAAAACTCAATCGCTCGATCTTCTCTATCCTCTTTTTTCTCACTTAACGCGAGTCCCATAGCAACTCTCATCCATAACCATTGAGGTAACTCAAAGATTGATTGAACCGATGCTCGATCTTTTAATAAGTATCGATCATAAAAAGTTTGCGCTCCAAGAAATTGAAATAAGAAATCTCGTTCTGGGCAAAGAGCGGCTTCAATCTTTTTTAAATCAAATGTTTGTAATTCTGGAGAAAGAATTTCAAAATCCACTCCTTTTTGTAAATAATCAGAAAAATCCGAAATATATTTTTTTGAAACTTCTTTAAAATCATGTTTTCCAGAAGAAGCAAAAACCTCTTTATACATTTGTTGTAATAACAGTCGAGCACTCACAAAAGAATATTCTGGATGTCGTTCGATTTTTCCTTTTGCTGAATTAATAACAGCAGTTTCTATMTCTCTCACACTCACTCCAGGATATAAAGATTTACACGCATCCATAACGATCAACTCTTTATTTACCTTTTTCAACCCATCTGCAGCAGATTGAACCGATTGCAAAATTTTACTCATATCAAACATCTCTGATGAACCATCAGAATGCTTTACCATAATTTCATGTTTTTTCATCTTCGTCAAAATGTCTTGATAATGCTCTTTTCGTTCTTGTTTTCTTCGTTCGCGATACACAATAAATGCTCGAGAAACAGCAACTTCTCCATTTTTAATCAAAACCTCCTCAACAGTATCTTGAATATCCTCTACTCCAGGAATAGCCGCTCCAAATTTTTCGTGTAAAAGCTTGAATACTTCTTCTGATAAAGCTTTGGCAAAAGCTTGATCTCCACGCTCAACTTCTTGAGCGGCTCCAAAGATTGCTTTTTGGATTTTTACTAATTCAAAATCTACACACTCACCTGTTCGTCGTCGAATTTGAGAAATCATATACTTCACGTTAAAAAATAATTCTTGTCAAAAAACACTATATATAGCGCTTATAAATAAGTCTGGCACACTATAAACAAAATTTTTATAAAAAAAAAGATGAAATATCRTCTTCTTGAGCACAGATTGTATTCACGAATCCCTGCTTTTCCCTCACCGCCTTCGCTGTAGAATTTTTTCTTTTTCAAACTATTTTTTTGAATGAAAACTTTTTCACTTTTTTACAATAAACTGAGACCGGATTCTATATATCATATCTCGTATAAAACCAGCCGATCGATCCAGCATCTTTTCTTGCTTTTTTATATTCAAACAATATCCCGATACCGTTCTTTCACCAGTCTCTCGTAATCCCCCTCCAAACTCAATATAATTATCTGCTACCGATGACTTGGGAACCGTTATTTTTAATTCTATCAGATCACCAAACAGTATATCCCCATAGACAGCTAATTTCTTTTCTAACTCTTTTACATCCGATCCATATACTGATTTCAAAGTCGCCTCAGGCAAAAATATCGTATGATCTTGCGGTATTTCAAATTGTCCTATCTTCTTTAACACCGTTCCAATATGAGAAACAAAAACATCAACCGATCGCTCTCCATAGAGCAAATCCATAATAAACATATCTCCTTGTTGAGTCGGTAAATAATGAACGAGTTGATCGGAAAAATCTATCTTTCCTCCCTCTGCCTGACTATAAAGAAAAAATCTATTTCCATCAGCAAAACTTAAGTTGGTATCATTGTTACATTCTTTTTTCAAACACCCCAAACACTCTCGAATTCGAGGAATAATATCATTTAAATTCGTTGTCATAACACTCATAATACTTATTTCATCTTCTCGAATTTTGGTGCTAATATTTTCCATCAATGACTGAAATCGGTCTTTTTGCAAAATTTGTTTTTCACTCAAATTGCTATTATCTGCTTGCACCAGATGTGGAACTTGTGATTGGAATACTGCTATCTTTTTTTGTATTTCATCCCAATATCCTTCAAGCTCTACAACTTGCTGATTAATTTCTTCTAAGGCAGATTTTGCTGTCTGTCTCTCATCATCTGTTAACATATTATCTCCCTCTAACAACTTCGTTAAATAAGAAATATCATTACCAATAGGCAATATTCCTGACTCTGAAGAAAAACTTTCTCCCAGTTTGTTAAATATGGCTATCAATTCTGATGATGGGATCTTTATATCTGCTAATCTCTCAATTTTTTCAGAAATCTTCTTCTCTTGAAAAAATTGATCTATCTTTTTCATCATGTTTACAATCTTATTCGGCATAGAATTCGTCAACTCATTTCTTTGTATATTCAAAACATTTTCAGCCGTCCATTGCTTTATATCAAAGGCCGATTGTATGTTTTCTAAAACTTGATTTTCTTGTTCTGAAGTCTCTATTTTTTTCCCAGACAAATCTTGCCATTTTTTTGCTAAAACTTTTCCAATAACTTYWMNNCKTGYTYTTKNTNNAARAGTMWWAWYNCSTTSRMMKNNTNGGTANAATAWAYWKYTWCATYYNCSAWWRMTTYTWWNATNATANATSSTWAMGMYKAYWGNTCKWKKAWMAWMMKTWCTNAMATYWGCWMNTGYTGTWYYTAWMWSKTNCNATYATGAWNAMACGTTCATATCTTTATCACTGAGATGATCAATGACTGAATAATCTTCTCGATCGTTCATATAACATTGTAAAACACCCCCTTTATCATCAATATACTCACAAATATCTGTGTAATCCATATCTCCCTGTAAAAAGCTTTTCCATTTATTATTAATATGTAACGCAAGAAACAATCCAATATACAACTCTGTATCTTCTTCTTTCTCATCAAAATTTGCAAAATACCTTCCAAAGTTTTCTACCATTTCTATATTCTTTTTATCTAAGTTCGCTGGAATCTTTTTTATACCAAATCTTTCCTGAAAAATGTTTTTAATATTTTGAAAGATTCGTTCTTTTTCTTCTCGCATACATTCTTTTTTATTCTGAGCTTGTTTATACGCATCTGAAAATTTTACCGTATTTTCCATGAATTGTTTTTCATTCACACTTTCATCCTCTTCCCGTAACTCTTTTTTAACATCATACAAAGACCATTCAATATGAAATACGGGCCAGACCTTTATTATATATGTTTTCAGATCCTTTGAAGATAAAGCCTGCAGTAATTGTAATTTTTGTAAATACAATGATGATGAAATTGACAATATTTCAAAACTGAGTACATAAAACTGGTTCATTTCTTTTTTTGACCACTTATTTACAGTAAACTTTTTATCTATTTTCTGTAATAATAACATGATCTTTGAAGTATCTTTTTCTTCTTTATCCATTTCATAAACCACATTTATAAAATCAGATAAAGACTCAGAGAGTGATAAATCTCCAAGTCCATTTTCTTTCAACGTTTGTAAAAATCTATTCTCTTTTTCTGCGAATTTTTCTCCCTGTAATACCCTTTTATACATGAGGTGTAATTGAACATAAAGAAACTCTCCATTCTCTTGATTAGATTCATGAAAAAATCCTTCTATATGATCAATTATCTTTGAATCTAATTTATCTTTTTCTTCAATATCAATGGAAAAACTCGAATAAAAAGAGGTCAAATACATATAATTATTAACATTCAACTCAGATTCTTCCCATAAAGAAGGTGTGTTCTCATATATAAGAGGTAATGCTGCAGAAGAATGAATGAGGGAATCAAAAAACACCTCTGAAACTTTCTCCCATTTATTATCAAAATAGTCCATCAATAAATCGCGAGCATTTTCAGTCCGAGCATCAGACAAACATTCAAACATGCTCTGTTTCACAGATTTCAGAAAATCTTCTGTATATAAATCATCCCAACGCTCTAAATAATATCTTCGTATACTTCGAACATTCGAGTGATCAAGAGCCTTCATTTCATCAATAAGGAATATTTTAATTTTCTCTCTCACCTCTAATGAATCAAAATGGTTTTTATGATTTCCTGTATATTTTTCATTTTGAAAATAGAAATGGCTAATAACCTGAGCATTTCCAATACAATTTTTTCTTATAAGGCTCAATACCAATGTCGTCATGGCCATATCCATCTCCATTGAATAAAACCATTCATTATCTTCTCCAAAATATTGAGCACTCATATTTTCTAGCTTCTTGAACCCTTCAATAGCATGAGGCTCACCTTCTATTCTCATAATCTCTCTATAGATCATGCTTTTTATCTCTTCTTTAACAGATTCCTCATAAAACCATGTATCATCCAACAAACAGTTTTTATGGTCATAGTAAGAATTATTTATTATAATTACCGAATGAAGATCTCCATTTTTTATTTTATTTAATATTCCTTGTTGTACCAATCTTTCAATTTTAGGAGAATAGAAATATTTATTATTATCCTGGAAAAGCTTAGAATCAAGATTATGACAAAGATTTAAATCATTTATTTTAAAATCCCCCTCTAAAGTTTTATAAATTTGATCTTTTAAATCCTCTGAGAGACTTTGAAAACAAGTGACCACATATTCTTTGTCTGGAAAATCCTCATGATTAAAATACTCTTTATATATTTTCATTGGTATATCTATATTTCTAATAGTTCTGTACTGCAAAAATATTTTTTGCATAAATCCTATTATTCTTTGAGAATAAAAAAAAGAAATATTCGGTCCAAAATAAGAATCAACAATATTTTGTAATTCCTGAATATTTTTATGATCAATATTTACAAGGATCATCCTTTCTAATTTATTCAAAGCCTTTTCTGACCCTAAAAATGTACTTGTTTCACCAAAATATAAAACCGTCTTTTGACGAGCTTCTTTAAACTGTTGAGCATGAATTAAATTTAATATCTCTGCCGTCTTTTTATCCTCGTCTATACATCGAGAAAAAACTGTTTGTATTTCTCTAAATACAGACCTTTGATGATTCTTTATATCAACCGAAAAATCAGGCCTCAAGCCCCCTGTTTCAAAATCTTCCGGCAGTCGACTATAAAGCTTCACGTATAGATATTAATTCTTCGCTTCATTATAACAAATAATACACGAAAAAACAAGGAGATATCCTTGGCACTGTTGTAAAAATCGGAGGCTATCATTTGTATTTTCTGAAATAAAAGAGTATTTTTAAGAATTTATTTAATGAATTTTCGGATTTAATACCTCTA
>NVTB01000004.1 GCA_002401425.1 Candidatus Peregrinibacteria bacterium
TCTTCTGCTAATTTTTCATATCGTCTTGTAAACACAGCTTCTAAGCCATATGATTTGATAGAATGTATACCTTGTAGTGTTTCAATAATAAAATTATATCTATTATCATCACTTGAATCTTGCACTAATAATGCTTTCATTAGTCTATTTCCCATAAACCATGAAATCAGTGTAAATACAAAAATTAGAGTCAATGGAACAAGTACTAATGGCCCTGTGATATAGNAGRTAWKRRWTMMRAAMAYTSMTKMAANAARKTMTWWMWAMTNACKYKWYTAWTWYWKRWMMKNCMRWWGANAGYCKCSSAWTTTWRMAAMWGYRCYKAARKYSTGWAKTTGCTWTCYNTNGYRYYTTMTGTTWTAANNNTTRYAGKGTMTGCATTAATATAATATCTCATGAAACCAAAGAATATTTTACATGCCGGTCTGAATATTATAAAAGAAATCCCAATTGCTCTCACTCTATTAGTAAACCAATTCCATAAAAAAATAGAAGATATAAAAGAAACACTGGCTCCTGAATCCTATGAACAAATGAAAACATCTATGGAAAAAGAAATTACCGACTTTTTAGATATCACCGAACCGATAGATCTCGACTATCCAGAAAGCAGAAAAACACTAGCAGCTCAAATACAAAAAANCATCGCCCCTGAAGAACAAAAAGCTCTACTCTGTAGCTATATAAAACTGATTCATACACACTCTGTTGTTTTTGATGGGAAGTTAAAAATGAATACAGATACCATAGAAAACACCTGTCACACCTTTATGGAAACACATGAAGAATATGGGGAGAAAGACCTGGGAGCTCTTCGAGAAACACAAAAACAACTCCGTTCTTCATCACACACAATAAATTTTCTTTCGAGAGAAAAGATCAAAAAAATGCAAGAAACAACCAAATATATTTTCCATGCCAATATTTCACCAGAAACCAAACTGTCTCTCTCTCAATACGATGAACAACTCTCACATCAACAAAGTGAAATTCGACGGCTTAAGGCAATAACCGCAGAAGTCTTAGGCATTATTCAAGAT
The DNA here is from genome assembly GCA_002401425.1 of Candidatus Peregrinibacteria bacterium. Classification (GTDB taxonomy): domain Bacteria; phylum Patescibacteriota; class Gracilibacteria. The sequence goes on from NVTB01000004.1 coordinate 1,041, forward strand.
ATACAACTGGCAGCCTAAGTAAATCTTTAGACTCTCTTATTTATAATATTAATATATTTCCGATGCAAAACCAAGACAAGCACATCACATCAATGAAAGAAGCCCAAGAACTCCTCAGAGCTTTTTCAAAAAGAAATGAATGGAAAGATGTTCCAAACATCGATAAAATTGATCATCTTCACGAAGAGCTTATCGAACTTTCACAACACCTTCGATATAAAGAAGAAGCGGAACGAATCGAGTTTGTAGAAAAGAACAAAGAAATTTTTGATAAGTACAACCATAAAAATGCTGAGAATAATCTGACTAAGAAGTAATACTATACATCCATAACCAAAATCTATGAWCAGCATTCTTTTTAAAAGATTCTATCTCTGTTTCAGGCTGGGGAACTCCTACGTTTTGAAAAAGGGGCATTGAATCAATATTATCAAGATTTTTTATATTCGTCTTACAATACATTTTAATATTCTTTTCAGATAATTCTGTTGGAAGTTTTTCTTCCACCCAAGAACGGATAGCTTGTCCTTCAAAAAATGCACAAATTTTAAATCCACTCTGATTCGCACTATACTTATAAGAAAACATCTCATCACTTTCTGGCAAATTTTCTCCGAAACGAGGGTCAGACAGAAGCTCCCTCAGAGTCTCTTCATCCTCAAACTCAGAGAGCTTTTTTAAACATAAATACAAAGTACTCGATTCGTCTCGACAGGCTGGAGGATACTTGTCTCCAAAACCACTTAAAGGTGACGCACCATACTCAATGTTTAACTGTCCTACAACCGTTTTTATAGCATAAAGATTCTCCTCCCTTTCAGCATTCAGAGCTGCTACAGGCACCTCATGCGAATGAGAATGATATCCAAAAAGAAACAGAAGCAATAAGAACCCCCCTCCAACAATTAAAATAATTTTTCCTGTAGATTTTATAAATGGATGCATATTATTTGTATTAAAGAATTATAATATTGGAACTCCGACATCTTTCAAAACAGACATTCGATCTGTATTGGATTCATCTTTCATCTTTGTCGCACAAAACATCTCAATATTCTTTTCAGATATTTCTGTCGGAAGTTTTTCATATCGAAACAAACGGCTTTTCTCGCCTTCAAGAAATGAACAAATCTTAAATCCATTCTCATTCGCACTATATTTATAAGAAAATACCTCCTCGCTTCCTGGCACGGTCTCTCCTAAAAGAGGGCCTGATAATACCTCAATCAATATTTCCTCACTATCAAAAACTCTCATCTTTTTTAAACATAAATATAAATTACTCGATTCATTAAGACACTCTGGAGGGTATTTATCTCCAAGACCAGACAAGGGTGTAGCTCCATACTCTTTCTGCAAAGAACTTATAACCGTTCGCATCGAAAACAAGTCCCCCTCTCTCTGCATATCCCTCTCCATCTCTGGAGTATGAGAATGATCCATGACATTCCCTGAACTATACATCATAGAAATAAAAATCAACATTGACATAATAAGCAGATAAAGAGCATTTTTTAATGTATACATATATTTTTTATTATTTTATAACGCTTTGAGTATATGAAATTATGGGGGGAATATCAATTGTTCTTTCTGCTTGTAAAACAAAGGGAAATCTATGTAAAATAAACCCACAATAAAAACACTGCTTATGAACAAAGAACACGCTGAGGCACTTATTCAAGAAGTAACCAATGAATATTTAAACGGAAACTTTGAAACCTTTTCCTCTGCAGAATCTCTGATTTCCAACCTCAAAGAGATTTCTTAACCACAAACAGCTCAAGCAATTTTTTACCTTTTTTATCTGTAACAACTTGCTTTAGATTTTTGAATATAAATTTGATTTACAACAAAAAATAAATCCACTACAATCGGCGCACGGATCTATAGCTCAGTTGGTAGAGCAGAAGCCTCTTAAGCTTTTGGCCGTGGGTTCAAATCCCACTGGATCCACCAGAATTGAATATGAAAGCCCCTTGGAGGGGCTTTTTTTTATTCAAAGATCAGAACCCGTTTTAAAAATTAACAGTACACTCCGGGCTATCAACACAACTATTTTTATTAGCATGATTAGAGGCTGTATACCATTGCCCTTCTACCACCTTGACATTAGAGAGCAAAGAAACATCTATACATCTCCAGTTATTTTCAGGATTCCCGAGCCCTGAAGTGCTTTCTCCTCCAAATTGCAAAAATAAACAATGAGTTTTTCCACTCTTTTCTCCAATTTGATGAGGGCAAAATTTTCGATTCTTTCCAGCATAAATTGCATGAATTTGTTGCTTGTTGTAAATTGCCTCTTTAATAGTTTGATCTATAGTTTTCATAATAATATGATTAATTTGTAATAATAGGTTGTAAATCTCCAAACTTTTTTGTAAAGTGCTGTCGAAAAAACTCCTAGCAGATATTTTTCGACAACTAACGCTTGATCTACAGATTGAGCGTTTTTTTATATATTCTTTTCATGAGTAACTGAATTAAGTAATAATCACTGATCATTGATCGATTAGCACTGTCTATAATAGACTGCTAAAACTAAGAATGCAAATGAAAAATGTAAAACTTTTACAATGTATATATAAGGTATTGACAAAATATATACTTTTCCTTAATATAAAGCCAACTAAACCACTACCACATGCGCAAAAAAAGAAAACTCCTTGGCATCTCTCAAGAAGAAATTGCTCAAATTTTAGGCGTTTCTCGTCCAACGGTCATCAAAATCGAAAAAGGTGAACGAGCATTAAAGCCAAATGAAGCAGAGATTTTATCAGTATTCTTCGCAAATTTTGAAGACAACAACAAAACAACACGAATAAATATTCCTGAAAAAAATATTAATAAGTTTAAACAAGTCCTCTTATATATCTTAGAAAAAGTCGGAGCAAAGCCAAATATTGGACAGACTGTTTTATATAAACTTCTTTATTTTATTGACTTTGATTACTATGAAAAGTATGAAACCCAGCTTATGGGACTCACATATTTTAAAAATACTCATGGACCGGTTCCACGAGAATTCAAACAAGTGATCGATGAAATGAAAGAGTCACAAGAAATTGAGGAAATAAAAAGTAAATATTTTAAATTTGAACAAACAAAGTATCTTCCCGTAAAAACTCCGAACCTCGCACTATTAAATGGGCAAGAACTAGAAATGATTGAGTCTGTACTCGATCGATATGCAGATAAAACAGCAACTGAAATTTCTGAGATGTCTCATAGAGATACCCCATGGAAAGTGGCCAACGACATGGAGAATTTAGAATACGAACAAGCCTTTTATCGTCCTGATGAGTTTTCAGTGAGAGAATATGAAGCTCTATAATATGCAAGATATTAAAATAACCATAGGCAAAAAGTTTCAAAAAGAATTAAAGAAATATGCAAAAAAATATCAAACTCTTCCAAAAGACTTAGATTATCTTCTGCAAACCTTACGAGTCCTTCCTACTGGGAATAAATCGAAACACTGGACTCTATTAAAACAAGAAGGTGGAAAATATATTTTCAAAATGAGAATGATGTGTCGATCTCTCAAAGGCAGTTCTTTTCGAATCATTTATTATTTTGACGGAGAAAAGGTGGAAATCTTCTTAATAGAACTCTATCATAAAGGAAAAAAACAAACTGAAGACAATCAACGAATAGAAGAGTTTTGGAAAGAAAAAACAAATATCTTAACTGAAACCTCATGACCCAAGACAATCAAATCTCATTAAAAGATCAACTCACAGAGTTTTTGCTCTACACCACACCCAATGGAGATACAAAAATAGAAGTGTTTTTTCATAATGAAAATATTTGGCTGACTCAAAAAAGAATGGCTGAGTTATTTAATGTAGATGTCAGAACAATTAATGAACACCTAAAAAATATTTATAATTCTGGAGAATTAGAAAAAAAATCAACTATCCGGAATTTCCGGATAGTTCAAAAAGAAGGAGACAGAGAGATAAAACGCGAAATAGGATTTTATAATCTTGACGCAATCTTATCAGTTGGTTATCGAGTAAACTCGTCTCAAGCGACACAATTTCGTATTTGGGCCAATACAATTCTCAAAGAATATATTCTGAAAGGATTTGCGATGGATGATAATCGCTTAAAAAATGGGCAATATTTTGGCAAAGATTATTTTCAAGAACTTTTGGAAAGAGTTCGTTCGATTCGCACAAGTGAACGAAGAATTTATCTTCAAATTACTGATATTTTTGCAGAATGCAGCCTGGATTACGATAAAACAACCCAAACGGCGAAAGATTTTTTTGCAACTGTTCAAAATAAATTTCACTTTGCTATTACAGGTAACACCGCTGCGGAAATTATTTATAAAAAAGCTGATGCAAAAAAAGACAAAATGGGACTAACGAGTTGGAAAAATTCACCAAAAAGCTTTTATAGAATATAATGAATTTAATAAAACGCAAAAAATAGATTCTGATTTTGAACAAGAGATACAAAAGATGATGCAAACCAACTCCCCCTTGTAAAAAAAAATCCCTCCGCTACAATCACGCCCCATAAACACTTATGGGGTTTGTTTTAAAATATTAATTCTCTTTTTTATGATCGGTTCATATTCATTCAAAAACTTTAAACTGGATCTTTTTTCGGGTTTAATTGTTTCACTTATATCACTCCCTCTCGCGATGTCTTTTGCTATCAGTGCGGGACTGAGTCCTGAGTACGGACTGTATGCTTCTATTATTGGAGGAGCTGTTACCGCTATTTTTGGAGGATCTGATTCAAATATTGCTGATGCTCCGGGAAATGTGATTGCTATCATGGTGGGAATCATGATTCAATTTGGATACGATGGAGTCATTTTAGCGACCTTGATGGCGGGGATCATTCTTATTTTCGCAGGATTCTTCAAAATCGGAAAACTGGTTCAGTTTGTACCCAGTCCCGTTATCCTCGGTTTTACCGCCGGTATTGGAGTGATTATTCTAAGTACTCAACTCGGGAATATTTTTGGAATTACCGACCTTGATAAATTTGCATACTTTCATCAAAACATTATTGAGTTTGTTTCAAAACTTGATGGTATGTCATGGGCTCCTCTTGGAATCACCCTGCTGACCATTGTCTTTATTGAAGGATCTCGGCATCTCACCCCCAAACTTCCCTCAGCCTTGGTCGGAGTTGTTCTTTCATCAGCCATTGTCTGGGCGTTTCAACTTGATGTCCTCACTATTAAAGAAGCCTTTGGAGCTATTCCACAAACGTTACCAAATATTTACATCCCACTGGTCAGTTTTGAACGTATTGTTGGACTCTTTCCAGCAGCACTCGCCATTGCGGCACTCGGAGTACTCGAAACGTTACTGACAGCTATTGCCTCTGACGCGATGACCGGAAAACGACATAACTCTGATAAGGAATTGGTTGGTCTTGGACTGGGAAATATCGCCAGCGCACTTTTTGGAGGATTATCTGTTTGCGGAGTGATTTCTCGAACAACATTGAACGTAAAGTCAGGAGCACAAACTCGAATGGCCGCTGTATTTAAATCATTGTTCATACTTTCTTCAATGCTCTTTCTCGCCCCACTGGTTGAACAAATTCCATTGGTGGCACTCGCGGGAATTCTCGTCGTAGTCTCGGTGAAAATGATTGACCTCGAGCAAGCCGCACAACTGTACCTCCATCACGAACGATCGGATTTTATCTTATTTCTTATAACCTTCTTCCTCACCGTTTTCGTCAGTCTTACGATGGGAATTGCCGTTGGAATGGCCTTTGCCTCACTCGTATTCTTACAACGAATGAGTGAAGATACCGTAAGCCACACGACTATTGAAAGAAAAGGAGAAACTTCAAAATTTCAAACAAGCCCTGAACAAAATAAATGTAAACATCTGAGCATCTACACTATTAAAGTGCCACTTTTCTTTGGAACATCACGAAGTATTATCAGAACGCTTTCAGACCTCATTCCCAATGAAGCCCTTATTATTCGCCTCGCCAGTGTAAAAGCCATGGACGCGAGTGGAATGCAAGCACTTCGAGAAATATTGGAGCTTCATTCATTAAAAAATAAAGTCTATCTTTCTGGAGTCACGAAAGAACTGAAAGCAACCCTCACAAAACTTGGGATAGTTGATACCATTGGAGCCGATCACGTTTTTGAAAAAACACGTTTTGCCATCAATAAAGCTTTAAAAGATCAAGGACTCGAAAAAGGATGTGAGGCGTATCATATTATGAAGTAACTCGGATTCTTGTCTAAAGCCTTCAATTGAGTTACTATGCTAGCAACATAGTAACTCTTTTTTTATGCGTAAAATACAATGCACTTTATTACTCTTATCACTTATTATTATTCAACCACTCTTTGCCTCGCTAGCCCCAGAGCCAGAATTTTATATGAGCGGAGAAGATGTCTCATACAACAACAAAGATGTTATACATTCGGACGTCAAAACTTTTGAATACTACGATGAAAAAACACAAATTTTTATCCCAATAGACAAAAAAGTCTATCATGATTATTCATCGAGATATGAAGAGCATTATGGTAAAGATAAAAACAGGGTTTATTATATAGACTATGAACCAACAGGAGATGCAGACATCATTACTGATGCTGACCCTAAAACCTTTTATGTATTTCCTGGATCCAAAGAGTGTGATTATCCAAGCACATTTAGCATCAATGAAGAAGAGTTCCTCTTCTCCTCTGGTTACTCTAAAGATAAAAATCAAGTTTACCTACGCGGAAATGTCATCAAAAATGCCGATCCTTCTTCATTCGAATTCATTACCTGTGTTTATACAAAAGATAAAAACCATGTTTACGTACACGGAAAGGTTATAGAAGAAGCCCATCCTCAAACATTTCAAATGACAGAAACAGGAATCGCGCATGATGGAGAATCTGTTTTTTTGGGAACAAAAAAAATAAAAAATACTGATCCTTATACCTTCGAACACCTTGAATATAACTATGACAGAGACAAAGACTCTATCTTTTATAACAGAGAGATACTTCCTATAGCGGATCGAGAAAGCTTTGAAATAACCGACATAAACCAAATTGCCAAAGACAAAAATCATGTATTTCATCATGGAAAAGTGATGACATCCATGGACTCAAAAAGTCTCAAAAAAATCCAAAAGATATATTCAGACTATATCAAAGATGATAATTATATTTTCCTAGGAGGGCATAACCCAAATGATTACAACCTTTTCGAATATAAAATATTACCAGATGCCGATCCTGAAAGTTTTACTGGAATATATAAACCTGACGACACGCATCAATCCCTCAGCCGTACAAGATACACAAAAGACAAAGATACTATTTGGTATGAAAATAAACCCATGCAGATAGATTATGATCGCTCAATATTAGAAATAATTTTTGCTGTTATTTTCCCTTGGATTGAATGGAAACCATACACAATCGATATCGATAGTTTTGAAATAATAGACGATACATATTCAAAAGATACGTATCATGTCTTTTATAAAACACAGGCTATAAAAAACATGGATCCAAAGACTTTCACCATCTTGGAAGATGAATATTCTCAAGATGAAGACGATATTGCCTATAAAGAAAAAACGTTTCACGCAGACACTTCTCACTTTACTGTCTTATATAATGATCTCAGCTCCGATGGAAACAATATTTACTATCAAGGTCAAAAAACCAAACTGAGCCCACAAGTGTTTAAAAAAGAAGATATCAATCATACACTTCTTGAAAAATATACAATACAAACAGGCTCCCATTTATTCTCAAAATCATACTACAAAGACCCCCTATATAACATTGAACGAATAGAGGCTCCCGAAGCAAATTGCCAATACGACTACAGTGGATCTTGTGATCTAAAATATTACGGGAGCCAATGTGAGGTTCCATTAAATCAAGAGTACAGTATTCACTTCACTTCTCGAGATAGCTTTCCCATTTCTCATCCAGAGATAACGATAACACATAAAGAAGCCTCTCATCGATTACCATTCCCAAATTTTCCAAAAGATATAATCCTCACTGAAGATACCCCATTACAAATAACAACCTTTATGCGAGATAATAATTTTATAATACAAAAACGTATTTCCGATATATACTTTGATGAAGAAGTTTTACAATAACTCCTCACTCATCTGAATAAATTGCTCTAACTGATCATCACTCACCCTTTGAGTAATAATTTCCGCGTTCTCGCGAAACGTTACTCGAGCATCTTGAAATATCTCTTCTCCAGCCTTTGAAATTTTCACTGAACTGACTCGAGCATCTCGGGCATTTTTCTCTTTTTTCACAAGCCCTGTTTTTTCCATAAGTCGTAAAATTTTGGTTACTCCAGACGCACTCACTCCAATTTTTTCTGCTAAATCAATACGTCTCATAGACTTATCTTTGGAACGATGTAAATGATATAAAATCATAAAGTCTGAAAAACTCAGCCCATGAATATTCAGACCCCCTTCTGCTTTTTTTATAAGCTGTGTCTGTAAAAGATCTAATTGAATAAGAAATTCCATATTTTTTGTCATGATAAAATACTTAACTGGTAGTTGACTCGTACTTGATAGGTACTTGACTAGTCAAGTATATGTGAAGTATATTTTATTGTCAATTTCATGATCAATATTGATTTTTCATCATCTGTCCGTTATTATGTTTGCAATATAACTTTTCTCTCTGTGATTCAAAAAATACATATCTCCAACCGAAACCATCAAAACCTGGCAGCCCTCCTCCACACTCCAAAAATTCCAACTGATAAAATAGTTATTTTTTCACATGGATTTAAGGCTGACAAAAACTATCAACCTTTCGTCGAAAAACTCGCTTCTCAATTATGTGATGCTGGATATACAGTTCTTCGTTTTGATTATTGGGGATCTGGAGAAAGCGATGGGAAATTTGAAGATTCTAATATTCGTATGCAGATTGAAGATCTTAAAGATGTTATCAAATATGCACAATCACAAGGGTTTTCTCACATATGCCTCAATGGACACAGCCTCGGAAGTACAAATGCTATTATGGCCTATGATGAATCAATAGAATGTTTACTATTTTGGAGTCCTATTTTTCAACATCTCCATTTATATGAAAATTACAAAGAAGAAGTATTAAAAAATGGATATGTCATACGAAGCAGAAAAATCGCAGGAGAAACAATCAAACAGGGTAAAGGCTATGAAGACGAAATCATAAAATGCGGAAAAGCTTTTTGGCAAGATTTTAAAGATATACAACCAGCAGACAGACTTCACGTAATACAATGCCCCGTACTGGCAATTATTGGATCGAACGACTCATCCATTTCAGAGGAAACGGCACTATCATATCTTCATAAAATTCCTGCCTCAACAACCTTGGAAGTAATGCCTGAAGGAGATCATGATTTTCTCCTCAAGTCAGCCGAGCAAAAAGCTATTCAGCTTTCTGTTGAGTTTATTAAGATGTATTTATAATGTCACTCCCCCTTCTCAACTTTACCGCGAAACTTTTTGATAAAACAGATTTAAGCAATGTGTTACTCATTGCTGTTCAACATATGTTAAAAACCAATGTGGACATGTTTGAATCTTTATTTCAAAAAGGCCTGAAACCAGAAAACACATTTCTATTAGGAAAATGTTATTCAACAAATAATCAAGTGATGCAAGATTTTCAAAAACAAGGAATATTTGTCCATCCCGGAAGTAACGAGTTTAATAGTCACCTCTCTTTTGATACAAGTTTTGATGCCAATATTGCAGACTTACTTAAACACATTAAAAAAACCGTGAATCTGCAAAACTACACAAAAGTCTTGCTTCTTGATGATGGTGGTCATTTAATTGATGTGGCGAACGAAATATTGCCAGACATCACAAACGTTGTAGGAGTTGAACAAACTTCTTCTGGGCATTATAGATTACAAGCAATACCCCTGAAATTCCCCGTTATTAATGTAGCGAGATCTCAGGCAAAGTTATTGTATGAATCACCTTTTATTGCTGAAATTATTGTCCAGACTTTACTGAAAAAGATAAAACAACATCAGTTATCCCCATCTCGTGTCTTAATCATCGGAGCGGGTGCTATTGGAACAGAAATATCGCATTTGTTAAAAAACACCTTTGATACTCACTGTTATGATATAAAAAATCATATTTCTGATTTTGGCACATCTGAATTAAAAAATATTCTTCCAAATTTTGACATTATCATCGGAGCTGTTGGACAAGAAGTCATCAATACAAAACTCCAAAAAATACTACAGCCAAATACTATCCTTGTGAGTGCCTCCTCTTCAGATCGAGAATTTTCGGCAGTCATTTTACGAAAACAACTGCCAATAACACATAACTGTCACGACGATCTTTATATAAACTCTCTCTGGCTCTTTAATTGTGGATTCCCATTAAATTTCAATGGAGCACAACACAGTGTCCCGGCTGAAAAAATACAACTCACACGAGCTCTGATGTTTGCTGGATTGTGTTCTGCCATGGAAACAGCCTCTGATATAAAAATGACTCCMCKCMSCRRYKCNTCWRCWGSAWWRRATTRTAAAAGAATTTCATAAATATTAAATGCCGTACTTCATGCCCTGCCTCCTCCACACCTACAGCGAACAAAACTTTCAAAATCTGTCATATCCACAAGCAGACATGAGTAATAAAGAATTTACTGATTGCCAGTTTATTCAATGTGATTTGAGCGGTGGCAATTTTACAGGCACCACGTTTATTGATTGCCAGTTCCAAGACTGTAATGTATCAAACATAAAAGTAAATGATGTCAGCTTTCAAGGAGTTGAATTTACAGGGTGTAAAATGATGGGAATCGGGTTTCATACTATCAGCACATTTCTGACCGATTGGGCCTTTCATGATTGCCGATTGGAGTTATGTAATTTTAGCGAATTAAAGATAAAGAACACAAAATTTATAGACTGCTCCCTCAAAGAAAGCAATTTTATACAAAGTGATTTGAGAGAATCTGATTTCTCAGGATCTGATTTACAAGCCTGCCAATTTCAGAATACAAACTGTGAGAAAGTAAATTTTGTCGGTGCAACAAACTATTATATAGATCACACACAAAATAACATTAAAAAAGCAAAATTCTCACAGCCAGAGGTGTTGGGGCTATTGGCGGGGTTTGGGATTGAGATACAATAAAAAAACACCCTTCCGGGTGTTYTTTAAAAATCAATACAGAAAAGAAACTAAGCAGCGTTTACTTTCGCCCATTTCTTATTAAACTTATCAATTCGACCAGCTTGGTCAAGAATTTTTTCTGTTCCAGTATAAAAAGGATGACAGGCTGAACAAATTTCAACTCGTTGTTCTTTGACTGTTCCCGCAATAGTTTGTACGTTTCCGCATAAACATGTAATAGTTGCGTCTTTGAATATTTCTGGATGGATATTTTTTTGCATAATGAAAACCTTAAAATGTAGGCTCATTCTATTGAATGAAAAGAAAAAATCAAGAGAAATTTTTACGAAAACTGTCCAGTAACATATTGGTGTAAAGCAGAGCTAGCTAAAGTTTGATATGGCAAACCTTTTTTAGCTGCCATTGCCTTTAAATTCAAGACATCACATTCTGATAAAGAATTTTTTATATTGATATATTCATAATAGACTAGTATAATATCATTGATTTATAACTACTGCAATATGCATATATCAAGAATACAATACGATAAAATTAAAAAATACATGCATGATAATAAAATCATCATACTAAAAGGGGCGAGACAAACAGGAAAAACAACCATTATGAACAAACTTCTCAAAGAATTAGAATCCGAAGAAAAAAAATGCTTTTTCTTTTTTGCAGACGACCTTTTTCATGAAAATATTTTTAAAAATACAAAAGTTTTTATTGATCACCTTATACTCAAGTATAAATGGAATAAAACAGAAAAAATATATCTTTTTATTGATGAATTTCAGTATATAAAAAATGCCGGTGTTTTTTTGAAAAATTTATACGATCAATATCACGATCACATTAAAATCATTGTCTCTGGCTCATCTTCGTTAGAAATTACTAAAAATACTGAATTTCTCACCGGAAGATTTTGGGAACTTAATATTCCTCGTATCAATTTTTTTGAATTTTTTAATGCAGAAAAACAAAATATCCCTCATCTTTCTCTAGAAGATACAGATAATATTCAAACATACTATGACACCTTTCAAACAGATCTTGAATCATCATTTTCTCTCTTTTTGCAATATGGTGGATACCCTGAGCTTCTCTCTCTTCCATCAGAAGAGTTGAAAAAAGAAGCCCTTCATCATATTATTTCAAATTATATAGAAAAAGATATTATCTTTTTACTCAGAGTAGGAAATATACAACTTTTTCGAAAACTTATTTTCATTCTCTGCTATAATCCTGGACAAACAATAAATATAAAAGAACTCTCTAATACACTTGCAGCATCTCAAGATACTATAAAAAAATATCTAAATATTCTTGAAGGAACATATATTGCAAAAAGGATTTTTCCATTTTCTAATAATGCTCGCAAATCTATTTCTCGCATGCAAAAAGCATATATCCTTGATTCTGGAATCATCAATCTTTTTAAAAATACGCTTTCTCTTCCCCAAGAAGGAAACAACCTTGGCCCACTTGTCGAAAATGCCGTATGTCTTGATCTCCTCACAAGAACCAAAGAACTCTATTATTATCGGACCCTCGCAGGTGCTGAAGTAGACTTCATACTCCCCAATCAAAGTGGAACATACGATCTTATAGAAGTGAAATATCGAAATAAAACAAAAAACACACATAGCGCGTTTCAATCTTTCATAAGAGAAAATCCGACTCATCAAATTCGATATAAAATACTGATCACAAAAAACGAATTACAACTCTCTGGTGATATTTTGAAAATTCCCGCTTGTTTATTTCCATTTATAAACATGAAGTGACTTGCACAACTCCCCCCTCTTCGCTACAATACTCCCGCGTTTTTGCCCAGAGAGGCGCTTTGATCTTTTTCAAAGAGGAAAGTCCGAGCAAGGAATACAGCTTCATGGCTAACGGCCATCCGGTACAGCGTAATCTGTATTGAGGGAAAGTGCCGCAGAGACTATACTATCTCATTTTTTGAGAGAAAGGTGAAAAGTCCAAAGGTGTATTTATGCTACTTTGGAACCCCATCAGTGATGATGCGTGTGTTGGTAAACCCGAAGTCCTTGCAAGCAGGGTTGGACCTGAGCAATCAGGACCCCTGTGCTAGACTTTGTGAGTAATTGCAAAGGAAAGATAGATGTCTCTCACTCATTTATGAGAACAGAACTCGGCTTATCGGGCAAAAACGTTTTAAAAAAAACTTATGAAAAATATAAAGAAAGACTTTCCGTTTTTTCAACATCATGAAAATATTGTGTATTTAGATTCAGCCGCTTCAGCGCAAAAACCACAAGTGATGATTGATTGTATAAAACATACCTATGAAACCTCGTACGCCAATGTGCACCGAGGAAGTTTCCCGGTGAGTGATAACATTACGGAAAAATATGAACAGGCTCGTAAAACCGTGGCAAAATTTTTTCACGCCAATCCACGAGAAGTTATTTTTACGAAAGGAACAACCGACAGTATTAATATGAGTATACGTACCCTCGAAGACAATGGATTCATCAAAGATGGCGATCATATTCTCCTTACAGAATTTGAGCACCACTCGAATCTCGTGCCATGGCTCCAACTTCAAAAAAGAAAAAATATAAAAATTCATCTTGCACCAATCAACGACCAACAAGAACTTGATATAAAAGAATATGAAAACTTACTAAAAAAGCACCCAATAAAAATAACGGCCTTCACGCATGTTTCAAACACAACAGGAACACTTCTTCCTATTAAAAAAATGTCTGAACTTGCCAAAAAACATAACGCGATAAGCATTATTGATGCGGCACAATCTGCGGCTCATATTGATATAGATGTTAAAGATATTCAATGTGATATTCTCGCAGCATCAGCTCATAAAATGTATGGACCAACAAGCGTGGGAATACTGTATATAACTGAAGAACTTCTCAAAAAACTTTCATCTCCAGTCGGGGGCGGATCTATGGTCAACCAAGTGTTTCGTGATTCATTTGAAGAGCAAGAGTATCCACAAAATTTTGAAGCCGGAACACCTCCAATTGTTGAAGCCATCGGCTTTGCCGCGGCGTGTGATTATATAAATAGCATCGGGAAAACAAAAATTTATGAACATGAAAAAGAACTGACGGAATATGCCTACATTTTACTCGAAACACTTCCCAACATAAAAATATTTTCTCATAAAAAAAGTGTCGGGATTATCAATTTTTTCTTTCCGGATCACATGAGCATACAAATCGCTGAAGAACTCGGAGAACGAAATATCTGTATTCGAGCCGGACGATTTTGCACCCATCCACTCCTCGAAACCCTCGGAATTTCTTCATCAATACGAATCAGCTTGGGAATGTACAACACAAAAGAAGATATCGACACGGCATATCAAGCGCTTAGTGAAATTATTGCATGAAAAATAGTAAAATAATTCATGCGCTCTTTTTATCAAAAGTCTATTACAAAGAATGCGATGCGATTATTACGCTGTTTTCCAAAGAACTCGGAAAAATAAGCGCCTATGTTCGAAATATTAAAAAACCGAAATCAAAAATCGGACCATACTTACAACAGGGAACCCTCTGTCAGTTTTTTGTAAAAAAAGGAAAAGGAAATCTCTACTCTATACAAGAATCCTCCGCGATGTTTGTACCCGAGATAGACAACTATGAGGACCTCCTGCTTCTCAATACCTTTTCACAATACATTCAAAAGACGTGCCCCAGTGAACACGCTGAGCCCGAAATTTTTAACCTCATACAATCCTTCCTTCCCATCTTTTGTCAGTCTGACAAAAAGAAGCTCCAACTCTACGCCTTTTCACTCAAAATACTCACCCACCTATCATTCATCCAATTTTTTGATACTGATGCGGAAACCGAGCTCCCCATACCACAACAACATCAATACTTTTTCCACCCCCACGGAATATCATCAACCAAACAACATCCAAGAAAAATATCCTTGAATGAATATAAAATTCTAAAGTTTTATCAAACCTCCTCTTTTGAAAATATCGAAAAACTGAATATTACGCTTGAACAAGAACAAAACATAGAAATGTTTATTCAGGAATTATTTTTGTGCGTTGAGTAATTTTTCCTAATACAAATCTTTTCTATTCTTAATTCTTAAAAACACATTTTTATTTATTTTTTTATTATACAGAAATAAAATTCGATATTTACCTATTTTTAAACGGTACGAAGCGGCTTTATAATTTTGCAAAGCTTTAATGTTTTGTAAGTCTGAATGTTTGAGTAATATATCTAACTTTGATTTAATAATAGAGACATCCTCCTTATCTATTTTTTTTAAATCTTTTATAAAAGTTTTATAATATAATATATTTTCTTGAGTTAAAATTATTTCCATACGTCATCGGCGGTTAATAATTGATCATTCATTGTTTTTAAATCGATCTTTTCAACAGCTTCTATCGCTTTTTGACTTTCAGGATCAGAAATCAAGAGATAATCCTCTATCTCTTCTAAAATCCCAAATTTTTCAAAAACATCTAATAATCCTTTAGAAATAACAGCTCCAGCTGTCTTATTATTTTGTGTTACAATTTGTAATCCCGAATTATTCCGAAAAACACTCGAAATATTTTTTTGTAATTCTGAAATAGAAATATTGGTATGATACATAATAAAGCTTTTTATTTATAGCAATATTCTATATAAAATTCTATATAAAGTCAACAGATGTGTTTTTTCTATCATAAAATAAATCCCTGAAAAATCACAAAACATAGAAATGCTTATTCAAGAATTATTTTTGTGTGTTGAGTGATTCACCCCATCAAAACCTTCATATACTCAATAATCACATCTCCAAAAAACAACACCGCTCCAAATCGAAGACTTCGTCCAATAATAACGAGTAAAAGAAATCGGGTGAAATTCATTTCAAAAATACCAACAATCCAAACGACTGGAGTAAAAGGTACCGGAGTGACGGCCCCGAGGAAGAGTGCGAATATTCCGTATTTTTTTATAACAGCCGCTCCTTGATCATATCTCTCTTGTGAAAAAAACTTGAGAAATAATGGTTCTCCATAATACATTCCTAAAAAATATCCACAAATTGCTCCCAAAACGTTGGCACTTACTGCAATGAAAAACAATGAATATGGTGAAAATCCGTAAGACAGAAAAAATACAAGCAGTGGATCCACTGGAAATGGATGAACTAATGCTTCAAAATATGAAAACGTAAAAAGACCCGTGAGACCATATTTTTGAAAGAGTATATAAAGAGCCTGTGTCATATATTATACAGAATAATGAATAGTATTTTTTGTTTCAAATTCCTCTTCTGCTAACGCAATCATTCGATCTAAGAGCTCTGGGAATAATACGCCATCACTTGCCCACATTTTTGCAAATGCACTAATAGAGGTGCAACCTGGGTGTGTATTCACTTCATTAAAATAGATCTCTCCATTCGATGCGAGCATAAAATCTACTCGAGCATATCCACGACATTCTAATGCTGTAAAAATCGTTTTCGCCTGAGATATCAATTCTTGTTTTGTTACTTCATCAATACGCGCTGGAATACACACTTCAGAATGAGAATCTGCGGCATACTTGGCATCATAACTATAAAAATCTTGATCTGGTTTGATCTCACAAAACGACTCAGATACATCAGGGTTTTGATTCCCTAAGACCGCAAGTTCTATTTCTCGAAAATTTTCCAGACCTTCTTCGGCTAAAATTCTATGATCAAAACGGAAGGCTTCTTCTATAGCAGGGAGTAATTCTTCCCAAGCCGTTACTTTCGAAATTCCAATGCTTGATCCCGCATTTGCGGGCTTAATAAAGACGGGCAAAGGCAGTTCTTGTTGTATCTTCTCTATAAACATCTGAGGATCACGCAAAAATTTCTGAGATTGTACCGATATATATTTTACTTTCTTCACCCCATATTTTTCAACAATATAATTTTGTAAAATTTTATCCATCCCAACCGCCGTTCCTAACACTGTTGATCCGGTATAGGGAATATCCAACATTTCTAAAAAACCTTGCAACCGACCGTCTTCTCCATACGTTCCATGAATAACCGGGATACATACATCACAGAATTCTTTTATTTTTTCTAAAGATACGATGGTATCACCTGGCTCTATTGTTATATTTTTTCTCTGAAAGATATCTGCATCATGAGGAACGGCTCTCGAGAATATCAATTTGTTATTCTGCGTGAGTGGAAACAAAACAATATCATATTTTGACGCATCAAGATTTTTACAGATAGAAGCGGCTGACAAAACAGATACTGAATGCTCTGGTGTTTTTCCTCCAAAAATAATTCCAATCCGTTTTTTATTCATAGTCAKTTTGTTATGAAGCCAAAAGTATTTTTGCCATGTTTTCCCATTCTTCTAAAGACAACTCTTGTGGACGAATGGTTGGCGATACACCTGATTTTTCTAATAAATCAGTTCCTGAGATGTTTTTCCATGCCGCTTTCCCAATAGTATTTGAAAGCTTTTTTCGTTTTTGACTAAATGCAAGTTTCGTCAGTTGCCAAAAAATCGGAATAAGTTCTGACGATATTTTTGGTGTATCATACACATCTAAAACAATCACGGCTGAATGTACTTTTGGAGCTGGATAAAATAATTCTCGTTCAACGTGTCGTAACAGTCGAGCTTTGGCATACAACGCCACCTCTAAAGATAAAATACTAAACTGCCCGGCGGTCACACAAATTTTTTCAGCCACTTCTTTTTGCACGAGTAAAATTGCTTTTTTTGGTTTATTTTCATGTCCCAAATAATGTCGTAAAATAGGAGATGTTAAATAATACGGAATATTGGCAACCAAAATATAGTTCGGATCTTTTGGCTGAAACTCCAGCGCATTCATATGATGCCATTCAAAGTTTTCTGCTCCCTCGGTGACCCAATGGAGTACGGGTAAGATACGTTCATCAAACTCGATAGCTTCTATTTTTTTTGCAGGTGTCGCAATCAGCTTTTGCGTGAGGGCTCCAGGCCCTGGACCAATTTCCAAAATGGTATCATCAGCCGTTATTTCGGCTGCTTCAATCATTTCATCTAACACGTCTTCAGAAAGTAAAAAGTTCTGTCCTAATTTTTTATTAGGAGAGGCTCGGAATTTTTCCAAGACTTCAAGAAGGAGGTCTTCTCTGTAGAGTTCTCGTTTCATAAGGTTGATTTTAATGTTTGTACACTCTTTTTAAACGCTTCGCTAAACTCAACATCTTTAAAGATATCATGTCGAAATACATATTGAAGCTCAATGGGCATTCCAATAATACACTTTTTATCTTCCATCACTTTTACCTTCTCTCCTTTATACTCTGATAAAAAGAAATATTGCTGAGGCATAACACTTCTCATATAATTCAATTCTTCTTCATATAACCCACTGAGCATAACTCCCATCGCTGAATTTTTATTTTTGTCAACACTCGCCGTTCCCAGTCGCGATATTTTTTCTGCAATATTTTCATACACCAAAGCGTCTCCAACCGGCATGTTTTGTACGTCTGCTGAACGACCATCGGTATGCAATGCAAAAAAGGCCATAACATTATCCTGTTTATTCATACTCGCGATTGACTCAAGCCCTTCATCAGCAAAATATGGATGTGAAGTAATGGCATCATACGCAAACATTTTTTCATGTTTTCCACTTAAAGTAATAGCCCCTTTTCCAAACATTTCAGCCAGCGCTCGCCCCGGCAAACCAATATCACTCAATAACGAATCAAAAATAATAAACATTCCAAAACTATTGGCTTCTTCACAAATACTCTTTATTGCCGCCATCCCATATTCTCCATACGGTAAAAAAGATGACAGTGAAATTTTTACAATTCCCACATCATCAGAAACCGACTCTAAAAGAGACAAAGAAAAGTCAGCGAGTAACTCAGCCGTTGCCYMWAKMGRRTCKTNNCAMRMKNCTKKCARNAAWGNTSKGCYTTSRWCTKSTCTGGTAATAATCGAACATCTGGTGCAATAGTAATACACAGTGGTCCTTTGTCTTCAATAATATTTGCAAGTTTTTCAGAAACGTTCATATACGGAGTGTTTTAAAGAAGTATAATATAATTTTTTATTTATAAACTTTTGCTTATAAATATATCTTGATACGAAAACTGTTCTTTTCGCTGAGCCCAACTTCCATGATGTATTTTCAGATCTTTATGACAATCAATTTGTTTCAAGGCATTACAAATCCAATCCTCTGTATATCCGATCTCAGCCTCTGGTGAATTTTTATGAGAATAAAAACAATAATCATTATACTTATAGCGAAGATCACAGAAGGAAGTTTTATTTTGAATATTTGCATCAGCCTCTTTGTCTATTGAAAACCATGTAAAGAAACACGTTCCTCCCGGTTTTAATACTCGACGGATTTCTGAAAAGTATTGATCAATTTGATTTGGCATCATATGTGTAAAAACAGAAGTAGCAAAAATAAAAGTAAAAGTATTATCTGCGTACGGAAACACAAATTCATGAGCTTGTATTTTTCCAGACTGATTATAATATTTATTATAAATATCCACATACTCAAAATGAAAGTTTGGTGAAACCTTCGAAATATTTTGCTGACACCATTCCACTCCTCTTTTATCAATATCAAAACCATAATATTTTCCGTCTTTTAAATATTCCTTTAACGGAATAGCCATTCGTCCAATACCACTTCCAATATCCAAAACCGTATCACTTGGCTTTAAACCTCCCAATCGAATAAAATAATCAACAAACTCTTCTCCCACTTTTTTAAACTCACTACTTCCAACAAAGTTTAAACGTTTTGGAGGATACCGATCATCACTTTTTCCGGTTATATATGCCACAAAGTCCTGAGCACAATAGAGTGTATACTTGAGCCATTTTTTCACCGATACGGGAAGTAAATACTTCACCGCTTTTTTTAAATTCATACAAGAGATCAATTAAATAAGAAAATCGACTGGAGTATATGAAAAAATATGGTGATGGTAAAGGGGAGAATGTTATTTATCCAAAGACTTTATATATTTTATATCAAAAAAACGATAAGCATCTTTTATTCCGCCTTTCTCCAATGTCATCGTTTTTGGATCAGCTCCTGGTATTTTAACCACCGCCTTTTCTCCGCGATAATATACCCCATAATTATCTTTTAAATACATATCATTAAAATTCACAAATCCATGAGCGGTAATGCCATCGAGTTTTATATTTTTAAAAAATACATTTTTCTTATCATGTGAAATAATATTACACGTCGTAACATCAAAAGTCTTGATATCAGCGCCTTCAACTTTTTTAAACATATCATCTGCGTCTAAAAAATAAATACCATCCTTTGCCCTCGTAAATCTTCTTCCTCTAAAGGCTTCAATCAAATCTGGCGAAGGATTTTTAATAAAACTTCCTTCGGAATATATTTGTTTGTTATCTTTTACAAACTCACCATATTCACACTGATTATCGATCGTAAAACCTTTCTCAGAAAATGGAAGGAATTTTTTATAATCATAATAATAAATTATGCCTCCCTGTTGAAACAAAGGAATTGAATTATGAATACTTATAAGCCCCTCTCCTGTCATCTCATTGTGTTTGCGTCCAGACATATAAACAAATGAGTGATCCTTTGCAATCTTATGATCTATATTAAGCACCTCTAATCCTCCGTGGCTCTCACCCAGAGGTTTTAAGAAGACATCATGAATATGGATAACAAAGGGATCATCTGGCCTGATTATTTGCTCAGATAATGTGCCAGAATTAAAAAAATTAAAAAACCCTGTTCGTATTTTATAACTGGCCCATTGAAACATCCAGTACCACTCGGTAGATCTTTGACGAAAAGTATATTCTAAACCAAAATATCCATTATCTTTATAAGTAAAATACCCACCACCTAAAATCTTAAAATCTGCTGGAGACACGGCTGCCCCCATATACCCTCCAGATTCTAATAAACGATGATGATAAAAATATACTCCATCTGTATCACGAAGAAATTTATCCTGCAAATATACAGCAGAGGCCGTATCAATTCCAGGAATTCTTACAACCTTATCACCATCTCTATAAAAAACTCCATCTGTATTTTTAAAATACAAGTCACAATATTCATCTTTATCTTCACACATCATAACCTCAAAATCTTCAGGACTTACTCCTGAAACTTTCTTTCCGTCAATATAAATATTATGCTTATCTCTTGATATTCCACTGCGAAAATACTGAAAAGTATCTCTATCTGCTCCCAATATAATTACCGCACTCCATATATTTTTCCAAGAACTCTCTATGTAATATACAGAATCTCTATTTTTTATATATGTATCATTATCGCATTTTATAACTTCAAAATCTACTGGATCAACATTTGGTAATATCTTGTCAATATAATACACACTCTTTTTATCACGAAAAAATCCACATTTTACATATTGAGAAGTTTTACTATCTAGCCCCGGAATCAATACCTGTTTCGTTACAAAAGTCTTTTTTCTTTTCCCTTGTTTGGTCCATTCTGATTCATGAGAGACAACAAAAACACCTYYGMTRKWWTTSYSRTWKCWWTARCASWWNNCATAANNGASMYYMMGMKRCAGTTTTCAAAAACATCTACCCCTTCAGCCGATATCTCTTCAAGCAATGTATTTCCCCAAAAAACCTTGTTATCTTGGGTTTTCCAACGAATGCCTCCTTCATCTGCAGCAGCAAAGGTTGATGAAGCACTTAAAACCAATAACAATGTAACGAATAATATTTTTAACGTTTGGTTTATAGAAATCAACATATTAAATAATTAACAGAGTAAATACCCCCAGAAAGGTCCTCGTTATTTTATCGTTCTCCAATTCTCTGAAAGAGGAAGCGGACGAAACTCTTCATAATAAAAGTTTTTATCAGTCGCTCCGCTCTCATAAGAATAAGAAAATGTTTCCACATCAGCATTCGGCATTTTTATAAGCATATCTCTTCCAACAAAATAGACTGAGTATTTATCTTTTAAATATATATCATTGAAATTAACAAAATTTTCTGATGTTATTTCATCAAACTTAATGTTTTTATAAAAAACATTATTTTTATCTGTGACAATTGGACCACACTGATTCACGTTNAAGCTTTCAGCATCAGCTCCCTTTACTTTCTTAAAATCAGTAAAATCCAAATAATAAATATCATCTTCTAAACGAAAAAAGTTTTTTCCTGTATATGCTTTTATCAAATCAGTATTGTTCGTCTGTACCACTCCAGAATCCGTATACATTTGCGTACGATCTTTCATAAAATCATGCCTTTCACAGTCATTTCCGATGACAAAAGATTTTTTATCAAAGACCATATTGGGCTCCTTCATAGAATATACTTGATTATTATCCTGAAAAAGATAATAGTACCCCTTCATTTTTTCAAAAGAATCTGGATCAGCACCACTTATTATTCGGCCTGACATATAAACATGATTTTTATCCTTCGTGATCATATTTTCACGATTTATTAAAACAAATGTATCGCCATCCATTGGAAAGAATTGCTCAAATAAAACATCATGAATCGTCGCACGAATATGAGATGGTTCATCCATCATAAAATCACTGTGCGGCGGTTGAATAAAATCAACAAGCCTTTTTTGTTTTAATCTTGTATCTTGCCGAGTAAAAAGATTATTAAATCCTGTTTTTTCAAACGTAAATGTATACTTTACATTTCTATATAATCCATCCTTATTTTTAAAATAATAATCATTTAAGACTTCGAATTCTTCAGGAGAAATCCTCTCTTTTCGACCATTATGATCAAATAAGATTGGATGATGAAAGTAGTACACTCCATCTTTATCAGCAATAAAATTTTGTTTTATATATCGAAACGATTCTCTATCAATATTCTCTAATGCAATCGCATCAATCTTGATTTCACCGTCTTTATAGGCTTGAACATCAGATTGCAAATAGAATAAGCCTTCATCATTTTCTATATATGTATAACAATCACTCATTTTCTCTTGATTCGAACAGTCTACAACCTTCACCCCCTGTGATGAAATTCCTCTTATTGTTTCACCATAAAAATATAATGAATTTTTATCTTTAAATACATGTTGAGCAAAATGCACAAAAGTATCACGATCAGCATTTTTTATTTCGACCCCTTCTAATGGATATGTAATGCCATCTCCCGAATGCCCAACTCCACTCGCTCGATAGACGAGAAATATTCCGTCGTTATTTTTTATATAGAGAGCGCAAGTCGTTTGATTTTCATATGAATAATCGATACAATCAAAGGTTTCAGCTCCTTTCGGACTCATTTTTTCCACCTTTTCTCCAAAGCGATACAGTGTGTTTTTATCTTTATAAAATCCATAACTCAATGGCTCAAAAGATGAAAGATCAAAGCCTGAAACATCTAACAAAGTTGACCTTAAAGTATGATGATAATTATGCCTCTTTTTTTTATCCTCCCACTGCATATCCGTTTCAATCCGCCAGACACCATCTTTATTTTTTATATATTCATCACACCACGAAAAATTATCAGAGGAACAGGTAAATACTGGCTCAAACCCTTCAGCCGAAAGCCCTTCTAATTTATAATCATTCCGAAAGACTGCTCCCTCTTGTATCGTCCAAACATAATCATAATTCGCAGCTTCAACAGCAACCGGAGTTATAAAACCTAATAATAAAGCTAAAGCTAACAATGTTTTATGTTGAAAAAAAGACATGAAAAAGCATTAAAATATATGTTGTATACAGAATAACACATGTTTTTAAAATTGGAATAAAAATCAGAATTATTTTATTCTCTCCCCACCCACCAAACGGGCACAAATTTTTGTGCCCCTGCGGTCTCCTATAAATCAAAATACCGAATAAACCTCACATCAAAACCCTCATATTGTATATTTTGTGCCTGAGAAATGTTTACAACATAACTATTAACCGGCTGAAGCTCTCTTAATGCGGAAATAAATCCTTTCCCTAAATTATGTTTTTGTATGTTTTTATATTTTACTTCATAAAAGTTCACCCCATCCTTTTGAATAATAAAATCTATCTCTGCTCCTGATTTTGTTCGATAAAAAAACAAGTTTTTTCTATTGTATTTTTCTTGTAATCGAAGGAATACAAAGTTTTCAAATAACGCTCCCGCATCAACTCTGTTTTTTATTGGTAAAAAATTGTTAAGTATAGCGTTTCGAACACCTAAGTCGAAACAATATACCTTTTTCATTTTTACAATTTGTTTTTTTACATTGGTAAAATATGGCTCAAGGCAGTCAAAAACATATGTTCCAGAAATAATATCTAAATACCGTAACAAGGTTTCATTATTCATTTGTAAATCTTGAGAAATAGCATTATTGTTTTTTAAACTTCCAATCATTGAAGATAAAATTATTGTCAGCTGGTTAAACTTTGCAATGCTTTTTTCCTGAACTAAACTTCGCACATCTCTTTGTAAATACGTATTGATATATTCTTCTAATAATATTTTTTTATGCTCAATGTTTTTTTCTAACACGACGGATGGAAGCCCCCCATACAACATATATTCATGCAAATAGTTCTCAGTATTCTCTTTTTTTTCTCTCGATGTCTGTGTGTCATATCCCTTCAATGACAAAAACTCAGCAAAAGAGAAGGGTGAAATTTGAAATGTAATTTTTCGACCAACTAAAGAGTCTTTTATTTGTCCCTTTAATTCAAAATTTACAGAACCACTTATAATAAATTTAATATTTTCATATTCATCATACATATATTTTAGAAAATGAGAGGGATTGTCTAATAATTGCACTTCATCCAGAAACACAAAAAATACATCTTTTTTATTATATGAAATTTCCAATAAGAGATTATCAGGATTTTGATCAAGTAAGGATTTTAATGATATTTTCTCCATATTAAAAAAATATGTCTGAGAACCTTTTTTTATCAAAACTTTCTGCAACTCCTTCATAAGCGTTGTTTTTCCAACCTGCCGAGCTCCAGACAATAGGATGATTTGCCTTTTAAAAAGCCATTCTTCTATTTTTTTTTGAATATCTCTATAAATAATCATGATATATTATCATTACGATATGAAAATAGCGAGGTTATATTATCATACATTTATAGAGATAGCAATTATTATGAACATTTATTTTATAATATCCCCAAAATATACGGGCACAAAATTTTGTGCCCCTGCGGTAATAGCGATTCTCAATTCATAAAAAAACACCCCATCACTGGGGTGTTACAATCTTTTATCTGGAGCGGGTGACGGGAATCGAACCCGTGTCATCGGCTTGGAAGGCCGAGGTAATAGCCACTATACGACACCCGCAGATATAAAAGAGCAAAATGATTTTATGGATTTTTTCACAAAAGGCAAGAGTTTTTTATCGCTTTTTCTTTAAAAGCATTTTGCCCCGCCTCTCTATTTCGAAAAAATCTTTTTTGTCTCCCATGGATAGACATATTCTGCTTTATTTTTATGATGATCCATTGCCACACATAACCATTGAGATAAATCATATTTCTTTAGAAAATAATCAATCGCATTTGTTTTTAATTTTGCTGTATTGATTTTTACCTCTATGGGTAATAACCCTGCTGAAAATGGCAAAATAAAATCTATCTCTTTTTTATCCTGAGTTCTCCAATAATTATACTGATCTTTTTTCATATTTTTGACAATTTCTGAAAAAAAGCTAGTTTCAAAACTTTCTCCACTCATCAAATTGGGAACCGTCCCACTTTGCAAAACATGCATCAGCCCAGTATCATAGAAAAAGATTTTTGGAGTTTTAAAAAGCTCTGAACGAATATTATTTGAATATGGATACACCCTCTTAATAATATAAGTGCTTTCTAAAATAAACAAATAATGCTCAACTGTTTGACGGCTAATCCCAACGGTATTGGCAATTTCTTGAACATTCAACATTTGTCCTGATTGCACTGATAAAATACGAAGAAGCTTATTAAATTTTAAAATATCACGAATATTTGCTAAATCTTTAATATCCTTACGTATGTATGTATCAATAATTTGCTGTAAATACATTTCTTTCATTTCAATATCTTTTGTTAAAACAATCTTTGGATATCCCCCATATAAAACGTATTCTTTATATGATTTCCTCACATACTCCAAAGTGACTGAATCTAAAGATTTATTTATATTAATCGATGTATCTTCGAATAAAATCTTTTCAGAAAATGACAGCGGAAATATCTCAAAATTCATGGTTCTCCCTACCAAGGAGTCTTGTAGTTTATTTTTTATTTCAAAGCTACTTGAGCCAGAAACAATACATTTACAGAAAGGATAATGATCATGCAAATATTTTAAGAAATTCGAGGGATTTGATAAATACTGTATTTCATCAATAAAAACAAAAACCTTTTCCGTTTTTATATGAAAACCTCTCTGCAATAAATGATCAATAAATGAATCGACTCCTTGTTCTAATAGTTCTAAATACTGAAGATTTTCTAAATCTATATAAAAGAATTTTTCTTCATTTTTTTCTCTTTCTTCTATGAAATGCTTTAAAATAGAAGTTTTTCCAACCTGACGAGCTCCATGTAAAATCAAAATATCATCTGTATATAAAAATTTAGATATTTTTTCCATAATATGACGAATGTATATTTTTTTGCCCATGAAAATATTATATTAAATATAAGTACAACCACACTTTACATTATATCGAATATAAATACAACCATACTTTACATTATATTTATATTGTAAAAATATATTCATTCATTTTTACACCTTTTTCTTGTGCTTTGGAAAAAACTTTTCTACTCTATGCCTACATGAATACCAATATCCCTGATATCTTCTGGCAAAAATACGAAAAGATGCTTTCAAAAGCAGATTTTTCAAAATTCCAAAAAGCCTGTCTCCAAGGTTTAAGAAAAAGTATCCGGGTCAATACGATTAAAATATCGGTCAAAGATTTTTTAAAAAAAGCTAAGAAAATGGGATGGGAACTCGATCCAATCCCCTGGGCTGATGATGGATTTTGGATAGAGCGAGAAGACCGATCTATCGCACTTGGGAAAAACGTGCTTCATACCGCTGGATATTTTTATATTCAAGAGGCGTCTTCAATGATTCCGCCAGCCATTGCCAATTTAGAAGAAGATACTCTGGTCTTAGATTTTGCCGCCGCTCCTGGGTCAAAAACAACGCAAATTGCATCAAAAATGAATGACACTGGAGTTATTTTAGCCAATGAACCAGAATCAAGCCGGATTAAAGCCCTCGCATCGAATGTCGCACGACTCGGATGTTCGAACATTCTCATTTCACAAAAAGACGGACGGGCGTTTTCTCAATATTTTCCAAACTTTTTTGATACTATTTTTCTTGATGCTCCGTGTTCTGGAGAAGGAACCATTCGTAAAGATCGTCATGCCCTTGATAACTGGAACGCTAAAAAAGTAAAACTGTTTGCAGATATTCAATGGTCACTTATTACTGAAGCCTTTCGAGCCCTCAAGCCTGGCGGAGAACTTATATATTCAACCTGTACACTTTCACCCGAAGAAGATGAAGACATTATAAACCGACTGTTAGAAACCTTTCAAGGGGTCTCTGAGATTGTCCCCATTACCGCTCCATGGGCAAAGAAAAACAAACTTCTTCCCGGAACACTCCGAGTCTGGCCACACACCTATAACACCGAAGGATTTTTTGTAGCAAAAGTAAAAAAGACACAAATCACCGAACGAGGGAATTTTATTCAAGCGAAACGAAATAGCCCGTTTTCCAAAATGAGTAAATCATCATTTCAAATTATAAAAAAATATTTTATAGAATGGTTTGGAATAACCATGGAAAATAAGAACTTGTTTGAACGAAGCAATGAAATTTGGGTGCGGCCTGAGAAATTTGAAAAAGTCACTGAAAAAACAACGATTCATCGAGGAGGAATTCTCTTATGTTCACTGCATAAAAACAACATCAAGCTCACACACGAAGGAGGATTATACCTCGCGAGGAAGTACAAATTTAAAGCAGGAGTTATTAATCTCGACGCAAAAGAATGCGAAGATTTTTTTAACCGAAAAGATTTAAAAACAGACTTTGGTACAAAACAATATGTGTTATTTACTCACCAAGATATTTTCATTGGAATCGGAAAAGCGCTAGAAGGAAAGATTAAAAATCAACTGCCGCTGCATTTTTCTACGTCGTAACATTTTATTAGATCTCCAATCGTAACATTTCCATCACATCTCTTCGTTCTTCATCCTCCTCTGTTTCAATCATAGAATCAAGAATAGTCTTTTTTAACTCAGGTGACTCGGGCAGCTCAAGCGCATCTATGGTCTCTTTAATTTCAGCGACAACCCCTGTAATAATCTTCGGTTCACGGTTTATCTCCGCAAATAACATCTCCTCATAATCATCAAGTCCTGCTTGAGATAAAACCGCTCTCAAATTATTAGACTCTTTTCTGATAAAACCTTTTAATTGTCTGATTTTTTCTTTTTTAATACTCAAAGGCTTAAAGCTTCCAATCATATAATTATATTTAAAATTTAGATCTGAATATAAAAGAACAAAGAGCAAAAAGTCAAATTTTTCATTTTTAGAATGAATTTTCGTGAGTCTTTTCTAAAAAAGATACAAGCTTTTGAATAGAGTTTTTTCTTTCTGGATCTGTTTCTTGTGCATACATTTGCAAACAAACGGTTTTTCGCAATTCAAACGAGGCTTCCTTCAAATTTTGAATTTCAAGTTGTTCCTCATACTCTACAATAAGTCTCTCCATAAATGAATCACCCTTACACTCAAAAAATACATCCCCTCCCTCTCTCTTCATAAAACTTAAGGTCCTCGTAACTTTATTTACCATCTCTTGAGGGTCACAACCATGATCAATGAGCTCTTTATCTAAAGAGGCTATTTTTTGATCATGCCAATGAAGCATTTGGTCACCCCCTGCCTTGTCGCCTGATTCATCCAAAGGTCTAAATCCGTTTATCATGTCATTGTATTTAAAATCTAGACATAAATATAACAAAAACATGCCAAAGAGTCAAATTTTCTTCCATTTCCCATGTATTGCGCTATACTTTCGTCAAACACTAATACATATACCATGAAAGGAATTATTCTTGCGGGAGGATCGGGGAGCCGTTYRSRTSCRCYNAYAAWMKYRRYKKYRRRRYWKWTSCYKSMAGTWKWSAACMMRMSAYTTWKSWMKKRTSMMSYSGMSWCACTCTTACAGGCTGGAATTACAGAGATTCTTATTATTATAGCCCCTGACAACGCAGGTGACTTTCTCAAGCTCCTGGGAAGCGGAAAAGACTTTGGAGCACAATTTAGTTATGAAATTCAGGATAAACCCGAAGGACTGGCTCAAGCCTTTCTTATTGGAGAAAATTTCATTGGGGAAGATGACGTCACACTTATTTTAGGAGACAACGTTTTTGAAGATGACTTTTCCTCTGATATTAAAAATTTTACCAAAGGTGGAATGGTGTATGCCAAACAAGTAAACGATCCACAACGGTTTGGAGTTATTGAATTTGATGAAAATGGAAATGTATTATCAATCGAAGAAAAACCACAAAATCCAAAATCAAACTTCGCCCAAGTCGGAATGTATGTGTGTGACAATACCGTTATTCAAAAAGCAAAAGACGTCAAACCAAGTCCTCGAGGAGAACTTGAAATCGTTGATGTGATGAATCAATACTTTGAAAAACAAGAACTCTCTGTTGGCCAAGTAAAAGGTGCCTGGTTTGATACCGGAACCCATGAGTCTATGTTTGAAGCTTCAGCGTATATGAGAGAGAAGGCTTTAAAATAAATTTTTTCTAACATTTTTGAAACCTTTCTGCCTTTCATGTGTGTTATGATTATAGAGGCATAATTTCTATATATCTATATACATGCATATATCTGACGAAGAACTGATTCTCCTTCACCTGGACGGTGATATAAATGCTTTTCCAAAACTGGCTGAGAGGCATCAAAACGCCATTTTTCGCTTTGCTTTATCCCTCTGTAAATCTCGACAAGATGCGCAAGATATTTCCCAAAATACGTTTGTGAATGTATACCTCAGTCTTCCGAAATCAAAAACACATCTTTCTTTTAAACCTTGGCTTTTTACTATTTGTGCCAATTTATGTAAAAACCTTTTTAGAAAGAAAAAATCCATCAATTTTACAGAATTAGAACATATCAATAATGAAGGTGAAGCACTCTCGATAGTGAACACCATACCCGATACAAAAGAAGATGCTCAATCCACACTCTATAAAAAAGAACTCCAAGAAGTAGTAAAAAAAGCGATAGAGACACTGCCAGATAAATATAAGGTCATTATAACYATGCGATACTTTGATGATTTTTCCCTGAAAGAAATATCAAAAATTCTCGAAATCCCCGTCAATACCGTAAAAACCCAAATCAARAGAGCAAAAACAAACTTAGAACACCACCTGAAACACATTCTGTAATTACTAACCATTGAAGACATGGACACTTTAGACAAAATCCTTCGAGACTCCGAACTCTCTATCAAAGCTCCTCACGATTTGATAGACAATATCATGATGAAGATTGAGGAAAAACAATATGAAAAACTTCAATCTTTAATGATTCGAAGAAGTATTTTTTTCGGACTGAGCACCGTATTGTTTTTCTACGCGCTTTCAATACTTTTTATAGATTTTCTCAACGCCGAAACATTTTTATTTATAGAAATGGGATTAAATTACCCAAGCGTCATTCTTTCAACCGAATGGTCATACGCTGTGTGGGAGTCTACTCCAATTTCAAGCTTGTTATTTACCACATTAGCATTTTTCACACTATACTTTACGTTCATTCTTTTTGATAAATCATTAAAAAAATCTCATTTTTCATTGCTTAACCTTTTACACAACTATGCAAAATAAATCAAATAAAACACTTATTGTCATTATAACCCTTCTGAGTATTGTTATTCTCAGCGGAGTGTTTTATACAGGATACAAGGTCGGAAAGCATCGATCTTTCATTCACTACTCTCAAGATAAACATGGATTCAAGTGGAATCCTGAAACAGATATGACCGAAAAAGGATACTGGAAAAACTACAAAAGAGGTGGATTTGGCTCAAAAGGTGTCGTGACCAATATTGAAGAAAACACTATAACCATTACTGGGAGAAATGATGTAGAAAAAAAAGTTTTGATAACCCCGGAGACAGAATTTAAAAGTAATAACAATGCACAAACTGTATTATCCAAAGATGATGTAACGGTCGATCAAGGAGTCTTGGTCATTGGACACCCCAATGAAGAGGGAGTCATTGAAGCCAAAGTGTTTGTCATACGTGAATGGTATTGGTAAAAACTTACTGATTTTTTAATACATCTTTTTTGAAACTTTTTTGATTTCTGTGTGTGTTATATATGTACGTACTTATTTTATTTTCTATTTATTAATTACTTATTTATGAAAACAAATAAAACATWCTCAATAACTCACATTGTGTCGGCCCTGGTCGTCATCACCTTAGCCATTGGAGGAAGTGTCTACGCTCAAACAAATGATAGAGCTAGCAACCCTCACATGATGGAAAAAAAGGCTGAAATCCTTGGAATAACGGCCGATGAGCTACAAAACGAACTCGACAGTGGGAAAAATTTTAAAGATATAGCAGAAGCAAAAGGTATTGATCTAAGTGAAGTGAAAAAAGAAAGAGGATTTGGAAAAAGACACGGAAAACATAGCAAGAAAGGAAACTTCAAATCTGCTGGAATACATAAAAATATTCAAGAGGCGCTTGGCCTGAGCGACGAAGAAGTCGAAACACTGAAGAACAGTACTGACGGAAAAACCGTTCAAGACCTTCTCAACGAAAAGGGACTGACAAAAGAATCATTAAAAGAAAAAGCCTTTTCTATGATCTCTCAGCATTTCAATGAAAACTTTGATAAACACTTTGATATCATGGCAGAAAAAGAAGTCTCAAAACTCTTTTCTCGAGAGAAAAAAGGATCACGTGCAGGTTTTGGTTCGCATAAAATGACAGAAAAACAAGAGGACTCTCAATAATTTTATCATTCACTGCCTTTGAAAAAGCCTCAAATTACTCTGTGTAATTTGAGGCTTTGTTAAAATATCTGTAAACTCTCTTCAAAATCCTCCTGAGTATATTAACCATACAACTCTATGGCCTCCCAAGAACAATTAGATAAATCCAAACTCGCCATGTCTCAAGTCATTGCCGATAAACTTGAAAAAGATCCTGAACTCTGGACTATCCCCATGGAAAATCTTAAAAGGTGGATGAAGCTCTGGGGAGAGCCCGTTGCACCTCCTCATCTCGAATGGTTAACCCTCCTACAAGAAAGATCAAAAGAAGAAATTTTACAAATATTAAGAAGTCCGGATCAAAAAGCGAATCAGCTGAGACAATCGAGTCCTTTTTCGGGGATCTTAACTGAAAAAGAAAGAATTGAAATCATCACACCGTATATCAAAGAGAGATTATAAATTCAACCATTTTACCAACCTTACCAACACAGAGTCAGGCTCAGACTTCGTAATTTCAACAATAAAATTTCCATCCTCATCTATTAAACTTGGCCGAGGATAGACTGAGCGATAATCACAAACAATTTCCCCCTCTTCTATAAGCTGATTAATAACTCGTTCTATTTTACTCTTTGATCGTAAATACTCCCTCTTCGGAACAGACCCCATAAAAGAAATTTCATCTACCAACATTTGATATGCTCGTTTTGACATATTACGACCAAGGTCATTCATCAATGCTTTTTCTTGTGATATCAGAATACCAAGATCCCTACTATCAACCGACTTCAATATTCTTTGCAATCCTCGGTCATTTATATATTTCATATCTTTAGGCAACTGAAATTTATCAGTTAAAATATCAACAGCCTTCATAGGAGAGATAATATTATCCAGCGTTAAAAAACGATCAAGCTCATGAAATAGAATTTTTTCCCCATCATGACTGATTTCTATATCATTAAAATCTTCTCCAAAGTTCTTTTTCGGAATACTTATTATTCTATTATCAGACAGAGTAAAAACAATATTCTCTCCATGAGTCTCAACACTTATGAATTTCGCTTCTTCATGCAGATAATCAAGAGCTTCTTTGCTTTTCTCTGTTTGAATAACATATTTAATAGACAAAGAAGTATTCATCAAACATTTAAATACCTGCTCTTGAATATTTTTTTGCTGAAGGATCAAATCCCCCTGATTGAATAAAGGGAGGGATATCTCTGTCTGTCCCGTATCATCAGTTACAAATTCTATACTATCTTGTAACAGAGAAGATATTAACACTGAATTTTTTATAGGATTATCTAAATCATCTAAAATTTGACAAGATGCTGAAAAAATCAAATCACGATCTTCGAAAGATTCAATATGAATATTTTGAAAATCAACAGCCTGAATGTTTTTATTTTTAAACATAAGATATATTGTTATTTGTTTCCATAATAACATTATTGATATTCTGTGTATATTAAAAAATAAGCACTCTCTGTTGTCCAAGTAAAAGGCGCCTGGTTTGATACCGGAACGCATGAATTTATGCTTGAAGCTTCGGCGAAGGCGCTGAGGGAGAACCTCACTTATAACTTAACGCGAGATAATGTCCTTTATCTTGCGTTAAATATACATATAGAAAAGACACAACCTAATCTCCTTTATGTTACGTCTTTTCAACTTTATAAGTTTTTATACAATATTATACTTATTCCTTCTAGATTCAAATGCAACTCGTCCCCCCTCAAGAATGTCACAAACATGTTCTTGTATCCCCTGAGAAAGTAAAACAGGAGTGCTTTTTGATATAAAAGAGTCTTCTAATGCACCACTAATATATTCGAATTGATGAGACTCATTTTGAGATAAATCTAAAGATTGATTTGCCACAATCACACATTCTGCATCTGCTCCAACTACTAAATTAGGATTATGAGTTGCAATAATAATTTGACGATCTTTCTTCTTTAATCTAATAAAACTCACTAAATCATTATAAATTGATCGGTTATCAAGATCATCTTCAGGCTGATCTAGTAATATAGGGCATCGTGAATTATCTAATTCAATTAAAAGTTTTAATAAAACAAAAGATTTTTTACCGGGAGACATTTCAGCAATATTATCTCCATTATACTTAATGCTATAATTAAAAATAAACCAATTTTGAACTAATTTGATTACGGCTTCTTTTTTTGAGAAGGAACTCTTTAAGTTCAATTCACCTTCAATAATTCCTTTAATTATCTTTGGTAAGTCTGTATTTATATTGAACTTTTCAGAATAGTCTTGTAATAAACCTTCATTGAATTTTGTTAGTAACTTTAAATTACAAATAAGCTCTATAAAATCTTTTTGAAAAATTTTCTTTTTTGAAACTACGTCTATATCAAACTCTAAGTCCCCAGAAATACTGGTCTGTTGAGATATTTCAGTTTTAGCTGTTTTTAAGCTATTTTCAAAATTCTGATGGCTTTCACATATAGATCTTAAAGTTATTTCATATTCAAATATTAACGTATTAACTTTTGCTTCTACTTTTTCAATTTCTTTTAACTTCTTAACTTCTATTTGCAATTTTTCTGCTTTTTCATTTATAGCGGAAAACTGCATAACAGAATCATGTAAAGGCCTTATCTCTTCCCTTAATTCTTTTAATGATTTGTTTTTTTCAATTATATCTAGCTCTAATTTATTTTGTTCTAATTCCAACTTCTCTATCCACTCTTCATTTGTTTTAATAGATATTTCAGACAAATATTCTAGCAATCTTCCCTTAAGGCTAGAAGTGAAAGTTTCTAATTCGCTTGCTGATAGTTGAAGTTTTTCAGACATTAGTATTTTTAATTTTTTTAAATCATATTCTGATATATTATATTCTCTTTCTAAAGCAGACAGATCTCTAGCTAGTCTTTCGAACTTTCTAAGATCCTCTTCACTCATTCCTGAGCTTCCTTTAAGAACAGAAATTTCGCTTTCTAACTTTTTAACTTCTAACTCAATTCCTTTTTTATCTCCAATACTCTTTACATTTTTCAATAGTTCTTCAAGGTCAGATTTTTTAAAAAATAATTGATCCACTAAAGTACCAAGCTCTTGTTCCAAGTGCCTGTGATTTTTTTTCAACACTTCAAAAATATCTTTTATATCTTGTTCTTGTTCCAAAACACCCTTAATAATAGCATCAATAGATGTTTCACTTTCTTCATTATCTACAAGTCTATTTAAATATGATTGGGGAATATAAATAATTTTTTTATGAGCGGTGTTTTCTTCATTTTTTTTATGATACTGACCATCTTTCCAAGAAACTTGAAAGTCCTTTATAGTATTCTTATAGTTAGGAAGTTTAACTTCATCAAGTCTACTTTTTACTTCCATTGCATCGATTGTTTCAGCAATACTTCTTAACAAAATAGACTTTCCTGTAGATTTTCCGCCAATAATTACAGTTAAATTATCATTTAATGGGATTTTATCTGTTAAAAATGAATCATCTATAAAGTTTACTTCACTAATAATCAAATAATCTTTTTTATCTTCTGGCCTATGCTCTTGAATTTTAACTCTATCTTCTGGTTCATAAATAATTTGTTTAAGACCTTCGAAGGTTTTATTAGCTTTAATCCAAGTTGTTTCAACTTCATCTTTAATCGTTTTTCCTAATTTTTTTTCAAGATCCTCAAATGAATGAGCATCACAACCAGATATAACAGGTTTTGGAGGCAAATTAAGTTCACCTCTTCCTGATATTTTGTTTAAAAAAAGATCTGTATTTTTTGAAGTCCCAAAAAATAGTTCAAACTTTTTATCTAATTCTTTAGCATATTCAGCCCCCCCTACCATCTTTTCCTCCATTTGGTCTCAATGAACCATAGCCGTTTGCTACCCCAACAGTTAAATATTCTAATTTCGTAAAGTTTTCACTTAAAGCTTTCTCTAAGTCATCTACTTTTACCATGGCTTTTGCATAGGTAACTTCTTGTAAATCTAGTTCAGTACAATATTTGCTAGTAAGATCTTTATCATCTGTTGAAATTAGTTTTAAACGAACTAAAAATTGCTCTAATTTATTTAAAGTCTTTTCCGAATTATTAAAAATAACATGATATTGTATATGATCACTTTTAGTATTTTTCGAATCCATTCTAAACTCAATGTTTGGGAAAAAAACCTTCTCTGAATGAGGATATTTTWCGAAATATTTTTCTTTGAAAATAAAATAGTTTTTTACGGAAAAGTAATCTGTAATACCAAAAACTGAAACATCAGATTCATTTATTTTTTCACAAAATAAAGACCAAATATCTTCTCCTGAAGGTGTTTTATATTGGTTATTTGATTTCGTATACGGAGTATGAATATGCATATCCCATTTATTCCAAATTGATCCGATTTTCATCATAAATATATTTCCTTAATTTTTAATCCTCCACAACTATTATTGTGTATCATTAAGCTAAAATCAATAACAAAAAAAACACCACAAAGTGGTGTTTGTTCATATCCAGTTTTCAGAAAAATTATACCGCTGGAGTAATCTCAAATCCTCCGGCGTTTTCTTCTATCACCCATCTATCACGGTACGTAATACTGTCACCACATTTTGATATTATTTCTATTTTTTTATTCACAGCCATCATCTCCAAATTTTTATTTTTATATGTAAAAGAAACTCCTTGGATATCTGTTTTATAAAAAACCGAAAGATTCTGTACCTCACCATATTGTAACAATATACATTTTTTCAAGCATTCGATAACATGATCCTTCAGGGATGAAAATACATTTCCCCTATAATATTTTTTCACAAAAAACAGATTATTTCCTTGCAAAAACTCCTCTGCATTTTCTTCCCTTAATCGTCCAAACATTTCTCCACTGGGGAATGAAATAACATTTGTCGCAAATCTACACCCTCCCAAATGACTACAAGCAAAAACATTATTATTTGTTTTTTTATTTAATAAGGATGTAAGCACATTGATTCCGTACTTCGAACAACACATGTTTTTTTTACCATCGACACAAACAAATATATATTTTTCTGAAATCTTCATATTCTCTGTAAAAAACAAGGTTTTCAACCCCCTCATATCATTGTTTAATCTTGAGTAAAAAATTGTTTTTATCCTCTTTCCCTCCTCCTTATTTTGCAACTTAATTTTTTTAGCTGCATCGGTATGCCACTCTGTTATGGCAAGCGGATAAAATATATATGTATCAGCTATTTCAGGAGTCATAGCTAACGATTCTTTATTCTCTATGGAGTAATCAGAACAAGTTCTCATATTTTGTATACTTTAATGATTCGAAACTGCTTTTTTCATACAACAATGAAAGAGCCAGAGTAATTATAAACGCTGAGAACAAAAAAAACACCACAAAGTGGTGTTTTTTCTCATATCAAATCTTCAGAAAGCTTATGCAGCTGGAGTTGTATCAGATCCTCCGGCGTTTTCTGCTGTTTCAGACTCATTTTCCGCTGATTTCATTGCTCGAGATACAGCCGCTTTTGCGATCATTCGTTTTGGTTCGAATATTGATGTCACTCCTTTTGGAAATTCTACATCACTCACTCGAATTTTATCGTTTGTTGCTGTTAAGAGTGCTAAATCTATTTCAAATTTCACTGGAATATCTTTTGATAATGCAGAAACAAGAATAGTTCGAGATACCACTGTAAGAATAGATGTTCGAAGAACGTCTGAATTCCCAATGAACTCTACAGGAACCGGAACTTCAAGAGCTGCTTTTTCATCCACCATGTAAAAATCTACATGAGTAAATGTATCGTGGATAAGATCAAACTGATACTCTTTTGCCACAACAAGTATTTTCTTTCCTTCAACATCAAGTGTAAAAGGAAGATGTTTTTGACATTTGAGAATCATCTTTCGAAGTGGTTCATACTCTACGATCGCAGAGATATTTTCTTTTCCTTTTCCGTATACAATAACGGGAACAGATCCTTCTTTTAAGATGGCTACTGCTTTTTTGTCTGGCCGATTACTGGCCGATAAAACGAGAGACATGCGATAAGGTTTAATAAATGAATTCTTTTTTGGTACCGAAAGAGGGAATCGAACCCTCACTTCTTTGCAGAAACGCGATTTTGAGTCGCGCGCGTCTACCAATTCCGCCATTCCGGCAAAAAGTGAGCAAATTTTATCTTCTTCTTCCCAAAAGTCAATAAATTCTTTGTAAGACCGTTGATTTTTCTGTAAAAACATGCTATAATGAAGAGATGGAGATACTTCAAAACAATCGTCGGCTCATGCATTTTGACAAAGATATTTCTTTGCGATACTTTAAAAACCCTGATAGTTTCGCTTTATCTCAAATAGATAGCCAAGAAACCAATGATAAAAAGGTCGATATAAATATACAATTACGAAATTTTAAAGATAAAATTGAACACAATCTTCCTGCCCCAAATAGAAAACGCGCAATGAAAAATGCACTTAACGATGGAGGGAAATATGCTGCTGAATTTTTAAAAAATGCTGATTATACAGAAAAAGTCATTGAATCAGATGAAAATAAAAAACTTCATGAGATATTTTTTGAAGAAATAAAAAAACTCGCTCCTTACATACCACCAGGAGAAGTTGGATTACTTATTACCAATATCTCAGAGATTTCACGAGCTATCAAAAAAACAGAACTCCTTGAGAAACGTCTTCATGGAGACTATAAAAAAGAACGATGGAGAAAACCTTTGAAAAAAGCACAAGGTGAAGCACTCCAGCTTATTCAAAAAGCAGAAGTAGGAGGAATAAGTCGGAGTGAAATATATAAACACGCAGAAGCCGAACAGCAAAAAATATTTCTTATTCATAAATCCCTCGATAACACTACCAATATTATCAGATCCTACCATACATCAACCGGACTCAATGGATATGGATCTGAAAACGGATCAGGAAAAACACCTCTCGGACTTTTAACGATGAGCATTGGAACAACAGGGTATCGATATGTTGAGGCTGGAGTGGGGCAAAAAGTAAAACACCATAAAGCCTATAATACTTTTTATGATAATCCAAATATACGAATAGGAAATAGAAATCTTGTCTATAAAGTCGCGTATCCAGAAGGCGCCGAAGATCATAATAAAAATTCTTTTCAAAGAGGAATTGCTCTTCATGCCACCAATCAACAAGACTCAATTTCAGGACCCGCATCAAGAGGATGCCCCGTGCTCAATAGCCTTGATATCAATGAAATGTTTTCTCATATCAAGCAAAACAAAAATGGAAAGGCTTTTATCTATATTACCGACAAAGCAGAAGATAGTTATCTCAATGATTTGATGAATCAAAATCAATACGCTCAATTACACCAAGAGCAATAAAAAAGCTTCAAGCGTTAATGCTTCTTGAGACTTATCTGCATATGATCGTACTGACACAGTCTTTGCCGAAACCTCTTCGTCTCCAATAGTAATCATATATGGAATTTTTTGCATTTCTGCCGTCCTGATTCGTTTTCCTAAAGACATTCGTGAGTCTAAAATTTCAACTCGAATATTATTTTTTTCAAGTTCAGATTTCACCTCTCGGGCATAGTCTTCATGTACATCAGCCACTGGGCACAGTGACACTTGTATCGGTGCTAACCATGCAGGAAAGGCTCCAGCAAAATGTTCTATAAGAACAGACATAAATCGCTCCAGAGAACCCGCAATCGCTCGATGAACCATAACCGGTCGATGTTTTTCTCCGTCTTCTCCAGTGTATTCTAATTCAAATCTTTCTGGCATCACGAAATCTGCCTGAATAGTCGCCAACTGCCACTCTCGACCAATGGCGTCTTTAAACATGAAATCG
Organism: Candidatus Peregrinibacteria bacterium; assembly: GCA_002401425.1. Taxonomy (GTDB): domain Bacteria; phylum Patescibacteriota; class Gracilibacteria. The sequence goes on from NVTB01000004.1 coordinate 41,040, forward strand.
AGTTTTGGACCATAAAAAGCCGCCTCTCCTTCTATCCTCTTATAATTTAAACCATTTTCATCCGCTACTTCTTGAAGCATTCTTTCTGCTGTATCCCAATTTTTTGTATCTCCCAAATATTTTGATAAATCTTTTGAATCCCGAACAGAAAGTGACACCCAATAATTTCCCTCTTCAAACATTCCCAATTTTGTATAAAAATCTCGAATAATTTGAACGATAGTATTCGCCTCTTGTTTGACTTGATCAATCGTACAAAAAATATGTCCGTCATCTTGTGTAATAGACCGAACCCGTGAAAGCCCCAATAATTCTCCTGGTAATTCATCTCGGTAGTTGGTTGTTACCTCAGTCATTCGAATTGGTAAATCTCGGTATGAATGAGCCGATGCCGCAAAAATTTGAGTATGATGCGGACAGTTCATTGGTTTCATAACAAACTGTGTTTCGCCTTTTCCTCGAACATGAAAAATATCATCTTTATATTTATCCCAATGCCCCGAACATTCATATAAATCTCTTTTTGCAATATGTGGAATACAAACATCTGACATTCCATATCCATATTTTTTTTGTAAATCTTGAATTTCTTTTACAATCAAATTTCGAATCATTGTTCCTTTTTGTGTAAATAAAGGAAGTCCCGCCCCCACTTTTTCTGAAAAAGTAAACAGCCCAAGCTTTTTCCCAAGAACTCGGTGATCTCGTTTTTTCGCTTCTTTCATCATTTCTTTATACGCCTCAAGCTCATCTTTTGTCTCAAACGCGACCCCGTAAATTCGTTGCAACATTTGACGTGTCGCATCACCTCTCCAGTAGGCCCCAGCGAGTGATGAAAGCATAAAATGTTTTGTCGATTGATTCGTGTGTTCCATATGCGGACCTTTACACATATCAACAAACCCAGCATTTTTATAAAATGACAATTCTGTTTCTCCATCTTTTTTTAAATCTTCAGCCAACTCCACTTTCAAATCTTGATTACTTTCTTTTAAAAAAGCAATCGCCTCATCAACAGGCATATTATATTGTTCAAACGCAATAGACTGCGACTGAAGCTTTCTCATCGCCTTTTCAATTTTCCGCAAATCTTCTGGCTGGAATGGCGTCTCGACTGCAAAATCATAATAAAATCCGTTATCGGTATCTGGACCAATTCCCAATTGAACTTCGGGAAAGAGTTGCTGTACCGCTGCGGCTAAAATATGAGAGAGATCATGTCTCTGAGTCGATATATCTGACATACAAATAAATGGTTAATTTTTTTTCAGCAAGATTATATTTTTTTTTGGGAAAAAAGCAAAGAGAAGTCACTCTTCTTCTAAATCTGATGGTCTGAATGGAATGAGTCCGTAATATTTTTTTTATTTTTGTTTTTTACTCAATAAAGTTTCTTTCTCTCAGATCATCAGATGGAGGAAGTTTCTCTCGACTATAATACCTTCTCAATATAACAAAATCAGCAGCAGAAAACAAAACAGTTTGTTGGTCTGTGTCAACATTATCACCTTCAAAAAAATGCATAACAAAAGTTTTTTTTCCTGTCTCATCAATCTCTTCTTTTATACATAAATCCCGAGGAGGATTTTGTGAAAATTCAGACATAACTTTATTCCGGCTCATCGCAATTTGAACATCTCGTTGAAATTTTTCAGAAAGTTTTTTATTCACCTCTTGACGAATAACTCTAAAGATACAATCGCTGCTTTCCTGGGAGGAGAGAAGATTAAGATGAATATAATCAAAAATAACACGCTCTGATAATTTTTGATGTGCTGAATATTTTGGGAGATTTTTGACCAATGAATGAAAATCTTTACTATTTTTTGCTGATAAGTTTTTTACATACACCTGCTCTGCTTTTGTTTCCCCCAATGACAATAAAGCATCTACAAGAATCAGATTCATGGTCTTGTTTTCATGTAATCCAAATAATCGCAACAATTTATGACGATGTTTTTCCTGTATACTCAGCAACGTTTCTTCTATGTTCAAGCATGGCATCCAGCGTTCATATCGTTCCTTAAATATTTTTGATAGCTCGAGTCGATCTTCAATATCTGAAAAACTCTCTTTCGTAAAATTGTCCAGCTTTAACTTCTCTCTTTTTGTAAACTCTGACTTTGATCGCTTGTGACGCAAATCAAGAAACGAAATAACACTATCTATTCCTGGCATCTGTCCTTCAAAAAAATCAATAACATCATGCCGCTTTTCATGTTTTACGGTTCCAACAATACCTGTTTTATAAGCAAAATCACGTAATACTGTTAATTTTAAATACGCCATAATATGTGGATATTGTTTTTCCAAAGACTCACGCTGCATCCATCGAAAAAATAAATATTTATTATTTATATAATACAAATCCCCCTGAAGCACCTGCATATTTTCTTTCAATTTTGTTTCTGCTTCTGTTTTTTCCTCATATGATAAGTGACTCGAATCATCTTGAAACATATTTTGAACCTCTTTTCTTTGACGCTCATTGAGCTTTTCTACTTCCTCACTATTTAATAAAAACTGAACCTCCCCTCCAGCTCTAATTTCGTTATATCTTTGTAAAAATAAGGCATTAAAATCATTTTCGTCAAGCATCTTATACGCTCTGGTGAAATTCCCATACAAAGGTTGCCTATATTCTGAAAGCGTTACAACTTTTTCTATTTGTTTATATAGTGCTTTTTTCTGCACGAGGACTTGCGTCTCTTTTTTTTCTTCAGGAGCCCTTCCCGTTCTTATGTATGATAAAATAAATCGCTGCGATTCTCGAACATTTTCAATCATAAAAGGGTGCCGCAATTCACCGAATGTCTTAATATGCAATTGTTCCTTTCCAGAAAAAGCGCCTAATATTTTTTTTTGTATGTTTTTAGATAAAAACCAATACATCGTTAAAAAATGCATTTTATATTCATGTTTTTTATGCCGATTAAACAAACGAACAAATTGATGCAATTGTTTTTCGGGCATCTCTAAAAAACAATCTTCTAGCACTGCCTCAACACTTCTTCGTATAATATTTTTTTGTTTCATATAAACATAATAACATACAAGTATTAAGAAAGTGTTAAATCTTTATTAAAAAACTATTAAATCAAAGGCGCTGCATAATATTTTCTCACAGAATCTTCAATGTCTGCATGCAAAAGACCTTCGATATTTTCCGCGGTTTTTTCTTGGATTTTTACCAGGATCTTTTCTTCTAATTCTGCTGGAGATAAAATTTTATGGTTTAGGTAATCAAACATAATACGTTCAGAAACATGTTGTGCAAATTTTGAAGACTCAAAATACCTAAAATACGGAATCATTGTTTGTTCATAGTCAGCTGGCAAAAAATTAAATAATAATTGAGCGACTTGATAGTTATCAGCTATCACACTCTCAAAAACAACTGAGTGAACCACGGGAGATTCAGCATTTTTAAAAAATGTGTCTGCTATTTTTTTTCTGTTTGTTCGAGTCGTGCTTTCTAATTCTTTATCAAGATCTTGGCAAATAATCATATCAGTATATCTTTTTTCTAAATCAATAGCATACTGCAATTCTTTTTCAGCGACCTTCGCCTGGACTGCTACATGTTCAAAAAATGCTTTTTCATCAACCTCAACAGAACTATCAATACAAAAGTTCAAGGTACTACTCGAAAACCATCTCAATAGATCAAAGCGACGAAACAGCTGCTCAAAATTATTTTCAGAATGAAGAGCGCGCTCCTGCGGAAGAAAAATCAATTCATTATAAAATTCTGATAACTGATTTTTCAATGCACTCAAAAGAAGCGGGACGTGCATATTCTTTTTCAGCCAAAAAAACATTTTACTTATACCATTGAATAAATCATATTGCCGCATAAAAAATGTTTTACACACCTCCTCTGCATCCTTTTCATTAAAGATGGTTAAATATTTTACAGTCTTATCTGGCCGAATAAGATATAATGCATCCATTTCTTCATCGGAAAAAGGCATATGCTTATCTCCGTCTAAAAAATCAGGAGATCGACGCTGATCATCAATATTATTTTCTAAATTATTCTTCATAAATATAAGGTTATTTTTTTATGGATTCATATTGAGATATTATTTTAATAACTCTAATCCAAGAATTGTTGTAAAAGTTTCATGTAACAATTCATCAAGTAAATCATCTTTTTCTATAAACAAACACCTATCTTTTAATAATCCTTCTAATTCATATTTATCCATTAAATCAGGAAAAGCCATGGCATAATAAGATAGTTTTACTATATCTTCATCAGATATTTCCTGAGATCTTTGTAATATTTCCTGTGTTTTCTTTTCTACTATTGGTTTTAATCTTTTAATAATTACATCTTCTTTATCCAGAAAAGCATTTGCCTGTGATTTATTATATTTTTCTAATGCAAAATCATGATGTTTTTTTATATCCATAGGAATATTTTTTTCAAATTCTATAGGATTCTTTAAATCAATTTTATTCTCTCCCCACAGTAATACATGAACCTCTTTTGGTAAAATAATTTTAAAATAACCTTCATTGTTTTTCATCGCTTCATAAAAATGTATATTCACTTCTCTGCTTAATGCCTCACCTTCAAGCAATGTATGCGATAAGTGAAACCGAGAAAACTGACTCCAGTTCCAAGCAAATAAAGATGGTCCATAATTAAATTTCATATTTTTACTCGACTCCATGATGAAAAACCGATAACTATCAAGCATCTTATAATTTAAATATACTCTTTGCTTATATTCTTCCATTATCTTTTTCGTTTCTTTCAGAACCTCTTGGGGGTTATGTAATGTAAACATAACCACTTGCCCTTTCCCATAAGAAAACTCTGATAATATAGGAATGTTTTTTTCTACACCTTTCGTATTAACAAGCGTTGTTGACAATAATACTGAAGCATCTTTATGAATTGATTGCATATTTGTTATTGAATAACATTTATTAGTCATGAAAGTTTCTGACAACACTTGTGATGAGAATTTCTCTGTCAATTTTATTAATATTTTTGTTGGTTCAAATCGATTATCAAGACTNCACTCATAAGAATTTTCTTGATCATAATCAAAAATCAAAGGAATAGATTTATGGGCATGTCCAGTTGCATAAATAACACCTCCTTGATATACATAATCTCTAAATGGTTTTTGCATTGATTGAGAATAAAAAAAAGCGGGGAAATTTTTTCCTTCATCCATGGATGAATAATGAGCTTCAAAAACTTGATCTAAAAAACCACTATTAAACACGATAATATCAAACTGTTTCAGATAAGAAACATCTTGAATATTTTTATATATATTCTTATCAAAAACCTCCGCCGTAACATTAAATGGTATATAATCAATATCTACTGAATATTTTTGTAATACAGTTTCGACATGATCATACTCCCCCAAAAAAACTAAAATCTTTTTCTTCTGACTTTCATGTTTTTCAACAGTTTTTTGTACTAATTCATTATTACCATCTTGAGAAGCATTAAAAATAAAAATCCCTCCTATACAAAAAACAAGAAACAGAACAATATATAATATTTTTTTTGTTAAAAACGATTTTTTCATAATTTTATATTTAAATATTTCATCCATTTTGAGCCTTAAGTAAAAAAATGTCAAACCACCTCATCTTGCACACTCTGAAAAACATGTTACAATTTTCACAAAAATGAAAAAAATATTCCTTCTTCTTTTCGGCTTTCTGTTTTGTATAAACACGGGCTTTGCGGCACTGGTGATTGTTCAAGATGAATTTATAACAAATCCTGATAATATTATTTCACAGAGCGAAGAAACCAAGATGGAAAGTTTTTTGCAACAACTCGAAGAAAAAACTTCGGCTGAAATTGCGGTTGTTATTGTAAAAACACTTGGAGATGAAGAGATATTTGATTTCACTATAAAACTCGCCACTGAATGGGGTGTTGGAAAGGCAGATGTTGATAATGGCCTTATGATACTGATTGCGACTGAAGATAAAAAATGGGAGATAGTCACTGGATATGGACTTGAAGGCACGATTCCTGATGTTCTCACGAGAAGAATCGCTGAAGCCCATTTTTCCACACACTTCAAAAAAGGAAACTATGCCACAGGAATACAACTGGCCCTCAACGACATTGCCGGACTTATAGAAAAAGATCCTACCACCGTTTCAAAATACACAACATCAAAGAATGATAATAATGATAATGACTTCCTACTCATTATTTATATTATTATATTTATAATCATCATCATCATACGATCATCTATTACAGCACGACACAAAAACATAAGCCTTTTTACAGCCATTATTTCAAATAGCTTATCTGTATCATCAATTTTGAGCAAAGGATCAAGCTTTGGTGGATTTGGCGGAGGAAGTTTTGGAGGAGGAGGTTCTGGTGGAAGTTGGTAATTTATTAAAAAATATATTTTATGAAAAATACAATCGCTCTTTATAACTACGATAAAGCTGGACAAAACATTCCGGTGGTTATTATGAAAAATATTGATTTCAAAGAAATGAATAATACAAAAAGTAAGCTCAAAGCTCCTGTTATTATTTTTACCGAAGATGATATAAAAAATGGTGGAGATGTTTTTGCTGGAGAATTTTTTCATATAAAAAATCATACGACTCTCATAGAAGGTGAAGATGTTTTAGAAAAAATAAAAATATCTCTCCCTCACCTGCGAATACATATTGAATATGAACTCCGAAAACTTCTTATTAATATACGAGAAAAATATATATCAAAAATAGACCATAATGAGATGATGGGAGAAGTGAAGGCTCAAATGTTATATATTATAGAAGGGATGATCGGGCTAAAAAAGAAGAACATTGATATATCAACAATAGAAAATATAAAAACACACACCGAAATCTATAAAACAAATCTCTCTATTCTCAATAATACAACGACGCCAAATATCGATGATGTCTATACGCTTTTACTTGATCTCACAAAAAAAGTTGATAATCTATAAACATATTTATTTAACAAAAAATTTTTTATGTCGACACTACAAAAAATATTAATAGCACTTGGAGCCGGAATTCTCTTTTTTGGTTTTATCATCTTGAGCACTATCAGCAGCAGCTATAATACTATGATTACATATGATGAAGAGGTAAAAACTGCATTCAGCAATGTTGAAAACCAATATCAACGACGAAGCGATCTCATCCCAAGTCTCGTGGCAACAGTCAAAGGCGCCGCAAACTTTGAAAAAGACACACTCACCGCAGTAATCGAGGCACGAGCAAAAGCAACGAGCACAAATGTTAATATCAATGACGCAACCGCTTTCCAAGCATTTCAACAAAATCAAGCGGGATTACAATCAGCATTATCAAAACTTATGGTGGTTGTAGAACAATATCCAGAGCTCAAAGCGAACCAAAACTTTCGAGATTTACAACTTGATATAAGTAGAACAGAAAATAGAATTGCCACAGAAAGAGGTCGATTTAATGAAACCACAAAAATATACAACACATTCATTCGACGATTTCCCAATAATTTTATAGCCTCATGGTTTGCCTTCGATTCAGCTCAACTATTCAAAACAACAGAAGAAGCAAAAACAGTTCCAACAATTGATTTTAATAAATAAAATATTCATTAACCATTTTTTATTATGAAACTCCTCACATCACTCTCTCTTATTATTCTCCTCAGCTCGTGCGTCCCCTCTGAAAATCCCGATCAAGATTTCAATGAAATGTATCAAGGATCAGAAGGAATCGAAACACAAGTCCAAATAAAAACAAAAAAGACTCCAACGCTTCTCGAGAAAAACATTGCCACACAAATGGAAATGCCAGCAGAAGGTGAAGAATTTGTTATTCTTCATACAAACCAAGGAGACATATCTCTTCGGCTTTTTCCAGAACACGCTCCACAAACGGTGGCCAACTTTAAAAAACTTGTGAATGACAAGTTTTATGACAGCCTCATCTTTCACCGAATTATTGAAGGTTTTATGATTCAAGGAGGCGATCCTGAAGGAACCGGAATGGGAGGACCTGGATATACAACTCCAGCTGAAATACATGAGGCTCTCAAACATATTCCAGGAGCATTAGCCACCGCTCGTCTCTCAGACAACATAAATCCCTTAAAAGCATCAAGTGGAAGTCAATTTTATATTGTTCACCAAAATGCTCGTTTTCTTGATGGAGAATACACGGTCTTTGGACAAACATTTGCGGGGATGGAAACAGTCAATGCCATTACACAATATACAGGAACCGCCACTGTCATTACTTCAGCTGAAATATCTATTTATAAGAAATAGATTGTTTTCATCAATTTCACCAAAAACAGATCATAAACATATGATCTGTTTTTTTTATTTGCCAAACCCCTTTGTAGGGGTTTGTTGCACAAACCCGTATAACGATACGGATATAACGAATAATAATATAAATATGACCTCATAACAACATGGATACGACAAATAATGATTATCCAAATACATCAATAACATTTATGAAACAGACATCAAAGGCATTCACAACCAGGGTTTTTACCAAAAACCCCTACCAAATAATTATTATCAAAAAACATGCCCCCCGTATATTTAATAAAATCCATTGAATATGGGCACAATTATTGTGCCCCTACGAAAAACGTTTTATATGTATTTTATGGATTATGACGGAACGTCATTTGGCATTTTTTTATTCCTCTATCACAGAAATATGACTACGAATGAGCGGTAAGGTTTTTTTCACTGACGGAAACAATGAAATATCAGCCCTATGAACTTTCGGATGATTATAGAGCCACTTAATAGCAGAAGATTTTTGTAATCCCCTCAGTTTATCTTTTACTTCTTTTTGAAAGAGCGCTCCCTCTGTCGATAAATCATCAATAAAATATGACTGACGGGCTTCAATATCCAACGTGGCTTGAATTTTTGTATCATCTTCAAAGAATGGCTGAAAAACCATATTATCGTAATCAATCAGATCTAATTTCATCTCTGGATCAAGTCGTTCCATAAATATTCGTTCAATGTTGTTTGATAAGTCTTCTTCATAATAGACATATGCCGAAATAGTAATATCACCTTCTACCTCTATTTTTTTCATACTGAGCCCTAACACATCATACGGAAAACGAATATCACCCTCTTCGAGAGAAAAAGCTTGATCCATTGGAAGAAGCGCAATCTTACGTTTTTGTTGTTTATTAATGAAGTCAAGATGAGAAATAATTTCTTGTTTTGCGGCCTTCTCTAAATCTTCGACAAACTCAGCTCTTGCGGTGTCAATATCGCTTTGTTGAACCTCTACTCTCCATCGAGTGGTTCCTCCTGCAAATTTTTTAAAACTCTCCCCCCATAAAAACTTTTGCATAAAAGAATTCAGCCCAGGAATATAAAACTTCTGAGGAACAATATTTCCTCGTGTTCCAATAACTTCTCCATATGTATCAATTTCTCCAGATTCAACATGTACAACCGCTTGTCCTGAAATAAATTGAAAAGAACCATCTTCTTGTTTTTCTTTTTTTCGTTCAGGAATTCGAACATAATGTGTGGTAAAAAACAAGAGTCCTTCATCCGTTTTTAATCGAGTTCCCTTTTTTAATGTAATTGATTCATGATATGAATTAGACAAAGTGATTTCTCCAGATGAGAGCTGTCCTTCAAATATTTTTGAAATCACTGGATACATTTCTTTTTTTGTCACTGTTCTTTTAATAGTATAAATAGGATAATTATTTCCTTTTTGTATAATTTCTTCAGAAAATGGATTATCGGTCTTTGTAAAATGCACATTCGTCATAAAACTCATTTTTTTCTTTTCTGCTACAATCATTACCTCAGCCTGAGGCATAATAATAGCTGCCAAAAATAACAATAAAAACAAAGAAACAAGAGCCGAAACAGCAAGCAAAATCTTGTTTTTCATACTCACTTGCTGGAATGAATGATACGCCTGTTCAAGTTTTTCTTCTCCGCTTTTATGTAAAATTTTAATAGTTTCAATAGGATCTTTTGCGGCCTCTCCCACTTTTGCCAATGAAAATTTCTGTGCCGGGAAAAGCTCTGCAAAGAGATCAACTGCATCAACAGGTATTTCATCAACACAAATACATCCTTTCGCATGCAAATGTTTTTCAGCAATTTCATCATCTTTTATTTTGAAAAAAAGATGTAAATTTTCAGACTGTTTTAATATCTCATGAATCGAATGAGCCGAATGAAAATATTTCCATCGATTATCGGCCACTAAATACACACTCGAGCCTTTCGGAACTTGAGATAAAACCTTTAAACACTCTGAAAAAGAAAAGTCAGAATGGATCCGAAAAATAAGAAGAGAAACAGATTTCATAAGAATGTATTTTTTATCTGTCATATTTTACAATTTATTACCTGAAAGACAAGCCCTGTCTCTCTTTTTCTGGTATACTATAAAACCACGACCCCAAGAGGTTGGTCAAAGGAATTGCTAAAAGCAATGCAAAACTCCCCAATAAAGATCGAGCAATTTCCTCAGCAAAATACTCCGAATTAATAAAGACCCACATAGGAACATCTGTTTGTGAAACTAATAGTAAAAAAACAGGAAAAGAGACTCCAACATAAGCCAATACGAGTGTATTCACCATAGAAATCATATGCTCTCTTCCAATATTTGCCGCTCGATCAAATAATTCTTYCATTCCATATTTTTTATTTGCCTTATGCAACTCCTCTAAAAAAGTGACTTGCGTAATCGTTACATCATCTAATACCCCCAACGTTGAAATAATCACTCCAGATAAAAAGACTCCTGACATATCTATCATTTCATCACTTTGAATAAATAAACTTCCTGCATCCTCGGTCCCCAATCCAAACAGAAAGGCGGTGTGAACATAAAATCTTCCCACAAAAAACACAATCAAGAGCGTTACTATCATTGAAATAAACGCAATAGTTGTTTTATAAGAAATCCCATGACTAATATACATTGAAGCCGCAGAAATACCGATACTTCCAATAAAAGAAATCATGAGCGGGTCAAATCCTGCCAAAATATTTGGTGCAATAAAATAAATAAGAATGAGCCCGCTGACAAATAAGCTTAAAAATGCAAAAAACGCTCGCTTTCCAATACTTAAGAAAGCCAAGAGGATAAAGCCAATAAAAAACCACCACTGATGATTTTGACGATACGCATCGGCTATATATGATATATGACGATCTCCTATCACCTGCGTTCTCAAAACGACTTCATCTCCTTTTTTATACCAGTTATTTTGCACTTTTTCATGAGTCACTGTTTCTAATTTTCCCGAATCATTTATTAAAAAAACTTTCTGCGATGTTTTATCAACACTCTCTATCACCTTCTCAACAGAAAACACTTCAAAGATATCTCCCGATTCTTCAGTAACATATGCATAAGAATAAGGCACAGCCAACATAAGTGTTATCAAGATACACGCATATATTTGCCATGATTGCATCATTTTTTTCAGAAAATATTTTTTTTGATTGTTCACATATAATATATTAAAACATTCTGATTATATAAATTAAAAAGAAAAACAAAAGAAAAAGTTCTTTTAAAAAGAAATACGTGAATATTTATACTGAAATTTTGACGATAAAGCATTGAAAAGTCTGAAAAACACCGTACAATATTCACAGCTATTATTAATAATACCCGAAACTATGATTAAACTGACGACTGGACAATTTGCTATACCTCAAGAAAATGTTTATAGCATAACCAAAAAAATGTCACAAGAAGGTTCTGATGCCCATGCTTTTTTTGCACTTGAGCTCTCTGGCGAAAACACTCATGCAACATTTTTAGAAATAGAAGATATCTTTCGCACTCATCTCTTCCACAGTGAAGAAGAGTTTATTTTTCGATTTGAAAAGGTTTTAAAAGAAATAAATGATCTTCTTGAGCAACGAGATCTCACCATCAATGGTGTTATTGCGGTTCAAGAAAAAGACGAACTTCATATTTCTCAATCAGGAGAAGGCGAAGCCTATCTTGTGAGACGAGGAAAACTCACCGTCATTATTGAAAACATTGACCAAGAAGAAGGTTCGCAAGAAGCCACCTTTATTAATATCGCGAGTGGAGAAATTATGGTTGATGATCGAATTGTCCTCGCAAGCTTGAGGCTTCTTCGATATGCTATGGCCTCACAAATAACCAAGGTCTTGTCAGAAGGAGTCAGCGAAGGATTAGAAGAAATACAGTCATTACTTGAGATTGAAGCTCAAAAAGGATCAGTCGTTTGTGCCCATGCTCGTGGAGAATCTTTACTGACACAAATGGATAAAGTGACGCAACAACCCGTTCCTCGCGCCTTACAAAACCACTGGGCAACCCAAATTGCTGAAAAAATTGAAATTCTTATAGACAGTATTTCTCAAAAAACAGGACACTCGTATGAACGAGTAAAGACCGCATTATTTGCTTGTATTTCTGTATTTTTCCTCTTTTTCCTTATTTGGGGAATTCAAAGCCTTTCCATTGATAACACTCAAAAAGAAGAAATGGCGTATGCCGTAGATATGCTTGAAGAATTACAAAGCGACATAAAAAAGGCACGAAATAATATTCAATTGGGAAATTATGAATCAGCACAAGACTCTCTCGATAAAATAAAAAGGAATGCCGAGGAAATTTTTAAAACCTCCTCTTCTCCAGATCTTCGAACCGAAAGCAGCAAAATTCTTTCAAATGTTGAAAAACTTCGAGATAAAGCGAGTAAAATTACACGTATCAGCAATCCTGAAGAACGAATTTCTATCAAAATGAAAGAAAAACTTGGAGAAGAAAAAATTCAAGGAATCTTAGTTCAAGGAGAAAATACATATGTATATACCGAAAAGTCTCTGTTCCAAACCGTCCTTGATAGCGTCAATGATAAAGAAATAATTTCAGAAGAGGCAAATATCATTCGAGGAAGTATTTTAGAAAAAGGAGATAGGATTTTCGTCCTCTCTTCAGGAGCTTTTATCAAACACACTGAAGATGGAGTACAGTCAGTATCGACCTCTGATGAAGAGGGATTTAAAAAAGGAACATCAGAACAAGCATACAGCCGATTTCTCTATGTACTGAGTTCAAATGATAATCAAATTTGGAAATATGAATACAGCAGAGGTTCTTTCAGTGGAGCCAAAGAATGGCTCAGTGAAGAAGCTGATTTATCACAAGCTATTGATTTCGCCATTGATGGTTCAATCTATGTATTAAAAAACAATGGAGATATTGCTCTTTTTCATAAAGGAAAAGAATCATCTCTGACTATCAGCGGAATACAGAACAAAGCACTTGATCAATCAACAAAAATATTCGTTCAACCAGAAATGAAACATGTCTATGTACTCAACCCCTCAAGAAATTCAGTGATACAATTAAAAGTTATTAATAAAGGACTCGAATATGCACAAGAATATATATTTGAAACACAAACACCTTTACAAGACATGTACATTGATCAAGCAGAACAACGAATGATCGTTACTGATGAAGAAAACGTTTACACCATTACCCTCTAATTTAGTATCTTGGCATGAAAATAATTATTCATTCAGGAGGAATAGGGTCTCGTCTCTGGCCACTCAGCACGAAGCAAAAACCAAAACAATATCATTCCTTTTCTGAAGAAAACTCTCTTCTTCGAAACTCTTTTTTACGAATAAAAGAATTTGGTGTTGAAAATATTTTCATTGCAACGCTTGAAGAACATAAACATTTTGTCTATCAAGATATCCCTGAACTCGATCAATCTCATGTTCTGACACAAGCCGCTCCACACGACTCTGCCCTGGGGACCGCTTTGGTTATAGAAAAATTAAAAAACATTACAGGGATTGAAAACGAAACACTGGTGTTTCTTCCTTCAGATCATATCATCGAACCAGCTAATACATTTTGTGAATTTTTACGAAATGCAGAAACCATTAATCAGCAACATCCCACAGAACTTATTACGGTTGGAATCTCTCCGACGTATCCTGCAAATGGATTTGGATACATTCAACAATCACCAGAAGTGTTTGCACAAACAGATACAATAAAAGCGTTTCGAGTAAAAAGATTTTTAGAAAAACCTGATACTCAAACCGCTCAAAAACTTATAGATAATGGAAATGTATCATGGAATGCTGGCTTTATTATTGGAACGCATCAACGACTCCTTCAAGCCTTTCAACATCATGCACCACAGTATTTAGAAGCGGTTCATAATCTTGATATTTTTGAGAAACTTCCACGAGCTTCTTTTGATTATGTTATTTGGGAAAATGAAAAAAATATTCTCTGCCTCCCAAGTAACCATCTTTTTGAATGGAATGATGTGGGAATGTGGGATACGATTCCGCATTTATCAAAAGGCCAAAATACGACCTGCCTCAATAATAACGGAAAAGAAATTTCGCTCGAAACATCAGMAAACATCATTTTTTCATCAACACAAAAAAAAGTTCTCACACTGGGGCTGGAAAACATTGTCATTATTGAAAGCGAAGATGGAATACTCGTAGCCAACAAAGAGAACCTGTCTGACATTAAAAAAGGTCTTAAAATATTAAACGTATGAATACCCTTATCTTCTCTGTAAGCGCCTTCTGTCTTTTTGGAAGTATATGGGGCTCTTTTGGGAATGTTGTTCTCCACAGGTTAAAGCACGGTGGATCTCTTGTCTTTGACAGAAGCCACTGCCCACAGTGCAACACAACACTCGGTGTTTTGGATTTATTCCCGATTCTTTCCTGGATATTTTTGCGTGGAAAATGCCGATATTGTCAAAATTCTATTTCAATACAATACCCCATCACTGAACTTTTATTTGCTATTATCTGGGGCCTCTATGGATATGTGTTTTTTCCCTATATATCAATAGCCCAAACCTTATTGCATCTTTTTATTATATCAAGCCTGATCATCATCAGTCTGTATGATATCAAGTATTACGAAATTCCTGACGAAGTGTCCCTGCCAAGTATTTTCATACTCACTTTAATAGCTTTATGGCAACAAAATACAGATGCCTTTATTGCCGCCACCCTTATTTACTCATTTTTCTATCTGCAAATTTTTATTCCAACAGCGATCTATGCATGGAAACAAAAAAGCTGGAAAGAAGTGTTTATTGCCATCAAAAGTTTTTTCATCTTTCCTCTCTGGATAGCCCTTTCTTGTTTTATCTCAGAAAAGAAACTTGAAAAATGGAGCATCTTTCAAGAAGAAGAAAATGAAGAAATCCCTCAATGGATTGGTGGAGGTGATTTGCGAATCGCCTTTATTATGGGTTTATTTTTGGGAACAAAAGAAGCGCTTATTGCTCTTTTTTTATCATACATCATTGGATCATTTATTGGTGTTTTTGTCTTAGCAATATACAAAAAAAAGAACCAAATGATACCATTTGGTCCTTTCCTCTCCCTGGGTACAATCATCTCATTATTTGCCGGGCAAACTTTATGGACGCTGTATTGGGAAACGTTTGTAAACTTTTAAATTTTTCCTGCTAAATCAATTCCTGGAGTCAGCGTTTTATCTCCTATCTTCCAAGACATTGGACACGCTTGTCCGGGATTATTTCGAATAAAATCTAGTGCTGAAATTTGACGGATAATTTCATCAACATTTCGTCCAAGCGGTTCAGCCGTAATTTCCATAGATTTTAAAATCCCATCTGGATCAATAATAAATCGTCCACGATCAGCTAATCCTGAATCAGCATCATATACTCCATACGCCGAAGAAACTTCTCCTGTTGGATCGGCCATCATAGGATATGCAATCTTTTTAATAACCGGAGAAA
The DNA here is from genome assembly GCA_002401425.1 of Candidatus Peregrinibacteria bacterium. GTDB lineage: Bacteria > Patescibacteriota > Gracilibacteria. The sequence continues at coordinate 56,827 of NVTB01000004.1, forward strand.
CATCGGCCCATACTTTATGAGACCACTCAGTATCGGTAGAACAGGTAACCACTTCTACTCCCATTTTTTGTAATTCTGCATATTTATCAGCCAGTCCTCCAAGTTCCGTTGGACAAACAAAGGTAAAATCAGCTGGATAGAAAAATAAAACCACCCATTTCCCAGCAAGCTCGGAAAGTTTAAGGGGCCTCATTTCTCCATTATGAAAAACCGTTCCATGGAACATGGGTGCGGGAGATCCAACACGGGCTGAAAATCCTTCGTCAATATCGTACATTTCCTCGTCTGAATAGTGAATATGAGCCATAATAAAATTATTAAGATGTAAATGACAAAAATCGTTCCTCCACTTTGTCCCAATGGACAATCCCCCAAAAGTTTTCTATCCATTCATTTCGTTTGTTTTGATACTGTATATAATATGCATGCTCCCAAACATCAATGGTCAGTAATGGTGTATATCCATGTGACAATGGACAATCTTGATCATGAGAATCAATAATCACCATCTCTCCTGAGCTATCTAAAACAAGCCAGGCCCACCCTGATCCAAAATGCCCCATAGCTTTTGCCGTAAAAGCTATTTGAAAATCTTCAAATGAACCAAATGCATCTTCAATAGCAGAAAGCATTTTTCCAATAGGTTTTCTGATTTCTTGTTTTGGATTTGGCAAAAAACTTTCCCAAAGAAAAGTATGATTCCAGTATCCTCCAGCCTGATTAATAAATGCTCCACGGAATTCGGCAGGAACCATTTGCAAATTTTTTAATAAAAACTCAAGTGAAGACTTTGTTTCTATCTTTTCCATTAACGTCGCCAGCTTATTCGTATAAGCCTGATGATGTTTGGAATGATGAACGGTTAAATTTTCTTCCGAATAAAATGGCTCTAACCCATTATATTCATAAGATAAACTTGGCAATTTTATCATAAATATTCTATTAAATAATACAACACAATTCTATATTTTTGTAATATTTTTTACAAGAGATATTTTAAAGTTTTTTATAACTACTAGAAAAATAACGCCATCCTGCATTTGCAATACATTAAAAAATATGTTATAATATTTACACCTAATTTTTACATATGCACCTACAATCCATTTTTTCTCGGATGAAAAAAAAGGACGCCATTATTGGCGCGGGGATTGTGAGTGCGACTCTTGTTTTATTTTTTTCCGTCTACCTCAACAGAGTCCCCAATCAACAGTACTCAGCCTCAATTATTCAAGAACAACGAGAAGAAGTTAATGCTATGAAAAAAGAAATAGAAGACCTCAAAGAAACCCTTCATGAAGCCGCAAGACTCCAAAAACAGCTGCAACAAAAGTAAGTTTAAAATAAAGACATCTGATCGGTCTCAAAAACATCACAGGCCGCTTCAAATAAAGGATCAAGTTTTATATGCTTGTCCATTTTTTTCATAAACGTTCGTGGCTCTCGGGCTTCAAAGAATGGGATTAATTCATGTGAAACTCCCTCATATTCAATATCTGAACCCGTCAGATGACACTCTAAATCACAAATAATAGTGGCTAACTTTTTTGAGAAAAAGGCATTTTCTTTATCTGTAATGAGTTTTGTCTGAACCGCGCCTGTTATACTTCCGATATTTTCATAAATGCCTTCAATCGTACTATATTCAGCCAAAAGCTTTGAAGCCGTTTTTGGACCAATCCCCATTACTCCGGGGATATTATCAGAGCTATCTCCCACCAATCCTTTATAATCAGGCACACGGTCAGGAGTCACCTGGAAGGCTTCATCAACCTCTTTTTTTCCAATGATTTTTGCCGGCAATCCTCCTCTTTGCGGATAAAGAATAGAAATACGATCTTCAACGACTTGAAAGAGATCTTTATCACCCGATAAAATATACACATCATGATCTTCTGATTCCTTTTTTAAATCAAGCGCCACACTCGCCAGTACATCATCAGCCTCATATCCTTTTTGAGAAAATACGGGAATACCAGAAAGTTCAAACATTTTTAAAATTTCTGGAATTTGTACCGATAAAAACTCCGGACACTCACTTCTGGTTCCTTTGTATTCTGGATACATTTCATGACGAAACGTTTTACCAACATCAAGCGCGATAGCAAGTCCATCAGGAGATTCATTTTGCACTAACGTAAAAATCATCGACATAACTCCAAATATCGCATTAACAGGTGTTCCATCGCTTAAAAAACGTTCTGGATATCCATAAAACGCCCGAAACAATAAATTATAGCCATCGATAAGAATGTATTTCTTCACGATGGCTAGTTTAAAGATTTTTTTTGAAAAATCGAGGGATTTATAAAGTTTTTTTCAACTTCCCACTTAACTGCAAATCAAAGCTATGTTCAAGCCATGTTGTCAGCTTTCGAACAAATGAATACATAAGCGCAATAAAGTGTTCTGAAAAATATCCAACCAACGTAAATACAAAAATCAATGATAATAAATTAATCGAAGTCGTATAATTTGAATTGAGACCAAACCAATTGAGATTCATAAATGCCAAATAACTTAAAAAGGCAATAACACTCGAGAAAAATGGATTCGCAATATACTTATACACATATGCCAAATTAAATATCTTTGGATTCTTTGAAGGAAGAAAGAAATTAATATTTGCCAGTGACCCTCCAAGCATTCCACAAACAAAAGAAACATTCATAATCGTTGCGGGGTCCATTTCAGAATATACACTCAATAATTCAAGATTTCCTCTAAAAATATTAATAATAAGAATCACTGATAGTCCCAACCAACAAAGAACCCAACAAAAAGTCAAAGTTTCAACAATGGCAATAGATGGAATATCTTGAATAACTGACCAAATCTTTGCATCTCTCTGTGAATTTTTTAAACGATGATTGGCATCAATTTTTAAAAACATCGTCATGATAATTAGTGAAACTCCGATGGTTGAAATAGCAAACAGCGCCAATGTCAGTATATTTTGTAAAAATGGAATATTCGCCAATTCTTTGACGCTATCATTGACTGGAATGAGTGAAGCATATGACCCTCCAAAAGCCTCTGGATAAAAAAATGACAGCATNAAAAATCCTGACAATAAAAAAATCCCAGCAAACGTCTTTCCTTGGACTAAAACAGAGTATTTCATAGTATTGTTTTTTAATTTTTATTTTTGTGTTTCACTTATTGTAGCATTTTATTGAGTATTTTTCAAGAAAAAATGTAAAAAATGTTTTATCACCCTCTCCAAGATGAAGTAAAATAATATTATCACACCCGATATTAATACAAATACCTGGAAAAACTATCATAGTACTAATAGAAATACCTTGATTTTCTATCAGTTAACTATTATAATGATAAAAATAATCTATATACCATGAAGATACAACGAACACAATTTTGCGAAATATCATCCTGGATAGGAAAAGGGAAAATATTAATTTTACGAGGCCCCAGGCAAGTTGGAAAAACAACACTTATGAAACAACTTCAAGATTCTTTAAAAAATAAAAAAACTGTTTTTATAACTATGGACTCACAAAAAATAATAGAATCTATTAAAACTTCGCAAGATTTATATTATTTTTTAGAATACGAACATAACTATCACCCCGGAGAAGAACTCTATCTTTTTCTTGATGAATTTCAAGTTATTCCAAATGCTGGGCTGTTTTTAAAAAATATTTTTGATGAAGATAATAATATACATTGCATTTGCAGCGGATCATCAAGCCTAGAAATAACCAAAACAAGTGAATTTCTGACCGGACGAAAAATAGTTTTCGATATTAAACCTTTTTCATTTAATGAATTCCTCTCTGTCAAAAAATTTAAGCCATATAAAACTCAATTTTCGTTAGAAGAAAAAACATTCATTGATATTCAAAAATTTTTTCAAATATATTCTCAAGACTTACATCATTTCATGCAAGAATATTTATTAACTGGAGGATATCCAGAAGTAGTATTACGACCAAAAAATGAAAAAGCCCTCATCCAAAAAGATATTGTAAATACCTATATTGAAAAAGATATCACCCAATTCTTACAAGTAGAAAACACGCAAGCTTTTAATAACTTAATTATTCTCCTCGCGAGTCAAATAGGATCGATGGTTAATAAATCAGAACTTTCAACCACAATAGGCATATCAATAAATACCATAAATAAATACCTGAAAATTTTAGAAGGAACATTCGTCTTAGAATTTGTAACACCTTTTTTTACAAATAAACGCAAAGAACTCACAAAGATGCCAAAAGTATTTTTTACCGACACGGGATTACGTAATTTCTTATTATATGGCCATGCGCATTCTTTAGATATTTCAGAAATAGGGTCTTTGGTAGAAAACTTTGTATATAATGAGCTGCGACATAAATCACCATATAAATTACAGTTTTATCATACTGTTTCTCGATCTGAAATTGATTTTATTTTTTCTCTCAATATAAAAAAAATCATTCCTATTGAAGTAAAATATCGGAATAAAGTCACACTTCCTGTGGCTATGAAAAATTTTATTCAAAATTATAAAGACAACGTTGTTTCTCCCATAATAATAACCAAAGATATTTGCAAATATGAAAATGGAACATATTTTATACCCGCCAGTATTCTTTCATTTATAGAATTGAAATGAACACATTCAACAGCCATAGAACAAGGATTGATTACCTCTGCACACACATTTGAAGATTGGTCTATAATTTTTGTAGCATATACCGAACAAAATAAAAGAGAAAAAGCAAAGCGGGCACAATCAAAAATGAAAGAATTTTTATGCCCAATTCATCAAGAATCAACATAAAATATACTTCACAAGTACTTGACTAGTACTTGACCAGTCAAGTATATTTTTATTGAGAATAAAGCAATAATAGAGAACTTTACATAATAAATATAAATATTTCTCGTGGGGTTTCAAAAATTTGAACCTGTATTATGAATTCCCTCCATTAACATATCAGGGCACGATGCATCGTGCCTCTACGGATATGTTTGGTGTTTGTATCGATACAACCACACCTCGTACAGACACAATGAATTGTGTCCGGGGCGCGAACAATTATGCCCCATTTTTTACGCATTATGGATATTCTTTTTCCCCRTATATTTTGATACAAATTATTCGACATGGGCACAAGTTATTGTGCCCCTACGATACACGTTACGCATATGTTTTATCGATTGTTACGTAACGTCGTACATACAAACCCATCGTTTCCCAACCAGGGCACGATGCATCGTGCCCCTACGGATATGTTTGGTGTTTTTATCGCGATAACCACACCTCGTACAGACACAATGAATTGTGTCCGGGACGCCTTGAATTATGTCCGGGACGCTTGGGTTTTGTCTTATTTCTGAATAACCGTATACAACCCAACCGTCGAAACATTCGACGACATATCCTCCAAATGCACAAAAGATAATCCATATGCCTCCCCCAGCTGTGTTGTCATACCAGAAAACTGGATAACGAGCTGGTTGTTTGCTTGTGATATCTTTTTTATTACGAGTTCATCGTTTATCTTGTTTTGTTTATTCAGATCTTTTAATGTTACCTCTATAATTTTTGGTGTCACTACTGGCTCTGATAGATCAAGTATAATAGTAGAACCGTTTTTAAATCTTTGAGATAAAACCACCGGCGGAGTATCATCATTTTTAAGCATGGCTTGTAATACTGTGGGTGTATTAATATTTTCATGAAAAAATGCGACATGTTCACGAGTATTAAAATCATCGGATATAAAATACGAATCAAAAACTTTTGAACGTAAAATAACTGACCAATTTTCTTCAAACATTCCCATCATAGGAAGGGCGGTAAATTGATAATTATATTTTGAAATCGAAGGAAGTTCGTATCGAAAAAGTAACTCCTGGGTTTCTCCAGGCCACAAGTGAATCAATGTTCCAACTGAATTTTCTCCTTGCGATCTTTCCAATACAAAGTCTGATCTGTTATCTCCGCTATATTTTATATTTATGATGTCTTTTGGTAAAAACACTCTCACATACGATTGATAAAAATCGGAATAGAGCCCTTTTTCTCCCGCATGAAACCACTGCAAATGCAATGTTGAAAAGGCCTTTCCATTTTCATCAAACTCTACTTGGTATTTATATTCTGGAACAATATATCGGTCAGCCTTTCGCCCACCAATATTGGCCATATTTACATGAACAAAATCTGTATCTTTTGGAAATTGAAATTTTGAGTTTTCCAATAATGGAATTTGAGGGATATCCCCTTGAATTCCTTGATTGTTTATATGAAGTGCTACTTGTTGAATCAGATCGTCATACAAAGAAGGTGAAAAAATAATGTTTTTCATCCAGGCGGAAAACAACGGTTTCATAATATCTTTTCGATTTTCTAATGCTTCGAGAGAATGCAAATCTATATTTTTTGAAACCACTTGCATTTTATGAAATAAACGATTTTTATCATATGTTTCTCCATCAATAACAATAGGACCTGAAAGCCCAATAAGATCTATAATAGTGCTCATGTTTATCGTGATGACCCCATCAAAATTTTGACTTTCATATCCATATCCTTCTTCATAGAAAGCAAAAATATTTTTTACATTTTCATCAAACATCGGTGACCAATTGGCATCACGAAAGACCCATCCTTCATAAAACTCATCATGATCTAACAGCTCATTTAACGGATAAGGCGGCTCTATAATGCTTTCTGGAGCAGGAACATCATAGGAATTAAAAAATTGCACTGATGGAATACCAAATAATATATGAACTTTCGCAAAGGCTGAAATAAAACCACCTCCGGGACGACGCTCTGAATCATTTTGTAAAATCACCAAATATTCCGACGGACCATAAAATCCAGCCAATGATAATCCGTCAGAGACTCCCATTTGCAAAGGTGATAACAGCGATGAAATCATGAAAAATAAAGATATTCCTCCTGTTCCTAATAGCGTTAACACAAAAGGTTTGATATGTTTTTTTATACCGACAAGATAATAAGAAAGTTTATTCAAATTCTTTTTTCATATTATTCATCATTTTCTCAAATGCTGATTTCATAAAATCCCATGAATATTGTATTATTTTATTTTCTGTTTTTTCTTCTCCCTGTGCAGAAATAAGGAATTCTGGTAATTTTACAATCTCATCAATATACAATTCTGGATTAATATTTCCAACGATCATCGCACTATAAACAATTTGTTGTCGTTTTTCATATTTCCCTTTTTCATTTTTAAATTTCATTTCTTTCTTTTGTGATCGAAATGAGTTAATAACCAGCCCCTCAATAAGTGGAACTCCTTCATCTGTCTTTAACTCTGATTTAAATAAAGAATATTGTTTCGCGAGTGCGGTAAAAGAATTTCCAAATATTGGCATTTCAATATCTCCTTTTTCATTAATACTAAATACTTCAACTGAGATATCTTTTAAGATAATACTTTCAACTTTTGGAAAAATATCAGCCACTATCCATGGGAAAAAATCGTACTTAATTTCTTCTTCTCCATTATTTCTATCCATCAATCCTTCAACCCCTCCATCAAATGTATAGGTATTTTTTCGCAAACTTGAAAATAAATTTAATCGATTCATGCTTTTTTCATAATCAGCAATCGTTTCTTTAATTTCTGAGAAATGATACTCCTCCTCTTTTGCTGTTTCTAATAACGCAAACTCTGAATTTTTGATCTCCAAAGCATTTTTCCATAAAGGATTATATATCATATGAATATAAAGAAACAAAAATATTTGAACAACTGACAATATGGTCAGTAAAATCGCAACATAAAATTGTTTTTGTTTATACAGTGGAATCATAACAAAATATTAATGACTGGTAGAAAGATATGAATAATTTCGTAACGTAAAAAGCGTTCGGTAATATACTTGCTCACTTCGGGCATCAGAATCATACAAAGCTCGTTCTTGTGCATCGAGATGCTGGGCCGCAATTCGTAACTGAACATATGGCTGAACATCTTTATAATCTTCAAGAACCGGATTACCGCTCACATCGGGAGTATAGGGATCTTTTGAAGGAGACACAAGAAAACAAGTAATATATGTATTTTCTGAATGGAGATACCTCCATGGTTCGCCGATAAAATCATCTACAACCTTCTTTGATTTTTCATAAATCAAACGGGAGGTTTGTACAGATGCCTCTGGAGGAGAACGTTCCAYKGCWRMYGKKATTTTTTCTGTTTTTTCTCTATTCGTAAATAATGAAAGCGTATCCATCTTTGTCTCGTGATCATATTTCCCTGTAATCTCTGGACAGTCCCTATTAAACATACTTACCCCTGCCTGTGGAAAAGAAAACGTCCCTTGCACATCCTCCTTCTGGGGCTCATTCGTTGTATAATGAATACCATATGATTTTTTCACATACGTTCCAACTCCTTGTAAAAAAGCCGCATATAATTCTGTATTCACCACTTCAACCTTTCGATTATTCGCATGTGTTTTTAATGCATTGAGCGTCACACTCGAAACAATAAATAAAATTTGCAAAAATAAAACCAAACTTAAAATAAGTTCAAAATACGTAAAACCCCGACGAGAAAAAAGATTTTTCATTTAATAAGTATTTTCATAAATATAATGATTGGTCAGCAATAAGTCTTGTTCAACCGATGACATCATGTCATCGATATCTCCCCATGAGACCGCAACATGAAACACAATTTGATTTGGATCATCCTCAACATACTCGGCTGTAAAATACACTAAATAATCGGTATATGGAGAAATATTTGTTTGAACCACATCAGTGATCGCGTGCGGAGAAACATACCATTGCCCCTCTATAACTCCAATCGATGCATCATTGCTTGAAGATCTCCTCATAACAAAGCGTGTATTTGCTTCATCTTCAACACTCACCTTGATACGCCTCGAAAAATCACTCCATCCTGTAGAACGACGATGAAGTAAAAAAGAGTCTCGACTGGATCGTAGCTGCTCAAATGTTTCAATCAATAAAAAACTGGCCCGCTCTTGATGCGTTTTGGTGATAGTATTCTCTCGAACCAATCCGAGATAAGAATATATTAAAGTCACAATAATAGTAATAACTGTCATGACGATAAGGCCCTCTAACAAAATAGCCCCTGATTTTTTTGAAAAAATGATGTTCATAAATTTTTTTTACATTGTCATAATACGATAAATGTGCTAATAATACAACTGATTTCTTATAATATATATTTTATGAAAAAAATTGATCTGCAGAATATAAACATTGAAGATATTAAAAAACGAGAAGGTTCCCTTTTTAATTTCAAAGAAAATGCCAAGCGATATTGGAAAATATATAAACAACGATCCGACTCTCAAAATCAAGAATTCAAAGAAAAGCTGGCACAGTATTCCCCCCTCACAAAATATGTCACCGTGATGTATGTTATTTTATTCTGTGCTGGATTCTTTTCATATTTCTATACCATTCCATCTCTAAAAGAAAACATAACCATTCGAGGGAATATTATAGCCCAAACACAAAACATCAAATCACTCAAATCTGATCTCAATACATTAGAGGCCATGAGTTCAAGTGTCGCACAATTGCACAATACTATTAAACAGGTTAAAAAAATTGCACCAGAAGAAGCTCACGAGGAAGACATTATTCTCACCATTGAAAAACTGCTTTCAAAAAATGGGATTGCTCCTCCGAAACAATTTTCATGGGCTCAGGAAAAAAATATGAATATTAACACTCCCCAACTTCGACAAAATTTTCAAATATACAGCTATACATTTTTTAGCGATGGAACAAAAAAACAAATTTTCGATTTTATGTCAGACCTCAGAAAAAACATGAGAATTCTCGATATCAAATCATTCAAGACAACTCCAAAAGACGCCTCCTCTGAAGGAGAGCCCATTTTGAAATTTAGTATTTCGCTTTGGGCCTATAACTTATATCCAGACGAAATATAAAAAAACTCAACTCCATTATTTTAATCATTTTTTATGAACTATTATAAATTCATCAAAGTATTCATCATGATCATCAKKMYSRTYWTTCCCATCTTCATTGGACTGTACTTACGATACTACGAAGTCACCGAACCGATTGGGAAAATTCGAGAAAACCTCTCGTTTAATCAAGCCGATCAACAAGACGCCTTGGAGTTTTTAGATTCCCTAACCGAATTTAATCCACCCATTCAAGTCCGTCCAGAAGAACACGGAAAAGCGATTTTGGGAGATAAATATGTTTTACCTGTGGAAGAAACTGGGGAATAATTACCCAATCAACCCATCAATCCAAGCCGATAAATCAGCAGCTGGTAACGCTCCCATTTTTTCATCAATGAGCTCACCTTTATTAAACATTTTTAAAGCAGGAATAGACATAATCCCGTATTTCATTGCAACTTCCTGGCTATCATCAACGTTTACTTTGACTATCTTACACTTTCCATCATAATTTTTTGCTGCCTCTTCAATCGTTGGTAATAAACTCATACATGGACCACACCATGGAGCAAAAAAATCTACGAGAACCAATCCATCATGTTGTAAAACCTCAGCATCAAAATTTGATGAATTTACTTGTAGAAGTGACATAATATAAATATTAAATAAGTGAAATAAAAAAAAGAAGATTATTCATCTTCTTTTTTAATTTGATCAACAACTTTTGACAGTATGTTGTAAAAATCTAAAATATCTTCTTCGTCGAGCATAATCGTACTTTTTCGTCCTCGACTTTTTTCAGAAATTTTTAAGTATCTTCCTCGTGGACTGAGCTTGTAATCAACAAAGTATGTTCGATTTGGTGTTTGCAAAGACTCTGAAAAGATTTCTTCGGCATATCCATATCCTCCTCCTTGTCCGCCACCTTGCGGCCCTCCTTGTCGTCCTTCTGGTCGTCCTTCTGGTTTCCCTGATGGTGTATTTGATATTGGTTGGTTATTTTCTCCATTATCGTATGAACTGAAAAAATCAGACATAAAACAAAATTTAAAAAATATATTTATTTACTTCCTTTTCCTGTTAAAAAAGCTGTTACCACATGACCAAGAATAAATGAAATAGATTGCATAGAATCATCATTCGCTGGTACAAAATAACTATAATTATCTGGATTTACATTTGAATCAGCAATTCCTAAAACTTCTGCTCCCAGTTTCTTCGCCTCTTGAACAGCGATATCATCTCGAAATCCATCAACAACAAAAATAGCATCTGGCGTTTTTGTCATATCTTCTACTCCAGACAAAGCTGTTTCAAGTTTATCAAGTTCTTTTCGGTATTTTGATTGTTCTTTTTTTGTATATCGAGAAATTGATCCTGTTTCAAATTCTTCTCGAAGTTTTTTCATCCAAGCAATACGTCCTTTCATTGTTTCAAAATTGGTAAGCAATCCACCAAACCACTTATGTGATACAACTGGCATTCCCGTCTCTTCTTTTATTTGAGATAAAATATCTCGTGTCTGAGTTTTTGTACTCACAAACAGAATACTCTTCCCTTTTGAGGCGAGTTCAGAAACTCGATTTAAGAGTTCTGCCAATTTTTCTGACATAATATTAAGATCAAAAATATGAATTCCTTGAGACTTTCCAAATAAGTATGGAGCCATCTTTGGATGCCAATTTTTTGATTTTTGCCCGTAGAAACAAGCATTATTGTGGAGATCTTGAGCAGAAATTTTTATGGCACTCACAGGCGAATAATTAATTCATAAAAGTAAAAAGCCCGCGAATTCTACCAATTTCAAATAAAAAGTCAAAAGAATTTTCATAATTTTACCGTTCATTATATTTCCCATGGAAAAATAGAGGGAATTCCTCCTTCCGACACACTCTCTAAACTCACTACGTTCAGGGAAGCTTCAGGATAATATTTTTTAAAATACACCAAATGTTTTTCATCTTTTTTCCCTCGATTTTTTATTTTTACCTCCAAAGCACGTATCCCTTCATACAAAAGAACAAAATCTATTTCTTTTTGTGTATTCGTTCGCCAAAAATATAAGTTTTTTATACCATATTTTTTACGAATTTGAGAAAAACAAGCATTTTCAAATAACTGCCCTGTTAAAACTGGGAGCAACTGCCTGTTTTGTAAAATATTTACGAGCCCMKTWWMWTSWMWMWWTMWTWTWKRSAWTWWKGARWTSKCYRAYMTRRWATKWYWRTWRARKRKRKAWMYTMTKCKARTAACATATGTATTTTCAAGTATAAATATATATTCATTCACTGTTACCTCCGAAAGACGTAATGTATTTGCTACTTCTTTTACATTTAATAATTCTCCACTTTGTGAAGCTAATAAAGAAATTAAATGATTAAATTTTTGAATATTTCTGATATTGGATAACTCTGCGACATCTTTTTCAACATATGTTCGCAGAATTTGCTGTAAAAAACGTTCCTTTTTCTTTATATCTGGTTCTAAAACAATTTTTGGATATGATCCAAATAAACAAAATTCCTACTTATACTTTTATCAAGTAAAAACATAAGTATACTTCTATTTTTCCCGAGTAATAACATAAGTAGAATTTTCATAATTTCTTCATTTACTCACAAGATTTTTCCCGATATACTTTGACCCGATATAAAAATTAACAAAAAAACACCATGAAACACCCATCATTAGAACAAAACTTCCCTGAAATCTATGGTATCCTACAAAAAGAAATGACACGACAAAAAAATGGAATTGAACTCATTCCTTCAGAAAACTATACATCACAAGCTGTGATTGAAGCGACTGGCTCTCACTTTACCAATAAATACTCAGAAGGATATCCTCATAAAAGATACTACGGAGGACAGCAATTTACTGATATGATAGAAGAACAAGCCATAGAAAAAGCAAAAAAGATATTTAATGCCGAACATGCCAATGTTCAACCACTTTCTGGAGCGGTTATGAATATTGCGACCTATTTTGCACTTTTAGAACCCGGAGATACTATTCTAGGAATGGATTTATCACACGGAGGCCATTTAACACATGGGCATCCCGTTACTCATATGTCAAAGATTTTCAATTTTGTGCGTTATAAAACAGATCTGAGCAATGATGGAAAAATTGATTTTGATAATTTGCGAGAAATGGCCCTGAAACACAAACCAAAACTAATTCTCGCTGGTTTTTCTGCGTATTCTCGCAATCTTGATTGGAAAAAATTTAAAGAAATTGCGGATGAAGTGGGCGCCATCACCATGGCCGACGTCTCTCATATTGGAGGACTTATTGCAGGGAAAGTCCTCGATAACCCTCTTGATTTTGGATTCGATGTTATGACCACCACCACACATAAATCACTCAGAGGACCTCGAGGGGGACTTATTTTATCAAAACAAAAATACGCAAAAGCAATTGATAAAGCCGTCTTTCCAGGGCTACAAGGAGGCCCACTTATGCACGCAGTCTACGCAAAACTGGTTTGTTTTGCCGAAGCTGACACGCCTGAGTTTCAAACATATTCTCAACAAGTTCTGAAAAATGCAAAAATACTCTGTGAAGAACTTCGGTCTTTAGGATACACCCCACTCAGCGGAGGAACAGAAAACCATCTGATTATGATAGATATAACAAAAAACGGACTCACCGGACACGAAGCCGAAACAGCTTTAGACAACGCAGGAATGACCCTCAATAAAAACATGATCCCCGACGATCCCCGTAAACCACTTGATCCATCAGGAATTCGACTCGGAACACCGGCCATCACGACTCGAGGCATGAAAGAAATTGAAATGAAAAAAATCGCCCATTTTATGGACCGAGCTATACGAAATCACAAAGATCTGAAAGCCCTGAGCCAAATTCACTCAGAAATTACAGAAATGTGCATAGACTTCCCCGTACCAGGGATTGAATAATTCTGTTTTGATTTTTTGAAGAAAATATGTTACAATCATTTACGAAATTACGTTATTAACACTTTTTTATGACTGCTCAAGGAATACCAACACCTCCATCAGGAATACCTCTACCACCCATTCCACCTGTACCACCTATTCCAGGAGGAGGAGCTCCTGTTCCACCAAAACCTCCAGTTCCACCAGTCACTCAACCGACAACACCAATTCCGGTTGTACCAACCGATCCAGTGGTGATGACTCCCGCAACGACACAAGATCCAGCAGTGAAAGATGATAACAAAACAGATGATAAAAAAGACGAAGAGGAAACACCTATTGTTCCAATTGGAAACTTTGGAAAAAAATCAGGATTTACCACAACTATTACTCTCCCGACTCACTCACTCGACTTTGATGAGAATCTTTTCCTGACGCTTTTAGCTGGATCAATATCACTGAATAGAGCTGAGAAAAAACAAATCATTATGAGTCTTCCAAAACTCAGTCAATTTCAAATTGATGAACTGATTAAAATTTTTCAAGAAGAAAAACGAAAATTCTCAGAACTTGATGTCAAACACAAAGAACAATTGAAAAAACTTGAAAATAAACATTCTGCAGAATGGGAATCTATAGAAATGGAAATGCAGCAAACACAGGTCTCTGATGAAGAAAATACGGAAGCTGACGATATTCGTAAAAGCCTCGGAATAAGTTAATCTCTCATCTTAAAGTAATCTTCTAAAGATCCTGAGTCAATCGTTGACTCTAATACAAAGGGAACGTCTATGGCGTTCTCTTTTTTATATTCTCGACCTTCTTCTGAAAGAACCTGGAACATTTCTTCTAAATTCATTGTCCCTGAAAAACAAATACTTTCTATATTCCCTGTTCCTGGTGATAATAAAGCAGACTCAATATGCTTATGAATATTTTCGACTGATGATAAACTTTTTTGCCCATTATCATAAATAATAATGTTTTTTTCTTTTAACATTTTTTGAAGTGATTTGATAAAAACATCTTCATCACCGCCGCAAATAATTCCAAGCCGAATAATTTCAAAATTTTTCCAACCAGATTCTTTGGAAATATGTATAATTTGTTTTTCTGCGGCCTCCTTTGTTTCTCCAATAATATCTTGAGGATGAATCGCTGATGCACATGAAAAATGAATGAACTGTATATTTTGTTCTGAACAGATTAAAGCAATATTCACCGCTCCAACGGTATTCGCATTATGAATTTTATCTTCTGAAAATCTTCTCCCCTGCTCTGGTAATGAATGAGCTCCAACCGCATTGATAATAATATCAGGCTTCATCTCTGTTATAATTTCTTCCACTCCTTCAAAGTCTTCAATTCCAACATGAAAATGAGAAAGAGGGACTATCTCAAAATTATCTGATAATAAAAAAGTGAGTTCTTGACCAAGGAGTCCTTGAGATCCAAATAATAAGATTTTTTTCATATTGTTTTTTTAGCAAATAAGAACGCCAATGCTCCCATACAATAGGGAAGAAGCAAATGAAAGAAAAGGGCATTCACAAAAAACGAAGAAACAAACAACGCCAATCCTGCTGACAGTATCCCCAAATACAGTGCATCCGATTCCTTTCCGAAACGTTTCCATGCCAAGAGTACCACTCTCCACATTCCCCATAAAAATAACAAACCTCCCACACCGCCGGTCGTCGATAAAACAGTTAAAACAGATGCATCAATCCCTGATCCAGCATGTGATTTTGTCATAAACGTCCACTCTTTTTTCTGTACCGTTTTTAAAGTGTTAAACCCGACTCCCACAACAGGATGTTTGGTAAAAATATTCCAACCAACCTTCCATGACTGTATCCGAAGGCGAGATGTCGCATCGGGCAATGTTTCTGTTTGTACTAATAAAGATTCGGCTGACTTTACCGCATTCCATGCCCGTTCTTGTGCTCGAGAAGAAAATGAAATCAAGAGTAAGACGGCCGAAAAACCAAGAATCAATAACCTTTTATCCGTAAAAAAAGCAAACAAAGCACCTCCTGCCAAAAGACCAAGATACGCACTTCGAGAATATGTTATACCAACGGCATAAAGAAAACACATGAGCAATACCATTCTCCAAAAAGGAAACTGCCATTTTTTAAAAACATTCCAAGAGTCTCCTAACAAAAACAAAAAAGCTGCTGAGAAAAATATTCCTAAATAATTTGGGTCAAACCACGTCGATAATAATCGCCCAATATGAGGATCCCATCCGGATTCGTGCATTCTTAAATCATAAAAACTTGGGAAGAATTTTAATTGAATCATCCCAAAGATAAATACTAAAAAAGCTGAAGAATATAATATTTTCTTTAATTTTTTTGGAGAGAGATGTACCATGTCTATACACGGATAAATCAATAATAAAGATGATAAAAACCGTATTAAATAAGCAAAAGCTTGAAAAGTCTCTCCAGAAGAAAACCCAATAAAATATGATTGAAATATCACTCCAAATCCTCCCCACATAAAAAATAACAGCACGGGGAAAAATAAAGGGAATTGCAAAGATTCTTTTTTCCATATTTTTTGCAGGACATAAAAAAATCCAAAAAATAATACAAAAAGATCCAAAGGGAGCACCCCAATTCTATCAAAGAATGATAAACGAAGGAGCTCTCCAAGGCTCGCAAGAAAAAAAACAATTCCTAGCATTCTTTATGACTGTTTTTGTAAATACACCAATGTGGTATGCACCATACTTCCTGTTCCAGTTAGTTTTTGGTAATCATAGTCTTTTCGCAAAACCGTTCTCATCGCACTTCCAGCTATATCAAAATGCATCCATTTTTTTGTATCTGGCACAAAATTTGATATAAACGCCGCCGCAGTGGACGCGCCAAGCATTCGTCCAAGCGTCGTTGCAGTATTTGTTAAATCAGCCACCTTTGATTTTACATTTTCTTTTATATCATCATCAAATGGAAGTGCCCAGAGTTTATCGTTCACCTCTTTTCCAATAGCTGAAAATTCTGCAATAAGCTCCTCTGAGTCAGAAAACACAGCTGTATAATTTTCTCCAACCGCCATCAGGCAAGCCCCAGTCAGCGTTGCATAGTCTAAAAGAAGAGATGGTTTATATGTGTCAGCCGCATATGAAAGCACGTCAGCCAAAACCAATCGTCCTTCCGCATCAGTATGAGCAACTTCTACTGTCAGCCCTTTTCTTGAGGTAAGAATATCGCCATTTCTATATGATTCTCCATCAATTAAATTCTCCGCAACTCCACACAGTCCAACCACTCGTTTTTTTATACCCAAAGCAGACAACCCCGACATAATTCCAATAACCGTTGCCGCTCCTCCCATGTCCGCATACATTTCATTCATGAATGGCGCTGGCTTGGCGTATAACCCTCCAGAATCATACATAAGACCCTTTCCCACTAAAACAATAGGCTCATCTTTCTCAGCCCCCTTGGGACAATAATCTAAAATCGTCACACGCGGTTCATTTGGAGACGCCGCACACACCGCAATATGCATGTTCATGTTTTCTTTTTCCAAGTCTTTTTTTCGTAAAATAGAATAGGATATATTTTTATCATTTTTTGCAACCTCCTCCGCTCGGGCCTCAAAAACATCAGGTGTCATAATATTTGAAGGCAGTGAAATAAGATCTCGAGTGAGCTCCATTGCCGCAACAATTGATTCAACGTTTTCTGAAACCACCCCCTCGATAACAACTGTTCCATGCTTTTGTTTTTCATGAAGTGTCCGATACGCATCTTTTGCAAGTAACAAACCTTTTTCAATAAAAAACACATCTTCTGATGGCACCGATGTATCCATTTGGATACAAACAGAAAAGTCACCATCTTTTTTACCAAGTCCAAACACCGTTTTTATAACTGATCCTCCAATTTTCTGAAGTCCATCTTTCCCAGCTTTTTCTCCAATCTTAACACAAATCATCGGAGACTCCCCCTGTTTTAACACCTCCACAAAGCCTTTTTTCATCTCTACTGAAGAATGATTTAATTGCTGTTGTAATAATCCATTTTGCTCAGAACTGAGTAAAGCAAAAGGAGCTTTTTTTTCTTTCGTAAAAATAACAGATACGTTTTTCATAAAATGGAAGTTAATGTGCGCTGCAAATTATAATAAATAAAATGAGAAATCGCAATAAAAAAAGGATGCTGTAATTGACAAAAACAAACACGTACGATAATATGTACATATATAATATTTTCTTCATGAACACTCTCACAGCAACATCGGCTCGAGAAACGCTTTTTCCGCTTCTTAAGAAAACTCTTCTCTCTCACCTTCCAACAAGAATTCAAACAAAAACAGGTAATACCATCTTGTTATCAGAAGAAGAATATGACAGCCTTATCGAAACCGCTGAACTACTATCAATACCTGGATTCAAAGAATCCATAGAACAAGCTGATCAAGAAATAGCTAAAGGAGAAACACTTTCATTTGCAGAAGCCTTTTTGAATTAATGCAAAAATATACACTCCTATTTACAAAACAGGCCCTCAAAGATATTAAAAAGCTTCAACCCAAAGAGAATCAAAAGCTTCAAGATATTTTATTGAATGTGATTGCCATACACCCACAATCTGGAAAAAAGCTTTTAGGCAACCTAAAAAATAATTATTCCTACAGGCTCAGCATTAAAAATAGAATTATTTATAGTCTTGATGAAAAGAACTCTATCATATATATAAAACGAACTCGAACACATTATGGAGAATAATGTCTACATATTAAAATGAGAAATCGCAATAAAAAAAGGATGTTGTAAAAAATAGACGAGATGAAAGAAAATACTCCCATCTCTATCGGGCACAAGATTTTGTGCCCCTGCGGTGACAGGAGTTATAACTATTACAATACTATCTTTTTATAGATATCATCTTCATGGAAGAAACTCCAATCGAAATATTCACGGTTTCAAAAAATCGGCTCCAAATAGATTCTTGAATGTAAGGAACTCCATATTTTTTACACAACTTTTTCACCTCTGGCTGCACTTTTTTATATTGTAACGGTGTCATATCTGGCCATATATGATGCTCAATTTGATAATTTAACCAACCGTGCATAAAATCATTCAGGTCAGACCCTGTATGAAAATTGACCGATCCGAGAACTTGTCTTAAATAATTTTCTTGCTTGGACCGACACCTTGTATCAAACCTGTATACATCTGATCCAGCATGATTGGGAACAATAAATAAATACGTATGAAGATTATGAATAATTTCTGCCAGAAACATATTCAGACATACATTCACCGCTGCCCACATTCCAATAGGAAGAAATATACACGGAATAATGATAAAGTTCCACACAAAATATGGAATATATGAAGAAGTCCATAATTCTTTTCCGGCCTCAGTAAACGGATTATATACAGAATCAAATATATTTAATCGATCTCCATCTTTTGTATTTTTTTGGAACGCCTTCAATATCGTCAAAAGCTCTATGTCTCACATGATGACCAGCAATCGCAAACCTCATAACCTTCCCTTGGCTTATCAGAAATGCAGATAATGGATTTACCATCAAAAATGATGACAAATAATAAAAAAAGGACAAAGCTTTCGCTTTGTCCTTGGTATCTTTGAAGAAAGATGTTCTATCGAACAGCATCTTTAAGAGATTTACCAGCTTTGAACGTTGGAAGGTTCATCGCAGGAATTTGAACTTTTTGAGAAGGGTTTCGTGGATTAACTCCCATTCGAGCAGCTCGAGCTGAAATTTGGAAAGTTCCAAATCCTGTAAGAGTAACTTTTTCTCCTTTTTGAAGAGATCCAGTAATAATCGCAAGAAGTGCTTCGAGAGCATCAGCTGCAGATTTTTTTGTGAGTCCAGCGTTCGCAGCCATTGCCGCAACAAGATCTTGTTTAGTCATATTGAAAAGATGTTAATAAATAAGACAAATAAAATGTACTCGTTTTATATTTCTTTGGCAAGTCATTTTTTTAGTTTTTTCCTATCAACTAAGGGGAAAAGTCGTCTTGTGATAATAATCACAAGTATGTTTTTTGTTACAAACAAGCCAAAAAACTTGTACATAAAATGTAGTCAACGAGGTGATTTTATAAAAAATTAAAATGGCTTACTTATAAGCCAATAACGTGTTTTTGTGAACTTTACAACATTTTTTCGTCCTTGCAATTTTTTCAGTTTTCCCATAGTTTTACACATGAACACATTTTTTGATTTTTTCTTTATGCATTCTCCTCAGCTTTTTATTGTTTCCACACCCATTGGAAATTTAGACGATATGACATTTCGCGCCGTTAAAACATTGCAAAATGTTGACACTATTATTTGTGAAGACACCCGTCACACCAATAAACTTTTGCAAAGATATGAAATAAAAAAGCCTCTTATTTCATTTCATGGACACTCGTCACAACAAAAGGCAAAAAAGATTTTAGAAACTATGATAGAAAAAGAAGCTGATTACGCCTATGTTTCTGATGCAGGAACTCCCGGAATCTCTGACCCAGCCTATATTCTAAAAATCATGGCTCAAAAAATGAATATAAAAATTGTCCCTATTCCAGGAGCTGCTGCCTTTTTAACCGCGCTACAAGCCGCCCCTCTTCCCATTCATAATTTTATATACCTTGGATTTCTTCCAGTAAAAAAAGGAAGACAAACACTTCTCAAAACATTTATTGACGAACCTCGGACTATTGTTTTTTATGAATCAGTTCATAGAATTCAAAAGACACTCACGGAACTCAAAGATATTCGAGGAGAAGATGGGAATATTACCATTGGACGAGAACTCACAAAAAAGTTTGAAGAGTTTTTTCATGGAACGATTCAAGAAGCCATTGACCATTTCCTATCGCCAAAAGGTGAATTTGTTGTTATACTTCCACCAGCAGTTAAAAAATAAAACATGCTTTTCTTTATCTATATAACGACTGGAATCACCCTCGTTCTTTTTTTGTTTTTTATTTATATCCAAGTAAAAAAATATTCAAAATACTCAACTCATCTCAAAAAAGTTTTTTGGATGCTCATGATGACTGAATTATTATTATTTGGACTCGCTGGCATTTATCTTTTCGCTTTATGACTTTTCATCTTTTTAATTCTCTTTCAAAACAAAAAGAAGAATTTAAACCAATTTCTCAAAAACTCATTAATATGTACACCTGTGGACCAACGGTCTATAACTATGTGCATATAGGAAACTTTTTTGCCTATCTTTCTGCCGACACCTTACAACGGTGGCTGTCTTTTGGTGAAAGCTATTCAGTGAATTGGGCGCTCAACCTCACCGATGTTGATGATAAGACTATTCGTGACTCAATAAAAAAACACCCCGATTTAGACCCGCTACAAGCATTAAAACAATTTACAGCATTTTACACAGATCTCTTCATTCAAGATCTTAAAACACTTAATATCACGCATATTTCCACCCTTCCTCGAGCCATGGATCACATCGAAGAACAAAAAACACTTATTCAAAACCTTCTTGATAAAAACTATGCGTATATTTCTGATGGATCGGTCTACTTTGATATTCAATCTTATAAAAAAGATCACACCTATGGAAGGCTTATTCATATCGATGAAGGATTTCAAGATGGCGTTCGAGTCGACAATGATGAATACGAAAAAGATTCAGCCGCTGACTTTGTTTTATGGAAAGGGCATAAAGAAGGTGAACCATTTTGGGACGCTGATTTCAATACACAATCTCTTCCTGGGCGACCCGGATGGCATTTAGAATGTTCAGCTATGGAAGAAAAACTGTTTGGTCTTCCTTTTGATATTCACACCGGAGGACTCGATTTAAAATTCCCCCATCATGAAAATGAAATTGCTCAAAGTCATGGAGGATATGGAATTGATCCAACAAAATACTGGGTTCATAATGGATTTTTACAAGTGGAAGGATCAACTATGTCGAAGAAAAAAGGAAACTTTTTTACCCTCAGTCAAATTTTAGAAAAAGGATATTCAGCTGAATCATTCAGACTCACCATGGWCACAAATCACTATAGAAAAAATTTCAACTTTACCGAAAACGGTTTGCACGCTTCTGCCAAACATATTGAAACGATTCGAGCGGCTTTTCAAAAAGAAGTTTCAAGCGATACAATATTAGAAAACCTCGAAACATATAAAGCCGATTTTATATCAGCTATGCAATCTGATCTCAATACTCCTCTGGCCTTTTCTGTCTTCTTGAATTTTATAAAAAGCTTTGCAAAGAATCCAACGTCTCATAAAGAAACACGCGACTTCTTTGTCTTCGCCAGCAATGTCTTTGGAGTTAATTTTACACAAACTGTAGAAACTCAAAAAATTCCTGCAGAAATTACCGACCTCGCTGACAAAAGAATAGAAGCAAAGAAAAACAAAGACTTCACCCTCGCCGATCAATTACGAGATCAAATCAGTAATAAAGGATTTTTGTTGAAAGATACGAGAGAAGGGTATGTTATTGAAAAGAAATAATTATTTATGATAAACACAATGAATAAAAACATCAACAGCACTGTTTCACAATACACCTCAAATTTCCCACAGGAAGCAGAATACTGCCAACCTCTCCTTTCACTCTCTGAGTCAAAGCAAGACATCGCATCAAGAAAGACAACTCCCGATCATGTCACCTGTTCTGGAATTGTGTTTCATCAAAAACAAAATATCTGGCACGTTCTTATGATTCATCATACATTTTTAGATAAATGGCTTTTCCCAGGAGGACATATTGAAAAAGAAGATGCTACCCTTGAAGCTGCAGCCATTCGAGAAATCACTGAAGAAACTGGCCTGCCATCATCCAATTTACAGCCTCTTTTTGAAAACCAACCGATTGATATCAATACACACCCGATTCCTGAAAATATCAAAAAGAATGAACCACAACATAATCATTGGGATCTCCGATATGCCTTTACCACCACACAAGAATCTCTGACCCTAGAAGAAGGAGCGATAACAGATGCCCGATGGATGAAAATATCAGATGTGCCAGAAACACAACAAAAAATTATGAAACGAGCTATGGCATTGCTACAGGGGTAATTCCTCTATTCGGGCACAAGATTTTGTGCCCCTGCGGTGACAGGAGTTTTTACTGTTCCAAAATATTTATAACTCTTTTCTCCTGCAGGGGTTTAAAAATTTAAACCCGTATAATTCTCATTTAAAAAAAAACTCAATGCACTCCTAACAAAACAATTCAGAATGAGTCCCTGTTCTTATCAAAGCGAGGCTTTGAATGTTTTTAGATGAAGATAATTCCTCTTATATGTCTAATAATTTAAACAAGTTGTCCATATTATTAAATCCTTCAACATTTTTTCCTTCTGCGACCTCTGTTATAACATGAGATGTCTCTCGATTTGGTTCATAAGACATAATTCGCACCTGAATAGTTGCATCAGCTAACATAGGTAAAAAATTAATAAACAACATCTTTATTGTAGTGATATTATCATTACATATCAATGTGGAGTCATTTATAAATACACATCCTTGCGATGTCCAACATCTAATATCCGAAATTTTCCATCATTTTCACTCGAAATATTTTGTACAATCAAACGATAATTCCCAATACGTAACCGGTGAGTGGCTGGTAAAAAATTATAGAGTCTTTTTAACACAGAAAAAATATCATCATGACATTTTAACCCTGATAATTTTTCAATGATTCGAATACGAATATGCTTTGGAAGTTTTTGCATCTTTTTTTCCGCCAATTTGGTAAAAATAAAAATATTCATTTTTAAATAACCAAGTCACTATCCCCTGAATCACAAGATTCTTTATATCTTTTTACCAATTTTTCTTTATTTTTCTTCATCTCATAATCTTCCATATATTCCAACACACTGTCGTCACACCCCTGAAAGTACGGAAGCATAACTATGCGCCCCTCTCCTCGGTTTGTAACTATGTAACTATGATTTTTAATATCATCAGAAAGCGTTCCAATATGTTTTTGTAACTGAGTTGTAGTGACAATATATGACATGATATATGATTAGATATATGGTATTACATATATAATAAAGGAAATAGTTAAAATAATCAACCTATTAATATTTTTCTTATTTACAAAGAAATAATCATTTATAATAAATACACTTATCAACACCTCTATACGGGCACAAGATTTTGTGCCCCTGCGGTGACACGAGTTCTTCCTGTTCCAAACTATTTATAACGCTTTTCTCCTGCAGGGGTTTAAAAATTTAAACCCGTATCGTGATATGTGATTTATTTTCACAACCCCAGAATTGCAGCCGCTTTTTTTCTGTTTTTTGCACGCGATTTTTTGATATCTTCAGGATCCTCTCTCATCGTACACACCCCCTTACTGTTTAACCATTCCATAGCCTGAGCAGTACTGGGGAAATTTAATGCTTGTGCAACATCCGTAAAACTAAAGCGTTCATCTGATTCATATTTTTTTATTACTTCATTCGCCAGACTTTCCAAGGGCTCATCCCCCTGTTCTTTTTTTTGTTCGAGTTCTGTTAAAAGCTTCTTACGAGACTCCGTAGATATATCACGAGTCTCATCAACTAAATCATCATGAACGCTTATCCCTATCCTTAAGAAAAAGGCTTGAGATTCCTCATATCCCTCAAATCCAATCAATGCTCCAGCCTGTCTCATGCTTATTTCCCCCTCTTTATACTGAATAATTATCCTCGTTACCTCAAGAAGATCGGCTATATCAGACTTATTGAATTTTTCACAAAACTGTAAAAAATCACGCCCAAGATTTATTGTATTTTTCATAAAAAACAATTAAAAAATTTTAAAATCACATAACACCTAATAACAAAAATAAAATCAGAAACATAAAAAACAACATATGCAAATGGATAATAACTTGATAGCCTTTCTTAAAATATAACATCCAAGACCCTATCACCAATCCCAATAAAAACACTGGAAACAGCAGCGTAAAAATAACGATAAGCCCCATCACAACAACACTGTGAGAACTAAAAAAATCACCAGTCGCTCCAAAACCATCCTCAAAAAAAAGAACAGAACATATCAAAAATACAGAAGATAAAAAAACAAGAACCCTTGCGACACATTGACTCCCCCTCTCTTCTTTCTCTCTATCTTCGAGACTTTTCTTCTTATGCATCGTTTTCACAGCCTTCTCTTCTTTCTCTTCTATTACTCCCTGTTCTTGAATTTCTTTCTTTACAGCCTTGACCTTTTTTGGTGGAAATAAATAATCAAACAAATCATCAATAAGACCAAAAACACCATTATCTTTATCTGACATAAAATATATGTTTAATATGTATATCTATCCTACTCTTTTCACGACAATAAAATCAAGCAGACCTTTTTCTCCTGCAGGGGTTTAAAAACTTAAACCCGTATATATACACATATAAACAAAAAAACCACCTTTCGGTGGTTTTTATATTTCTCAGTATTTTATAGAATCTACTTTAAAGTTTTTCGCATAAATGCTGGAACCTCAAGGTCTTCTTCCATTTTTCCTTCCGCTCCTCCAAATCCAAGTCTTCGATTTCCAGAAACCGCACTTGCTGATGACGGAGTCACGTCTTGCGTGTCTTCTGAAAATCCAGTAGCGATAACCGTACATTTGATTTCTCCTGTATAGTTTTCGTCAATCACCGCTCCAAAAATAATGTTTGCATCAGCATCCGCAGAGTCTGAAATAATTTTTGCTGCTTCATCAACTTCATACATAGAAAGATCAGATCCTCCAGTAATATTAATAAGAAGTCCTTTGGCTCCATTGATCTTTAATTCAAGAAGTGGAGAATCAACAGCCGCTCGCGCCGCTTCGATTGCTCGGTTTTCTCCAGATCCATACCCAATTCCCATAAGGGCTGATCCCGCGTTACTCATTACTGATTTCACATCGGCGAAATCCACATTAATAAGACCACTTTCTGTAATAATATTTGAAATACCCTGAATACCTTGACGAAGAATATCATCAATCAACATGAACGAATCAAGGATTGGTGTTTTTTTATCGATAATAGAAAGGATTCTGTCATTTGGAATAGTAATAAGTGTATCGACACTTTCTTTCAATTCAATATGACCTTCTTCTGCTTGTTTTTTTCGTTTTACTCCTTCAAATGAGAAAGGTTTTGTTACCACTCCCACAGTCAAGATTCCCATCTCTCGAGCAAGCTGTGCAATCACAGGCGCGGCTCCAGTTCCTGTTCCTCCTCCAAGTCCACATACAACAAATACCATATCAGCTCCTTCCATAAGAGTTTTGATTTCTTCTGAAGATTCTTCCGCTGAGGCTTTTCCAATAGCAGGATCAGCTCCGGCTCCGAGACCTCGAGTCATCGCTTTTCCAATATTAATTTTGTGAACCGCTTGTGACACCACTAATGCTTGTGCATCAGTATTGGCAGCAATAAACTCAACTCCTTCTACTTTCGCAGAAATCATAGAGTTAATCGCATTTCCTCCTCCTCCTCCAACTCCAATAACTAAAATTCGAGCCGTCGGATTGAGTTCCGCTGTTCGACTTGGCGTAACCGTCATAGGTTTTCCAGACAAAATATCTCTTAAAGGTGAGTTCATAATAAAGTATTTTAACGTTTAGGGTAATAATTTTTTAAACCAAGCTCCAATATTTTCAAACATTTTTCCAAACTGAAAGTTTCCTCCACTTCCGTCCTGTCCATCAAATTTCATTCCCCAGTGAATCAATCCTACTACGGTTGCAAAAGAAGGATCATCTACTTTATCGATCACACTCGTAATATTTTGAGGAAAACCAATTTGAGCTGGCAAACCGAGTATATCACGAGCCATATCAACAACTCCAGTCATTTTTACAGCCGCCCCTGATAATACCGCCCCAGAAGGTAACATTCCATCTTTATTAATATCTTGAAGCAGTTGTTTGACCATGTAAAAAATTTCATGATATCGCGCATGAATAATTTTAGCCAATTCTTTTTGAGAAATCTTTTGAGTATCTATTTTTGAAATCAATGACAAATCAATCATTTCACGTTCACTGATATCATCAACGACTGAAGATCCATATTCAATTTTAATTTTTTCAGCAGTATCGACTGATGTTCGAAGTCCAATAGCAATATCATTCGTTACGGATTCTCCTCCAATAGGTAATACTGAAGTCATGAGCAAAACTCCTTCTTCGTAGACCGTCACTGTTGTTGAAGATGAACCAATATCGATAGAAACTACTCCTAATTCTTTTTGTCGTTTCGATAAAATAGACTCAGATAACGCCAACGGAACTGGTGTTAAATCTGTAATTCCAATACCGGCTTGGTGTGTGCATTTTTCAAGATGTGCAATCGTTTGTGATTGTCCGGTAATAATATGTGCATCTGCTTCTAATCGAGTTCCCATCATTCCAACAGGATTTTTAATTCCTTCAGCATTATCAACAGTGTATTCCTTTGGAACCACTCGAAGAATCTTTTTATTTTGCGGAATAGAAACCGCTTGAGCTGCTTCTAAAACTCGTTCAACATCATATTCAGTAATCTCTTGACCATTCACCGCTACCACTCCACGAGAAGATCCTCCTTCCATATGAGCCCCTCCAATTGAGATAAAAGCAGAATAAATAGGAACTCCTGACATTCTTTCCGCCTCTCCAAGAGATGCAGAAATATTATTGATAACCTCACTGACATCAACGACCATTCCTTTACGAATACCCAAAGATTCAGAAACTCCCATTCCAATAATATGAGGCCGATCCTTCTCTTCATCATAGACGGCTACCACCGTTCGTATCTTACTTGCCCCAATATCCAGCCCAGTTATAATGACATCTTTGGCCATAAAATTTCAATAATTAAAATAAAAATGCGATTCTGCGCGAATTCTAAAGCTTTTTTTCATGATTGACAATGTTTTTTTTAACTCGTCGCTATTTTTTTCACAGCCTCCGCTACAACAGCCCCCACCCCTCTATCAAGAGCTTTTGGAATGACATTGTCTGGAGCAATATTTTTCACATATCCAGCGATAGCCACAGCGGCTGCAATTTTCATATCTTCACTGATTTCTTTCGTCCGTGCATCCAATACTCCTCGGAAGATTCCTGGAAAAACCAACACATTATTAATCTGGTTTGGAAAATCAGATCTCCCCGTTCCAACAACCGCTGCTCCAGCATCAAGAGCCTCTTGTGGCATAATTTCTGGATCAGGATTCGCCATTGCAAAAACAATCGCATCATTCGCCATCGATCGAACCATATCTTGTGAAAGCAGTCCACCTTTTGATACTCCCACAAAAACATCCGCACCTTTCAACGCATCAGATAATGAACCTCTCATATTATTCGGATTGGCACTTTCAACTAACATATTTTTCACCTCATTCATATGATCTCTCCCTGAATACATGATTCCTTGAGAATCACAGACAATAATGTTTTTTATTCCATAATATTGAAACAGTTTTGTAATTGCCACCCCCGCAGCCCCGGCCCCAGATAACACGACCCGAAGTGTTTTTATGTCTTTTTTTACCACTTGTGCCGCATTTATAAGGGCCGATAAAGTGACAATGGCCGTTCCATGTTGATCATCATGAAAAACCGGAATATTTAAAGATTTTTTCAGTCTCTCTTCAATTTCAAAACACCGAGGAGCTGAGATATCTTCTAAATTAATTCCTCCAAAAGAAGGCTCTAATAACTCTACAAATTTTACAATTTCATCAACATTCTTTGTACCAATACATATTGGAATGGCATTTACTCCACCAAATTCTTGAAATAAAACCGCCTTTCCTTCCATAACAGGAAGCCCCGCCTCTGGCCCAATATCTCCAAGTCCCAGCACCGCTGTTCCATCAGAAATGATCGCCACCATATTTCCTTTTCCCGTATAGTCATAGACCTTTGAAACATCTTTGGCAATTTCACGACATGGCGCAGCGACTCCGGGAGTATAGGCGATGGAAAGGTCTTCCTTGTTTTCTAAAGGAAAAGTCGAAACAATTTTAATTTTTCCTTTTTTTTCCAAATGCACCGCGAGTGCTTTTTTATCATTATCTGTCATATGTTGTAAAATTATTTATTATTTTTTATATCCCAAAAGTTCATTCCAGCAAAAAGCGTAAATAAGAGAGTCGAGGCAAAAGGAATCATCATTCCAACAATATTATCAATAATCATGACGGGGATATACAATTGCAGAACCAATAAATATGCTCGAGAAAACGTAAACCCTTTAATTTTTAACATAACATCTCCCACCAACCAAACAAGAAACGCCCACCATAATGCCGAAAGTAGAGAAAAGAAAGAAGCAACAAAAACAAGAAAACAGAAAGCAAAGACCGAAAGAAATAAAACAATCGGCTGTGTATTCATAAAATGTAAAACATCTTCTTTAGAAAGAGAAAAACCTCCCTCTATCTCTGAAAATGGAATAAGATCAGATCGAAACTGATTTTTTTTACTTAAGGCCTCTTGATCTGTTATAGCCACCCCTTTATCATATCCTTTCAATAACTCTGCTGCTGAAAAAGCTCCACTTGTATCCAATATAAACACTTCTTCTCCATCCTCATATATCAAAGGTTCTGGTATGTTTTTTGTCGATAACACTCCATCTTGCAAAGTGATTTCAAATTCCGGAGCCTTCTCTGTCATTTCTACAATCACTTCTTCTACAGCTGACTTCATGGCAAAAGACAAGAAGATGGTAGCAATAAGTGCCAATGCAACCGTCCAAAAAAACCAAAACTTCCAAACTCCTGCAACTCCTTTTTCTTTCAAAAAGCTTTTTAAAAAACTTGGTTTCCATACGGCTACAAACCGCGAAAATACTGATAATTGTTTCATAATAAATGGGTTAAAAAAATAATATTTAAGATTTGTTTTTATCTATATACCATAAATTCAATAAAATAAACAATGCATAGAGAGAGTTTCTTGGCCCTGAAAAGTTCAAATAATAAAACACTCCTTGTATAATCACAACCGGAATAGAGACATACATCATAAAACAAAATGAATTCCAGTAATTTATTTCCTTAATTTTCATAAGCCCTCTTCCAGCACCCCAACATAATAAAGCCCACAATAGATTGGCTAATAAAATCATTACCGCAATCACAGAAAACAAAGCAAGTACAATAAATATATTTAAACCGGCAACCAATTCAATAATAGTATCAAAAACATCTCGTGACAGTGGCATAAACATAGATCCATACTGATCATATGATAAATCCCATGATTGATATTGATTTTTCTTCCATACAATCCGATCTTTCAATAAAATCACCCCCTGCCCATACTTACTCACAACTTGTTCGTCATAGACAAGTGAATCAGAATCAACATAAAAGATAATATTATCCGAATGATTCACATAAGGCATATCCACGTCATACGCATAAAACTCCCCATTCTGAATTTCTGTGGGAAAATCTTCCCATTTATCTGCTATTACAGATAATTCTGAAGAGAAAGACTGCCACATACTTAAAAAGGTGAAACTCGCTATAACGATGAGAGTCGTCATCCAAAAACACCAAAACTTCCACATATTCGTTGTTTTATTTTTCTGTAACAAGATCATTAAAAATGAAGGCTTCCAGACTGATAAAAAACGAAATAATAAATTTTTCATAATAAATAAAAGGTTAAAAAGTTACAAAAAATTCTTTGGAATTTCTTGTTTCATAATAAAAGGGTGCAATCTTTTTGCTTTTTGTTTTGTTATTTCATAATTTCCATATACCTCCGCAAGTTCTAACAGTTCATCAAAGTTTTTCATATTTTCCCAAACCTTCTTTTCAAAAAACTCTCCTTGATCATTCATCAAAGAAAGCTCAAAAAGCTTGAGACAATCTGAAAAACTCTGTGCCATGTTTTTTGCTTTTTCAATAATTCTGTTCATGCTTTCATCATCTCCAATAAAAAATCCGGCCGTTATCATCACCTCATCAACAGAAGACATTTTTTCAATTAATGTAGACTGAGCCCAAATAAATAAGGGGTCTGACTCCATAACATCAAACACCTCACAAATATCAAGAGTTTCTTGAAATGATTGGCATTGTTTTTGAACGTCTTCTAACGAACACTTCTTTTGTTGATACTCTTCTAAAATAGCAGCCATAACATAATATATAAAAAATCAAAGAGAGGGTATCATATTTTTTTAGACGCGACAAATAATTGATGAAGATTTTCTACGGGCAACGCCTGAACATTATCTTTTATATAATATTTTTCACTTCCAGGATAAATAACAAACCCCTTTGTGTTTCCTAAGTCCTGCATAGTAGTAAAAAAACCTTTTGAAAGTTTTGGAGACAAAGAGTGCTTTATTTCCACTAATGATATATTTTGATCCGCATCAACAATCAAAACATCAACCTCTGCCCCAGCAACAGTCCTATAATAATATATTTCATAATTCACTGGGAGCATCCCCATTATTTGCTCAAGGACAAAACCTTCCCAAGAATTTCCAAAAACTGGATGAGAATATAATGATTCAAAATTATGAATATTTAATAAATAATGTAACAATCCTGAATCCCTGATATACACCTTTGGAGATTTGATCATTCTCTTTTTTACATTGTAAAAATAAGGATGGATCCGTCTTATAATATATGTTTCTTCCAATATGTCTAAATATCGTTTCACAGTAGGAACAGAAACATCAAGGGCCGACGCTAACTTACTCATATTAAGAATTTGTCCATGAGAATGAGCAATCATCACTAAAAATCTATATAACTGCCGAGACGGAGTTTTAATATCGAGCTGTGGAAGATCTCGTTCTAAAAAGGTTCTGAGATATGCCTGCCTCCATTGAAAACTTTTATCTTTTTCCGATAAAAAACTTTCCGGAAAACCTCCCTGCACCCAAAGTTTTTTATCATCAGAGCTAAAATCAACCTCTTGCATTAAAAATGGATGGAGTTCGTGATATACGATTCTTCCAGCTAAACTTTCAGAAGAATGACGAATAAGATCCGGTGAAGCTGACCCGAGTAATAAAAACCTTCCAGAAATCCGATTTTTATCAACCAAAGAACGCAATACCAAAAATAATTCAGGCTCCCGTTGAATTTCATCAATAATAACCAGAGAATCCTCATGTTGTTGTAAATAAAACTCGGGATCTGATAATTTCTCTCTATCAGAAGGGCTTTCTAAGTCCAAATATAAAGATTTCTGAAAATCTTTTGCAATACTTTTAGCAAGTGTTGTCTTTCCTACCTGCCGAGGACCTAAAAGACCAACCACAGGGAAATTCTGAAGAGATGTAACAACTTGATTTGTAATAATCCTTTTTATCATCATAGTTTATTTAACATGTAGCTTTAAAATAACTATGTTAATAATAATGTTTTATAGAAAAAAAACAACTCTTTTTTGCATGATAATACAACACACAACAAAAAAGAATCATATAATTAAATATATGATTCTTATAATGTTTGAAAAAATGATCTTGAGAGTTAAGCAGAGGAAACGCGATTAAGAAAAATATTTCTTAATCCTCGGCCTAAATAAATAGACTGTCGACCTAAAGAAAGACTAATGTCTCCTTATAGGGAGGTGATCCATCCGCAGGTTCTCCTACGGATACCTTGTTACGACTTAGCCCCAATCAGAAGTTTTACCTTAGGCATGCTCCTCGAAAGGATAACACGACTTCGGGCACTCCCTCCTTTCGTGACTTGACGGGCGGTGAGTACAAGACCCCGGAACACATTCACCGTGACGTAGCTGATTCACGATTACTAGCGATTCCAACTTCATGAGGGCGAGTTGCAGCCCTCAATTCGAACTTAGAAATGTTTTTGTGATTCGCTCCACGTTACCGCTTCGCTGCACTTTGTACATTCCATTGTAGCACGTGTGTAGCCCAGGACATAAGGGCCATGCTGATTTGACGTCATCCTCACCTTCCTCCCGGTTGTACCGGGCAGTCTCTCATGAAATATACAACATAAGATAAGGGTTGCGCTCGTTAACGGACTTAACCGTACACCTCAAGGCACGAGCTGACGACAACCATGCAGCACCTGTCACCGAGTTCCTTGCGGCACTCTCTCGTTTCTGAGAGATTCTCGGGATGTCAAGCCCTGGTAAGGTTCTCCGCGTATTGTCGAATTAAACCACATGCTCCACCGCTTGTGGGGGTCCCCGTCTATTCCTTTGAGTTTTAACCTTGCGGCCGTACTCCCCAGGCGGGATACTTAACGCGTTAGCTTAGACACTCCAGAGGGTCGAATCTCCAGAACGTCGAGTATCCATCGTTTACGGCGTGGACTACAAGGGTATCTAATCCTTTTCGCTCCCCACGCTTTCGTCCCTGACCGTCAGTAAATTCCCAGCACACTGCCTTCGCTTTTGGTGTTCCTCGTGGTATCAACGGATTTAACCCCTACACCACGAATTCCATGTGCCTCTAAATTACTCTAGATTTACAGTTTCTAATACAGTTTCGGGGTTGAGCCCCGAGATTTTATATCAGACTTATAAATCCGGCTGCGGACGCTTTACGCCCAATGATTCCGGATAACGCTCGCGCCCTACGTATTACCGCGGCTGCTGGCACGTAGTTAGCCGGCGCTTATTCCTGAGGTAATGTCAAAATTTCATCCCTCAGAAAAGCAGTTTACGCCCCAAGGGGTGTCATCCTGCACGCGGTGTCGCTCCGTCAGACTTTCGTCCATTGCGGAAGATTCCTTACTGCTGCCTCCCGTAGGAGTATGGACCGTGTCTCAGTTCCATTCTGGCTGATCATGCTCTCACATCAGCTACCCGTCATAGCCTTGGTGAGCTTTTACCTCACCAACTAGCTGATAGGACGCAGGCCCCTCCCAGACCGCAAAAGCTTTACTCTTACGAGACTATCCGGTATTAGTCTACCTTTCGGTAGGTTATCCCTGAGTCTGGGGTAGGTTCCAACGTGTTACTCAGCCGTCCGCCGCTCGTCAGCAGAGAGCAAGCTCTCCCTGTTACCGCTCGACTTGCATGTATTAGGCGCACCGCTAGCGTTCATCCTGAGCCAGGATCAAACTCTTCACAGAAAATAATAGATAAAATCTACTACTGTAAAGCTTTAAAATCCATGACTAAATTGTTTTTTAAGTTTTGGAATAAACTTTGTTTTGTTAATGTTTCTGAGAAACAAGAAAATGTCTCGCTCCTCTGCTTAACTCTTTTTTTCTAGACCATTTTTCCGAAGGTGTGAAAGAACTGTTTTGCTTCTTCAAAAAAAGCTCAAGGAGTATACTTAAAAGTTTTTATCGGTCAATAGTTTTTTACACTTTCTTTCTTCAACTTTACTTTTTCTGCTTTTAACATAAGATAAACACAACATTCATTTTCTTTTCATTATGAAAAAAACCCTCTCTTTTATTCTGTTCCTTCTTATTATACTTCCTGTCTTTGGAGAAGAGCTTCAAAAATCAGCCAGCTCTTTATATAACAATGCACAAGAAAAACTCAACTCTATTGAATTTAATATAAAGACACAGACAATAGAATATAATAATGCCAAACAAACCGTTGACCAACTCGAAGAGTCACTCAAGCCCCTGCAAAAGAAGCGAGCGACACTTGAAAACCAGCTCCAGTTTTTTAATATCCAAACATCTATTGCCAAAACAAAAATGCAAAATGTTGAGATACTTATTAATAAACAAAGACTTGAAATTGCAAAACTTTCCGAATCTCTTGATGCGTCATCTATTGAACTCGAAGAAAAAAAAGACGAATGGTTCGCCTCTTTAAAAAAACTTTACCTCCAAGAAGCGCAATATCAAGAAGATGGAAAATTCGATACACTGAAGATTCTCTTCTCCCAATCAGACCCCGCTCACACTATACAAAACTATAAATATGAAAAAATATTTGAGTCTTTAAATAGAGACTCTATCACTCGACTCGAAAAAGAATATAAAAAATACGAACAACAGCAGCTCATTATTAGTGAGAAAAAAAGAAA
The DNA here is from genome assembly GCA_002401425.1 of Candidatus Peregrinibacteria bacterium. Classification (GTDB taxonomy): domain Bacteria; phylum Patescibacteriota; class Gracilibacteria. The sequence continues at coordinate 91,646 of NVTB01000004.1, forward strand.
GCTCGAAGTGTTAAAAAATCAGCTCGAACAAGAGGCCAACAATATTATTGCACAACAAGAAGGACAAGAGCTTCTTTTATCACAAACAAAAGGAACGGAAGAAGTGTATCAACAACTCCTCAAAGAAAGTCGTAAACAAATGGATGAATCATCCCTCGCCATGTCGGCCCTTCAATACAATCAGTCAGACATCGAAAGTAAAATTCTCGCCTTTGAAACGAGCTTAAACATTGATAATAAAGCGCTACAAAAAAAATTACTCGCCCAAACGCTCTCTCAGTCAACTTTTGATCTGAGCAACCTCATAGATGATGATTTTATTTCAAACAAACCTCTCATGTGGCCAGTCAGCCCAGAGAGAGGAATCACCGCCTACTTCAGGGACGCTGACTATAAAGAATATTTTGGAGTCAATCATAACGCCGTCGATATTCGAGCCGCACAAGGATCTCCAATATTTTCTCCAAAAAGTGGATACATAGAGAAGGTCGCTGATAATGGAATGGGGTATTCTTATCTCATCGTTGCCCATCAAGGAGGACTTGCCACCTTATATGGACATATCTCTGAATTTAACGTCAAAGAAGGAGAGCTCGTACAAATGGGACAAGTCTTAGCAAAAACCGGAGGAACCCCCGGGACAAAAGGAGCTGGAGTGATGACAACTGGACCTCATCTCCATTTTGAAGTCCATAAAGATGGGAAGAAAAGCAATCCACTCGAATATCTTCCTCTTGAATTTTTACCGGAGAAGTATAGGAAGTAAATACAAACATTTAATCAAACACCATGTTTAATTTCCAAAGCCTATTTTCGCAATCTCCATCTATAAAGAGAAAAAAGAGATCTGAAATAATTCTAAAAAATAAAAACATTCCATTCATTGATAAGCTTCCCGTCATTACAGACGATGACCAAAAAACAAAATTGAGATCAAAATCAGACATTGCAAAAAGAGCCATATCTTTACACATAGTCGCGCTAAAAGGAGAAGACCTTGAACAGACAATTATTGATAAATTAATTAATATTTTCAACGCTGCAGACTTTTTTACCCCCGAAGAAAAAATGTTTATAAAAAAAGACGCCCCCTCACAACAACAAAAGATTAATTTTATTTGGCGATACGAATGTTGCTGGGTAATGCTTTGGGCCCTAGGCTACATTGATAAGCTTGAATTCCCAGACAAAATCTGTGACGTTACAACCCTTGTCACTATCATAAAAAACTCCGGATCATATGAAAATTTTCTCAATAAGGCACAGCCAAAAACTATTCACGAAATTCTTAACGAAGCTGATTTAATTTATCGATACAATTGGGCCTGTGTAAACTCTCGCATCAAAAACCAAACCCCTCCAGCCTTATTAGACCCAGGAGTAGTACTAGAAAGACACCATGCATTAAATTGGATTATACACTCAATGGATCAAGAATGGGATGATATTTCAACAGACACCTAGCCAGAGCACAGAACTAAAGGCTCAATATGTCGATCGATTTTTTTTAACAATCTGCCTAAAATCATATCTTTTCAAACCTTTCCATATACTTCTTCACACTATTCTCAGAAACCGTCATTAAAGGAGACGGTAAATTATCTAAAGAAAACCACCCTATCTCAGAACATTTTTCTGGTTCTTTTATGGTTGGAACCCCTGACACTAATGAAGCAATAAATGTTGGAGAAACCCAGTGCTGACCAACTTCTGGTAAAATATGATCCGTCACACACAACATTTCTTTGATACAAATTTCCACTCCACACTCTTCTTTAAACTCTCTTTTAATAGCCTCTTCGAGCGTTTCACCAAAAGAAACCGCGCCGCCAGGAAACTCCCAACGACCCGCCTCATTACGTACATTCTTTCCTCTCTTCGCCATAAATACGAGTCCCTGGTCATTGAAAACCATAGCCCCGACTCCTACTCCGATAAAATCTATGCCTTTTTTCATAATATACTTTATTACAGTGTCTAAAACCCCTGTTTTTCTTTTTTAACAGCCAGCGATTCATCTCCTCGCTCAACAATCTTTCCATCCTGAAGCACAAATACTTCATTCGTTCCAAGTAAAGAAATAAGCCGAGTTGAATGCGTAATACATAACACAGCCGTATTATACTCTTCTTTCATAAACACCACCATTTCCGCACACGTCTTTAACGCATCGGTATCAAGACCGGAGTCGAGCTCATCTAGAATAAGAAATTTTGGCTTCATGAGTAAAGAAAAAATCAGCTCGACTTTTTTCTTCTCTCCTCCAGAAAAACCTTTATGTAAATCTCGGTCTAATAAAGAAGGATGGAGTGAAAACTTTTCAAATAATTCTGTTAATCGTTTTTGAAATTTCACAGGCGACAACTCTTTTCGCCTATCTTTATCCCGTCGAGCCTCATCAAGCGTCATTCCATATTTATGTAAAACATGTTTTTTATACACATCATATAAAATCCCTTTTAATACTAATCCATCAATTTCTCGAGGAGACTGAAATACAAAAGAAATTCCTAAAAGCGCTCGCTCATCAGGTGTTTTTTCTAAAAGAGATTCACCAAAAAATTGGATATCACCGGCAGCCACCGAAAAATTCGGATGTCCGACAATAGTCTTAACGAGACTTGATTTCCCCGCTCCATTTGGCCCCATCAGGACACAAACACTCCCTGCTGGTATTTCGAGTGAAATGTCTTGAAGCAATGGTTTATCTTCGAGCATTACATCAAGCGATTGAATTTTTAAAGCAGTCATAAGAGAAAATATAAATTTTTATTCAAAGATAAAGGATTTTTATAAAAACACAAATGAATTATTTCTGCCAAACCTGTAAAACCCTCTCTTCTAAATCATCTGTATCCATGCCATATAAAGTAAACTCTCTATTTTTTGCCACCAAAACAACCTGAGTTTCTGTTTTTTCCAAAGAGTGTATATCTCTCTCACTCGAATAAAATCAATCGTCACTGGATCAATAATATATTTTTCAGTCATAATATAATCAACTTCAATATCATTGGCTTTTTGAACCATTCCATAAATTTCCTTCCACAACGAAGCGCTAAATCTTTTTTTCGCGAAGCTGTCGACTCCAGAGATGCTGAATAATACCGTATTCCATTATAGATGTGTTAATGCCTGGTGCTCTATCTTATTATTGAAATCATGATTTATATTTTTTAATATATATCCCCAAGCAAATAGCCAAAACAAATCCTAAAATTTGACCAAAAATCCTTCCAAGACTCTCATCATAATCATCTTGCTGCGAAGGAAACCCCTCAAACTTAAAACCTTCATCAAAAGAAAAGGAATGAACAATATTTTCTAAAATAACAGAGTCTCCGTCATCTTGTCCAGAAATACGAGAAAAGCCAATCGTAACATAATGATCTTTTCCAAATAAAGTCAATACATCCCCCTGAATCTCTTCCCCCCCAACTTTCATAAAACTTTGAATAGATAAAACATCTCCTGCCTCATTAATAGAAATATTCCCCATATCGACAGAAGAGCTCTCCTCAAATACATCTTTTGCCTTTTTGTTTAAAACCTCTCTCATTCCTCCTTTTTCGTCTTGAGATTCAGCTAATTGCAAAAATGAATTATAAACACCTGCAGTTAAAACTCCCTCATCTAATGAAAAATAAGGATATTGAAAGTACTGATCAACATCTTTTTGAAAAACTTTTCTTGGAGCCTTTAATCCAATCGTTCTATACGCGTCCTCTATAACGTCCTTTGGTATCTCCTTCCATCCCTCCGGAACAGAAAAAGAATAATGTGCATTTGCGGAAACCTCACTCTTTTTTAAAATAAGCTCTTGAGCAAATACCCCAGAAAATAAAAAACAGGAAACAACCAGGGATACTATAATATTTTTTATCAATAATAATTTAAATTATAAGCTCAAGATATAACAATTTTATAAAAAAAACAAGTAATTTCCCGAACAATAAGCTACAAGGGATCCTCTCATCTAGATTTTTTCTAAACAATTCTGCAACTCTTTTAATCTAAAGCAGTCAATTTTAGACAAGAATTATCGCTTCCAAACCTCCAAAACTCTCTTATATAAATCATCAGAATTCGGATCAAATAAAACAAATTTTTTCTTATCTCCAAGTAAAACGACCTGAGTAGCCGTCTTTTCTACAGAAATTATATCTTTCACCCGAATAAAATGAATCGTAAGCGGATCGATAATATATTTCTCATTCATACAATAAGAAGCCTCCATTTCATCAACATCTTCGAGAATTTTAGAAATCTCCATCCAAAGAGACATATCAAAGCTTTCTTGCTTCCATGCATAATATGCGGTGCCCTTCGGCCTCCAGAACAAAAGCTCATACAAGATCTGCCCTCCAAAAATTATAACTAAAAAGAAGCAAAAGCACTTTTACTTGTATCAGATCAACAATTCCAAATAAGAATAACAATAACCAAAAGGCCAATATCAAAAACCCCATAGCTATCGCGACTTTGAACATAAGCTTTTTCTCTGCTATATGTTTATCCCATAAAATTTGGACGATAATGTGTTCCATATGAATAAAATTATAAATATATAGATACATCCTGTAAAAAATCCTGTAGAGGAATAATTTCAATATCTCCTTCGTACATCTTTATATCTCCCCCATATAATACGATCGAACGAGAACCAGGATAATCTTTTAGAAATAAACGCAGCCCCTTTAAATCTCCAGACGAGATTTTTTTCTTTCGTTTTACCTCTATCCCTATAATTCCACGCTCTCCATACAATACAAAATCCACTTCTTTTCCATCATCTGTTCTCCAATAATATAATTTATACCCTAGTTCCAAAAAATCATTCACTGCCTTTAACTCCTGAAAAACCATTGTCTCCAAAGCAGCCCCATCTATTTCTGAAGGTTTATCAAGAGGCCCCTTCGGACGAAGTGTGCGAAAGACACCAACATCAAAATAATAAAATTTATCATGACTTACCAACCGTCTTTTTGCCTTTCTGCTAAACACTGGCAGACGATACGCAATCATAAGATCAATAAGAATAGAAAAATAATTTTCTACCACCTTTCGATGTATCGCCGACTCCCTCGCAATCTCTGAAAGGTTTAACACACACCCTTGAGAAAAACTCGCCACTTCTAAAAAACGAGAAAAAGCACTAAGATTTCTTGTCAGTCCCTCTTGTAAAATCTCTTGCTCAAGATAGGTCATAACGTATGACTCTAAATATCTTTTCGGATCATCTTCACAAAAAATAGATGGAAGAAATCCATATTGCAACGAAAAATCAAAATCAAAATCAGATTCAAGCTCTAAAGCTGTCAGTGGATACATCGAATACGACAAAGCTCTGCCTGCCAAAAGGTTTGATCGCTCTTTTTTTAATTTCCTCGCACTTGACCCTGTGAGTACAAATGTATATTGTGATTTTTCTATTAAACGATGAACCTCTTGCAACAACTCTGGAACTCTTTGAACCTCATCAATAACCACCCACCCCTGAAACCCAGAAGGGATAAAACTTTCTAAACGCTGCGGCCTTGATAATAAATCATTAAAAACATCTGATTCTAATAAATCTATATAAATAGAATCAGGGAAATTTGTTTTTAACCACGTCGTTTTTCCAGTCCCCCTGGGACCAAACAAGAAAAAACTCTTATTTTTCGGTGATGTAATTTTTCGTTTATACATTATTTTTGTAATTTTGGAGTTACCAACTCCATTTTACACTGTTTTTTGGAGTTTGCAACTCCATTTTTACATTTTTACTACCTCGCCACAAACGCCGTTGCCCCCAACCAAGCTAAATCAAACATGGCCCGCATCGTTCGTGCAAATGAATGAATTATTTCTGCCAAACCTGTCTCACCCTTTCTTCTAACTCATCGGCATCAAGGCCATATAAAGTAAATTCTCTCTTATCTCCCTCCAACACAACCTGAGTCTTTGTCTTTTCTATCAATCGAATATCTTTCACCCGAATAAAATTAATCGTTGCTGGATCAATAATATACTTCTTTGTCATAATATAATCGACGTCCAAACCATCGACATCTTCAACCAATCCATAAATCTCCCGYCATAACGACTCATTAAACCTTTCTTTCCTCCAAGTGTCATACGCCGACCCATCAGATTTCCAAAAAACAACGTTAAATAATAGTGATCCAAAAAATATAACCCCCAAGATAACAAGAAACACCTGTATATTTGCAATCCACAGGATACCGATCAACAACAAAATATAACGAACAATCAATATCCCAATAACCAACAAAGGCATTATTAAAATAGTCATTTTTTTCTCCTTGATCTGCCTATCCCATAAACACTGAATAATTACGTCTTTCATATAAATATGTTAATATCTTTATTACCTCGCCACAAACGCCGTTGCCCCTAACCAAGCTAAATCAAACATGGCTCGCATCGTTCGTGCAAACGTTGGGCTTTCTATAATAAGCCCCAATCGCTCATCCTTGTTTAAAGAAATAATAGCCACAGAATTATCAAAAATCAAAATATCATTTTCGAATAAAAACTGTTCTTTATTTACAAATAAAATTTCTATTAATGCCTGATCATACCCCACTGGCAACAATGAAACGATTTCTTTATCAATATCTTCAATAGTATTTGGAGCCAAGTACCGTGTCTTTATTTTTTTCTCAAATTTTTTCTTATTATATTCTTTAAAATACTTCGTATCAAACTGCGTTAACATTTTTAAATTTGAGTAATTTAAAATCTCCCCCTTCGCATTCAAAGATTCTTCAAACACACGAATCACCCCATCTTTTCCTTCATAAAAACGAATCTTTGGCGCAAACCCTTGAGAATGAAGCAATGAAGAGAGCTGTGGAATAAGCCCCTTGGCAATGTTCATACGCTCTTCTTGTTTTTGTAATAAATGATCGGGATGTTCTGCGGAAAAATACATAATATCATTTTTGTTGTACTGCGACAAAAACCGCTTCTCCAACAATTTTTCTACCGTATGATAACAACTCACCCGATTGGCCCCCGCCCGCTTCGCAATAACCGAAACCGGCCCACTCCCAAGCTCAAGGACCGCAATATACACTCGAGCTTCTTCTTCCGTGAGCCCTAAAYAYTGTAATTCTGCTATCATAATAAAACAGTTAATAAGATAAAGACTCACCTGTAGAAAACTTTCTACAATAATTTATCAGATTTTTTTGGTTTTTGCAAGGGAGGAGGGATATTTATTTGATGTGCAACGACGTCCGTATAACATCTTCATCTTTTTGGAGCTCTGTAGAAGCATAGCTAATAGCAGATCCACTTTTAGAAACAGCCGCTATAACAACCTCTTTATCTCCCCTTAGTTCCGTAGAAGCACAGCGAAGAGCATATCCATCCTGTGAAACAGCAGCCATAATAACCTCTTTATCTCCTCTTAGTTCCGTAGAAGCATAGCGAAGAGCATATCCATCCTGTGAAACAGCAGCCATAATAACCTCTTTATCTCCTCTTAGTTCCGTAGAAGCATAGCGAAGAGCATATCCCTTTTGTGAAACAGCTGCCATTATAATCTCTTTATCTCCTTTCAGTTCTAGAAAAGCATGACAAAGAACATCTACCCTTTCAAAAACAGCCTCCATGACAAACTCTTTATCTCCTCTCAATTCATTCGAGGCATAAATAAGAGACTCTCCACATTCAGAAACAGCCGCCATGACAACCTCTCTATCTCCTCTCAATTCATCTGAAGCATTTCTAAGAGACTCTCCACATTCAGAAACAGCCGCCATTGCAACCTCTTTATCTCCTTTCAATTCATCTGAAGCATAATGAAAAACCTCTCCACTTTCAAAAACAGCCGCCATGACAACCTCTTTATCTCCTTTCAATTCATCTGAAGCATACTTAAGACCCCATCCACTTTCAGAAATAGCCCCCATGACAACCTCTTTATTTCCTCTTAGTTCCGTAGAAGCATAGCGAAGAGCAGATCCACTTTTAGAAACAGCCGACATAACAACCTCTTTATCTCCTTTCAATTCATCTGAAGCATACTTAAGACCCCATCCACTTTTAGAAACAGCCGACATAACAACCTCTTTATCTCCTTTCAATTCATCTGAAGCATATTCAAGAGCATATCCATCCTGTAAAACAGCAGCCATAACAACCTCTTTATCTCCTCTTAATTCATCTGAAGCATATTCAAGAGTCTTTTCATATTGAGAAACAGTAGCCATAACCACTTCTTTTCGACTATATTGTATCCTACGTTGAAACTCAAGATCACTATATTCTGTCTTTTCTATATATATTAAATCCTCAAGACTAACCTCTTCCAATTGCATAGATTTAATTTTTTGTAAAGTATCTTCAGATATCCCAGAAACTATTGCAGTATCAATCTCATTGAGAATAAGCCTTAATTCATCCTTAGAAAACTCTCTCTGCTCTTTTGAATCTGCATAACTTTTAATCGTGTTCATAATATAATATATAAATAATAAATAATTTTTTTCTCTTCCTTAAAAGAGATATTATAATCTATAAGCGATGTTAAACACCGTCAACGACATAGAAATTAAAATACTATAAAACGTTTTATATAAAACACTTTATGAAGTTAACTTAGTGTAGAAAGTTTTCGACAACAGCATTACTTGTTTTATTATTTTTTGTAAAAAAGCACATTGTCTGATAAAATTTTCTTAATCTGACACTAAAAAAACATTTTATGGAAAAAACGTGTAAACAATGTTCAGCCGATTTTATCATCACAACAGAAGATTTAGATTTTTACACAAAAGTCTCTCCGGTTTTTCAGGGACAGAAATATGAAATCCCAGCCCCTTCGTGCTGCCCAGACTGCCGGCAACAACAAAGACTCGCGTTTCGAAATGAACGAAAAATGTATGTGAGAAAATGCGATTCATCAAATAAAATAATCGTATCTCATTTTAAAGCAGATACAAAATTTCCAGTATATGACTATGATCTTTGGTGGAGCAATCTATTCGACGGGATAAAATATCAAAAAGAATACCGTTTTGATATCAATTTTTTCCAACAATTTAACTCGCTTTTACAAAAAGTTCCCTGGGCATCAAAAAGCACCTCTGATATGAAAAATTCTGATTATTGCAATAATAGTAGCTTTCTTGATAATTGTTACTTGGTATTTGATTCTTCAAAAAATAAAAACTGTTATTACTCAACCACGCTCTGCCGAAGCGAAGATTGTTTCGATTGTTTTCGTGTCTATGATTCAAAAAATTGTTATTTTCTGAGCCATAGTAGTGATTGCACCAACTGCCTCTTTTCTCATAATCTTACAAACTGCACCGACTGTTTTGGATCTAACAATCTTAAAGATAAACAGTTCTATTTTTTCAACCAAGAATACACCGAAGTTGAATACCATGAAAAAGTGAGTGCCTACACAAAAGAACACTCACATGAAGAAATCTCTAAAGAAACCAAACAAAAACCAGTGAAAAACGATAACGACAACACCTGCTATTTTTCTGAATCACTCGAAAACTCAAAATACTGCCTTAATATTCAAAAAGGTCAAAAGGTTTCAAAAAACAATTATGATATTTCTCATTTTGGGTTTGATCTGAATAACTCTTACCACTGTACTCAAGTCGGCCTCAACACAACAGACAGCGCTTTTTGTTATTACGTCTGGGGAAATTGCCACAACATTTACTACAGCATGTCATGCCACAACTCCCATCATCTTTTTGGATGTATTGGATTAAAAAACAAAAAATACTGCATTTTTAATAAGCAATATACAGAAATATCATACAACGAACTTGTTCCAAAAGTCATCAATCATATGCAAAAGACAGGGGAATGGGGAGAGTTTTTTCCAATGAATATTTCACCCTTTGACTACAATGAAACAGTCGCACAAGAGTATTATCCTCGAGACGGCGACGACACAATAACCAAAACACAAAATTACCTGGGATCAAAATATATTATTGACCCAGACATTCAAAACATCACTCCTGATATCTGTGAGCAAGTCCTCACGTGCGAACACAGCGGAGAGCTCTATAAAATACTCCCACAGGAATTTCGTTTTTATAAAACAATGGCGCTGCCTATTCCTCGAATATGTCCGGAACAACGGTATAAAGAGAGGCAGGAAAAAAGAATAATTGATAAATTATTGTAGAAAACTTTCTACAATAATTTATTAGATTTTTTTGTTTTTTGCAAGGGAGGAGGCTTACCTATTTTCTCTTCGCAGCCCGTATAACATCTTCATCTTTTTGAAGCTCTTGAGAAAAAGAATCAAAAGCATGCCCAGTCGGATCCTTCTGCAGCTCTGAAACAGTCAGCGCAGCCATAACCACCTCTTTATCATTCCTCAATTCATCCGAAGCATACTCAATATCGGACCCATAACGAGACACAGCCTCTATCATCAACTCTTTATCTCCTCTCAGCTCTTTCGATGCATCTTTAATACAACCCCCTGATAAAATCGCAGCTTTCACCACCTCCTTACACCCCCGAAGCCTATCAGAAACAAACATTAACCCCAGGCCTTCTTGAGTTATCACTGCCATAACCACCTCTATATCATCCCGAAGCTCCACTGAAGTAGAGTCTAAAATAAAGTATATTTCCCCCGAATCATCAGAACAAAAGGCAGCCGCTAAAACCACCTCCTTGTCATAACGCATATCTTCTGGAGCAGTAAAAAAAGCATTTGCATCCTCAGACACCAAGGATACATAATATGCCCTTTTAACGTCCTTATCTTCCTCTATTAATCTTGAAGAAGCATATTTAACCGCTTTTTTATCATAAAAAACGGCCTCCATGATAATATCTTTATCATCCCTCATTTCTGCAGAGGCGTACTGAAGAGCCTTTACATTATTAGAAAGAGCCACCGCAACAACCTCTCTATCATTTTTTAACTGATAACATGTATGTAAAAGAGCCATCCCATCATAACCAACCGCAACCAATACAACATCTTTATCTTTACGAAATTCAAGTGGAACATCCCTAAGACTCAGCTCTCCTTGAGATAAAAGATCTATATATTTCTTCTTTTCTTCACTCACCAACTCCTCCAGACAACCAGCCTTCAACTGTATTGTCCTCAATTTTTGTAAAGTCTCTGCAGATATCCCAGAAACTATCGTCGTATCAATTTCATTAAGGACAAGCCTCAATTCATCCACAGAAATTGCTCTCTGCTTTTCCGCCTCTGCATAACTTTTAATCGTGTTCATAATATAATATATAAATAATAAATAATTTTGTTCTCTTCCCTAAAAGAGATATTATATTTTATAAACAATGTCAAAACCCGTCAACAACAGAGAAATAAAAATACTATAAAGTGTTTTATATAAAACACTTTATAAAGGTAATTTAGTGTAGAAAGTTTTCGACAACAACTTAAGTGTTTTCATTCTTCTTTGTAAAACACCCCATTTACTGATAAAATATTTTTACCTGACACTAAAAAAACATTTTATGGAAAAAACCTGCAAACAATGTTCAGCTCATTTTATCATCACAAAAAAAGACCAAGATTTTTACACAAAAGTCTCTCCGGTTTTTCAGGGACAGAAATATCAAATTCCTACTCCTTCACTGTGCCCTGACTGTCGGCAACAACGCAGACTGGCCTTTCGAAATGAACGAAATCTTTATCATAGAAAATGCTCACTTTCCAATCAACCTATTATATCTATATACTCAAGTGATAAAAACGAAACAGTCTATGCCCCAGCAGAATGGAGAAAAGACCATTGGGATGCGATAGAATATGGAATAACATATGATTTTACAGAACCATTTTTTGAACAAATGAATGATCTTTTTAAACAAGTTCCAAAAATAGCCATTTGGAATATTAATGGAAAAAATGCCGATTATAATCACTGCGCCTTTGACAACACAAATTGTCATATGAATTTTAACACCGACCGGTGTCAAGATTCTTCGTTTGGATACCGGCTGAATAATTGTCAAAATACTATTGATTGTTCATCACTAAAAAACTCCTCTGACTGTTATGAATGCCTTGATTCAAACAATATTCAGCAGGCTACCTTTTCTCAAAATTGCCAAAATTCGAAAAATATTCATCACTGTCTTGATTGCACAGATTGCAAAAACTGCTTTGCTTGCGTGGGGCTCAACAATAAACAATTTTATATTTTCAACACAAAATACACAGAAAAAGACTGGAACGAAGAAATGAAAAAAATAAACCAACAACCGATATCAGAAATTCAAAAAAACATAGAATCTCTAAAAAAAGACGCTCAACTCCCATCACTTCATAATCACAATGCCACAAACTGTAGCGGAAATTTTATTTTTCATGGAGAAAATTGCAAAAACTGTTTTGACATCGAACATGGAAAAAACTTAACACATATGACATATGCCGCCAGCCATAACAGCGACTGCATGGATGGATACGCTTGCGGTTTTTGCGAAAATTCATATGAAATAACTTCTGGAGAAAAACTTAAAAATTCCTCTTTTATCTTGTGGATAGACAACGGACCACATGACTCAATGTACTGTATTCAATGCATAGATAACTGCAGTAATCTTTTTGCATGCGTTGGCTTAAAAAATAAACAATACTGTATTTTTAACAAACAATACACAGAAACAGAATACAACGAGCTCGTTCCAAAAATCATTAATCATATGAAAGAGACAGGAGAATGGGGAGAATTTTTTCCAATAGAAATGTCCCCCTTTGGATACAATGAAACCACTGCGAACGACTACTATCCACTGAGCAAACAACAAGTGCAAAAAAAACAATGGAAATGGCACACAGATACATCTGAACAAAATTATTTTGGCAAAAAATACATTATTCCAGAGAATATAGAAGATACAGATGAAAACATATGCCAACACATTCTTAGCTGTGAAATAAACGGGCAGTTGTATAAAATAACCCCTCAAGAGTTTTTGTTTTATAAAAAGTGGAATATAAATATTCCAAGAATATGTCCGGAACAACGGTATAAAGAGAGGCAAGGGAAAAGAACAATTGCTGAATTATTGTAGAAAACACTTCCAATTGAATTATATTCATTATAAACACTCAACCGGACAAAAATGTCTGTTTATGGAATTATAACAAATAAAAGAGCCCCCTTCGTATCAAACTCTGATTTTCCCCACACCTTCCCCCACAATCCTCCCCGACACATACGCAAAACTAATATTATATCCTCCACATAAGCCATTGATATCAACAATTTCTCCAGCAAAAAACAGGTTCTTTACCTTTTTGGATTCAAAAGAGTTTGCAGAGATTTCTGACATATCAATTCCTCCCTGCGTCGTCCAACAAAAGGTAAAATCTTTACGCATGGCGGATGGGACAAAAAACGAACACATATCTTGAATCAGTTTTTTTTCATTTTCTTTTGAAAGTTCTGAAAAATGTTTTGGGAGATTGAGGCGTTTTTCAAAAAATTGAAACAGAGATTTTGGCATCTTTGCTATAAAAAAATCAGCAATGATATTTTTACCATCTCGTCTCTTTTTTATAACGGCTCTTAATTCATCTTCTTTCATATCTGGTAAAAACGAAATATAAAAACCATCATCTGAATAATGAGCACTAAAATCCAAAACTCCCGGACCCGAAATTCCTTCGTGGGTAAAAATAATACTATCACAAACCATATTYTTTTTATTTTTTTCAAATAAAGTCACCGTGTGTGATACTCCGGATAAATCAACAAAGGGATGATCTTTTATAACCAAAGGAGATAAAGAAGGCTGAGGATCACATAAGGTATGTCCCAACTGTGTCGCCAGCGCGTAAATACCTTGTGATGACTTATTATCTCGCAAACGAAACATTCCTCCGCCCGATAACACGACCCGATCCACCACAAAAACGCTTTTGTCTGCCAATGTGAGAGAAAATTGCTCATCTTGTTTTTCTATGTGAATAACCTCTGAATCAAAATGCAGAGACAGGTTTTTTTGTCGAAATAAAATATCATGAAATCTTCCCACCTCTTTTGGGGCACTCCCCGAAGCTAAGATCGCTCGATTATCTTCCCAAATATATTCCACCCCCAACGCATCAAGCGTTGTTTGAGGGGTTTGAAAATATGGATGACGAAAAACATGGGAAAGTACTCGAGTGTTTTTTGAAAAAAACTCGGCATCTGAAAACTTTTTATTTGTGACGTTCATTCTTCCTCCTCCGGTAATTCGTAATTTCTCTCCAATTCTTTTATTTTGCTCAAATAACAAAACCTCTCCTGCAAAGTCTTTTAAAAAACACGCCGTAGAAATCCCCGCTGGACCGGCTCCGATGATGGCGATTTTTTTCATAAGATAATTTTTAATTTTTTAACATCCATTTCCAGGCCGGAACCACCGATATACGCACACCCTTCACTGTTTCAGTAAACTCTTGAGACAAAGTAACAATCGTCCCTTCTTTTATCCCATACTCTGCACACGCCTCAAGGATGCCTGCTATTTCTCGTTTTTTATTTCCATCTTGTACATCATAACAGACCTGCACGGCCTGTGTAATTTCATTATTTTCCTGGATCAGAAAATCACATTCATGCTGGTTTTTATGATAAAAAATTGTTGTATATTTTTGCTTTAAATATAAGAAAACAGTATTTTCCAATCTTCTCCCCGCATCTTCTGAAAAACGAAAAGACACCGCCGCGCAAAAACCCGTATCAATAGCATATATCTTCTTCTGTGCCAAGTGTCGTTGTTTGAGAGAAAAAGAGAACCTTTCTAAATCAAAAAATAAAAAAGCTTCCTTTAAATACGAAATATAACGAGCCGTCAAATCATACGAAATTTGAAATGTATTTTGAATGTTTTTTAACGAATATATTTTTGTGCTATTCGTTAATAAAAATAATGTTATTTTTTCTAACATTTCCTTCTCTCTAATATTATGTCGAAATATAATATCTTTATGTAAAATATCATAAAAATAGTTCTTTAATAATTCTGTGTTTTTATCTATCACTATTTTTGGAAAACCTCCAATTTCTAAATACTCTAAGAAAGCTTTCTTTAAAACCCCTTCATTCAATACAAGTGCTTTATGACTCATGTTTTCAACACCCTCAAATCGTAAAAACTCCTGAAAAGACAAAGGGAAATTTAAAAAAGACTGATGCCTTCCGGTTAATACCGTTGAAAGCTCTTGTGATAACATTTTAGAGGATGAACCGGTAATAAAAATATGAAATTTTTCTAAAGATTGTATTTTTGTAACAGCCTTTTCCCAATGAGGAATAGCCTGAATCTCATCAAAAAATATATATTTTAATTTTTTTGAGAAAAAAAGCTCAAAACATTCTACAATCTCTTCAATGATTTCTGGTGAATTATTTTCAATAAAAAAAGGATCTTCGAAATTTATTGATAAACACTCCCCCTCTTGGATATTGTGCTCCTGAATAAAAAGAGAAAACAAAGAAGACTTTCCAGATCTTCTCACCCCCAAAATATCAATAATCTCATAACTCTCCTTTGGAATTTTAATAAATATATCACGAAAAAATACAGGTTTTTTTACCTGTTTATTCCAAAAATCAATAATTTTTATAAGTTTATTATTCATATTTTTATAAAATCTATAGAGTATACCCTAATACTTTTGACAAAATCTATCGAGTACACCCTAACACTTTTAGAAATAAATATCAAGGATATCTTGTGTTTTCTTATGATAAAGCTATTATATCCGCAGCCAGTAAATTAAAAAATATGACAACCTCGAAGTACTCCCCCAACACAGAACTCATCAAAGACATCTGGCAATTTATAAAACCGTATAAAATACGATTCTTTTTTGGATCAGTCGCTCGCATAGCCGACTCTATTATTTGGCTCATTCCTGCCTGGGCACTGGCTGAAATGATTACGTTTATATCTCAATATCAACCAGGAAGTGATAATAGCTATGCCTGGAACCTGATGGGGATTATTGCCATAAGTGCTATTATGCGAGTCATACTTTCATCACTTGCTCGATTTAGCATTTATTTTATTGCCGAAAAAGCAAACATTGATGCGAAAAAAATGACGATCAAACACATGTATTCACTGAACATCGATTGGCACGAAAAAGAAAACACCGGAAATAAAATCCAAAAAGCCCATAAAGGAGGTGAAGGGCTCAATACTATTATTCGTACATATATTAACCTGTTTATCCCGTCACTTGTTCAGTTTGTGTCTATTATTCTCATCCTCGCATCTCTCCATATCTCTTTTGCATTTATACTCATATTCTTTTTTATTACTTATTTCCTGCTTTCTCAAAAATTTACCAAAAAACCAGTACAACAAGGAAATATTGCGAACAGAGAATGGGAAAACTTTGAAGGATTTTCTTTTGAATCGATTAATAACATTTCTATTATAAAGTCACTTTCCATTTGGAAAAATGCCTTTTCAGTCCTGGAAGCTTCAAGTAAAAAACTTTTACAAGCCATTTGTAATCGTATTTATTATTATCAGATTCGAAATGTCTTACTGAGCGTCTATAAAGAAATTTTTAGAATAATCATCCTTGTTTTTACTATCTATAATATTTTTCAACAAAATCTTGAAATTGGATCACTCGCGATGGTGATACTGTATTTTGGAAAGATTGAAAAATCATCTGAAGATTTTTCACAAATTCATTATCGATTTTCAGCCGCAAAAGTTGCCCTGATGAGAATGAAAGAAATATTAAATACCCAGCCAACGATCGAAACATCTGGGCATAAAACATTTGATCCAAATTGGAAAACTCTTCAAATGAAAAATATTAATTTTTCATATCGAGGAAAAAAAGTCTTAAAAGATTTTTCACTCACTATTAAACAGGGCGAAAAAATTGGAATAGTCGGAATCTCTGGAACGGGAAAATCTACCTTATTTAAACTTTTATTAAAACTCTATAATGATTACAAGGGAGACATATTTTTTGATAACACCTCTCTTCATGACATTAAACGCTCATCATATATAAAACATATTGCCATTGTTCCACAAGACACCGAACTTTTTAATCTCTCACTGGAAGACAATATTAGCATCGTGCAAAGTAAAAAAGACAAAAAACTATTAGAAAAGTCTCTCAAAATTGCACACATACATGATTTTGCTCATAAACTTCCTGACGGACTCGACTCTCTTATCGGAGAGAAAGGAATAAAACTTTCCGGAGGAGAAAAACAAAGAGTCGGTATCGCTCGAGCGATTTACAAAAACCCCGAAATTCTCTTACTTGATGAAGCAACTTCTCATTTAGACATTCAATCTGAAAAGAAAATCCAAAAAGCCCTCCATGACTTTTTCAAAAATATCACTGCTATCGTTATCGCTCACAGATTATCTACCATAAAAGAAATGGATAAAATTATCGTCATGGATCATGGAAAAGTGATAGAATCGGGAAGCTTTGATGAACTCATGAAACAAAAAGGAAAGTTTTATACACTCTGGGAAACACAAAAATTTTAATATTACATCATTATGATCCCCCTCAATCCAAATGAAAAAATTGTCTATCAAAATGCCATGATACAAGTAAGCAACGAAGTCTTGTCAGCCCAAACATGCAAAGAGCGAATACAAACAGAAGATTCACTCACTTTAGTCCGTGTGTATACTAACCCCTCTGTACATATTTTTCCTATTTCTGAAAATAAAAAAATATGGCTCATACAAGAATATCGAATTGATGAAGATGTGACTCGCTGGCTTATCCCAGGAGGCGGACTTGAATCTCATCAAACCCCAGAACAATGTGCACAAGCAGAGCTTCAAGAAGAACTTGGGAAAAAAGCCGAATCATTCGAATTATTTTATGAACTGCCGTATCGAAAAAAAGTCCTGAATGAACATCGATATTATTTTATTGCCCGAGGACTGAGTGACTCCCACGTCGAAAATCCTGATGGCAATGTTGTCAAAGATATGAAGGAATTTTCAATAGAAGAACTCAAGAAGATGACACTCTCCGGGGCCTTTAATCCATCCCCGACCGTTTTTGCGCTTTTACAGCTTATTGGAGATGTTGAAAGTGGGAAGGTAATATTATAATACAGATAAAAAACCAGAACTTTGAAAAATAATAAAATCTAGAAGAAATAATATTTACCGCAGGGGTTTAAAATTTTAAACCCGTATTATCAGCACCCCTTTTATTTTAATATATAAATAAAGACCCTCTCGCCTATTCGGGCACAAGATTTTGTGCCCCTGCGGTGACGGGAGTTATAATCATCAAAATAATGTGTTGCAAATGTGTTGCATTAGTGTATGATATCTATACATTAAACAACACCACAATGCATACAACCCTAAACAGAACCGCAAATATACACGCCAGAATTCGACCAGACATCAAAACAAATGCCTCTGATGTTCTTAAAAAACTGGGGATTTCTATGTCTCAATTCATAGAGCTTTCTTTAAAACACATCATTAAAGAAAAAGCTGTGCAATTTGAAATTGAACTCATGTCAGATGATACTCCTGATCAATATGAAGCTATTGCAAATATTGAAGATTTTAATAAAATAATTGATTTATCATGAATATTGAAATGCATAAAACTGCAAAAAAACAATTAATAAAGGCCCCTAAAATCATAAAAATAAAAGTCTCTCAACTCGTTCAGCACATTTTCATTCACGGACTTAAAAACTGCCCCTTCCCCATCAAACCCATGAAAGGAAAATATAATACATATAGTGAGTTCCTCATTCACAAAGACTATCGAATTATATATAGGACATCTACCAACACGCTCTATATACGATATGCCGGAACACACAACGAACTGGGGACGGGTTAACCCTCCTTTACTTCCAACAAAAAAATAGTACACTACCAACAGTTTTTAATAGATTTTTATGATTTTATCAGACCGAGATATTTTTGCTGCCGTTGATGCTGGTGAAATTATTATTCAATCAGAATACAAAGATTACCGATCACAAATTCATGCTTCAAGTATGGATTTACGACTGGGAAAGTTCTTTAAAATTTACAAACCTTCAAAAGTAACCGTTCTTGATCCTCGAAAACCTCAAGAAAATATCATGGAGCTTATTGAACTCGATGAAAAGACTCCTTTTATTGTACACCCTGGAGAATTTGTTCTTGGAGTGACCGCCGAAACCGTCACACTTCCAAATAATCTCGTTGCTCGAATTGAAGGCCGAAGCTCACTTGGAAGACTGGGGCTTTTTGTTCATACAACCGCTGGATTTATTGATGCTGGATTTACCGGAACCATTACCCTTGAAATTGGAAATGTAAATCAAGTGCCTATTGCCATTTATCCTGGTCAAAGAGTTTGCCAACTGGCTTTTGAAACTATGTCATCACCAGCCCTTGTACCCTATGGAGATAAACCTTCTTCAAAATATCAAGGACAAAAACTTCCAGAAGAAAGCCGAGTAAACACTGATCCTGAATTTAACTAAACATACACCATGCCAAAAGTACATTTTATAGATGAAAATCAAACATTTGAAGTTGAAAAAGGAGATTCTCTGTGGGAACTTGCCCAAGACAATAATATTGAAATAGTTTCAAAACCGCATTGCGGAGGAGAAGGACGGTGTCAAAAATGTTTGTCTCAGATAAACGGAGAACGAGTCCTGGCCTGTCAAACATTCATTCAAGAAGACCTGAACATTGAAACAAATTTACAAAAAAAAGAACGAGAAGAAGCCCGAAGACTTATGAATTCTTAATTTTTTCTACATGGACACTCCCAAAACTTCCTTCCCTTCACTTAAAGATTTTCACGCGAGTATTGCTGAGTGCACCAAATGCGAACTCCACAAGGAACGAACCCAGGTTGTTCCGGGATCTGGGAATCCAAAAGCAAAAATATTATTTATTGGAGAAGCTCCTGGAAAAAATGAAGATATAAAGGGCGTTCCATTTGTTGGAGCGGCTGGAAAATTTCTCAACACTCTTCTTGAAAGCATTGAACTCGAACGAGAAGATGTATTTATTGCCAACACCGTTAAATGTCGACCTCCAAAAAACAGAGATCCAAAAAAATCTGAGATCGCTACATGTATTCCATACCTCCACAAACAAATTGAAATCATTCAACCAAAAATTATTGTCACCCTTGGACGATTTGCGATGAATCTTTTTTTTCCAGATAAAAAAATTGGAGAAGCTCATGGAACGATTCAGGAAAAAGATGGAAAAAAATTCCTTATCATGTATCATCCAGCGGCGGCTTTATACAATGGAAGCATGAGAGAAACACTCATAAAAGACTTTTCACAACTGACTAAATTTTTATAATTATGAAGCAAACAACATTCCAAGGCTTTCAACGGCTGTTTAAAAAAAACCCATGGCAAACAAAACACTGGGCCGAGTTTCAAAAACAGATTGGGAATACAGTATTCTTTCTCGGAGACGGTGAAAGCTCTGCATTGGTTATAAAAAAACAACTTTTTAAGAACTGGACATACCTTGAAGTCCCCTATGGCCCCCTCGGAAAACCTGATGATTTTTTCTGGAAAGAACTCAAATTACTCGCTAAAAAAGAAAATGCTGTTTTTTCTTATATCTCTCCTCAAGAAAAAATACAAAATTTCCCTTCGCTCTCTGTAAAAAGTGCCCTCTCTCATTTTCCAAAGTTTACACGAATTCTTAATCTCTCAAACGACGAAGAAGAGATTTTAAAACAAATGAAATCAAAAGGCCGATATAATATTCGAGTCGCTCAACGACATAAAGTATACGTTGAAGAATCTCGAGATATAAACGCCTTTTGTCAGCTCTTGGAAGAAACCACTTCACGAGACGGTTTTTCACAAAACTATAAAAAACATTACGAAGCTTTGTTACACTCTGATGTCGAAAAAGTAAAAATGTTTTTTGCTCTTTGGAAAGATGAATCTCAAACAGTCCACCTTCTCTCTGCTGGAATCTTTATATTGGATCAAGAATCTTGTCTCTATTACTATGGAGCTTCATCAAACCAACACCGAGATAAAATGGCCCCATATCTTTTACAATGGCATGTCATCGACCAAGCAAAAAAACAAGGATGTGAAGAATATGATTTCTTTGGAATCGCAAACCCCCTTAATGAAAAAAATGATCCACTTTCTGGCCCCTCTCGATTTAAAAAACAGTTTGGAGGAGAGGTTATTGAATATTCTCAGGCCTATGACATTATTAATAAACCACTTGTATATTTCACCTATCGATGTATTCGATCAGCACGATCACTCTATAAAAACCTGATCTATACATTTACAAATATTTATAAATAAGAAGTATTTTACTTTTCAAACATTCTATTATAGGATGAATCAAACTTAGCACCATACATGAAACTCAGCGAAAAACAAATTGACGCGCTCATTCTTATGTCTCAAGAAGGTGATTCTGAGGCTTTTGGAGGACTCTATGACTTTTATCTCACCGATATCTATCGTTTTATTTTTTATAAAGTCACGCACAAAGAACTCGCGGAAGATCTGACGGAAGACACTTTTTTTAAAGCATGGAGACAGATTAATAAATATCAAAAAACCAAATTTCCATTTACATCATGGCTGTATAAAATAGCGCACAACACTGTTATTGATCATGTGCGAAAAGAAAACGTTCAAATTGATGAACTTGTACACGAAATTACTGACAATAGAATTGCCGCAGACAAAACGACTGAAGCCTTTTTTAATCAACAACTCTTGCAACGAGCCCTTGTTGCTTTACCAGAAACACAAAGAGAAGTTGTTGTTTTAAAATATGTCAATGAACGAACCCATAAAGAAATTTCTGAAATCACTGGAAAATCAGAAGCCGCTGTCAGAACATTACTCTCTCGAGGAATTGCCAGGCTTAAAGAAAGCATTCAACGATTAGAAGAGAAAAACAACTTATAGAAAATGAAGTTTATTCATACGAAGAAACAGAGCAAGAACACATTTTCACTGAAAATAATCACAAAAACACCACTTGACGAAACATGCTTTCTGTCTTAATATTGTTGACGTAAAAACAAAAACACAAAAAAAACTACGCAATTGTCTCAAAACTGTGTATTTTTTTATTGATAACCCTCTATACCTATGACTCAAGACATTCTCCAAGCCATCAATCTAAAGACCGTTATTGAAGATCTTTTTTTAGTCCTCACCGATAAAGAACGAGAAGTAATCGTGAGACGATTTAGCCTGAATGAAAAACCACGACAAACTCTGGAACATATTGGACAATACTTTGGAGTCACACGAGAACGTATTCGTCRAATTGAAAACATAGCACTCTTAAAACTTCGACGACATATTTCAAATTCTCAGCTCAAAAGCATTAACTCTGTTGCCAAAGAACTCCTTGAAACCAATGGAGGAATTATGAAAGAAAATGATATTGTAGCCGGAATTCTCAACGCGATTGGAAAAGATTCTCCACTTGATGGGAAAATCATAACACTCGCACTTTCAATTGACTCTGAACTTTCAAAAAATGAACGAACCGGAACCTTCGAACCAGCTTGGAGATTTGATGTTATTTCAATCTACAACATTCGAAAAATCACAGATTCGGCTGAAAAATACTTAAAAAAACAGAAAAAAGTTATTAAGTTTTGTGATATCTATCGTTTTATTCAAAAACAAGATCTCTTTCATGATAAACAGGCAACAGCAGAGCTCATCAAATCATGTTTGCTTATTGACAACCGAATGCATGAAGTGGAAGAAGGATGGGGACTTATGGAATGGCGAGAAGTGAATCCTCGATCAATTAAAGATAAAGCTATCATCGTTTTACGAACTGAAAAACGACCAATGCACTTTATTGATATCTCAAATAAAATTAGCGAAGTAGGAATTCAAAAGAAAGTAACAACCACACAAGCCGTTCACAATGAACTGATTCGATACGATGAATTTGTACTCGTTGGACGAGGTCTCTATGCTCTACAAGAATGGGGATACAAACCCGGAACAGTTGCGGATGTTATTGTAGAAATCCTGAAAGAAAAAGGACCGCTCTCTAAAAAAGAAATTATTCGAGAAGTACAGAAACAACGAGAAGTACAAATTGGAACGATCTCTCTCAACTTACAAAAAAACGAACACTTTGTTCGAGTCGGACGAGCCGTTTATGACTACAAAAAATAAACCGATATATATCATCGATACTCTGAAACCATAAATATTTTATTTATGGTTTTTTTTATGTACAAAATTTTACCACCGCCTTCTCTATTTCAAAAGATAACATTTTTTCATTATGACTGGTCATAGGTATTTTTCCTGTTTTGACCCCCTCATCAATTTTTAATAATGACAAATAAAACGCCTTAACCTGTTCATATTTCATATTTCGTAAAAATCCAATGACCTTCTTCGCAACAAACGGATGCATTTTACATTCCTTCACTAAATCTTGTGAAGATGGATTTTTTAAAGACATGGCAAAAATAAAATTTCGAAACTGCTTGACCAACATATAGAGCACTTGAAAAATACCCTCTCCTGAGTCTAAGACAACATGTAACTCTTTAATAGCTTCAAGTGGTCGTTTCGCGCTAATCATGTCCAAGAGGCGGAAAATATTAGTCGCTGAATGAGCCACCACCAAATCATCTATATCTGTTTTTGTAATTTCTTTACCATTTACATACAAACAGAGTTTTTGTATTTCGACATCATAGATAAACAAATTAGTTTCTAACAGTTTTTCTATTAAATATGATATGGAAGAAGAGGAAATGGCCCCTTTATACAAAGCCACTCTTTGTCGAACCCATTGAGATAATGCTGAGCCGGATGGAAATGAAAATATCTCTGTTTTCATCAAAGGCACACATTTTTTATAAAAACGAGTTCGCTTATCGGGCGTTGGCTGAATACAAATAAGCACCAAATCATCTGGCACGCCTTTGGTCAAAAATTCTTCTACAATCGTTTCTTTTTTTTCATCTTTTTTATCCTTCGCCGAGCTCGGCACTCCAGACAAAAAACAAAGCCGCTTATCTCCTAAAAAAGGAGCCGCATATAAAAACACAGATAACTCTGAAGAAGAGAGAGACTGATACTCTCGCTCTTCAATATTTAAATCAGATTGATATTTTTCTGTAAAAGCTTTCAGCCATACCCTTTTTTTTTCTTGTAAAGAAAAAACATCATCGCCGGTCCAAAAAAATACGGCCATCTATTTATGTGTTTTATATCGTTTCATCGCTTCTTGAATAAGCTCTTCAGCTCGTTCTTTGGAATCAAATGATCCAATCACAATTTTATCATATTTTTCTTTCTCTAAATGTTTATATTCTTTAAAAAACATTCTCATTTCATCTAAACGATGCTGGCCCAGATCTTGATATTTTTCTATCTCAGCAAACCGAGGATCAATCTTTTTTGTTGGAACACAAATAATTTTTGGATCAATTCCAGCCTCATCTTCTGTATATAATACTCCAATCGGCCGAACATTCATCACACATCCTGGTACGGTTGGGTGCGTTGTGTATACAACAACATCAATAGGATCATCATCTTCTGCCAAAGTTTGAGGAACCGATCCATATTCAAAAGGATACGCCATAGGAACTGATAAAACCCGATCAAGTCGAATACAATCAAACTCATGATCGTACTCATATTTATTTGAAGATCCTGTGGGGATATCAATGATAACCTGTAATTCTTGCTTGTTATTATATGCCGATAGAACGTGAATAAGACTTTCCATAAAATATTTTTTTAAATAATAGAAATAATAGCTTGTTTAACTGTTGGGTACATCGGAATAATTTCTGTCACCCCCAATACTCGAAATATATCATAAACATTTTTCTCCGCATTCACAAAACATATTTTTTTTTCTTTTTTATCATAGGCCTGAAAAGCTGACAGCAATAATCCTACGCACGTTGAATTTACAAATGTAACTCGTTTAAAAGAAATAAATAAAATCTCTAACGCCTCATCATTATTATGTTTTTCTAAAATAGATTCTAACTCAGACAGAACTTTTTGATCTAAATCACCTGAAAGCTCTAAAATCCCATAAGACTCATTATGTGCAAAATGCCGAAACTGAAAAAGAGAGTCTGCCATTATTGCTCAAACGATAAACATGCCTCTTCGTCACTATCAAAACAATCAATAACTGTTGGTACTCCAACCAGCTCTAAAATAGAAAACACATCTTCATTTGAAGAAGAAAATACAAAACTTTTTCCCATGGCTGAAAACTGTTCATGATATGAAACAAATAATCCAATAACTCCTGAATTCATATAATCAAGATTCGAGAGATTAAATACAACATTCACCGTTAAATCATCTCCAAGAAATAGCTGCAATCGTGCCTCCAATTCATGCTGATTCGATTCATCGATTTCTCCTTCAAGATTCATAATAATCACATTATCTTGTGAGCCGCCTCCACTTTGTTCGATTGTTAAAATAGCCATATTGTTTTATTTAAATTATGCAAAATATGCTTCAAATTCTTTTTGATTAATCACTTCTTTCGCCAAGAGGTCTTGAGCAATTTTTTCAAATGTTTTATTGTTTTTCTTTAAAATATCAGATCCTATTTTATACGCTTTCTGTAAAATTCTTTCAACTTCTGCTTCTATTTTTTGAGCCGTATTTTCTGAGTAATTTTTTCCTTGATGAATATCTACGCCTAAAAATGATTCATCATTCTGAGTAAATACCGATAATCCAATGCCTGTCATTCCAAAACGAGCCACCATAGATTGCGCAATTTTTGTTGCCCTTTCTAAATCATTTGAAGCCCCTGTGGTAATGGCATCATCACCAAATTTCATTTGCTCCGCAATTCTTCCTCCCATTAAACCACAAATACGTGCAAAAAGGTTTTGTTTCGAATGTAGCTGAGACTCTTCATCTGGCAAATACCAAGTTAAACCAGCCGCACCTCCTCGAGCCACTATTGAAATTTTATGCACTGGATCACATTCATCAATTTTATGAGACACGAGCGCATGTCCCACTTCATGGTATGCAATAATTTGCCTCTCTTTTTCTAAAACTTTTTTTGATTTTTTCTCTGGCCCCATCATCACCTTCTCAACTGCCTCAAGCAATGCCTCTTGAGAAATTGTTTTTTTATTATGTCTCGCACTCGTAATAGCCGCCTCATTCACCACTGACTCAAGCTCAGCCCCTGAAAAACCTGGGGTTTTTTTTGATAATTCTTTTAAATCAATCTTTTTTGCCATTTCCTTCCCCTGAATATGAACTGTTAATATTTGCTCTCTTTCTTCTGCATTTGGCATTTCAATAACCACTCGTCTGTCAAATCGCCCTGGTCGTAATAATGCTTTATCTAAAACGTTCGGCCTATTGGTCGCCGCAATAACAATCACATTGCTTTCATTATCAAATCCATCCATTTCAGTTAAAATCTGATTCAGTGTTTGCTCTCGCTCATCATGTCCTCCTCCATATCCTTTCCCTCGTTGTTTTCCAATAGCATCAATTTCATCAATAAAGATAATAGATGGTGAAATCTTTTTTGCCTTTGAAAATAAATCTCTCACCCGTGATGCCCCAACTCCAACAAACATTTCAATAAACTCAGATCCAGAGATAGAAAAGAAAGGAACTCCTGCTTCTCCAGCCACAGCTCGAGCCATAAGAGTTTTTCCCGTTCCAGGCTCTCCCACCATTAAAATTCCTTTTGGAATTTTTGCTCCGATTTTTACATATTTTTTTGGATGCTTTAAAAAATCCACAACCTCCATCAATTCTTCTTTTGCCTCCTCTGCTCCAGCGACATCAGCAAATTTTGTTTTTGAATCTTTATCCAATACAAGCTTTGCCTTTGATGAACCAAAATTCATACCGCCTCCAGAACCTGCTTTCTTCATCAGGAATAAAAAGATAAAAATAATTAATAAAACCGGCCCCCAAAACTTAAAAACTCCATCCCAAAAATCAGAGGATGCCACGTCATACACTTCTACAGGTACGGCTATATCTTTATTATCAAATCCTAAATCTGAAACTGTTTCATAGGGCAAACGATTTGCCACATAAATAACATCGCCTTGTGTTGCTCTAATCTCACCTTTGTCAATAAACACCTCCTCCAAACCTCCCGCCGCATACAATGATTGTATTTCTGAAAGAGGGACTTCTTTTCTTTCTTTTTTTGATGATGTATCTGAAAATATTTGCGAAGCGCCTGTCACTAAGGCCGCTACCAATAATAAAATCAAAAAAGGATTCGTTTTTTTTGAATGTTGTTTTCGTACATGTTTTTTCTTCGTTTTTGCCATAAATAAAAAGCTTAATTTTCGAGTGTACCATATCACAAATTTTATATACGAACAAGACAGACTTCAGAAAAAAAACAATAAAAAAAGCCATGAATACATTCATGACTTTCTTAAAAAGTTTTTCAAAAATTATTCTGAAATTGCTGTTACCGAAACCTTTACTGGAGCCGTTACTGTATCTATAAAATAGATATTAACATCATGATCTCCGACCTCTTTCAAATGATCTCCCATTCGAACTTGATCTTTTTTCACTTCTGAACCAAGAGCTTCAGTCAATTTCTCAGCAACCATTGCCTCAGTAATTGATCCAAACAAATGACCGTCTTCATTTGCTTTCTCCGCAAATTCTAACGTAATAGCTGAAAGCTTCGCCGCAATAACTTGCGCCGCTGAAATTTCTTCATCAAGTTTTCGTTTTCGTTCATCTAATTTTTTCTGTGCTGATTCCACCAAAGRCTTCGTTGCAATGTCTGCGTACGAATACTTTAAAAGAAAAAGAGCATATCCATCTCTTACAGTACGAATATCAAATTCTCGTGCTGACCCGTGAGGCTTTGTAAAAACTACTTGCATCATAATAAAACATTTTAATTGAAGTTGCTGTGGGATTTTATGAAGAAAGATGGAATTTGTAAAGGGAATTTCTTATTCATTTTCATAAAAAAAGATATATAGTAAGAATAATCTAAAATTTTTCATATGAAAATTACCAGCTGGAATGTGAATGGGATACGAGCCGTAGCCAAAAAAGGGTTCCTCGATTGGTTCAGTAAAAACGATGCGGATGTTATTTGCATTCAAGAAACAAAAGCCTTTCAAGAACAAATTCCTAAAGAAATTCTTCATCCTTTTGAATATAATGTTATTTGGCACGCCGGAACAAGAGCTGGATATGCCGGAACGGCGATATACACTCGACTCCCTATTATTTCTTCAAAAAATACTTTTGAAGGATTTCCCACCTTTTCTGACGATGGAAGACTCACCGAAGTTGAACTGGAAAACAACCTTGTTATTCTTAATGTTTATTTTCCAAATGGAGGAACGAGGGCAGACGGAACAGAAATGCTCAGCTATAAACTTCAATTTTATGTTGATCTCATAACCTATATCAAACAACTTCAATCAGCTGGAAAAGAAGTTATTTGTTGTGGAGACTATAATATTTGTCATACAGAAATTGATATAGCGAGGCCAAAAGCGAATCAAAATAGTATTGGTTTTCTCCCCATAGAAAGAGAAATGATATCCACTTTTTTACAATCAGCTAAAATGACTGACATTTTCAGACACCTGTACCCTGAACAAATCGACACCTACTCATGGTGGTCATACCGAGGAGGTGCCAGAACGAATAACGTGGGATGGAGACTTGATTACTTCACCACCACAAAAAAACTCCTCAATGACATACAAGATATCTCGTATGACACTGAGGTGCTCGGATCTGATCATTGTCCGGTGAGTTTGTATTTATAACTATTTCTTTTGAGCCAACTTCTTAGCCAACTCCTCTGGAGTCCATTTCCATTGTTTGTTGATGACCTCTCCTTTTCCTTGAATAAAAGCAATTTCTTTTTCAATAGCAATGTTTTGACCCGCTTTTTGCTGCTTCATAACCACTGAGACTCTTCCCTTCAACTCTCCTGAAAAATTAATGGCATAACATTTATTTTTTACCAAGGCTGAATCAATAATGTTAATTTGCTGCTGAATCTTTTTCAATTTCGTTGAGCTTTTGTTTTCACGAGTTCGAAGGTTTTTTATTATCCTTAAGAATTGACGACCTTTATCAGGATTCAACTTCCCCTGGACCACTGAATATATCTCCTCAATTTCTTGAAACTTTTTCGTCTTATCTGCTTTTTTCGCATTATTATAATCTTGATAGTACTCAAACATCTTGCTCTTAAAACCATTTTTAATATCTTTTCTGTGCGATATCCTCAAATCCTCTATTAAATTCTCTTTTGATCCTAATTTCCGAATTTTATCTACCTCATTTTTTTCATTCATTAACAATGCTTTTTTCGTATTTTCTAAAAGAGCCTTTTGCTTAAAGTCCTCATCAGATAAAATAATTTTTATATCTCCCACCACTTTTACATTTTTTAAATCTATTTTACGCCCCTCCATAACAAATAACATTTTCTGAGTTTCTATAGTGCCCCCCTCAGCACTTTGTGATTCGTTATCTTTTCCTGGTTGAATCAACAATACTGTATCATCCAATGGCTTCATTTCTATATCGTACGATTTTATTTTCGTCCCATTTTGAACAGATTTTTGTATTAATATTTTTTCCTGAGACTCAACCTCCGTCGCTCCTAATACTCCAATCACTACAATATTACCAGCCATATACTTTCCATGGGCCGAACCGATCGTAAGATCTCCAGACGCCCTCAGCTCCACCTCGTCTGACACCTCTTTTATATGCAAAGTAATTTTATCATTTTTCAATATGATTTTTTCTTTGTTGTTCATGTTTTTCATAAATACATCTGAAGACAGCTGTCTCATTTTCCCAAACTCATCATAATAAATTGGACCAGTCCCATTATTTTTTTCTGATTTTTTAATACAATACTTTCCATTAATTCTCTTTACATCATACTGATCTTTATCTAATGATGAGACCATGTCATCTGATACTTTACTGACATTTCCATAGACATTATAGGATTTTTTTGATGAAACCTCTGATATATATAACATTTTATTTTTCACAGACTCCTTTAATCCTGTTGCTGTTGATTGCAAAAGATCCTTCTCCTCTTTAACAAAATTATTATACTTCCCTAAAAGACTATTAAATGTTTTATAGTCACCCTTTACATCAATCAAGCCATTGTCTAAATTTGATAAAATCTTATTTTCTGCCTGAGAAAATTGAAACTTTTCTTGTAAATGAAATAAATTCGTACTTACCTCAGACTCTTGAGGCGAAGCAGTAACAGTAACCAAATCTCTCGCAAGAAAAATGTTACGACGAGAAGGGTCTTTTCCTGCAGAATCTCTTTGAGCATTATATATCAAAATATTTTCCTCTTCATTTTTCACAGATTCTATAATTTTTTTAACAATATATTTCGTTATTTTTACATTATATTTTGATGATAAGATAGTACACAAAATAGTAATATTATCGCTTATTTCTCTTGCTTTTGAAAGAGAAGGATCCCTCATAGAAAAACAATGCCTCCACACTCGACCATTTTTATCTTTTCCCTCCGTTACTCCCTGACTATGATACATTTTATCAAATAACTCATGTCCATTTAAAGCAACTAACGTCTCAACTTCTTTTTTTGTCTCTATTCGTATATCCGCAACATCTGTGAAGTTTTTTAAAACCTCCCCAGCTATAAACTGATTTTCTACTGAATCCTGTGATGTGATTTGATTTAAAGGCATTTTTTCTTTTTATTTTGTAAGTCCATCAGATCATTATACCTGATTTTAGAGAAAAAATCAAGCCACCAGCTATAAAAAACAGCTATTTTCTATTATCATTGAGATGTAAGCCATATTATTTGTATGCTTTTTCACTGTTTAATGGCTTGATTTAAACAATATAAAGATGCTACAATGCATCGAACATAATAAAACCAACACTATGAATCACCCAACTGAGTATTCAGCGGATTCTTTGAGAGAAGAAAATATTTTTGAACAAGCTATCGATATATCTGAAAAATTTGGAATTTTTTCCGAGACACAAGAGAAAATTCGAGCTATTATCGATCAACTTGATGATTGTGAAAAAGAAACAACTATAGCCATGCTGAAAAAAACATTACGATTTTGGCCACAAATAGAAGTAGATGGAGAAATGCAACGAATGACTGTTCCAGGAGAAAAAGCTCTACGAAAACGAATTAAAAAATTGGTACAAAAAGGAGACAAAGAAATGGCTCTTATCGATTTTCAAAATACTATTCATGACAACAACCTCCAACACAGCACTAAAATGCTGACAATATATGATCATCTTACTGAATGCTGCCCCTCTTTACAAAAAAATAATTCACTCTTTGATCCTCAATTTATACTGCTCAATATTATTGCGCACGATCTATGCGAAGCAAATAAAAAAGGTGATTTAGCACAAGGCTCTATTATCGACGATAAAACAAAGAAGCATTATAAAAATGTAGAAGAGCGATTCGCCAGCATATTTATATTCAACCGAATAAAATCCGACGAAGCTCGTTCATATATGAAAAATAGCAACAAAGAGTATGAGCACAACAAAAACAAGTCTCCAAAAGAAACCAATGACTATAACTCTCCACTGATTAAAATCATTGATTGCATAGAAGGTGACCTCTCTTATAATAACGCACTTTTCCAAGAAGTTGATACGGGACTCTTTACCATTGATGACCGAAGTATTTTGACAAAAGCGAAACATCTTATGGATTCTCTTATTGGGACTCCTCACTCTGAAAAAAATAAACTAGAAAACTTTTTTCTTAAATTCCCAGAGGCACGAACAAACATAGAAAAAAGCCTGGAAAGAATCACCATACGAATCACTAATTTTTTACAAGATCTCCCAGCTAAAGAGATACAAATGATACATGAACTCTCAACCTACTTTCATAATTATGTATTTGCGGCATATTCTAAATTTCGAATCATTGAAAAACTGCAAAACAGCTTAGATAAAATTAATCAATCTAAGAAAAAAGCGATACAAAACAAACAAGTCATAGCCGCCTAAACTCCCATCTCTTGTTTCAAATGCTCAATATCTTTTTTTAACAAAGGGTCTTTTTTCAAAAGAGACTCGAGTTTTTTCACTGCGTGCATAACAGAAGTATGATCCCTTCCTCCAAAAAATTGTCCAATCTTTTTTAATGAAAGGTGTAAATACTGCTTACATAAATACATAGACACCTGCCGAGGCACCATAATCTCTCTATTTCGCTTGGCTCCAGTGATTTCTGATACCATAACGTTAAAATGATTTGAAACAAACTCACAGACCGTTTGCATATCTTTCGCAAGTACCGGCGTATGAGAATTGAATCCCTGAAATTCGATTTTTTTATTTAATTTTTTCATAGCCGTTGCTACATCCTCAACCGTCGGCGTCTTGTTTTCGAGCTCAATCATGGCCACCACTTGCATAAGGACTCCTTCTAACTCACGAATAGAATTATGGACATTAAAGGCAATAAACTCAAATACATCAGGCGAAATAAGCGATCGATATGTTTTGGCTTTTTCATATAAAATAGCAAGCCTCGTTTCATAGTCTGGCATCTTTACATCAACCGTCATTCCCCATTCACACCGTGAAACAATACGGCTTTCAATAAGTTCAAGCTCTTTTGGCGATCGATCAGATGAAATAATCACTTGTTTTCCGGCCTCATGCAAGGCATTAAATGTATGAAAAAATTCTTCCTGTGTTCTATCTTTCCCTGCAAAAAACTGAACATCATCAATAATCAACAAATCAACAAACCGATATCGCCGCCTGAAAGCATTCATGTTTCGTTTTGAAATGGCTTCTACTACTTCATTGGTAAATGTCTCTGAAGTTACATAAATAACAAGCTTTCCCGGATCAAGTGCATGAACTTCATTTCCAATGGCTTGTAATAAATGTGTTTTCCCAAGCCCCACTCCTCCATAAATAAACAATGGATTAAACTTTGTTCCTAAATTTTTTGTCACCGCCGTTGCCGCCGCAAAGGCTAATTGATTATTTCCTCCAACAATGAAGCTATCTAAGGTATATTTTGGATTAAGAATTTTTGAAGTCAGTCCATCTCGAGTTTTCACCTCTTGTTTTCCAGGTAATTTACGAGTCTTTGTTTTTTCTGGAAAATGGCTCGCTAAGTTCACCGTACGACTTTTATCTCCTTCTAAAGTTGAATCTACCTGAAAAATCACATCTGTAACTGTCAGCCCTTGTTTTTGAGCGACCTCTAAAAATAAATCTTTTGTATTATGTTCATGCCATTGTAAATACATAGGACGCGCTACTCCAATAATCAATATGCCATTGTTATATGAAAGTAATCCAGCATCTTTAAAATACGTAACAAAATACGGACGAGACACTGTTTTTTCCATCTCAGTAAGAAGCCGAATCCATATATCTGTCATGCTCACAAAAAAGAATTATAAAATCAATCAAGAGTCTACGACTTTTTCGTAAATCCGCAACAAAAAATAAGAAAAAACCTCTTTCTTTTTTTTGTGTATTTTGTTACCGTCTTTACAGTTTATATAAAACAAATATCAAATATGTATCATCTGTATTACAATTTTCGAAAAGAAATTTACACCAGCCTCGCTATCGGCTTAGGGCTTTTGTTTTTATATATTGCCAATACACCAATTGAAGTCATTACTTCCAATACCACAACATCTATTGACAATCAACCATCACTAGAAACAACTGTTTTAGAAAAAACAAAAAGTATCAACCGTCTTCATATTATCAACACTATTATTTTAGCACTTCCAAAAGAAAGTCAGTTTTTTTACTTTTACATCGATGCCAACAAAGAGCTCTCAGCTATCACCTTTGAACATCTCAATGGACTTTCTGATCAAAATCTTATAGATGCACAGAAAAGCATTCAAGAAACTGGCATATTTCAATAAACACACCACATGAAGACAATTAAAAAAAAGACATGAGAAATCTCATGTCTTTTTTTTCAATATTTCAATAATTATTTTGAAGCTTTAATACTTAAGACTTCAACCTCTGTATAATTTTGTCGGTGTCCTTGCACTCGCTCGTACCGTTTTTTTGCTTTTTTCTTAAAGATTCGAAGTTTATCTCCTCGAAAATGACGAAGAACCTTGAGTTCAACCGTATAAGAAACAAACGGCGCTCCTATTTCTGTTTTTTTATCATCCATTACAAGGAGAACTTGTTTAATTTCAAATTTCTTCCCTTCTTCAATATCTTTACTTTCAAGACAAAGGATTTCTCCTTTTTCAATTTTATATTGATGTGCTCCATCTTCAATAATTGCGTACATAATAAATTCTTTAAATTTTAAGCCCGCAAATTCTATCACTGATTACGATAAAGTCAATTTTATTTTAATAAACTCGAGCTATTTATTAAATATATCTGAAATATTAATATTTTTTATATCATCCCAGACTTTGACACTTTGCAAGAAAATCAAAATATTAATGGGAACATAGGACATCTTCAATGAGAATTTTAAAATGTTATCCCTTATTTCCTTCGGATCAGAGTCAAGAAGCTGCTCTTTCATTTCTTCAATTTTTACAACCATTTGTTTTACTGTTTCAGATAAGTCATTCATATCTTCAATGAAAATAGATTTTTTCTTTAATCCAAGTAATAAGAATCCAAACATAAGAGAGAAAGGCACTCTTGGGTCCAGTAAAAGATTCGCTGCTGACTCATGTCCATATTCTTTATCAATTTTCTGTAATTTTTCTAAAAATAATTTATTTTCTTGCAATAAATTATAATGAGAAGGATCTTTATTCATAGAGATTTTATCAGTATTCGCTCTGGTCACTGGAGTAAACACCCTATCAAAAAAAACATCTCTGTTTTGTTTTTTAAATAAACCTTCTTCATCCTTTTGTTCTTCTGGAGTAAATACAGACTGTACAAACATTTTCTCCATAAGCCGGTCATCAAATGAATATGACCATAACTTCCAATGATCTGAAAAATCCTCAGAAGAACTCAGCCCAGATAATAATGTCTGTATTTGCTGTAATTTTTCAGCCTCACTCTGACCTTCAATATCTTTTTGTATATCTCGACCTTTTCCTTCTAACAACTGTCGTGATCCATTTAGATACGTATCTAAATTCCCCACCGGATTATGCACGCTTTCAAGACCTGAGGCCTTCAATACACCTTTTCCAAAAATTTCCACCGCTCCAAAGATTCCTCCTAACATTTTTGAGAGAACTTTTTTTGGACCTCTCAACGTTTTACTTTGTGCATTTAAAGGCTTATTTATCTCAACCATTTTCATTTCCCCATTATGGGGCTTGTTTTTTTCAGACATTTTCTTTAACGAAGCTGATCTCTCATCAAAGCTTGAGGCTCCATTTTTTGGTCTTAAAAAATCATCATCCAAATTCATTAAATGATTATTATAATCGTCCTTGTTTTCAAAATAAGAAAAAATTGTTTTCGCAGAATACTGTCCATCAAAAGATTTTTGAAATATCTCCTCTGAAACCCAAGGCTTTCTGTTATATGTATCAGATTCAAGGCTATTTTTATCTAATTGTATTTGTTTTTCTATCTCTGGATTGTGATCAATGTTTTCATTTTTCATCTCTCGATCTGTTTTTCCTGTTTTTTGATATTCAAATTTTTCATCAGTTTTTACTGGTGCTAACTTATAATTACGAGGATTCAATAGTTTTCTCACATCATTCAAAGCAGCTCTAATCTTTTGTCTTGCCCTTGAAACACCAGATGCTTCAGCCTGATGTACAGACAAAGCAACCGCAGAAAAAACCGCTATANTTTTTACCCCCTTWAAAAATGACATATTTTTTTTCAATATAAAAACGTTAATACTTTAGTCTATTATATCATATTTTTGTATAATAGTAAAGCACTGTACGCTGTTTTTTCTATATGTCAAATTTTTGTGTTATTTCACTCTCTCAATATAAATCTTTCCGATTTTTACACACCTCCAGGCAGTGTATACCCCTTCCCAATAATTTGCTCAAGCGTTCCTTGAAAAACAAGAGGGTTTTGGTGGTAAAATATTCGAATCGCTTCTCCAGTCATAATCACATCTCCTAACGCTCGATGTCGCCCTTCTCCCTCCTTAATAGACAACTGACACCGTTTGGCAATAGCATTCAGGTTATGGCTCGATTCAAATGGATATAAGGCCCGTGAGAGCTCGACTGAACAAATAACAGTCGGGAAATTACAAGCCTTTCCAGCCCGTTCAAACTCAGCCCCTAAGAAAGCCAAATCAAATTTTGCATTATGAATGAATAAATAATCAACTCCCTGTAAAAAATCGATAAACTCATCAACAATCGCTGAAAACACCGGAGCATCTTGAACCATATCATCAACAATTCCGTGCACTCGAGTGACGGCTTTGGGAATATTCCTTTCGGGATTAATTAAATATGAAAAAGATTGAGCCCCTTCAATATCTTCTCCTGTAAATTTAATGGCAGCAATTTCTACAATTCGATCTCCACGTTTTGCATAAAAACCAGTTGTTTCCGTATCAAGAATAGCATATGTTGCATTTTGCATAATAAAAGTTTAAGAAATTTTATGTTGAATTTTTTCAAATATAAATGAAAAGAATTTATGGAACCCTTCAGAAACCTTGTCTTCATCAAAAGAAATAGATTTTTTTATAGAAAACTGCCTCATGACCTCAACTGACAAAGAAATCAAAGCTGGATGAACCTGCCATGATGAAATTTCAATAATGGTCTCCGCTAAATCTTGAGAGTCTTTTTTTGCGACACAAATCATTGATTGCATCCATATATCAATGTCTTTTTTTGCAGCATCATCATCTGATATAAATTTTGAAACCGCTAAAAATTCATTATAATCACTCGATCCTCCTTCCACCTCTTTTATCAAATATTTATTAAAATACAATGACAGTACCGCGACAATAAAATCTGAAGGAATATTATTGGAAATAAGCTGAGAAATAAGAATAATAAAAACATTATCTTTATCACTTTGCAATAAATAGGTCATAATAGCCGATAAATGCGAATTATGAATTTTTATTGCCCCTTCTTCTTTTTTTGCCTTTTTAGCAGCCGATTTCGTTTCTTGTTGTTTTTCACGATAGGCCTCGCGAACGGATTCGGTAATTCCTTCTTGCTGCTGTTCTTGCCCTTCCCCCATCGATATATTATTGAGATCCATCATAAAATGTTATAAAATTTATTTTAACCAATCTGGTAATTCTCCGTCTTCATCTTTTGAAGCCTCCACAGATTCTTCACCAGGTGACGTATTATCTTCTTGAGGAATATTCGGAACATGCTCCGGAGGATTTGGTGGTAAAGGATGATCTGGCTCCATAGGATCTGTCCCCTCATGAATTTCCTGTTCTTCTGGAAGTTCTAAGCTTTTCTCCCCAGAAAAAATATCCTCTTCATTCATTTCTAATTTTTTTTCAACCGTTTCGGGAACAGGATCAATAGATTCTTCTGAAAATGGCGAATCTATCTCTTCTGGTTCACTTTCCTCTATAACAATACTCTCTTCTTCTGCCGATAATATTCCCTGCGCAGCCTCTTGAATTTCTTTTCGAGGAGAGACGATTTCTTCATGWSGAGGTTCATATTCTCGCCCCTCAATAAATGATAATATTTTTTCTTTTTCTTCTTCTAAAAGCTCCATAAAAGTAAAATCTGGACTTTGTACTTTTAAATATACTAAATAAGCAACTAACAGAGCGCCTACTCCAAATATTAAAAAAATTAAAATGAGAAATAATGTCCACACCAGTGACCTCGATACATCTGAAGAATCAGATACTTCTGGATTTTCTGGATCTAATATTTGTGTTGGATCACTCACCGGTTGTTCAATATCAATATCTACTGGATTTTCAGTATCTGGAGTTCCTCCCTGCGGCAAAGAAACAATGGAATCATCAACCTCTTCAATTCGAACCTTTTCTTGCTTCAATGCACTCACACCCCTGGCATCAGTAACAATCAGGCGAACAATAAAATCTCCGACCTGCCTATAAATATGACGAGGATTTTTTTCTGATGACGTAAATCCATCTCCAAACTTCCAGGCATATAAAAGCTCCCCCTCTGAGAGAGCTTCATTTGGAAGTGATTCATTGGTGAATTCAACTCTATTTTTTTGTCTTTCAAATGAAAAATTTACAAAGGGCTGTGCATTCTTCCCTTCTGGATTTTCAGTGACAATGATTGTCTTTTTTTGATATTTTAAAATTTTATTTCCTTGATGTTTTATTTGTACAAACACTTCATATTCTCCCGCGTCAGTATAAATATAAGAGGCTAAGTTTTCTGAAGAAACATAATCTGTCGCCTTATCTCCATTAAAATCCCATTTAATTTCATACCCTTCTTTGTCTCCCACTCCTTCAATACCAAAATGAATCACTTCACCCGTCGATACCTCTAACTTATCTGAAAACAATCGAAACTCTTGCTGTTCTTTCAATTCAATATTTGTTTGCCATATAAACCGTCGTTGT
This sequence comes from Candidatus Peregrinibacteria bacterium, assembly GCA_002401425.1. Classification (GTDB taxonomy): domain Bacteria; phylum Patescibacteriota; class Gracilibacteria. The sequence goes on from NVTB01000004.1 coordinate 130,193, forward strand.
ATTCGACTTCCCTTTCCTTGTGATGAAACAATAATTAATTGCATTGTTTTATCTCCTTGAACCCGCTGAAGAGGAAAAGAAAAGAGTTCACCTGTATGAAAAGAAGGTTTTCCTTGATTATCAATATCATTTTCTGGATTTCCATCCCCATTACTATCAAACGTAATATCAGTATCAATTCTATACTCAATAATATCTCCCTGTGAATATTGGCTATACACATGCACCATAACCTCATCTCCTGTTAAATATACTATTTGATTTTCCGTTGGTTTTGGAATAGTTTGAATAATTGCCTTCAGTGGAGCATTCGTTGTATTCTCTGGAGCCATAATAGAAAAAGNTTTTTCACTTTTCGCCTGATGACTATCAACGACATATACTCGCGCAGCTGTTGGTAAACTTTCTTCTGTATATGTATATTTCCATAATTCTCCTGATAAATATGAAGTATCAGAAATATTATCAATATCATTTTTTGGATTTCCGTCTCCATCAGAATCAATATTAATATCAGCATCAATAACATATTTTTCAATATCTCCTTGAGAATTATTTAAAATATAATGCACAGATAAATCTTTTGACACGACCACTCCTCCCTCAGCATTGGCAGAAGGAAGTGTTTCAAGTTCAAGCTGTAAACTATCAATAAATTTTTGCGAATCTCCCACCAGCACTTCAACAGATGAATGTTCTACTTCCTGTGTATCAGAAGAACGAACCACCAAGCTCACATGATAGCTTCCGCCCTCTGTAAATGTATAGGTATATCGCGGACCATTTTCTGACTCAATAACTTCATCTCCTCGAACGAGCGTCCAAACATATGAAGGACTTGATAAATCACTTTCAGCATTTAAGGCAATACTCCCATTTATTCCAACGACAATTTTCCCACTTGCCAAAACAAATGTAAATGAGAGGAGCCAAAAAATAAAACAGATAAACTTCTTCATGAAAAATAAATTAATTCGATCGTAATGTTCTCACAGCTTCCTCCGATGATGTATAAGGAGGAATATCTTTTTCTGTTGCTTTGACACTATCAATTGATAAGAGCAGTGTTTCGACAATAGTCTCATAAAAAGATTTTTTTGCTATCACCCGTATTTCCACCTCTCCGACTCCATGAGTTATCAACATTGTTTTTGCTTTTCCTTTTTTAGCTACTACATAATCAGATGAAAATGAAGCCGCCCCTTCAATAATAACAAATTCAACCGTTCCTTCATATGGAACTCCATTTGCATTAAATATCGTTGCAATAATTTCAGTGGAGTCTCCTTCATATAAATCTTGATTTTTCGCTAAAATATCTAAACTTGTCATTGGAACAGATGAAGTAATATAAGGCGAATGCTTTCCATTTAATAGGTTTTTTTCTTCTTCTGTTTTTTCTTTAATCAAAACCCTGCGAGTCACGATATCTGTTAACCCGAGTGAATCTGTAATGGTCATAGAAATATAATACGTTCCATCTTCTTCATATCGATGCCTGGTAATCATATCTCGTGATTCAATATCATTTTCAAAATCTCCATCCCCATCACTATCTTCTTTACTGTTAAAATCCCATGCAAATTGCAATTTCGTATCTTCTACAGCCGGGTCATAACGAGATACAGACGCATCAACAAAAATATCTTTATTATCAATTTGATAGGTAAAAGCAGCTAATGGGAATCGAGTCACTCGATCCACAAAGACCGTTTGACGCTTAGAAGTTGTTAATCCCCGAAGCGTTACTCTCACCCGAACTGAAAATTCTCCAGGAATCTCATACCTTCGAGAGACTTGAGAATCAGTTGTTGTTTGATCAAAAATACCATCCCCATCAAAATCCCATTCATACTCAGCCCCCTGTAATTCTTTTCCTTGGGGGTCACTCACGCTGGCCCAAAAATTTATAGTATCTCCCATATACACTTGTGAATTATCAACAATAAAATCAACTCGAGGGGAAAGAACATTTCCATTTTTTATTTTCAACAAAGGCTCTTTGGATCGAATATCAGTATTTTTAATAGTCCCTCCATCGTTATCAACCAATTCAACAAAAAAGATATAATCATGGACTTCTCCTGATCTCCCATCAGACACGACCTCCATATTTGCTTGTGGACTCTGTGTCACCAAAACTCCTTTTTTCACTGAATCATCATCATCTTTTCGCCGATACCACCATCGATACTCAATAATTTCTCCGTCTGGATCCTCCGCTCCTTTTACTCGCAGAGCAATGGTCTTTGGTGTAATAAGCTCTTCAGCTGTTTCTCCCTGCCCCACTATAAATGACTGAAATCGCGGTCTTGTATTTTTCACTGACAAATAGAGCTCATCTAAATCACTTGTTTTCTCTGTCACCCGATCACGAACACGAAGAGATACCTTATAACAATCTCTGTCTTCTGAAAGTTCAGCATAACGATGGCTGGGAGACTTTTGTTCTGAATATTTTCCATCTCCAAAGGACCATGCATAATCAAGCATTTGATTTTGTCCAGTTGTATTAATAGAATTATTACCAAGAAAACTCACTAAATCGTTTCGAAAAAGTTCAATTCCAGCTCCCTCCGAACAAATATCTTCTGAGAGCATTCGAAAATCACTTCCAAATTTTGTATCAATCTTCGCCACAGGGTGCTCCCCATCTCCAATAATAACAAACTTTTGAACAGTGTTTTCATTATTATCTTCATCAAATACGGTTAACTGAACTCTATATCTCCCCGATTGAAAAAACACATGAGAAACCGGATCAGTTGAAGCCATAGTCTGTCGTGATTGGCCGGCGATATCCCAATAAAATGATGTTCCATTTTCAGACACCGGAGTAAAAATAATATCTTGTTCAATCCTCCCTGCAGGGAAATTAATAGAAAAATCAATATCGAGCAAAGAAGTAATTTCAATTTTTTTGGTTTGTCGTGATGTTTTTCCATATGAATCGGTTACCTCTAAAACGACTTCAAACACTCCTGTTTTTGTGTATGTATATTCTGTTTCAAATTCTTCTGCTTGAATAATATCAAATGTTCCATCTCCATTAAAATCCCAAGAATATAATAATATATCATCATCTGGATCAGAACTCGCTGTCGCATTAAATGAACGAAAGGCCGGAGCGTTTCTTTTGACATCATTGACTCGAAAAGCCGCTGTAGGTGCCAAAGATTCAACCTCCACGGTTTCCACTAAAGAAGTTGTTTCTCCTTGAGAATCTTCCAAAGCTAAAGTAATAACATACACCCCAGGAACACCTGGCCGAAAGGTTGTCTCAGCCTGATCAGATTCTTTTACCACCACACCTTCTGGATCTTGAACCGTCCATGAATACGATTGAATAATATTATCAGAACTTCTTGATTTTAAAGCACTGAGAGAAAAAATAGTTTTTCTGTCTCCTCTTTTTGGTGTTATATCAATATTCCCAGAAAGATACTCCACAACCACTCGTAATGTTTTTATATGTACCTCCCCTGTATTATCTTCCGCTTCTAAACGCACCGAATACGCACCCACTTCACTAAATTGATGAACGACTGGCTCTGTATCACTTCGCTCTTGAACCGCTCCATCTCCAAAAAACCATGAATAATGCACGAGCTTTCGCCCTAATTCTGTTGTACTCTTGGAAGCATCAAATACAAGCCCCTTTCTCGCCTCAGAGACATGTACATTCGTACTATATTCAATAGTCTTTCCATTTACCTTAACATTTAAAGCGCTTGCCTTTGGATATACTTTTAAGCGAACCTTCGCAATCCCATCAACCGATGTTTTATATCCATTCGCCCTCTCATTCGTTTCTACTCGCAGCTGAATAATATAGACCCCCGGCTCTGTAAATGTTTTTTCAGTAATCGGCCCCGAAGCAAACTCCTGCTCATTTCCAGATTGATCAAAATAAGACCAATGATAATTATTTGTTGGTATAGTAATTTCTGCTGGATCTGAGGAATCACTTCCATCAAGTGTCACAATAAGAGGCGCGGAACCTTTTGCTGGAGCCATCCGAATTTTTGCATACATTTTCGGAGTTCCTGAAACAATAGACATCAATCGACTTACTTGATCAGCGAGAACTCGAATATTGCTTTCATTTGAAGGATCTTTTTTCACTTCTGCCAATATAGTTAAAACGTCATTATACGACTCAACATTCTCCGCTGTTTTTGGCATTGTTTTATACAATAGTGCAATTTCTGTTTCTAAATCTCGAATCATAAGTCCATATTTCAGCGATGAACTGATCATACTTTCATCAGACGTATTTAATGCTTCTCCTTTTTGTAATTTTTGAATAATGGTATCCGCAATTTGCGACGCAATTCCTTGAGAAGACAATGCTTCTCGTAAAAGGTCTTCATCATCTTGAGGAACTCGATCTCCCGTTTCAAAATATTCTAAAATATTTTTTGCGACTTTTTCTGGAAAGAAAGCTAATAATTCTTGTAGAATTTTTTGTTTCTCAGCCTCCGTAGAACCTTTGATGAGATTTTCAAAATCATTTCGATTCGTTCCCAGGCCCTCTAATGCTTTTTGAATATCTTCATCCGAAACATATCCTTTTAAAAGATCATTCAATACTTCAGCGGTCAATGGATTTAACGTTCCAATCTTTTTTAATATTTTTTTAATATCCGCCTCTAAAGAAATAGCGTTATCTGATTCATTGTCACTAATAATCGTCACACTGTCTGAATCTCTCCCCTCTGGATTTTCACTCTCCTCAATAGTTGATCCCGTCCCACCGTCAACGGCGATTCGCCCATCTCCGTCAGTCCCAATTCCAGTAATCCAATTCACAATGGAATACGATAAGAATATAATAATAAATCCTACAAAGGCTCCAGTAATTCTCTTTCGAGCATCCTCCATTCCTTCCTCCCCACGAATAACAACATTCACTCCAGAATACACAATGATCATAACAGCAAGAAATCCTAGAAATCCTAAAAAATAGTTTACAATAATGAGCACTTGCGTTTTTAAATCTTTTTCCAATAATCGCTCATCATCAATGACCTTATCAATTTCTGGATCTTTAATTCCTTTGGAAAAACATCCAGGAATTCTATCAAGCAACATTTCATCAGTACACGTTGTATAACACTCATGTGTTTTATTTGTTCTTTCTGGAGCATCATAACACGCATTAGCCGCAGATGCCGGGGAGACATTTGAGGTAAGTAAAAAACCAAGAAAACCGACAATAAGAAAAGCTTTCTTCATTACACAATATTAATAAGAGTCGACACAATCGCATAGGCCAAGAATATAATAGAGATACCAATAGCCGCATTTCTGATAATATTTAAAGCATCTGTATACGATTCTTCTGAAGTTGACACCATTGTTTTTGCTCCGGCATAAATAAGTAAAACAAATAACGCAGCTCCTAAAAACTGTAATGCATACTTTACCAGCCCCAAAACAACAACGACTATATCATCTCCCGCCCCCACCTCAAGATCTCTCGCTCCTTGCTTGGCGATATCAAGACCCGTTTGAATTCCTCCGGCATTACAAAATTTTGTCGTACAAATTTTCTTTGCTTTTTTCTGAACATCTTCTGGAAATTCATCACTATATCGTTTCACGGTTTTTGCCACATTTTTTATATCATTATTTGGCTCATTCTCTAAAACATATTCCCGAATAATCAGAGAATACTCTTGAATTTCTATAGAATTAAGCGCAAAACCCTGAGATATAAACATCAGAGAGAATAAACAGAAGAGGGCGATTTTTTGTATCATAAGAATGTTTTATTTCAGGCTATTATAACAAATTTTTTGTCATATTTCAAGTTACAAATGGATTGTATCAAAAAAAACGCTTATTAAAAAGACTTTTTCATGTTTTTTTCATCACGCAACAAATGCTCCCCACCCCTTTTTTGCAACATGTCAGATACATTATTTAAAGTCACTTACTTTACTTTCAAAAAACTTACTCTAGAATACTGCCAATTAACTTTTAACATATTTTATATATGCAAACACAATATGGTGGATTTTGGAAACGGTTCTTCGCCTTTATTATTGATGGAATTGTGACTGGAGCCATAACAATGATCATCCTTACTATACTCCTCTTTGCCAAAGCTGCTATGAATGTATCAGCATCCACAACTCCTGAAGAAACAATTGCTCCAGCTCCCTCAAGCATCGAACTAACCACAGAAAGCGTTGAAGCTATGACAGATTCAGAGATTATGCAAATGCTCGCCGCTGAAGGAGTAAACTTAGAAGGGAAAAATGAGTCAATGGCTCCTGCAGGCATCGCTATAGCCTTTGCTATTCTTATGTTTTTAGTACAAGTACTTGTCCCATATATCTACTATGCCAAAATGGAAAGTTCAGAAAATCAAGCAACACTTGGTAAAATGGCCCTTGGAATGAAGGTAACTGACATGAACGGAAAACGAATTTCTTTTGGCCGAGCCTCTGGACGATATTGGGGAAAAATCCTTTCAGGTCTTACTATTCTTATCGGATACATCATGGCTGGATTCACAGACAAAAAACAAGCCCTTCATGATATGATGGCTGGATGTTTAGTAGTGAATAAATAATCAATGACACGGGTGTGCCGAGGGAGGGTTTGCCAATGGCAAACCCCTACAGAACTTTTATAAAACGTTCTTCTGAAAAGAAGGGCGTTTTTTTTCGATAGAAAACTGATACAATAAAAACAACTAACATTTAATATTTTTTTATGAAAACACAATACACTGGATTTTGGAAACGTAGTATATTAATAATAGGAATAATAACCATAATGAGTACATCTACTGCAGGGCCAGTATTTGCAAAAACAAGCATTCTCTCTAATGAAAACAAGGTAGAGTGGAACACCCCATCATCCAGCCAATCAGGAATACTATCAAATGAAAGTAAACCTCAATTTAACACAAATAAATATAACTATCTCAGAATTACAAAATCCTTCTCCCTTCTATATAATGCATATTGCATAAAATCACTGTACATACCTTTCTTTTGCTACGCTGGAATAATTAAATAAAACGGGTTTGCCGATGGCAAGTCCCTACAGAATTTTTATAAAACATCCTTCTTAAAAAAAGGGTGTTTTTTTCATCTTGTAAAATAGATATTTTCTTATAAGATGAGCGCACTTAAAACATTATTATGTCTGCACTTGTTGCCATTATTGGCCGACCAAACGTTGGAAAATCACGACTTTTTAACCGAATTGTTGGAGAAAAAAAAGCGATTGTTTCAAATATTTCCGGAACCACTCGGGACCGATGTTATGGAAAATCTAGAAAAGGAGATTATGAGTTTAATCTCGTAGATACTGGAGGACTCGAGTATGGAGAAGTCGCCCAAACACTTGAAGAGGACATGAAACTCCAAACACAAGTTGCGATTGGAGAGGCTGATATCATTCTCTTTTTAACCGATTCAAAGTCAGATCCACTTCCAGATGATTATGCGATTACTGAAATGCTTCGACAAAACAATTCAATCAATACCAAACCAGTGTTTTTGATCTTATCAAAATGTGACGAGACGCTGACTGACGTTGAACTTTCAAACTTCTATGCCCTTGGATTTGATAAAATTATTCAAACATCAGCCATACATAACAAAGGAATTTCTGAACTTCTTCAAAAAATTCACCGAGAGATGAAAAAAATGGGATACCGAAAAACAAAAGAAGTCATTGAAGAAGTAAAAATTCCAACAATTTCTATAGTAGGACGACCCAATGTTGGAAAATCAAGTATGATTAATGCACTCATTAATGAGGAACGGTTGATTGTCTCTGATATTCCTGGTACAACTCGAGATGCGAATGATATGGAAATACAATGGGAAAATGAAAAATTCTGCTTTATTGATACTGCCGGAATTCGAAGGCGTGGGAAAATTGAAAAAGGAATTGAAAAATGGGCCCTCGCTCGAACACTTCAAAATCTCGATCAATCTGACATTACCTGTCTTCTTATCGATGGAGAAATTGGAGTAACGGCACAAGATCAGCATATTGTTGAAAAAATAACTGAAGCGAATACTGGTATTATCTTGATTGTAAACAAATGGGATACACAAGAAAAAGGAGAAGAAAAACAACAAAAATTCTTACGATATTTACAAGCGAAGTTTGCCTTCCTCAGGTGGGTTCCCGTTCTCTTTGTTTCCGCTAAAACGAAACAAAATCTTATTAAAATATTCCCGACGATCCAAAAAATTCTCGAACAACGATCGATTCGAATTAGTACAGGAAAAATGAATACTTTGGTCAAACTCATGACTGCTAAAAATCCACCAAAAGGAACCAAGCGAATCGCTCCAAAAATATTTTATATGTCACAAGTTGATATCAATCCACCGAAATTTAAAGTGTTTGTTAATAAAAAAGAATATTTTCACTTTTCATATTTCCGATTTATCGAAAATCAACTTCGAGAACTCTATGGTTTTTGGGGAAGTCCTATTATACTCGATGTTGTGGACAGAAAAAGTATTTATCAGAATAAAAAGAAATAATGTCAGGGCTTTCAATTATTGAATTTGGAAAACACCCCACCCATTGGGGACTTATAAAAAACCCTTCACACTCATATTCTGAAAAGAATATCAGCTGCGGAGAGTTTTTTCATATATCTCTCAATATTGAAAATAATACTTTTACAGAAATCGGATTTACCGGAGAAGGCCGCCTCGTTGCCATCGCTTCAATGAGTATACTCGCACAAGAATTTGAAGGAGAAGATATAAACACGGTCTTTGAACATGATATAGACTCTCTGCTCGAACTGTTAGAAGTAGAAGCCCTCACCATGAAACGAATGAAAAGCGCCGCACTCGCATTACTCACTTTTCAAAACGCGATATTACAATGGCAAAAAAAACCACTCAAAAAATTGAGTGATATTTATGATCAATATAATTCGTAATGATTATTTCTATGTATAAGGGATCACCCCTACAAAACATAGCCCCCTTTTATTTTTGAGAGGCTTCAAAGGGCGTGCCAATGGCACGCCCCTACATTATTTAGAAGTCTGTTTTTTTACTTCATCCATTACTTTTTTCGCAGCCTTTTTTACCTTTGGAGCTGCTTCCTTATAGACCTTTTTTGCCTCTTTTTTTACATTTTTTATAACTTTTTTTGCCACTTTTGTTGCAGCCGTTTTTCCTTTTTTAATAGCTTTTTTCACCTTTGGAGATTCCATAATCTCTTGAACAGTTTCTTGAGCATCTTTTCCGAGCTCAAGCATTTCTTTTCCCAAAGCTTCGGCTATATCTTTTGACGATTTTCCAGAAAGTTCTTTTCGAAGAGATTTTCCTTCACGTTTTGCAAACAGTAAACCAAGAGCGGTTCCCCCAAGAATTCCTGCTAAAAATTGAAATATTCTCATAAATATGTTGTTTTTAAAATATAACTGCAAACAGTGTAACCATTTTTACAAAAAACTAAAGTGTATTTTTTACTGATCCTAAAATCATCTTCATTTCATCTTTTATATTTTCTGGTCCACAAATTTGAAAATGAGATTCCGTGTCTCGTGGAGCATATGCACAAAACAGAGAACCTTCCGTCTCTTCAATATTCCCACGAGCTCCATGTTCCACTTGAAACTGAACATTTCCATCTCCTATTTCTTCAATTTCTTTTTCTCCAAACTCAACATACCACATCCCTTTATCGGATCCAAAACTTCGAAACCACCAATTTTTTGGATACTGTAAAGCAAAGTTTAGATATGGATTTTCGTACGATCTCCCATCAATTATTTCAACTGTTTTCTTTGCAGCTTTTATCTCTTCTGGCAATACCTCTTTTATTATTTTATCTGGATTTTCCACCGGAGCTTCTTTCTTTTCTTCTTCAGGTTTTGTATCTGATACCTGCGCACTCTTTGCCACCTTTTCATTTACGACCCCTTCATGTGTTACCGCCGCCGTATAATCTAATGGAACACACTGACCAATACTTCCTCGAATCAGCTCACACCGAAGACCTTCGTCACATGGACTCTCTAATCGACACTCAATAAAATCAATCGCTTCTTGTAAAGCAACAGTATCAAGTAATTCAAAAAACAATCCCTTATCTTCAGTGTCTCCAAAGAAGGATATTTTTATTAACTGTTTTCCTGACAATACATATATATTTGTCTCCTCCCCCTCTGTTCGCTTTGCCGCAAGTCCCGCAACGGTAATATCCACACTCTCTGCTGGAGCCTGAGCAGATAAATCCGATTCATTTTTTGGAAAAGCTGTTATTTTTATAATTTTAGTATCTTCTTTGGACAACGTTACGGCGTTTCGAGAAAAATCCATACTCCAAATATTGGGAAAAGAAAAAGCAAGTGGAAACAAACTATCTGAAAAATCAATCCACTCTATAACAAATTCCTCAGGAGATTCTTCAATGATTTCTTCAATGTTTTGAACCTCTATAATATTTTTCTTGTTTTTTCTTCCAGTTATATGAACCTCTTTTCCTTCAAATGGCACCAATGAAAATCCTTGACTGGTTAATAATTTTGAAGATGTTTCGTTTATCATAATTTTATGAGTCGCCGAACTATCATACGATAAATTCATGGCCTCAATTTTTCCAATAAATTCAACAGTCTCTTTTTCCTGTGGGTTTTCCCCTCTTTCTGCAATTGATTCCGCTTGATACAAAGAACATGAGCTCAAAACCAACAAACAAATAAATAATATAATCTTTTTCATAAACAAATATTAAAGTACATAAATTGTAAAGACTCTCACGAAAAAGTAAAATGCTTTTTTATAGCATTTTTTATTCGAATGACTATACTTATTTATGCAGCATTAATCAAAAAACATGGAATCTCTTTTCTCTCTTAACACAAAAGCCTCTCAGCCATTTGCTGAACGAATGCGTCCAAAAGATATTTCTCAATACATTGGACAAACACATATTCTTGCCGAAGGAAAACCTCTCAGTCGAATGATTGCGAATGACACCCTTTCAAATATTATTTTATGGGGACCGCCAGGCACCGGAAAAACCAGTCTCGCCCATATTGTCGCTGAACATACTCAAAAAAACTTTATTCGATTTTCTGCCGTTGAACATGGCGTGGCAGACTTAAGAAAAATTGTCGCATTTGCCAAAAATGAACTGGAGCTCAAACAAAAACAAAGTGTTGTTTTTGTTGATGAACTCCATCGCCTGAATAAATCACAACAAGATGCCTTCTTGCCACACATGGAAAAAGGGACCTTTATTCTCATTGGCGCTACGACTGAAAATCCTTCATTTGCTGTAAATAATGCCCTGCTTTCACGTTCACATGTCTTTTTACTGCAAAAACTGAATGATGAAGAACTCACCACGCTGTATCAAAAAGCCAAAATGATTTTACACCGAGAGTGTTCTCCCGAAGCCCTCAAAATACTTTTGCAATACGCCGACGGAGACGCCAGAAAACTTTTATCAACCTATGAATTTGCCAGTCAAAATACTCAAGATACTCTTATTAACCAAAAGGATCTGTTAAATATTTTACAAGACAGCAGCTTATCATATGATAAAAGCGGAGAAGAGCACTACAACACTATATCAGCCTTTATAAAAAGCATGAGAGCTTCTGACCCTGACGCGACCGCTTACTACCTCTCCCGTATGCTTGATGGCGGTGAAGACCCTCGATTTATTGCCAGACGTCTCGTTGTTTTTGCATCAGAAGATATTGGCCTCGCCGATCCTCACGCCCTCACCATGGCCATGAGCAGCATGCAGGCGGCAGAAAAAATAGGAATGCCAGAAATAAGGATTGTGCTCTCTCACGTCGCCATTCACTTTGCGCACCTTCCAAAAGACAGACGAACGTATAACGCTATCAATAAAGCTCAAGAAGAAGTAATGCTTACTCGAGCCCTCGGAGTTCCGTTGCACCTGCGTCATACAAAAATCCCCTCAGACAGTATTAAAAAAACAGATAACAATTTACCGGGAGAGGTAAAAAGCACCTGTTTTTTTGAACGAAAGTAATAAGTTGTTTATCATACATCCACAAGGACCGGGTTTGCCAATGGCAAACCCCTACGAAAAATTATTGCTGCATATTTTTTAAATCCAAAAGCGGCATAACACTATCTGGCAATATTCCCCATTTAATATTAGGGCTCAGTTTTTCCACCATATTAAATTGAATAACGGCAGGGTTTTGCCGAAGGGCCTCTCCTTTTAATTTAATTGACTCTGCTTCGGCCTCAGCTTCAATAATATTTCTTTCTTTAACAATCAGCGCCTGCTGTTTTTCAAACTCTGCTTTTTGAATTTTTTGCTCCGCAATTTGTTTTTCTTCAATAGCTTGGAGATAAATATCTGAAAATTGAATATTTCGCAAAAGTACATCATTTAAAACGAGGTGTTTTACTTCAATGTTTGCTTTCATTTCTGCTCTCATGGTAGCCTCGGCGGCACTTCGAGTTTCTTCTTGAAAGAGCTCTTTTGAAGTATAGGCCGTAATGACTTTTCTCACAATAGAACGAGAGGCGGGCCTCACAACCTTGTCTTTATAATCAATCCCAATCTCTTCATATACCCTTGGTGCGTATCGTGAAGACAATGAAAATTGCACGGTCATATCAATCCTAACTTTTTGCCCATCTTTGGTCAAAGCTTCAATTGAATCATTCCCATACACCTCTCCTTCTCCATTTGATCCTGACATCGTATATGTTTGCAATTGAGTATTCATCATAGTGATTTTCTGCCAAAACGGAATTTTTAAATGAATCCCCGTATCAAGTGGCTCGTCTAAAACCCCTCGACCTTTATCAAAAATGATTCCAACCTGTCCCACAGGAATGATCGTAAATCCATCAAGCAAGACAAGCAAGACTGCCGCTGAAAGAAATACTCCCAATGTTGTTTTTATATTCCAATTCATAAAATTATAATTAAAAGATGAAAATATTGAAGGTGTTGCCGAGCGTCTTTTGTTTTTTTTAAATATTTTTGAAAGATGCCCTTGTACCTCAGGGTTTTGTAAAACCATGCCGATAACAGACAACAACAAAATCCCCTTGAATCCAAAGGTTAAAAAAATAAGAAGCCAAATCCAGAAAGGTATTTTTTGCATACGGAAAGAGTATATGAAAAAAAACATACAGTGTAAAGAAGTTCACGAAAAAAGATAAAAAGCTTTTATAACAGCACCCCTTGCTTTTTCTAGAAAACTTTTTACAATGTGTTTGATTTTCAATATTTAAAACACTTTTTATGGAAACAACTTTAGTACTGATTAAACCAGATGCGGTACAACGAGGACTTATTGGTGAAATTACCACTCGATTTGAGAAAAAAGGACTTCGACTTGCTGGAATGAAAATGATGCAACTCAGCTCTGACATTCTTCGAGAACATTATGCACATATTGCAGACAAACCATTCTTCCCTGGAGTAGAATCATTTATGAAATCATCGCCTGTTATTGTACAAGCATGGTCTGGAAAAGACGTTGTTTCAACTGTTCGACAGCTTATTGGAGTAACAAACTCTCGAGAGGCACTTCCGGGAACGATCCGAGGAGATTTTTCAATGAGCATGGCGTGCAATATTATCCACGCATCTGAAGATATCTCAGCGGCAGACGATGAACTGAAACGTTTTTTATCAGACGCTGAACTTTTTGAGATTCCACGAAATGAAGATATTTTCTACGCTCCAGACGAACGATAGAAAACTTTTTTCATACAATAAAAAACCTCTCAATTCTTGTGGGGTTTTTTTAGTTGCAAAAAAGCGGTTTTTTATTGTATAATATACTCGACTTACTTAATGTATACAATTTATGAAATTTTCTGTTTCTCGCGAACAATTCCTCCACGGACTCAACCTCACTTCACGAGCGGTTTCGACCAATAATACACTCCCTATTCTTGCGAATATCTTATTACACTCTGAAGGAAATAAGCTTTATTTTCAATCAACAAATTTAGAAATATCTATTCGATATTTCATTCAAACAGATATTCAAAATGAAGGAAAAATTACTATTCCAGCACGGCTTTTTCAAAATTATGTCAACCTCCTTCATGATGATGAAATTTCAATACACGTCGCCAATGGAGACACTATCAATGTGATTTCTAATAATTCCAAGACACAAATCAAAGGAATCCCTGCTCAAGATTTCCCACAAACTCCAACCGTAGAACGACAATTTGAGCTCGAAGTACCTGCCAAAAAACTTGCCGAGGGGATTACACAAGTCGTCTTTTCAGCAGCGACAGGAAATGCTCGACCAATTCTTTCTGGAGTATTCTTACGAGGACAAAAAAATGAACTCAAACTCGTTGCGACAAACTCATACCGACTTTCTGAAAAGAAAATTACGCTAGAAAAACCTCTTGACACCGAATTACAAGCAATTGTACCGGCACGAACCATGCAAGAACTCGGACGAATTATTGCTGACTCAAGCGAAAAAATAGTTACGATAATAGTTTCTGATAATCAAATTTTATTTAAAGTAGGAAATGTTGAACTGACCTCTCGGCTTATTGATGGAATGTTTCCAAACTATGAACAACTGATTCCAAAAAATGCTAAATCAAATGCAAAAGTAGAAAAATCATCTATTTTACAAGATGTCAAACGAGTGAATCTTTTTGCACGAGAAAACAATAATAACATAAAGGTAAAATTTAACCCTGAAGAATCAAAAATTCATATTACGACTGAGGCAACTCAAATCGGAACAGAAGAAGCCAATATCTTGGCAAATATAGAGGGTGAAGAAAATGAGATCTCTCTTAATTCAGAATTTTTTCTTGATATTCTTAATGCGCTTCCTGCAGGAGAACTTCATCTTTCGGTTACTGATAAATTTGCTCCTATCCTTATTAAACATAAAGATATGAGTGATTATCTTCATATTATTATGCCACTACGGATTTAAACAAAACCACAATGACAAAAATTATACAATCTTATGGGCCGATTTTATGGCGCCATAAAGGACAAATTAGCATTTTTATGCTATTTTTTATACTAGCAACACTACTCGAATCACTATTTCCACTCTACATACAAGATGTTATCAGTATTTTAAAACATGGAACGAACMCAAGCGAAATTGAACAAGCTTTTGAAGTTATTGCGTTTCTGACCTTTCTTTCACTCGCACGGTGGATTTCCGGCATGATTTTTGATTATTTTTATGTCCTCTTTCAAGCCGAATCAATACAACAAATGTATAAAGACACTCTTGAAACGATATTAAAACAATCACTGCCATTTTTTCAAAATTCACTTTCAGGAAAAATAACCGCACAAGTTCAAAAATATATAAATGCCTTTGAAAGCCTCTCTGATATCATTGTTTTTCAATTTTGTTACCAGGGAATGTTTTTTATTATTATTTTTCTTATATTTTTACAAAAGAATGTATTTATAGCGCTTGCCCTACTCACCTGGAGCTTGATCTTTATTGGAATCTCAACCTATGCTTCTTCCTATTCAACTCCACACAACATTGCTGCTGAAAAAGCTGAAAACCAATTGCTTGGAAAAACGGCTGATATTTTTGGGAACATCATAACGGTTAAAACAACCGGATCTGAACATGCAGAAAAAGCCTCTCTTTCTAAAGTTATTAAAAACTGGCATGATTTTCGCTTAAAAGAATGGACGGTTGGTAACTACTATATTGCCTTTCAGGTCTTCTTTATTTACACTCTAAAAATTATGATTTTAATCATCGGAGTCAAACTCTTACAAGACAACATCATTAACATTGAAGAATTTTTGATCTTTCAATGGTATGCCACCAGTCTTGCTGAAAAAATTAATAATATTGGATACAGTATTCAAGCAACCAGAAAACATATAGCCGAAGCAAGCGAAGTCATAACTATTCTCGAAACTCCACCAGCAATTATTGACGCACCCAATGCTCAGAAACTAAAAATGAACAAAGGAAGTATTAGCATCAACAATATTTCATTTACATATGGAAGCAAAGCCCTCTTCACAGATTTTTCATTAACTATTCCCGCACAAAAAAAAATAGCCCTTGTTGGAACCTCTGGTTCTGGAAAAAGCTCTCTCATTAAACTTATCTTACGATTATTCGATGTTCACTCTGGAGAAATCCGTATTGATAATCAAAACATTCAAGAAGTCACACAGCAATCACTGCGAGAAAGCATTTCATTCATTGCCCAAGAACCATCATTATTCTGCCTCTCAATTCGAGAAAATATTTTATATGGAAATCAGTCTGCCACTGAAGAAGAAATGATAGAGGCGGCTAAAAAGGCCCAATGTCATGACTTCGTGAACCAACTCTCTGAAGGATACGACACGATCATTGGAGAACGCGGAGTAAAACTTTCCGGAGGAGAACGTCAACGAATCGCCATTGCAAAATCTATTTTAGAAAATGCGCCTATTCTTATTCTCGATGAAGCCACCAGCGCCCTTGATTCACACACCGAACACCACATCCAACAGGCTCTCAATGAAGCCATGAAAGATAAAACCGTCATTGCCATTGCTCATCGACTGGGGACTATTAAACAGTACGATACGATTATCGTGATGGAAAATGGAGCCATTCGAGAATCCGGAACACATGAATCGCTTATTAACCAAAAAGGAAAATATCATCAGCTTTGGATGCAACAGTCGGATGGGATTATATAATAAAAAAGACCTTCATAATAATGAAGGTCTTTTTTATTGTTTATATCAATTTGACTACTTTAAACAATTATTTTCCCCAGCTTTGTCTATGTCTACTTATCTCTAATCTATCCTCCTCAGCAGAAGCTCTATCAAAAGACAATATAAATTCAGCTTCTTTTTTATCATTATATAAAGATCTATATTCTTTTGCTTCCAAAGAGTTATTTACATACAATCCTCCGCTTTCAGCTAAATAAGACTCTTTGAGTTCTCGTTCTGCATCAGATTCTTGTATTTGTAATACCTTTGCAATCTGAGTATTTGTCTCCTGTCCAATTGATCGTGGGAGTTGTGAGAAGTAATTAATTCCTATTGATATCGCTCCAGCAAGAAGCGCTCTGTTCAAATTTTTATTCATGTTATTTTCAATTAATTTTTGAAGTTAACAAGATTGTTACACCACTATAAAGCAAAGTCAAGCTTTTTGGCTTTATAAAGCCATTTAGGGTTATATAACACGGAAATAATTCACATTTTCCACATTTTATCCACATAACGGTATAGTTTTTCACATAAATAAAAAGCGAACTCCGAAGAGTTCGCTTTATAAATATCGTTGTAAAAAACAGTCTAGCTGTCCCAATCAACATTAATTCCAGCAGATCGACATGTTCCAGCAAGTATTTTTACAGCTGCTGGCACATCGTTAGCATTCATATCAACCATTTTTGTTTCAGCAATTTTTTCAAGCTGAGACTTTTTAATGGTCGCTACTTTATCAACATGTGATCGTCCTGATCCTTTTTTCAAACTAATTTCTTTCATAATCAAGTAACGAGCCGTTGGCTGTTTTGTTATGATATCAAAACTTTTATCATCATATACAATGATTTGTGTTGGAAGCGGAAGTCCTTTTTGGTTTTCCGTCATCGCATTAAAACGTTGAACGAAATCGTTAATAGGAATACCTGCTTGTCCCAGGGCGGGACCAAGTGGTGGTGCTGGTGTTGCGGCTCCGCCTTGTACAACAACCTTAATTTTCTTTTTTATGTGTTTTGCCATGATATAACAATTAATCGATAATTATAGTAGAAGCGGTAGAGACCTTACTCGATTTTTTCTTTTTCCACAAGCGTTTTTGTCAATCTTTTAAAAACCTCATGGTTTTCTTTCTTATATTCAAAAGCCCATACTCGATTTCTCACAAGAGAAACAAGAAAAACAGTATCTGGCCGCGATTCATCATTATAATATACGGCATAATCACCCAAATTATTTGCATCAAATAAAGTATCATCATTCAAATCATCATGTTTTTCTAAAATCATTTCTAAAGAAGCCCTTATTTGAAAATATAAAGAAGGCCCACCTTCATACTCATAAATAATTCCAAAGGTTTCATCTCCTTGAACAAGAGGCGTCTGAAAAGAGCTTGCTACATCCAAACCAGAAATAGGAAGCTTTGAAAACAAAACAGGCGAAGCTATCGGCTTTAAAGCCTCAACTCCTTCCGGAAGACTGACAAAAAACTCATGAGGAATATCTGATTGCGGATGAAGGTCCACCATATCATAATTATTCTCAGGAGCTAAAAATCTCTCATAATCATTCATGAAATAATCAGAGAGCATAAATATTCCAGCGACAAAACAGAGAAGAAAAACAGCAAAAAGTTTTTTCATACAATAGAATTAGTCAATTTTTTTCACTTGATTAAAATCAAGCTCAATAGGAGTTTCTCGTTCAAATACATTTACCAATACCTTCAATTTTCCTTTTTCAACATCAACATTGTCAATCGTTCCTTTATATCCAGTAAAAGGTCCATCAATAATTTGAGCCACTTCACCTTTTACAAAACTCGTTTTAAATGAACCAGTCTCTTGATTCATACGTCGTTCAATGATTCCAAATTCTTCTGGACTCACTGGTACTGGTGTATTTCCAGCTCCAACGAACCCCGTAACATTTGGAGTATTTCGAACCATATACCATGATTCATCAGTAACAATCATGTCAATAAGGGCATATCCTGGAAATAATTTTTTCCGTGTTTCTACTGTTTCTCCTTTCTTAATAGAATATTGTGTTTCCTCTGGAATAACCACGTCAAAAACATAGTCTTGCATCCCAAGAGATTCAATTCTTTGTAAAATAGAGTTTTTCACCGCCGATTCATATCCTGAATACGTGTGAATTACATACCAATGTCGTCCTTGCTCTGGATCTTGTCGAGACATAAAGAAAAAGTATTATTGAATAGTATTATAAAGAAGAGACAGCAAATAATCTGATCCTCCAATGAAGATTGTCGCCATCACCACAAAAAAAAGTGTCACCATTGAAATATGAATAGCTTGTTTTTTTGTCAGCCATGTTACTCGAGAGAGCTCTTCTTGAGCCTCTTGAAAGAATGTAAACATAAAATCGAAATTAAAAGTACTGAAATTATAGTAAGAATAACAATAAAATCAACTGGAATATATAGGTATTTTTATAAAATCGCAAGAAGCTTTTCTAAATTTTCTTTTTTTTCTCAGAAATAAGAATACAATACAAATATAAATAATATATTTTTATGAGAATTTTAGGAATTGACCCCGGGTTTGGACGAATAGGATTTGGATGCATTGAGCTTCAAGGCACAGAATGGGAGGCAATTGATTTTGGTGTCATCACGACTGACTCTACTGAAGATTTTCCCGATAGACTCATTCAAATCTATGATGATATGAATACTTTAATAAAAGAATTTTCACCTGACATTGCCGCAATAGAAGAATTGTTTTTTGCACAGAATGTGACAACAGGAATGCAAGTAGCCGAGGCCCGAGGGGTCATCACCCTCTCCCTCGCGCAACATTCACTTCCTATTTACTCATATGCCCCCAATGAAATAAAAGCAATGATATGTGGATACGGACGGGCTGATAAAAAACAAGTTCAACATATGATTGTTGAACTTTTAAACCTCTCTCGAATCCCTCAGCCTGATGATGCCGCAGACGCCCTCGCTATAGCCCTAACATGCGGACTCAATCGTGTTCATTTATAACTTTCTCTCGGCCGCTTGAATAATCATAATTTTCTGCAATACATCAATTCGAACATCTTCAGGCATTGATTCTTTTAAAGAAAGTAAAAATGGAAGACTTGCTGGTTTATTTTGAATCTCTGATAAAATCCAATGAATAGTATTTTTTCGTGAATTTTTTGATGAATATCTTTCCACCCTCTCAACCATAACAATAATCTGAGAAGAAAACCATTCAGCATCTTTTTGTTTCACCTTCTTTACTTTTACCACATTCTTTTGCGGTGATATTTGCGCAACAATGTTATTAATAGATTGTACAATCTCTCGCTGAGATTCTTTAATCTTTTTTCCAACCTCTTTATTAGATATTTGATTTTTCGCCAACTCAAGAGCCTTAAGGTTTTGATTTTGTATGTCTAAAAGTCTATGTAAATCCTCTTTTTTCATATGATCAGCATCGATAAAAATTTCCTTATTTTTTAACATAAGCGTCTCAATTGATTCCAATAATATCTCTGAAGCATCTTCATTCTCAGAAATAGACAATGAAGCAATCTCAACTCGTCGTTCCTCTAATTGTTTTTCTTTTTCCATCTGCGGAGAAGAGGCATATAAAACAAATAACTCTTCAAAACTTGATCGAAGAGGATATAAATCATCTCCAGGCACAACATGAGAAAACAAAGACTTTTCTTCATCTATATAGGAAAGAATTTTCTTTTGATCTGACTCTGTATCAAGTGATTGGGTCCAATAATTTGCCAAATCTGTTTCAGCCTGCATAAATGCTTTTTGTGATTTTTCTTCTTTCCCTTGTGTTAAAAACACCTTTGCAACAGCAAATGTTCGTTGAATATGAAAAAACTGATCCTGTTGACCAAAATCATTATATTTTTCTACCAATGGATATAATAAACTATCTGGTAAGACACTTGCCAGAACTTCTGTTGCCTCTGCATCTTCCTGAATAATCTTTTGCCTATACACTTCATCTTTTTCAATATTTTTTTCTGCCCAATTATCTGAAATAAGCTTTTTTACAACAATAACTTCTTTTTGTGATGTTCGAAGGTTTGATTCAAATCCTGCTTTTAACGGAAAGGGTTTTGCTGATAAATCTTGTCTGTGCTCTACCAATACTTCATTTTTAATTGCCCTCACTCGAGTATGTGCTCCAGCTTCAATATCGAAAACTCCATAATCAGAAGACACTCGAGAATGTCGAGTTTCAATTGTTAAAGGAAGTAATGTTGTTCTTTGAATATTCGTCCACACTCGCCCTTCTTGCAATACTAATACTGGGAATTCTGATAAATATTTATCATGCAATAAATGAGAAATTGACAATTGTGTGTTTTCAGCGAGTCGAACAACCGATTGATTTGAAAGATAGATCTCAGCAACAGAGTTATCAAACGTTCGAATTTTATCCCCTTTATGTAATGACAATGATTGCGCCACGGGCTCCCATTGATGAGAATACGCAAATGAAACCTCTACTTTTCCCTCAACCACCTGCAAATAATTTTCAGACCGTGCAGACGTTCGAGGAACCGTTACCACAACAATAATAAAACAAAAAGCTGTTATAAAAGACATTGGCCGACGAACAGTATGAAACCATGAAGCCATAACAGACCACAGATCTCTTTGTTGTGTTTTTTCAAAAAACCTCATCCGTGCCTGCTGAATAAATTGCAGGTCTGGAACCGGTTTTAATATATTTTCTAACAATCGAATCACCCAAAAAGATTCTTGCTGTTCTATTCGTTGAAAAATCCTCCGTTTAGAGTTTTGAGAAAAAGCGCTTGTTGGAGCGATTTTTTTAGCATCCCGAAAAATTTTTGAAAGGTGTTTCATAATCCATTAAGTACAACGAAAAAAATGCAAAAATGTTACACTCTTTTCATAAAAAAGTAAAAAAAAAACCTGCTTGATACAAGCAGGTGAATATTTTATTGGTATTGAAGATCTTTTCTTCTTTGTTTTCGATACTTATCCTTGATAAGAGCGGCAATTCGTATTTGCCTCTTAGAAGGAGCTTGTCTCCAATGTTTCTTTCGTCGAACAAGATCAACGAGTCGTAAATGTTGGGTTTGTTTTTTAAAACGATTCATCAGTTTTTCAGTCGTTTCGTTATCTCGTCTTTTGGCTCGTACTTTCATAAACTCGGTAATTATTGAATGAAGCGGACAGATTGTAGAAAAAATGAGGCTCTCTGTCAAATAGATTTATTGAAAACTCTTAATTATATCAATAAAAGCTTGAGCATCTCGTGGATTCTTAATTTGTTGATCATTTATATAAAAAGTTGGCGTCCCCCGAAGCTGTAATTGACGTCCTGAAATGAGATCGTTATTTACTTTATTATATACCTCTGACGAATTTAGATCTTTTTCAAATTGTTCCATATCAAGACCTAACTCTTCGGCAAAACCATAAAAGGTTTTATTAACGCCACCTTCTGCAGCCCACTCTTTTTGTGTTTCAAATAACATATCATGCATTTCCCAGAATTTTCCCTGTTTTCCTGCCGCTTCAGCATATAAAGCAGCATCTTGTGAATGTTTATGCATTTGCAATGGAAAATTTCTATATACGAAGAGAACATCATCTTTTATCTCTCCCCAGGCCTCTTTAATCACACCATCATAATGAGCACAAGCCGAACATTCAAAATCTGAATATTCTGTTAATACTATTTTTGCCTGAATATTTCCTTTTATTTGATCATTCTCCATCACCATTCCTATTTTTGGAATCACCCCTCTGTCTATAGATTCATACGAATATATTCCCCAGGCAGCCAGCCCAATGAGAGCGATTCCTAAAAAAATCTTTATAAATGACGATGATTTTGATGAAAGAGACTGCAATCGCTTTTGTTCCATTCTCTCTTGTTTATTCGCATTTTGACGTGTTTGTCGTAAGTTTTTCATTTTTGAAGTTTTTTAATAATACAAAGAGGATCTTTGACCAAATAATAAATACTGATGAGGAAAAGCACAATAGAAAATACCTGTAATTCGTTTCCATAAAAAGGCAGGGCATTGACCGTAAAGGCTGCATATCCAAATAACCCCATAAAGGCTGGCAATAATCCGGCAATACATCCAGGACAAGCTCCTGAAAGCAACCCAATAAAAGCTGCAAAAGAAGCGGTTCCTCCCGCCGCAGACATCTGTTTCAAAGTATATAATTTCCAAAAGAAGAGTGTGATGCTTATTGCAAATAGAATGGGAACTATTGTATGCGTTACAAAAAACGGAACACTTATATATAATGGATAGTGTAATAATCCAGGTAATACAATCAATGTCTCATTTATCCATATATCAAATGAAATATATGAAAAAATAAAAAAGAGACATATTATATTATAAGGGAACTGCACAAGAATCGACCATGTTTTTTTCCAAGTTGTCATCATAAATATATTCTTTTATATAATAGCTCTGCTATAATACCAATGAAACACCGTTTCATTCCGTAGCCTATACTACTGACAAAACCTAAAAAAACCAAGTACTCTTTGTGCATATTTTATCAATTAGTTTTTATACATGTCAGAAAAATTTGACCTTATTGTTATTGGAGCTGGATCAGGAGGACTTGTGAGCGCGCTAGGAGCAAACTACCTCGGAGCCAAAGTACTATTAATAGAAAAAGGAAAGCTCGGAGGAGATTGTCTGAACTATGGATGCGTGCCCAGCAAAGCTCTTATTCGATCAGCCCACGTGGCCCATGCTATAAAAAATGCAAAAAACTTTGGTATATCTGTTGAAAAAAGCTCTATCGATTTTTCAGCAGTCATCACTCGTGTCCAAAATATCATTCAAAATATTGCAACAACCCATGACTCAAAAGAACGCTTTGAAAGCTTGGGAATTCGAGTCATTATGGGAACATCAACCTTTTTAAATTCTCATGAAGTCCTTTTAAATGATAAAACATATTTTGGAAAGAAAATAGTTATTGCCACTGGAGGACGTGCCAATCGTCCCAATATTGAGGGGTTAGAAAAAACAGGGTATCTCACAAATGAAGAGCTTTTTTCTATTAAAAAATCTCCAAAATCACTTATTATTTTAGGAGGTGGCGCCATTGGATCTGAAATGGCACAAGCATTTTCTCGCCTTGGAGTACAAGTCACTATTGTTGACAAATCATCAACCATACTTTCACGTGAAGATACAGATGTTGCAGAAGTCATTATGAAAAAATTTAAAAGAGAAGGAATACAAATCGAAGTAAATGCACTTCCTATCAAGGTACATACCGACGGAACGCAAAAATATGTAACCATTCAACAAAATGGGGAAAATAAAATATTACAAGCCGAAGAAATTTTAGTCGCATTGGGAAGAAAACCAAACATTGAAGGCTTACAACTGGAGGCCGCCGGAGTCAAATATGATAAAAAAGGAATTCAAGTAAACAGCCATCAACAAACTTCGAAAAAACATATTTATGCCTGTGGAGATATCTGTGGACCATTCTTATTTACACATATGGCCAGCTATCAAGCGGGAATCATTGTCAAAAACGCCTTTACCCCACTTTCGGCCAAAGCCAGCTACCACGCGTTCCCTTGGTGTACTTTTTTAGATCCAGAAGTTGCGCATGTCGGACTATCAGAAAAACAAGTAACCGAACAAGGCATCTTTCACACCATTCATAAATCTCCAGTATCTACCGTTGACCGAGCCAGAGCGGATGGAGAAAATGAAGGATTTATAAAAATCATACTTGGGAAAAAAGGAAAAATACTTGGAGTCACTATTGTCGCTCCACATGCCGGAGAACTTTTGGCAGAATATACCCTCGCGATGAACAAAGGTCTGAAAATTCAAGACATATATGATACCATTCATATTTACCCAACCATGTCTGAGCTGAATAAATTTGGAGCGAGCCAGTACATGAAAACATTGTTTTCTCCTTTTATGAAAACATTTTTAGGATGGTGGAATGGGTTTGAAAAAAATAAATAACCTACAAAATATTGAAAATAAAAAGGGCTTGCCGATGGCAAGCCCTTACATTTTTATACAACATTTTATTTTATTTCCACTCTTCAATAACCGCTTCAAACGCCTCATACGGATACGCCCCGGGAAGAAATCGAACTTCTCCTGTTTCATTATTTCGCAAAATATTGGCAGGTGTTCCTGAAATTCCCAATGCCGCAGCCTCTACTTTATGCTGATTAATAATCGAAAGAGTTTCATTGCTTTTCATACAAGCATTATATTTCGCTACATCAAAACCAAGTTCTTTTACCAATGGCTCCAGTTGTTTAAATGGAAATGACTTATTTGACTTCGTTCGTTCAAAAATTTCTCCATTCATTATCCAAAAAGCAGCATTTCCATTCGCAACAGCAACACATTCTGTTGCCTCTGCTTGATCTGTTGCATTTGGATCATGAAATTCTAAAGGAAGATGTCGGTACGCCCAATTAACTACTCCTTTATAATCATTCACTACCTTTTGTACGGTCGGATGATTCCTTTTACAAAAAGGACATTCGTAATCAGAATATTCAATAATAGAAATTTTTGCGTCTCGATCTCCCTGTACATGATCAGTCGCATCAATCGGACGAACGCCCTTTGTTGCCTCTTCTTGTCTTTTTTGAGCTGCTAACTGTCGAGCTTGTTCCTCTCCTTGCTTTGCTGCTATATATTGTTCCATTTTTTCAGAAAAACTTCCTTGAGAAGAATCCCCTGTTGAATAATAGTTAATATATCCATACACCCCTGCCGCAAAAACAAGTGATGCGGCAATAAGTACAGATGCAAAAACAATAGCAAAGATAAGATGAGTGTTATTATTTTTCATATTTCATATTTTTTAAAAGAAATAAATTAGTCAATCAACATACTGAGTTTTAATCGACCTTGTGAATCTTTCTCTAAAAGTTTCACCTGAACTTTTTCTCCCTCTGATACAACATCAGAAGGATGGTTTACTCGTTCTCGTTTCATTTGTGAAACATGTACCAATCCATCCACTCCAGGACCGATTCGAACAAAGGCTCCAAAGTCCATGATTTTTACTACTTCTCCTTCATAAATTTCTCCAACCTGAAAGACTCGAGTGAGGTTTTCAATAATTTTGATAGCTTTCTCCATATCAGTTCCTGGACCTCCAGTAATACTCACAAGTCCGTCTTCTGATATATCAATTGCAACCCCCGTATCTGCAATAATTTTATTAATCGTCTCTCCTCCTTTTCCAATAACATTTCGAATCATATCTTTCTCAATTTGAATACTTTGCATRCGTGGAGCATATTCAGAAAGCTCTTTTCGAGGTTCTGAAATAACAGCCAACATATCAGCAAGAATTTTTAATCGTCCAACTCGAGCTGATTCAAATGCTTCATGGAATACTTCCATTTTAATCCCTTTCAATTTGATATCCATTTGGATAACCGTAATTCCATCTTTTGTTCCCGCTACTTTAAAGTCCATATCTCCTCCAAAGTCTTCTTCATCTTGAAGATCAGTTAATACTTTAAACACTCCAGTATCTGGATCGGTCATAAGTCCCATAGCAATACCGGCTACTGGTGCTTTCAAAGGAACTCCTGCCGCCATAAGCGCAAGCGTTGATCCACAAGCTGATGCCATAGAAGATGATCCATTTGATGATAAAATCTCTGTCACCACTCGAATTGTATATGGGAAATCTTTTTCATCTGGAAGAACTGGTAGCAATGCTTTTTCTCCAAGTGAACCATGACCGATTTCTCGGTTTCCGGTAAACAATCGATTTGACACTTCTCCTACTGAATATGGGGGGAAGTTGTAATGATGGAAATATCGGTGCAAACTTTCTCCTTCTACTCCAGTTTTTGTCAATTTATGCTCCGGTCCAGCAAGTGTTACGATAGAAAGCCCCTGTGTTTCTCCTCGGTTAAACAATCCTGATCCATGTACTCGTGGTAAAATATCAAGTTCACAAGAAATAGGTCGAACCTCATCGAGTTTTCGTCCTTTAATTCGTCGTTCTTGTTGCAAAATAGCAAATCGAACATGATTTTTCATGACTTTTTCAAAAGTTGCCGTAATATCTTTATCTTCAACATAGGAATCATCTCCTGATTCAACTCCTTCATTTAATACTGGTCCTAAAGTCGCCACCGCGTCTTCTTTCAAAGCTCCAAATTTTGCAAATCGTGCTTTCTTTGCAGAGTTTTCATCAAACATAGCTTCTTCAATATCCGCATCATATTTTTCTTTCACCATTCCTTCAATTCGAGCATCAAGCACTCGAGGTGTGTATTCAATGTTTTTTAAACCAACTTCATTGGCAATTCCTTCAATAAACCGACAAATCTTTTGTCCGTGTCCAAATCCAAATTCAAGAGCTTTCAATAACACGTCTTCAGTTACTTGATCGGCAGCAGCCTCAATCATTACAATTGCTTTTTCTGTACATGAAACAATTAAATCAAGATCTGATTTTTTTCGATCTTGCTCTGAAGGATTCAGTAAAAACTCTCCATCAATTCGTCCCACTCGAACCATCGCTGTTGGTCCTTCAAAGGGAGCGTCTGATAAAGAGAAGGCAATAGAAGCTCCAAGTCCCGCAACAATATCATGGGCGTTTGTTTTGTCATACGACATAATCGTTAACAATGTTTGTAGATTATGATTAAATCCTTTTGGGAACATTGGCCGAAGCGTTCGGTCAATCACACGAGCTGATAAAATATTATCATCACTTGGTCGTGCTTCTCGTTTATTAATACGAGAATGTTTCATCATACCCGCCGCGTATGTTTTTTCTTGGTAACTTACCAAAAGTGGAAGAAAATCCAAGTTTGTTGGTTTTGGACTCATACAAGCCGTTGCTAAAACCACTGTGTCTCCAATAGAGACCAACGCTGAACCGYTCGCCATTTGAGCGAGTCGACCGGTTTCAACCTTTAACTCTGTTCCGTTTCCGAGATCCAGAGAGAAGATTTTTTTTGACATAAAAAAATATGTTAATATATAGTATGCCCATTTTCTTTATTTTTGTTCGTGGTAAATCTTTAAAACAAAGCTTAAAAAGTTATCACGAACAAAACAACAATAGTAAAAATGAGCATCGGAAGTGTACTGCGTCACAAACAAAAACTCAATATGATTTTCTCTCAAAATAAAAGCTGGTTTACTTCAATAAAAAAAAGACTATAATAAGACTGTTTTTTATTATATTTTAATTTATTTCTTATGAAATGTCTGACACAAATTAATTCTCCATCACAATTAGCCGAAGGACTTCTTCGAGGATCTCTTGGAGTCGTAATGCTTATGGCTGGAATTGGTAAATTTATGGTGGGCGCATCTGTGTTTGTAGCATCAATGACAACAATGTTTAGCATGATGTCTCCAATGCTTATCACACCTATTGCCTATCTTATACCTGTAATGGAAGTTCTTCTTGGGTTTTCTCTTCTTTTTGGATTCAAACGAGAACTCTCTTTGTTCCTCACCGGTAAACTTTTCATCTTATTCATACTCGGACAACTGATTGTTGGAAATATGGCAGAAGCTCAAAGCTTATTCCTTTATGTTTTAGTTGCAGCCTTTGCCTTAACTCTTCCAAAAATGGAATGTAATTGTTTTAAAAAATAATTATCTCCATCATTGAGAAATAAAAAAAGACCCGAAAGGGTCTTTTTTTGATTCTGTCTCAATATTTTTATAATTGTTTTACTTTATACTTTGGCCAATGATCATCTCCATTTTTCATGGTAATAAGAAAACACTGTGTCCCTGCCTCATGCGGCCAATTCACTGATTGATAATCATCATATGAACCGCGAACTTTCATATGTTCATCTGATCCAAAGACAAAATTTCCACAAGCTTGAAAAGAATCATCAGATATTTTTGTATATGACAAATCTTTTATAAACTCATCCGTCATTATTTTATATGAATACGACGAACGACTGTTATCAAGAATATCTTGAGCAACTGGAGCCAAGAGCTTTTCACTTCGATGATAGTCTACTGCCATGTCAGAAAATGCTGATAAAGTCGAAACTTGTTTCGCATCTTTCTTTAAATCGCGCGCCACGGCTGGAGAACCAACCAAATAAAACGCCATAGCTATTAACACCACCCAAGAGATAACAAATGCTAATGAATATCTTTTAATAACAATGCTACGATCCAAATCTTTTCTTCTCATATCATAATTATAATACGATCCATAGATTCCTGCGAGAAATAATACCACGAGAATTTTTAAAAAAGACGCTGAAGTAATTGATCCTGATAAATATGAATTTACAAACGATACCAAAGAAACAATCGTCACCACGGACGCCAATAATAAAATCAAATACGTGAGCCAGCGACGAGCCCCTCCTTCATTTTTCATCGTTTTATCCGCCAATGCTTTATTAATCATTTTTTGAAAATAAAAGTAAATAGGTCCCGCTACTAACAATGAAGAAATAGCAAATCGCAATACCTCTAAACTATATCCATTATATGTTTCCGCCATATCTGGAATATAATAGTTAATCACCTGATACATAACCTGCCCCATAGATAACGCCGTAAAACCAAGTGCAAAACAGGCAACTAAATACCAAAAACTATGTTTCGCTGAATTATCGGCAGAAGAAAATAAAGACATAAAAAATATGTTAAATAATACAGGGAAAGTATATTGAAGGGGTGGAGGGGTGACAAGAGGATGTTGAAACACAGCAAATGGTTACAACCCCCGTCACCGCAGGGGCACAAAATCTTGTGCCCGAACGATGGAAGGATCTCTGAAAATATATGAAACAACAGCGCTCCTAATAATACGGGTTTAAAATTTTAAACCCCTGCAGGAAACATTTTTTCTCTATCTATTGTTTCGACTTTGATAATATTGACTATTCCTCACCCCATATAGCAAATAGTCACGACTATTTGTAACATGGGGTTGAAAAAAGTCATTATTAAAATAAAAAAAAAAGAACCCTCTCAGGTTCTTTCATATTTGAATTCTGGTGCCACGGGGCGGAATTGAACCGCCGACCTCCGGGTTATGAGTCCGACGCTCTAACCAACTGAGCTACCGAGGCGCACACCATATTCGGGGCAGAGTCTAAATTGAGTTTTGGAAAAAGGCAAGAACAATTTTTGGAATCTCAATCCGATCACTCACCTCCAGAGGCGCGAGGAGCCTGAGAGATAAGCTCTGTAGTCACCGGAATCGAAAAATCCGGCCCATTGACTGCAAACACAAAAAAACCCCGTACAATAAAGTACGGGGTTTTTTGTAACCTGAGGGTCAATCTTTAAAAGATTTAAAGATTAACTAGGATTTGATAGAGAGTTAGGAGTTAACTCATCCATTTCAAAACCTTTGGCATTATACCAGTCAACAGTTGTTGATGAATGCGACGAAGCCGCTCCATCTGAAACAACGATGTTATTAGAGTAATTTGTAAGAAGTGCAAGCATTTCTGTAACAGTTTGTGTTCCAGTTCCTGCAAGGGCAGCTGTCTTATAAATTTCTATATCGTCTGCGAAGTTCGTTCGTTGTGCTCCTGTTACGGTATCAGTTGTGAAATCGTAGTAGTAAGCAGTAGAAGTTCCTTCAACAACCTTAATGATTCGTGCAGTTGCCGTAGCATCTACAACAGTCATAGCATCAGCAGCTCCAAATGTAGCAGCTGTGTTGATAACGATATCATCAGCTTGATTTCCAGCAGGTGTTGCTGCAGAAGTATCTCCAGCAATATCGTAAACATATTTCAAGTCTCCAGATACATCAGAAATTGCAACAATTTTTGAAGTTCCTGATACGAATGAAGCTGGAAGAGTTATAGCTGCTAGCTCAGCAGTTTCTGCGTTGAAGGCAACAGAGTTGTCATCATCAAGAAGGTCTACTGATACTGAAGCATTATTTACAGAAGAAACTTTACCTCGAAGTGTAAACACTTGAGAAGAAGCTCCTGAAATAATATCGTCAGTTGCATCAAATGCAACAGTTACTAAGAATACTGCTGTATTTCCAGCTGCAGCTGTAATAGTTGCAGAAGGTACAGTCGCAAGAGTTACGTTTGAAACGATTGCTCCATCTCGAAGTAATTCTAGGTCAGATACAGTAGTCGCACCAGCGGCTCCAGTAGCTGCAGATACTTCAACTTTGAATGAAACTTTTTCAAGCTCCATTTGAGAAGTAGATCCGTTTGTTACTTTGAATTTGTAAAGTTCTTTTGCAGATTCAGCTCCATCAGATAGAGTTGAGCTTGCAATTGATTCTTTAGAAAAAGTCAAAAGTGATTTTCGAACAGTATATACTTTATTTGCAGAAGCATCAGCAATAGCTTGATCAGCTCCTGTTAATGTTGTATCTGAACCAGCTCCAAGAATTTCTACATAAGAAGAAGTTTGAAGGGCTGCAGCTACACCAGTATCTACCATTTCGATTTTGAATGAATGACCAGAAAGAGTTCCTTCTGAATCCATTGCATTTGTATCAACATACAATTCGATAGTTGCGTCTTTTCCAGTTTCAACAGTAGCGTTCAAATCTGTAAATTTCACAAGCTCTCGAGAAGAGATAGTGTTGATAGAATCTGTTTTTTCAACAGTTCCTTCTTTCACATTTGAAAATTTAATTTTCAAAGTTGAAAGTACATCTGTATCCGCAGATCCAGAAGCAAGAA
The DNA here is from genome assembly GCA_002401425.1 of Candidatus Peregrinibacteria bacterium. Classification (GTDB taxonomy): domain Bacteria; phylum Patescibacteriota; class Gracilibacteria. The sequence goes on from NVTB01000004.1 coordinate 161,572, forward strand.
CAAAAGACATTTTCTTAAAGATAAAATTTTCTTTTGATGCTTGAACTGTATATTTAGCTACAAGAATCTCATTAGCTCCAGCTGCAACAATTTTATCTTTTGTATCAACAGATACAGAAGAGATTGTTACTGAACCAGCAGTTTCGATAACCATTTTTGTTGCCTCTCCAACCGCATCGATTGTAGAAATAATTCCAGTAAGTGAATCTCCGTCAGTTTCTTTTACAGTTGCCGCAGCAACATATGTGTAAAGATTAACTGTTCCAGCAAGAGTTGATCGAAGATCTCCTCGTACTTTAAGAATTCGAGATTCTCCTTTTGGAATAACATAGTTATCCACATCGTCAAATACTACTGTTCCAATCTTCCCAGAAGTTGTAATATTCTTTGTAGAAAGAACATTTCCATCTGGATCAATAAGAGAAAGAGAAGATACAGCAAGTTTAGGATCTGTTGCTGCTGTAAAATCTTGAATTTTTACAGTGAAAGATGAAAGCTTCACTCCAGTGGCATCACCAGATTTGAAGTTAAATCCTCCAAGAATAACGTCTTCAGAACCTCGTACGTATGTTGTAGCGATTACTGAAGAAGCTTTTGTAATATCAAGAGAAGCCTCTTTAATAGTATGTTGTTTTCCTTCAACGTCAGAAGGTGTAACCTCTGATGTAGGGATAACTTTGTTTGTTTCTACATCTTTAAGACGAGAATCAGTTCCTCCATTATCGAAATCAACTTTTACCTTTAATCGTACACCATTGGCAAGATTAACGTTGTTTGTTTTGTAATCAACAACTAATCGGTAAGTTTCTGTTCCTTTCAAGTAGAAAGAATCAGACTCTGTTTTTGTAAATACTACAGTTGTTCCAGCAGTTTGTGTATCTGTACCAACGGCATCAGAAAGAGCCGCAGCTCCTGCAATATTTCCGTAGTTATCTGCAGTCATTTTAGAAAGATCTGTAATAGGACCAGCAACTGTTGCTCCTCTTGAATCTACTAATTTAATATCTTTAATATATTCAAGTGGAAGTCCAGCATTACCAGCTACATTTTCAATAGTTACTGTAAATACAGCAGATTTAACCTCAACCTCTCGGTCAGTTTTTACTGTATAATCAAGAACTACGATTTCGCTATCTCCCCATGCAAAGTCAGTTTGAACTGGACCATTGAATGAAAGGTTAACTGTTCCCGCTTTTAGAGTAAGAGTTGAAAGAGACATTGTTGACGCACTTCCATTAGAAGCACCAAAGTTTCCAAGCTCTGTATCTTGAGCGTATACATCAGCAGTATCGTTTAGAGTAAAGATGATAGTTTCACTTTGATCTCCTCCAACAATGTCTCCTCGAATATCAAGGATTCGGTTTGACCCTTCAAGGATCATGTAACCGTCATTGTCAAATAAGAAAGTAACATCATCAGAGTTTGAACCTCCAAATCCTACAGCTGAAGCAATTTTATCTGATCCATCGAAAATTCCAAGGTTATCAAGGTATTTTGTATCGATTGTACCAGTTTGTTCAAAGACCATTCGTTGTAAGTTGATATCATGAGAAGTTGAACCAGTTTGGTCTACTTTCATTGTACCAAGAATAACGTTTGTATCTCCAAGTGATGGATCAGAAGGTGATCCATTTGAAGTTACAGTAACTTGTGCAACAGAAATGTTAGCAATAGTCATGTAAGAAGTAGCCAAAGGCCATTCTCCTTCAACCATTACAGCATTTGAAGTTACAGAGTCAGAAGCGATAATTTCAAATCGATCTGAAGTGTTTGAAGTCGCTGATGATTTTGTATCAGCAACTATCTCAAGAGTAATAGTTGTTCCAGCTTCAATTGTTTGGTTCAATCGAGTGAACGTAACAATATCGTCTGAGTCAACTGTTCGAGTACTTGAAATAAGTACTCCGTCTTTCATAATGTACACTGATTCAAAAGAATCTCGTGAACCAAGACCTGTTCGTTTCAAAAGAAGGTCTGTAAGCATCATGTCATCTCCTACTGCAGAAAAGTCAAATGATCCGTATACGATTCCAAGAGAACCTTTAGGAATATTTTGAGCATTTGTAGAGTTAGCAGAAACAGTTACTTCAAGTGTTCCGTCAGAAACAACAACTGGATCAGTATCAACTGGATCAGTGTCAACTGGATCAGTGTCAACTGGATCAGTATCAACTGGTTCGTCGATAACAACATCAGATGTGTTTTCAGCTTTCACCATATCCATACCTGCAGAAACAAGAAGTTTTAGGTCTGAAGTCGATTGACTTGAGAAATAACCTTCGTCTGAAGAGTATCGTAGGAATTGAGCTGTGTCTGTAGAAGATTTAACAGCAATTGCATGAGCTGCAATTTTTGCTACCGCCGCTCGTGTAATATCCGCATTTGGTGCGAAGTGAGTTGCGTCTTGTCCATCAATGATAGAAAGATTGTAAGCAGCTGTTACAAATTCAGAAGACCAATGACCAGCAAGATCAGCGAAAGCTGTTGCATCTTGGTAATCAGAAGTTTTAATGTTTAGTGCGWTCATAGCAATTTTTACAGCTTCGGCTCGTGATACATTATCATTTGGTCGAAAGTTGTAAGAATTTTTTACAGCCGCTCCATCAATAATACCTGCAGAAACTGCAGCGTTTACGTATGATGCGTACCATGCAGAACTATTAATGTCTTGAAAACCAGCGCTTGCAGCAGTAAGGTCGTAACCTCCTGCTTGAACGAGAGTTTTAACAAATTCAGCTCGATTCATAGAATCAGCTGGTCGGAAAGAAGTTTTACTTCCATCAAAGACTCCTGCATCAGCAAGTGTTTCAACGTATGGTGCGAACCATGCGTCAGAAGCTACGTCAGAATAGTTAGCAGCGTTTACAACTCCAACAAGAGTCATAGACACAACCGCTACTGATAGTAGTGATKNAWSAYYWTTTYKAATATTMGWRAKATMYATRTRTSTWTAAATTAATTATTATTATATAAAGAAGAATTTCTCTATATAAGGTATATATATGAAATTTTTTACGGAAATTTCAAACCGTGTATAAAACGACTGTTTTATACAAACCCAAAAACATTATGCGAAACAAGGTCTCTTGTTTCATGTTTTTAGATCCCTTTGGGGATAATTAAACCTCACGGGACTCCGCGAGGGGCCAAAAGCTAAGCTAAGTCCTCTCAATGGTTCCTCTAGTGTTTATGCCGAATTGTAAAAGGTCTTCTCCTCATTCGTCTCTCTTTTAATCTCTTGTTTTTAAATAAAAGCGCAAAAGAGAAAGGAATAAATCGTACACCATGTATAACGGGATCTTTTTGTAATTGTTTCACCAAAATGAAAATAAACATTGTGTGAATGATTTTTTATTGTATAAACCTGTATTTTTATACAATGTATATTATGAATAATCATAAACAAAAAATCTGAAATCATTCTAGAAAAGAACTGGAAAAAATCAAGATGAAAAAAATTCCTTGATAGAATGAAAAAAATATGCAACAATCTGCTTACTTTAAAAAATTTTTACTCTCTATTTCGTTATAATGAAATTTTATCAAAAAGCACTTCCTGCCAAAGGAGAACAGATTATCGTCATTGAAACCTCTGAGGGAACAGTCTCTGCACGACTATTTCCTGACCATGCCCCAAAAGCTGTCGAAAACTTTTTAGGACTTATGAAGCTTAAATATTACAATGGAACTATCTTTCATCGTGTTATTTTTAACTTTATGATACAAGCCGGAGATCCAACAGCGACCGGAAAAGGAGGAGAAAGTATATGGAAAACACATTTTAATGATGAATTTCACCCAGAACTCAAACATATTCGAGGAGCAATGGCTATGGCAAATCATGGGCCAAACACGAACGGATCACAGTTTTTTGTTGTTGAAGCTCCAGAAACTCCATGGCTTGATAAAAAACATACTGTTTTTGGACAAATCTTTGAAGGTCTCGATATTATCGACCTGATTGCAAACGCTGACGTGGACGAAAATGATCGACCACTGAAAGATATCGTCTTAAAAAATATCACACTGACATCATATGCATAACAAATAAATCAATATCTTTTTTTCAGAGCGGGTTTTTCCCGCTCTTTTTTTATTTACTTTTCTCCAAAGCTTTCCTAAGATATAAACAATGAAATGGATACAAAAACTCAAAGGCCTCTTTTCTTTTTTCGCAGCGACTGCCGGAGTCACTTTTTTTGTATTTTATAAAAAACACCTTGAAACATACGCTGGTGAAATGACCTTTGATCAATCCCTTCCAAAAATACTCGACACCCTCTACCAACAAATGTTTTTTTTCCAAGCCCAAAATGGAAAAATTATTATCCCCTCTGACATACTCATTAGCATTATTATATTTGTATCTCTGTTTTTTCTTTTTTATGTTTTTTTCCACTATATGGGGAATTTTCATATTTTTGCACAACGAAAAATCTTACAACAAGCCTTTCTTCACTACGTCAGTCCAAAAATAGTACAAGACATACTGCATTCACCAGAAAATCTTGTCCTTGGAGGAAAAAGTGTCTATTTAACAGTATATTTTATAGATATTGAAAATTTTTCTGAATTCGTCGTTTCTCATCATCCGAAACTCGTTGTAAAACACCTGAATGAATACTTTTCTCTTCTTTCTGAAAAAATACTTGAGCACGGAGGAACTATTGATAAATTTGCCGGAGATGCAATATTAGCCTTTTGGGGAGCTCCAAAAACACAAGATGAACATGCCTATCTTGCTTGTAAAACAGCCCTCGAACACCAGAAAGCACTCCAAGAAATAAAAATCGAGTGGAAGAAAAGAAAAAAACCAATTCTCAATGCAAAAATTGGGATTGTTTCTGGAAACGTTATTGTCGGAAACATTGGATCAAAAGGACATTTTAACTATACCGTCATTGGAGAGCCCGTAAATCAATGTGCTGAAATGGAAAAATTGAATCGTTTTTATGGTACAAATATACTCGTAGCTGAAGAAACCTACCACAAAACAAAGCATGACTTTTCTTTCCGAGAAATAGATGAAGTAAAAAGCAAAGGAACGAATCATTCTCTTCGAATATTTGAATTACTCGGGGAAAAAGATGATATAAAAAAAGAACAAGCAGAACTCATTGAAAAATATCATGAAGCACTTGAGCTCTATCGGACAAAACAATTTGATGCAGCCAGAAACGCTATCAATCACTGCCTACGAATTGCCCCAAAAGACATTCCCTCACAACGACTGAAAGCAAAAATTGTTTCCGCCATTTAATCTCTGTTTTATGTTTATCACCTTTGAAGGCCTTGATGGGTCTGGATCATCAACACAAGCACGACTGCTTTTTGAACACTTTGAAAAAAACAAAGTTCCTTCTATTCAAACAAAAGAACCAACAAATGATACACCTATTGGAAAACTCATTCGAGAGTATCTCCAACACAAACACAAAACAAATGCTCAAGCCTTACAGCTGTTATTTGCAGCAGACCGAGAAAATCACTTATTTCAAACAATTCTTCCCGCAATAGAGTCCAATAAAATTGTCATATCTGACAGATATCTCCACTCAAGCATTGCCTTTGGATCTCATTGTGAAAAAGATTTTTCATGGCTCAAAAACCTCTATAAAGACTTTATTCAGCCAGATCTTGTCTTTTTATTACAGGTCGATCCAAAAACCTGCATACAAAGAATCTCCGAAAGGGGAGAGGCCTTTGAACTTTTTGAGAAAGAAGAAACATTAACAAGAATCTGGAAATATTATGAATTACTCGCCCAAGAAAATGATAATATTCATGTAATTGACGGGCACCAATCTATCGAAAAAATTCACGCTATTATTACCGATACCGTCTCATGAAAAAATCAGAGGAACTCTTCTGCTGGAAACTAGAAAGTTTATTCGAAAAACATCACATACTTTTACCCACTCAATCTCTCCCAAAAACAGACAAAAAAGTATTACAACAGGGGATATATCACTCTGGCGATACTGGCAATAATACATTTTCTCCTCCTGGAAAAAGTATATATATGAGCCCCATCCTTCAAGGAAATATTAATGACATAGCCGAAGGAAACGAAACGGTTCTGTATGATCAAGGTCGAGCGGAAACGGGTCTCAAACAATGTGTTTTTGGAAAAACCTCTTATTCCAATACCGATATTTTTGTCTGTGATAATCATAACCGTGTTCTCTGGGTATTTGAAAAATACAAAAAAATACAACCGCTCCTTATTCATATAGATCAGCATAAAGATGAAGCTCTGTTTCATCCTGACTGCAATGAAAAAAACTACGAAACGCATTCACGAGTATGCGACTACATTCCACTGGCCAAAAAATTTGCATGGATACAAAGCTCTCATATATCACTCACAAACTCTGAAGAATTACAAAAATTTCAAACAAAAACACTCCCTGATACTCCTATTATTTTAAATATAGATATCGACATATTCGCCAAAGAATGTTGCCACCTTTCGACAGAAGAAATCGTGATCAGTATAATCAAAACAGCAAAAAAAGCTTCTGTTATTTGCCTGGCAACAAGCCCGCTTTTTATCCCGCAAAATCTGGCTCAAAATATTACCAAAATTTTATGGAAATATTTATGACATCTGCAATGGATCTCTATCAATCCTCCACACAGAAAGATTTGTTTTTTTCATAAGCCTTTCTGGACTTTCTCCTCGTAAAAATATATTCCAATAATACATATCTCGTTTTTTTGGAGGAAAGGCCGGCGCTGACAACACCGCGACCCCATCCACCTTCATATCCAGAAACTCTTTTTTTAAGCGTTCTGATTCCTTGAAGCATTCTGCCTTATTTTTATGAGAGAATGTTAATTTAATCATATCTGAGAATGGGGGATATCGAAGCATTTTTCGTTTTTCTTTCTCACTCTCATAAAAGGCTGAATAATTATGAAGCGAAGCCATTTGAATACTACTGTGTTCTGGTTGAAACGTTTGAAATAAAACAAATCCCTCATATTTTCTCCCCGTTCGTCCCGCCACCTGAAGTAACAACTGAAACACCCGTTCTTCACTTCGAAAATCTGGAACATGGAGACCTTTGTCTGCCATAATCACCCCAACAAGACCAATATGAGGAAAATCCCACCCCTTGGCAATCATTTGTGTTCCTAAAATAATATCAACTTCTCTGTTTTTTATCGCCTGAAAAACCTCTTCAAAGGATTCTTTTTTTCCCATAGTATCTTGATCCACTCGTAAAATCCGTGCTTCTGGAAACCGTTTCTTCAATTCTTGTTCAATACTTTGTGTCCCCACCCCCCTCGTTTGTAGCCCACTGGCATGACAAGAAGAGCAAGAATGAGGCACTGTTTTTATTAAAAAACATGAATGACACAACATCATACGCTTTTCACCCTGTTGATGAAACGTCATCGCAATGTCACAGTGCGGACACCCCATCACCTCCCCGCACTCAAAACATTGCAGAGAACGAGAAAACCCCCGTTGGTTTAATAATAAAAGCGATTGCTTTCCTTTTTTCAACTGTTTGGCTATTTCATCATGCAAACGAAAAGAAATCATAGAAAAGTTTTTTCGCATAAACTCTTCACGCATATCAACAATTTCAATCGGTGGTAATTCTTTTTTTTGAAACCGAGAATGCAATGGCACATAGGTATATTCTCCCATTTCAGCACGAAATCGATTTGTAATATCAGGAGTTGCTGAAGAAAGGATACAAATTCCTCCATTTTTCTTCTGATACATTTCAACAACTTTTTGAACATGAAACCTTGGACTTTTTTCTGATTTATATGAAAACACGTGCGATTCATCAAGCACAACAGCCTCCAGAGAGCGCCACGGCAAGAAAAAGGCAGAACGAGATCCCAATACTAATTGCACACGTCCTGTGCGAACCTCATGCCATACCTTCGCACGTTGACCAGCAGAAAGACGGGAATGAACCACTGCCACCTTTTTTGGAAACAGCTTGGTCACTCGATCCATCATTTGTGGGGTCAAAGAAATTTCTGGCAATAAAAAGAGACACTGTGCTTTTGGATTTTTTTCAAATATTTTCGCAAAGACATGAAAAAACACTTCTGTTTTTCCCGATCCCGTAACCCCATGTAATAAAGATGTTTTATTTTGAAGCAATATATCCACCGCGGCTGCTTGATCTGGATCTAACTCACACAAAGCTTCTTCGTTCATCACAAAATCTTCATCTGGAATATTTTTCATAAAAGACTGAATACAGCTTTTTTCTTCTAATGTTTTGAGTATAGCCAATGAAATGCCCCTCTCTCTTAACGCCGAAACAGGAAGAGCTTCTGTTTTTAAAAAATCAAGACACATCTGCTGTTTTTTTCCTTTCACTCCTTCATCACTGTTCAATCGATAGTATTTTTCAGAAAAGTTCCACGCCGATTCTTTCATCATATCTTTTGGAAAAAATAGCCGAAAAGCCAATAAAAATGAAGAAAAATAATACAATGATATTTCTTTTGCCAATACCAATAAAACCGGAGGAAATGAAAAAGAATATGTACTGACAATAGGCTTAATCTCAAATTTTCCATATTCTTTCTCGAAAGAATATACAACGGCTGGAAGCGTTTCATTTTTAAAAGGAACAGAAACAAAATCACCTACCGAAAGATCGTGAATACTTGGATCAAAACTATAAGACAATGCCCCCTTGATAAAAAATGGAGCCCGTAAAAGACACACTTGAACTGTCTTCATATATTAAAAGGTTAGAGCAAAAAGCAATGAAAAAGAAAAGACCGTCACCACAAATAATGTAAAATAAATACGCTTTAACAAAACCTCAGAAGACATTTTTTCTAGCTTTTGGTCTGCATATCCTGCCTGAGCAGATAATTGAGACACCTGTTTTTCCAAATCCTCTTGATGTCCCGCATGTACCTCCGCCGTTGCTAATAATCGAGTGCTTTCTTGTATTTTATACTCAAGTTCACCGATATATTTATAAGAAGCATTCAAATCTTTCTGCTGAGCCACATATAAATCATTGATGGTTTCATACATTTTTTGATGAATTTCTGCAGCGACTATGTCTTGCGACACCATCCGATGAGAGAAAGACATATCTTTCGCCATGTTCTCGCCATGATTATTTTGACTCACCTCTTCGTCAAACCACTCCTGAGTTTGTCGAAGTCGTGTCGATTGTTTTTGCGATCCGACATCAACAGATTCAACATTTCTTTCCTGAATATAATCAACAATTTCCGCCTCATGAAAGAAGACCTTCCCCTTTTTTTTCTTTGTAGAAAACATCTTTTTTGAAATATATCGATCAAGTGTTCGCAAAGATACGTCGAGCATACTGGCGACATTTTTTCGATCAAGTGTATAATAATCCACAGACTTTTTTTAAAAAACAAATTTATTCTTTTAAAGTTTAGACAAAAAGTTCGACATGTCAATATCTTGTAAAATAATGACCGTCGAACTGTGTCGCTGTGGCAAAAGTGTCGAATCTATTTCATAATTGTTTTTTGAATATTCTTCCAATCATACGGGAAACGAAAGCTTTCTCGCGCCCGAATAACCGACTCAAATATATTCCAACGGCTTTCTCCCATAAAACAGAACCCTGAACCCTGCTCTTCAATAACATCATAATTATCTACCAATTCATTCGCCTGACAGATCGGAACGGCTCCGTACGTCATTGACATCATTAAAAGCTCTGCATCTGTATGTAGGGACAGTACGGCGTCAGCTGAAGCAAAAATAGTACGAATGTTTTCTTCTGAGTCATTTAAGACAAAAAGCAAAGACGGATATCTTTTTTGAAGATCTTCGACTCTCTCTTGATATTTCTTTGTCGCCTTTGCCCGAAGGACAAACATAATTCCAACAGATAACAACCCCTCTAAAACATGAAAAAACTCTTCAACCAAACCAGCATCAATCAGCTCATCGGCGACCCCCACAATAAATTGAGCCTTATTCGCATCCATTTCAAAGGATTCTTGTAAATGAACTTTATTCAACACTCGATGATGAATATTCTTGAGCGAATAGTTTTTATACAACGTGGGATCTTTTTGTGGGTTGAGCATGATAATATGTTTAATTTTTATTTTCAGGCAATACTAACATATTTTCATCAAAAACTCCACCAACTGCACTTGGCACGTTTGTGTAAATATTCTTTTATATACTTTTATTCTTTAGAGCGATAACGGTGTTTTTTTTGGAATTCCATTCTGCCGAGGATAGGCACGGGGCGTTTTTTTTATTTTCTTAATGACCGCAATAATACGAACCGCTCCACCGATATTAAACTCTTTCCAATCTGAAAGCTCTCCACCAAGCATCGTCAGTTCTTTTTTATAATCCAAAAAATCATCTTTTGCTGTTGGGCCTAAATACGCAATAAAATCACCACCCAGTTTTACAAAAGGTAGTGCATACTCAAATAAAACCGGAAGGGGAGCGAGCGCTCGAGCCGTCACAACATCAAATTGTTCTCTATACGCAGGCTGTTGACCAAAATCTTCAATACGACCAATTAAAGGAGTCAGCGGGACATCGATAGCCTTGGCCATACTCTCAACCGCCTTGATTTTTTTCCCAACAGAATCAAGAACTGACACATTCGCCACCCCGATAATCGCTAAGGCAAGACCCGGAAAACCTCCTCCAGTCCCAATATCTAAAAGGCTTTTTCCTGTAAAATCATAATACGTAGCCGGCAACAATGAATCGATAAAATGTTTTTCTATCACCGCTTCTTCTGTATGAAACGAAGAGAGACTTATATGCTCATTAATTTCCAAAAATGTTTTCATCAATAAAAAAAACCTCTCTTCTTCGAAAGAAGTAAGAGAGATTCCATAGTGGTGAAACTGTTTTTTCATTACGAAACTGTTGATGGATCAACGGCAATCCCAGGACCCATTGTTGTTGAAAGAGACACAGAAATAATATATGTTCCTTTCACCGCAACTGGTCGAGCTTGAACAATCAACTCAAGAAGCAACTTGATATTTTCAAGTAGTTTTGCTTTTCCAAAAGAAACTTTTCCAAGTACTGAGTGAATAATTCCTGTTTTATCAGTCTTATATTCAACTTTTCCTTTTTTAATTTCTTCAATCGCTTTTCCAATATCTGGAGTTACTGTTCCGGCTTTTGGATTTGGCATAAGACCTTTTGTTCCAAGCGTTCGAGCAATTTTTCCTAAAGATTTCATTACTTGAGGCTGCGCAACGGCAACATCAAAGTCAATTTTTCCTTTTTCAATAGATGCAATAAGCGTTTCTAAACCAACAAGGTCAGCTCCAGCTTTTTTTGCCTCAGCCTCTTTATCAGCCTCAACAAAGGCAGCCACTCGAACTTTTTTTCCTGTTCCATGTGGAAGAATAGTTGTTCCTCGAACAATTTGATCCGCGTGTTTTACATTCACATTAAGATTCACGTGAAGCTCAATACTTGAGTCAAATTTTGTTGTTGAAGTTTCAATAAGTAACGCAACCGCTTCTTCAAGCGCATACTTTTTATCGAAATCAACCTTTGCAGCCGCTGCTGCATATTTTTTTGAAAGTTTTTTTGCCATAATATGGTAAAATTAGGTGGTAAATAGCGCGCAATGTTTCATACGCTCCCACAAATAGGGTACGCAGAGTGTAATATTTTTCTATAAAATGTCAACATTAACGTTTCACCGTTGAATAAAACATCATCAATATGAATAAAAAGGCTATTCCCATCCCCATCCACGGCAGCCATGGGTTACTTTCAGTCACTCGACTTTCAGCCGAATCACACACATCTCCTATTCCATCATGATCAGTATCAGCTTGTGAACGATTGGCGACATCTGGACAATTATCATGATGATTCATGACTCCATCTTTATCAAAGTCTTCGCACGCATCTCCCCGAATATTATTATTTGCATCAGCCTGATCAGGATTCGGAATATACGTACAATTATCTTTATTATCTGGCACTCCATCATCATCGGCATCAGACGGTGTATGTTGTGTATATGGTACAGCCTGTACAAAATCTAAAACGATTACATCTTCATCGGAAGAATAGTCTCCGGCCTCTAATGTTTGAATATTCGTGACACGATCTGCATCAAAATATATTTGATACTCTTTCCCCGCAGAAGCTAAAAAACGCAAGCTTTGTGATTTTTCTTGAAAAACATCTTCTTGAATAAACTGAATTTCAGAAATACGCAACGGTTGTGAATATTCTAAAAACACTTTCCAGTTTTTTGCCTGCGTTTTAGGAAAACGCACAAAAGAATTTGTCATTTTTTTTCGAGCCACCACAATCGTTTCTGTATTATCATCTGTCGTCATAACTGATATATAAGCCGGAAGCGCCACATGCTGAGAAAATGAAAATCTCAATCCAGAAGCGGTTAACACGTTTTCTCCCTGAAAAGAAAGATTCACCCTTCCATCATACGCAGCTGGAAGAAAATATTCAACAAATGTCGTCATATCTCCATCAACTAAATTTTCATCAGGAGAATGGTTTTTATCAGACTGTACTGAATAAGAAATCAATTGGTCTGCTCCTGTCTGTATAAAATAACTTGGCAAAAAAATGTCTGAATCTTTTTCTCGCACAACAAAACCTCCCGTAGAAAGATCATTATTTTTAAATGGAATTTCAATAACCGTTGGAACAGAAACATCAACCGCWKMRMYKTYYWYWAWYTYWCWRAWMSMMTSTAAMGSATMMWCWTTTWCWATKTYCRTMKSAKSTTGYGCAMNNAMAYAAAYWTYGGMMWSWRTWANAMAYWMMYRCYTMTRMANAWYWTTTTCATATTWWMTWWTGTTWAWTAAAWRRMRACMMYRWYWKWAAYMMYYMAWMYMRRWWRWWMWTWWMKMYKCSKCMSGNATACMMKCATWWAYYRYWSCYMTMWWAGCAGCATTCTTAATGCAACAAGAAGCAACAAAATATTTCCTGAAGCTTTGACTGCAAATAACTCTTGAAAACGTCCGCGTAAAGAAAAATACAGACCAATAATAGTATATATAATAAGACTCACAACGCGTGCATGATTATCATTGAGTAATAACGCTCCAGATATCAGCCAAATAATACTTAAGGCATAAAACGAACCTCCAAAAAACATAAGCCCTGTAATTTCTGGCATTGTTTTTTTATTATCCTTTGTCTCATTATGAGTATAAAAAACATATCCCAATAAAAACAAAGCGGTCATTAATATCATTAAAACCGCAAAATCCTCATGCATCACCGCAGTCTTCCAAGACGAAGAAAAAAGACTCTCAAGAGAGAGCACTCCAGGAATGAGAAGTAATACGCTGATCCACTGTGACATCCGTGTATTTTGAAACAACTTGATAGCAATAGCCGAAAAAGAGACAAGCAAACAAACCAAGGTCATCACAAGCGCTGCCCCTGATAACTCAAAAGCCACCGCACTTCCTAATAGCGTCAGGCAAACTCCCGAATACATATACACTGGAGATTTTAATTGAGTGTATTTAAAGGCAGCAAAAGCTCCTGAGAAAAAGACCAATGCCATAAATGAAGCCAGTAAACTTTGATATTCTTCTGGTGAAAAATGATAGATCCAACCAAGCGCCAAAAGACCATTCATCGCAGCTGTCACCGTATCAGATAACTTCATATTATTGCTTCGAATAATATGTGAAATATTGGCGGCAAAAAATAAAATGGCAAATACAAAGGCAAAGGTCAGTACAACTGAAACAGTTTCGCCAAAAGGGCTGGCGAAATAGGGGAAGCTATACACTCCAAAAATAGAAAGGGCTAATAAAGTCAACTCTCTCCAGTCTTTTATACGCACCACCCATAAAGAAGCGACAGATAACATCAATACATATGAAAACAAACTGACGAAATCGGTACTTGGCGAACTTGTCAAAATTGGCGCAAGCCCACCAAATAACAAGGCAATAATTGATAATGCCTTCGTGTTATTTTTAACACTCACAAAACCTAAAAATACAATAACCAATGACATAAGCCCCAGGGCACTCGCTGGTGTAAAAAATCCATGAATCTCTCGAGCCGCAAAAGTTGTGAGTAAAACAATTACCCCTCCAAGCCCAAGAAGAATATTTCCTTCTTTTAAATATTTTTGTATACGCATGTTTCCAAATGCCATAATAGCCGATCCAGCCATTATCCCTAATGTAATACGCCCAACAGGACCAATGTAATCATTCATAAAGGCGTTTTTAGCGAACCACACGAAAGCTAAAAATAATAAGAATGCTCCAAGCTTCATCTGCCAGTTCGTTGTGATCCAAGAAAACAACACAGGCGGCTCACTATAAGAAACTTCTTCATGTATTTCTTCCTCTTGCTCAATATCTTGCTCAACAAGCTCATCTTCTTTCGTTTCCTCTATTTCTGGAAGACTCCCCGTTGTCATGCTCTGTATTTTCTGCTCAAGCTTTGAAAGCCGAACAAACAATATAACAATAAAAATAGGCGAGAGTAAAAACAAACAAGCCAATAAAAAAAGAATTATTTCAAAACCAAACATAAGAAAAAAAATTAAATCATGTTAAAAATAACACATATATACAAACCTCCGCAAGAAAAAGTGTTGTCAGCCTATGAAAAAAGCTTATAATGTATGACGCTACGAAATAATATCTAATATTATGTTCACAAAACCTCTCCAGAAACTATTCAACTCTGTTGACCCAACAGAGAAAAAAAGACTCATGTTAGCATATGAATATGCTGAAAAAGCACATTCAGGGTTTTTAAGGAAATCTGGAGAACCATTTTTTTACCATCCCGTATCAGTGGCCCTGCGCCTTTGGCAAAAGTTTAAAGATGTGAACCTCACCATGGCCGGATTTTTACATGATACCGTCGAAGACGCCGAAGAAGTAACGATTGAAGAAATAGAAGAACTGTTTGGCTCCCAGGTATCATTTTTAGTTTTTGCGGTGACGAAAGTCGAAGGAGACAAAGGCGCTACCATCCATGATACGCTCAACCGACTACTCACAAGCGGTCTCACAGATGTACGGGTCTTACTTCTGAAACTCGCTGACCGAGAACATAATATTTCAACTATCCGTCATTTACCTGACAACAAACAAGTCCGAATGAGTTTTGAAACACAGGCTATATATCAACCACTGATGAATATTTTACACTACCAAGACAATAAAACCATAACCGAAATTCAAGCAATATTTGACGAATACAAAAAAAACCATAATATTAATAGGGCAACAGAATTAAAAGATAAACTCTGTCAAACCTCTTTTTCTCAAATTGACGAAAGCCTGTTTGGACTTACGTATAGAAATCCCGAAAAAGTCGTCTGGCAAATACACGACGCAGAAATTTATAAATATTTACTTAAAAATAAAGATTTCACTGAAGCGATCGATAATGTTGTCTTTGAAGGAAGCATAGAAAAAATTAGTATATCCTTTACTTTTAAAAAATCTTTCCTCCTCAAAGATGATCGAATTCAACTCAAGCCTCTTTCTTTTACTTCATAAGAACGACCAACATGAAAACCAAACCACAAGTATTTAATATGATTAATGATCTTAAGTTAAACGAACAACTCATTGAAAATATTAAGAATCGAAGCATTGATCAATTATTTATTTATCAACAAGAGGGTGCGAAGAACTATATCGACAACAAAAAAGATAATATGAATATGTCAAACATTGATGACTATTTATCCATGTTTAAAAAAATCGGCATGAAGAAAAATGAAAAGATTGCCATATTAAGCCTCGGATGCGGAGATGCTGAACAAGAAAAATATATTTTATCGAAACTCGATCCCGAGCTCAATATTCATTACTATGGAGTTGATTCATCGTTAAAGATGCTCGATTACGCTAAAAAAAATATGAAAGACGTGTCTTTCCATCAAGATTATATTTGTGCAGATTTCTCATCTCAACAATTTCGACGACATATACAGTCTTCTCTCAGCGGATTCGATAAAAGAATTTTTATTTTTTGGCGAACTCTTCCGAATATAAAACTTACCAACATTGTTGATACTTTTTACAATATAATGGAAGAAAAAGACATTCTATGGATGGATGCGAAAATGCGATCAGGGAGTACACAGCTTTCATTTTTTCAAGATAGCGAGCTCTATCAAAAACACCACTTACAAAACCCTCAATTTATCAAGTTTTGTTTTTCATCACTGCGTGCTGCTGGATTTTCATCAACAGACGGGGAATTTAAAATAAAATCAGCAATTGACCCAGCTCAAAAATCCTTAGAATGTACATTTATCTTTAAACTCAATAAAACAAAAACACTCACCTTTAATACCGAAATCTTACATATTGATAAGAATGAAGAAATAACCGTTTTAAAAATCATGAACTTTGATAAGAAAGGAGTTATTGAATTTTTCGAAAAACGGGATTTCCATTATATTGGATATTGTGAACACAATCGAATC
This sequence comes from Candidatus Peregrinibacteria bacterium, assembly GCA_002401425.1. Taxonomy (GTDB): domain Bacteria; phylum Patescibacteriota; class Gracilibacteria. Next base: position 178,014 of record NVTB01000004.1, read on the forward strand.
GGACAATTTATGTTTGAAAAAAAGGCTTCATAAAAATCTTTAAACCCCCTCAACTCTTTTATGAGATCCTCCTACTTCCAAATATTATTTGGTTTTATAAATATATTTGTAGGAATTTCTTTTTGTGGTTCGATGTCAATTTTTGGATACATAGTATTTTCCGGAACTTCAATGGCTTCTTTTCTCTTTTGATCTTCTTCTTGCTGCCGCCCCTCTTCTTCTTGTGTCATTCGCTCCTCCTCTTCGTGCTTCCTGAGCATTTCTTCTTGTTCAAATCGTTCTTCCTCCCCTTGCCTTCTTTGTTCTTCTAGAAAATCTTTCTCCAAAACAGGATGAAAATTTTCTTCATCCGGAATAGGCCTTTGAATGTTTTCATCTTCAACAAAATCGGGGCGGATAAACACTTCCGGCTCTTGTTGAAAAAATTCCTCAAGAGACATTTGTAATATAGACGGAGCCTGTTTTTGTGTCATCTCAGCGGCCGGAGCTATAAAATCTGGTTCCTCTCCCTCCTCTGAGGTCTCTTCCCCCCCTGCCTCCTCTGGGGCTTCTTTTGCCATTGCTGGTGAGGCTGGAGCTACCTCTTCTACTTCTACAAACGAATCTTGTTCAACAAATTCCGCGGAAGACTCTTGATTTTCTATCGCTTCTTCATACTGTTCGATACTGGCTTGAAACGAAACCTTTGCTTCTGTTTCTGGCAGATGTCCCACTAATGTTTTTTGATCCTCTAAGAACAGTTTTTCCATATTTTGTTGAAGCACTTGAACTTCTGCGGCTTGAACCTTCTGAAGTTTTTGAATCTTTTTTACGAGTCCTGGCTGTTTTTTGTTTTTCTTCAGGAGGTTTTCTAATTGCAACTGAAATCGTTCTTCCATTGAATCCCGCTCTTGTGAAAGCTTTTCCTCATATTCTTTTTGCATTTGCTGAAACATCTGTAAAAAATCATCTTGCGAAATATTTCCCTGTGCTAATAAATTTGCAGAAAGCGAAATATCTATTTTCTTTATTTCTAATTGATAATATGCCACTGAACCAAAAACAAGCAAAAATGAAAGAATCCCAATGGTTATTCTTGGAAATTTTTTAAAAATCGCTAAAAACACCGTTGATCGATAGTCTGCCATATGATTAATTTTAATATTTATTTTCAGAGATTTCTTTACCCCTCTCTTATTATAATAACATATTTTTGTACAAATGGCAAGGATCAGGGTTGAAATGTTTGACAAAAGTTCTCCCTCCACTTATATTAAGGTCTTCATCCTCATCTTTTTAGTTATTTCTATGATCAATACGTGCAATACACCGCTCCCACCAGAAGAACAAAGTATTTTGAGGTCTCTATCAATTATCAAGCAGGAAATTACGAATATTCTTAATAATATTCCAAATAAAGAATCTTCTAAATATAAATCTATAGAAGCAACACTTGTCCAAATCACCCAACAAATACAAGATAATATAGCGATGACGACACAAACGCTCTCTCAGAGCCTTAAAAAGCTCGGTTTTATAGTTGAAGAAATTCCCAATACCATTCTTCCAAAAGAAAAAACAAATGTATCTCACGAAAAAAGCGGAAGATACAGAGGACAAACCATTCCTGAGAAAATAACCCAAATAAAATTTTCGTTATTCTTAGAAATTATAAAAGAGCTTAATATAGATAATAGCAATATACATATTCGATACGGACAAACTTCAACACAACTGACAAGACAAGAGTCATATATAGCTATAGAAATATCTGACTTTCAAAAAACTATATTGCTCTCTCGTGAAAATTCAGAAACAACATTTATACACGCAGGACATCTCAGTAATGAAATATTGATTTCGCTCGGAAAAAAAAGCCAAAAAGATCAAAGTTCTTTTATGCATAAATTTTCTTTTAAAAAGGGAAAAGAAAAAGAGTGGAAAGAAACCTTAAAAGTATGGATGAAAAAAGATTCTGCAATATTTTTACAAGAAAAAAATACGCCACTCCTTCAAAAAATGACAAAATTTTTTAATACATATCCATTACTCACATATACAACACTGACCAAAAAAGAAAGAGCGATACTCAATGTCAACTTACAAAATCAACATGGAATCACTTTAAAATCTCTCTGTAAAGAATTTCTTCTTAATATTCAAGAAAATAAATATCTTGATCCTCTCAGTTGCTCAAATGATATGATGATTTTAATAGATTTTCTTTATAATAAACCAACTATACTCAAGGAAAATCGAGAAAAACGCCAGCGGCAAAAAGCTTTTGAAGCACTGAGTGTTACCGAACGAAAAAACCAATTTCGTCAATTTATACAAAAAAAGTATCCCGCAACAGAATGGATGAATCTACAAAAAAAACAATTACAAGCTTTAGAAGCAGAAATATATGATGAATATAATTGTAAAATAAATAAAATATTCTCACTTTTTCAAATATCTGAACACAAACCACAGATTTCTTGTAAAAAAGATTGGCTTAATCTGGGCAAAGAAATATTTAACGATCCAGAAGTCTTTCAACAAGCAGAGAACAAAATAAAACAAAAAGATTTATTTAAAAATGATGTCACACAAAAAGAAACAATGAAGCAACTCTCTCAATTTTTACAAGACACTGGCTACTCTGTCGATAAATGGATGCTATTAACACGGAGCGAAAGAAAAAAACTGAATCAACATATATACAAAAAATATAATATGAGCCTGCGAACGTTATGCACCACCCTGGGGATCACAAAAATAGACCAACGCCCAATTTCACCTATTCGTATTTCGGAATATATGCTCCTGATAGGAGAAAAAATATTTGGAACACAAACGGTCTTTGATACTATCAAAATCGCTATGAATCAATATAACACATTTAAAAAATTACAAAAAAATGAACAAAAAATAGCAATTCAACAGTTACTCCTCCAGCATAACATCCTACCCAACGAAAAGATCAATCCAAACACCGACACACGACGATCTATTGAAAAAATAATATTTCAAACATACTTCTGTAGCCTCTATTTACTCGCACAAGAAATGAAAATCACCAAAGAGGATACAAATACGATTAATCCACGAGATGTTAAAATCGATATCATTATTTTTCTTCTTTCTCTCTTTCCGTCGAATATATATCTTCAAAAAGAACAGGAGCTATTAAATAACGGAATTTCTTTTAAAAGATTACAAACAGACAAACAAATTCACAAAATAAATACATTTTTAAAAAAGCATCATATTAATGGTGAAAATTTTATGTTTCTATCAAAAGATCAAAGAATAGATTTAAATAACATTTTATATTCACATTATAGATTTGGACTTATTGGGCTCTGCCATATTTTTGGAATTACAAAAAATAAAACAGGAAAAAAACTCGATGTATCCAGTGCAACAAAGTCATTTGAACCACTGGGGAAAAAGATATTTGCTGAGAATCTTCGAGAATTTCACAATAAATAAACTTCCCAGATCTTCTTCAGTTTTCGGGACTGTTGTAAAAAACGGAGGCTAGAAAGTTAAAAAACTGTTAGGATACAAAGGTAAATTAACAGTCTTACTCATGTCAAAGCAAGAATGTCCAAAA
>NVTB01000014.1 GCA_002401425.1 Candidatus Peregrinibacteria bacterium
GCAGCATTTGGTGGTTTGAAGCCTTCGTCTGTACAATGGCTTCGAGGGACCTACCCTCATCTTAAATACAGATTGCTGGACACACGATTGGTATTACTATTTGCTACCACCTCTCTCTTCTGCCATAGGCAACACACTGTACCTCCACTACCAGACGTGAAAAGTCTATTTGCTTCGTTGATGAATTCTTTTGTAAAATTAACTTTTGTTGCTTCTATAATATTAGATTGAATTTGTAGCTATCCCATTTCTATAAAACGTGACAACTATCCTGACACATAGCGTAGAGAACTATTCGGTTGAATAACTGATCCATATAGAAGAAATCCATGATTTCTTGTCGAACATACTAGTTACTGTTCCCCAATTGAAAATGTTGTTTCCATCAGGAAACCATTTATTTAGTACCTTATCATGTTGTAGTTTTTGGATAAGCAGTTTCTCTTCAGTAGAATCATTCCAACTTGTGGGCATATATTCTCGCAATGTCATAGAGATACTAGTAATATCGTCATCCCTAAAAAAAAATGCATAGTTAAACTGTCCATGAGTTAAACGATAGGAGGCATACTCTTTATTCTGAAAGTACTTTTCAATAGAGAGTTCTATCTTTAGTTGGGATAATTTTGATCGTGGACTAATCGTGGACTGTCCTAATTGCATAGAACCATTTTTTATTGATATCATGATCAAATTATACTGGCAATAGCCTGTTAATTCAATATTTTACCATAATATGAAAATCATAAAAACCAAAGTTATGTTACTAATTTTGATCTTACAAAAAATATCTTTCACTTATTTACATTCAGTCCAACGCCAAACTCCTTTCAATGATATTATCAGTATTCAAATCGTTCCACAATTCCAAATAATTTTACTTTCAAACAAATACCATCCTATTCGCTAAAACGAGTCTAACAAACAAATCGAACGGAACGTGAATATACGATAGATGGCTACCATTTTTGACTCATCGCTTTGCACAATTCTCTCCTTTGATGATAGTTTGGTCTCATATCCCCGCCCCCTCATTTGAGACGTTAGACCCGAGCTTAATTTGCTGTTGATACAGGATATGAAAATCAGGTTCTTTTGATGATAAATTATTCTGAATTCATCCTATTTACTGCATGTATAAATTTGATTGAATCAGGTCTTTTTGAAAGCTAGAAACTTCTGAAAGGTACGGTTTCCATCTGTTTGTTCTTTGATAATCTAATTTTCTGAGCTTACAATATTTCTATTTGATACTACCTCGCTAAGTCTAGCATAGGCAACACACTGTACCTTCACGTGAAGACGAGACAAAGCTTTTGACCTTATTGAATCGCAGATACAGTATGATTGACGGTAGCAATCCATTTGCTCTTTGATAATATAATTTTCTGATGGTGCAAATTGCTATTTTCTACCACCTATCTCATCTGCCATAGGCAACACACTGTACCTCCACTACCAGACGGTAAAAGTCTATTTGCCTTGTTGATGAAATATTTTGTAAAATTAACTTTTATTTCTTCTAATAATTATATTCGAATCTGTAGCCAACCTATTTTCATTTTTTGATCTCACAGACTCCTTCACATTTAATAAATATGATAATATTGTACATTATTAAATAGCATTAAGTTACTCACTTTCTTAAGTACTAAATTAAATATTAATTAAAAACTAGCTCCAGTTTCTCAAAACCAATTAACCAAGTTTGTTTTGCGATTGTGTGTTCTTTTTGTCTGTGTTATTATTCCCTATCAAAGAACTATTACAATTACCAATATTCATTCAAGATTTATGTAGGTTTATATGATCAAAAAAATTCAATTAAAAAATATTGCTAGCTATGATGAAGTTGGTATTGAACTAGATAATTTAAAAAAAATTAACTTTATATACGGTTCAAATGGTAGTGGAAAAACAACTCTATCAAATCAAATTGCTAGTTCAAATAACTTAGGCAATTCAAATTGTAATATTTCATGGGAAAATAATGAAAAGCTTCAAACACTGATATATAACAAACAATTTCGAAAAGATAATTTTGAAAGTGCCACTATTGAAGGAGTTTTCACCATTGGTTCTGCTACACAAGAAGAATTAAAAGTAATTGAGCAAAAACAAAGAGAATTACAAGAACTAAAAGAAGAAGGAATAAAGAAAAAAGGCTCTTTCGAAAAAATTGAAAATGATATTGCAAAGTTACATAAAGAAGCTGAAGAAGACTTTTGGGAATCTATATATAAATTTTATGAACCAAACTTCAAGGAAGCATTTAGAGGGTTTCAGTATAAAAAAACGTTCAAAGAAAAACTCTTACAAGAATTTGATAAAAATATAGAGAACGTACTCACCCTAGATGAGTTAACAAAAAATAGCTCCATAATATTTGGTGAAGTTCCAGTACATATACAGAAACTAATTATACCGAATTATAAAGATTTAATAAATATTCAAGATAATAAAATTTTTAGCAAAAAAATTGTAGGTAAATCAGATATTGATATCTCTGACCTAATTTTAAAGTTAAATATAAATGATTGGGTTAATGAAGGAAGAAGTCACCTCACAGACTCAACTACTTGTCCATTTTGCCAAAATGAAACTATTTCAACAAAGTTTCGTAAAAATTTAGAAGACTATTTTGATGAGTCTTTTTTGAAAGATACACAATCAATTGATAGCTTACATGGTAAATATAAAGAGTTTTCAACTAGCCTTACTTCATATTTTGAAAAAATAATAAAGGATGAGACAAACAATAAAAATTCAAAGCTTAATTTAGAAACGTTTTCTATAAATTTTAAATTATTAAAAGAAATTTTTGAACAAAATATTTTGCTCATCACAAAAAAAATTAAAGAACCAAGCAAAGTAATTAGACTAAATTCTTTCAATGATACTTTACAAGAATTAATCTCAATTATTTCTGAAACAAATATAGAAATCATTAATCACAATAAGATAGTAGCTAACTATAAAGAATCTAGAGCTAATCTTGTCAATAATATATGGACATATATTGTAAAAGAACATAATGATATTATTAAGAGGTTTTCAAAAAAAATACATAACTTTGGACAAGGAGTAACATCATTAAATCTACAAATAAAAGAAAAAAGAAAAGATTATAGTAATTTAAATGAGGAGATAAAGCTATTAACAAAAAATGTCACTAGTGTTCAACCTGCAGTAGACAGTATAAACAATACTTTGAAACAGTTTGGATTTCTGAGCTTTTCGATAATAGCATCAAGTAAACAACCAAAGCATTATGAATTACAACGTGAAAATGGAGAATCTGCACAGTCTACCTTGAGTGAAGGAGAAATTACCTTCATTACTTTTTTATACTTTATGCAATTAGTTAAAGGCTCACAAATAGAAGACGAAGTTAGCCAAGAAAGAGTCTTAATTGTCGATGATCCAATCTCAAGTCTAGATAGTACAGTTTTATTTGTAGTAAGCACACTATTAAAAGGGGTAATTCATAATATCAAACTCAATGTCGGAAATGTCAAACAGCTCATTGTTCTAACTCATAACGTCTATTTTCACAAAGAAATATCTTATTCTAATGGAAGAGAAAGCAATAGTAACATCAATAGTTACTGGATTTTACGGAAGAATAAAAATATAACAAATATACAGTTCTATGATTCAAAAAACCCAATTAGTACATCTTATGAATTACTATGGAGTGAATTAAAGAATAGAGATAAAACCTCTAATACTTCTACACAGAATGTAATGAGAAGAATTATTGAAAATTATTTTAAAATTTTAGGTAAGTTCAAAGATGACGAATTAATTGAAAAGTTTCCTACCGTAGAAAATCAGGAAATTTGTAGATCTCTGTTATGTTGGATAAATGATGGTTCCCATTGCTTAACTGATGACCTATTCATAGAGTTACAATATGACTCTACAGAAAAATACCTCGAAGTATTTGAACAAATTTTCGAATTAACAAATCACAAGAGCCATTATGATATGATGATGCAAGACTAATTTTTTTTATTTAAATTTTAAATCAAGAGTTATATATTAATAACAATAAAATTAATTTTCAAATTCTTTCAAAAGTTACAAATAATCGTCTATTTGTTATGTTAGTAAAAGGTTCTAATCTATGCTCGGAAAAACAATCCAAATTTATTTAACTGATGGCAATCCAAGAGGTATTAGAGTTGCTGATATAACTAGCAGAACCATACAAGCATTATTAATACCACGATCTCACTTGAAGGAAGGCCTTTCACGTCCAGAGATTGAAGGAGTAGGAATCTATCTTCTTTTTGGTGAAACAGAAAGTTCAACAAAACCACTTGTATATATAGGAGAGGCCGAAGACTGTAAAAAAAGAATATCACAACACAACTTATCAACGAGTAAAATAAATTGGAATACAGCATTAGTAATTACAAGTAAAACCCTTTATTTTACAAAAAGCCATGTAAAATATTTGGAAAACTACTGCTATACTTCGGCGTTAAATAGTGGAAGGTTTCAACTTCAAAACATATCAACTCCTACAAAATCATATATTCCTGATCCTGTTGTGGCTGACTTAATGGATATCTTTGAAACAATGAAAATATTAGTATCAACATTAGGCTTCCCTGTGTTTGATATTATGAGTAAGAAAAAAACAAAGCACACATTAATTTGTGAAGGTAAAGGAGCAAAAGCTTTTGGGAACTACACAGAAGATGGATTAACCGTTTTAAAAAAATCATCTGCTAATCTTCTTGTAACTCCAAGCGCTTCTCCTTGGATTTCAAACTACAGAAAGTCTTTATTAGATGGTGAAATTATATTTATAAAAGATGGATTTTATGAGTTTAAAGAAGACTACATTTTTGAATCTGTTAGTCGAGCATCGAGTGTTATTTTGGGTAGAAATTCTAATGGGTGGTCACAATGGAAATATGAAAATGGCAGAACTTTAGATGAAGTTATCAGACAGGATATTTCATAGTTTTACAAACTTAAGTTTCATTCCAAATTATAAGTTTAGGTATCTTTAATTGTCATCCTTATCGCTACAACGAGTCTAACAAATCAGTCGAACGGAATTTAAAAGTACGGAAACTTGAGAACTTTTTTGACTTAATTTCTATCCTTATTTTTCTCCTTGATGTAGCTATATGTACTTTCAAATCCCCTCACTTCAAACCTTAAATCCTAGGATTATTTCTTTTGGAAAGTTGCCAAAAATATATCCTTTGTTGGTATTTTAGTTTTGATTTCATCACATAAGATTTACTGTCTTTATGGATCATATTTCTAAGAGTGATGAGAATTGTCTTGAAAAATTCTGGTATTTGATGTGTGGTATGGAGATTCTTCAAGATTTAAATGTTATTAATTAGGTTTAATTTTAGCCATTGATAAACTTGATTTTGGGCAACGTTAACACCGTCACTGTCGTGTTTAAGTTGATTATCACTAGAGTCTGAAACAGCTCTAATACTTATAAATGGCGTATTGTTTAAATAGGCTATTTGTGCCAGTGCAGCACTCTCCATATCACAAGCTATAGCTTGTGTCAGATGGTGAATCTCTAGTTTTTCTGATAGTTGACATACAAAATTATCTGCTGAGGTAATAATTTCATTGTTTGGGATAATCTTTTCATTTTTTGGAGTTGTAGTTTTAATAATATGGGATTGATAGCTAGGATGCCATGCTGGATGTTGTGACTCTAAATGTAATTTGAAATCATACTGAACAAATTGTAGGCTTACTATTATATCTCCTATATTTAAAGTAGAAATTAGTGCTCCACAAATACCAAAGTTATAAACTTCTTCAACTTTGTAAATATCAATTAAATGTTGTAAACTAGCACTAGCATTAACCTTACCAATTCCACCAATACATAGAATATATTCATTATATTTATCTGTAAAGCTATATAGTATTCTATGTGATTGTGAAATTAATGTTGGCTGTAAATCTTTGAGTAATGCATGTGCTTCTATTTCAACTGCACAAATTAAGCCTATAATCATAATTTTCCTAACTTATTATTAATGATAGTTATTACTTTGATAATAAAGAATATATCAATACTAAACTGTATTAATATAGTAATATCAAGTTTTCATTGAAGTTTCTTTCTCAATTTAAATAACTTCCAAATTCTGGTAATCCATCATTTGAACATTTGTGGTCGTTCCACTTTTTTCATTAGCTTTTGTAAAGCACTCTAATTTAGAGTTATTATACAATTTAGTTTAGTTAAAATTATGGTATCATTCTAATTAGTATAGTACCATAATGACTTACCCCTATGTTAAAATACGAGTGACATTTTTGTAAGGTTATTACTCTGATAATAAGCTATCCAAGAGGTTACTTTTTTCAGTTTTACATTTTGGGAGTATATTCAAAAATAATGATACACTCTTTGCTGAGAGTTCTTTTATATTGAGACCCTTTCTAAAAAGCTAATTTATTTTTGTTCTGAACTTTGGTTTGTGTTTGTAGCAATCATCAATTATAATTTGGTTCAAATTTCAGATATGATAGTTCATCATTTAGAGGTTTTGTTTCTATAAATTCTAGTTGATAGTTTTTACTCCAAGCAAAGACACTTTCAGTTTAGTTACCATTATCTAAAATTATAAGTCTTACGTGTCTGCAATTGTCWGGCTTTTCGCTGTTTCTAATCTAACAATCAAATTCAAAGGAACCAGAAAGTAYGAAAAAATAAGCCTTTTTAAACCTACTGGCTTTGCATCACTTTTCCCTTTGATAATCATTGGTTTGACTCTCTGGCCGTGTGTCCAGCAATCTGGATTTAAGATGGGAGTAGGTCTCTCGAAGCCGCTATACAGATGGAGGCTTCAAACCACC
>NVTB01000009.1 GCA_002401425.1 Candidatus Peregrinibacteria bacterium
AGAGGTATTAAATCCGAAAATTCATTAAATAAATTCTTAAAAATACTCTTTTATTTCAGAAAATACAAATGATAGCCTCCGATTTTTACAACAGTGCCCAGTTTTCTCTCTTGAAAAAAATACAAAAGTTTGTTATAATAAGGGGACTTCCAAAAAATTTAATACATTGGTCATGAAAAATACAATAAATACATCAACAGATCAGACACCTGAAGATCCAAATCAAAACATAAACTTAATAGATCCCTCTATAAAAGAAGCCATTCAAGCAATACAAGAAAGTATTTCTCTGAATGACTTTTATAACACCTTGCCTCAACATTCCATTATAGAAGAAATACAATCTATTGATAGTAAGGAAAAAATATCGCTGAGTCTTTTTCTACAAGCCAAAGAATCTATAGGAGCGCAGCCGTTGAATGAAATGGCTGAAAAAATTAAAAAACTCACCTATTTTTTAAACCCTGTTGAACTCTTCACTCCTGATAATTTAAATCAAACTCGAGATATTTTTTTAAAAAACAAGGGAACAGAAAATGAAGGAAATCCTATTATTACCTATAAAGGAGCTCTCAAAAAGATGAAAGACACCATGCAAAAAGAAGGATATACCCTTTCAGATATTAAAAAAACTTTAGAAGAATACATCCAAAATGTTAAATTATATATTAAAAACATCCCTGACACACAACATCAACAATCATATAAAATTATGGCCAATGGCCTCTATCATAAAATAAGAGACGATCTTTCGACCTTACGAATTATTGAAGAGATGGGAGATAAAGCGGACACAAGCGATGAAACAATCGCCCAATCTGAAAGTATTATTGCTCAAGCTATTACAACAAAATATGGAAGAATGGAAGAAACAGGATACAAAATTGCACAAGACATGTATAAAAACTTTCAAATACCTGATGTAAAAACAGCAGAAAATGAAGGATACATACCTCGAGATCAAGCACAAAAACTTTCTCGAGATCTTCAATATGACAAAGAGCTTCCGACTCTGAATGCATTACCAGAAGCTGAAAGAAAGTTTTATTATAATGCCGATGAAATCAAAGAAGCTTTCCAAGTGAGCTTAGAAAAAGTATATGATTCTATCGCTCAATGGTCAGGAGCGCCTTTTCCAGAAAGTAAAAAATTCACGATAGACACCACGCAAACCGACCTTATTTCTATTGATGTTCGAGATAAATCTGCTCATCCAGGAATCTATATCCCACGAGATCGAGTCATTGATGCTGAAAAACTCCTCTTACTCATCGATCATGAAATTATGGGACATGTGTTTCAATCACTGGTGGGGTCAATGTTATGGAATATTGGAGGAGAAACGGCTAAGGTCGATGATGAACGACTTTATGAAGGTCTGGCGAAACGCCTTGAAGCCGATGTACAAGTAAAACTCCTTGGAAATGAAGAAAAACCACCACTTCCATATATGCCAATTGGTATTCACATGGCACAAAATGGAGCAGATTTCATTGAAATATTCGATACTATTAAATCACTACGAGAAAAAACCTTTGCTTATCTAAAATCATATAAGAAAAATTCTAAAAAAGCGATTTCTACTATTAATAATACAACATGGAAAAATACCGTGCGAGTATTTCGAGGTCATCTCAGCACAGAAAACAATACTCCTTTTGGTTTTTCAAAAGATCTGGCATATCTTGATGGACGGATTTTATACCACCAACTTGAAAAAACTGGATTTAAACATCTTATTTCATCAGGAATCACACAAGTAAACGCGCTCAAGCTACTCGCTCGAATTGATTTTACAGAAGCGGATCTCCCTCAACTAAAAAACAGCCTCGCCAAAGATTATTGGGATGAACATATGAAGGAAAGGATTTTTGGATAAAACGCGGAATACTTTTTCCTTACGCAAAAAATCCAAAATATGCAAAGAAAGATCCTAAAAGAAGAACCCCAGGAATAAGGAATGTTTTCATCATACTTTGATTGAACATTCCTTTCAAGGCCTCAAATGATTTTGGGAAAATAAAAAGCATCACTCCTTTTACTACCGCAATCCATCCAAAGATGGTAATAACCACCATCCAGTCTTTGACCCAAATATTGTGGTATTCAATAAGGAATAATCCACAGATAAGTGAGAAAATTCCTCCAAAAAAGAGATGTAATGAATCTTTAAACATATTTTGAAAGGCTTTTTCATAATATGAAGTATTAAAAAGCATCCCAAATCCAAGTGAGAGATATAAAACCGCAATAATTTTTGCAATRAWARTRRARRTAAMCATAAAAAATATGTTAAAAAATAAAGTTCTTGCTTCTATTTTACCAGAGAGGATGGTTTATAAAAAGAAAATTTATTAAGTAAAATGATACGATTCGGCTTGCTGTTGTTTTATTTACACATAAGCAATAAGAGAACATTCTCTTGAGTTCTATTTTAAAAAATGATACGATTATTGCATAAAAATGATACGATTATCTAAAATATTTTATATGAATCAAAGAACTCACAATATTATAAATATTATTAAAAATAATCCAGGAATTCATGCGAAAGATATTCTTGTGCAATTAAATGAGATACAAACAAAACCAGTTACAAAAATCACCATCAACCGAGAACTTGTAACGCTCATTTCATCCCATATGATTACTCGAGAAGGAAAAGGGCCTGCTACAAAGTATTCCATCTCTCCTTCATATAAGATAAACTCACCCGTTGATATGCAAGAATATTTCTCTCTCTCCCCCGATCAAAGACAGTCGGCGCATTCTTTCTCTCAAGATATTTTTAATACACTCAATACAATAGAAATTTTTAATACACAAGAACTACAATTCCTTACTCAATTAAATACCCAATATCAAAAAAACATACAGTCACTTGATCCTGAAATTATAAAAAAAGAATTTGAAAGATTACTCATTGAGCTCAGCTGGAAATCATCACAAATTGAGGGGAATACTTATGATCTATTAGAAACTGAATTTCTTATTAAAGAGAAAATGGAAAGTAAAGGACATACAAAAATGGAATCGATTATGATACTCAACCATAAGAAAGCTTTTGATTTTATTCAAAAAATGAATGTAAAAAACATTGACATAAAATATGTTCAAAACATTCATGATCAACTGATTCAAGATATGAATATTTCAAAAGAAATTCGAAGCTCTGCCGTTGGTATTACTGGAACAAACTACAAGCCTCTCAAAGATCAATTACATATAAAGCAAGCACTACAAACGGCTTGTGAAATAGTAAACTCCAAAAAAGATATTTTTTCAAAAGCTCTTCTTATCAACCTCCTCATTGCCTATATCCAACCATTTAACGATGGGAACAAAAGAACCAGCCGCCTTGCGGGCAATGCTGTTTTACTGGCCAATGATCACTGTCCATTATCATTTCGAAGTATTGATACTTTAGAATACAAAAAAGCAATCATTATATTTTATGAATCAAATAACATTACACATTTTAAAAGGCTCTTCATGGAGCAATTTAAGTTTTCAGTGGGGAATTATTTTCAGAAATAAAATTACGTTTGTATAAACATCTCTGGCAATATCTCTACAATCGTCCCTTTCTTTCCCTCTAAAATATTCAAATCTAATTTTTTACAAACCTCTCTCATCTTTTCTTCACACGTTGTTTCTATTTCTAAATACGTGGGGATATTTTCCAAAGTATCCAATTCAAAATGAACATTTCCATATTCATAATGAATACGATGTTTTTTACCAACGTGTCCTTTTTTAAATCCCATACTCTCTAAAAGCCCAATGGCGTTATCATAGCTATCCACCTGTAGCTCAATTTCATCCCTGCTGCTCATCTCAGAGTCATGCGCGGGGCTTTTGTACGTTATGGTCACCAAATCGTTTATCTTGCGTATACGCAAGTATTTTTGAGCCGAATCACTCGAGTGAAATCCTTCTGCCAAAAAGGCCTGTGATTCAATTTCGGTATTATATTTTTCTTCGGCCCCTAAAAGCAGAAGTTTTTGTTTGATATCAGCCACATCAATATTGAGAAATTTTAATTCTATTTCCTTCATAATATAATTTTTATAATATCTGTATCTCTATCCAACCCAAATCCCTCCACAACAACAACTCCTCTGAATACGCTAAATCTTCTGGAAGAGGATTCATACAAAGTATCTTAACCTGTTTCTTACTCGTTTGGTTTAATCCTATAACAAACGCAATCTCTGCAAAGACACTCGGACCAATATAGTTTTTTTGTCCTCCCTTGTCTTCATTTAATACAAATAAAACATCTGTTTGGAATAAACTTTTATAAAAATCGGCATGCACCGCTGGATATTCTTGATGTAAATCACCAGAAATCTGTTCGGGATACGCAATAACTTCAAAATCTTTTTTAAGAATTTTTCTCCATTTCGAAATCGCTAATTCAAGTTTTGCACTTGCGCTGATGACTATTTTTTTCATAAAAGATTTGTAGTGTTAACTCGTAAATCTCTTATACCCTACACCTTTTTCACAATAAAAAAAACCTCTTTCGAGGTTTTTGATTTTTTACCTGGCGGAGAGACAGGGATTCGAACCCTGGGTGGAGTCGCCCCCACAACGGTTTTCAAGACCGTCGCATTCAACCGCTCTGCCATCTCTCCAAAACGGTGTGCTATAAAAGCCAATGGATTCTATGAATATTTTTTTTGTTTGTCAACAAAATTCTCTTTTGTTTTTCTTACTTTTACCTAAAATCAATGCAATGAAAAAAATACTGATTATTATTGGCCTCATCATTTTATTGGGAATTTTGTTTTTTCCTGACGAAAAAAGAGAAGTAAATACTCTTTCGATCCAGACATCGTCATTATTGGGGAAACAATATACTGGAAAAGCTTTTCAAATAAGTCCGCATTTTTTTGTTGCCCCGGCCCATGTTTTCCCGRGAAAAACCATTCAAATAACCCCGAGTTTAACTGTAGTTAAACTTTGGCACAATAATGACATCGCGTTATTGTACAGTGATACATACAATACATTTTCTCATTATTGCTTTTTTGAAAACTTAGAAAACACCGCTGTTTTTGAATCAAAAGAATACGAAATACTCCAAGCAGATGAAAAATATTTTTCTCTCAAGGCTCCCGCTCTCAGCGGACACTCTGGAACTCCCTCCATCAATACAGAAGGAAAGATTGTAGGAATGTTCGTTGGAGAAAAAGAGGGGATGGCACGGTTTTTAAACGCACCCTTTATTATCGAAACTTTGCAATCTTGGATAACTCCTGAAATACATGATGACGAATATCCTTATTATGAAATTTTAGATATGTGTCGTTAATAACCGTCCCCGAAGTATCTTCTAGCTTTTTATACTTCGCCAAGGTTCGACGAGATAATATATGTTTCGCCACAAACTCTCCTCCAAGAAAACACAGTATTTTTCCAGATATCTTTGCAAATAGCAACGAAGAGGTTGAAGAAACCCTGTCTGAAAATTGAAGATTATATTTTTGTATCCATTCATTTTTTTTCTGAAACTTTTTTAAAAATCCGGCCTCGGCAAAAAGCACTTTGAGTGACGATGTCCAAACGGCCAAGTACGGATCTTCCAAAATTTTTCTTTCCAAACTTTGTATATTATAGGCACCTAACTCTGTTGCAAAAAAACTGAGACAAAATCTTCCACTGACAGTATCGCCATGGCGACGCACTCCTAAAACGTGTAATACAAGCGTTAAAATCAATCGAGTTAACCACAAGGTTTTGTCATCGGTAACGACAAATATATCAATATCCGATGTTTCTTTGGCGATTCCAAACGATACCGTATTACATAAAAACACGGCACGAATTCCGGGGATATATTTCATAATGGGAACATATCTTTTTGCTTTCTCTAAAAATTCACGCGAATATTTCCCTGGATTTTTCACAGGAATTTTTGCCTCATCTTGCTCAGATTTTGAAGCCCCCATCAATTCTAATAATTTTGAAAAGTGTTTTTTTTGTAACATGTTTTTTCTTTTGAGTTTTATAAACAGATTGATTATACTGTCTTTTGAAAACAAATAACACTCTTTTTTATGAAACGACTCTTTGCCAGCCTGCTTCTTATAACCATCCTTTTTAGTTCATGTCGGACCAAAGGAGACAGCGCTCCAATCGAACTCCCAAAAGAAAATGTTGAACTCCACGTCTGGAATCTTTTTGATGACACCGATGTGCTGAAAGGTCCTATCCAAGCGTTTGAATCAGCGCATCCGAATATAAAAGTCGTTTATAAAAAATTTGTAGACGTTGAAGAATATGAAAAATTTCTCATCAATGAAATGGCTCAAGGAGAAGGTCCTGATATTTTTGCTATTAAAAACACATGGGTCGACAAACACCTGAAAAAGATTGCCCCGCTCCCTGTTGGTCAAACACAAACCCCCATGAACGAACAGATTTTTGAAGATACCTTCTTTTCACTCGCGAGTGATGACCTCATCAGAGACCACCAAATTTATGCTATTCCACTTTACGTTGATACCCTTGGGATGTTTTATAATAAAAGTGTTTTTCGAGATAATGTTCCAAATACTGATAAACCAGCAAAGACCTGGAAAGAAATCATGAAACAGTCTGCACAAATTACGAAAAAAAATAATAGCCTCGAACGTTTTTCACTCTCTGGTATTTCTGCGGGACGGATTGATAATATCAGAAGAGGAATGGACATTTTATCACTTATGATGCTGCAAAATAATATCGAGTTTTGGAATACCGCGGGAGATCGACTCGTGTACTCTCGACAAAGAAGGATTGATCCGGAAACAAAAGATTCTTTCTTCCCTTTTGAAGAGTCTATTAAACTCTTCACCTCTTTTGCGAATCCTCGATTTAAAAACTACACCTGGAGTGAAAGCATGACGGCAAGAGATAAAGAGCTCCAAGAGCTTCGTCCATTTTTAGAAGGAAAAGTTTCAATGATTTTTGGGTACTCATATCTCTATGAAGAGCTGTTAAAGGTCCGTGAGCAACTGTTATCAAAAGGGGTGTCTGTTATTCCCATATCTGATATTCAAACACAAGAGGTGCCGCAAATGAACAATTTTGCAGAAACAGGGAAACGCGATGCCCTCGCACAATATTTTCCTCTCACGGTATCAAGAAACTCTCTTGATACGGCCGAAGCTTGGGAGTTGTTACTGTTTCTTTCAAACAAAGAAAACGTGAAGCACTATTCAGAAGTCACCAAAAAACCAAGTAGCCGAAAAGACCTCGTCGAAGAACAAATGCTTGATCCACTGTACGGAACCTTCGCCAGGCAAGCTTCATACGCCAAGTCATTTCCAAAAACAGATATTCTTGATGAATCACACTACACCAAAGCCTTTGGAAATATTGTGACTGAAAGCTTGAAAAATAAAAAAGAAATTGGGGCGTTGGTTCAAATTTCAGAAGAAAGTTTGGCGTGTCAAAAAGCAAAAGAGGATAATCCGGGGGAGAGTGAGAAGGATTGTTTTTAAATAAATATCTTATGAAAAAAAAATATTACCATCGATAATAACAATCTTGCCTTTATTGATGGGCAAAATTTATACATGGGAACTCACTCTTCACAGAAGCCGTGGAAAATTGACTTTTTTCGTTTTCGCATATATCTTCGGGAAAAATACCAAGTAAAACATGCTTATTATTATATTGGCTATATGCAAGATGAAAATAGATCCCTCTATGCAAAAATACAAGAAGCTGGTTTTATTTTACTGTTTAGAAAACATAGTATAAAAATGGTAGGACAAAAAAAAGGGAATGTAGACTCTGACATTATATTMGATATAATGAAAAAACTCATAAGAAAAGATGTTTTTGATGGAGTTGTTCTTATCTCTGGAGATGGAGATTTTCGAATGTTAGTAGATTTTTTGATCGAAGAAAAAAGATTTAAATCAATGCTCTTTCCTAATAAAAAATACGCATCATCTCTGTATAGAAAACTAAGCCCTCAGTATTATAATAACTTAGATAAAACAGATATTCGGAAAAAGATTGGAATCCAAAAATAAAAAAGGGTCACCTTAGGTATCTCTCCTTTTGGTTTCCCTTTGTCTTTACTTGTCTCTATTTTACCGTAAAAAAATGGATTTTGTCAATGCTTTTTAGCTGCAAATATCTTATCCAACTTTCCCACATCGATAGTCGGTAATGTCTCCATTAGCATCTAATGGACAAGCAACTCCATAACAATTTTCATCTGCGTCATAGACAAAAAACAGAGCTTTTCTTTCTTTCGTATCATCAATAAAAGCCTCTTCAATATCTAAAACTAAATCTTTTATATCGATACCATAATAGCTTGAAACCTTTTGCTTAATCGGTCCTTCAAAYTTTTGTACGATGAATGTTATTTCATCAGAAATATTTTCTGAACAACTGTTATATTTTTCCATAGATAGTATATTTTAAAGATTATTTTTGACTCTGGAGACCTCTTGTTAGTTTTGTATAGTTTGTTTCAACCGCACTTATGTTACTAAAGGCTGACATAAAATCAGTATACGATAATTTAATGGTATTATTTGTATTATGAGGATTAGAGACATACACCTCTTGCGTAAATTTATTAACACTGACAATAGAATATGCATGGGAATTATAAAACTTAACTCCATTGATCATAAAGGTGTTCGCTCCCCCTCTTGAATACGGAGTACCTACTGTTGCCATAAATTTAGCAGTATCATAACTATTAAGAAAGCTTTTTACCTCCCCTCTTTTTTTTATCGTTCCTTTTGCGAAAGAAATAGCCGCATCAGATGGCTTAATGACAGTCTTTGTAAAGTTTGTCCCAAGTAAAAGCAGAAGAGCTCTGTGTCCCTTTCCTCCTTCAGTCTTTTGTCTATCAAAACCTTCTCCTAATAACTTTTTATTAAAAGCGGCTTCTAATACCTGATATCCCTGAGGGGCCTCTACTGGATGTAAATACTCTCGAGTATCAACATTTCCATCGCTGTCCATTTTATTATAATTGCTATTTTTTTGAGGCCGTAAATCAGCTTGAGTAATAAACACAGAGGAAGCGTCCGGTGATCCAAGAGGAATTTTCACCTCCCATCCTCCTTCTACTCGTTTAAAAGACGTTCTTATTAAGAACTCACAATGAGTAGAAAACCTCAAAGTATTTAAGGCCGCAATCAAATAACAATTTCCAACATTTGACTGCTTTATATTACTCCATTCATGAAAAATAATATCATAATCCTGTTTAGATAATGTGGTGTACTTTTTCAAATATTTTAATTTCTGATGTTCAAATAAAGCCACGTCATCTGCCAATAAATCTCCACGCCTCTGTCCTTCTATCTCTTCTATACTCCATATTTTCTCTGGGCGGCATCGTTCTCTCGTTACTCCATCATATCTGATAATATCATAAGTTCTATTTGGATGAACACCGTAAACACGCCAATTTTTTTCTACCGTTCCATTTTTTCTTTTAAGATACACCTCTTCATTTATCTTCCAGCTTCTCATAAGCCTTCCTGGTGGCTTGTCTGCAGGTGTATCACTTTTATTCCATAATTTTATAGCCTTGTTCCACAAAGAAGCCACTCCGCCAGCCGTCGCATTCCAAAGGTTTTTTGATGTTTGAATCGGACTTGTTACTGCTGCTATTGTTGTATTCACTATAGTCTTTCTGTTTTTAAAAACATAACGCGGGGCATCATACATCACCGCTTTTCCTGCTTTCCATGCAAATATGACTGGTTCTTTTATTAATGTATTCCCCAGCCATTTCGCAGAATTACCAACCGCTCTGACAGGATTTTTTATAATAGCGGCTCCATTTTTTGCAATATAATTACTGACTCCATTTATTATTATTCCTGGTAATTTTTTCAAACCAACTTTCCATCCCGCTTTAAACGCCGCTTTCACTGGAGCTCCTGACGTACCAAGTGAGAAGAAATCAATAACCAATCCTCCAATACCAATTCCAATAGAAAACAAGGCCTCGGTTGTTGTTTGCGGAATATCTGTCCCAATTCTTTTCCCCGTCATAAGACCATACAGACCTTCAACAATATCAACAAAGTTACCAACAACAGGCACAATACTGGCAATAAACTTCGCTCCCTCAATCGCCTTTTCTTTGTTCGTTGCATTTTCTACTCCAAGAATAGAGTGGGCGAGGCCTGTTACCATTCCCACTGGCGTAAAGTTTACTAAAAAAGGAACTCTTCTTAATGCTCTCAAAATTGTTTTCTCTATTTCTCCGTGTCCTGTTATTTCGTTACGTCCATCTGGTGATTTTATTGTATTATCAATTATACTCAGCTCCTTGCTCAAAGCCTTTAAATTTTTTAGAAGCTCTTGTGATGGAGCTTTATTAACCGTGTTCGATGGCCCTTTAATAACTTTATCATACCCTTTGTCTAATATTGAAAATTTGCTTGGTTTTATTTTCTTTTTTATCGCCTCTATTTTTTGTTCAATAATGAGTTGTTCCCTTTTACAACTTTGTGCCATTGTCGGTTTGTTTTCAACTTGAGATAATTTCTTTAAATTCCGCCCAATCCCTATTTCATTGATTACAGATTTTTTCAAGCTTAATAAGCTTTTCTTTGTATTTTTAATATTGAGCATGTTTTTTTCAAAATCCTTTGGTGTTTTTTTAATATTACGTTGTGTTTTTTCAACATCATGCATAAAAACATTAACTTGTTTATTGATTAAGCGCGATAATCCCAAAAAGCTCATTGGATTTATAGACTCAAGAAAACTCATTAATTTTTTTAAAGAGCCTTCTTTTAAATGTGTTGAGATATTAAACACCTCCATCTTTTCTTGAAAATCATTCACTTTTTTTAAAAAGGCTGTGGCATAATCCTTTTTATTTTCCAGACTTTCATTTCCCAATCCTCCCCTTGGATGTATAGAATTTTGTGATGGATTTCCTGCAACATTATTTTCAATATTCATATTTTTTTATTTTTATTGTGAATCTAATATCTTTTTATCTAAAATATCAATATCTGTTTTTTGATCAAATGCCTCTTCCTGAATGAAAACATTTTTAAGATTATGACTACAAAATATATCTAATTTTTTTAATAACAGCGTATTTTTCGTTTTTAAAAAAGCATCCTTCATAATTTGAGTAAACCCCCTTTGCTCTAACTCTAAAATAGCAATAAGCCTCTGGATTTCTTCTTGGCTTAAATCATTCAGTATACTGAGCAGCTTCTCTCTTTTTTCATAAGAGAGAGAAACTGATCGGACAAGAAGCCTGGTAACATGTGCATGAGAATCATTCATACGTGTATTTTAACACAAAAACATGATTTTTTCAATGTAAAAACACAAAGATTATGATGACATTTTTTGAACATTATAAAAACTATTCCGTAAAGCACTGCGAATTACTCTAGACTATTTCGGATTGTGTTACGGAATAGTAAAAAAGATTTGCTCTTTTCCCCTTTTTCCATAAAAATACGCCCGTGCCGTTATAGCTCAGTTGGTAGAGCGCAGCCATGGTAAGGAGGTGCCCCTTGAGATGAAGGTAGTGAATCATTCACTTTATCGCAAAGCTCTGCGGAAATCAAGACAATAATTTTGATTTCAAGGACTACCCCCCTAGGTAACGTGGCCACTGAAGTACAATTCGCCGTTATAGCTCAGTCGGTAGAGCGCAAGCATGGTAAGCTTGAGGTCTCGGGTTCGATTCCCGATAACGGCTCCATTCTTCGTTAGAACTACGAATGGCATGCCAGAATACAGTTGAAAAGCATTATTATTTAATGCTTTTTTATATGCGTGATTTCCTAGAAACCTTTGAGCGATATGCCCAGTATTGCCTTGTTATCAAGAATTACAGTCCATGTACCTTGCAAGGTGCCAGAAGTAACTTTCGGGCCTTTGTACGGCGAACAGGGACCAAATACATTGAATCTATTAATGAAGAGAAGGCACAGGAATATTTATTGTCTGGAAGAATAGATAGAAAATGGTCAGCCAGCACGTATATAACAGTATTAAAGCATTTCAATGTATTTTTCAAATGGTGTGTAAAACAAAAGTATTTAGAGGTGAATCCTTTTGAAAAAATAGAAAAACCAAGATTAGAAAAAAGAATCCCAAGAGGACTTTCAAAAGAAGATGCAGAAAAGATTTTATCTACTTCAAAGAATATGCGGTATCGTTATAAATTTGAAAGACATAGAAACTACGCCATTATAAGTCTTCTTCTATTTACGGGTATCAGAAGAGGAGAGTTGCTCAACCTTGAGCTCAGCCATGTTGATCTCTCTGGCAATACTCTCTTTGTTTCACAGGGAAAGGGGAGGAAAGACCGTATGATTCCTATCAATTCGCATTTGCACGGTATTTTAGAAAGGTACTTGAAAGAACGGGAAAGGTTAAAAAGACAAAACCCTCATTTCTTCATATCATTGAAAAAAGATGAGGGGTTTGCGGAAAGAGGATTGAGGAGACTTTTAAATAAAATCAAAGAGCGAAGTAATATATATTTTTCTACGCATACACTTCGTCATACCTTTGCTACCTTGATGTTAGAAGGGGGCTGTGATATCTACACACTCTCGAAGCTTATGGGGCATTCTGATATCACAACTACTACGATTTATTTGTCGGCTTCTACGAAGATGTTGAGTCAATCGATTGAGAAGCATCCGCTGGGGTTTTGATTTTATCTTTCTGGAGTGTTTTGATTTATAATATTTGCAATCTGTTCAATGATTTTTTGTTCAGATTCTCTTAGGCTTTGGTATGTATGTAATAGGTTTTTGCTAAAGTCTATATTTTCATCATAGTCATCAGAAGTTTTGTTTTCATAAGCATCAATATTTTGAGATATTTTATCCATAAATTTGTTTCTCAGTTTATCTATGTTTTCAACATAATTGTTAATCATAATCTCTGGAAAATAAATTGCAGCAATTGCCTTAATCCTTTGTTCTGTCCTTTCACGTTCTAACTCAATTTTTTGTGACTTATCAAAATATTTCTTTCTTTCATCTAATCCATATTTTTCTGATGATTTAGAAAAGGTGTCTCTGTACTCTGAGATAAATAAATCAAAATCTTTTACTAAAGAGATTAATTCTTCTCCTTTTTTTTGAAGATGGAAGTGTTGTTCTTTTTTGAATTGAAACTCTCTTTCTTTTTTGCTGACGTATATACCTATCATTTGTGTTATTAACGAACCAGCAAATCCACTTCCTAACATAAGAACCAATAAAGGAGTTTCGGTAATATCAGCCATTAGGATGGTTTTAATTATTATCAATAGAATTTTATTCCTACTGAACTAGATATACAATGTTTTATTTTCAATGACAGAGCCCTTCTTCCATAATTGAAAGAAGGACTGTTACTATTTATAAATCCAAGCCTTTTATTCTCTGTTCCATCGAGTCCATACAGGAATCCAAAAGCTTAGAAGAGCATGAATTAATGTATATAAGAGTTGTACGAATACTTGTATGGCCCAAGTACTGCATAATTTTTTCAATGGGCTTGCCTTGTTCTGCGAGTGATGTAGCAACATACCTACGAAAAGCATGAGACTGAATAGGAAAACCAAGTTTTTGTGAGAGTCTATTCATAGTTTTCCGTACTCCGCTTTCGGTCCAAGGGTTTCCTTTGGTGGTAGCAGAGATAAATAAATATGGCTCATCTAGTCTATTAATTTCTTTTCTGTACGAGAGATACTCTTTCATTGAGCTTCGTAGCCCTTCTGGAATTCTTAGCATTCGAGGCTTGGATCCTTTTACGCCATGAATCTTCATTGTATCGTTTACGAAATTCAAATCGCTTATTTCGATTCTAAGCGCCTCGGATCTCCTGACACCAGTAAGTCCAAGGACAAGAAAGAAAACTTTGTCACGCAGCGCTACAAGGCCGCTTTTCTGCTTCACAATATACCCTAGTAGTTGATTAAACTGTTCTTCTGTCATTGTGAGATGATTCTTCTTAGTTCTGCGCATTTTACGAATATTTCTAAGAGGGTTTTCTTTTATGTGTCCTTCCTCTACAAGGTATTTAAAATAACTACTTAACTTACTTATACTCGTATTATAAGTATTCGGATCCCAGTTGCGTTCTTGTTGCCTATTTTGTAGATATGCTTTGATATTTGCTGTAGTGGCTTGATCTATGGTGTGTATATCTGAATGCCTCATAAGGGCCCTGAGGTGTTCGCGTATACTTTTTAGTGATGAATGTGACCTGTGCAAGAAAGACATCTCTCTTATAAATTCCCACCAGTACTCACAGATGGCTGTTTTATTCTCTGGGATGTTAGAGTTGAATTCCTCTGATTCAGCTTCTTGGAAGAATTTTTGAAGGGATTGATAAGAATTTAATGTCTCTACATTATGTTTATACATAATAAAATAATTTAAAAATGATAATAATCGTTTTTTCCGGGGCCCCTTCTAAAACAAGAGTATTATTATATTATTGAATTATTTCTGTATGGAATGTTTATGGAATTTTTATTTAATCTAAATGCTTAAGATTTTTTTATGCTTAGGAATCTTTAATATTTTTGTTGATCCGTCACCCCCTGCTCCTAAGTACTTGACAATATTTTTATTGACACTTCTTATTCTTTTCTTTAAACCAGCACAAAAATCATTATTAGATGACTCTTTCGACATCTTATTGCTTAAAATATATTCACTAATCTTTGTATGAGATACAAAATTTGGATAATTATTTATGAGAACCTCTAAATATTTGTATAATTGTGAATTTATAGCAACTTCTCCTTGTTCTACATCGTGCAATGTTATAATACCTGTATTTTTCCCTAAGATAATAGGACAAGGGGTATTTGCCACGTCCGATGACAGATCTTCTAATTTGTAAGTTACCCTGGTAAAATGTGAAGATATAGAAATAATTTTTATTTTTTTATGCATTTCCAAGTAAAATAAAGAATCTAATATCTCAATGCTATTAAAAGGATATTTATTAATTCTCAAAATAGGCACATCTACAACGGAATTTTTACCACTAGAGGAATATTGATTATGTATTTGTAGAGACATAAATTGTACAGATTTTTCAGGAGAGGCTTTATTAGACCTAATATCATTGAACCAATTAAGAACCTCTTGATGAAATATCATATATATTTTTTCTACATTAAATGAAAAACTTAAAAAAGCCTCTTTTTCATGATCTTGCATCTCCCTAACCTTGATTTTTAAATCAAATATTTCTTTATTTTCAATCATTTTAGAGAATCTTTCTTTAGCAATTGTTATTGAAGGAAGATCTCTTTTTCCATCCTTCTCAATATTTGTCATCTCACTTGATTCAGAAATAATCTCATATTCATTATTTTCAATATTTTCGCTAACATTATTAAATGCATATTTTTGCTTAAAACCCTTTATCAGATCACTATCTATACTATCTATATGTTGTTTTAATGCAGATAAAGGAAGTGCTGTAAGGTTGTCTTCACGTATAAAAACACTCCCTCTTGAGTCTTTCAAAAACGCAGGAGAATGAATAATCATCCATCTAAGAATCTGACAAAAACTTGTGTTATAATGATCATTCATAAGCGATAATTATTTATAAGCGCCTCCCTTATGATAATCATAAATTTAATGTTTACCAACAGAAATACTTAGTGTAACATTTTTTCGCTACACAATCGGTTATTAAAGGTTTATCCATTTTTTGGGTATGACTTGTCATTAAAAATGAGCAACTTGCTCGGTTTCAAGATGATAAGTTAAACCTTGCCCTTTTGTGTAGCGACCGATCCAGGTTGCTCTTTTTTGTATCAATTTATTTTATAATTATTATCCTTATGAAACAGTCTATATCTAGTGTTTTAAAATCTCTGTGCTTACGAAGTATTTCGGTTTTTATATTTATGATGTTCATTATGTCAATGCCCAGAGTGATGTTTGTTTTCACCATTCTGTTTATTTGGAACACAGAATATTTATTTAAACCGAATATAAAAGAATTATTTTCGTATCAAAATGGACTTAATCGATTGAAAGTATTTTATAAATACTATGGAAAAGTATTTTTAACATTCTATTTAGTTCTTCTAACAAATAGTGCTATTCAGACTAATTATGAGCAAAGCTTTCCAGCTCCAGAAATAAAAATAATTTCATCTGCAAATATTGAAACCTCTGATACAGAATATATCTTGCAACTTACAGGTAATAATATTGATGAAATCTATGTAAATAAAAAACCTGCAGAATTGGGCTCAGACAGTACTTATGTCTCAAGACTGGCTTTAGATCACCCTACGACTAATATCGTTGTCCAGGCGAAGAATAAATACAAAGAAATCACTAAAGAGTTTATAGTAAACAGACAGGCTACAGAAGAAGAGAAGGTTTTAATAAGTGAACAAAAAAAGAAAGAAGATGAAAAACAAAGAATATATGAAGAAGTTTTAAAAGAAGCAGCAAAAAGAAAAAAGATTAAAGAAGAAAATGAAATGCGACAAGAAAAAATCAAGAAAAACTTTAGTCCTTGGGATGGCTCACATATTAAGCTCACTAAAAGAATTATAGAGTCAATGAATGATCCAGATAGCTATGAACATGTAAGAACAAGCTTCCGTGACGCTGGGGAACATTTAATTGTGACTACAGTGTTTCGGGGAAGAAATGGATTTGGTGGAATGATTTTAAATACGGTGAAAGCAAAAATGAGTTTAGAAGGGGATATATTAGAAATTTTTGAATAATTTTTCATCGGGGAGGGTTTAACTCCTTTTTTGTTTTATTAACTGGGATAATCTACATTCCCTATGGTGTATTTCTTCGTATAAACAGGGTAAAAAACTCCTTAAATTGTAAAATATCATCATTTTTACTCGATTTATGAGGATTTTTAGCCCCTTTAACGGAAGGATTCATTTAATAGATTGAAAAGATTTAATTATTATTTAACACAGTTTAATTGATTTTACTAAATATCAGTATGAAATATTGTTTTTTGAATAAGTAGGGATACAATAGATTAGAATACTAATTCATCCTTATTATGATAGATTCTACATGGTATAAAAAACATCTAAAACAAATTAAGAATTCTGCAGGGCCTCGATATCAGCCTGATTATAATGTAACATTACCAATTGCCTCTATTTTTGAGGGAATAACCAGAAAGGAATCTTTTTATACAGAAATACGAAAAAAATACGGAGAACTTATACGTCATCTAAATTGCATTTATCCAAAAAAAGAGAAGGAGGTCTTCAAGGATATCCTCGAAGAGATTAAAAACAATAAAGACACTCTATTTGGATTAATTAATGTAGTGAAAGAATATAGCACTGATCATTTACCCTGGGAGGAAATACACACTTATGCAGATCTATTATTAAATAGTTGTAAAAAACTATATAAGCAGATGTATGCAATAAATATAGAAAAAAGGAAAGAACACGAGGGACTCACTTATAGTTTTCAGTCTTCTTTCTCCTGTGAAATTAATTCTATTTATAAGGTTATTAGTATCATTGATTATTTCAAACAATTGTCAACCAGCAGTAAGGGAGCTCTTTCAAATACTCCATTCTTACTTTTAAAAGGATTAGCAGGACGAGGAAAAACGCATTTACTTTGTGATATAGCTGAAAAACAGATTAATGATCAATCGAGTATTGTAATGTGCTTTGGGAGAAACTTTAATTCTACAGAAGGATTTTGGCAGCAAATGATGAACCATACAAATCTAAATGAAACATTTGAGACAAACAATGATTTATTATTATTTTTGAATGAACAAGGTAGAGAAAATCAGTGCAGAAGTTTACTCATAATTGATGCTATCAATGAAAACATCTCTCATTCACCTAATTTTTGGATTAATAATATCAATCAGATAATTGAAGAAATTAAACAATATCCACATGTTGCTTTAATTATCAGTGTTAGATCAGGTTTTGAAAATCAACTACTTACCCAAGATCAACAAGAAGTATTTATTCATGAAGAACATATAGGTTTTCATTCAAGGGAATGGGCCGCTGTGAATAAATTCTTTAAAGAATTTAAACTTCCTTTACCACAGGTCCCCTTACTTATTCCTGAATTTAAGGARCCACTTTTTCTGCTTTTATTTTGCAAAGCCTTTCAAAAAAGGAGGAATCATTCTAAAAGACAGGCTTTTAAGGGTCATGAGGGAGCGACTTATATTTTTGAGTCTTATGTTGATTCTGTTGCTAGGCCAATTGAAGAAAAGTTTAATATCTCTCATTCAGGAAATAACAATATTTGGGATACCATAATTGAAAAAATTGCTGAGAAAATGGTAAAGAGTTTTCATGAAAGTATTCATGAAACAGAATTATTCGATATTGTAAAAATTGCTCATCCGAGTATTAATACAGAAGAATTAATACAGGCCCTAGAAATAAATATGCTTATAGTAAAAGCTCCTCATTATGAAAGGAATGGTAAGGTACAAGGCTTTGACATATATTTCCCTTACCAAAAATTCAGTGACCACCTTATTGGTCGTTATATTTTTAAGCAATATACAGAGCAATTAAAAGAAAAAAAAGAAATTCAAAGTTTGGAAACAGCAAAAAWGTTTTTTTCTAGAAAAACAAAAATCGGAAAGTTTATATCTTCATCCTGGAATATCGGTATTATTGAAGCTTTATCAGTCCAATGCCCTGAACGACTTAAAGGATTAGAGTTAATTGAAGTAGCTCCATATTTATTGAAAACACCTTGTCTGGCAAACATATCCCAAGATGCATTTATTGCAAGCTTGATCTGGAGAAATACAAAGTCATTTTCTAAAGATCTAAACAATACATTTCAAATTATTAAWTCTATTGCTAAAGATAAAAATGGTAATAGAGATCTTTTAAATGCCTTTCTCTCTGTTTGTTCTGAGCCTTGTAATCCGTTTAATGCAGACTTTCTAGACAAATATCTTTCGAACCTAACCATGGCTGAAAGAGACCAAAAATGGTCAATGATTTTGCACGATCTCCATGGCAAAAGAAAGGCGATTGATAGTCTCTTAGAATGGTCATGGTCTCATGAATTAAAGACGCATATTTCAGATGAAGCTATTCGATTAACAGTAATTACTCTTATTTGGTTTTTTACTTCATCAAACCGAACTATAAGGGATAATTCAACTCGAGGATTAGTTTGTCTATTAGAAAATCATTTATACTTATTTCCAATCTTACTTGAAAAATTCAAAAATATCAATGACCCCTATGTTTTTGAAAGGTTACTTGCTGTAGTATATGGATGTGTATTAAGAGTAAAAAACAGGATAAACATTAAAGATAATGAATTACAATCTATCAAAAAAATAACTGAATGGATCTATACAAATATTTTTAGCGAGAAACCTCCTTTACACATTCTTTTGAGGGACTATGCCAGAGGAACAATAGAGGTTGCCATAAAATTAGAAATACAGATTAAAGAAATGAAATATTTACCTCCATACGCAAGTGAGTGGGGGAAGGTACTTAGTAAAGAAGATATTAAAATAAAATATAATCCTAAACAATTCCATACAGATAAAAAACGCAGAGGATTTCTCGATCTGTGGAATGGTATCTTTGAGTATGGCCTTGTGGAAAAATTTCATGAGACCCTTAATTATTCATTACAACAATGGTTAGGACGCGAATTAAATTCTACAGAACCTACAAAAAAAATAACTTTTGATTCATTCAAGAAAACCTTATCAAAAACACAGGGGAATTTATTAAAAGAAGCAACTAGTTTTTCTAATAATGCTCGCATAAAACAAATAATAGAAAACATTCAAGCTACAAATAAAACAAGTCCCGTAAATAAAGAAGCTGCCACAGAACAGATTGATGAAACAGAGACATATAAAGAAAAGATAAAGGCTTTTAAGAACTCATTATCATTACAGCAACGAGAAATATTTAACAATGAGATTGAGGATTCTATCGATGAATTTGGAGAACTGAAAGACCCTTATGAGAATTTCAACCAGGATATGTCAAAGTGCTGGATGTTTGAAAGAGCTATAAATCTTGGATATGAACCAAATATATTTGATGAATTTGATAAAATGATTCGCGAAGACCGATCATTACTTAATTCTACTGACAACGTTGATAGAATAGGAAAAAAATATCAATGGATTACATACCATGAATGTCTAGGATTAGTAGCTGATCATTATCAATTTTCCGATGGTAAATATTATGGACCATGGCAAGTTAGTTGCAGAGATATTGATCCATCATTTGTTTTAAAAGATGATTCAGCAATACACAAGGTTTTTAATATTAATGAGTGGAAAAATAACCAAGGAGCGTATAACCATTTTCAGAACAACGCAGACGATCTTGATTGGATAAAGGATAAAGATGATATACCGAACCCCATCCATACAATTCAAATTATTGATAATGAAAAAAAAGAATGGTTAATGCTTGAAGGAATAATAACATGGGATGTAGAAACACCCCCTGAACATAAAAAATATGACATTCCTATCAGAGAAGTTTTTTATAGATTAAAAAGTATTATTATAAAAAAAGAAGATAAAAATGATATAATTGAAGCTTTTGATCCCTTGAATGATAAGACTTTAGGAAACGACTTTCTTGATCCTTGTGACTTCTATGATATCTTCATTGGAGAATTCCCTAACGGAGCAGCCTTTTGTGATACACATGGAAAACAAGATTGGTCAAAAGTCTATAGAGACAAAGAAATAGTAGCGGCTCGCACAAGCTGTGTTTATAAAAAGGCCTTTGGATTAGATGGGTCTTATATCGATAATATCTCTCTTACTATGCCAAGTAGATTTTTAGTAAATGAGATGAATTTAATTCATAAAAATTTAGATGGAATCTTTTGTAATCAAGATGGAAGCATATGTGCTTTTCCCACAAATATCTTTGAAAAAAGCGAGATATCATCACTGCTAATTGATAAAAATATTTTAAACAACTTTCTAGATACAAATGGCTACGAAATAATTTGGCATTTATTTGTAGAAAAAAGAATTGCAGGAGGGTCTCCTTCAGAGAATTCTATTAGGTCCCTTGATTTAAGGGGGCTTTATTATTTTAATCAAAGTAAAAATATTATAGGAAAATTAGAATAATCCAATCCCTATAAACTGAAGTACCTATTCTATGAATTATAAAAATCCAGAACTGCGAAAACTCATTGAGAAATATGATGTGAATAAAACAAAAGTTCTAATAAAAGCTGAAGTATTGCTTGTATTATTTTCAATATTACACTAACCTTACCCCGCTTTTCAACCATCCAGGTTGTACCCCTTTAGCCACATTCCCTAAAAAAGCACCCCTCAAAGAGTTTCCTCTAAACAAAGCGAATAACGCCTCCATTTTTCTGCTAAGAGTCATGGTAAGGCTGAGGTCTCGGGTTCGACTCCCGATAACGGCTCCATTTTTCGTTAAACTACGAAGGGCATGCCAGAATGAAATTGGAAAGCATCCATTGGGATGGTTATAAAAATTGTTATTGAAAAACAATAGGCAGATCTTTTTCAATAGATAGATTACATAACGCAATCAAACGATCTATTAAATTATTACCATTCACATCAAAAAAAGATTCGTCTAAATTAATAGGAATGATTTGAGACTCTTTTAGTACATTTTCTTTCCAATTATTTGAATAAATAATAGGATTTTCTTGTTTTAACTGTTTTTTAATCGCTTGAAAATATTCTTTTAAAACTATACATTCAGCTGTGGTCCATGTTCCATCTGAATCATGATGGAGCGTTAATATCGGAAAGACACTTCCTTTTTCTTTGTTTTCACAAAATGTGACAACGGTATCAATAAAATCATTGTAATCTTGATAAGACCCTACATCAATACCATCAATTTCTGTTTCTTTGTCTAAAATACATAAATATAATCCCATATTAGTCAATTTCTGTTAATATATTTAGAATACTATACCCATCTTTTCCTATAGACTTATCTGCGAGCTTTTTTATTGAATTTGAAATAATACAAGCATTTGGAACATGAATAGTTAAACCTTTGTCTTGGGATAAAGCCAGATGAGTTAACAACTTAATCTGATTTGTTGCATATAATTTACTTACATTTTTAAGTAAAAAAAAGCCAAAGGCGTCTTCAAAGTCAATTTTGAGTTTTTTCTGTATATCCGAAGTTTTAATATCTTTTAGCATTATCAAAAATGAAAATTAATTAGAAGGTTTATCATGTATAACTTAGCATACTTTAAATCTGCTTAGATAGTATCTTTTTTAATGTTTTAGTCAAGATTTTTAGAGAAAATATATATGATATATTCCCTCTTTTATAATCGAAAGTTTCGAAGAGCCTGCCAAAGTAAATTTATAAAAAATTACTCAGCTATTTTAACAGAATGGCATTTTTATTCGTACACAACTTTTCTCGACATTTTAATTATTAGCTTTATTATGTTTATATAAAAAATTAATACATTCCTATGAAAACAGTGAAGCTTTCTTGTGCCTGCGGAAAAGTGAATGGGAGAGCAAAAAATGTCAGCCCAAGTACTGGGAATAGAATTATTTGTCATTGCTTCGATTGCCAAAGCTTTGCCAAGTACTTGAAAAAAGAATCTGAGGTTCTTGATGAGTACTTAGGAACTGATATTTTTCAGATGCCGATAGCTCATGTGGAGATCTTGGAAGGACATAACCACCTGAGATGTATACAAATACGACCAAAAGGACTTCACCGTTGGTATGCTCAGTGTTGTAAAACACCTATAGGAAATACAATGACTGCGGGGAGTCCCTTTATTGGAGTTATTCATAGTTTTATGCAAGATGAAGGAACTCGAGAAGAAAACCTCGGGCCTGTTCTTGGATATATGTTTACGAAAAAAACTTTTCCAGCCTCTGTTCCAACAAAAGTTTTAAGAACCGTTATGAGAATTATGGGGAAGCTTGCGGTATGGAAGTTGAAAGGACTGAATAATCCTTCTTCATTCTTTTTAGCCAATGGTAAACCAGTTTCAAAGCCAGAGGTTTTGAATAAATAGATGGGAGATATAATTTTTTTCAAAGACCAAGAAGAGTTGAGCCATTGGCTCGAAGAACATCATGCGAACACTCGTGAGGTTTGGGTGGGCTATTTCAAGAAAAGCACAGGGCGTGCCAGCCTGACGTGGTCTGCATCAGTCGATGTCGCTCTTTGTTTTGGGTGGATTGACGGTATACGAAAAACCATTGATGAACAAAGCTATAAAATTCGTTTTACTCCACGAAAAATAAAGAGTGTGTGGAGTGCGGTGAACGTACAAAAGATCGAAGTTCTCATACCGCTTGGAAAGATGAAGCCAGCAGGAATGCACGTCTTTAACAACAGAACAAATATACAGGGATATTCCTCCGCAGACAGGAACGTGCCACTCGCTAAAGAATATGAAGGGCAGATCAGGTTAAATCAACGAGCCTGGCTCTTCTTTACGGCTTTAGCACCATCTTATAAACGAGACACTATCTGGTGGGTCATGAGTGCGAAGAAAGAAGAAACACGACTCAAGAGACTTAGGATATTGATTACTTCATCTGAAGCAGGGTTAAAAATACCAAATTTGCGGAAGAAATAATGAATTCATAGACAGAGACTCAGAGTAAGTGTTATTATAGAGATAGTGTATAAAAAATATTCTTTGTCAAAAATTAAAGACTTTTAATCAAAAATAATGCCCCATCAGCAAATAATTATCTACCAAACAAAAGGCGGTAAAATAAAAGTAGATGCACTTTTACAAGATGAAAGCCTTTGGATGACACAAGAGCAAATTGCTTTACTCTTTGGGAGATCGAAATCTACAATAAATGAACATATTCAAAATATCTATTCTGAAAAAGAGCAGTTAGAAAGCGAAACCCTTAAGAAATTCGGAATTTCCGAATTTCAACAAAAAACACCAAATTATTATAATTTAGACTTAATTTTAGCAGTTGGGTATCGTGTAAAATCACAACAAGGTATTTTATTTCGTATTTGGGCAACACAAAGACTCAAAGAATATTTAATTCAAGGATTCTCACTTAATGAAGAAAAATTAAAATCAGGAAAAACAACGCAGTACTTTGATAAACTTCAAAGCAAACTCAGGGAGATTCGTCTTTCTGAAAGAGTCTTTTATCAAAAAGTTAAAGATATTTATACCACCTCCATTGACTATGATCCAAAAAACGATAAAACAATTGAGTTCTTTACATTGGTACAAAATAAGCTTTTGTGGGCAATCAGCAAACAAACAGCCGCAGAGCTTGTTCATAGTCGTATTGATTCGACAAAGCCCTTTCTCGGAATGAAATCTTTTGATAAAAAAACAGAAAAAGAAATTACGAAAAAAGATGTCAGTATTGCAAAAAATTACCTGAATAAAGATGAAATCAAAATACTAGAGCTTATTGTTGAGCAATATTTAGCATTTGCAGAAAGTATGGCTCATAGTCAGACCCCAATGAAAATGGTCGATTGGATACAAAGGCTTGATGTAATTGTACAAATGAATGGAAAAGAAATTTTGACTCATTATGGAAAGGTGAGTCACGCACTTGCTGTAGAAAAATCAGACAATGAGTATAAAGACTTTAAGCAAGAACAAAAAGAAGAAGAAAAGAAAGAAAGCCTTAAAGAGTTAGAGCAAGATTTAAAAAACTTAGGAAATGAAATGAACTCATAAACCAAACAAAAAGTTTCTTCTCTTTAGCTATTCAACTCCACCAACGTCTTCACCGTCTTCCAATTTCTCGTCGTAACGACTGTCTTCAATTTCTTCTCCAAAAAGTTATTCGTTAATCTGCTTTTACTATACCCAGCTGGAAGATATAAATAAACTTCTTTTCCTTCGATAGAAAACGTCTCTGTTTTTCCTTGGAATTTCTCAAGAACTTTCCAGGCATCTGGATTCACCGTTTGAGAACAAAACGTAATATATCGGCTCTCTTCTGTATCATCTTCCTTAAATGGAGCATTTTTAATAAGATCTTCAAAATCTTTCACTGTTTTTATAAAAACAGGAACCTCAAATTGATAACGCTGTTTTATAGCTTTTTCAATAAGCTTCACCAGTACATGTGGATTGGAATTTTTAGACTGAAACGAAACGTTCCCACTTTGAATATAGGTCTTTACCTCCTTTAGTCCGAGTTTTTCATATAAATGTTTTAACGCCGCCATATGAATTTTCTTTTTTCCGGCGACATTAATTCCTCGAAGGAGGGATATATAGGTTTGCATAAAATATCTATTATAATTTATAGCAATATTCTCACATATTTTATTAAAAATCAAATATATTAGAACCTCCTGTCTTTTCTTTTTAAAGTGACAACCCAATAATCTCTGCTACAGTAATAGTGTTATAAATGATTATTATATAAACATTCTATTATGAAAAAATTATTGTTATTGATAGTTTTGATTGGAATTGGGATATCTTTTTTAGACATTGAAGTAAATATTAATTTGGGGAGAAATAACAACGAAGAGAAAAAGATAGTTTCTGATACAGAAAATACACAAGTAACGGTATATTCTAATACAAGCGCGGGGAGTAATATTCCTTTAGTTGTTATGGGAGAAAACAAGGAAAGTATAACTGTTTTTAAAAATACCGATTCAGATCAAGATTCTATTGATACAATAGTTATTTCGACTGCCAATCAATTCACTTCTACTATAAAAGTAAATAGTGCTGGATATCCAGAAAAAATCACCTCATCTGCTGGAACGATCATATATTCAAATTATGATTATGAGAATAAATTTGTAGATATTATTCTGACAAAATCGAATGGAGAAATACAAGAATTTAAAAAATCACCAATAGAAAGTTTTCAAAGTGCTCGTCAAAGTATATTATTTCCAACCGCCTATGCTGATGATGATTATTATCTGGGAACACTTGGTCAGGTGTGGAGTATTGTGAGTTGTGGTTCAGGAATTGGGATGACGATTGTCACTGGAGGAGCCGCCTCACCTCTGTTGTATTTAAGCTGTGGAGTCTTTGCAACTCGAGTGATTACTTCAAATATGGAAATAGGGTCATGTACGGGTGATATCATAGAATGTGCAAAAAATGCAGTCACTGGGGCTTTTTCTCATACAGTAATTCCTGAGAATATTCAGTCAAAAAAACTCGATAATAAGCCGGTTGTTTTAAATGCAAATCCCTCTAATAATAGCAAAAGATATGTTTCTTCTATTAACTACAGAGGCCGAATACAAGGATTGTGGACAGTGTTTTCAGGAAATTTAGACGCAAACTTTGAGGGAGAGAAGGGAACGTGTGTATTACATTTAGATTCAACAGCCACAGGACGACCTATTTTAGATGTGGAAATGCCTTCGGGGGTAGAAGCTCCCGAGGTAAATATAAAAAGCACTCTTACTTTTTTAGAATGTAACGGAAAGATGAATCCTGCCACTGAAATCTATAAATTATCAGGGGAATTAAAGGTAAATTCCTCTGTCGGGGATCAAAGTTTTTCAACCGTAGAGTTATTTAAAATTCAGGGGAACATCACAGGAGATAGAATGCGAGGAGTTTTAAGCTTAGAAAGCAGCGGATTACGTATAGACTTTTAAATGGATTTGATAGTGATTTGAAATTTTCAAGTTGGCTGTATAGAATTGTACATAATACGACAATATCTGAACGGAGAAATCAAAATCGAAAGGGAAGAAGAGGTCGAAGAWAGTGTTAGCTTTTTGTTTGATTCCACGGCATTTTCCCCAATATAAACGCCATTCCACACGTATCACTCAGACCAGCATACAACAGTCCAAGTCCAACAAAACCTGATACATACATATATTGGGGATGAACAAAGTGTGATAAAACAACTCCAAGCACAATAAGTCCACCGGCTATTATTTGCACTTGTCTCATAATAGAAATCATTTGTCTTCCTTGTAAAAGAGGAAGATTTTTTGCTTCCCATTCGACAATTCCTCCATCTATGTTAAAAACATTTTCACACCCATTTTCTTTTAAAATTTTATACGCTTCAGCCCCACGAATCCCCGTACGACAACATATKTATATTTTTTTATATGTATTAAGTTTTTCAATGTGTTTCGAAATATTTTCAAGAGGAATATTTTGAGCCCCTTTAAAATGTTTTGCCTGATATTCCAAAGGAGATCGTACATCAATAATAATATCGCTACTTTGCATTCCAGTTGTAATAACGGAATGGATATCTGTCACTGGAACGGTTTTTATATGGTTCATAGTATATAATTAATAACAGAGCGATTATACACCATTGTAAGAAATAGTCGCAACTATTTTCCAATATCATCAATCCAATGTGCCAACGAGGTGATTTTTACACCCCTCACTTCTTTTTCTATAGAAATATTTTTTACAAGCTGATAGGCATTTTTTGTTTGAAGTTTTTTATGAAGATATTCTAAAGGTTTACTTATCTGCGTATCTGATTCTTTGACCTCAAGTAACCACTTCACCTCTCTATTTTCTGTCACTACAAAATCTACCTCTCTTCCTTCTTTATCTCGAAAATAATAAAGTTCCATTTCTTTCCCTTTTGTATCTCTCATAAAATGACAATATTTTAATAAAGAACAAGCGGCAACATTTTCTAAAACCGCTCCTGAATTTAATCCATTCGCTGAATCATAAAAATACACCTTCTTTTCTTTACGAATACTTCGTGCCAATCCTTTACTGTAAGGAGGGACTAAAAAAATCACATACAAGTTTTCTAAAAGCACCATCCATTTTCTAATTGTCGATGGAGAAACTCCTATATCCTGAGCTAAGTTCGATTCGTTTACTTGTTGCCCCACTCGTTCTCTTAAAAGCTCAATAAGCATCTTTAATCCTCGAGTCGAAGGCATTTTATTAAGGTCTCTCAGATCTTCATATAAAACAAGATTAAGTCTGTCAATTCGCAAACGATCAGCATCTTCTGGGTTGAGTATTGCCTCAGGAAATCCTCCCGTTTTTATAATGTGTTCAAGCCGTTCTGTTGCATTTTTATTTGGTAAAAAACGCTTTGATTCTTGAAGATCTATAGGATGAAGCCGATAGTGATAATATCGTCCAGTGAGCGCATCTCCTTCATTTTTAAAAATATCTAATCGAGCACTCCCTGTGACTAACACCGGTGGAGTATTTTGAAATTCATCAGAGACTTCCTTTAAAAAGTTTTTCCACTGTATGTTTTTATGTAATTCGTCAAATATAATAAATGAAGCTTCTTTATTCCAAGATCGATCTCGAATAATCTTTTGATGCGCTCTGTTGTCCCAATTAAGATAGAGACCTTCCGAATCAAGAATATTTTTTGATAAAGTTGTTTTTCCTGATTGTCGAGGCCCTGAAAGTATCACCATCTTTTTTTTCAAGTCATCCTGAATAACTTTTGTCAGATATCTCATAAAATATATATTAATAACACAACTATTATACACCATTATGGAAAATAGTCACGACTATTTTCCAATATCATGTAAAAAAGTCATGTTATACCTCCAAATAAAACTCAAACTCCCCAAACCCCTTCCCATTTACCAAAATTTCTCCATGATATTTTCCCGAATACAATTTTTTAGTCGTCATGATTTTAAAGCTTTGTTTTTTTTGTATAGATATTTTTTCTCCAGGTTTCAATACAATATTTTTCAGCTTAAAGACTTTTTCTGATCGTTTCTTCAATGGAGTTGGATAGATAATTTTATAATCAATAATAAC
Organism: Candidatus Peregrinibacteria bacterium; assembly: GCA_002401425.1. Lineage (GTDB taxonomy): Bacteria > Patescibacteriota > Gracilibacteria. The sequence goes on from NVTB01000009.1 coordinate 28,734, forward strand.
TTTTTCTGTTTTGCTCGCGTGGATATCAAATGACAACTCTATGGCTTGCCCAATAGTAATACTGTTATTTGCTACTTTGATATTTTTGATAGAAACCTGAGGATTGGAATCATATCCTAAAAATGTAAAAGTATTGGTATGTCCTTTTTTAATCGATGTTCGTAAAGAGTGGTTGATGATATATTGCATTTCTTTGGTATTTTGTTTCCCAGAGTTTTTCCAAGATTCTAATTTTTCTAATACAAAATCTGGGTCAATCTTTGAAATATCATTCAAGTGATTCGCTACTGATCGAGTCACGTATCTTTCGGTATCATAAAATAATAAATCTAAAACTTCAGCGCCTTGTTTATAATCAAAGGTAATTCCCATCGCCCATGGAAGTTTTGGTCTCATCCCTTCAGAGGCGAGTCGTCTTTGGTGTGTATTCTTGCTTTGAGCGAGCTGGATAACTTGTTGAAGGGTTTGTGTAGGAAAGTTTGTAATGAAACTGCGAATCGCAAATTCTGCAGAAAAATATTTCGTCAGTTCCCCCATGGCCGATAGTGATACATCCAGTCGATCTTCCCTACATCCATGTACCGCGATATAATTAAGTAATGACGCAAAAATAAATCGATTATCTTCTGGTTCATTTTTTACCGCATCTAAAAAAATCTGAACAGTGGTTTCAAAATCTTCTGGGATGTTTTTTACCAAATTTTCTCGTATCCAAAAGTATCGCTCTTTCAGTTCAAGCTCTGGAAATTTGGCCAAAACATCTTTTTGAAAAATGTGTATATTAAATTTTGGATAGACATGTTGTATCAATTTCGAAAGCTCTGCTACATTTCCAGCATGGAAGAGCTTGTCTTTTAAGAGGAGATTTAGAGGCATTTTGAAGAATTAAACAAACATTTTTATTACAGTATAAATATTATAGTATTTTTTTTATTCGACAATAATAAACACAAGCTGTTACTATAAAAGCACTTAATCTACAATACCTATGGCACATCAACAAAGTTTTTTAGACGGAAAGGTCATCCTCTACTCACTTCCAAAAACAGCCGATTCGATCGGACGATTTAAAAATGGATGTGAGCGTGGGGAAGTCGCAATGATAACGGCTGATGATACGATTGAATATGTTGAGTATGCCGAATTTGTTTCTGCAAAACTCAAAAGGGGACATCATTATCACGAAGAATTAACCGAAAAACTGTATGTTCTTAAAGGCTCCATGATCGTTGGAGTCATTGATGTTTTTGGAAATAAAAAACAAACGAATATACACATGAAAGAAGGAGATATTATAACGATTCAAAAAAATATTGCCCATGCTTTTTTCTCTCTAGAACCCACAATGCTTATTATTATGGGATATGGCTCAAGACCATTTGAGGATCGGAATATCTATAAAGATTTTGATTTTTCTAAATATGAATAAACTATTCAACCAAAGAAAACTGTACACTTTCTGAAAATATCTGATCATTATTTCCACGAATTTGGAAAAAATATTGATGATTTATTTCTAACTTTTGAAAAGATTGTTTCCACTGAATRTKKATRKCRKWMGTNMYTYTWTWSMAGWKRTSMWSRYRWYWSYMKWCTYWSGANTTTCATCATTTGTTTCAATCGATGTTTCTTCAACAAAAACAGTGTCATCATGTATTTCGGGAAGATCTCCGGAGGTGTTCTCTATTCCTGATTCGGCAACAGAAACTGAATCATTATTTACAGAAGATTCATCAGCTGTGTTATGCCTATCATTCGGTGTGTTGTTCGTATCATTCGGAGTATTGCTTGCAGAATCCTGATCAGAGAGATTTTCTGTGACTGTCTCGGTGAGAATATTTGACTGTGTATTATCTGTCATATTGTTTTGTGAATATGGAACAATAAACAAAGAAGATGCAGCGTTTTTATAGGTTTGTGGACATTGCCTGTTGGGGAAGTCCATACAGATATCAGAGATTTTTGTTGTCTCTGGTAAAAACACCGGATCTGCATCAGCGCTTCTGATCACTTTTTGTCCGTCAGATAAAATAATGAGACTATCACCATTACTGGCGGTGAATATTTCTGTGCCTTCTCCTAGAGACTGAAACGTCAGACCTGAAGACAATACTATTTTTTGAGAGGGCGTATTGTTTGTATTCAAAGAAGAAGCGTTATCACTCTCTGAAGACACTGGTTGAGACGATGAGTTATTCAGAGGGAATGATTGAGAATCAGGCGATACCGATGATGATGAACGTATGTTTTCAATATTATCTGGATCCTCTTGAAATCTTTGTTGTGTTCGGCACTGAAAGTTTTGAGAAATTGATGAAATCATAAAGGCAAATTCTCCACGGGTGATATGCTCGTTTGGTGAAATATATCCAAGGAAATCTGGGAAAAGTCCCATGTTGTATCCGGTGTAAAGATAATCTTTCGCCCAATCGTCACTGCTCACATCTCCAAAATATCCTTCGGGCATGGTTTCGATATTTTTATCTAAATGTCGTAATAAAATAGTTACGGCTTCTTTTCTTGATATTGGATTATGCGGACCAAAAGTTCCATCTCCATACCCCGTGACGAGTTTTTTCTCTTTTGAAATTGAAACACAAGCAAAAAACCAATCGGCTGTTTCTATATCACTAAAAGGAGTGTTTGATGTTTCATAAACAAAATCAGGAGATGAACAATCTTTACAGGTGTCAGCCGTCAGCAAAACTTTGACAAACTCTGATCGAGTAATAGTATTATCTGGACGAATGGTTCCATCGGGGTATCCTTGAAAAATCTCTTTTTCTTTGAGCTCTAATAAATATTTTGCATATGTATGATCAACCGGTAAATCCGAAAATACATTTTCTTCAGCGGAAACAGAGGGGAAATATTGAAGGGCTTGATACTGTCTTTTTCCAAATGAAAAGAAAACGGTGAATATTTTTTCGTTTTGAGAATTATATGCCGTAACGCTCCAATCTGCATCGTTAAATTTCAGAGTGACATCTTGAGCGTTCAAGAGCTGGATTCCCCCGAGAGACGAAATAACGGCCTGTTTTTCATTCCCCCAAGAAAGAATCATTCCCGTATTTTCTTGTGCTTCGATGGGGAAGATTTCCTGTGAAGTGATATTTGATTGGTGTATATGTATAAACGCTCCTTTTTGTTGTATATCTTCTGGTTTTTCAATCAAAGTCACTCCTGACTGCGGTGCAAATAAAGCTATTCGCGCCTGTGTCACTCCTGCACGATCAAAGAGAAGACTGAGCGGCGTTGATGGGGTTTCTGCCGCAACAACAACATTGATAGAATCATCCAAAATTTCAAATATTTTTCCTGCTTCTATTCTCGCAATCTTTCTTTTGTTATTGTCATAGAGAATTGTTCCCGTATTTTTTTGAGAAAAAGAAAACGTAAAATCTCCAAACGTATCTGTAACAATATTTTCTGGAACATCATACAGAATTTCTCCGCGAGACATTTTTTCTAAAAATGATATATGTATATCTTTTTCTCGTGGTTCGATATGTCCACGCGCTCCTTTGCTATTTACCGAATCGATAATGATACGTGGAGATTCTATTTGTAAAAAGATTTCTAAATGATGAACCTGTCCAGTCGTGTCTTCTGCAATGACTGAAATTTTATAGGTCCCCACTTCGGCAAATGGATCTAACTGAATCGTCTCTGTGTGTTCATCAGGGATATTATCATTATTTATATCCCACCAAATATTTTTCCAGTCCTTGGCAATAAATGACGAAAGGCTGAGGGAATATGCTTTTTGTGGTAATAACTTTTTATAAAACGTCGACTCTGTCATACTTTCTTTTGTATATTTTTTATCCGTATCGTTGATAAAGAAAAACCGTTCTGACGCGACTTCATTGACTGCAACTATTTGAGATGGTGACACCCACACAGAACAAAAATAACACGAGAGATTTTCAGGAAGCTTCAACCTTTTACGAGCCGTATATGAGACACCCGTATCAAATACGATTCGATGTTGTCTCTCATCTTTTCCAAATAACAAATAATCATTGTCTATAAACAATGAGTGTTGAGATGATAAAAAGTCTGGGGCCGTGGGCAACAGTTGTTTCGTCATAATTCCCCCAGTCATTTTTGACAGTTGAATCTTTGTATTTTTCTTTTTATACAAAGCATTTTTATACACATAAAAAATGTCGAGATCGCCGTCGGTGTCGTCATCAAAAAATTGTAAGCCTGATATTTTTGAGCCTCTTTTTTTATCTTGTAAAATATTATAAACCTCTCCCGTTGCTTCATCAAACAGATAGACTCCTTGTGCGGGCATTGGTTCTGAAATAATGATTCCACTATCACCTTCTGCTTTTCCAACATAATCTAATGGCTGCAAATTAATCACGGTATTCACGTGCTGACCATCCAGTAAAGAAGCACGAATAGTTGGTGCAAATCCTTCTGAAAAATCGGTAGGAATAAGAGTATTTGGTCGATTGGTTAAAGCTTCTGCAATTTTTGATAATTCTGCCTCTGGGTATTCAGAGCCCATTTTTCCAGTAATGACACGACAATATAAATCTAACTGTTTGGTAATGACTGGTTTCATTTGTTTCACCGAAGACAGCGATGGCGCTAAGATTGGCGCGAGCGGAATCGTTGGAAAATCAGGTGCTGTAAAATCAGGGAAATTCGGTACTTGAGGAATATCAAGAATGATTGGAATGTTTTGTTTTTTTGGAGAAGCGGGGATGTGTGAAAGCTGTGTAAAATCATAGTTTCGTCCCGGAGATATAATTTGAAAGGCTTTGGGAACAATGACCAATCGAGGAAGTAAAAATTCAATTGATCGAGATGATTCTATTTGTAATGAAAAATCTTGTAGATTGGGAGCTTTGATAATTTGTGGAGCCTGTGGTTTTTCACCAAAGATTTGAAATAAAGCATCATTTTGCGAATACACATCAGCACGACCCGTATCACAACTTTTCATATAATCTTTATAGACCGCATCAATTTCTAACCAAGACTTTTTCATTGTTTCTATTTTTCCAGGAAGCTCTTTATATGATTGTAACGCCGGACGGCTTTTTTCGAGCCACTTTGAATACGATGCCACGTATTGCGTCGTATATTCCGTTGCCCGAAGTGATACTTTTTGAATATCTTGATGATACTGAGCGATATCTTCATAGTGCTGCTCAAGTTCGGTTAAAAATGATTGTAATTGATTGATGTAATCAATGTAATCAGACCATTCTTTTTTCTTTTGAGATATCGGTTCTAAACATTCAGCGGTCTCACATTGAGCCGAAGTATTTATAAAATTCTGAATATTCGTTAATTCTTTTTCTTTCCACGCCTCTATTTGTGCTTGAGCCAACTGTAAACTGACAGGGCTCATCCAGGGAGTTGTTTGCACAATTTTATCTTGAGAAATATGAAAAAGTGAAGCTGAGGCTAACTGATCAAAAATAAAAAATGGATTCTCCTTTTCATCAGGCACATTCTGTAATAACGGCTGAAAATCAGGCAATGACAAATGAATAGTAGGAAGGGTTAACATTTTAGAAAACTCTGAAACCTGTGCATTCCACCAAGGAGAGAGGAGGCTTTCAAAAAATGGAAACGTCGATTTTTTCTGGAATAAATTTGTTGGAACCTTTCGGCTGAGTGTTTTAACCGGAGCTGTTTTTTGAACGGTCTGTGAAGATACTTTCTGTGGACGTGCTTTTAATTCTCCTTGTTCAGCTGCAAAGACCGATGGAATAAACTGGAACGATTGTTTGGGAATTTGTGGTATTTTCAGTGTTGGCAAACTGAATTTTGATTTTTGAAGTCCAGACAGATCAATATTTTTAAATTGCATTTTCTGAGCGTTCTTTAAAATATTTCCTGGCATTTTTTTAGATAATGCCGAAACATTCATCATCGATATACCTTTGTTTTTTGTAAATGAAGAAGCTTGCTTCATCGCACCTCCTAAAGATGGAAGTTTCGGAAACTTCTGACGAAGGGACGAAAGCCCTGACAAACTCGAAGTGGGGAAAACCGCGGTTTTTTCAGAAAACGAAAATGGATTTTTAAAAACATTTAATTTTGATTTGATCCCTTCTAATTTTGAAGAAACAAGAGAAGTAGGATTGAAGCTCCCCGCAGACAACTGAGACTGTAAGTTTTTTGCCTGATCAAACACTCCTGAATATTTTGCAGTGATATCATTTATTTTTCCATCAACGATGTTTTCAGCTCCGTCTAAAGGGTTTTTTAATCCCTGTCCAAAAGCATCTGAAAAGCTTTGTGGAGATTTGATAAAATCTGTAGGAAATTGAAAAACTCCACCATTGAGACTATTGGCAATTGCCTCTGGCGTTATAGGCAGAGCTGGGAAGGATGGAGACGCTTTTAAATTATCAGCTTTCCCAATAGCAAACGCTTGCACCGATTCACCCGTCGTACTGAGAGCGGTGTATTTTCGAAAATCATAAGGAGCAGGGGTTGAAAGACATTTTGACATTCCTGGAAGTGGCGGCAATGATGCTCCTTTTTTGGCGTAACAGAGTGGACCAGCACACGGTACTGGTAAAGCTGGGATCCAGACTGGATGAGATGTCGCCGTCAGACATTTTGCGGTACGAATCCCCGCCAGTGGCGTTCCTTGCTCTTTTCCAGCGCGAGTTCCTGATCGATCCCCTGAAAGAGAAGAAAGCACTCCTGTTATTTTTTCAGTCGATTGTTTGAGTTTTACGTGTGGTCCGGGAACACCTATCGATCGATTGACTGGTGAAAATATTGCTTGTATACGAGACGTAATATTGGCAACCGTATTTTTTATTTGTTTAAATTTTCCAACAATATTTTTTATCTTTTTTACTTTTTCCACAACATTTTGCAGTTTTTCTGATTTAAGCCAACTCACGGGAGAAATATTTCCACCAAGATTGGGAAAATCTATATTTTTTAATGATGTAAAATTTGAAATCACCCCTGAAATATTTTGTATCTGTGAAAAACCTGCAATGTTTTGTACGTTCGATTGAGATAAGATATTCATTCCTGATTCAATCGAAAACATATCTGGACCATTTTGAATCGCTCCCACTATTCCAGAAATTTCTAGCATATTTGCTGATTCTAATAAGGTATTAATACCAATGTTTTTTAATCGATCTTCAATTGTATTTTGTGTCGAAGCACTCTCAGTATATGTTAAAGACGTAAAGACTTGCTCAATCTTTTGTGCCATTGGATCATTTTGAAAAATAAGTTCAGAAAGTGCATCATCTGTATTCAATGGATCTTGTAAGGCTGAAAGTTCTAGAAACTGAGAGAGCGGACGTGAAACATCTGGCAACCCACCATTTTCCACCAAGATATCTAAAGCTCCCACTAAGTTTTCCAGGGGAGTTATTTGGTTTTGTATATCAACAAGCGCCTGTCCTTCAATAGAGGTCTGTGCTTGAAGCATGAGCGCTCCCGTATTTTTTAGTGGGGCAATAACATCCAAGACCGCTTGTAATTCTTCTCGTTTTTCAATGAGTGTATTCAAGTCCAATAATTCACTTTCCACTCCTTGAATATCTCGCACCTCCTCCATTAATTGAGAAATCACGACACGACCTCTGTCGAAATCTTCATTTTCATACAAAGTATTTTCAGCAGAAAAAGCAGAAAAATCATTATTGATCGGCAAAATCTCCCACGCCCCTGAAACCTGAGATAACACAAATGACTCTTGTGGAAACAGAATTTTTTGTCCAACCGCCTCCAGCGTAAAATTACTTAAAGCAAAGGGAAAGCTTTGTGTGTGCGAAACAACAAAACCATTTTGTGTCATTTGTAAAAATAGCAAAGTATTTGTTTCATCTCGAATAACAATATCTTGATTATCATCATTATTTATATCAATAAATTCAAACTGCTCAATATTGCTGGTGTGCTGAAAAAAGAGTTTTGGCTTTTGAAAAGCTCCGGTATTTTCTAAATAATACAGCTGTTTTTCATCAATATATATAATATCTTGGGGACTCTCTTGAAAACCTTGTACACTTCGTATATTTTTTGCCGAAGACGAAATTTTTGCGATTTTTCCATCAAGTGAAAACTGTGCTCCATCGCCAGATAATAATATCATATCTCCTGAAGCCAAAACTGTTATTATATCTGTATGTCCATTTCCATTCATATCAAGAAATACAAACTCTTTTATGTTTTGTGAAAACTTTGCTATTTTTTCCCCCTGATTTTTCGCGATATCTTTTTCACCTTGTATTGATAACTGAAATAACGGATCTCCATACAAAACATCAAATTCTGAAATTTCTTTGGCAAGAGCCTTTCCAAATGACACACCTGAATGCAACTGAAGAAGCGATTGATCTTGCCCCTGCCATCCAGAGAATCTATCAAAATCAATATTTTCTGGAGAGAGTGCAAACATGTTTTTTCCGACAACTTGAAAACTCTCTTGTTCTATAAAACCATCAAAATAAGTTGTTAATTGCCAGGTGACACTCTGACTTGCTTGAGAAAAAGTAATCAATACTTTTCCATCTTCTACAAATATTCGTGTCTGAATCGTTTCATCTGTTTCAAATAAATCTTTTGAAATACGAAACGTTTTATTTTGAGGAAACTCCATAATAAACCCTTCTTTATCAGGAATAATACGAACTCCCGAGGTTTGTGACTCAAGATGCATCTCTGTCACTTTCATATTCCAATCAGCTTTCTTTTTTCCAAAAGAGGTCAGATTCATTTTCCAATGTTCATCCACATACATCTGTAATGATGGTTGTGAAAAATAGGCCATTCCATCTGGCCCAATAAAAGCCAAAGGATCTTCTGGGAAAGTTGATTTATGTAAACTCGCCACACTATTGAGCAAATATGAATTTGGAGTTTTGATTCGTTCTGGAGAAACAATGTATGAAAACAAACTTTCTCCCAACGCCGATTGAGACATCTTTGTCCCCACTTGAATATGTAATAATATTGGCTGATTATTATCAGACTCATCTGTAATTTTTACAAAAATACTTCCATCACGATTTTTTGCTTGTATATTAATACTTCCAGAGCCCTGATCCAAAATTATCTTTTTTGAAGTAAAAGATGCAAATTGTTTTGAGCGCGGAGAAATAAAAACAGAGGCTGTTTGTCCTTCCTTTACATTTTTAAAGGTAAAAGGAATCTGAATAGTTTCTCCCGGAATAATAAAATACTCTTTTTTCTCGAGATTATTTTCCGTCTGCCACTCTTCTGCGTAGATATCAGAAGGAGAAAATTCTGATTGAAAAAATATAGAATTATCTTGTGTATGAGATTTTAAATACATAATCTCTGATTTTCGGTTATTCCAACGAGTCAGCAAAGTGTAATGCACTTTCTCTTCTATAGAAAAATCTTTCCAGGTAAGCATTTCTTGTATTTTCCAAATATCCTCTTGTGAAAAAAGTGTGTTATAAAATTGAGCCGGAAGATATGACAGATGTAAAAATGAAAACTCTTCAAGCAACTGTTGTTGTTCTCTCAATAAAACATCATTATTTCTGGTTCCATTATCATCAAATGATTGCAGCTCTATTGTAATCTGATCCAAACGTTTTGTAATAGCTGATTTTCGAATTTGTTGTTTCTCATATGATGCATCAGCCGCGCTAGAAATCTGATTTTCTTCGTCTATTAAAAATTTCTGAAAATCTTTTTGATCAAATACATTAGAGAAAAGGATTTTTTTCAAACCTCCTGTTTCTGACTGAAATTGAATAAATGGATTTTGATCAATCGGTAAAGCCACGGCCAAATCGGCCTCAATATGCCTTTCCAAAGTTTTCCTTCGTGGTTCATCGTGTAAAGAAACTGATGACAAATTTTTATAAGATACTACGGCGTGAGTGGAAGAAACATGAAAATTTTGACAACTTTGAAAAGAGGGAACATCTGTGCCTGCTGCAAAAGCCGTTCCTGTTTCTGATAAGACCGGACTGGTTGCTTGTGCTGATCGACACGCTCCTAAATTATTATACGAATAATTATTACATCCCGCATCTCCCGCACGAGGACTCGCATGAATATCAAAGACCCTGTTTCGAATCACTTGTTGAGAAAGCGGCTCTTCATCAGTTCTCGGAGATCCTTTTTTCATGCTACACTGTTCAACTGTCTCTAAATCACTGACCTTTGAACCCAAAATATACAAAGGAACTGTTCGATAATTATTATCATAATTATCTATAAACTGTTCTTCTTTCGCTATTCGAACGGGGACCTGCCATGAATTTTCCACAAAACGTACTAATTTTTTTTTCATTTTTTCATTCACTCCTCGAAGAAACTTTTGTCCCTCATTATCTTTTTCGGTAATAAACTTTTCTACAAATATAATATCAGATGGAGAATAAGAGCCCGTTGATAATACTGACTCAAATTTTTGTTTAAAAAAACCTTCAGAAACTTCAACATATTCTGGTAAAAGTTCTCGAATGAGCGGTGCTGATAAAATATCTGGCATATGAGACATACCCTCTCTCTCTATTTCTTTAAATGTTGGGATATCCCATAAAGACTGTTGCTCTGATAAGAATTTTTCGAGCTGTGATTCTTCTAAAATAATCTGTGTTTCATTTATTTCTGCCACTTCTTGCTGTAAATTCTTATAAAAATTCTGTGAAAATCGACCATATTCAATATCTTCTGCATATTTTTGACGCAGTTGATACAATAAAAAACGCTTTGACTCCGCTGCTGACTTTGGTTTGAGAAAATCAAAATATGAAACATCTGAAAAATCTTCACTTCCTCCTTCGTATAACGTGTGTACACGATTTAAATAAGAAAGAAGCTCTGTCTTTTCTGTCAGAGGAATATGTCCATACCACGTTTCTGGAATATATTGTTTTGATGTTTTTTTAAAATTTTGTGTATCGAGAAATACATATTTTGGTTCAATGAAATCAATAAAAGGCGCAAAAGATGGAGCAAAAAACTCATGTTCCGTTTCAATGTTTGGAAGGGGAATATCTCCAAAAAATACGGCGCCATCTAGTTTTATATTCTTCCCATTCTGTTTTCCTCCTTGAAAAAACCACTTTTCTAAAAAGATAAAAATATCATACGCCGTTTTTTCTTCATCAAATGAAATGATTTGAAAATATTTTTCTGGATATTTTGTATGAACATCCTCTACGTACAGAGATAAGGCTTGTTTGAGCTCACTGTCTGATAAAAATGCTTGAGGAACAAATACTGGTACGTACACCTGGGCAGCAACAGTAGCCGGAATAACGGCTGATGTCTCTGCTGCAAATACAAAAGGCGCTGATTGTAAAAACAATACAGCGGATAACACACAAGCCGACAAACGTTGCAGTTGTTTTATTATCATTTACATCCACTCATATAATTCTTTCATTTGCTCTTCAATCAGCTCCATGACCCACGGAGATCGAAACTTGATCTTTTTTAATTCTTCTTTTTTTAAGGGGAACCAAGCGACATCAATAATCTCTTGAGGATCAAATGAAAACTCTCGAATATTTTTTGTCAGATCTAAAGTATAAATATGTTTCACGGTAGATCCTGGAGCATCATGAATAATTTTTAGAAATTCATATGAATACTGGTGCTCAGATATCCCCGTCTCTTCAACCACCTCTCGTACCAATGCATCTTCAAAAGACTCATTCATATATACTTTTCCTCCAGGTAAGCCCCACGTACTGTGTTTATGAGACGGTCTATTTACCTTCACCAATAAAATACGATTTCTATCGATTACCAAGGCATTGACCGCAACAAAAACCGAATGAGAGTCTTTCATAAAATCCATATAAAATATATCGTTTCTATTATCACAAAAATTTGTGAAAAATCAAGGATTTCTAAGGATGTTCAAACATTCACAGCCAGGGGGAAACATTCACAACCAGGGCTTTTGCCAAAAGCCCCTACTAAAGAATATTTATGAAATGAGTTTTAATACCTCAACCAAAAAACAGTAGGGGTTTATGGCATAAACCTTGTCACGTTACGGATATAAAGACAGGATTTTCAGCCAGGGGTCAAACGTTTCCAGCCAGAATCAAACATTCACAACCAGGGCAAAACATTCACAACCAGGGCTTTTGCCAAAAGCCCCTACTACAGAGATTGAAACAATCGCCTGTACACAGTATACAGTATACAGTATACTGTGTACTGTATACTAACATGCTCGATCATGACTACTTCTGATAAAATACTCGAATATATCATTAAAAATCAGCCAGTCTCTCCAAAAGAACTGACCGGTTTAGGAGTAAGCCGAGCCATGATTCACCGACATTTAAAAAAGCTACAAACACTGAAAAAGATAATAAAAAAAGGAATAGCTCCACATGTTTTTTATTTTTCTATAAACAAACCTCAACAATCTCAATTATCACTTGCCCAGGAAGAAACAGATTTTATCGAAGAACATTTTATTTATTTTGAACCCAGCGGAAACATTCTCAAAGGAGTTTTTGGATTTATTCGATGGGCTCTGAAACGAAACGTATTAGAAAAAGATTTAATAAAAACGGCTACAGAATATATTAAAACCGTCAAAAAGTTTCAAAGGTATAAGGGAAAAGATGGTCTTATAAATGGTTTGCCCAAACTACAGAAAACATTTTCTCAAACATTTGTAGATGAACTCTATTATTGCGATTTTTATAGTATTGAACGATTTGGAAAAACGTATCTCGGAAATATGCTTTTATATGCCAAGCAAGGTCAGAATAAAAAGCTTATGAAAGAAATTGCTATAAAAATTCAGCCAAGTATTTCTGACTTAATACAAAAACATAATATTTCTGCGATTGGATTTATTCCTCACTCTATTCAAAGAAATGTTCAACTCTTAGAAGAAATAGAAAAACAGCTTCATATTCCTCTCCCGAGTATTCATATTATTAAAATCTCTGGAGAAGTGGCCATTGCGCAAAAAACACTTTCAAAACTCCAAGATCGAATAGATAATGCAAAAAATACATTATTTGTAAAAGAGCCTCACTCGTATGACACCATTTTACTGATTGATGATGCGGTGGGATCTGGAGCGACATTAAATGAAATAACAAAAAAGGTGAAAGAAAAAAACATTGCAAAAAAAGTAATCGCCCTCGCTATCACCGGAAGCTTTAAAGGTTTTGAGGTATTATCAGAGATTTAAGCACCTCCCTTGACCTTTACATAAAAACACCTAAAATACAGTCATGAAACAAATATGTGCTTCTTTGTTGGCTTTCTTTCTTTTTACCAATGCGAGTTATGCCGCTATTACATTTGAAAATAATGCCTGTGTGATATCTCTTGAAGAAAATATAAAAACCGCACAGACCAACTTTTTTATCGACTTTGAAATACAACTCAATCGTTCTTCTTATAAAAGTGAAACCTTGGCTGATACAAAACGTTCACTGCAACAATATGCCTGTGAACTTGATCAAATATGTGAAGGAATCAATGCGTTTTCCACGCCTGAGGGGAAAAAAGGTTCTCAATCATACACCTGTCAAAGTCTCTACCCATCACAATCTGAAAAACTCAATATTCCTGAAAATTCCACCTGTCACATCAATAGTATTGAAACATCTAAATCGCTGGCACAACTTTCACAATGGTGCCAATTACGAATATCAACGGAAAAAAACACTCTGTTACTCTATAGTCAAGAACAATATAAAAATGCCAGTCGTCAGGAAGAAATCCATTTTTTTAGTGCACATCTTTTACAACTCAATGATTTATTTCAAGAAATTGGTCTGTTATTAGAAAAAGTAGGAAATTCTCTAAGAAAAATTTTCCGTAGTATTTATTGTCAATGTTCCGAATGAAGNAAAAAATAGCAATCTTTGTCGGCCTTATTTCTCTCATTGGATTTATGAATATTCCACAAGCAGAAGAATCTCAATATCTCCCATGCTCTCCGGCATCGCTTTTACTTTTACAAAAAGAAATCATTGAACAAAATGCAGAAAATATATTTAGTGATCATGCCCCCGARGACCTTGAATCTGTTTTAAAACAAGACATGAAACAATCCCTCTTGGCTTTACACAGTGCAAAAGATCCATCTCTCTGGCTGTATAATAAACAAGAGCAGACATATAATAAGATTTTTAATTGGTACGAAGAAGAACAAAAAAAAGAAAGTAATACGTGGGAATATCCTTTTGACGATGAGCCAATACTCAAACTGTATAAAGAAAAGTTTTTGGATATTGCCATACAGGGAGAAAACAGTGTTATTCCAAATATTCCCGGATTTATTGTAGGAATGGAAACACAATTATATCTCAGTCAATATACCTGTTATATGAACACAAAGTATAAAAAAGAACTGGCCAACGGGGTGAGTGTTACCGACGTTTTACGAAATACTGACAACCGAATAAATCGATTAAATAATGAAATATCTCATGCCTCAGATACCTGGAAATACGCACTTGAAGCCTATGGTCATTTTGTCGAACGGTTTATACAACATCGATCCCTTCAAGCGTTAGAATCTGAAACCAATGAAATGAAAACACATGTGAAAAAAATTGAAAAAACCAGTTATTCATGCCTCCTTCCAAATCATATACAACAAACATGCGTCAAATAATATTTCTCTTTGTCGGCCTCTTTCTTTCTCTCACCATTGTTTCAGCCGCTGAAACAGAAAAATTTTCTTTCTATAAAAATATCAATGATCAATTGATACAACATGAAAAAACATGGTATCAAGATTTGGAAAAAAATACGGGAATATCAAAAAACACGATACAAAATATTTTGGAAAACAATATTTCTGCTCGAGATGAAGCTGAAATGCAAAAATGGTGTGGCTCTCAAGAATTTTTTACCAGTTGTCAGGAACGCCTGTTTCAATATTTTTCATTTGAAACTCATCTTCAAGAATGGAATAAAGAAATATCCATGTATACCAATTTACAAGAAAATCCCAATACATATTTACCATCAACCTTACATTTTTCACTCATAGACGATACAAAAAAGATTGCAAATATTTTAGGAACGCCTCTTGATATTCCACAACGAAAACATACCAATACAATTGTACGAGCCGAACAACACAATATATTAAAAGAGAATAGAAATATAAAAACCATTTCTATCGAATCTCAAAAAACAATACAACCAATAGCTTCAATCAATACATGTGAAAATAGTATTTTTAGTGGATATTATTGTCAAAAAATACAAAAAGAGTGTTTTGAAAACCAAAGCTGTGAAGCAGAAAAAACAACATTTCGAGATAATATTCTTTTTGGTTCATATACATTTAATGAATCACTTCTTGGATTTCTACAAAGCACCAATAAGATTTATAACGGAATGTTATCATCTACCCCCCTCACTCCACAAAAAGCACAAAACCAAGCAGGATTCTTGACCCAACCATGGACGTTAATGCGGAGTAATGATGAAATTTTATCTTTCCGAAAAACACCTCCTTCACTGATCAGGTCTCCACTAGAAATTGATTTTTCAGCGATAATGCTACAAAAAGAATTTAATACCGTTATGGAAATAATTAAAAATACCATCGAGCTTTCTCCTGAAAAAAGAACAGTTATAGAAATTGCGCCACTTGCTGAAAAAATAAAACAACGACATGCGGTTTTCCAGTTTCTCTTCTCTCAAGATTTTATAAGAAAAAATGACCATATTCGGCAAAACCTCTTTTTTCAAAACACCTTTCAAACAACCAAAATRTTACAAAGCACACTCAAAAATTCTATTCAAATAAATACCCTGGCACTCCCTCATAATGATATTGAAGATGTGCGAGGGAGGATGTGTGAGAGTGTATAGATATTAAAAATCACAATCTATAAAAGGAAACAAATACGCTGGAATATAATATACATCATCCACCACTTTTAGATCGTTTTTTGTAATAATGATTTTTTTATTTATTTTTTTATTTAAAACCGTATTTTTAAAATTTGAAAAAGCTAAAAAGTTCTTGGGGCTTGTATTTCTATATTTAACCTCTATCAGTGAAATTTCTTTTTTCTCAATGATAAAATCAATTTCTGACCCCGCTGCCGTACGGTAAAAAAACAAATGATCCTGATGTTTTCGAAACAATTCTAAATAAATAAAATTTTCAACAATATCTCCATAATTTATTTTATCATTAAAATTATCAATATCATTATTGGTTATATTAATAATCCCCACATCATTCATAAAAATTTTCGGCATACGTCGTAAACTTTTTGCCGTATTGGTAAAAAACGGCTTTAGACGAGTACAAACGTATGTTCCTTCTAAAATATTAATATATTTATTAATCGTCTCTTGTGAACTCCCCAGTGTACTGGCTATCCTTCTTATATTGAGTAATGAACCAACTTGATCTGCAAAAATTTTAATTAAATTTTTAAAAACGCGTATATTTTCTATCCGCAAAAATGTAATAATATCTTTTTCTAAATATGTATTGAGAAGGGTACTTAACTCAAGTTTTTTATTCTCTAATGTTTTTTGCTTGATGACGGCAGGATATGCTCCAAAGCGTATATATTCTAAGAAAGACTGCTGTAATTCTTTTTGTAAAACATTATTATATGTCTCAATTTCCTTCCAATCAGACAATAAAAAATTATTTTGTCTCATCTCTGGTTTTTTATAATAAAAAAACTCAGAAAAAGAAATCCTATCTATGAGAAAAGAAAAATGCCTCCCGGTTAAAAATTCGGTATTTTTTGTAATTTCTAAAGAAGAAGATCCTGATACTATTATTTTTAACTCAGATGAATACTGATCAAATAAATTTTTCAAAAAAAGCCCAGCATTTTTTATATATTGAAATTCATCAATAAATAAAAATAAAGGTTTTTGAGAAAATGCTTTTGGAAAATTATATGTAATACGCAAATAATCAATAAGCGTTTGCGGTGTTGAGAAAATATCCTGTTGAGATAAATTATCAGCCAGAAAAAAAGCCGTCATTGAGCCTGTCTCTTCAATCTTTTTTTGAAGCATTTTCATAATAGTTGTTTTCCCAGTTTGACGAGCCCCTTTTAAAATAAGGATTTTATCATGAAAAAGATGTTTTTCAATCTCCGATAATATTTCTCTTTGGATCATACAAATATATATAATAAATATTTATTATATATATTGTAGTGCAAATTCCTTGTTTTTGCAAGGGGACTATAGTGCAAATTTCTTGTTTTTATAATATATCGTATGAATATTTCGACATATCCGTATCGTTATACGGGCTTGTGCCACAAGCCCCTACAGAGTCTTTCGTAAAAAATTTCCAAAATCCATCATCTCTTTCTGGTATCTTTTAAAAATATCGGCTTTATTTTTGGTGCTTTCTAACAATGCGGTATCAGCCCCAATACTTTTTAACCGAAAATATCCGAGCTCGTAATAACTATGGATTGATAACATGTAGGTATATTCCACCGTTCGATTTTCATAAAACTGAGACAAGAGAACAACGCAAAGCCGTGACCACTTCAACCATCTCAGGATCAAGCGGCTGACTATTGCCATCTATTAACGCCAGAGTTTCTTTTTTTGTTTCTGCCCAATCTCTAGACATTGAATGAGTCTAAACGTTTCAAAGATTCTGTTTTTCCTAAAATAACCGCGACCTCAAACGCTCCTGGAGAAGCTTCTACTCCAGTCAGTACCGCTCGAAGAGGCCAGAGGAGTTGTCCATTTTTGAGTTTAAGTTCTTTAATTTTTACAATTAATTTTTCTTTCAGGTTATCTTCTGTAAAATCAGCTTCATCGATTGATGATAAAACTTCTTTTGATCCATTTATTGCTAATTTTGCAACCTCTTCACTCACCTTCATTTTTGGATTACATACTAATTCTGTACTGGCTGGTGTAAATTCATAAAAGAATAAAACAAGCTCATTTATCTCTGAAAGTTTCTTGAGTTTTCCTTGAACCGCTGCGAGTATTTTTTGAAATAACTCTTCTCCTTTTTCCTCTCTATATTTTTTTATCGTGTCTGATAAAAATGGAGTGACTCGTTCTGTAAGTGTTTCGAGAGAAAGGTTTCTCAAGTACATTCCATTGAGCCAATCAAGCTTTTTCATGTCATAAACCGCACCTCCTTTATGAACTCGGTCTAAAGAAAATGATTCAACCATTTCATCCAACGTAAATATTTCTTTTTCCGTTCCGTCATTCCATCCAAGAAGAATCAGAAAATTCAATATCGCTTCTTTCAAGTATCCTTCATCTAAATAATCCTGAACCGATGTTTTATTTTTTCGTTTTGAAAGTTTTGATTTATCCGCATTTAAAATAAGTGGGAAGTGTGCGAAGTGTGGTGGCGTCCATGCAAACATTTCATACACAATAAGTTGCTTTGGGGTATTGGGAATATGATCTTCTCCTCGCATCACATGTGTTACTCCCATCTCATGATCATCAATAACAACAACAAAGTTATACAGCGGGCTGTCTAAGTTTTTTGCAATAACAAAATCGGCAAGTTCTCGAGTATTTGTTTTATTATCTCCTCTCACTAAATCTGTAAAAACAATATCTGTTTCTTTTGGGACCTTAATTCGAATCACATATTTTTCCCCCTCATCCACTCGTTTTTGAGCCTCATCGGCTGGATAATCTCTAAATTCTCCAGAATATCTCGTTGGAAGTTTATTTCGTTTTTGTTCTTCTCTCTCAGCATTTAATTCATCTGCCGTCATAAAACAATAGTATGCTTTTTCCTCAGCAATCAATTGCTCTAAATACTTTCTATATTTTGAAGTCTGTTCTGATTGTCGATAAATAACCGTTTCTTTTTCAATCATGCCCACATTCACAAGTCCATCAAAAATATTTTCTTCAAAGGCGAGCGTTGAACGTTCTTTGTCCGTATCTTCCGATCGATACAAAATCTTCCCCCCATGCTTTTTCGCATATAAATAATTATACAAAGCGGTTCGAAGTGTTCCAATATGAAGGTCTCCCGTCGGGGATGGACAATTTCTAACAATGACTGACATAAGATATTTTTAAAAAGCGGATTTTGTGGAGATATTATTGAGGATTTTATGAGGGAAAGCAAATGTTGAAGATTTTTTCTCCGAGGATTTTCATGTCGGAGGAAGTTCTCACAGGGGCTAAGTTTTTACTTTGATTTGTTTGTAGCCCAAATTTTGTACACACAGAAAACATTCGGAAACTATATTCATTGTACATTTCTCTATCAAGTCGCCGTTTTTCTTTCTGATTTAACGCGATTATTTTCTCCTTTGTTTTATGACCATTTCTCTCAAAAAAAGCTATAATTTCCTTTGCTTGTTTTTCTTCAGTTAAATCGTTAAACCAATCAGCTTTTTCAAATCTTTTTTTATAATCAGTAAATATCTGATGAGAGCCCAGGAAATATTCTCCAAATTCCAACATCTCTTTTAAAGATGACAGAGGACTTAAAGTCCTTCCGTGTTTTCCTTTTAATTCAAAAGCTGAACATAAAAACATTATACCAACGCCATACTTTTCTTGAATATTCTTCTCTAATTCTCTTTTTTCTTTCCCCGTTAGATTCATTAATCTTTCAGCTTCATATTTATTTTTTTTCAAAAACTGGACTATATCATTTTTTTTATCATCGTGAGATAATTTATCAAATCGTTTTATCTTCCTTAATCTTGATTCACATTCATCAAACACTGCATGAGAACCAAAGAGCTCTTTTCCTAAATTCATCATATCCTCTGGAGACGTTATTGGTTTCAACCATGTCTCATTAGAAGTCTTTAGCCCAAGCTTTGTACACAAAGAACATATCCCAAAGCCATATTTCTCTTGAATTTTAAAATCTAAATTTTTCTTTTGTTTTTCTGTTAATCTCATCCACTCTTCAACCGAATATTTATTATTTGCGAGAAATTCTACTATCTCACTTTTCTTACCTTCATGAGATAGGTTGTCAAATCGTTTCACTTCATTGAAAATTTTTCTATAATCAGTAATTTTATTATTATTCTCCAATATATACTCTATAAAATCCAACATATCTTCTGAAGAATTTACAGGATTTAAATTCCTTTCGCTCTCCCAGTTTAATTTAATTTTTAAACATAAGCTTATCATTCCAAATCCATATTCTTTTTGAATCTTTTTATCTAATTCCTTTTTTTTATCCACCGTTAATTTTATTAATTCTGCAACTATATAGCCATTTTTTTCAAGAAACGCTACTATCTCCTTCTTCTTATTTTCATGAGATAGCTTATCAAATCGTTTTATCTTCTGACCCTTCTGTTTATATTCATCAGAGGTCTTATCAATTCGTGGCTTTAACTTACTTCTATCATAAGACCGCGTGCTATTATCTGCAGATATATATTCTACAAAATCCAACATATCTTCCGCAGAATTTACAGGATTCATAGTTCTTCCGTGCTTGAGGTTTAATTCGATTTTTGAACATAGGCTTATAATTCCAAATCCATATTCTGCTTGAATTTTTCGATCTAATTCTTTTTTTTCACTCTGAGTGAGCTCCATTAATTCGTCAGTTATATAGCTATTTTTTACAAGGAACCTTACTATACTCTCTCTCTTATTTTTATGAGACAAATCATCAAATCGTTTTATTTTATTATGCTTTTGTTTATATTCATCAAATGCCTGATGAGACTTAAAAATATTTCTTCCCAGTATCATCATATCTTCTGAGGAAGTGAGAGGTGATAAATACGGTCTGTTCGTTCGATTCAATTGCAGTTTTGTACACAGAGAAGAGAGTTTAAATCCATATTCTTCATAAATCCGATCCTCTAATATTTTCTTTTCCTTCTCTGTTAATAACATCCACCATTCAACTTTATAGTCATTTTTTTCAAGAAATTTTACTATACTACCCCTCTTTTCTTCATCAGACAAAGCATCAAACAGCCTTCTCTTTTTGAGTCTTGTTTCATACTCATCAAACACCACATGAGGGCCAAAAACTCTTCTCCCAAATATCATCATATCTTCTAAAGATTGGATAGGGTTCATCTGTTTTTTATTACCCTGAAGATCAAGTTTTGTACACACACTCCTAATCCCATAACCATAATTATCTTTAAGTTTTTGATCTAATTCTTCTCTCTCTTTTTCTGTTAGTTCCATACATTTATTAACTTTATATCCATGCTCATTCAGAAAACTTACAAGCTCTGACATACCATTGTTTATAAATAACTTATCAAATTGCGCCTTTTTATTAAACTGCTGCTGATATTCATCAAATACTTTATGACTCCCCAGTACACATCGTCCTAATGCCATCATAGCCTCTGAAGATCCCAAAGGTTTCAACCTCTTGTTTTTTCGATTTAATCCAAGTTGATTACATAATGAATCTATACCAAAGC
This sequence comes from Candidatus Peregrinibacteria bacterium, assembly GCA_002401425.1. Classification (GTDB taxonomy): domain Bacteria; phylum Patescibacteriota; class Gracilibacteria. Next base: position 50,093 of record NVTB01000009.1, read on the forward strand.
CATATTGCCTCTGTACTTTCTGATTTAATTCTTTTTTCTCTTTCTGACTCAACCCCATCCACTCCTCAGCCCCCAAATAACTAAAAAACTCCCTCACACTTTCCAATAAATCCAAATCAACTTTTTCATTTTTCTCTCCCACCTCTCTCTGTAAAACTTCTTTCATCTTCACCTTCCACTCGTCCTCCTTTCCTTCCACAAACTCTATTCGAGATAAGAATTGAGGGGATTGCAAAAAGTCTTGTTTTCCATGATCCATTAAATCTTTATCAGAAATAAAACCAGTAAAAATAAAGCTGGCTTCTCCATATTCATTTGAGAGAAACACTGTTTTATCTAATCGGGGGATTTCTATAGCCATATATGATTCGTTTCTAGCTTCGGATTTATTCACTTCTCCATACCGCAAAATAATATCATCAGTAAAAACATCCATTTCTCTTAAGGCTGACAAAAACAATGAGAGCTTTGGAAATTTTACTTT
>NVTB01000010.1 GCA_002401425.1 Candidatus Peregrinibacteria bacterium
GTTTTTCTTTATTATCCTCATTTTCTGCCATAGCCTTTAATAATGCAAAAACTTGATGCGGATGAATATTCTTCTTTCCAAATTTTTCCGGCTCTGCTTCAAATCGATTAATATCTAAACGACCATAGTCATCTAAATTTTCTCCAAAACTCTCCATGTAATCTTTCGAAAATCCAGATAACACCTCTTCATGCTGAGGTAAATAATCCATCGCATATTGCTTGTGTTTATCTGCCTCTGAAGTGAATTTCGATGTCATGGAATCTTTCAAATTGCTATAAGCATCTTCTCCAAAAATACTTAAAATTTCTTGTAATGAATCTCTTAAAATCCCCTCATCATGTTTTGCCGTTTTAATCAATGGCATCCCAGTAAGTTTTGACAATATCGTTAATAAATGAGGGCTTTGTAAATCAAGAATACCTTTTTCAGCCATGGCACTAATAAGTGCATAAAAACGAAATACTTCATTTTTTTCTCCCGTTATCTTATATTTTCGAAATTCTGAATACAACTCATTTGTTTTTTTCCGCTCATAATTAAAAAACTTAATATATTCCCCCACCCACGCAGAATATTCTCGATCAGCAGTTTCAAATGGATTATCAAAGGTTGCACTAATATGAGATAAACCTTTAAGAATCTTTTTTCGAATAGAGATAATATTCCCTTTAGTATCAAGATCATCTCGATCATTCCTGTTTTCCCACGTTTGTTTAATCATTCCCCATAAATCTGGAAGCGTTACCCACTCAATAACAAGTCCTGTTGTTTGAGACTGTAAGTTAATCGATTTACGCACCATTTTATCAAATGACAGAACCTCTGTATTTAATTCTTTTAATTCAGCATATAGCGGAGCTATAGCCGCTTCTTCTTCAGCTACTCCTAAATTTTGAGACGAAATTTCTTCCATCTTTTTTTCCACTCTTTTTTTCAAATCCTTTCCCTTTGGAGATAAAGAAGAAAACGTTCTTATAAAATCTTTCAACTGATTTGAATCAAAAGCTTTTGCATCCTCTGTTAATATTTTATCCAATACCTCCACAGCTGATTGCATGGTGTTTACTTCTCCTAATAAATGTTCTTTATTATTTTTATCATCTCTCTCAGGGGCGATTTCTGTATTTTGCTCTCGATTTTCTTGATTTTCAGATTGTGAAGAGGCAACTGAATCAATAAAAGCAAGTGGATCTTGCTCAAATCTTTGCCTTTCCTCTGGAGGCATCGACTGACCAGGACACGATTCATACTTTGTTCGAATCGCCTCAAAACCTTCTCCATGAGCACTCGATTCATTTAAATAATCATCTATAGACTCTATTTTTTTATATGTTTTATCATTTTTTATACGCTCTGATGAAAATAGCTCATGATCAGGTGAAACTTCTTGAGGATTATTCTTTATTGAAGCAATCAAAGAATCAAAGTTTTTTTCATGGTTTTTATTCCACTCCTTCCACTCTTTCCATATTGTTTTTTTCGTCTCATTTGATTTTTCTGATAAAGAATTTGAAAAATATTCATTATCATTAATAAAACCTTTAATCCTATCTTCTTTTTCTATCATTTCTTGTTGAAAAGCTTCTTTATATTTTTTTATTACACCGGAAATTTCTGCAACATATTCGTCATAACGGATGAGCAAAGTATCACCATCCAAGGAATCTGGATCTTCTATCTCTGATGAATATTTTTTACGCGATGAATACAATGCATACGCCTTTTTCTTAGCCTCAGATCTTTCTGTATCAGAAATAGATTCTTTCAAGTCAATAGACTCAATCAAGCTCCATAAATCATTCGCCTCTTCTATAGACTTTTTACAAAAATCAGGAAAAAAAGCTTCAATTTTTTTTGGATATAGATCACCTGTTAACAAATTTTTAATAGAAAATTTCTGCTTTGTATCAAAAACAATCTTAGGAATTTCAATCTTCCCCTTCAATATTTCTGCCGACCCTGTTGTATTCACAGTCATATCTCGATATTATAATATATTTTATACCCCTATCTTATTATTATAACAAATTTTTAGTAAAAAAGCAAGCCACCCTATTTTCATCTCCCTATTGAGTAAAAAACAATTCCCAATCTTCATTTTCTACATCAAAAGAGAATTCACTATTTTGTGATGCTCCCGCCTCAAGCAAAGGAAGATCGAGCTCATAGACAAAATGATTTTCTTCTTGCCATGAACGAATATTCTTTGTGTTGATTGATGAAACATTCTGTATCGATTGCGGGAAAAAGATTTGGAAGAGTGCATGATTTGACCCCTTTCCTAAAATTCGTTTCACGTCTTTTTTCGGGGTTTTTCCCTCTCCAAAGTGACCAAGCAGCTTTGTAAATAACACTTCTTGATCTTCTCCCCAGTCATGTTGTCTTTGGAATGTAATCACTCCTTTGTTCACTCCTTCAATTATACGTTTTTCATAAGTAATTTCTTGTTTTATAAAAGCATCTGACTTATTTCCACTAATAGAAGTCTGTGATACAAAAATGGTATTTGGATCAATAAAAGCCGATGCTCTCAATTGTCCAAACTCAAACATTTTGGCTAAATACGCCATGCGATCATTTTTCGAAAACACTTGAATGTTTTCTCTCTTATGAATGACAAACTGTAATAACTCTGATAATTCTGCTTCTTTCGCTTTTTTCCAAATCTCTGGAAATACCTTATTTACAATAAATTCTTTTGGACTTTGTTCAAATTTCCCCTCTGTCATATATGATAAATAAAAGCTAATATTCTTATGATCTAATAAAAAATCATCAACTATAATCGATCCGAAAACTTGTAAAAAATCTTCAAGCATTCGATTATCAATAGCAATCACAGTATCTCTGCTTTCTGAACCAGCGGTTTCTAAAAAATCTAAAAAATATTGAGCTGATGTTTCAAAATATGGAGAAATATTGGCATCACGAAGAGACCACGGTTCTTTTCCCACTAAAGATTGAGCCAGCGCAGGTACTAATGTTTTTTTCTGAGATTGACCATCAAACTGATAAATATCATAAAATTTCTGATCCCTCATATACCCATCATTCATATCAAAAACATAAAAAGATCCGACAAAACCCCCCGTCGCTCTTTTTTCATAGGCATTTTGAAAGAGGATAACATATCGATGAAGGACACGATCTCCAAAAATTTCTGGCATGACTTGAATCGTTGTATATATTTTTTGAAACGTTACAATATATTCATCTAAATCTTCAACAAATAATGACGCTAATTTTGTCTGTGTGTTTTCTATATTTTTTTCAATATAAGCAAAAAGCGGCTGATATTTATATGAGACATTCAAAAAACAAGAAAAATCATTTTCAAAAATCGTTTGAGTACATATATCAAGGTCATCCAATAAAACTGCAGATTTCTTAATGTTTTTTGATAGAATAAATAAATCTTGTGATACGGAATCATAAGTTCCTGAATCTAAAGATTCAGACAAACCCTGAATTTTATCTGAAATATTTACAATAGAGTCATGAAGCATTTTTGGATTTTCAATGATTGTTGAAACAGAAGTAGAAGTTTCCGTTATAATATCAGCCATTTTTAAAACCTTTTCATACCCCGTAAATGACACAGAGATTATAAAAATACTGAGTGCAAAAAATAAAAAGATAAGCGCATCTTCAAATAACCTGAGAAATGAAGCATGTATACGGATTTTTTTCCAAAATCCTATTTGCTTTTTTGCCGAAAAATCAAAACGTTTTTCTTTCACGATAAAACTATACAAAACATCTTCACGCTGCGCAAATAAAAGATTTTTTTCTTTCACGCCCAAAAAAACTTTTCTTTACAATTTTTCAGTCTATGATAAGTTATATTTTGTTATAATACTTTTTTCATGGCAAAAAATCTCGTTATTGTTGAGTCTCCGGCAAAAGCCAAAACTATTACCAAATTCCTTGGAAGCGAATATGTCATAAAGGCATCTATGGGACATGTGAGAGATCTTCCGAGTAAAAATCTCGGATTTGATCCTGATAATAATTTCCTTCCTGAATATGAAGTTTCAAAGGATAAAAAGAAGACAATAGCCGAACTCAAAAAACATATAGACAAAGATACTGTCATCTACCTCGCGACTGATGAAGATCGAGAAGGAGAAGCCATTTCTTGGCATCTTATTGATGCGTTAAAAATTAAAAACCACACACTAAAAAGATGTGTATTTCATGAGATTACCAAAGGCGCGATTATTCATGCCATTGAAAATCCAAGAGAGCTGGACCTCAATTTAGTCAACGCTCAACAAGCTCGACGTATTTTAGACCGAGCGGTGGGATACAAACTCTCACCACTTCTTTGGAAAAAAGTACAACGGGGACTTTCCGCTGGACGAGTACAAAGTGTTGCGGTTCGTATTATTGTTGACAGAGAACGAGAAATCCGGGCTTTTAATCCAGAAGAATTTTGGAAACTCCATGCCGATTTTAATACCCCAGAATTTTCTGCCGAACTCGCGAAAGTCAATGGGAAAAAACATAAAACAACCAACGAAGAAACGGCGCAAGAACATAAGAAGAATATAGAAAGTCACCCTATTACACTTGAAAAAATTGATAAAAAAGACGGAAAACGATCACCGGCTGCACCATTTACTACATCAACACTTCAACAAGAAGCCGCACGAAAACTCGGTTTTTCTGTAAAACAAACCATGGCCSTTGCCCAGCAATTGTATGAAGGGAATTTTTCTATTCCAGGATATACAGGAGGTCTTATTACTTATATGCGTACTGATTCGGTCAATCTGTCCGATACAGCGCTCACACAGGCAAAGATAGTAGTTACTGAGGAATTTGGAGCTGAATACGCAGAGACGCGAAAATACGCTACAAAATCAAAAGGAGCACAAGAAGCACATGAAGCCATCCGTCCGGTTGATCTGGCACAAAAACCCAGTGATGCCAAACAACACCTCGATTCACAAATGGGACGTTTATATGAACTGATTTGGAAACGAACAATGGCAACACAAATGAAAGATGCAAAAATAGCCCGAACAACTTTTGTTATCAGCGCTGGAGCAAAGAAAGAATATGAACTCCACACAAAGGGACAACAAATTGTTTTTCCTGGTTTTATGAAAGCCTATACTGAAGGATCTGATGATCCTGACGCTGAACTTGAAAACAAGGATAAAATTTTACCACACGTAGAAGCTGGAACCGTTCTTTCAACAAAAGAAGTGCGAGCGGAACAACATTTTACCAAACCACCTGCTCGATATACTGAAGCATCTTTAGTAAAAAAACTTGAAGGAGAAGGGATTGGTCGTCCGTCTACCTATGCTCCAACTATTTCAACAATACAAAATAGAGGGTATGTTGAAAAAACAGAAGATAAAAAACTTCAACCAACTGATATTGCTGAAGTAGTAACGGATTTTTTAGTCACTCATTTCTCTGATATTGTCGATCTTGGATTTACCGCCAGCGTTGAAAAACAATTCGATATTATTGCTGATGGGAAATTAGAGTGGACAAAAATGCTCGCTGATTTTTATAATCCATTTATTGCACGAATTCAAGACCGAGACGAAAATGTAACGCGAGGAGAAGTTCTCCAAGTACGAGAACTTGGAACCGATCCAAAATCTGGAAAACCCGTGAGTGTTCGAATTGGACGTTTTGGACCAATGGTACAAATTGGAACCAAAGATGATGAAGATAAACCAAAATTTGCATCTCTTCCCAAAGAAATGAGACTCGATGAAGTTAAACTTGAAGATATTTTACATCTTTTTGATCTCCCTCGAACTCTGGGAACTGATCCAGAAGGAGAAGAAATAACAACAAACAATGGACGATTTGGACCGTATGTAAAAAAAGGAAAAGCCTTCTTTTCTATAAAAGGAGAAGATCCGTATACCATTGAACTCGCACGAGCACTTGAGATCATCAAAGAGCTCGAAGAAAAGAAAGCCAAAGCCCTCCTTCACACCTTTGAAAATATCAACGTTGAGGTTCGGGAAGGACGATATGGACCATACATAAAACAAGAAAAAGATAACTATAAAATACCAAAAACCTATGATGTTGATAAACTAACAGAAGCAGAATGTACAGCTATCATAGAAGAGGCAAAAAAGAATCCGAAAAAGAAGTTTGTAAGAAAGAAAAAGAAAACATAAAACAGGAAGGACACAATTTTTTGTGTCCCTACGTTTGACRTTTTTTTAAAAAATCTACAACTCGATAATCAAGACGGATGTCTGATGGTCGAATGGGATTTTTTAGAGATATTCCTTCCAAGGAAACACAACGACTGAGCGCCACATACGTTTGACCATGTGCAAAACTTCCATTCCCCAGGTCAATAACCACAGAAGAAAATGTTTTTCCTTGGCTTTTATGAATAGTAACAGCCCACGCCAATTTGACAGGAATTTGCTGAAAAGATCCCAGAATTTCTAATGTAAGTTTTGCTTGTTCCTCATTATAGACATAATGGTACATATCCCATGAATGCTTGGTGACAAATTCCTCCCCTCCGTCAAATAACTCGACCCAAATTCCCGCAGGAGATATTTTTTTAATGGTCCCCAGGCTTCCATTTACCCACCTTCCAGCGGTATCATTATTTAAAAACATAACTTGAGCCCCTCGTTTTAACAATAAAAACTTTTCAGTCGGAGATTGTTTTGCCTTAAAGTTTCCGGTCACCTCAGCTTCAAATTCTATTTCTATCTCAGAACTTTCAGCGAGTTTTTTATCATTCACTTGTTGCGCCAAAGCATTGGTTGACGTTAAATAAATACTATGATCATCACCCGCCTGTCCCACGCGCGTATTTAACACCGCAAGATCCTCTTTGGTACACGTTTTATTCCGAACGGCATTGAGTATGTTAATAAATTTTTGATCGGTCTGTCGATACATTGTTTGTAACTCACAAAAATCCATATAAAAATCTGGATGCTGAAATACTTCAGAAGAAAAGAAATACGGACTTCGATCATAAAACAATGAACGCTCTGGAGGCGTCACCACTGGCGGCAATTGATAGAGATCCCCAATAAAAATAACCTGCACTCCTCCARACGGTAAATCATTTTCCCGAGCATATTGTAAAAAAACATTAATACAATCTAGTAAATCAGATCGCACCATAGAAATTTCATCAATAATAATGGTTTGTAATTTCTTAAATCGTTTCCGATCTACTTTGGCACCCTTGTGCTTTGCCTCATCCACATCAACTCCAATACTAAAACGGAAAAATGAATGAATCGTCTCTCCTCCAATATTTAAAGCCGCCACTCCCGTGGGAGCCAAAACAACAACATCTTTTTTTGTTTTTTTCAAAATATACTGCAATAAAGCAGATTTCCCTGTCCCCGCTTTTCCGGTAATAAACACATTGTTTTCTGTGTCATTGACCAATGAAAATGCCCGTTTATTGTCTTCAGTGAGTTTAAAATTCATGGCTATAGGGTACATGAATTTCATGTGGAATCACAAGGGGAATAATAAGAAACAGAATAAAATATATATTGATTTGTCCGTAATACTGAATGAATACATAAAATATCGATAATGATTATCATATAACAATCATTGTCATCAAAAAAGCTTCCTTTCGGAAGCTTTTTATTTTCGTTTTTGGTTGCGGAGGATGGAATCGAACCATCGACCTTCGGGTTATGAGCCCGACGAGCTGCCACTGCTCCACTCCGCGTCAACGTGTAGACATTGTAACGAGCTTTTTTAAAAAAGCAAGAATTTTTATTGTGATTTTTATTATTATCAAAAAAAAATTGTTATATAACGATTTTTTAATGGTTCTATAGTAAAATAAAAGAGAAACAATCAAACTATCCCCAAATATCATACATAAAACACCCGAGGTTTCATAAAATACATCATACATTTTTATAAATATCAAACGCACAGTCCTCGTATGTTTTTTCCATACCAACCCGGATCAATAGGGCACAAGTTATTGTGCCCCTACGGATACGTTAATTATTTTTTTATGCAATATAACTCAGATATTCATCATCGTCAATCATCACGACTTTCAGAATATGACTATTCTCAAAGAGGCCTCTATTTTATAACAATTTGTACGCACAATCAGCAACATATTTTTGGGAAAGTTACAATCAGTCAAGAAATATCACTGTCTAAAGGTGGAATAATGGCAAAAATATTCTGGGAAAAAATTCCGCAACACTATACTCATATAACACTCAAATCTTTTATTATTATGCCAAATCATATACATGGAATTTTACAAATACAACAGAATACAAACAACGATCGATCATCCCATCACTTTCAAAAAACATTACCAAATTCAATTGGATCTATTGTCCGTGGCTACAAAATAGCGGTTACAAAATGGTTTCGATCACATACCGATATTCATACCATTTGGCAAAAAAATTATCATGATCATATCATTAGAGATGAAAATGCCTTGTTAAACATCAGTAATTATATTATCAACAATCCAAAAAAATGGAGAGAAGACAGATTTTTCACAAAATAACATATTCCCCAACACGTAGGGGCACAATAACTTGTGCCCATATTAAAATACCATACATAAAATACCCGGGGTTCATAAAATATATTACATATTTTTATAAATATCAAACGCACARTCCTCGTATGYTTTTTCCATACCARCCTGGATMAATAGGGCACAAGTTATTGTGCCCCTACGGATACGTTAATCACCTTTTTTTATAAATATCAAACGCACAGTCCTCGTATGCTTTTTCCATACCAGCCTGGATCAATAGGGCACAAGTTATTGTGCCCCTACGGATACGTTAATCGCCTTTTTTTTATAAATATCAAACGCACAGTCCTCGCATGTTTTTTCCATACCAATTCGGATCAATAGGGCACAAGTTATTGTGCCCCTACGGATACATTTATTATGTTTTATGGAATATCATCCGACACATAATAACAAAACCCCCTGCTTTCGCAGGGGGCTTATTTTTCTTTCTGGCTCCTCGGGCCGGATTTGAACCGGCGACAAATTGGTTAACAGCCAACTGCTCTACCACTGAGCTACCAAGGATTACTTTGTGTCTCGTCTATCGAAAATGCAAATCTGTCGAAATACTTTTTGATGGGGACGAGAATAAATAACGGGTTCGTTATTTCCAAAAAGGTCGCGAAGATTGTATCCAGATTTTTGAATGCTGGCAAGCGTTTTTTTCATGATTTCATTTTTTTCCTCTATATAATAAAGCGGAACACATAAAGTAACTTGTTTTATACCCGATGCATAAAAATGAGAAAAGGCTTGTTTATATAAAGCAGATAACTCTTCATCTGTTTTTTCTAACTGTTCGTAATTTGGCATATCTTGTAAAGCCTCTCCTAAATAGCCTTCAGAAATAATATTATATGGTATCTCTTCTTTTTCCGTGACATCATGAAAAAATATATCCTCCTCTTTAAAATCGACATCTGAAAACTTTTTTCTCAAAAATGATATATTTTGCAATGAGGCCTTCACCATATCAACAGAATAATCTGATCCCAAAACTGTTTTTCCCATGAGCATCGCTTCAAAAACAAGTGTTCCTGTTCCACAAAAACTATCCCATACATATGGTGAATTATCAGATATATTAATCAGCATCTGCGCCAATTTTGGTGGAAGCATTCCAACTTTTCCATCACGAGCTGGTTTTTCATAATCTCGTAATGCATATGATTTAGGACTCTGACAACTGATGGTCTCAGTTAAAATATAATCAACACCTGAAAAACAGAATATATTAAATTCACATGACACCTCTTTGCTCATAATCTGGTCAAATGTCACCAATGAAGAAATATTTTTTTTCATTTGGCACCATCGAACAGAAAACGGTACATTTTGTTTCAACGAAGAATAGGTTGGGAATAATTCCTTCATATATTTTTCTGGATGGATATTCATTCCAAGAGTGATTTTTTTTCGCTCTGGGTTTTTTTCAATAACATAGTCGATTAAAAAACCTTCAATACTCTCAAATGGAACAACAGCAAGCTCCTTTGCGATTTTAATAGTTCCTCCGAGTCGATCTTGTAATTTCAACATATCCGTCTCTGTTTCTACCCATAAGATATCCTCAGAAAGCGCAAAAATCTCTTCTTTCAATAATGCTTGTAACTCAAGAATAGACAAATCTTTTTGTCCTCCGATAAATATATAATATTTTTGCATATGATTATTCATTACGAGCTAAAACAATCGCCGAAACATATTTCACTCCGGCCTCTTTTAATATACGAGCGCATTCATTCAAAGTACTTCCAGTTGAAGCGACATCATCAATAATACATACTTTATCAGGAACCGCGGACCCGCAAAAGATAAATGAATTTTCTATATTTATCAAGCGTTCTTTTTTCTTCAACAATGCCTGCCGAGTCCCACCTTTTATTTTTTGTAATAACACCTGAGGTTTTTTCTGAGAAAAGGCCTGTGCTAATAAATAACTTTGATTAAATCCCCTTTCAAATAAACGACTCCATGTCATAGGGATATATGTAATACAAATATCATCTGACAATATAAAATTTTTTTGCATCATATCTCCCAAAATTTCTGAAACATGACTCGCAGAAAAATATTTTAATGAATAAATCATTTTTTTTATTGTTGCTGAATCTCTATATGAGCACAATACCTCAAGTTTATCAAGATACACTTGAGGCAGATACAAATGAGAAACATGCGGGGTAAATGATATTTTTTTCAAACAATTCTTACATAAAACCGCCCCTTCTTTTTGACACTCAATACACTGTTCTGGAAAAATATAGGAAAAAAATGATTGAAACATAATAATATTTTCAAAAAGATAAAAGCTCATCGATTCGTTGCTGATCTGCATTTTTTGACTTCGTCTCTGCATTTTTTCTCATATCTCGTTTTTCCTGTCGTTTTTTTTCTAACACATCTTGCTCAGATTGTTTTATCGCAGCAACGGCATCTACTTCAAACTGTTCTTCAATCTTGGCTTTCTTCTCTTGTTCTTGTTCCAATATCCCCCTCAGAGAGTCAACCTGATCATCCTTCATATTCTCGAGCGAACGAACCCAATATATTTTATCATCAGGAGTCATACTTTCAGAAATTTCTAAAAGATGGATCAGGTCTGAAAACCGATCCATCATTTCTTGTGAAATTTGTATTTCTTTTCCGTCAAAATGTAAACTTGGCATAAAACAAAAACTAAGACACTTTCAGTACTTTATAATCAAACTTTCCTCCAGGAGCCTCTATAGAAAAAGCATCCCCCTTTTTTAATCCCAGTAAATTTTGTCCCAAAGGAGATTCATTTGAAATTTTCTGAGGAGTACTCCAAACATCAACCTCTGTTGCTCCTACAATAATATAAGACTCTTTTTGTTTTTCTGAAAAATTTTCAATTTCAACATGTGATGCTAAATTGACTGTCCCCGCATGATGCGATTCATCAATCAGCTTTGCATTTTTAATCATTCGAGTGAGCTCAATAATTCGACCCTCAATAAATGATTGCTGCTCTTTCGCCTCTTGATACTCTGAATTCTCAGAAAGATCCCCAAATGAGATAGCTTCTTGTAAACGTGCCGCTAGTTTTTTTCGTCCATCCGTTTCAAGCGTCTCTAGCTCTATTTTCAGCTTTTTTAATCCGTCTTTGGTTACTAAAACCTGCTCTGTATCAATTGAATTGATAGAAGCCATTACTGCATTTGTTTTTTTTGTTGCCATAACAATATATTAATTAATTAGAGAAGTTTTTTTAGTTTGTTTATTTCAATCATCTGCGCGAGTAATTTCTTTTGATCGTCTTCAGTAATTCCTGATTGTAATTTCTGAATAATCATCTGTTCTTTTTTCTGTATATTTTCTTTATTCATACGAGAAATAATAGATACTCCATTTTTTTGTTTTTCAGATTCAGTTAAATCTTCGAGCAAATCTTCAACATATATTTGATAGATATGTAGAAGTTTCTTGTCATCTTCTTTCAAACCTTCAAAATCATCAATGGAAGCTTGCCCATTGTAGGTTTCTAAAAGCACTTTGTAAATATCTTTTGTATGAGAATCAGAAAAAACTGAAAATATTAAATTTTTCTTCATTTCCGGGAAAAATGAAAATTGTGAAGATACAAAGCCTAATAGGTACTTCTCCTTTGAATCAACAATGTTTTTTTGTTTTATTATAGGTACATGTTTTTCTCTGCGAAAAGGCTTTCTTTCTTTATACTTAGCAATTTCCTCATAAAGCAAAGTCAGTGGAATAGCTGTTTTTTCAGAAAGTTTTTGTAAAGCCTGTTGTTGCAAACTCACATCTGCAAATAAAGAAAACACTTCTAATAATTCTTTTACAAACAACTGTTTTTGTTTGCTGTTGTCTAAAGAAAATCGTTCTTCGGCCTCTAAAAAATAAAAATCCACTGGTTCACACGTATTTTTTAATGCTTTATCCCACTTTTCTTGACCATTTTTCATGAGCTCATCTAAATCTTTTGCCTCATCAAATAATAAAATCTCAATAAAAAAACCCTGCCTCGCTGCAATTTCAATCGATCTCGTCGTCGCCCGCCTCCCGGCGGTATCTTGATCAAAACATAAGACAATATGTTTTGTATATCGAGCCAAAAGTTTTAATTGATCTTCTGTTAAAGCTGTCCCCGATACCGCTACAACATTTTCAAGCCCCATTTGATGAGCCGCAATAACATCCATATATCCCTCAAGGATAAATACTTTGTCATTCTTTCTTATCATATCTTTTGCCTTATCAATACCAAACAAGACTCGAGATTTATGATACAGCGGATTTTCTGGTGAATTAATATATTTTGCCCGTTGGTCTTCTGTATGAATAATACGCCCTCCAAAAGCAATTGGCCTCCCCATATGATCAAAAATAGGAATCATTAAACGATTACGAAAACGATCAACCACCTTTCCTCCGGTGTCCTGACGTAACGCTAAACCCACTTCAATAATATCCTGTGAAGAAAAATTCTTTTTTTGTAAATGAATAGAAAGAGCGTCTTCTTTCATTGGAGAAAAACCAACATGAAACTTTTTTGTGATTTTGGTATCAATATCTCTCTGTTCCCAATATTTTTTTCCATCTGTCTCATGAGCAAARGTCTCTTCATAAAATAAAACAGCCTCACTCATTATATCTTTATAAATAGGTGTCTGTTGATTTGAACCTGTTTTAAAAAATGATTCTGGCAAATTAATACTCGTTTTTTCTGCCAATATTTTTACTGACTCACGAAAATCGACCTTTTCCATTAATTGAATAAACTGAAAAACATCCCCCCCTTGCTGAGTTGCAAAACAATAAGCAATTCCTTTATCAGGTGAAACAATAAAACTCGGGGTCTTTTCCTCCTTAAAAGGAGAAAGTCCTTTAAAATTTCTTCCAGCTCTTTTTAGCTGAACATATTGAGACACTAAATCTTCAATTGGCATTTTTGCTCGTATTTCTTCAATATAATCCATATATAATATCTAATGAACAAACAGATCATAACACGAAGTTTTGAAAAAACCAACTTGACAAGAGAAAAAAGTCTTTCACAATAAATACACATAAAACAAAAGAAAAACAGATCATTAAAGCAAAAAATGATATTGAGATATTAAAAAGGAGAGCACTTGAAAAAATCCTCAAAATACTGTATAATGATCTGATATACATAAAAAAACAAATATGAAACWTAATCCAAAACACTTTATCTACGGCGCATTGATYMWRRSTWTYKMMKGAKMNAWWSYYKYKGGTAATNTNCASWMTWNNCCRMYSMTYYMAMTSMSMYTGAAANNCGRYKGTRTAYTSAMMAKWWGMARRTWCNTWKKTKMWMRAYAAYMRWMWNCWWTACARMNCTGCATAAAAAAGGAGTTTCTAAAATAGATGAGATTACCCCCTCTATAAATGATCATTTTTATACACAAGATAAAGAAATACAAATTTCTTTTAATAAACAAGCATCTCTTCTGATTGAGCCATATTCTCACATTGTACTTCTCTCTTTAGGAAAAACCCCTCAAATAGAACTGAAATCTGGACAGATTTCTTTTCAGGTCGCCTCTCGTGCCAATATTATATTTAATAAACATACTATTGATATTCAGGCCGGTGGAGTATTTTTAGCTCAAAATGACAATGATGTAACGGTAGAAAACTTATATGGAAAAACCATGATAACACTCGCCCTTGAAGAAAACAGCAGTCAAAAATTTCTTCTTCCTATAAGAAAAGCTATTACCGTTGATAACACAGAGCTTTCTCAAAACGTGCAAAATATTCAATTTTCAAAACTTAAAAAAGAACTCTTATATAGAGACGCCGAACAAAACTTTCCACGAATCGCATTCTCGCAGCCTTCGACGAAACTGCAATATGGACAAACTGAGCTCCCCCTCATGTCAGCTCTTTCTTTTTCACCAAATGGAAAAAAATTATCACTTGAATCTGAAAAAAATACAGCAATTCAATCCTTAGAAGAAAGCCTCTCAAAAAAGAATATCAAAAAAATTCAAGAAAACATCAAAACACTATTAACACTCGCACCACAACAAGAAGGAAAAGAGGTTCTTCAAACCCTTTGGGCACAAGAATTAAATCCATTAAAGAAATACCTCCTTCTTTCTGCCTTTGAGAAAAGCCCATACATTGCGTCTGATCTGCAATATTTACACGCAGCCCTCTCTCAAGATTTTACAGAAAAAGAAGAGCTTAAAAAATCAATTTATACAAATATTGAAAAAAGAATCAAAAATAATAAATCTCGAAAAACACAGGAAATAAACAGAGAGAATATTTTATCATTCTTTGAAGCCTATCCATCATTGATCAATGAAAAGATGGTTAATTTATTATCGATAAGTGAATCAGAGATACTCGCTCTTTCAAACACTCAACTTGAAAAGATTGACATCATTCTTTCCAGTTATCATCGGTCCTCACAACTCGTGAAAAAAACTATCACATTAAATTCAGGAACCTTTGCTCAAGATATTTTTGAGCAGAATCTATTAAATCAGCAAGTAAATAACTTTCCATTTCTTGCGGAGTACAAAGAAAAAAATAGTCATGAAGAACATGAAATAAAAGCCTTACTTGCCTATAACATTGAAGTTCTTCACTCAGCCGCTTTTAATAAAACTGATTTTGAAATATATAAAAAAGAACAAAAACTTCAAGAAAAGAATGCTCGAATCTATAAAACAGAAAATAAAAAGACCGAAACACAACGAGATATTCAGGCTATAAAAGAAAGTATTGTTGCCACCTTTACCAATTATTCACTCAATGTTGAAACAAAAAATATTCACTTAGTACACACCGATGCCAGCGCTTTTTATGTATCTGATATCTCCTTAAATATTGTAACAGAAGCAGAAGATGACAACATATTAACAGCTGACTCAATAGAAGCCATATATGAACCCAATACACAATCTCTCACAGAGATTCAAATTAATGATGACATATTTATTCGAGAAAGCATCCCCCTTTCACAACTTCAATCAGTATACAATAAAGCCCTCGAGAATTTACTCGAAAGTGAAAAAGAAAAAGAAAAAATTGAAATTATTCAAGACTGGAACCACCTGAAGGGTGACACTGTTATAAAAGATTCTGAACATATTAGCAGGCGTCGAGCAAAAACAAAGCTTGCACAAAAAGATATAACTGTATTTTTAAATAAAATGAATATACACAATAACGTGATATATATACAAGGAGCACACATTGAAGATCCTCAAAATGAAGAAAAACGAAAAAAAGATCCTATTTCCTTTAATATCTCATTCTATCTTCCTCAATGGAGCATCAAAGAAACATCACTGTCTGATTTTCCCGAAGTTATTATTGATCACACAAACCTGACGCTTGATACCGTATCTCAAAGCATTGCAGCTGAGTTTCTTTCTGCCACAGAAAAAAATAGCCTTTTAGCTTCTGCCGCCTCTGCCTTTAGCGGAATATCAAATGGAAATGCTTTATTAGAAAACTTTCATATGCAAGATCAAGAAAAACGCATTGTATCATTTCAAAATATTCCTTTATATTTCGATACACGAAGCACTGAAACAACCTTTTCAGCCTTTGGTTCATATAACACTGAAACAAAAGTTATTCTAGAAATTACGGTTCAAAATGGATCAAGCCACGTGGTTACCACAAAAAACATTAACATTCGAAGTCTTCCAAAAATCCTATCGTATCAAGAAGACAAACAAGCTGAACAAGTAAAAATTGAAGAAACCATTATCAAGTCACTTGATATGAACACCAATGGACTTGAAGAGGTCTTGGATGAAGGTTCGTGGATTCAGTAATAGAAAAAAGAAATATTTAAAAAAAGCCCGCTTATATATAAGCGGGCTTTTTTTATTTCTTCACTATGATTTCGCCCTCTCCTTATAATCTCCAGAAATAGTATTCACCACAATGTCATCATCAATATTGATGAAAAACGGAACCTGAACCACCGCTCCTGACTCAATCGTCGCGGGCTTTGATCCTCCAGAAACCGTGTCTCCTCTTACTCCTGGCTCGGTATGAGTCACTTTATATGTCAACGTCGGTGGTAACTGAATATTAATAGGGTTTCCATTAAATTTCATAATATCCACATCAATATTATCTTTTAAAAACAAGATAGTATCTCCTAATTTATCTTTGGAAAAAGTAAATTGATCGTACGTATCATTATCCATAAAAATATATTCGTCTCCATCCGCATACAAAAACTGTGCACGCGCGTTTGTAATATCAGCCTCCTCTAAGTTTTCTCCACTTTGAAATGTTTTTTCAATAACCGCTCCAGTCAATAGGTTCTTTAATTTTGTAATCATCTTAGCAGATCCACGAGATTGCGGTCGAAGTGTATATTGAACAACAACATAGGGCGCCTTATCATACATAATCTTATGCCCGGTTCTGAGTTTATTTGTATCCATGCAAAAGTCTTAAAAAATAGTAACACACGAACTTTATGTGGTTTGAGGGGAGATGTCAAAAGGTTCCGCTATTTCTAAAACAATAAATAAGAGCCAATAGGCAATACGCTTATCATCAAACTGTTCCACATTCACACAATGAGCAAAATCATTTCGAAGGTTGAGTCCTTCTCGAGTGAGGAGGATTTTGTATAGATATAAAACAGACTCTTTCCCTTCGTATCTTTCTTTAAAAACATCATTATTTAATATTTTTTCTAAAGTAATATATTTCATTCCTCCTGTTGTTTTTTTATTTTCTTCAATGATCACGGTATCATCCTTCACACTTTCTCGAAAGACATTTTCTATAAATGGTAAAAACACCTGAGTAGCCATTAAATAGTCTCCCTGCTGAAGATAAGCACACCCCTTTTTTACATAATCTAAACGAGATTTATAAATATCATGTGTCTCAAGATATTTGTTGTAAGAGCCCTCTTCCATGTTTTGCTCCATGACTTCTGCAATAACATCAAAGGATCTCTGATCTTGAACAACTCCCAATATATTTCGCTTATTTTCTTCACCATCCTCCGAAAAATCTCTCGGCAGCCAGGATCGAACCTTCTGAGAAAAATTACCGATGATTTTCTTGCCTTCATGTTTTTCACCAGACTCTGAAAAAATAATATGTGATGACATCGATTTTTGAGACTCTTCTGAAATTACAGGAATCGGACGACTGGTTATTACCCTCTGCTCTACTGAAATATCTTCTAAATCATTGATAGTATCATGATCAAATAAATATGGCACACTCATAAGTAAGAGTAAAACCTGTCCTAAAAGATCAACACGGTCTAAATAATCAGTGTTAATTCCATGCGCTAAATTATTTCGCAAATTATGTCCAATGTTATCAGACAGCATTAACTTATAAAAAAGAAAAAGTAAGTTGTCAGGAACTTTTTCCTTTTGCCCCTCCTTGAGATGACTTTTAATTTCCTCAGAATACGCGTTACATCGATCTTGAAAAACCGCCTTTGCAAGAATTTTATTCAAATCAAAATATTTTATCCGTCCATTAACGGTATCATAAGGAGCGTCAATCACTTTATGAAACATGAGAAACATTCTCAACACCTCTTCTATGACTGGTAGAAATATATTCATAGCGGCAAAATAGTCTCCTGCAAACAAATACGAAATCCCTCTTTCAATATATTCGGCACGAGATTTATATACTCCGCACGATTGAAAAAAATGTGATAAGGCCTCTCTTTTTATATTTTTTATCAATGTCTCAAAATATACATTCCCTTCTAGATTCATTCCAATAGATTCTATAACTTCTTCTTTCTCTTTTTCTGAATATCCATCAGTACCTACTCCAAATCCCACCAGTCCTATATTTATACCATCCTGATTAATTTTCATCGTTGAACAAAAAAGCCGGGCAATACTCTGTGTATCAGACCTCACGCCCACTACATTAAACAAAGATAAAAGAGACGCTCCAATAAAGTGTTGTATAACTTCTTCATCTGTGTTTTTTTCGTTATTACCATTCAGTAAAATACTGTTTTTTATTTTTTGTAATTGTTCATCAGTAATACTCACATCTGTTCTATATTTTTGCCATGTAAGACTCTCAAGAACATCCGCACTATTGTCTTGAATTCGTTTGATTAAATCTTGTTTTTGCCCTGGTAAAAACCAGCTCACATGTATAACCTTCAAGACATCCTTGATAAACTTTTCCTCTAGAGGAGCATGTGGATCTTTTTCAAGTAACACTGGATATAAATCCTGAAACAAAGCCTTTGTTTCATTTGATGTGCTCTTCTTCAATAAAAGTTGAAATGAACTCCATGCCCGATCTCTGTTTTTCTTTTCAATCGATACATCAAAAATTTCTCTCATATCATCATTCACTTTTTCCGATATACTTGGAAATTGCTTCTCGATATAAGAAAAGTGACAAATAAAGGTATGCACTATGCCCCATGTGCCATGCTTCACAAGATCCCTATGCTTTTTTTCATAATGAAATAATACCATTATAAGATCTTTAAGCCCCTTATTTTTTGTTTTTGCCGCAAGAAAAAAAGATCGATAAAAAACATTCCAATTACGAAAATAAGATAATTCCTTTTCTTCAACAATATCTGCCTCTATATAAGCAATAGTTTCATGTACTATATCATTAATAATAGATATATCCGTCGAATCAGAGAAATCAAAAATCAAATTCAGATACTTTGTTTTTAATAATGGATTTTGTATTTCTGATACTCGTCGATTCCAAATTTCAATAATATTATTATCCACTTTTTCCCTCACAATGTCTGTATCATCTGTCCACGCATATTGAAAATAATCACCATGAAGACTCTCTGTGATTTTTTCCTTTTGATATGGATGCGACCAATCATATTCAAGGACTGACGCCAAATAATCCGCCTTAATCTCTTGTTGCACCTCCAAAATTTCAGAGGGCGCTGTGGCCATGATTTCTTTCAGAGAAGTATTCCATACATCATTACTCCAATCAGCTAAAGGATTTTCTTCTAGTAGCTGCTGCTGTTTTCTTAATAATTCATCATAATTTTGCATAAAAAACAATTTAAAAAACACCTATATAATAACTGACATCATCAAAAAAGCGATCTTTCTCTCTTTACATAATAATGATTTTATATACTGCATATGTATTATATATTCTGTCAAAACATCTTTATTTTTTTCGTTTACAAATACACAAAAAATCTGGTAGAATGCAGGAGATAAAAATAAAAATACATCTATGCATAATGTAAAAATACTCATTCCCGCAAACTTTAGTTTTTCAACCGCTATTCGAGAAATTGCCAAAGAATCTGGAATACTTGCAGGATTTCAACAAAAACAACAAAACATGCTTCGGCTCGTTGTAGACGAACTCTTTATGAATGCGATTCGTTATGGATCAAATAAAGAAAGTCATATTTTTGTGGAGGCAGTTATTCAAGGTGACTCACTTGTATTTGCTATTGAAGATGAAGGAAAAGGCGAAACACCCATCAAAGCCGAAGATTTAAAGAAGATCATTCAGAGAGAAACTGATTGCTCTAATTTAGAAAAAACACATGGGAGAGGACTGGCACAAATCACTTCAAACTTAGTTGAAGCCTACGAGATTATTGATAAACCAGAAGGAGGATTACGAATTGAATTTAGTATAAAAAAACAAAAAGACGAAGAAAAAAAAGAGCAAGAATATAAAAAACGCTCAGAAACTATTTTACCAGAAAAAACCATTGAATTGAACGATGAAATTGATATGAGTAATATGGAAAACATCATTACTCAAGTAGAGTCACTCCTTCACAAACATGAAGATGAAAGCTTTCGGCTGATCTTTGACTTCCAAAAACTTTCACACTGTAATTCCTCTTTTCTTGGAAAGCTCGCAGAATGGCACAATAATCTTTCTCAAAAAAAGGGAGAAATTATTATTAAACAACCATCAAAAACTATTTTAGAAATAATAGAACTCGTTGGCCTCCATCATATATTCATTATAGAACAATAATATTTTTATGCAAAAATCCCCCCTCTTTCAATACAGCCTCACGCTAAAAGTTTTTATCAGCGCCGGAATATTTCTTTTATTTATGGGAATTATGCTCGCAGTTCTTCAACGGTTTCAAATACAAGAAATCCCTGTACTGATGTTCATTATTATTTTAACGATTATTCTCAGTATTGTTCTGTTATGTTTTTTATATTACGTAACCTTTCCTCTACAAAATATAGCCGAACAAATCCTTGCACTTTTAACAGGAAAACCTTTTCAAAAAGTTACACCACAAAGCAATGATGAAATTGGAGTGATTTCATATTTTTTCAATACAGTTACTGACCGAATTCAAGATCTGTCACAAGACATCGAAACAGGAAAACGAATATCATCAGAACTTGAAATTGCCTCAAAAATCCAATCAGACATTCTTCCAAAAAAAGCTCCAGATAATATTATTGGACTAGAAATAACAGCCGCCAGCCGAGCATGCTCTGAAGTTGGAGGAGATTGTTTTGATTTTCTGAATGCCAAAGATGATACCTATATTTATATTGGAGATGTTACCGGTCATGGACTTCCCGCTGGAATCATTATGATTTTAGTCAATACTATGCTCAAAGCCCTCGCTTCTGAAGGAGTCCCTCCAAAAGACATGATTGCAAAAACAAACACACTTCTAAAAAATAATGTTTCCTCAAGCCATTTCATGAGTTTTGTTATGCTGCGATGGCAAAACATGAAACAAAGAATGTCTTATATTGGAGCTGGACATGAATATATTTTACACTATTCACAAAAAACGAAAACAGTACAAAAAATTAAATCCGGGGGAATTGCGTTAAAGATGATTCCCAATATCTCACGAATTCTCAAAGAAATAGAAATTCCATATCAAGAAGGAGACTCTATCCTTCTCTATACAGATGGAATCACCGAAGGTCGCAACCCCAATGGAGAAATGTATGGCATTGAAAGATTATTAAAAGCATTTGAACAACACGCCTCAAGAAGTGCTGAAAAAACCTTTGAACTCGTTACAAAAGATTTTGCTACTTTTCTTGAAAAAAACCACGTACAAGAAGATGATATTACCATGATTGTGATTAAAAACATCGGAACACAGGGAAAAAAGGAAAGTGCCAATTTTATTGTAAATGTCGATAAAGCAAAAAATAAAATCAACTCAGATCTTTGGAGCTGGAATTAAATAAAAAACATTAAGACTGCGCCTGCACTCACAGGGATAGAAACATTATCATCAAGAGGAATATTCCAAAACTGTATTCGGGGGATTTCTGCAATCATCCCGACAGTTGAAGCAAGTAAACTCGGGTAAAAAGGGAAAAACAATGAACACACTGCCGTAGAAACAATAATTCCTGCCAAGGTTCCTTCAACCGTTTTATCTTTATTTAAAAAATGAGGAATTTTTCCCAAATGCCTCCCCGCAAGATTACTGACCGCATCTCCAAGCAATAAAATAGATAGAGATGCCATAACAATGACCTTCTGTTTATATAACAACATACACATGAGAGCTCCCAATAAATAAAAAAATAATCCTCTTCCAGGAAATCGGTGAAGATGATCTTTTCTTTCAAAATACCTTAATACTGGAAAAAATACAGGCACATGAATTCCTTTTTTAATAGCAAACAGAATAACAGAAATAATACACAAAAATACAAAAAGAGAAAATGGATACAGTAGATCAAAATGAATCCCCCACAGAATAATAACTCCAAAAAAAATATGTGCGAGCTGCCGACGAAATTCTAAAATGTTTTTAGATGTTTTCATCAATTTTTTTATTTAATTCCTGTTTTCTTAATACTTCTTCTGGGGAAGTTGTAATGACTTTGTCTTCAGAATATGAAGCAATAATTTGACACGCCACATGATTATTACCAGCAAAAAATAAACCTTGTCCAATTTCTGAATTTAATAACATATATTTTTCTCCATCTGTTAAATTAAAAACAGAAGCTAAACTTTCAACAGCGAGTGGACTTTGCTTCAATAATAACTGCAAAGATGAATTCGTAATAATAGGTTTTCCATAAGCTGAATGAATAAAATCATCAACATCTTGCGTAATAGTAGTAATTCCTAACCAATATTTTCGAGCTCGCTTTACTAAACCATACAAAAATTTGGCAGAATACTCATGCTGCATGAGACTCCAAGCTTCATCCACAACCAACACTCGTTTTTTTAAAGACGAACGAACCTGGTTCCAAATAAAATTCAAGACAATATACGTAGCAATTGGTCGCAACTCTTCTTCTAAGTCTCGAACATTAAATACAATCATCCCCGATGTTAAATTCACATTCGTTGGTTTATTAAAAATTCCAGCAAATGTTCCTGATGTATATTTCTGTAATCGAATAGCCAAAGAACTTGCTCCTTCCATAGAAGACAAGACATCATACAAATTTTCCATGGTTGGAACCTCTTTATCACCTGGATTTTCCGTTAAAAAAGTAATATCTTTGAGCTCATAACAATCCAAAAGAGCTTTATCTAAAATGGCACTTTCCTCAGGTGTCACCTCTCCCAGCATAAGATGAAGCAATCCATGAATATGAATAATAGCCGAACGTAACAAATCCCCAGGATGAGTAACCTCATCTTTTAAACCAGTTGGTAAATCAAAAGGATTCAAACACTCCTGAGAGTTGAGAGAGATATTAATATATGTTCCTCCAACGGTATCACATAAATCTTTATATTCTTTTTCTGGATCAATCACTAACACATCGACCCCCATCATCATCAGTCGTAACATTTCTAATTTCACCGCATATGATTTCCCGGCCCCAGACTTTGCGAATACCACAGAATTTGCATTTTCCAGGGAAAACCTATCAAAGATAATCAAAGAGTCATTATGACGGTTTAAACCATATAAAATACCTCTATCAGAAGTAAGATTAGACGAAGAAAAAGGAAACATCGCCGAAAGTGGTGAAGTATTCATATTTCGCACAACTTGTAAGTTATCAAGCCCCAAAGGAAGAGAGGATATAAATCCTTGCTCCATTTGCAAATTTGCTCGTTTTGTTAAAATCATCTGTCCTCCTAAAATACTTTCAATTTCTGTTGATAATTTATCAAGCTGATCTTTATCTTTTGCATGAAGTGTTAAATAGGCCCCAAGATGAAAAAACTTCTCTTCTCCTTTTTGTAATTGCACTCGAAGCTCTTCCGCATCTTGTAAGGCGATATCAATTCCCGGATCCCTGACCTTCCCTTTTTCTTCATACATACGTATAGTTGATCGCATTTGAGCTACTTTTTTTCGAAGAAGCTTCATAATATCTTCAGAAGTTGAAGGATACACAAATAAAGATATATCAAAAGAAACATCGAGATTAATGATAGAAAACAACCAATTTGATTCAATGAAACGTGGATAAGAATACACAAAAAACGTTCGGGAAAATGTTCCTCCTGTCTCAATATATGTCGGGCTTACCTGCATAGAATCAGGAGCAATCAAATCCTTTAAAGCTACCATCCCTTCATGATATCGTTTTTCAGCCTCCTTTAATTTTTTAATCTCTTCGAGCTTGTCTTTTTTTGAATCTTTCGCCGAAATATGAGCCGTCTCTAAAACCACCTCTTTATTTTTTTCTGGCCGAACCTCCTGAGATGTTTTTTTCACATCCTTAAAAGGAGAAGTCTTCTTTTTTTGAAAGATAGCCGCAATACGATTAAATAATGATATTTTTTTTGCCGTTGATGTATTGGTAATATCAGTCATTAATCTAAAACACCTTTAAGTTCAGAGGAATCTTGAAAGCTCAAACTCACTCTTTCAAAAATTGTATTAATCGTCTCTCGTAAATTTTCAGCTGTCAAAAAAGATAAAAAGTTTACATTAAATAATGCCCCAATAACCTTTACGACCAAGATTGAAAGAAACACAATTACAAGTCCCACAATAGCATATCGAATAGTATGAATGGATGTTTTCACTTTTTCATCATCTCCTGTAGATAAAATAAATGATATACCTCCTTTTATAATAAAAACGATAGATAAAATAGTCGTCACTATAAAAACAATAGCGAGTAAAAAACTAATCATATCAAAAAACGATGTTTGTGTATCTAAAACCATAATTAAAACATTATAATCTATAGCATTTTGCTGTTTTTCCCCCTAAAAATCAAGGAGTTTTTCTTATAAAAAAAAGAAGCCTATTCAGCTTCTTTATTATTTTCTGGAAAAGATTCATCTTGGTCAAGAAGCTTTAAAAACACTTTTTGATTATATTTTGACGACCACATTCTCATGATTTGTCGCAAAGAAAACAAAAGTCGCCCCTGCTTTCCAATAACTTTACCAATATCTTCATTTGCCACCTTCATCATTAACAAGGTCCCTCTCTCATCAATAATTTCTTGAATTTCTATAGAGTCAGGCTGTGAAACAAATAATTCGAGAAAATACCGAAGAACTTCTGATGCTTTTTCCATAGTCATAATTGATTAAAAATCAAAAGAAAACAAAATTATTCTGCAGCTGTTTCAGCAGAAGCCTCTTCAACAACCTCTGCCTTTTCTACGACAGGAGCTGGTTTAGGAGCCACTTGTTTTCGTTGAGGTACAAATTTCTCACACTCTTTCATCCCGTTTTTAACAAGAAGACGAGCCACTGTTTGTGAAGGCTGTGCCCCTTGAGAAATCCAGTATAGAATTCTCTCACTTCGTAACTCAAGTGTATTGGCACGATCTTTGGCCATAAACATTCCAAGTTTTTCAATAAATTTTCCTTGAACAGGAGCTGTATGCTCAGCAAGCACAATGTGAAAAACTGGCATTCGTTTTCGCCCTTTTCGTTGTAATCGAATCTTTAACATATATCAAACGTAATTAAAAAATGAACTTTATAAAATTTCTATCTTCCCTCCAGCTTTCTCTATTTTCTCCTTTGCCACACTTGAAACTTTATGAACTCGAAGAGTATACGCATGCGATGTCTCTCCAGTTGATAAAAGCTTAACCGGCTTGTTTATAGAAGAAATCAAACCTTTTTCTTTCAATTCAACTGGTGTAATTTCTGCCCCCGCTGCAAATACAGACAAAGACTGAATATTTACAGGCTGACACTCGACTCGAAAACGATTTTTAAAACCTTTCAATTTTGGAAGTCGTTTATACAAAGGAGTTTGTCCTCCTTCAAAACCAGGTCGAACTCCTCCTCCAGATCGAGCATTTTGCCCCTTACACCCTCTTCCGGCGTACGTTCCTTTGGAACCATTTCCCCGTCCTTTTCTCATCGATTTTCGACGAGATCCAACACTGGGCTTTAAATCATGAAGTAACATATCAATATAATTAATTTTTTAAATGAAGCCTATGCAGCTACGGGATTCTCTTCTACAACTTCTTCGACAACAACTTCTGCTTTTTTTACTTTTTTCTTTGGTTTTGCTCGTAATTCTGCTAATGCAATCATAGTTGCTTGAGCATTTACTAATCGAGTCGTTGAACCAAAACGTTTTGATAAAACATTATGAACCCCCGCAAGATCAAGAATTTTTCGAACCACTCCTCCTGCTTTTACCCCAGTACCCTCTCCCGCTGGCATAATAAGAATTTTAGCGGCCTTATGTTTCACTCGAACTTCGTGTGGAACAGAAAGATTATCAGTCAATGGAATAGTCAGAACATTCTTTTTTGCATCAGCTACAGCTTTTTGAACAGCTGTTGCGACTTCTGCTGATTTTCCAACACCAACAGCTACTCGTCCTTTTCTATCTCCGATAGCTACTGTTGCTTTAAATCGCAGTCTTCGTCCTCCTTTTACTACTCGAGTTACTCGTGCAATATGTAGAAGTTCTTCAAAAAACTCTTTTGGAGCTCTTTCTTTTCGTGAAGACCGATTATCTCTTGGTTTCTTAGCCACGGGTGAAATGGGTTAAAATATATATATAATTAAAATTGAAGGCCTCCTTTTCGAGCTGCATCGGCAAATGACTGAATAACTCCATGGTATTTATAACCACTTCGATCCAATACACATGTTCCGATTTTTGCTTTTTTTGCCTTTTCTGCAACTTCTGCACCAAGCTTTTCCGCTGCTCCTTTATTTGAAGCTGAAAGACCTGAAACAAGAGTTATTCCGTTATCATCATCAATCATTTGAACGAAAAATCTTTTTAGTGATCGAAACACTGATACTCGTGGCTTTTGAGCCGTCCCGTGAATACGAGATCGAGATCGAGCTTTTCGCTTTTGTCTCGCCAATACTTTTTTTGCAATACTCATGATAGTAATTTTTTAAAATTGATAGTTATTATTTCTTAGCCGCCTTACCAGCTTTTCTTCGCACATATTCTCCTTTATATCGAATTCCTTTTCCTTTATACGGCTCAGGTTTTCTCCAGTCTCGGATATCAGCGGAAAACTGTCCAACTCTTTGTTTGTCTATTCCCTCTACAATAATTTCATTTTTCTCTTTTTCATCCATAGAGACCTTAAGATCAGAAGGGATATCCATTTCAACGGGATGAGAAAATCCAAGAGTTAACTTTAACAGATTTCCATCTACAACTGCTCGGTAACCAACTCCATGAATCTCAAGTCTTTTTTCATACCCTTTTGAAACTCCTACAATCATATTGTTGACCAGCATTCGAACCAAGCCATGAAGTGATTTTGCTTCTTTCTCATCATTCGCACGAGTCACAACAATCGTTGACTCCTCTTGCTTTACGGTAATAAGAGATGGAACATCATATGATAATTCTCCTCTTGATCCTTTTACAGTCACCAAAGAACCTTTAATTTCAACCGTTACTCCAGGCTGAAGATCGATGGGATTGTTTCCAATTCTTGACATAATAAAATATTTTAATAATTGAGTTTTTTTCTTAGTAGACCTCTAGCATAACCTCTCCTCCTATTCCTTTTCTGAAAGCTTCAAATCCTGCCATAACTCCTTGTGAAGTTGAAACAACAGAAATACCGAAACCATTTCGAACCTGCTTTAACTCGTCATGAGCCTTGTAAATTCTTTGTCCTGGTTTTGAAATCCGAGTGATATTAAAACCATTGCGACTTTCATCAAAAGTTACAGTGATTGATTCAAATTTTCCATCCTTTTGAACAGAATAATTTGAAATATATCTTTTTGACTTTAAAACAGTAAGAACAAGTTCTTTTACTTTTGAATGAGGAAATGACACTGATGTGTGTCCTGCTTGATGAGCATTTCTCATACGTGTCGCCATATCTGCGATAGGATCTGAATGCATACTATAAAATTACTAAATAAATGAAAATAATTATTCTACCAACTTGACTTTGTGACCCCTGGAAGCTTCCCCTCTGACGCCAATTTCCGAACTTCAATTCGAGACATTCCAAAATACCGAAGATATCCTCGAGGTCGTCCTGAAATAAGACACCGATTATATACCCGAGTAGGGAACTTTGGTTTTCTTCCTGCAGCTAAAGCATTTTGCAATGCCTTCTGTCTTTTTGCCGCCTTTACTATAAGAGCTTTTCGAGCCATATTATATAAATTTAATTAATTATTTTCGGAATGGAACTCCGATTTTTTCTAAAAGACTAAATGCATCTGCATCACTATTTGTCGAAGTAACAATATTTACCTGAAGACCATGCATTTTTCCCATATCATCAATTCGCACCTCTGGAAAGATAGACATCTCTGTAATCCCCATAGAATAGTTTCCGTTTCCATCAAAGGCCCTTTTTGAAACTCCTCGAAAATCACGAGTTCGAGGAAGCGCTACATGAATCAATCTCTCAAGAAAAGCAAACATTCGATCACCTCGAAGCGTTACTCGAATTCCATTCGGCATTCCTGCTCGAAGTTTAAAATTCGAAATAGCCTTTCGAGCTTCAATCAGAACCGGCTTTTGACCAGTTATCGCCTCAACTCTATCAAAAATAGGTTGATAATCCTTATCTTTAGTAAGTACGTATGAACCAATACCAATATTTACAATAACCTTCTCTAAATGAGGAACATTA
Source organism: Candidatus Peregrinibacteria bacterium (assembly GCA_002401425.1). GTDB lineage: Bacteria > Patescibacteriota > Gracilibacteria. Next base: position 28,537 of record NVTB01000010.1, read on the forward strand.
TATAAGCTCTTTTTTCCAAGCTCTTTTTGTAAAGCTGGTAAGATCTTCGTTTTGTAGTTGCTTTTGAAAGACATCTCTGTGGACTCTTAATAAATAAAAATTATTTTCTCTTTGTGTTCGCTGTAATAACCTCTCCTGATCTCACCTCAACTCGCTGCTTATCTTTTCCAACCGAATATTTAATCCGAGTCACCTCATTAGATTTTTTTGAAAAGTACATAACGTTTGAAACAGCAATGGAAGCCTCCACCTCAACCTTTTGTCCAGGCTGACCATCCTTTGGCTTCAAATGCTTCGTCACCATATTTACCCCCTCAACAATAAGAGTTCCTTTTGACTGACAAATCTTCAGAATTACCCCTGTCTTTCCTTTATCTCTACCGGCAATAACCTTTACAAGGTCTAAAATACGAAACTTCATAGTATATATCAATTAAATTTTTATAATACCTCAGGAGCCTGAGATATTATTTTTGAATAACCTCTCGCTCGAAGCTCTCGAGCCACAGGACCGAAAACACGAGTCCCTCGAGGATTTCCGTCTTTCGAAATAATTACACATGCATTGTCATCAAATCGAACAGAAGAACCATCCTTTCGAAGAGTTCTTATTTTTGAACGAACCACAACAGCCTGTACAATTTCCTTTCTTTTCACCACTCCTTTTGGAGAAGCTGACTTTACCGTACCAGTAAAGATATCCCCAATACGGGCATATTTCTTTTTTGATCCTCCTAGTGGGCATATACACATAACGACTTTTGCGCCGGTGTTATCCGCAACTACTAACTTAGACTGTGTTTGTATCATCTGAACAATATTTAAGATAAATAAATTTATTTAAGCAGCAACCGCCACCTTCCAACACTTTGTTTTACTCATAGGTCGAGTCTCCTGAATAATAACCGTATCTCCCTCCGCATACACCGAAGTATCTTCCACGTGAACACTAAAGTTCCGAGACACCGAATATCGTTTTTTATATTTCGGATGCGTTCTTGACGAAGACACACGAACAACGATTGTTTTTTCCATTTTAGTCGAAACGACTATTCCTGTTTTTTCTCTCATGGCAATAAAAGTAATTAAGAAGTTTTTTCATTCAACACTGTCAAAATTCGCGCTATATTTTTTTTGCAAGCCCCTTTCTTATGGCTTTCTTTGCTCACCCCTGCAACCAGAGATAAACTCATTTCATATAACTCTCTTCGAGTATCTGTTAAAGATCTCTGAAGATCGCTTACCGAAAATTTTTGTAGTTCTATAATAGTCATTATACAAATTGTTTAGTAACAAATTTACACTTGAACGGAAGCTTAAAAGCCGCAAGTCGAAACGCTGCTCGCGCCCGATCCTCTGAAATCCCTTCAAGCTCGAAGATAATTCTTCCTGGACACACCGGCATCACAAAGTGATCTGGTGTTCCTTTTCCTGATCCCATTGGAACCTCCGCAGCTTTTCGAGTCAAGTTTTTATGAGGAAATGCTTTAATCCACAATCGTCCTTCACGTTTTAACGAGTTAGTAATCGATTTTCGAGCGGCCTCGATTTGACGCGATGTCAAATCACTAGCCGTCACCGCCTTAAGAGCGAATGAACCGAAAGCGATAAGAGCTCCCCCTTTTGTCTTCCCTTCAAGATGCGAACGATCTCGATGTTGTTTCCGATACTTTACTTTCTTAGGTTGTAACATATTTTTTTTTCTACCAATATAAAATTAAAGCGTGCGAATTCTACTCAATCAAATTAAAAAGTCAAGAAAAATCGCACTTATTTTTCTCGTCCCTCTTTTCTATACTGTCTTCTCTTCTTTTTTCTCCTCCTTTTTCTCTGGAGCTGGCTTCAGCGCCTTGACCGATAAAGCAATTCGTCGCTCTTTCAAATCAATATCAATAACTTTTGCTTCAACACTTTCACCCTCTTTAAAGTATTCTTTTGGATCCGTAACAAGATCGTGATCAATCTCTGACAAATGAATCAATCCATTCACGTCTGAATTCAACGTTACAAACGCTCCAAAGTCTGAAACCTTGTTAATAGTACCCTTCACAACCTTTCCTTTTGTAAACTCTTCAACAGCAGCCATCCAAGGATCTTTTTGCAACTGCTTCATAGAAAGAGATATTTTCTCTCCGTCAATTCCAATAACCTTAATATCTACTTCATCTCCAACTTTTGAAAAGTCTGCTGGGTTCTTTACATGTCCCCACGCAATTTCTGAAATATGCACCAATCCTTCGAGCTCTTGGAAAGCCACGAATATACCGAATTTTACAATTCCAGTTACTCGTCCTTTTACCACCGTACCAACTGCCAAATCTTTGAGAGCATTCTTCCGTTGCGCCACTCGTGCCTCTCGTTCTGAGAAGATAAGCTTTCCTAATTCCTTGTCTATACCGATAACCCGTACTTGAAATTTCTTTGCAACCAAAGCCTGAAGTTTTTCAAGAATTTTTGTCGCATTTGAATCATCCACACGAGGATAGTTCTCTGGAGCCAATTGAGATACTGGCAGAAAGGCCTTAATTCCAGACACATCAACCAATAACCCTCCTTTATTTGCTGCCGTTGGCATAACTTCAACCAATTCTTGATTTTCATATGCTTCGTAGAATTTATCCCACGCTCGAAGCTGTCCTGCTTTTCGAAATGAAAGCATCAACTCTCCGTCTTCATTTTCATCATCCATTACAATCGCCATAACCTCTTGACCAACTTCCACTTCTTTAAAAATTCCTGCTGCCTCTTTTCCTTTAATAACTCCAGTCACTTTATGATCATGAAGATCAACTAATATATCCTTCTTAAACATTCCTACTACAATACCTTTTACAACCTCTCCTGGTTCGTAAATTTTAATATCAGCTCCGCTTTCCAGCAGCTGATTCATGTCTACATTTGGGTCAAATGAATATGCCATAATATATAATAAGCAGTTTAATAATAAATGCCCAGTGACATTGATATAAAAAGCTGCATCCCTTTTTACACCATCAAAAAGCCCTGTGATTTTATCAAGTTTTACACTAAAGTAAAGAGAAAATTCAAAGAAAGCTACAACTATTAAAATCAAAAATATACTTCACAAGTACTTGACCTCTCAAGTATATTTTCTAAAAAAGCCATCCTTATCTCTCCCCCTTTTCTAAAAATACATCAAAAACATTCAATACATCAGAATACTTCAAAAAAGGCAAAAGATAAAACAAGTTAGAAATATTTCTCACCCCCTTGTCAGACCATAATAAATGAAACGCTTGCCCCTTAGCAAAAGACAAACCCCGCGCATACAATTCATAAAAAACAACTGGATCTCTCTCATCACCCACACACTGCATAACCGACTTTACATCCCCCTGTTTTATCAATCCATATAATTTCTCCAAAGCCTTTTGTTGAGCCTGGTATAAAAAATAGGACTGTTTTTTCCGTAAATATTCTTCCTCAAGTGCTTCAAATAAAAAAAACACAGCCTGAGAATTTTTCTTACACCACTCTTTTCTCCCACGCCTTTGCTCAGAAGATAATAAAAAATACGAATCAAACAGCTTTTTCTTTGAGAAAATCACCCCTTCCATATTTTTTTGATATTCCACATATCGAACAAATACCTTCGAAACGCCTCCTTCATCAGATACATGCAAAAACTCATGTAACAATTTTTCAACCTCTTTTTTTCGAATAACAAGAGCTTCTCTCACCTCCAAACTCGCCCCCCTTTGCTGAGATGATACTAAAACAATAAATAATTTTGCATAAAACACAAAATTCTGAGAGAAAGACAAAAGAGGAATACTTTTGATGAAATCTAAAAAAGTCTGATACAAACGAGTCACATCAGATACTTTTCGTATATTATAGGACAGAGTTTCTAGAAAAACCCAATTTTTTTTCAACTTCTTTAATAATAACACCTCTTCTGATTTTTGAATGCTTGACCACCAAATAAATGGTCCATTTATAAGAACGAGATGCTCATATGCCGATAAAAAAGCTCCTTCAGAAACATATCTGCCAATTTTTTTTTGAGCATCTCTTTCTCCATCAAGAAAAAGAGACTGCTCACCACCCTCTCTATCTAAACGAAATTGTAAAAACTTCTTGCGAGTAAATAACCTAACATCATCTGAATCCACATCAAGCTGAATATCAGATGACACCTGTGCATAAAAATGAGATAACTGAGAATAAAAAGAATGAAAAAATACCTCTATTTCTTTTTTCCCCTTTCTCACCTCCTGTTCTGAATATTCAGAATATCTTTTTATATACTGTAAAGCCCGTTTCCCCTCATCGATCTGAAAAAATCGAGCCAATATATTATCGTCATCCTGCAACATTGCATAAAATACGTCCTTCTTATTACTATTTTTCAATAAAATCCCTTCATACATTTTTCTTTCAACCTCAAATGGATATAAACACTTATTATTTTTAATATCCGACACTGGCCCCTTTCTTACCCTCGAAACCTCTTTGATCTTGTTTAAATTATGTTTTACCACCCCCTCCTCCTGCCTCTCAAAATATTCAAGGTTTTTTATTTCAGACACCGGAGTTTTTTCAAGTAAAAACTCCACGACTCGCAAAAAACGTCGGGCACAAGAAACCTTCCCTTCCTCCAAAGCCACAAAATATCCCGTCCTCGCAATATCTGCACACCTCTTTCTTGTATCCAGCTCCCAATACTCAGATCGAATTCTGTCATTATAATGAGCACGAGATAATATTTTCTGCAAAGAATCATATAAAGCATCTTCTCCAAATTCTAAAATTTTCTCAGACTCTCTTTCTGCCATTGTATAATCTTTTTCTTCAATAAATAGCTCAAATAAATGAAGCACTGTATGAATATCATGATAAACATCCTCTTCTCTCTCCGCTACTTCCAAAGTGCTGTTATGCCTTTTTTGCGAAACAATAAAAGCCTTTAATTCATAATCAAGCTCTGATGCTAAGTCCTCCCCACCTTGCAGCTGCCGCATTTCTAACAAGGCCTGCTTCGAAGACTTTAGATCTTTCACAGACATGGAACGCTTAAACCGGTCGTAGAGTGCTGAAATTTCTAATGAAATCTCATGAAACTTTTTCATATGAAATTATTTACTTTTCGTATCCTCCGCATTATAATACACAACGACGATATATCAAAATTGATTTTGATTGACATTTTTTAAAATAAGTCCCTTGAATATTTCTATACAAAAAGCCATCGACTCCTCTTTTCTTTATATTAAAAACAATAACTTCAAAGAAGAGATCACACGCATTCAAAAAAAAGAAGCCGATCCCACCTTTTGGGACACCCCAAAAACATCACAAAAATTGGTGCAAAAAAAATCTCAGTATGAAAAAATTACAAAAAACTGGAAAATAATCCAACAAACACTTGAAAACCTCCACGAAATGAAAGAAATTTTATCAGAAGAAGAATATCAAGAAGAAAACACACGACTCGAGAAAATCACAAAATCAGCCCTTATAGAACTTTATCTGTCAGAAGAATACGACAATCACAATGCTATCATAACGCTGTCGGTCGGAGCTGGAGGAGAAGACGCACAAGACTGGACATCAATGCTTCTTCATATGTATCAAAAATATGCGGAAAATAAAAACTGGAAAATTCAAATTATTGACATTCAAAAAGCAGACCCCGTTGGACTCAAAAGCGCGACTATCAAAATCTTTCAAGGAGATCATATATACGGACTTCTCAAAGGAGAAAATGGAAACCATCGAATGGTCAGAAAGTCACCATTTAATGCAGCGAAATCAAGAGAAACCTCCTTTTGTCACGTTGATATTGTTCCAGAAATTGAAAGTAGCAGCGAAGTCATCGTTGAAGACAAAGACTTAAAAATTGACACCTTCCGAGCCTCTGGAGCCGGAGGACAGCACGTCAATACAACCGACTCAGCCATTCGAATAACCCATATCCCCACAGGCATCGTCGTACAGTGTCAAAACGAACGATCTCAACTGCAAAATAAAAAACAAGCCCTCAGCGTGCTCACCTCACGAATAGCAGACAAAAAACGAAAAGAAAATGCAGCTCAACAAAAATCTCTAAAAAGCGAAAAAAGCCATGCCTCATTTGGAGGAGGACATATTCGATCGTATGTCTTAGACGATCAATATATAAAAGATACTCGAACGAACCTAAAAATCTCTGCGGTTGACAAAACACTTCAGGGAGATTTAGATATTTTTATTGAAGCTTTTTTATTACAACAAGAATAAAACACTATGCCATCCACCCAATCACCCCTTGAAAGATATAAAATAAAATAGGCAACACAACCATCAACTGCAATATAAAAGAAAACACCGCCATCAACGCTTCTACAAAATTTAAACGCCCTATAAAAATAAACAAAGCATAGAGACAAATTATCTCTCCAAATAATAGCAACCCATCACCAAAAAATATTGCAAAAATTATCATACTCAAGCACCAGATAACAATGGCTACACACGATAGAGCAATAGTTGGAGGTTTTTTTGAATTATGACACACCTCAGAGAATAAAAAAACACATAAGGAAAACAGGATACAAAGCAGTATCCCCGCAATAAAATAATCAAACATACTAAAATACTAAAATATTTGGATTAAAAATCATAATCCCTCCTAAAATCAACATCATCACTCCTCCAATAAGCTGGGCATATTTTGTATATAAATGCATAGAACTTAAATACTCAAATGAATAGATCGCAAAAAGAAAGACGATTACATCATCAATCATATAAAATAAAATATAAATAAACATATACCACTCTCGCTCAAACCATGAGATCTGATTCAACTCAAGCATCTTTGTAAAGGCCTGTGGAAAACCCAGCGAACAAGCAAATTCAATAATATTAACTGAAAAAGCAATTCCTAAAATCGCAAAAAATGTAACAATCGTAAATTTACTCGAAACGATCTCTGCAATCTTACTTCGTGTTTTTTGCTGAGACTCAAGGCTTGTTACCTTGCACGTTCCATCAGCAGTTTTGTATTCCCACAGGAAGAAGACTCCAGCAGCCATTGCCGTTAATCCAATAACCGGAGTCACAAAACGATCCATACCAACAAAATCCCAAGTCGTCATCCAAACATTTAAAATAGCATAATACATAATCCCTTCAGCAAGAATAAATGTTCCAGCCACTTGAAACATTTTTTTACGGTCACCCGTCTGCATAAGAATAGTCAAAAACATAATAAGAACCCACATCGCACATGGATTAAATCCATCTGCGAACCCAAGGAGAATTGACACAGTCAACAACGACATCTCTTGAATATTGACAACCTTATTAATAATAGGCAGCTCCATATCCCACTCGGCTGATGAAGGCACTTCACACACATCAGTCGCATCACACGTTCCTCCTTCAACCAATTCAGATTCAAAGGTGGCATTATCCATGGTAAGATATTCATCAATCCTCACTGTTTTATTTTTTTCTGAGTAATCTAATAACTCTCGAAAACGCTTTCCTGTCGTTTTTTCTGAACCAAATCCAGACACAAAACGATTTCCTGCAAATGTAATAGGAGTAATTTTTGATAACCCCGCTTTTTCTGTCACCTCTAAAAACAAAGCCTTTCCTTCATCTGTATCAATATCATAATATACCACTTCCATATTTGGTCGCTCAAGCTCTAAAATATCTAAAAAAGCTCGTTGATCAACACAATGCTGACAATCAGCTCGACCAAAATATTCTAAATACACCGTATCCTCTTGCGCCGCAGAAACAGAAAACAAAGCCGTGAAAAAGAAGAACACAGAAAATACCTTTGAAAAAAATGACATACATCAAAAATTAAATAACATATGCATTGTTGTATATTTCTAAAGTTTTTTCAAGAGAGAAGTTTTTTTACAGCAAAATAGGTAAAAACTGCATCAATAAAAGACCAAAGAAAAAAGACGCTGCTATAGCTCGAAAGACACCAAACCCACCCATCAACATAAACACAACAAGATTTACCACAAGAACAATAATAGTAAACAGATCCTCTGAAGCCTGAAAGAAATACAATATTCCTTCAACAAGAAGCAACACAGCAACAGCTGCCGCCGAAAGCCCCATCGTTGGAGCCCTGTCAGAAGCCTGACAAATACCATAAAAAAAGACTGTTCCTAAAATAAACACAATCAATAAAGAAAACAACGTAGACATAAAATATATTTAAATAGCTAACAATACTTACCATAACATAAATACAATTCAGGCGCAACAATTTGTAAATAAAAAAATCCATACAATTTAAAGAACATTGACACACAAACCTCTTTTCGAGATAATCAAAAAAATTAAACCACCTTAAGCATGAACTCAATTGAACAAAAAATAATAATAAAAACAACCCCACCTCTCTCTAAAAGCATTAAAAGCATTATTAAAAGTATTGGAATCGGGCTTATTCTTCACACCTCTCTCAATGCAGAAATTCCAAAAAATTCCAAAAGAATAATACAACAAACTATTCAAACCTCACTTGTGCCGAATCGTTCACTGTTTATCGCAAATGAAAATACAAAAAATTCACAACTGACAGAGGCCTTTAATGAATCTTTTGTTGAGGTCCAATCATGCAATGAAGTACTCAAAGAAGCAATTTTTTCATTGAAAAAGTCTCTAGATAATAATGAGACCGAAAACATCTTACAAGATTTCTCTAACCTCTCCTTTCCACTTGATCTCCTATCAAAAGACCTTTCATTATTTAACCTCAAACAATTTAACAACCTTCTTCAAAAATTTAAAATTACAATTAAAAACCTTCTCCCTTCAGAAACACAAAAACCCCATCTTTCAAACATTTCTAACGAAATAAAACAAATCACACAACATGAATACAATAAAACACTAGAAGCTATTCAAATTATTCAAATAACAGCAAAAGAACTAGAAGAAAAGCTCACACAGCACGCCCATCTGCAGTCATCTATAAAAAACCTATATACAGTACTAGCAGAATCAATGGAAAAAGGAATAACAGTTCCTGATGCCAAAAAAATACACAAAATACAACTAAATATACAAAAAACTAACAAAGAAAACATCACACTCCGAAAAAAGATTGAAAAACAACTTTCCACTATCAACGCTATGTACAACACTCACACCAACTGATCATTTCATCTCTGGCATAGATAACCGTGCCCCTCCCATTAAATGCAAGTGCAAATGCATCACTWCCTGACCTCCCGCCTCATTTACATTAAAGAGGAGCTTATACCCAGACAAAGAAAACTCTTCTCCCATTTTTTTCGCGACTACAAACAAATGCCCCACAATAGATTCATCCCCCGGCTCCATATACGAAATACTTTGTATTTCTTTCTTGGGAATAATAAGAAGATGCACCGGCGCATGTGGAGCAATATCTTTTATCACAAAACAAATATCATCTTCATATAAAATTTCTGAAGGAATTTCTTTATTCAGAATTTTTGTAAATATACTTGGCATAATATAAAAAGTTAATATTTATGGCAGATCTTTTCCTCCTTTTGACCACGGATGACAACGTAAAATTCGAGAAGATGTTTTATACAAAGCCGTAAAAAATGAATATTTTTCAAATGACTGTTTGGCATATTCACTACAACTGGGGACAAACTGACAAAAACTTTGTTTATGGGCATGATCTGGAGAAAAGGCCTGTTGATACCAACGAATAAGGAATAAAGCAAAACGATTCATATCAAAAGATTATCGAGTTCCTAAATAGGCAAGTGGATTTTTCTTATATCCATTTTTAATCACCTCAAAATGCAAATGAATCCCCGTCACCCCTCGCACACGACCACTGTTTCCCATCCATGCAATTTTTTCACCCTGCGTCACTGAATCTCCAACAGAAAAATATAACTCCTGATTATGTGCATATAAAGTCTTTAAACCATTACCATGATCTATAATCATCATATTTCCATATCCTCCATTCCATCCATACGAAGCCTTTACTACAATTCCATTTGCCGCCGCATTAATCGGACCTTTTCCACGATCTGCAATATCAATCGCATAATGCCATCGATGAAAATATTGAGTAATTTTCCCAGCCGCTGGCCACACAAGTCGATTACTTCGAACTCCTGTATAAACCGCAGAAGATGTCCCCGAACGAACAACTGGAGCCGGAGCAACCTTTTTTCCTCCAGGAATAATAACATAATCACCCGCTATAATCTGACGCTCCTCTAATTGATTCTGACGCACTAAATCCTCCTCTTTCACTCGAAATTTTTTCGCAATTGCTGATGGAATATCCCCCTCTTTCAAAATATATTTCAACCCATCCACCGGTAATACTTGTAAAATCTTTCCAACCTTTAAAGCTCCCCATAAACTGAGCCCCTCATTATTATCAATAAGCGTTTGCGGACGAATATGAAACCGCGCCGCAATTCCATAAATGGTATCACCTGAATCAACCGTATATTCAATAATATCATATTCTGTATCTCTATTTCCCTGCTCTGTTTGCAATACTGGCTTCATCACAAATCCACTTTCTGACAAAACAAAACTATCAGAAGATGCAAAATCAAAATCCGTTTCCATAAAAAAGCTCTCAGCCTCTGCATACAAGGGAGCTAAATGTAAAGATGAAACATACGAAAAACAAAAAATAATTAACACAAAAAACATTTTTCGTGAAAATCGAAAAAAAGCTCGTGATTCCTGTTTTTTTTGTTTTGCTAAAAAACCATATTGAAAATCAATAGAAGCATGTCGTTGTGTTCGAGCCGATATGTTAACAGATACTTTTTTTTCCATAATATTTGAAAAAACTCTTTATCATCTAGAAAATACTAGAAATAAAGAGCTTTTATATGTGTTATAAAGAAACAATTAGACTTTTACCGCCTCCACCACAGCCTCAAAGGCTCCTAAGTGTTGAGCAGCAAGATCAGCAAGAATTTTTCGATTAAGACGAATTCCTTTGTTTTGAAGCTGATAAATAAATCGGCTATATTTTAAATCAAGAGGTCGAAGCCCTGCTTGAATTCGGTTAATCCAAAGAGATCGAAATGTTCGTTTTTTTCGTTTTCGTCCAACGTATGCATTTTGACCAGCTTTCATCACTGCTTGTTTTGCTACTTTGAACACATTTTTTCGAGTCCATTTATACCCCTTTGCAAGAGCAATAATTTTTTTATGTCGACGTCGAGTGGTTACCCCTCGTTTTACTCGTGGCATGCTTGAGAAATTAAATTGTAATTATATAAAAAGTCCTTTTCTAATGTTTTTTGCATCTCCTCGTGCTACCTCATGTCCCRTTTTAATCATTCCCTTTGCTCGCTTTGACTTTCCAGCAAGTCGGTGATTATGAGCGGCTTTTTGTCGCATAAGACGACCTGACCCCGTCAGTTTAAATCGTTTTGCCATAGCCTTTCGAGTCTTTTGTTTACCTGCYRTWYTMATSWMTMYYAANAWWWTYMYTKTTTCTTTGTTGGTGAAAGGATGAGAATCAGTGGATTATCCTTCATTTTGATATCAAGTTCTACATGAGAGATTTCTTCAAGAGATTGTACGAATTTTCGTATTTTCTCCACTCCAATATCTTTATGCATTACTTCTCTTCCTCGAAATGGCATACTGATTTTCACTTTATYTCCCACTTCAAGAAACTTTTGAGCCTGTCGCTGTCGAACCATGAGATCATGTTCTTCAATACGGAAGCTAAATCGAATACCTTTTACTTCTGTCTGTTTTTGACTCTTTTTCCCCTTTCGTTCTGATCGTTTTTGTTCATACCGGAATTGACCAAAGTCCATAATTTTACAGACTGGAGGGCTTACCTTAGGTGAAATTTCAACAAGATCAAGACCTCTTTCCGCAGCAAGTGCGAGGGCCTGCTCTGTTTTCATCTCTCCCAACATTTTCCCTGTTTCTTTGTCAACAACTGACACAACAGGTACTCGTATATCCCGATTTTTACGATAAGATTTTATAGAAGAAAGAATTAAAAAGCGAAAAAGCCTGCAGATTCTAAGAAATTACGAAGACAAAGTCAAGATTTTCTCACAAGCTTCTTTTTTTAGCGTGACAAGCCCTCTATAATATGATAAAAAATAGCCTCACAAAAAACAAAAATAAATAACTACACACTTAAATGTTATTATTTTATGGAATTAAAATTTTCTGCTGAAAAAATGAATAAAGAAGTGCAACTTCAAACCGGGAAAAATGGAAGCGATTTACAGTTAAAACTTTTACAACAACTCGAGCTGAGCCCTATTAAGAGTGAACAAGAAACAACACAACAAGAAATTGTTATAGCCTTAGAAAACGGTGAGCATCTTAAAAAAATAGAAGAACAACTCGAAGCACTTCCCTCTATTCAAAAAATACTCCTCCTTATTCAAGAAAACAGAACGGGGCTTGAAAAACTATTTGATTATGCCAAAGGCGTGGATGGACAAGGTCTTTGGCCAGGAAAAGATGCCCTTATTACAACAGCTCTCAGCGCATCACTTCTTGATATTTTATATTCCGTCATACAAATTTGGAACAACCGATCTGTTACGAAAAAATACAATCTTGGACTCAACAATACCTGGGGAGACCGCCCCATTGGAATGCTCCATTATACCTTTGATACTTTTATACCCACTTTCTTATCTACTATCGCACAAATTATTGGACCATACCTTATACCGGTCATTACTTATATTCTGAGCTATTATGTTATGGACTACTTTTTTACCGCTACCGGCTTTGACGCTAAAATTAAAGAAGCCCTCAAAGATCTTGTTCGTATTGATACTGACTTTGTAAAAATTTCAAAAGAAGCCCTCTCTCCGCTCCTTGAACTCGCAACAGATAATTCATGGGGGAGTTATTTCTTAAACCACACAAAAAGCGCAGCAAGCAATGCCTCAAACCTCTTTATAGACGGAGGAGGTATTATACAAGACGTATTCAATAAAGGAGCAACAGGGAGTGTAAATTTCATCGCAAGCCAAGGCGGTATAAAAGTCGCCACGCGAGCCATTGGAGCCGCGACAACCTCTGTCCTCGCGGCCGCTGGAGCACTTCTTTTTGCAGGAATTTCTGCCGATATTGCCAGCGATGCGCYTTTTAAACCAAATGTAAAACGAACCATGCGAATTGCCAGAGGCTGGAAACGAGGGCTGCATGACAAAATTCTTCCAGAAATAGAAAAAACTCTCTGTGAAATATATCCATCCCACACAGCAGGGACATGTCATATTGACGATATGGATATTGATACAAAAAAGCTTTCCAAAATAATACTCGCGCGACACATCATACAAGTCTTTTCAGAAGAAGAAATAACAGCCAAAACCACCAAAATGCTCTCAGAAACCATCGGCACACGAGCTGAAAAATTGATAAAACTATCAATACAGMWSMCAAARAANAGSAANTYAMWAWWSYKKWACAKANAAWARARCCCNCAGAWMCCYNGARRRCAWMKAWGAACAATAAAAACTAAACAATCTTTTTCATTTCCTCGGCTAAACGAATACATTCATGAATTCGCATATCTTGAGGGTTCTCCTCAAGTGCTCGATAAAATAAATCCAAAGCCTTATTGGATTTATTATCTTTTAAATAACAAACTCCAAGGTCACATAAAATCATTGAATCATTTGAACGAAGGTYTAAAGCCCTCTCTAAAATTACAATACCTTTTGCTAATTTTTTATCCATAGAATAGGCCCACCCTAACGATCGTAAAATTTCTGGATTATTAGCGTCAATCGCATTCGCATTTTCTAAAAAAGTGACAGCCTCATTAAACTCTTCATCTCGAGATAAAATAAATCCCATAATATACAAAGCCGTATATGATTTTTCGTCTAATTCTAAAATAAAAGAAGCCGCTTTTCTCGCTTTTTCTATGTCATTGAGCGCTAAATAGTTATCAGCCACCTCCTCTAATGCCTCAACGCACATTGGGTTTTTCACCAATGCCTGTTCTGCAATTTTTATAGCCTTCTCATGATTACCAGAAAGCTTTTCTTTCTCTGAAGACTGCAGCAATGATAAAATATCTTTTGGTATATTAACCTCTCCTCCTGATTGATTCATGTTTTTTATTTAACGAATATGAACTTTTCGAACTCCCGAAGGAGAAATTCTTTGTGCCTCTATAAGCAAGATTCCATTTCGAATAGTCGCCTGCATTTCTCGAGTATCAACAAAACTTGGCAATGTAAACGATCTTTCAAATTTCCCCCAAAAACACTCTGAAGAATACAGTGATGCTTTATGTTCTGCAAACGGATTTTTTCTTTCTCCTTCTATTGTCACAACCATTCCTCCAACTGAGATATAGACATCTGACTGTTTCACTCCAGCAATAGGAACCACAACAAATACACGATCTTCACGCTCATAAATATCAATGGCTAACTCATGAGAAATTTCCTCCTGAGCATCTTTTTGATGAACCGGAACTCTTTCCACTAATTCAGTTTCCTTTGTCTCTACTTCCTGTGATGTATTACTGTCTTTATCCTCCTTAAGAAGGGAACTCATCCAAAAACTTGACGCCATATTTTTACTTTTTTAAAGAGTGTGAAAGAAAAATAACAAAAAAAGAATAAAAAAGAAAGAGATCATGCCCTGCTTTTGAAGAAGTTATGTTGACACAATTTATGTATTCTTTTTATCGGTATTGTTTTTATTTAAAATTCCGTCCGGTATTGAGTCTCTTTCGTATATGATTTTTTAGCAATCTGAGGAAGGTCAAATTGTAAATATCGAGGCATAATGTCAAGCTTTTCATAAATATTTTTCCAGCTTATCTCTGCAATTTCTGCCTCAGTATGAGATCCTTTCAACTCACCTTTAAAATCCTGACCATTATTCACTAAAAAGAAAAATTCAATCGACATATCTCCTCCTGGATAGCAAAACTCATGAACATATAACATTTTTCCAATCTCTGGTGTCACTCCGAGCTCTTCTTCAATTTCACGAACCAATGCCGCTTGTAAATTTTCTCCTTCCTCTATTTTTCCTCCAGGTAAAGCAAAAAAATCTCGTCCATGATGCTGCACAAGCAATGCTTTTTTCTCATGAATAATAATAGCACGAACAGCAATTTTCATAATATTTTTTTTAAAATACAATCTAACACCAGTCTATTCTTTATTTTCACAAACAGCAACCAGAACATATTTTTTCATAAAAAAAAGAGAAAAAAAATAACATGGAGACAATAATTCAAAAAGAAAAAAACTTCTTGCACCACATATACTTTAAAAAAAAAGGTGAAAACCCCTGTTTCACTTGCATTTTTTTGTACTTTTTGCTACAATTTAGAAAACAAAACCAATAAAAGTCTATATACACAAAAACCGTTCATGAACAATTTCTTCAAAAAACTACAGCAATGGAACGAAAAACAAAAAGCTATTTTTCATCACACCAAAAAACGAGAAAATATTGAGAATCAAGCAAAAATGTTTATTCGATCTGGTAAAATAGACCAAATATCATTGCTTCTTCAGGATGCAAGTTTTTTAACCAATGATGAACAACAACAACTACAAATTCTTATTAAAAAGGAGAAACGAAACTGGTTTCAAAAACTCTTTTATACAGCTCTCAAAGAAAAAGACCTAGACAAATGCCACTCGATTCTTCCAGAAATACAATCATTACATACAGATAATGCACGAAAGTTTGAAATTCTTTGCCAAGACCTTGAGGCTCAGATCTTTCAAAAAATATTTTTTCAAAAAATCAAAGAGAAAAAAACAGAAGAGGCTCAGCATCTTCTCTCGAAAAATGCAAAGCTCCTCTCTCCTCAAAGAATTAAAACCCATCAACAACATATTGAAAAAAGCAAAGAAAAAGCCCCTGAACAGAAAAAATCTAAAAAAACCACTCAGAAAAAACAATCATTCTCTTTTACGGCACAAATTAAAAAAATCAAAGAGATAAGCAAAATAGATGTATTATATAAAAAATTCACAACAAAACCTGCCATAAAGCCAGAGCCTAAAAAAGAAACAATCAAAAAAACATCTGTGTTTTCTCGATTTTTTCAGTCGGTAAAAAGTGCTGATGCCCTCCTGCGGCAACGAATAAAAAAGGAGCTTTCCTTTTTATTTAAAAAAACACAAAACGTTTCTTTAAACGATGAAGCAGACAAACTCTTAGATAAAATTGATCAGGATACAAAGAAAATGAAAGACATTGACAGCCACCAAAATGTCATTTCAAAAGATAAAACCGAAAAAGACATCTTAGAAAATATTTTACAACAGAAAAAAGAAACAGAAAATAAAATTAAAATACAGAAAAAAGAAACAATTATTCTGAACCCCGAAGATCCTGAAAACATAATCAACCCTTTTCTTCCACTTCTTCCATGGGCCTTTCATATTATGATTGGAGGTATTTCTGTTTTATTTTTATCTTGGTTTTATTTTTTCCTGATTCTTAATCCGAATAACACTTTATTAGATCTATTCGAAATCGACAATACATACAGAATGCATGAAAACTACGCCACTGAATTAGAAGAATACAAAACAGGTATCGCACGATCAGAAAAACAACTACACACTATTAAACAAGGATCCATTGATATTCCAGAAAAAATAGCCTTGCAAGAAATACAAGCCCGAAAAATTGATTGGCTTCTCTTAAAAAATGAACTTGAAAGAACCACAGAAAAAGCTTTTCCATATAATGACATATTAAAATCCATTACATATACAAGCTTTTCTGGAGATTCTGAAAACCTTTCTATTCAAATAGAAGGAACCATTACCGAACCTTCTGGACGGGTGTTTTTCACTCTCACTCGACTTATAAAAATCATCAATGAACACCCTTCGTTTTCAGGAGCTGACACCCAAAGCTTTCAAAAAACAGAAAACTCTGATGAAGAAGTTGGAGGATTTACAACGAACTTTTCTTTTCATCTCAAATATCATAAACAAGACCTATGAAGATCTCTGTAAAAAACTTATTACAATGGTGGGAACAAGCAAAAAAACAAAGCTTTTCACACCCCATTAGTAAAAAACGGGCGATCATCACATTGCAAAAAATAGGAGTCTATACCACTATTGGAATAGTCGCACTTATCATTGCCATCAAAAGTCAATTCATAGACAATCAAATCAAATACTCAGAAAAAAAATCTGCGATCGAATCACTCATCTTTGAAATCTATGGAGATGACAAAATAGATGGGAAAAAATTTGAAGATACGACTCTCAAAGGAAAAGTCATTGCAAAATCAGAAAAACTTCTCACTGAACAAGAAAACAATATACAGAAATATGAAGAAGCCCTTCTTCGACAAGAAGATCCTTTTTATATTACCAATATTTTAGAAGAATACGCTATTACGCTCAACTCTCAAGAAAAACCTATCATCACCACAGGAATAACACTCGGATCAGCTGAACGCATCACTATCAAACCAGAAGATTTTCAACAAAATATGAATATCACTGCCTCAAAACAAGTTGTGGAAATTATACTCGGAGAAGAATTCGAGAAAGAATGGACTCAAGAATTTTTTCAAATAGAAGGTGACTCTGTTGTATTTTACAACAAACTTAAAATCACTGATTTTAATACTATTAATACAGAGTTTCGAAATCCATTACGAAACATCTGGAAAAAAAGTGTAAAGATATCTATTCCAGCCTCTTACAAGATTATTCCAATTTCTGTCTCTCTAGAAGCTCATCCTGATAAATTTGAACAATTTATAAAATTCATTTATCACTCTGGAGATATTGACAATTTTCTTTTTAAAGAAAAACCTGTCCCAATCATGTCACTCGAATCATTTACACTTCCTCTCAAAGCCCCTTCTTTTGCACCTTCAACAGACGCAGATCGCACTGAATCATATTCAGTACAAATTCATGCATATTTCCAAGCATCTCCACAGGATACAACAAAAGACACTTCAAAAAAATAATATCTTTCTATGACCCCTATTGATACAATACAACAAGGCATCGTTTCTGGAAATGTTCCAGCACTCGTACAAAGTATTATGAGTTATGCTCTTGAAAACGGCGCGAGTGATATTCATATTGAACCTGAAGAAAAATTCACACGACTTCGACTTCGTATTGATGGATCTCTTCGATCTCTCATTCAAATCCCCTCATCTATGCACCCCGCCCTTATTTCTCGTATTAAAATTATGGGGAATTTAAAAATTGATGAACAACGACTTCCACAAGATGGAAAAACAAATGTTGTCACAGATGATGGTCGATCTATGGATCTACGTATCAATACCCTTCCGACACTGCACGGAGAAAAAGTTTGTATTCGTCTCCAAGATAAAAGTCAAACTATTCCCAATTTTGCAGAACTTGGTATTCGAGGCTCAGCCCTCGACAATCTCAACGATGGAATCCATAGTCCGAATGGAATTGTACTGGTAACTGGACCAACAGGATCTGGTAAAACCACAACACTGTACTCAGCCCTTCATAAAATTAATAACGATGATATTAACATCATGACACTTGAAGATCCAGTGGAATACCAAATGCCAGGACTCTCACAAAGCCAAATTAAAACAGACATCGATTACACGTTTGCCGATGGACTCAGAGCGGCCCTCCGTCAAGATCCTGATATTATTATGCTGGGAGAGATTCGAGATGCTGAAACTATTGAGATTGCGGTCAAAGCTTCTTTAACTGGACATTTAGTCCTTTCAACCATTCATACTAACTCTGCCATTGCCACCATCTCTCGTATTTTAGACATGGGAGTAAAACCATATCTTATGGGAGCGGCGATTACAACAATCGAAGCGCAAAGACTGACTAAAAAAATCTGCATACACTGCAAGGAAGCATATAAACCAGACGAATCAGTGATTAAAGACATTAAAGCTCATTTAGAAAATCTTCCCGCAAGTGAAGGTCTGGACCCTCATTCATTACACGACATCTGGCTCGCTCGAGGAAAAGGATGTGAAAAATGTGGAGGATCTGGATACAAAGGTCGAGTCGGAATCTATGAAGTTTTAAAAATTTCACCAGAAATTGCACGACTGATTAGTAGTAATGCAAAAATATCAGAAATTCAAGACATTGCTAAAAAACAAGGATTTGTAACCATGTTACAAGATGGGATTATTAAAGCTCTGGGAGGACTCACCACCATTCAAGAAATTTTTGAAAAAGCGAACAAAACCACTTAATTATTTTTTAGATGGCAAAACATCTCCATATTTCGGCAAAAAAAGAATCAAAAAGAATCAAGCCGCAACTCACCGGAGATGAACGATCACTTTTTGATGAATTAAATTATCGACTCATTGTATCCAGTTCACTGAAAATAAAAGARAAAGTTGCCTTTTTTCGACTTATGGCGACTATGATTAACTCAGGAATTAGTATTATTAAATCTCTTGATATACTGAGAGAACAAATAGAATATCCAAAACTTAAAATAATTTTAGAAGAAGCCACAAAAAAAATTAAGGAAGGAGGAACTCTTTCTTCTGCCCTTTCTGACTATCCAAATGATTTCACCGAAGCAGAAGTAGGAATGATGCGATCTGGAGAAGCGACCGGTAAACTGAACGACACTTTTTTAAACCTCGCACAACAATCAGAAAAATCAGCGGCTATTGGGAAAAAGCTAAAAGGAGCGATGATCTATCCATCCTTTATACTATTTGTCGTTGCCATTGCCCTGACTGGAATTATCTATTTTATTATTCCGCAAATCAAAGAAGTCTTTGAAGATATGGGAGCAACTCTCCCCTGGCAAACACAACTTCTCATCGATACTTCAGATTTCTTATTGGCTTCGGGCGGACCATTAGGGTTAAAAAATGTTGCAAATATATTTTTAGGAGTGTGTTTTAGTTTTTTCTTCTTCATGTCTTTTATCAAAAGCAAGCCTGGTAGAAAAATATGGGATCGCGTGCTCCTCAAAATACCGATATTTGGAGGACTCGTTCAAAAAGTTGCCATCGTTAAAATGACTCGAGGACWCGCGCTTCTTTTAGGAAGTGGAATATCTATTGTGAAAGCTCTGGTTATTTGCTCTGACATGGTGGGAAATGAAAAATATAAAGAACGGATTCTCCGTATCGCTGAAGATGTAAAAATTGGTATCACTATTGCTGAAAACATAAAAGGAGACACCGAACACTTTCCGCCAATGGTTATAAATATGTTAAAAGTCGGAGAACAAACCGCTCAAATTAATAAAATATCATTAAAAATTGCTGAATTTTACGAAGAAGAAGTAGATGATTCCATAAAAACACTCGCCTCTCTTCTTGAGCCGCTTATTATTATTTTCGTCGGAATTTCCATTGGAGGAATCGTTATTGCCGTTATGCTTCCAATTTTAAATCTTTCTGACCTCGCCGGACTTTAAAATCCGATATTTTCTCGAATCTCTTTTTCAAAACGATCTTTTGAAAATTTCTCAACACTCTGCCGTATTTTTTCAGCAGAAAAATCGATCAATTCAAATCGATCAAATGCCTCTTTGATAGATGCGTTTGTTTGCTCTGTAAAAAACACGCCCGACACTCCATCGATAACCGTATCAAGCGCTCCTGCTTTTTTATAAGCAATAACCGGTACACCACACGACATAGATTCAATCGGAGTGATGCCAAAATCGTCTTCTCCGGGAAAGAAAAACCCTCGAGCTCCTTGCATTGCCTTAATAACGTCCTCGCCGTATTGAGCTCCTAAAAACTCAGCATGCCCATCTGATAATTTTTCTAAAAACTTTCGTTCAACTCCATCCCCAATAATTTTCAGAGGGATGTTTTTTTCTTTGCATAGCTCAATCGCTAAATCTAAACGTTTATACGGAACCAACTGCCCCACAATCAAAAAATAATCTTTTTGGCTCTTGGGATCAATCACAAACTTTTTCATGTCAGAAAAAGGAAAAACTACCTGACTCTCTCTTCTCCAATATTTGGTAATTCTTTTTTGTACTTCTGAAGAAGCCGCCAATAAAACATCCGAACGAGAACTCGCCTCTTTAYCCCATAAACGAATTTTGTAGGTCATAAGTTRAAAAACCTTTTTCATAAACCATGAAAGTCGATGTTGCTTCATAAAAGAAAAATGAGAATCCCACACCCACCGAACCGGTGAATGTACATAACTGACATGTTTTTGATCAGCCGTGGTGAGCACTCCATGAGAAAATGCCGCTGATGAAGACAATACAACATCATATTCAGAAAGATCAAACTGTTCCATCGCATAATTCATAAACGGCAATAAATGCGTGTATCGTTTTCCTGATAGAAGAAACCATTTTTGTAAAAAAGAAGTTTTTACTCGCTCTTTTGGAATAAATCTCCCCATCTTTTTTTCATCATAAAATAAAGTAAAAATAGGCGCATCGGGGTACATTTCCCCAAACGTTTTTAATACCAATTCTGCTCCCCCATATCGGGCGAGAAAATCATGGACCAATGCTATTTTTTTCTTTTTCATGTCTTTATTGTATGAATATTTAAAAAAAAGGCAATGTGAAGGCGTGGGACTGTTGTAAAAAACGGAGGCTAGAAAGTTAAAAAACTGTTAGGATACAAAGGTAAATTAACAGTCTTACTCATGTCAAAGCAAGAATGTCCAAA
>NVTB01000015.1 GCA_002401425.1 Candidatus Peregrinibacteria bacterium
ACTACTGATTTTTCCTACCTTTATCCACTCACTCCCACTCCACATTTCAAAAATTCCATCCGCATCATATGCAAAATCTCCAGCACTTGGTGATCCTGGCTCTGAGGATGGTATAGGTGTTGATACTCCAGTTATCCCATTAATAGTGACTCCATCAGCAATATTTGAAGATAATAAACCCGCAGATATAAAGTTTTGTCCAGAAAAAATACCAGAGACTCCAACAACATCAACCGGTGATAAGGCATGAGCTTGTGTTCCATCACCAACCTGTCCATCAGCATTATATCCCCAACATTTCATTGTTCCATCAGCGAGTACCACGCAATTATGCACATAAGATGATACTAAAACTTGTGCATCAGTAATACCACTCACTAATACAGGTGATCCGCTCGATACCCCCGTTCCATCTCCCAAACTTCCCAACGCTCCATATCCCCAACATTTTACTGTTCCATCGGTAATTAAAGCACAGGTATCGGCGAGTCCAAGTCCCAATCTATTCACATTCGTTAAACCCGTAACAGTGACTGGAATATTACTACTTGTTGTTGTTCCATCTCCCAACTGTTGGTACGTATTATCCCCCCAACACCGAACCGTTTCATCACTTAAGACAATACAACTATTAGAACCATAAGCAAAAACTTTTACCGCTGTTGTTATTCCACTTACGGATACTGGAATATTACTATCTGTATTACTTCCATTACCAAGTTGTCCAGCCGTATTTGTTCCCCAGCATTTTACCGTTCCACCAGAAATAACAGCACAACTATGAGTATATCCCGTCGCCAGAGAAATAACATTTGTTAAACCACTCACAGATACTGCCGCCGTATTATTCACTAAAGACGCATCACCTAATTGCCCCGTGGTATTTAATCCCCAACATTTTACCGTCCCATCTGATAAAATAGTACAGGCATGAGACTGCCCAAGAGATATATTTGTTACATTCGATACAGCCGTCATCAAAACAAAATCTCCAGGCGTCGTCGTTGTTCCGTCTCCCAATTGCCCATAAGTGTTATCTCCAGAACAATACACCTCTCCTCCTACCATCAATGCACATAACAGAGTATCAGCCGAGAACACTTCTTGTACATCCTGTAATGTATTCGACCCCATAGCCCCCCAACAACTCAATGTTCCATCAGAAATCACCGCACATGTATATGTTTGAGCTGCCGCTATAACATTGGAACCCTCTCTGATTTTTCCAATTTTTGYYMAMTMWYTTYCAMTCNATAMKKCWRRNAAYASSAKCWGCMYMAKWMGMAMMRTMTCCYRCATTTKSTNAYMMWSRYWCTRNTWKCAWWWWTAGRYKRRKSYKWRSSKGYWAWRSCWSYAAWAWTKRWRYSRTYKKYAMYATKWSSRKYKWKKRMAKYWSMTGYWKKACCANCMRWWYWCKATNAWSWKGYACWKSNTMMARRAKGWGCARNNCMMMMRYCATYANTMYWSANTNHRMWNTYYWNNNAWKVYARKWKCAAMNAKKGCGWTWANTYTATYNTKRYYTWRYKWTTTKTTGTATATTTTTCATATATAAATATTATAAAATGCAATTATCAATACTATTAAAATTCCCAAGAAGCACCACTAGCAGTTGTTATCCCTGAAGCCGTTACAATCGAAGTTGTACTCGTCGTCGTAGCATTTCCTAATTGTCCATAAGTATTCCTTCCAACCCCTTGAACAGAGCCATCAGAAAGGGTAATAAAAACCTGATCCCTGCCTCCAGAAATTGCCACAGCATGAGTAATACCAATAATACTTACCGCTGTTAATCTATCAACCTGTGTACCATCTCCTAATTGTCCATATATATTACGCCCCCAGCATTTTACCGTTCCATTAGACAGAATCGCACAAAAATGATCTCCGCCTCCAGATATATCTAAAACAGAGCTAACTCCACTCACAGAAACTGGCGTATAACTATCACTCGTCGAACCATTTCCAAGAGTCCCTAAACTGCCCCCTCCCCAACACTTCACCGTTGCATCAGATAATACCGCACATGAACTATTATACGATACTGATATTTTTACCCCTGTAAGCCCAGAGACCACCACTGGACTTGTTCTCGTTACCGTTGTTCCATCTCCTAACTGTCCATTAAAATTATACCCCCAACACTTAACAGTATTATCAGATAACAAAGCACAACTATGATGATACTTAGTATCAATAGATACAACTGAAGACAAAGTACTGACAAACACCGGACTAGTCTGCAATGTTGTTGTTGTATCACCCAATTCTCCAGAAGCATTTTCTCCAGAACATTTCACTGTCTGGTCTATTAATAATGCGCACGTAAAACTAGATCCAGCACTTAATGAAGAGACTCCTGTAAAAAGACTTACAAGAGGAGTTGTAGAATTAGCTGTTAAACCATTTCCAAATTGCCCTGTATTATTTTTCCCCCAACACTTTACTGTATTGTCACTTAAGACCGCGCATGTATGGTCATTCCCTAATGCCAGCCCTGTTACAGCAGTTAAACCACTCACCATTACTGGAGTAGAACTATCTGTTGTACTTCCATCTCCAAGAGTTCCATATGTATTACTTCCCCAACATTTTACCGTTGCATCAGATAGAACAGCACAAGCATGACGGGTTCCCGATACAACCATACTCTTCACAGATATCTTCCCAGCATCATACCAAGCACTCCCCGTCCAAACAAACAACGACCCACCTGCCCCCGTATAATAATCACCATTACTTGGTGAACTTGGAGCCGCAGCAGGAATCATCGAAGAACTTCCTACCACTCCATTTAAAGTCACTCCACTCGCGATATTGCTTGAAGATAAACCATCAGAGACAATAGATACATCAACCTTTGCCGTACTGATTCCTGAAACCGACACAGCCGTCGCTCTACTTGTCGTCGTTCCATCTCCTAATTGTCCAGCATGATTACTCCCCCAACATTCTATCGTGCCATCTTGTAACAAAGCACAGGTATGACTATCTCCCGCAGCGATTTTATATACATTTTCTACTCCAACGGGAGACACAGGTATATACTGATTAGCAAAACTATTATCTCCTAATTCTCCATTATTACTATTCTGTCCCCAACACTTGACCTTTCCTCCTGACACAACAACACAGGTATGCTGATTTTCTGAAGAAATAGACTGCGCATCACTGATACCATATACAGATACCGGAGTTGCCTTATTTGCATCCGACAGATTATCTCCAAGCCTCCCTCCTAAATCTCTTCCCCAACACTTCACTTGTCCATTGTTTAATAAAGCACAGCTATGCTCCCACCCCAAAGCCAAATCTTTTACTCCCGTTAATCCAACAACGGCAACTGGTGTTGCCTTATCAACTCCCATATCGTTATCTCCTATAGCCCCATACTGATTTAGCCCCCAACATTTGACTGTTGTATCTGCTAATATCACACAATTATGATAAGTCCCAGTTGCGAGCAATGTAGCAGTCGTAATTCCATCAACAACCACAAAACTAGATTGTGAAGTTAAAGCCACATCATTTCCTAATTGTCCATACGCATCATACCCCATACACTCAACCGTTCCATCTGTAATAAGAAAACACATATGCCCCGATCCAATACCAACAGACTCTATATTTGCGACACTAGATATCAACCCAGGCGTCGATCCTCCTGGTATTCCAGGCATCGATACCTCGGAAGGCTTATACCCCCAACATTTCATTGTATTATCCTCTAACAAAGCACAAGAATATGACTGTTTTATTTCAAGACTTTTTGCACTCGTAATTCCTAAAACTGAGACTGGCACATTACTATTTGTTGTAGTTCCATCCCCTAATTGCCCTGCATGATTCTCTCCCCAACATTTAACACTTCCTCCTTCTAATACAACGCAACTATGACCACCAATATCAAAAGTTTTTTCTCCTTGCTTCACCTTCCCAACCTTCACCCATTCACTTCCCGTCCAAACTTCCAACACCCCATCACTATCATACGCAAAATCTCCTACATTTGCCGAACTTGATTCAGATCCTGATACGACCGTTGCACTTCCAGTCACTCCGTTAATGGTCACTCCTGATACAATATTTTCAGAGGTCAGCCCGGCCGCACTTATAAAAGTTTCCGCCAACGCATTCGTTAAACCTGTAACACTTACAGGGGTTTTTCGGGTAGTTGTACTTGCGTCCCCCATTTCTCCTGAAGAATTATTTCCCCAACATTTAACACTTCCTCCGGCAACAACCGCACAGTTATGTAAACCTCCTGCAAACAACATTCCAACATTCGTAAGACTGTCTACTGTCACTAACGATGTACTTTGAGACGTACTATTGTTTCCTAATTGTCCGTTTGAATTTCTTCCCATACAATTGGCCGTTCCATCTGATAATAATACACAAGTATGAAATCGTCCAGGGCTTACCACTATAGGATTCGTTATTCCAGCGAGTGTTAAAATCGAAGAGCTATTTGTTGTTGCTCCATTTCCTAATTGTCCATTTGTATTCTTTCCCCACATCTTTACACTTCCATCACTTAAAATAGCCGCATTATGTTCACCTCCTGCAAATAATGACTCTACTGTAGTTAATCCAGTAACAAGAGCCGCTGTTGGTCGTGTAGAAAAAGTAGTATCTCCTAATTGACCAGCTCCGTTATATCCCCAACACGTCACTGTTTTATCACTGAGAAGAGCACAAGAATGATACCTTCCTGTTACTACAGCCGTAGCACTCGTTACTCCTGAAACCAATACTGGAGCTGAACGACTTGTAGTTGTTCCATCTCCTAATTGCCCACCATTTCCATTATATCCCCAACATTTCACCGTTTGATCACTTAAAGATACACAAGTATGATCGCCGCCACCTGTTAATGTAATCACATCGGTCAATCCTGTAACGACGACTGGTGTTAATCTATCAGTGGTACTAGCGTCTCCTAACTGACCTCCTCCATTTTCTCCCCAACATTTCACCGTTCCATCTGTGATTAATGCGCAACTATGATACTGACCTAAACCTAGAGAAGCCACATTTGTTAACGATGAAACTACAACCGGTATATTACTATTGGTAGTCGATCCATTTCCTAATTGACCACTTGAATTTTTCCCCCAACATTTCACCGTTTCATCTGCCAAAACCACACAACTATGAGCATATCCCATCGCAATCGCATATTTACTTTTTACTTTTCCAATCTTCAACCACTCACTCCCACTCCATATTTCCAAAATCCCATCACTGTCATACGCAAAATTTCCAGCGGACGGAGAAGACGGCTCAGATCCACTAATCATAGAAGCTGACCCAGTCACTCCATTTAAAGTGACACCGGTTGCAATATTCGACGAAGATAATCCTGGTGAACCAAATCCAGAAGTCGGAAGCGTTGGAGCATTGGTTGCCGTTATAATGGCCGCACTATCTGTTGTCGTTCCGTCTCCCAGCTCTCTTGATCCATTATCTCCCCAACTTTTTAATGTTCCATCTGATAACACTGCAAAACTACTACTCCTTGCCGTCGATATCATATCGACTCCCGTTAATCCTACTGCCGTCACCGCCGTTGAAGTATTAACAGAAGTTAATCCATCT
>NVTB01000016.1 GCA_002401425.1 Candidatus Peregrinibacteria bacterium
ATAACGAGATAACATTGAATTATCTACTGCCACACTATAATGATTATCCTTTTCTACAAAATCCTTACACTGTGGGAGATATATTGCCGCCGCATTTGCCGGAAGCGAAGGGGATATCGCTATGAATATATAAAGTGCGAGAAAGGCGTGGCGGAGAATATTATGGAGAAAGTGCATGTGTCTGTTGATTATCTTATATACAAGTGTTTTATCTAATTTTTTTATAATGCTTATTTATGCCCATAACTATCGTTATTGGCATGACTAATAACAAACAAATTATAGTCATTCTTCCATAAACAAACCCCAAATCATAAGCTGTAGGGGATATCCATTTTTTTTCTAATAATTGAAGGCTTTGTATTATATGTTGGGCACCTTTCTCTACAAAATTATCTAGAGTTTCCAGTCTGTCTTCCATAACAACAGATGGTTGCAGGATAAATTCAAATAACAGCTGAATATATTCAAATAATATTTGAAAAATATAATATATTTCAAAATTTATAACCCAAACAGCTTTGCTAGTTATAAAATCCATTTCTTCCATCAGATCCTCAAGAGACCATTTCTTTAGGCCTCTTAAATATCCACGGGCAAACTGATGAGACTGCTCCATAATTCCGGGGGGTCGATATTGAGCAGCAATAGCTTGAGCTCTTTTTTCCTCTCGCTGTCTTTCCTTGAAAAGTATTTTTTCCACTCTGTTCATTTCTTCATAACTTTTATCTTTTGATAAGGGCTGCATCTGAATTTGATGATTCTTTTCAAGAATTATATTATAAAGGGAATCGGCAACTGCCGTATTCATCGAAAAAGATGAATACATTATTACAAAGAAGCAGCAGAAGGAAAACGCATACCGGAAAATATTATAGAAAAAATGCATACATATAATTAATGTCTAGAATTTATTATAGCAGGGGAGTATTAAATAAGTGTTAAATTATTGATTTTTTCTTATTAAAAGGGTAGCAAATGGGCTGGTGATTGTAAACTGAGTTACCGAAAAATATGAAGATGTATAACAATATCCGTAGTGGCACAAAATCTTGTGCCCGTATTTAATGTATTACATAAAATATACGGTATAAAAAAGCATTTAACCGATTTTTCATAAGACATCATTTATTTATGAGTTATATTTATACTATAAAAATAAGGAAAAAGAAAGGGGTTAAAATTCTTTTTCCTTGATCAAGTATTAAAAATATGGTCTATTTTGTGATATTTAGAAGCCATCTACCCTTTGTGTTTCTTGTTCAAATACTGTTTTTCCAGCAGCATCTTTGATTATCATTCTGAAGATCGAGGCACCTTCTCTTTCCAATCGATCTAAAAATATTTTATTCTTTGTAATGTTTACTGCTCCAAATAAATTTGTGTTTGTAAACTTCGAAACATCTTGAAATAAGCTTCCATGGGTTGCTCCAGCGGTGAAGTGCTTCGTAAATCCTGCTGGTAAAATATCTTCCGTTGGGTCTAACCCTATCATGAATTCTATTTTCGTGGTTCCAAGTTGAGCATTGTCAACTGCAATTTTCCCAGTAAAATTGGTTCCAGCTGCGAAATATTGCTTGTGTTCAAGCATTTCTTTTGAGCTGTAGTGAGTCTGGAGAGAAATTTTTATATTTCCAATGTTTTCTCCTTGAAAATCATCAAAGAAAAAATACATTAATTGTTCAAGTGTTTTTTTCAAACCTCCAGCCGCTTCACTGTTATTCCCAGGGTTTTCTTTTATAAATTGCATTGTTTTCGATATACTTACAACCTCACTTTGATCTTCAAAAAGTCCAGGCGTTTTAGATAAATTTTGTAAAAAGTTATTTATTCCACTCTCATCTCCAATAAGGAGGCTGGAGGTATGAGCTTCTAATAAATTATATATTTTATATTCAGATTGAGCACTTGATAGATGATTAGTGTTATCAATAGTCAGTCCTTCATTATCTACAATGTTTTTTCGACTCGCCAACAAACTCAAAGTATCAAACATAAGCGTCACCGCATCTTGAATCGCTTGAACTTCAGGACTTTGATTCGCTTGTCCTAGTTTTACAGGTGTTCCTATTAATGTATTTCGTTTTTCTGGAGATAAGGCGTTCATGGCGTCTATAGCTGGGGAGTGCATCACTATTTCTGCTGACATATCAATTGAACCTACGTAACTTCTTTCTGTTACATTCGCCGCTCCTAAATATCGATTCATATGATCTGTATGAAGTGAAGCGTTTCCAGCTGCTTCTTTTTCTGCAAAGACCTTGCTAAACAGTGAGCTACATTGAGCGAAATTGGCAGTTCCACTTTCTACCAAATCCGCTCCTTGAGAAATCATAGTTCGATATTGGGCTTTTAATGCGTTGGCGGCTGGTGTTTGTTCTTCGGAAAGTAAAGGAGTTCCATTTTCTGTAACAATAAAATTACCAGCTAGCAAGTTGAATAAATCTGTTGATTTCCAGGCTTCTGCGGTGTTATCTCCAGAGTAAAAATTAATAAGTTGCGTCTTTAAACTATTTTTTGTTGCGAGAATTGAGGTCTTTTTCCCCAGAGTCTCAACACYTGAAAACCACAGCTTAAAAGCGGCTTCTTTTTGTGAGATTTCCACTCCTGCATCTTTTCCAGCAATATAATCTGAGGACATTCCCATAATTTTTGATCGAATGCTTGAAGGGAAATCATTTAAAAAACCAATGGCTGCAGAGTTATCAAGTGTGTTTAAAGATTCAAAATTCGTTCCATAAACGATTGGAGCAGCTCCTGTAGTATCACCCTTAGCAACAACTTGTCTTGCTTGATTGGCATTCATAATAACATATGTATTCTGCCCATCAACGGCTCTTCCAATCGTTGTGTCTCCAACAACAGTATTTTGATCGTCGTCATTCGCAAACGCTATATTTTTGTCTGATGAAGTCACATAAAGGTTGAAATCATCTGAAGGTTCTCCAAAATAGAATTTTTTTGCTGCTTGTGCATGTATGGCGATTTGGTCATTGTTTTTAATAAACTTCGCTGCAGGATGAGAGTTTATATTGACCACTTTTATTCTGGCAATGGTTTCATCATATGTACCAACTCCTGGAAAATCCATAGTCGCATACGCTCCTTTTGTAGTATTATAAAAAGAAACCATATCTGAAGATACAAAAATCTTATCTTTTAACTCAGTGGGGAATGCTGAAAGATATGCTTGAAAGTTTGGTATATATTCCGCATGATTTGGATCAGTAATATTTTTATATGATCGAATGTTTTCATACGCCTTGGTATATTCTGACGAGGTATTGAATACTCGAATCCCATCCTCTCTATTATATACATATCCTCCAAAAGAAGAAGTATTATCTGAAAATAAATGACTCACTGGCATCTGATGACTCGCGCTCGTACTATCAAATTTATAAGAAGCAAGATTCATTCCAGTATTTGCCTGCATCCATCCTGTATTTTGTGCAACAATATCTGATGTAAGTGTTTTTGTTTGAGTGTTACTAAAAGCGTTATAAACAGGATAAGAAGCTACTGTCTTTGGAGCTCGAAATGCTGGAGGTACTACGGCTTGTGATTGAGAGGTTCGAAAGAATAATCCGCTTGTCCCTTCTGGTTGTATTTTCGTATTAAAATACATATGTAATATTGCTGAAGGATCGTTGTTTTCTACTTGAAACATTCCATTCTCAAAGGTGAGTTGAGATGAATCATGAAATGAAAAAGTCTGTCCATCATTATTTAAAGGCATATTTCCTATTTGAAAACGTGCTGTTTTTCCGAACATTGAYAGATCTCTTATAGCTGCTATTCGTGATTTGCTTACTCCGTAATCTTGGAGAATTATTTCTGTATCATTCCAGTCTTTTGCAAAAAGAATTCCCGCGAGTTTATCAGTTTCAAAAATTTTAGATTTTAATTCTTCTATAAGAGAATTATCTGTTATCGACGCTGATATTATATTATTTATTTCTAACAGACTAGTATCAGAAATCTGCTTTTTATAGTTAAAATAACCTCTCCATTCAGGAATAATAGATGTATCTGCCCCTATGACAACAAGCGATGGAGTTAATGTTATATCATAAATTTGATGAGTTGTTAGTCCCGGGAGAATAACATATTCCTCACAATTCACATAAATATTTTCAACAGAAGTGCTTGTTATTGTCTGTGCCTGTTGAGAAGTTTCAGCAAAAGCATAATAAGTATTAAATACCTTGGCATGCGTAGTAAAAATACTTAACGCAAAAACAGCAGATTTTATCATGTTCATACGAGAAAAAATCTGAGTCGTATTTGTATCTATATTATTTTTCTCTGCTCTGCTAATGCTATTCAACCGATTTTCCATAATCTATGATTTATTTATGAGTTATATTTATACTATAAAAATAAGGAAAAAGAAAGCCTGTGGAGTTCTTTTCCCTTGAAGAAGTATTAAATATATGGTGTTTTATGTGAGAAATATTATTTTAATTGTGTTTGAGAGCTAAATACTAATTCTCCATCTTTGAAAATATTTCGTACAAACCCAGCTCCACCTCCACCTCCGTTAGGATCAAGATGATCAACAATTATATTTCTCTCATTATTGACATATGCAGCGGTGCTATTAAAAGCATTTGATACATGAAGATTTTCTGCTGGTTGAAAGGTCTGTCCGTTCCCCCCTCGACGCATCTCTTGTGTAAAATCTGTGAGATCATTCCCTAATGTAAATGAAGCATATACTGTCCCAAGACCTGCATCAAAAGTTCCATATTCTCCAAATGCATGACTTTTTGATCCAAATAATTGTTGATATCCAATCATTTCTGCAGAGCCAAAATATTTTGTCATATAACGAGCGGCTTCGATGCTTCGATCTGAATCAGCAAGGTATAGAGGATTATATATATCCATAATCTGTAAAAACCCCTCAGAGGCTTCGGTGTAGTTTCCTGGATTGTTTTTTATAAATTCCGCAGTTTTTGAAGCAGGAATACTTATATGATTTATCATAAATTCTGATCCTTCTGGAGGAGTCTGTCCAAAATAATCATCACTTCCAAATTCATTTGTATTTCCATCCATAAAGCCATTCATAATAGAGTGATCAGCCCATAATAATTTATTATCAGAGTTAGTATTTAAAGTATTTTGGAATTTGTATTCAACTTGTGAAATCGATAAATTATCCATTACACCAGTCTGCGTCGGATATTGTTTTAATTTAATATCTAAAACCTTTTTAATAAACTCAAAAGCATCTTGAATCGCCTGAACCTCAGGACTTTGATTCGCTTGTCCAAGTTTTACGCTTAATCCAAATAAAGAAAGTCGTTTTTCTGGAGAAAGTGAGTTGGCTATGTCTATAGCAGGGGAGTGCATCACTATTTCTGCTGACATATCAATTGAACCTACGTAACTTCTTTCTGTTACATTCGCCGCTCCTAAATATCGATTCATATGATCTGTA
>NVTB01000011.1 GCA_002401425.1 Candidatus Peregrinibacteria bacterium
ACTAATTTTTGCCCAAGTTTTAAGGTGTCTCTTGGTGCCATGCCATTCCATTTAGCTAAATTACGACTGCTGACATGATAGGCTTGCCCTAAATCCCATAAGGTATCGCCAGATTTAACCGTGTGAATTGTTTTAGCACCAGCATGTTGGCGACTTTGTTTTTTAACTAAGCGTTGGTTTTGAGAAAATATATAATGATCAAGCGACGCAGTTGCCACGGGTATCAATAAATGTTTTCCCGCTCTAATTTGTGAACCATCAATGTTGTTAAGTCGTTTAATTAATTTGGTTGAAGTGTGAAATTTATCGGCTATTACGCTTAAACTATCACCATTTTTAATTTTATAACGCTGCCAACTTAAACGATCTTTGTTTTTTAATTTACTTAATTTTTCATGGAGGGCTGGTGTAAGTAAATCATTAACTTTTTGAGTGTTCAGGCTTTTGAGCTCTTTATAATACGCTTGCAGCTGATATTTTTGACTAATTTGATAGAGGCCGCATGACCATTGTCCATTATCATTTTTATTAATAATCCCTGGATTATTATTTGATTCATTTTTAGCTATGACATCAAGAATATCTTGAGAAATATCAATGTCTTGGTTTTGTGTTTCTATTCCTGTAGATCCGTTTACGCCTCCGCCAACTTCAAATATCCGATTTTCAACAGGTTTCATGTTTCTTTCGAGCCGTCGAAGAGGGAATTGGAATATCATATATTTTTTAATTTCATGCCATTATAGCAGAAAAACGTGTGGAAATCTAGGGGTTTTTATTTGATATGTTTTTTTGTAAAAAAAACTGTAGGGGCCCGCCATTGGCGCGCCCAATGGCGGGTTGGGGGTTGGAAAAATGGTTATGCGATGTGTTTATTACGATGTCTATAAAATATAATATATATTCATTATGTTTCTGGGGGTTATCATGTTGTTTGGGTTTGCCACGTCGTTTGGGTTTGCCGATGGCAACCCCCTACAGAAATATGTTTTTATTTTTAATAACATTTTAATAACGTTGTTTTATTATGAATATACAATAATCATAATTTTATGGTATATAATTCTCATATTCATCGACGTAATTCTATTCGATTGCGTCATTATGATTATTCACAAGAGGGAATGTATTTTATTACGATTTGTACAAAAGATAGGAAATCATATTTTGGTAAAATTGTAGATCATCAAATGGTATTAAATGAGAAAGGAAGAATGGCAAAATTATTTTGGTATAAAATAGGTAAAATCCATAATTTTGTTGAATTAAAAGAATTTGTTATAATGCCAAATCATATTCATGGAATTATTATTTTGAAAAATCAAATGAAACAAGGGGATTTAGAAAAATATGAAAAACATAATTTAATGGTATATCACTCATTCAAGCCAAAAAGCATTTCATCTCTTATAGGTCATTATAAAGCAGCAGTGAAAAAATGGATGAATAACAATAATTATGGAGATTTCTGTTGGCAACGAAATTACTACGAACATATTATTCGTGATGATAATAGATTAAAAACAATTTCTCATTATATTGTAAATAATCCAAAAAACTGGAAAGAAGATCGTTTTTTCCCGTAGGGGGTTGCCATCGGCAAACCCAATGACGGGGATAAACATACATGGATGGTGATGCGATGGATGCCCTAACGGGTTTGCGATGTATAACCTATGACGGGGATGTTTTGCGGTGGTTCTGCGATGTGTTTATTGCGATGTTTATAAAACATAATACATATTGACCATGTTTCTGGGTTTGCCGATGGCAACCCCCTACGGGTCGGGATTTGGGGGAATAGTTATGCGATGGTTGAACCCATGATGGGATTGAGCCCAATGATGGCCAGTGGTGTATTTGGTATATTTGTTTGGGTTTGCCGCGTCGTTTGGGTTTGCCAATGGCAACCCCCTACGGGTTGGGTTTTAATGGTGTAGAAAACTTTCTACAATAATTTTTGTTTTTTGTAAAAAAAAACCGTAAGGGGTTGCCATCGGCAAACCCCCGCGGTATAATTTTTTATGAATTTATTAATAATTTTCCTATGAAAAAATTTTCATTCATTCTGTTGTCTCTTTTTATTATGACGGCTCATGCGATGGGGGACTCGGATATGAAGGTGGTGGAGTTTTCCGATGTATCACTGGAGCACGTTAACTATGATGCGGTTTCGTTTATGCAAAAATCTTCTATTATTAAAGGATATACTGATGGAACGTTTCGTCCAGATGCGACTATTAATCGAGCGGAGTTGGTAAAAATTATTTTAGAAACTGGGGTGGAGCAATGGAAACAGCAATATTATGAAAAGTTGGGAACAGAATGTTTGGCAGAAATAAAGGATGAAGATTTTTTTACGGATGTTGTTCGTGATGTTTGGTATGCTCCGTATGTGTGTTATGCCAAAAAACGTGGTCTTATTACGGGATATGATGATAATACGTTTCGACCAGAAACGGCAATTAATTTAGCAGAGGCTTCAAAAATGTTGTCATATATTCGAAGAGAATACACGGGTGAAACATTAGAGGGGGCTCATTGGTATGAAGGATATATGAAAAGTTTAGAGAAACAAAAGGCCTTGCCTCTTTCTTTAAAAGGTCTGGATGGTTCAATTACGAGAGGAGATTTTGCTGAGATGTCATACCGAATTTCTCAGGATGTAGATAATAAAGATTCGTATTTTATTAAAGAAATTGAAAGGGGGATAAAAAGAGAGGCCGTAAATTTGAGTCAAACAGATATTTCAGAAATACGAAGTTGTCAGGTTCTATCAAATATTTTGATGAAAGAGGCTATGAATAATTATCATCCGTATTATTCTCGGGGATCAAGCACAATGGAACCGTGGGAAATGACTGATTCTTCTAATAAGATGATGGATATGGATATAACATCTGCTGCTCCTGAATCGAGCCCGGAACCAAGCCCCATGTCAAAAGGCTCTTCTGATTATTCAACAACGAATGTTCAGGTAAAAGGAGTGGATGAAGCTGATGTTATAAAAAATGATGGGAAATATATCTATTCAGTACAAGGAGATCGGGTTTCAATTGTTCAGGCATATCCAGCTGATGAAATGAAAGAGGTTGTTTCATTTGGTTTTGCTGATAATACAATATATACAGGCATGTATCCAAAAGCAAATATGTATTTCTATCCACGAGAACTCTTTTTATCAGGAGATACACTTGTTGTCATTGGAGGAGGGCCTTCGTTTCAATATGAATTTAAAAAAACAACGCGATTTTCGCCATATTATCGTGACTATTCTTCACAGGCTCATATTATTGATATTACCGATCGGTCAAAGCCAGTATTAAAACGAACGGTTGAGCTTTCAGGAAATTATAATAAAACTCGACGAATTGGTGATACCTTATATATGACGTTGAATGTTTCACCGCAAATGCATTTATTACAAGATGATCCAACAATCAGTGTTGATGCATTTTTACCGCATTATAAAGATTCTGCGTTTCATACCGCGGCTGATGATCCACAAAATATGGTTGAGTGTGGAGATGTAAAAGTTATCCCTGGATATACGAGTTTTCAATACTTGGTTGTTGCGGCAATTCCGCTGGAAGATACGAGTAAAAAAATTGAAAGTTCAGTGATGATTGGTTCGGCAAATAATTTGTATATGTCAACAGAGGCCTTATATGTAGCGACACAAAATTATAATAATAACCGATGGAATTGGGATAATACAATGGTATATAAATTTGATTTAGAAAATAAAATGGCTCATTCTGGATCAGTTATCGTGCCGGGGCGAATTATCAATCAGTTTGCGATGGATGAACATGATAATCATTTTAGGATAGCTACCACAAAGGCAGGTGAATGGGATGAAATGACGAGAGATTCTACTCCATCAAATAGTCGACTCTATGTATTTGATGATAATTTAAACAAAACTGGGTCAATTACGGGAATCGCTCCAGGGGAGGATATATATTCTGTTCGATTTATGGGAGACAGAGCTTTTATAGTAACGTTTGAACGAGTGGATCCCTTGTTTGTTATAGGATTGAAAGATCCAAAAAATCCAAAGATATTAGGAGAGTTAAAGATCCCCGGTTGGTCAAATTATTTACATCCATATGGAAAAAATCATTTGATTGGTTTTGGAAAAGATGTGCCAGTAGAAATAGATGAATATGGTCAAATTACGGGGTCTGACGTGAAGGGAATGAAGGTGAGTTTATTTGATGTGACTGATCTATCAAATCCAAAAGAAGCAGCCACTTATATTATTGGAGACTCAGGAACGTATTCAGAACTTTTAAATAATCATAAGGCGCTGATGGTACATACACAAAAGAATATTTTAGCCTTTCCGGTTTCTGTTCAAGAGAAAGCAGGAAGTTTGCAGTGTTTAAAAGAAACATATAATACGTGTCCATCAAACTGCCAAAAAAGATGTATTCCAACAAAATGTATTAAAGATGAAAATGGTCTCGCCTTATGCTCTGATGATTGTAATGGTCTCGGGTCATGTATCGAATCGAGATATGATCGATATGCCAATACATTTCAAGGAGCTGTCTTTTTAGGAGTC
Source organism: Candidatus Peregrinibacteria bacterium (assembly GCA_002401425.1). Taxonomy (GTDB): domain Bacteria; phylum Patescibacteriota; class Gracilibacteria. The sequence continues at coordinate 4,571 of NVTB01000011.1, forward strand.
GATGTTGAAGCTGGATCTATAGATGAAAAAGCTCGAGTGGGACGTGATCCTTCTGTACAAACACTGATTGCTGATTATAATAATGTTCAACGAATTATATATATAGGAAATACCTTTTATACAGTAGGAACACAGAGAATTGAGGCGGTTGATATGGACACTTTTAAGAATATTGGGAGTGTGAATTTTCGTAAGAAATAATTATTACAACATCTATTTGACTTAATGTAAAAAGTATGATATAATACTTTGAACATTTAAAAAACAACAAATGAACGAACAATTACAAAACTTTCAACGACTTATTGAAGTATCAAATAATATTTTACTCGTATCTCATAAAAAAATTGATGGAGATGGCTTGTCATCTGTCTTGATTTTTCATGAATATTTAAAAAAGAAGGGGAAGACTTCCCAGATCCTTTCGTCAGATCCACTGGCCGAAGTGTATAATTTTTTGCCAGGATTGGATGCGGTTAAAATTGGAGGAGGGGATTCTCAAGATGTTTTAATGACTGTTCCTTTTGAAGGTGAAGGAGTTCCAAAAGTGGAAACGCGAATTGCAAATAATACTTTACAGATTATGTTGCATGCGGGCGGAGTTATTTTGAAAAAAGAAGATATAAAAACAGAAGACTTTTTAGGAACATATGATTTGATTATTGTATTTGATTCTGGAGATTTAGAACATTTAGGAGATATTTATGAAAAAAATACAAATATTTTTTATGATGCTCCCGTGGTGAATATTGATCATCATATTTCAAATGTGGGATTTGGAAAATTAAATTTTGTTGATGTGACGGCTGCCTCAACGACTCAGGTTCTCTATAGTCTTTTACAGGACTTAGAAGGAGAGGCCTTTAAGGATTTTTTAACAGAAGACATGGCGACCTTGTTTTTGACCGGTCTTATCGTTGATACTGGATCATTTCAGCATACGAATACTTCTCCAAAAGCATTAGAATTGGCAGCGGATCTCATTGAGGCGGGGGCAAGACAGCAAGAAATTATTCAAAGTATTTATAAAACAAAAAAATTATCGACATTAAAACTCTGGGGGAAAGTTCTTTCTCGTATTGAGGAAGATCCCGTTCATAAAATTGTATGGTCAACGATTTCAAAGTCTGACTTACAAGAAACCGGATCAACTATTGATGAAGCTGAAGGTGTCGTTGACGATTTACTTACCAATGCTCCGGGTGCTGAAATTGTTTTATTGATTAAAGAATCACTGGATGATAAAATCTATGTTTCGATGCGTGCGACGAGTCCATCGGTGAATATTTTACCAATTGCACAGCATTTTGGAGGAGGTGGTCATTCGCAGGCGGCTGGATTTAGTCAAAAAGGACATAATTTTCATTTATTTGTCGCAAAAGTCATTGAATTTATTGAAAAATACCAAACAGAGAGACTGCAGTTAAGTGATGAAATGAAAGAATCTATTCGTTCAGATCATAAACAGGCGATTGAAGAAAGGCAGGAGGTTGTTGAGCAAGAAGTAGAGGCGTTAGAAGGAGAAAGTATGGATATTTTAGCAGAAATTACAGCGCCACCGCATATTTCAGAACCAACGCCCGAACCAGCCCCAATCGTTGAGGAATCCAATACCGTAGGGGCACAACAACTTGTGCCCGAACCAGAACCAATTGTTGAAGAACCAACGCCAGAACCTGAGCCAGCGCCAGCTGTTACCAAAAAACAAGCAGCTGAATATGCTGAATATTATATAAAACAAATGAGTACGATGGATCCTGCTACTCCAGAATATGCAAAAATTTATCAATATTATGAGTATTATAATAATATGACAAAATAGTTATTATACGTGTTTTTTCTATAGGTCTACCAGTTGGTAGACCTTTTTTTGTGAGAAAAGAAACGATTCAGTTTTGTTCTTGAGTTTTATGAAGAAACACCGTAAAATCAACCCGATTTTATAATTTTCAAATATGTCTGAACTAGAAACTCCAATTGTACCTGAAATAAACCCAGAATATCCTCAGCGAAATATTGTTGATGAGATGGAAAATTCTTATCTTGAGTATGCCATGTCGGTTATTGTTTCACGGGCTTTACCCGATGTTCGAGATGGTTTAAAACCCGTTCATCGACGAGTTTTATATGTTATGAACCAAATGGGAGTAACGGCGGGTTCACGGTTTGTGAAATCAGCGCGTATTGTTGGAGAAGTCATGGGTAAGTACCATCCACATGGAGATTCGGCTATTTATCTTTCAATGGTACGAATGGCTCAAGATTTTTCATTACGATATCCAGTCATATGGGGGCAGGGGAATTTCGGTTCGATTGATGGAGATAATCCAGCGGCGATGCGTTATACTGAGGCAAAAATGCAAAAGATTACCGCTGAAGTTTTGGCTGATTTAGAAAAAAAGACGGTTGATTTTCGAGATAATTATGATGGATCGTTGCAAGAACCGACGGTCTTACCTTCACGGTTGCCATTATTGTTATTAAATGGTTCGGTTGGTATTGCGGTTGGAATGGCTACAAATATTCCACCTCATAATATTACTGAGGTTATGGGGGCATTAAAGGCCATGCTGAAAAAGCCAGATATGAACATTGATGAAATTATGGAGTATATTACTGGGCCAGATTTCCCAACATGGGGAATGATTTATGATCCAGCAGCTATTCGTGAAGCCTATGCAACAGGAAGAGGCTCTATTGTTATGAGAGGACGAGCCGAGATTGAAGAGAAAAGCAATGGACGATCACAAATTGTTATTACAGAAATTCCATATCAAGTGAATAAGGCAAATTTAGTAATAAAAGTAGCAGAATTGGTTCGTGAGAAAAAAGTTATTGGAATTTCAGATATTCGAGATGAATCGAATAGAAAAGGATTGAGAGTCGTGATTGAATTAAAAAAAGATGCATATCCAAGCAAAATTTTAAATCAAATCTACCAACACACACAATTACAAACCTCATTTGGATTTAATATGGTCTGTTTAACAGACGGAGGAGTTCAGCCTCGATTGTTAAATTTACAAGAGATTTTAAGTGAATTTCTTGACCATCGATTTGAAGTGATTACGAGAAGGGTTCAGTATGAATTACATTTAGCAGAATCTCGTGCTCATATTTTAGAAGGGTTGCAAAAAGCGCTTGATAATATCGATGCGATTATCGCAACGATTCGAGGAGAAAAAACAAAGGAAGAGGCGAAAGTGGCACTGATGGAAAAATTCACTTTTTCAAGTCGTCAGGCTGATGCTATTTTATCAATGAGATTACAGACTTTAGCGGGTCTTGAGCGACAAAAAATTATTGATGAGTTGGCAGAAAAACTTGCATTTATTYSTNNAKGCMMSRMYANKCTWRCTGATAAAGAACGAGTAAAAACAATTATTGAGGAAGAATTTGATTCAGTTTTAGATAAATATGGAGATGATCGACGAACTGAAATTATTCCTCATGCTCTTGGGAAATTTAATGTGAAAGACGTTATTCCAAATGAGGATATGATCGTAACGATCTCGTCTCGAGGATACATTAAGCGTGTACATGAAAATACGTATCAATCACAAAAACGTGGAGGAAAAGGAATTAAAGGAAGTGTGGGTGATCAAGATGATGTGATTACGCATTTATTTCACAGTAAAAATCATAATAATATATTATTTTTCACTACCAAGGGGAGATGTTTTCAATTATCAGTGTATGAGATACCAGAAATGTCACGAACGGCACGAGGGCAAGCTCTTCCAAACTTCTTGCAGTTAGAATCAGATGAAAAAGTAACAGCTGTTTTAGATATTACAAAAAACCAAGGAGAGAATATGTTTATGGCAACCGAGCTCGGAGTGGTGAAAAAGACTCCGGTTTCTGCCTTTGCTAATGTTCGAAAAAATGGACTTATTGCCATCAAGCTTCGAGAAGATGATGTTTTAAAATGGGTAAAAACAACTTCAGGGGATGATAATATTATGATGATTTCAAATGAAGGAAAATCTATTAAATTTAATGAAGTTGATGTTCGATCAATGGGACGAACCGCTTCTGGAGTACGAGGAATTAAACTTCGAGGTTTTGATAAAGTGGTTGAAGTCGATGTGGTTCGAAACGAAGAAGATTCATTAATGGTGGTTATGGAAAATGGGCTTGGAAAAATTACAAAAGTTTCTGAATACCGAAAACAAACTCGAGGTGGAGTCGGAGTAAAAGTGGCAAATGTAACAACAAAAACAGGGAAAGTAGCTGGAGCAAAGATTTTAGCTGATCGAAGCTCTGATGTACTGATTATGTCAGCAGGTGGTCAAATTATTCGAATGGCGATTGATGATATTCCACAACGAGGACGAAATACACAAGGAGTGATTATTATGCGAAAAAAGACACCAAGTGATAAAGTAACTTCACTTATGTTGATTCCTGCGAATGATGAAGACGATGAAGAAGAGGTTACAGAAAGCTAAAAAATTATTAAAATAAAAAAATATGTCTGAATATAATATGGAGAAGTTATTGGATAAAATAGAGGGATTAGAGGTGAAAATGAATGAAATTATTGAATATAATAAAGCAGCAACTCGTCGTGCTTGGATGGCTATGGTTTGGAAAATTATATTCTTTATCATATTGGTTGTTATACCGACATATTTATCCATGAAACTTGTAGGAAGCTTTTTTACTCCTGAAATGATGGCAGGCGTATCGAGCATGCTCAAGTCTGGAGGAGGTGATATGACCGGGATAATTCAAGGAGCATTGAAAAGCTCAGGTGCAAATCAGGCAGAAGTTGAGCAGTTTTTACAGTTAATGAAACAATATCAATAATAATCGAAACAATACTTCATGGAACAAAAAATACGAAATTTTGCCATTATCGCTCATATTGATCATGGAAAATCAACACTTGCTGATCGATTTTTAGAAATTACCGGTCGTTTACAAAAACGAGAAATGAAACATGCTCAAATGATGGATACTATGGAGCTTGAGCAAGAAAGAGGGATTACCATTAAATTACAACCGGTTCGGTTATTGTGGAAGGGGTATGAGCTGAATGTTATTGATACTCCAGGGCATGTTGATTTTTCATATGAAGTCTCTCGTTCGCTTGCTGCGTGTGAGGGGGTTATTTTAGTGGTTGATGCGACTCAAGGGATTGAAGCGCAAACGTTAGCCAATGTGTATTTAGCACTTGAGCATGATTTAACAATTATTCCGGTGTTAAATAAAATTGATCTTCCTGCTTCCGATGTGAAGAAAGTTGCTTTGGAAATCGAAAATGTTTTTGGAATTGCGAAAGAAGAGATTATTTGTGTATCGGCAAAAACTGGTGAAAATGTTGATAAAATCCTTGATGCGGTTATTGAGAGAATGCCTGCACCAAATAAAAATGACTTAGCCGTGGCTATTACTGATAAAACAGAAACATCAGCCTTGGTTTTTGATTCGGTATATGATTCATATAAAGGAGTTGTTACCTTTGTACGTTTATTTTCAGGAAGTATTAAACGAGGAGACACCATTCATTTTTTGGGAACAGAGGCGAAAACGCAAGTGATTGAAGTGGGGGAGTTTTGTCCAAAATATAATGCGCTTGATATTTTAACAGATGGCCAAGTGGGATATGTAGTAACCGGCCTGAAAACAACATCAGAGGCTCGAGTAGGAGATACTATTTTTAAAGGAAAAGAACCCAGAAAAGATAAAATGCTGCCTGGATATAAAAAAGTACAGCCTATGGTGTATGCTGGTATTTACCCAATTGATGCGGTTGATTATGGATTTTTAAGAGAATCACTTGAGAAGCTTTCGATGAATGATGCGGCCTTAGTCTTTGAGCCAGAAAGCTCAGGAGCTTTAGGAAAAGGATTCCGATGTGGATTTTTGGGGTTATTACATATGGAAATTGTACAAGAGCGTTTAGAGAGAGAGTTTGATATGGATGTTATTATTTCATCTCCTTCCGTACATTTTGAGGTGTTGCAAAAATCAGGAGTTTTACTCATAGTGGCTTCACCTGCAGATTTACCAGATGTTTCGACTATCGATGAAATTCGTGAACCGTATGTAAAATTAGAAATTATTATTCCAAATACGTATATTGGAGGTGTTATGGATTTGCTTATGAATCATCGTGGGGAATATAAAAATATGACGAGTGTGGATGAAGAGCGTTCGATGATTGTTAGTGATATTCCATTGATCTCGATCATCTCTGATTTCTTTGACACATTAAAAACAGTGACACAAGGGTATGCATCTATGAGCTATGATCCGATTGGATTTCGTGTGAATGATCTGGTGAAAGTGGATATGAAAGTAGCGGGTGACTCGATTGATGCACTTGCTTTTATTGTTCATAAAAATGAAGCTGAGCAACGTGGAAGGGAAGTGGCAGCGCGTTTAAAAGAGGTTATTCCGAAACATCAATTTACGGTGGCTATTCAGGCTTTTATTGGAGGAAAGATTATTGCGAGAGAAACCGTATCAGCTATGCGAAAAGATGTAACGGCAAAGTTATATGGAGGAGATATTTCAAGAAAAAAGAAGGTTCTTGCCAAACAGAAAAAAGGAAAAGCCCGTTTAAAAGCCTTGGGAAAAGTGACATTGTCACAGGATTCGTTTTTAAGTATATTAAAACGAGCCAATTAAAATAAGGTATTTATCGTTATTTGTAGGGGCACAATAACTTGTGCCCTTATTTTATGCAGGGCCACAATACCTTGTGCCCTTGTTTTTTATTACCGTATAACAATATTTTGATAATAATAATGAAGAATTTCATGATACGTTTTGCCATTTTTTGCCATATTTGTAGCGCCCAGTCCAGAAAGTCCAACTCCATGTCCACATCGTCCGGCATTGTATCGGGTCATATCTTTCCCATACGTGTCGTCAACCGCAATATAGACAGATGTTGCATTATTAAAGTAATCACTTGTCCAGCGTGCTTGTTCAGGGGTTCTTGTAATTCCATTTGAACAAGAAAAGTATGCTGTTTTTAATACTTTATCTTGAAAGTATACTTTTTCATTTTTAGTTTCTGTAACTACTTTTTGCCATTTTGGAGATCTGAGGGTGTAGTTATATCCAAGGTATTTTTGAAAGACGGCAGGAGAGTCGGATCCATCATAYGGTTTATTTGGAAATTTTCGGTATTCACTTTTTGTATAATGCCACGCATAACTTCGGCTGATAACTGCAATTGTTTTTCTTTTTTCATTTTCATCAAATTCTGGTACTTCGGCAATTCCTCGAAGATAGTCTTCAAAATCAAGATCATTGATAGCGATGAGTTTTCCATCGTCCAACCTGAATTCGAGAGCCCCCTGAAATGTGTTATCAAAGATGTTTGGGTTCCAAGAAGGGCTCCGATTCCAGTTGTTTAAAGTGACATAAGAAGGTGCACTGACTCGCAAGATATTTCCAAAATATTTTTTCCCATTGATGGAAATAATAAGTTGGTTCTTTTCCTTTCGAGTCCATAAGCTATCCCCAGGCATGAGTGAAAGATTCACTCCATCTAATGTAATATCTGCTTTTGTTTGAGTTGTGATAATGTTCGCCGCGTCTTGATCGAATGATAGTTTGACTCGAATATTATTATTGTTATTTTGTACTGTCGTATTTTGAGGCATCTTATTTTTTGATTGAGCGGCGGCTCTTCGTTGTTGTGCGCGTTCAAAAACGGCTGCTAGTTTTTCTGATTCTTTTATTTTTCGTTTATTCGCTCCATTTTGTAATACTTGTTCTAATTGAGATGTTTGCATGTGTGCTCGTTTGTCATTGGCTTTCTGAAATATTGCTTCTAATCGACTGTTGTTCGTTGTTTGTTTTGGCTGGTGAATAGAAGGATTTTTGACCGATATGGTGAATTCTGATCCCGGGATAATTCCGAGTGATTTTGTTTTTAAATGATACGTTTCTGTTATATGTTGATTGGCATTATTTTGTATAATAAAACGAAATGTAGCTGTTTTTCCAGGCACGACTCTTTTTTCTTCCATACTTGTTGGTGTGTATGTATTGAGCCAAGAAGTGTGTTGAAGATCGCTCTTGAATTTTTTWTGCATGATTTTAAGAGCGTTGGGACCTGTTTTTTCCCATGGAATGCTTCCGGTGTTTTTAAATCGAATAAGTATGTTATCAGTTTCGGTTTCTTTTAATTGAAAATCGGATTGTTTTATATAATTGATTTTTGCTGAGAGTTCGGAATTATTTACAAAAATAGGAAGTTCTATCCATCGATTGTGTTTAAAAGCTTTGTCGAATGAAAGAACATGAAATTTTAATATATATTTCCCGGGTTCTGTGGGGGCGGTTATAGTAATATTGATTTCTCCCGTATCTTCCATTTTTACGGCTTCAGCAATATCAAATTCATAATGGTCGATAAGAATTCCATTTGATTGAACGAGTTTTAAAGAAATTTCATTTTCTTGCCAATCAATGCTAGAAAGATTTTTTATTTTAATGGGGATATTTCTTTTTTCACTCGGGAAGAAAGAAATGTCTTTTGAGTTGTATTGAATTTGTGTTTGGTAATTGGCTCGTTTGATAGTGAATGAATGAGTGGTTTCTGGAATTTTTTCAAAAAAGAGTTTTCCTCCCAGTCGAGGTCGAAAGGTGACTTCGTAATTTCCTTCTTGAAATCCTCCAAACATTTCAAATATAAATGTTCCATGTTCTCCTGGATGGACTTCTTTTTCTTCTAATCGAGCGAGTGTATATGGAGTTTCTGGATTCGCAAATCCAGATATATTTATAGTATCAAGTGTGATTTGATAGTCTCCTGATCGTTGCCAGGAAAGGTTTCCCGTATTTTTTACTAAAAGTTTACCAGAGTGTCTTTGTCCAAAATAAAATGTTTTTGGTGGAGCTGTATAATTGATAATATCATAATTGAGGGAAGGCGCCTCCACTTGAATCGCGAGGCTCACTTCTGCTTGCTGCATTCGTCGTTTTGCATTGATAACAGGAACAACACTAATGATTTTTAATCCTTGAGTCAGATCTGATTTTATCGTAAGTTCAAAGGTTCCGATCTCACCAGGTTTTACATTCAATTCTTGGAGGATTCCCACAACATATGGTTTATCGATAACAATCGGATCGAGATGAACGGTTTGTGCCATATTATGTTCAGCATAGAGCCAAGTTCGTTGATCCCAGGTAATTTTCCCTGTATTTTTAAACTGCAATATAACCTTTTTTTCACTTCCAATTCCAATACTGATGATAGTCGGATTTCCTGAAAGAGTCATTCCATATTCTGAGAGAGGGGCTTCGTCTTGAGTTCCTGTTATGGAAAGAGCTTTGTTGTAGGTGAGATGTTTCCGTAGTATCGGCATGACTTTATAAAGATTGTCTCCGGGGCATGACGTTGCTTTGGTGTCTCGATGACCCAGAAGATTTTCAGAATAATCTCCATGAAAAGTACTTTTTTGAGAGAGTGGAACATTGTATTTTACGGAAAGTCCTTGTAAGAGTTGTGCGAGAGAGGCAACTTGTTGAGGAGTGGGGGAGCTGTTCATAAAATTCCCCATAAGAGCGACTCCAATGGTATTAATATTTGAACAATAGGCATGTGCTCCAACAACTTTATCTCCTCCGGCTCGTCCTTCATATATATTTCCATTTTGGTCGATGACAAAATTATATCCAATATCTCCCCATCCTCGTGTTTTTGTATGGTATTGATAAATAGCTCTCATTTTTTCACCACCTTCTCTGTTTTTAGATTTCTCAGATTCTGCGGTATGGTGTAAAACAATTTTTTGAACTTTTTTTGAATATTGTCGAGGCCAGAGAAGGGGCTGGTTATTTTCTTTTTGTACGACTCGATCGTATGTGTATTCTTGTGGATATGTATCAATAAGTTTTTGACAGGATGCGGGAGCAGAGCTTTGTCGCTCTTGTGATTTTTTTCGATCTGCTTCGCTTCGATAGTCATATCGAAGACTTTCATCAGCTCCCCAAGAAGCTCGAGAGATAATTTTTGCACTTCCGATATTTTGAGAACTTGCAAATACAGCTTCATTTTTTCTACTTATAGTATTGTATAGGAATATTTCAACTTTTCCTGCTGAAAATACTTGAAACTTTGAAAAGGGCTCTGTTGTAATCAGTTCTGAAAAACGTTCATCTTCGAATTCTTCGTTTTTATGAAAATCATAAGCGCTATTTTGTCCCGCTATACGAACTTCTGCTTCTGTTTGTCCTTCAAGGAATTCAAAGCTGATAGCATTGTATGTATGGTCTAAGGCTATCCATTCAGAGTTCTCTATAGTCATGGATATATTATCATGTACTTTTGTTGCCTGAACGGGGGCAATAAAAAAAAGCGAACCACTTATAAGTCCAAGTGAAAATGCGATACTTACCAGTCTCCATGAGTTTTTCAAAAATTGCATACATGTTGAATAAAAAATGTGTTCATGGGCATTATGAGGAAAAAAGAAAATAAATCAAGGGAGCTCGTCTATTTTTTATTGCGGAAAGTGAAAAAATTTGTAAAATAGAGGAGATTTTACACATTTTTATATTTTTTAAAAAGAGGAATATGCTTCGACATGCGATTTTAGCCGTTATTATGAATGCTCAAATGTTTTGGGTTTTACAGCATTTTATGGGGCACTACATTATTATAGAAGGAGAATTTTCTGCTTTTTTGGCGATTGGAGCGGTGTTTGGATTACTCAACGCTGTCTTAAAGCCACTCTTGAAATTCATCTCTTTACCATTACTTATTTTAACAGCGGGTTTTTTCTCACTCGTTATTCATGCCATTATTTTATTCCTTCTGGAGTATATRTTAGGAGCATTTAGTATATTTTCGGTAGTATTTACGATTCAAGGAGGGGTGATTTCTTATTTTATTATGGGTTTTTTCATTACTTTATTGAATGAATTTGTTCATTGGTTGATTAAGAAATAGGAAATCATTTGCATATTCTGACCGTATTTGGTAAAATTTGGGCAGAATATTGTCTAAATTTTATAGAATATGGATTTAAATCGAAATATATTTCAACGGCTTCAGGAAAATGTTCAGGAAAATAAAGTCTTGCTTTTATATGGTCCGCGTCGAGTTGGAAAAACTTTTTTATTAAAAAAATTGATAGAGCGGTTTGAGCAATCAGAGAGTATTTTATTTGTATCTGGAGAAAATCGAGTGGTTCGAGACTCACTTTCTTCTGAAAATATAGAAAAATTAAAATTATTTTTAGGAGACGCTAGTCTTCTTATTATTGATGAGGCTCAAAAAGTTCCGAATATTGGAGTAAATCTGAAGCTTATTATAGATCATATTCCAGGGATAAAAGTTATAGCCAGTGGATCGGCATCTTTTGCCTTAGCCGAAGCAGTAGGAGAGCCTCTTACTGGCAGAAAAAAAACAATGCGTTTATTTCCTATTTCAGTTYCAGAAATAGTAAAAAACTATGATGTTGTATATCAAGAGTCATTGTTAGAAGAAGAGATTATTTTTGGTGGATATCCCGAACTTTTTTCTATTGCTTCTCGTTTAGATAAACAGGAGTATTTATTGGAGTTGATAGATTCCATTCTTTTTCGAGATATTTTAGAAATAGAAAAAATAAAAAATTCAAAAATTTTAGTCGATCTTTTGGCATTACTTGCTTTTCAAATAGGGAAAGAGGTTTCTATAAATGAGCTGTCTCGATCATTGGGGATACATAAGACAAAAGTAATGACCTATTTAGATGTTTTGGAGAAATCCTTTATCATTATAAATATTCGAGGATTTAGTCGTAATCTGCGAAATGAGATTACAAAAAATTCACGATATTATTTTTATGATAATGGTATTAGGAATGCTATTATTAATAATTTTAATCCATTGAACTTGAGAGATGATATTGGAATGTTATGGGAGAACTTTTTAACAATGGAAAGAATCAAAAAACAAAATGATCAAAGAATTCATGCGAATAATTATTTTTGGAGAACATATGATCAAAAAGAAATCGATTTCATTGAGGAAAGAGATGGGAAACTTTTTGGTTTTGAATATAAATGGGGAAAGAAAAAAGCATCGTTTCCAAAAATATTTTTAGAAACGTATAAAAATGCAGAATTAAAAATTATTGATAGAGACAATTATTTAGATTTTTTGATGTAAAATGCTGTTATGAATAGTAAATTCTAGTCCAAAATCGACCACTTTAGATTAAAGATTGATAAAACTGGTTAGGAGAAAGGTAATTTAGGGATTTTCTTGGTCTATTATTTATTTTTTCTTGTATTTCTAGGAGTTGAGAGGCAGAAACCTGAGAGAGGTTTATATATCTTGGAAGATATCTTCTTATGAGCATGTTTGTTTGTTCTACAAGTCCTTTTTGCCATGAAGAATAGGGATCACAAAAGTATGTATCTAGTTCAAATATATGTTGTATTTCAGTATGTTTCATGTTTTCTGTTCCGTTATCAAATGTAAGTGTATGAGTATTTTGTATAGGGAATTCATCTAATGTTTTTATTATTGCCTCTTTTGTCTCTTCTGCAGTCTTATTTTTGCAGATATGCATTCGCATCAATTTTGTTTTTCTTTCTACTTGCACAGACAGAATTTCTCTTTGTTTTGAGAAAATAACAGAATCTGTTTCCCAGTCTCCAAAACGTACTTGATCATTAACAATTTCAGGTCTTTTGTGGATAGAAACCCTGTTGGGAATGGAGCTTCTTCTATTTCTAGAAAAAAACTTTCTTCTTTTTGGCTTTCTATGATGCAAAAGTAAAAATAATCTTTGGGGCTTGTTTTCTTCTTCATAAATAAATTTATAAATAGTTTCATGGCAAATGGATCCAAGTTATTTTTGGTAAAAACGCTTTATGTAGCCCGCTATCGCATTAGGACTCCATCCTTCTTTTAGATGATCTAGAATAAAATCCTTTAGAGCCTTATTCCTTTCTATTTTTGTTTTATTTCCTTTGTGCAGCTGCCTTCTTAAGAATAATACATGTGCATCTTCAGCGTTATAATAATCCCTATGCCCTTGATTATTATGTATTTCATAACTTATTGTCGTGTGACTTTTTTTGAGCACTTTTCCAATGCTTCGGTAGCTTGCTGATTCATATCTCAGCATTTTTTCTATTATTTTTCTTTCTATAAGTGTAAGGTATTTCATGATTGCTAGGTTATGTTGTTTTGTTAGTACTAACATTTTAACCTAGTGGTCGAGTTTATTATAGAATTTTTAAATGTTCATTTTTCTTTGACTATATATATAGTGGTGTTAAAGTGCTTATAATTTAATAAAATATACAATGATGAATTTAAAAAATATTTTTGTTCCAATGGGAGCTTTGTTTTTAGTGCTATTACTTGCAGGATGTTCTGCCTCAAAGGATGTGGCAAATAAGGATGTTAAAGACGGATTTTATCCTGGAACGGTTAAAGTCGGTCATCTTGTGGCTCTTGATATGGCGCCTATGTTTGTTGCCAAAGAAGCTGGATACTTTCAGGATGAAGGTATTGATTTAGAAACTGTGTTTTTTTCGAATCCAGGAGATAATAATACGGCTCTTGCGGGTGGAAGCATACAATTTAGTATTAATCCATTTACATTACCATATCTTGGTGTGAATAGTGGAGTGCCTATGGAAATTATTTCATCAGCTGGAGGACTTGGTGTTATCCAAGTTGTTATTCAGTCTGATTATGAGGTGACTCGTATGGAAGAGCTGGCTCAATGGGTTAAAAATAATCCAGAGCAAAAGCTCAAGGTGGGAGCATTAAGAGGGGATACTTTGGATATGATACTTTATAAATCTTTCAAGGAGGTAGGTTTGACGTATGATGATTTTGAAATGATATGGTTTAATGATCTTCTTGCCATGGTTCAGTCATTCAAAAGTAAAGATCTTGCAATCCTGAGTCATATCAAGCCTTATACAACTGATTTGGAGGTGAATTATAATGCAAAAGCACTGACAGATAACGCTGAGGTCTGGGGAAAAGCAACTCCAAATACTACTGTAGCGATACTGCATGATTTTGGAATTCAATATCCAGAGACAGTAAAGGCGTATCTACGGGCCGTTCATAAAGGGTTTGAAATGGTTGTTAATAACCCCGATCAGGCTATCGCATTACTCAAGGATAAAAATTATTATGCAGTGAGTGATGATGTTTTGCTCGAGGCTTTTAAGAGCCAGAAAGATGTTGTATTAAAACCAGATGTAGATGGTATGATGATGGCTATTAACGATATGGTTGATCAGGGTTATATAGAAAAACCTTCTTCTGATATCGTTAATATGAGCTTTTTGGATGCGATAGGAAGTAAATAATATTATTCAATCTGAGAATATGTGATTGATATATTCTCTCTTATATATCTAGATAGTATGTTTTAAAATATATTTATATTATGTTTTTTGGTATAAAATACGATCGCGTCATCTCATTTCTATCAGGACTGTTTAGTATTGCTCTATTAGTATTTATATGGGAATATACTGCTTATTTGGATTTTGATTATACGAAGATATTGCCACCGCCTACCCAGTTTCTCAGTTCATTAGTCGATCATGATTTTCGTATTGGAATTGGATCTCAGTCAGCAACATTACTTGATTCTATTATATCGAGTACCTTACGAGTGACTATTGGATTATTGATTGCTTTTATAGCTTCGGTGGTAGTAGGGGTGCTGATTAGCTCATCTATATGGATAAAAAGATTTATTATGCCAATAGTAGAAGTATTTGCACCAATAGCGCCTATCGCTTGGATACCTCTGGCTTTGATACTGTTTGGAATAGGTGATCAAGCTGCTGTCTTTATAGTGTTCATGGGAGTTTTTTTTATACTGACTATTACAGCAGTCAAGCAGATAGAGACCGTTCCTAAAAACCTTATAAATATTGCGAGAAGTCTTGGATGTTCACAATCTCAAATTTGGCTCTATGTCATTACTCCATATGTATTACCTGGTGTCTTTACTATGCTTCGAATTAATGTAATAGCTGCTTGGATGGCTGTATTAGCAGCTGAAATGACAGGTTTACGTGATGGATTGGGAGCTATTATAATGAATGGTAGAAATTTATTTAATCATGACTTAATACTATTGGGAATGTTAAGTATTGGTATTATGGGGTTTTTATTTAATATGTTATTAAAATATGTGCAGGACAGATTTTTGTGGTGGGACAGTATAAACTAAATTATATAAATCAATGAAAAGAGCAAAATCTATACAGTGTAAAAATATAGGATTGGTCAGAGAGAATGCTGATAACCAATCTTCCCTTGAGGTATTATTGGATATCAATATGGAGATTCATCAGAGTGAATTTATATCTATTATTGGGCCATCTGGTTGTGGAAAATCGACTCTTATAGATATTATAAGTGGTTTTTTGAAGCCGACATCTGGAACGGCTGATGTAGATGGGTGTGATCCCGTTATATTATTAAAAGACAATAAGGGGCATCCACGTATCAGCCGAATATTTCAAGAAAAGATATTATTTCCATGGCTGACAGTGACGCAAAATATTATATTTGGAATGAAGAGAAATAATTTTTCGAAATCTCTGATTCAGTCCCGTTTATCTGAAATTATTCATAAGGTTGGTTTGTCTGAATATGCAGAATATTATCCGCATCAGCTGTCAGGAGGGATGAAGCAAAGGGTGGCTATAGCGAGGGCTTTAAGTGTGGATAGTGATTATATCCTTATGGATGAACCATTTACCGCACTGGATTATCAGACTCGTAAATCTATGCATGATTTTTTGCTCTATATATGGAAAGAGTTTGATAAAACGATTATACTTATTACTCATGATATAAATGAAGCCATTTTATTATCAGACCGTATTTTATTGATGTCGAGTATACCGAGTACTATAACAGAAGAGATGACTATTAATATGCCACGACCTCGAGATGAGACATGTGTGACATTTAATAATTATAAAAAAAGAATTATTGAACATTTAGAAAGATTCTCAGTTACTCCAACAACGCACTATACTCCAACGCCGTAAATTCCTGAGTATTATCAATGGTAATTTGTATGCTGCTTTGAACGCCTCTCGACACTCCTTTTGCAGTAATGAGAGTTTTTGTTGCGAGCATCGTTTGTCCGGCGGCTGGCTCAATACGGAATCTGATTTTATCAAGAGCTGCATCGCCTGCATTAGTTCCATTGATAATATTTATATACACAAATCTAATTTTTTTATATTGAGCGTTGGCTGTTTTAAAAAAATCATCGGTAATATCATTGGTAATACCTACGGAATCTGCATTTTTTGGTTTGGGGTCATCAAGAAATCCAGAAACGGTGTTGTTTATAGGGAAAGTGAATGGAAGAGATGCTTCATTTGAAAGTGTTTTTCGGCAAATAAGCTTTCCTTTATTCGCGCTGGTCCAGCAATCATCTGCTTTATCTCCATATGTCGATACTGAGTCATCAGCGTCATGGAGTGCATATAAAATAGATTCCCCACCTCCGATGGTGTATGAGGCGATCCAATTCATAATGGCAATATTACCATCAGATACCATTGGTGTATTTGAATTATTATCATTATCCCAGTTATTTCCTAAATTAAATTCATTGGTATCATAGTCAAACAGAATATTTGTTCCATCTCCGTCATTACTATGATTAAATCCAGTGCTGTCATCGTATGAGAACCAGACAGCTGATGATTTTCCGTATGGAATATATCCAGAACACTGCGTGTTTGCGGTATCAAAACTGAGTCCAGAAGGGCAATCAGAATTATCAATTCGTGCATCTATAGAAGAGGAGGCCGAAAGACTTTTTAAAAAATTATTTGCATTGATTGTTCCTAAATTTATATTTTCAGCATCTTCATAGCCTTTATGATTACTACTGATAACTAAAAGGGCTTTTTCAGCGAGGGCTTCTGCAGCAAAATATGAAATATTAACGTCTTCAATTCCACGAGTGTTTTTTTGCATCACTCCAATGGCTTTTGCCAACATGGTTCCAGACATCATAATGGCGAGTGTGAATCCAATTCCGATGAGCATTGAAGCTCCTTTTTTTGAAATATTCATTTTAGTTGTCTATTATAATATGATCCCAAATTCGTGGAGTTGCGGTTGTTTGCAGTGTGATTCTTGGAGCTTTTCCTTTAATTCCTCTCATGCTGGCTTTTGTTGCTTGCGCTTCAATAATARTAGTTACTTGTGGTTTTTGTTTTTTATCACTTTCATAAAAAGCAAAGTTTGGATCTTTCACGGGTGAAAGAATAAAATCCATTCGAATAATATCGAGTTTTTCAGGTGTTATATTCTTCCATGAAAGAAGTGGGTCACTGATGCTTCCAAGGCCTGCTCCAGTTGTTGCTTTTTGACTCCATATATAGCTGGCATCATAGAGATTATTACATTCAAAGTTTTCTTCACATTTCCACATGTCAGGAATGTTATCGGGAGGGGAGTCATTGTCAGGCTCTGCAATGAATCGCATCATTTCTATTTTATTATTTTTAAATCGCAGGGCGGTTCTTGTGTATGTTGTTTTATCAGCATTTGCTTTTACTAAAAGAAGCGGGGGGTTATTTTCTTTGACGGCGTTTTGTGTGAGATCCCATGTCCAAAACATATTATTTGAATCAGCGTAATTTATGTCTTTGTCATATGCTCCACTATTATTAATAGCTCGAGGGCCTTGTCCAAAAGCGGGTTCATCATCATAAACATTGTATCCATCACCTTGATTATAGTTATCAGTTTGACAATTGAGATGAATGACAGAGGCTCCATTAAAATTGGTTTCAGTATTTCCGCCATTGACTCTTTTTTGTCCTGGGTAAATAAATTGATTTCTATAGTTATACATAATATCTGTTTGTTTGGTGATACTGTTGGTTTCACTGGTGTGTTCACTTGTTATCAGTGMAAAACCMGGGGTTTCACAGTTTCGAATCGTGTTAAGCCCCCAGTTATGCCCATCTGCTTGAAGTGCGGCTAAGTTAAAATTAGGCTTCACCCCTTTTTTATTAATAGTTTCATAATTATTTTGAGATGAATCAGTTTCAAAGAGCCAATTTTCAGAAACACTGGTATTTCCACCAACGTCAGATTTCATAAGAAGGTTTTCTTTCCAGTATCCTTGGTAATCGATTGTTCCATTATGAACTTCACGCACAATTCTTTCGAGCAGAAACCGTGTTTCGTTATATGTTTCGACAGAAAGCACGACTTTTCTTTTTCCGCTGGCAAAGGAGACAAAAGAAGTTGATATGACAGATAATAAAACAAGTAACATCATTGAGGCAATGACAAGTTCAACAAGAGTAAAACCGTTGATAGATCGTATTTTTTTCATAGTGAAGGTTAAAGAGAGACTCCTGCTCCATTGACATCGTCTGGAGTTCTTTGGTAAAAATCAGTTAAGGCGCTTTGTAAGACAACGTCTTGCATATTCTTTTTTTCAGCCCAGGATACTCGAGTAATAACGTACATGGTATTGGTATCAAGCACTGGAACTTCAGGGATATTATCTTCATTATTATCATAATAGATTTTAATCATTCGAAAATATTTTGTCGCTGCATTACTATTCGCTTGCGCTTCTCCATGAGATGCATCGGTATTCGCACATGAAACCATTCGCGTTGSCGTTATATTCCAGCAGAGCTGGTAACTGATGGTCGCATCTGTTGCATTGGTGCTGCGGACGAGAGTTTCTCCATTTATTTTTGCTGTATCAAAGGTGACATCAGTATCCCAGTCGGTATTGGTAATAGAATGATTATTAAATCCATTTGTACTGAGAAACCAATGCGTGTTATTTTGTTTGAGTAAAAAATCTTGTTCTCCTGTTGGGGCGATTTGATTGTTGGACATTCCTGATCCATTATCTAAACAGGTATTATCAGCTCCGAGAATTCCATTGTTATCATTGTCTTCAAAATGATTCCAGCAGACACGTTTTTTAGAACTGTTGTAGAGCCAGTTGTAATCTCGAATATATCGGACGGCTTCCATTCCTTCCCTGGCAAGATTGATAGCTATAACTCGAGATTTTGCTACTTCTTTTGTATACATTGCATTTCCCAATAATCGAAAAGAACTGGTGAGGGCCAGAATAATAATAGAAAGAGCCATGATTATTTCGATGAGAGTTTCTCCTGATCTATTTTTCATACATTGCGTTATAAGGAAAGAGGAATATTGAGGACATGAGACTTCAGAGGGATTCCATCAGCGGTCATAAATTCATTGTTGGCTCGTGAGTAAATAATTTTTACATCATCTCCTGTTAAATCGATAGCTGCATCAAGTGTCAGTGTAACCGTTTTTTGGCTAAATGCAATATTTGTTACGTTTATAGTTGTTGCTCCCTGAAGAATGCTAAATTCAGCATTCGACGTATCTGAGCTCACAATTTCTGCATTCGAAAAGAGGTTGAGGGTTGTGGCATCAATAATTGCTGAAGTTGTAAAGATAGGGTATTCATTCATTTGGCTTATTTGACTCACACTTTCAAATGAATATTTTTTTCTATTTGTTTTGCCTTCTGTGTAGGGGTTGGGTTGATAAAATATAATATCAATCGATCGGTATATACTCGAAAGGCCGTCTTCATCAAATACTTGAATAAAAGAAAGTTGATGAGGGTCTGGTAAAAACATTATATTTATTTTGACAATTGGTTTTACAAGAAGAGCTGATCCATGGGAAGGGGATCCTGAAATAGATTCAATGCGTAAAACGTTTTTTTCTGAAAAAGTATTGAGAATGGTGTCGTTTGCTGATTCATAGAGGCATAATGCGATATTACTTGGATCACAATTTTGATTGGTATCTTCAAATAATGAAAGCTTGAGTTCTGTATTGGTCACTTCTATTTCTGCTCCAAAGGCGGTGGGATCGGTAAAGGCTCCAGTCCCAGAGTCGTATATAGTTGTGTTTATCAGGCTTTTATTTCGTGCTTCTGATACAAAATGAGTTGTATTGTATACGGCCCTTTCATATTTCATGGTGCTTTGTATTTTGAAATAACTGGTAAATCCTACTCGCGATAAAAGGGCGATAATAGTCATAACAATAATAAGCTCAACAAGAGTAAAACCGGTGATAGATCGTGTTTTTTTCATTACGTGTATACTATTGTTTTTTTATAAAAAAACAAGAAGGAAAGAGATGTGATATATAAAAAAAAGACACGAAACATCGTGTCTTTTATATAAATCGAAAGAACAGCAGGCTATGCTGCTTGCATTTTAATATGTTTTTTGAGAGTTCGAAGTGCTTTTGCAGAAATTCGCATTTTCCGAGCTTGACCAGTAACAGGGTCAACCAGTCTTGTTTTTAACAGGTTTGGGAAAAATTTTCGTTTTGTTCGTCGTTTTGAATGAGAAACATTATTWCCWGTWRWTRYTTTYTTTCCTGTWARRKSGCARAMTCKWGMCATMTCNWWWMWSTTTWAWAKWKKANRWCKGNWRRRTAAWTYATYWKWRWTGARKRRYTYWRWCAAWKANWATKYKRWTANAWTTTATYTATWWMTNNGMAAWAWKATNYWYYATANKMMMTARYCYANNMATRTTYTCWTTKWTTWGNTNGTCTWMAWTTCCAGGGTAAAAAATAAAAGCTTTTTCAATAGATAGATCTTTCATAGAGTTATAGAGTCCTTTGCTCGGCTTTGGAGATAAAGAGTTTTTAATTTCAATGGCTATATTTGCTTTCCCTGCTTTTGAAAGCAGTAAATCTATTTCTGCTCCATTATTTGTTCTAAAAAATGACGCTTCATAATGCCTGGGAAGAATTTTTAAAATTTCTTCAATGACAAATCCTTCCCAAGAATTTCCTAAATATTGAGAATTAAATAAGCTATTTTGACTATTGAGATGTAAAAGGCTGTGTAAAACTCCAGTATCTCGAATATAGATCTTTGGAGATTTTATTAGTCTTTTCTTTAAATTATAAAAATACGGAGGAAGTCTTCTGATAAAAAATGTTTCTTCGAGAATGTCTAGGTAATTATTTACAGCAGTTGTTGAAATATCTAAGCTATTTGCAATCATGCTGGTATTCCATAGTTGAGCATGATTATGAGCAATCATTTGTAGTAATCTTTTTATTTTAGAGCTTGAAACTTTGATATTGAGCTGCGGAATATCTCGTTCTAAATATGTGGTGATCATATTGAGTCGCCATTCAAAACTGTCCGCTATTGTTGAGGATAAAAAACTATCTGGATATCCGCCTCTCAACCAAAGTTTTTCGATTTCATCAGTTTCGATTTCTTTCATATTTAACGGTGTCATTTCGTAATAACAGACTCTGCCAGCCAGGCTTTCAGAGCTTTGTTTTAATAGTATTTTAGAAGCAGATCCGAGTATTAAAAAACGTCCATTCGTACGTTTTTGATCAATAAGGGCTCGTAATAAAGGAAAAATTTCTGGTTTTCTTTGTATTTCATCAATAATAACAAGTTTATCTTGATGTTTTTGTAAGTACCATTCGGCATTTTCTAATTTTAATAAATCAGAAGTAAGTTCTAGGTCTAAATAAACAGAGTCTTTGTTTTTAATTTGTTTTGCCAAAGTTGTTTTTCCAACTTGTCTTGACCCTAATAGGCAAACGACGGGGTATTTGTTGATTGCAGATAAAAGGTCTGCCTTGAGAGTTCTTTTTATCATCTTTTACATTGTTTAAAGTATCTATATTATAGATGATATAAGTAAAATATGCAATGTTATTTATCAATTAACCATGTAATTTGTATTTTAGAAATGTAAATTGCATGGTTGATGGAAGTTTTTTGAGAGGGTGATTTCTAAAAAAAGAGATTCATAAACTCTTCATATCCTTCTTTTTTCAAATCTTCTTTTGGAACAAAACGTAGGGCGGCAGAATTCATGCAGTATCGAAGTCCCGNGGGAGCGGGGCCATCGGCAAAGARGTGTCCGAGATGAGAATCTCCATGAGAACTTCGTATCTCTGTTCGCTTTGAGAGTAAGAAAAAATCATCTGTAGCCACAATGTTTTTTGGGACGAGGGGTTTGCTAAAGCTCGGCCAGCCGGTTCCTGACTTATATTTATCTTTTGAGTGAAAGAGGGGTTCGCCAGAGACAATATCGACGTAAATTCCTTCTTTTGTATTGTCCCAATATGTATTATCAAAAGGTTTTTCGGTTTTGCTTTGTTGTGTCACGGAATATTCTAGATCCGTGAGTTGTTTTTGTAATGTTGTATCGTCAGGTTTTTTATATGTTTGTGAATCTTTATGCCCATCTCCCCATGTTTTTTGTAAAAAGTCATCTCGTCCAGATCGTGATCGATAATAATTATATCTGATAGGATTTATTTTATAATAATCTTGATGATATGATTCAGCTGGATAAAATGTTTTAAACGCTATAAGTGGAGTAATAATAGGATTATCATATATTTTTAAATTTTTTATTTTTTGTTTTGAAATCTGAGCTATTTGTTTTTGCTTTTCATTATGATAAAAAATAGCGGATGAATATTGTTTTCCTCTATCTACAAATTGGCCGCCCTCATCTGTGGGGTCCACCTGTTTCCAAAAAACATCTAACAGGGTTTCGTATGAAATAATACTCGGATCGTAATAAATTTGAACGACTTCCAGATGTCCGCTTCTGCCAGCTGAGACTTCGTTATATGTTGGTTGCTTCGTGTCTCCTCCGCTGTATCCTGAGATAACAGCTGTGACACCAGAGAGCTTTTCGAATGGATGTTCCATGCACCAAAAACATCCACCGGCGAAGGTTGCTTGAGAGTATTGAGAGAGATCTTCAGAGGTTTGCATATGAGAGGTGTTTAATGAAGAGGGGTGTTGAAACCATAAGATTCCAAAGACAAGAATAATTACGGCGAGGATCCCTTGAGCAAATATTTTCATAGAAATAAGAGGTTAAAATTTTATATCTTTGATATTATAAAAATCGTACACTTTTATTTTATTATTTTCTGTAGCCTTCGCTACGGCTGGTTATTCTTGATTGTATGAGAAAAATTGATAATATGATTATAGGTAAAATTCTATAATAGTCTTTTATGACACGAAAATATACACGACGTAAATCTATAAAAGCAACAAAGGCGAAAGTTTATCATCCGCGAAAACGTTCTTATGCATGGCGTTCTTTATTGTACCGACAAGAAAAGAATTTTACTATTTTTTGTTTTATCTTTTGTGTTCTTTTTTTTATTGCATCTTTATATCATAGTACAAATGATATAAATATATTCTATTATTTGAGTATTTTATTATTTTTCGTAGGTATTTTATTTGGAGGGATGGCTCGGTATCATAGTTCTGTATTGGATTGTTATAAAACAATGTCTGAATTAAGAAAAATGGACCCGTTTGAATTTGAGCACTATGTTGGTAATTTATTAATGAAACATGGGTTTCAAGTGCAGGTAACACAGGGAAGTGGAGATTTTGGGGCTGATATCATGGCATCTAAAAAGGGAAAGAAATATATTGTACAGGTAAAGCGATATGCAAAATATAATAAAGTTTCTTCGCCAGAAATGCAGAAGTTTTTAGGAAGTATGAAAATTTATGGAGTCGATCATGGGATATTTGTTTGCACGAGTGCGTATACGTCTGATGCAATGAAAATTGCAGATACTCACAAAATACATCTAGTAGATGAAGTAAAGCTGGGAAAAATGATTCATAATACATTAAAAAAATAACCCTATTTTTTCAATACAACAGCCGTTCCATACACCAAAGATTCAGCAGCGCTGATAGACTTTTTGTTTTTTCCTTTTGAAATAGAGCTCGTTTCATAGCGAATATTGATAATTCCATGAGCTCCTTTTTTCTTTGCTTGTTCACACATTCGGACGAGAGATTCACGTTTGGCTCTATCGAGTAGTTTTTCAAATGTTTGAATGCGACCTCCAAAAAAACATATCCAAGAAGCTATATATTTTTTAAAGATATCACTCGCGATAACGGCGGAGCCAGAAACAAGAAAGGCTTTTTCTGCATTGGTATCAAATGTTTTTATTGTTGTGATAAAAAAATCTTTGTATTTTTTTTCTCGTTTCTCCAGAGATTTTATGTGAGCATCTTCTATCCATATTGTTCCAATAAGATAAAAAACAACCAATATTATTATGTCAAATATCATATTTTTACAGCCGTTCCATAGACATAAATTTCTGCAGCTCCAGATGCAATAGAAGATGTAGAGTATCGGACGCAGACAATGGCATTTGCACCTTTTCCCTCTGCTTGTGCGATCATTCGATCCGTTGCTTCTTTTCGTGATTCTTCTAATAATTCTGTATATGATCGAAGTTCTCCTCCTATAAGGTTTTTAAATCCAGCACCTAAGTCATTTATGAAGTTTTTGGCTCGAATGGTACTTCCGCTCACGAGACCTAATGACTGGTGAAGCGTTTTTCCGGGAATCGTTTCGGTGTTAACTAAAATCATAATTACAGGTTTAAATAAATATAAACATAATTGACGTCATAAGAAGCGCTAATACAGAGACAATCGCAATAACTTTTGTAATCATTGGAGTTTTTGAACGTTTTTTCATAAGAAAGATATATTAAGTGTGTGTAGTGTATATATACTGTGTATATATTCAAGTGTTTTTATTCTAAACTTATTCTTCTCGAAAAGCAAGAAAGGATAATGTCCAGACAGAGTATGAAAAAATATGAAATCCAGCCATCAGGTAAATAGCTACATAAAATAATAAGAGGCTAATAATAACGGCTAACAGCATTCCAAGCCATTTTATGGTGATAGTTGCCATAAATGTGACTATACCCATAAAAACAAGTGGGATAAGGAGAATGAGGAGTATATTTAAAAAGACTCGTGTCGCAATAATGGTAAGAGCAAAACCTAAAAACAGCGTGTCTTTTACATTGGCGAGTACGAGGATAGACGATCGTTTAATGGCTTGAATAACATTCAGTTTCTCAATGACAATGGCTTGTTCGGCAAAAGAAAATAAAATGCTTAAAAATATTCCTATCATAAAAATAATCGTGATAATTGGAAGAAGCACTCCCCAGAGTTCAATTTCAAAGGTTCTCATGATAATACTGATTTCTGAAAAAAATGAAATAAAGGTAAAGGGGGATACGAGGGATGAAAACTCAAAGACAGGAAAGAAATTTTCAAGACCATGAACAATCGATTTTTTTTGACTGGTTGTATTGAGAGCTTTTTTTGAAATAATATCAATAAAAACTCCAGAAAAAAGAGAGGGCAGCAGAAAATATGCCAGAAAAGCAATAACAATACAAAGAACTAAGAGTCCTCCGAGTGAGGGAGAGCTTTTCATGAATTCCCAGAGTTGTTCAGCAAGTGCCATGACATTGATACTATGTTCGTTTGAGGAAAAAATATCGCTATTTTGAAAGGCTATAAATTGATAGCTGAAATATATAATTCCAACAATAGTTGTAAAAAAACTGAGAATAAAAGCATAGGGAAAAAGTTTTGATTTTTCTTCTTGTGTTATCTGCCATGCTTGTTTGATAATATTTTTATACATTATTTAAAGTTTTTGCCAATAATRAAACTTCCCGTTACGTCTATTTCTTCATAAATCCCAGACATATCAATGACTTTTACTGGAAATATTTTTTCTATTTGAGTGATGAAATCTGCTTGATTTGGAATCTCTTGGTAGAGCCAGAGCTCTGTTTCTTCAACGACTCTGTCTTCCTTATTATTTCCAATAGAGGCAATAGGGAGGCCGTATCGCTCCATTCTTGAGGCGGCCTGTCTTGCTTTTCCTGGGATGGAAGATCCATTCAGCATTTCAAATGACATGTTTTGAAGTGATCTATAATGAAAAAAGAGAGAAGAGAAAATATGAATTCGACTATAGTCTTTTTCACCAGAATATGGAATAAGTACAAAAGCTCCTCCGTACTCCGGTCTTGGAGGGGTGACTAAAAAGCCTCCAGCGCTTGGGTAATTATCATTTAAAACGGCTGAAAACATATTATCTTTTTGAATATCAGCGCCAATGAAACCAATGGTGAGAAGTTCATAGTATGATAAATTGCTTTCAAAGTTTTTTTCAAATACAGAAAACAGATTTTTCATTTTTCGTGGAGAGGTCAGTATTCCCATTGAAAGGGTTTTATCTTTTATGGCCTGAATAACTTTTTGTTGTCGTCCCGCGCGTTCAAAATCGGAGCTGTTGTGTCGAGATCGAGCAAATTTTAAGGCCGTGGATCCATCGAGAGTATGAGGGCCTTTTTTTAAAGAAAATGTTTCAATGCCCCAGTTTCCATCAGGGTACGCTTCATCATAAATACTTTTGTCATTGACTATTTCAATGCCTCCAAGGGTGTTGATGATATCTATAAATCCAGAAAAGTTGATTTTGGCATGATAGGGAATATCCATTGAAGTAATTTCTCCAATTTTTTCTTGTAAAATACGAATGGCTTCTTGACTGGCTGATTCGGGCGTAAATTGAAAGTTTTTTTCAAGTTTTCTCTTTACGTTTCTATAAATTTCATTAATTCGGCTTCCTCCTGAGTATTTATTTTCTACCCAGAAATCTCGTGGGATGGACAGCATCATTACATTTTTTTGTTGTGGATTAATACTTGCAATAATCATTGAGTCAGTCAGATTTGGGCCATCATGAGAGCCTCCTCCGTGGCCAATAAGCAAAATATTGATATTTCCAAATTCATCGGTGATAAGGTCTGATTTTACGGGTTCAAAGATCTCGGCGAGAAAGTTTTTTTGGTTTATATAGTCATATATATAAAAAGATGATTGTGTTATAAGGATAAAGGCAAAAAAGAAAATAAATGAAAATAAAA
>NVTB01000005.1 GCA_002401425.1 Candidatus Peregrinibacteria bacterium
AGCTATTGATAAAATTTATATTGATACAACAGAAAATATTACCGCTTCCAAAAAACGAAAAGATCAACAGATTATGGCCGATTTATTAGCGCTCTTAACCTCAAGAAAATTCCACCTCAGTCGAATTATTAATGATCCCGTTATAGAATTAAAAATTCTTACAGCGGCTGGCAAGGGGGATTTTACAACATTACGACAATATATTTCGTCACTTCCTGAAGATATAACAGCAAAAATTAGCCATGAATCACAAATACAGCAAGATCGTATTGAAGAGGCGATTGCGAATAATGAAGCGCTGTATGATCAACTTATTGAATTAGAGTTTAATGATTTTATGAAAACAGAGATGGAAGCAACCGCACTGGCCATGCAATCAAATATAGATACAGAAGCCTCAGAATTACTTTTATTAAAAATAGAACAAGCCGGACTGAGCGATCGAACAAAAAGATTTTTATTAACTCTTATACAAAAAATAGGCGGATATGAGGATTTGATTTTTGACAAACTTATGAAGATTACTGCGGCTGAACGAGAAAAAACGATTCAAACATGGGGAATCGAATTAAAAATCATTGAAGTGGAAATAAATAGCAAGCTCAAGGATATAAGGATGAATCATAGACGAATACTTCTTTTCAAGGCTTTGATAAACATTCTGGATGAAGGAAAAATGGATACCAGCGATTATTCAATGCTTTTTTCTAATGGGCAAAAAGCGCACGCTCGTTATTTAGATGATTTAAAATCTTTTCAAATAGAGATAACACAAAAAGATCAAAATCTTGGAGGAGAAATTGCTAAATTCATTGGAATAAAACCAGAAGGGGATTCAATGGTATTTACCAATCAAAAAACACAATTACGTCTGACATTAATGGCAAGAATGAAAGCACAAGGAAAAGATATCGCATTAAATTTTTCTACGGAAGATGAAATGGAAAAGATAACTGAGGGAGATTTTGTTTTTGAAATTTATAAAAATAAAAAAATTATCTTAAGAAAAAAAGATGATCAACTTCTAGAAATGTATGTTTTAGATGAAGAGAACAAAGTAACACAGGTCATTGACCAAGAACGGCTTATTACATTTTATTATTACAATAATAAAGATCAAATTACGAAAAAAGTAGTCGCTTGGGCCGATACAACGTACAACAGCCAAGAAATGACCTTTGAACTTGGTAATTACCGACAAAAAAGAGGAGATTCAGATAAATACGCCATTCTTAGCTACGCCATTACGGAATATAACGGAAACAGTACAACAATAAAAAATTACTCACCTTCTGTTCTCAATGACGCACCGATCTCAATCGTGAAATCAACGTCTCTCTATGACGACATGCATAACCTCGCACAACACTCTGGGGTCAAACAGGAGGCGCTAACAAAACTGAAAGAAGAATATGATCAAGTAGTCATCACAGCCACCTCTGAAGAATTAGAGGAAATAAATGAAGATTTAAAAAAGAGGGTTTCACGCCTAGAAGTAACAGAAGAAGGTATTGTAGATACTCATGATTATATCTATGGCCCAGGAGGAAATTTAGATYTMATGATTGATAATGGAGAATATACATTTACACATCCTGGAGCGAAAAAACGGTTTCCTTCTATAGATTCAGCGAAAGAGGATTGGTTTTATGGGGATGGGTTTGAGAAGAATAATCACTTATTTAAATCTGAAGATTTAGCATTGCGTGAAGGGGGAGTGTATGTTTATGATATGTTTGAAGATGGGCCGATCATGGTAGCGTCAACTGAATTTATTCCTTTCAATAATACTAAAATGCAATATATATATGCAGGAAAAACTCATTATTGGTTCCCTGGTGACACGAATGAGCTCGTATTGAATACTAAGGACTACAAAGATACTTTAACAAAAATATCCACTCACTCAGGGTTTCTCAGTAAGGCTAGTCCTAAAACTGTGCAAGAATTACCAGATATGAGTGAATCATACATGGCAAACAAGTGGATTTATGTCGAAGCCTATGGAGATCTGACCGTAGCAGCTGCACAAGGAATAAAGCTGAACTCATTAAACTTTTATATGAATAATTATATCGAAGGAGACTCCGAGTATATTCTCTTTAACTTTAAAAAGTTTTATAAGAACAACACCGAAAAAATGAATCAAGAAATTATGACGATCAAGAATAGTAAATCAAAGAGACTTTTAACAGGAGATATTATTATTCAATCTGACTGGAACTCAGAACTCCTGGCACATAGGAAGAAATTCACCATTTCTTGGTATAAAACAAATAATGCTATATATTTTTATATTAATGAAGATTATCGTTTTTTCAATCACAAGGATAATACATCTGGAGATATGGAAAAGATTAATCCTATAAAAACACAGGCTTTTTATAATTCATTATATAAGAACATAACAAATAAACAACTTTTATACCTAGAAACAAAAGGTCATCCATTCAATATACTAGGAGTAATGAAAGTAGATTTAAATTACAGCTATTAAATTTCATACTATGAAAAACTTTTTTCAGTCATTGATCACAGAAATCAAAACCTCTGTCTTTCCAAGAAATCTCTTTTTTTATGGTCTCTGTTATTATCTTGTATCCCTGATAATTCCAATTATTATTAGATTTTATATGAGCACATTTGAGGCAAATTTTTTAATGTATGGAGGAGAAGGAATGATTGCTATCACAGTGATGGTCTTGACTCTTACCATACTTTCAGAAACATATTATTATCTTTTAAGACGAGACAATGCGACGCAAAAAAGTCTTCATAGAAAAGTATTATTGGTCTTATTTCTTCTCTATGCAGCCTATCAATATATTATAGCAATCAGCGATCTGAATACGCCATTTGTTATATTCTTTTTTATTATAACTCTTTATACATGGAACTTATTATGTAAAAACACTTCCACGCTTTGGTTTAATAGGATTATGGCCATTCTTGTGGTTATAACTATTTTTATTATACCAATGTATGCAGAGAGTTATCAGTTGCAACATGCTCGACGATTGCTTTTTACTAATTATATGAATGCAATAGAAAATCAAATTACAGAAATAATAAAACCAGATTTTTCTCATAATATTATTTGGAATATGTCATATGCCAATACACAAACACTGGATAATATGTATTTTCAGGAAAATTTTCCAACCCCACAGTATCTTTTTGGAGGAATAGAGAATGTTAGTTACGGCAAAACAACTAATGGAAAGTTGAGCTTTTGTCTTCCTTCATCTGTCTTGCAAAGCACTGTACCATTACCAGCGGACGTAGAACAATGTATTTTAATAAAACAAATACCTCGATTTTCTTACGGGAAAATTTCTTACTATCCCTATATCCTTCTTTTAAATAAATAGTTTTTAACCTTCTCTTTTATATGAAAATCTTTCGAAATATAATAGCTATTGGCTTCGCCTCTCTCTTGTTTTTACATTTTTTTGCTCCTCACCCTATTTCATTCATAGAGCTCATTGATATTGATACAAAAATTACCGCAATAGCTCTCTCAACTCTTTTTTTACAAATATTATGTTATATTATAGTATCATATATTTCGATAAAAGATAATTCTGTTCTTGGAAAAATATCAGGAGTAGTTTTTCATAAAAACGTAAAATTCATTGGGCTATCTTTTCTCATATACCTCTGCTTATTTCATGCCTTTATTTTTATAGAATCAATTGTTGTTGAAGCATTTATCGGAGAAATCTCATTTGATTTTATAAATAATACATTTCATTTACGCAATTTATTTGTCCTCTTTTTTATTGGCCTTTCATCTTTATTGCTTTTTCTAGATTTCTTTCCAAAAAATCAAAAAGATCTCTTTTATACAACAATATATTCATACTATTACTATATTTTCTTCGCATTTATGATTCCAGGTGTTTTTTCTCAAATATCATCAGTCAGCATTTTTAATATTCCGAATGCAACAATTGTATTTCAATTTAGCGCCTATGTTCTCATTTTTCATACTCTGTATAATAAAATATATAATACATTCTTAAAATAAACTTATGAAATTTCAAAATATTTTTCTTACACTGATAATACTTTCTTTTTTGATATTTATTGGATATATATTATCTAATAACACAATGTCTCAATATGTATTCAGTGATATTACCAATCAAGAGATAGCGAAAAAAGAAGCTCAGGATTTTATCAATATACATAAGCCTCGTTTGCTAGAAGAGACGCAAGGAGCATTGATTTTTGATTACAATAAAAATCGTGATGCGGATATTCTCAAATCTCTTCAACAGATTATTCATGAGTATCAACAGGACACAAAAATGCTTCAGTGGATATATGAACAATACTCATATTTACTGACACCAAGAGGGGGACATGGCCTATTCAATATGCATCTCGTAAAAGTTCCGATAATTTTCCAACAAGACACTGACTTTCTTTTAACATTTTTAAAAAATACTCCTGAACTATTCCCTCATATAAAGTATTCTTTAAGAAATGATCCACAATTCGTAAAAACATATTATGAAAATTTGCAACCAGAACAGAAAACTTTAGATTTTATTAATACAATTATATATTCAATCGGTGCAGAGGCTATTACTGAGATATCTTTACAAAAAAAAATTTTTAGAGATAGTGACCAAATATATCCATTCTTTTCACATGCAGAAAAAATTAAAATAGAAAATTTTATATCAGCGATTTCTCGATCAAGTGACAATTTCAACTACCTTCCGCTTCCAGAGAGAAATGAAGAGTCTTATATCCGTTTATTTGTGCAAGAGACAAGTCAAGATAACTTTTATTTATCATCTTATTATGAAGATATCGAGAATCCTAAAATTATAGCTCTATGGGAAGGAATTATTGAGGAAGAAAAATTAAAAAATAGAGCAGAAGATTACGAAACCAATGAATAAAACCCAATTCAATAATAAAGACCCCATGCCCACCTTTAAAAAACTCCTCACCTCAACCTCTATCCTTATCTACCTCATCGGTATATTTGCACCAAGTATGCCAGTTTCTGCAGCTATGGATTTTGTACCACAGTGCGATGCATACGTAGATACGTATCATTATAATCGATTACAAGTACCCAATCATCCAATCACTTCCTACTTTGATTCAAATACAACTTCTGAACAACGAAGAGATATTATGGAAAAAAAACACCTTGATGATACTTGTATTAATCTAGCAGAACAAAAATATAAAGTGAAAAATCTACAAGATGGAGCGGCTAAATCTGCGGCGCAGAGACAAGTAGAAGCACTTCAGGCTCAATACAATCAACTGACTGAAGCACAGCGGCAAATCGAAGAAAGAGATGTTCGAATGGCGGGTATGTATGATGCTTTATTTGATGCATTTTATGACGAAGATTTTCATGTCAATAAAGCACTTATCGATAAACGATACGATATCTTACAAACCATGACTGAAAACATGGATGAGTTTGCAATACAGCTTTCAAAAAACAAAGAAGTTATTATAGCAACATTACAAACCGAATTATCAAAATTATCGGATGCGAGTGATGCAGAAATTTTAGCAAAAAAAGAAGAGCTTTTTACAAAAATTCAAACGCAACTTATTCCGTTGAAAAAACAATATTTAGAAAATAAACAAATATATAAAAATGAACTTGCTGTAAATATTGAAAAGAAGTTCAATGAACAGCTTCAAGCCTATAAAAAATTTAGCAAAGATGAATTTGAAACACTTGAGGAATATGAAAATGCAGTATCAGCGTTTGAACAAGTTCTTATAAAAAAACAAGAAATGTATGTCAAAAGAAGTGATCAAATTTTTGAAGCCACCAATCTTCCACTTGATGCCATTTTTGAAATTATTGAAAAAGATATGGGAGATATTCCTTCAGAGACGACAGCCTTTCATTATTTTATTACAAAACAAAGAGATACAGCCTCAATACTTCCGCCAGAGGCGAAAACTATTGCCAAAGACTATATAGAAGAAACGAATTTAAGCGCTGCGGCAAAAGCGATAAAAGATAAAGAAATTAGCATGAAACTTATCAGCATCATGACCTCAGCTGATTTTTCTTTGATGAGCGTTTTACGGAGAGAGTCAAAAAAAGTAAGACTTATCATCAAGATGGTCGAAGAAGGGGATCATGAATCACTCGAACGAATTGTATCAGAATCCTCAGAATTTTTTCGTAAATTTATTGAGCTCAGATATGATGCGGAGGTTAGGAAAATTAATAGAGAAATTAACGAAAGCCAAGCTGACATTGATGCCCTTATTGAAAGGGAAGCGCTCAGACCTGAAGAAATTGAAAAAATACAAGCAGAGCTCAAGGTGCTTCGAGAAGAAGGGGATGATTTTATTAACACTGAAGACCTCGACCGATTAAAATCTTTAGGATATGAAGATGGCACGGTGTATAACATGATAGCTTTAACTCATGCCTACGGAGGATATCCAGATTATATTATCAATTATGCCAAATCTTTACCTGAAGCCATTCGTTCCAAAGAAATACTGGTCGCAAAAAACAAGGGGCTCGCTATCATTGAAACATTAAAAGAACTCATACATCCTCTTCCAAAAAAACAAAGAAATCTCATCACTTTTTCGGTACTTTCTCGATTATTATATGACCATGAAAGCGTTGTTACGTTTAAAAYAAGCCCCATGARAAATGAATTATCACAAAGTCTCATGACAGAAATTGAATTAATAAAAAGAAAAAATGCCGAAATTGAAGATTTATATGTGCAAAATATCTTAAAAGTCGCTTCAAACACTGAGGCCTATGACCTCAAACATGATATGGAAAAAATGATGGGAATATACACCTCTGAAAATTTATTATCAGGACATACACCGATTTCCGCAAAACAAGAGGTTCAAATACGAATTTCATCAAACAGAGAAGCTGCTGGAAAAACCGTTCATATCTCACTCAGCACTGAACAGGAAGAAGTAAGGAAAATAGAATTCGCGAATGGTTCAAGTTACACCAGATATAAAGCCAGAGAAATTATAGTGAAAAAAAGTAAAACAGTCATAAAAGAAATGTATCATCAGGGATCACAAGGAGAAATTTTATGGAAACTTGATAATTTAGGAATTATTACTTTATATAAATATGATGATTTATACCGAATGACCTCAGAGGTAAAAGCATTGGGAGAAGCTTTATATAATCCACAATTATTAACATTCAGCTGGCCAACAACCTTTAGAAAAAAAGTGGAAGGAAAAAATATGTATGTTATTTTATCTTACAAAAAATTTGAATACAGACATGACACAAAAGTTCTCACGCGAAGGCAGGATTATAGCCCGGTCACTTCAAAAGATCTCAATGATCCAGCAAAAACCTTTGAATTCACCTACATCGATCAAGAAAGAAATAAATATGTTTTAACAGGAAATAAAAAACAACATTTGGATTTAATAGATGCTGGAGCAAACGAATTTTCTGCAGAAGATAAGGCGGCCTTTATTACCCCCTTACACAAAAGTCTCGTAACACGAGTAGAAGTATTTTCTCGAGGAAAAAAGGTTATGGTAAATGATTTTTATTACGATAATTTCCTCGCCCTCACGTTTATTCAAGAAAATGATTTAAAAATCAAGAAAACTCGATATCTCCCACTTTCATCAGCCAACATTCCAGAACTCAATATCCTCTATGAAGACTTAGTATTTGATACCCCTCTTAATCTGTCTGGATACGTAAGAAACGAAAACTTCACCCAAATAAATCCTATTTTATTCATGGATTCAAATGGATCTATTATTAATGAAACGAAACAAATATTCGAGAATTTTGCAATGCATGAATATAAAATCATTGAAAAAAATATTCCAAAAAGATACAGAGAAAGAGCTCCTCTCACAAAAGAAGAAGCCGAAGAAAATCTTCTCGATATGTTTTGTAAAGATACGGTAGGGGACTGTCAATTTAGTTATGACATTTGGAAAGAACAACCAGTTGCAGCTGATATTCTGATTGCTGATTATTTTCGGTTAAAGTTTGATGAGCTGAGGCCGGCGGATGTTTTGATTTATAATGGGGAAGATCCTGTTATGCAAGACTATATGAATAAAAATGCAGAGAGTGACATTATGAAGAATATGGAGGTAGTAATTGATATTACTAATTTGTTTTCCGCAACGAATTCTGAAAAACTTACATCTAAGGAACAAAAAGAATTTGATACTTTTAAAGAGATAGATCGTTCAGAACAAGCAATTATTTCAGCAAAACGATTAAGATTAGAGTTGTTTAAAAATATTTATGTCAAAAATATTTATATTAATGCTATGCATATCTTTGATCATGGAGCTATGGGTCGTCAATACATAGGATCTGACACATTTTTTGAATTTGTATTTAGCTCCCCTCCAAAACCATCGGATATAAATGATCCCAACTATAAATATCCCCGAGCTACTCTTGATTTTCTAGAAGGAGAAAAAGAATTGCATTTTTGGGGATGCAATGTTGCAGAGGGGAACAAAGGAGAAGAATTGCTATTCTATCTAGCAAAAGACAGAAACATAAATGTATCCGCATATGATCAAGCAGTAGCGGTAAGTTATGAATGGAGACCTCCTCATGCATTCGGGTATAATATTCCAGAGCAAGCTGAAGATAGCGGTCTGTATTTCGATTCAAACACCTCCGGAAAAATTGTTCATTCAAATACCTTATATGACCTGAATGTAAATATCACAAAAACCAATTTGCAATTTTTAAGAAGAGTAAATCAAGAGGGGACCTTCAGTATTGAAAATCTTAAAAATAACCGATACAGAAGAGAGTTTTTGTCAGGGGATAACTCTGGAAATAGTGACATAATAATTGCGACAGAGGAAGAGTATACTCAAGTAAATCCACAAGCTCAAAAAAAAGGCTTTATTGCAATAAAAGATGGCAGAAGAAAACATGAATGGCTGGATGAAGAATACGACACCTATCAATTTAGACTAAACTATACGTTGAAAAATAACTATGCTGGACCAACAGATCAATATACCATCAAAGAGCTCTTCCCAGAATTAGCTAAACATCTCTCTGAAGAACTCCAAAATGAAAAACCTCTCAATTGGTAGATTTTAAAGAATTAATACATTAAAAATATGAATAAATTAGACAGAATCTCCTTTATATGTGCAAAGTTATTTGTCACTATTTCGATAGTAGAATTTATACACTTTATGTACAGCCTCCATTCTAAACATTCAGTATAYATWMWWWAMWWWTCTGATGCAATTGCACTGACAGAGTATGTAAATACTATCTACGCATTATTATTTATAATAATATATTATTTTTTAGAGAACGCGTTTTTAAAATATTCAGTACGTATATTTTTCTATTTAAACCTCTTATTATATAGCACCACATGGAGCATTCACGATAAAGAGACCTTTTATATATATTTTATGTATATGCTCATGACAGTTGTCATATTTTATCTTATAGATAAAAAAGAACACCTCAAAATCCATCCAGATAAATACAAATCAGCACTTATCATTCCTTTTTTTCTGTATACCTTTGCCTCAATATATGTTTCTCTTTCTCTCACCGGACCGGTCATGAGAGCCTTCTATTGTATTTGTTAAGACCTCTCTGAAGAACTCTAAAATGAAAAACCTATCAATTGGCAGTATTAAAAAGGTTATAATTATTAACATTGTTCAGAAATGAAAAAATCTCAAAAAATCTCAAAAAACACATCTTCAGTTTTTTTTCAAATTGCAAAAGTAATTACGGCATTTTCATTAATGCTTGCTTGCGTATTTACAACAATGATCATTCTCTTTTTTATAACAATGGCTATTTTAAATGAGCTTCCCTCATTCTCTTCTTCTTTCTTATATTCCGTATATGTATTGATGATATTATACTATATTATAGTTTTTATAACTCTGTTTTATTTCTTAGAAAACGCTTTTCTGAAATATAATTTACGAGTATTATATTATGGAAATTTATTTCTCTATTTACCAGTACTGATAAACGCTAAGGCTGCAGTCTTTCAATATTATATAGTATATGTACTCATAACTGCCGCTATTTTTGCATTTATAAATAAAAAATCAGCATTACAAAAAAACATAAAAGAGTATAAAAAGTTTCTTATCACTCCCTGTATTATATACGGTGTTACTTCTATTATATTTTTATATATTTCCACTTTGCACTTTTTCTGTATGTGTTAACAATCTCTCTGAAGAAGTACAAAAGGGATAATCCAAACACCTATCTCCGAGAAACCACTAAATGTTTTGGGAGTTTTCCGTGTGTATTTATATTCTTCCATTGTGCTTCTCCAGGTTTTTTATAGTACAAAGAAGATCCCTCTTTAGATATCTCCCAACCATCTTTTGTATACCGATCATCTTTTTTTCTTGAATTTACAATAATCGCAGGATAATCACCTGGGTAAGAGAGAACCAAAATATCTTCTTCTGCCAGCCATTTCAATATTTTTTTCGGTAAGGCTTGATATTCAGACATCGCCAAAGTATCAAAGATCTTATTGTCGGAAATCACTCTTGCTTTCCCCTCACCATAAAACTGAATCCATAGCTTATCTTCTTCATGCCAAAATTTCACTTCATTCTGATTTGTCACTTCATACTCTACGCCATTATATAAGTATGTACCGGGGATTTTTTCAGGAACCCAGTCATTCCCAAGTTGATTTTTAAAAAAACTGGAAATATTTTTAAGATGAATAGACTCTATGGATTTTTTGGTATGCGTTTGAATATTATCAATCTCTGGTTGAACTTTATGGGTATCACATCCGGCAAACGCCAATGATGAAACCATTGCTATATTTCTGAGTGTGTTTTTCATAATCAAACAAAGTAAAAGGTAAAAATTTTTTGGGTTCGTTAAAAAATTTCTATTCACATATGTCTGAATAAATGGGTCTCTTAACGTTTGGATTGTAGGACATTTCAACCTTTTGTAAAGGTGTTAAAAATCACAGCTATAATCCAATGAATATAATAAAGCATTTTCGAGAAAAACACAAATTTTTCAACTTGCAGTTTTTAACTTTTCCTGTATAAAAACTTGTAAATCGTTTCATTTTTCTTTATTCTAGCAATGAAATACATTTTAAATATATAACATGAGAGTGCTTACAGGAATTCAGCCTTCTGGAACATTACACATCGGAAACTATTTTGGAGCCATGAAGCCAATGATTGATATGATGAATAATACTGATAATGAAATATTTTGTTTTATTGCCGATTATCATGCATTAACGAGTATTCGTGATCCAAAACAATTACGAGAAAATATTACCAATACCATACTCGATTGGGTGGCTTGTGGACTCGATCCAGACAAAATTACATTTTACGTACAATCAGATATTCCAGAAGTACAAGAACTCGCTTGGTTGCTTCATACTATTTGTCCTATGGGGCTTTTAGAAAGGGGAGTCGCGTATAGAGATAAAGTAGAAAATGGAGTCAATGCTCATTCTGGGCTGTTTAATTATCCCGTACTCATGGCGGCCGATATTCTGATGGTACAAGCAGATATTGTTCCTGTGGGAAAAGATCAAAAACAACATATAGAAATTGCTCGAGATTTGGCCATTAAGTTTAATTACGAATATGGAGAGCTCTTTACCCTTCCTGAGGGAAAAATTGAAAAATCTCTCGCAACACTTCCAGGAATTGATGGAAGAAAGATGTCAAAATCATATAAAAACACTATTCCACTTTTTGCTGAAGAGTCAGTGATTAAAAAACAAATTATGTCTATTGTTACCAGTTCACTCGGAGTCGATGAGAAAAAAGACCCTGATAGTTGTAATGTTTTTGCTCTCTATAAAGTATTTGCCAGTGAAGAAGAACAAGCAACTTTGGCAAAAAAATATACAGATGGCGGAATGGGGTATGGAGAAGCAAAAAAGATACTTCTTGAAAAAGTTATCAAATATTTCACTCCTATGTGGGAAAAACGAAAAGAACTGATACATCAACCAGACCTTATAAAAAACATAAGGAAATCTGGAGTAGAAAAAGTTCGTCCATTTGCACAAAAAGTTATTAATCAAGCCAAAGAAAAAGTTGGTATTTTATAATCATTCATACATGAAACACTTTTTTCAAAAAATAGTATTTTTTATACTTCTTCTTTCTTTTGTTTTTACATCCGAAGTTCATGCAGACTTTTATATGCAAGGACGAATTTATTTTGAACAGCAAGGGATTTTAACACAAGCCACTCGATCTTTTGATGATACGTATATTACCAAAGCAGCATTTTTTAAGATTATGATGGAAAATACAGGTTTTCATCATGATTCTACAAAAGCAGGGATCTATCCAGTACGAATGAAAGATGTTCCCCCGGGGAGCTGGTTTGCTCCATATGTACAAAAAGCCTATAATTTTGGATTATTTCAAAATAAAGAAGTCTATTTTTATCCAGGAGAACCAATAGAAAGAATCGATGCATTAAAATACGCCATGATTCTTGAGGGCTATACTATTCCTAAATTCAGTGAGCGAACACTTCCCTACTTAGATTTAAAAAACGCTGAAGAAAAAGCCATTGCAACAAAAGCTTTAGATAGCGGTATTTATAAGCCAAAGCTACAGAACTTTTTTAAGCCTCATGAATCTATTACCAGAAAAGAAGCCATTGAATTACTCTATACCTTTCGACTTATAGGCGACAGTGATACAGAGCTCTATCAAAATACCATGATTCAATCCGATAAAGATCTGATCTTTAAAAATGTTCAACAAAATATTAAAAATGTTTATTACAAATCAGATGACATCAATGACGATGAACTCATGCAGGCCGCGATCAAAGGATATGTGGATGCTGTTGGTAATAAATATACGGTCTACTGGACTCCAAAAGAAAATAAAGAATTTCAAGAAGGTATGAGTGGAGAATTTGAAGGAATTGGAGCCTATTTAAATACCAATGACGATGGATCGATTGCATTAACACCACTACCCAGCTCTCCGGC
Organism: Candidatus Peregrinibacteria bacterium; assembly: GCA_002401425.1. Classification (GTDB taxonomy): domain Bacteria; phylum Patescibacteriota; class Gracilibacteria. Next base: position 13,005 of record NVTB01000005.1, read on the forward strand.
TGAAAAAGCAGGAGTACAGGCAGGAGATATTGTAAAAAAAGTAAATGGAGAAGATGTTTCTTTTCTTGACTCTGATCGTCTTATTCCCATTATCAAAGGGCCCTCTGGAACAAAAGTAACTATTACATTTGATCGAGATGGAAAAGAAATTGATATTGTCATTACTCGTGGAGTTGTCACCATTTCAAGCGTTGAGGCAAAAGTGGAAGACAATATTCTTCTCATTTCTATATATCAATTTGGAGAACGATCAGCTATYGAATTTTCAGATGTTTTGGAAAAAAACTATTCAAAAGAACTGAACGGAATTATTATTGATCTCAGAAATAATCCCGGAGGATCCCTTCATGTTGTAGAAAATATTATGACCAATTTTATAGAGGAAGGGGAGCCTACTATTTATTTTTACTACGCACCATCTCAAAGCAATTCTCGAAATTCTGTCACTAAATCGATAAAAAATCAAAAACTTCTGGGTGTAAAAACCGCTATTTTACAAAATAAATATTCAGCATCTGCCTCCGAAATTCTTGCAGGAACATTAAAAGACTATGAAGCAGCCACTATATTTGGAGAAACATCTTTTGGAAAAGGTACCATGCAAAGTGTTTTTGAATATGTTGATGGATCGGCTATAAAAATAACAAGAGCTGAGTGGAAAACTGGAAAAAATACAACAGTAGAAGGAATAGGAGTGATTCCAAATTTCCTTGTAGAAGACAAAGAATCCACAACAGAAGATGAAGTAATGGAAGCTGCAAAAAAATGGATAAATAGAAAAGTTTTACCATAATATATTTATAAAAATAATCATGATACACTCAAAAGATCTTCGAAAAAAGTTTTTACAGTTTTTTGCTGAAAAACAACATGCCATTATTGCATCCGCTCCAGTGGTCCCTGAAAATGATCCAACGGTTTTGTTTAATACCGCAGGAATGCAACCATTGGCTCCGTATTTTATGGGAGAAAAACACCCCGAAGGAACACGAATTGCCAATATTCAAAAATGTATTCGAACGAATGATTTGGAAGAAGTGGGGGATGACACCCATTGCACANTTTTTGAGATGATGGGAAATTGGTCTTTTGGAGATTATTTTAAAGAAGAAACCATTACCTGGTCTTTTGAATTTCTCACCAGTCCAAAATATCTCAACATTCCAATCGATCAACTCGCCGTCACCGTGTTTGCTGGAGATGATGATGCACAAAGAGATACCATCTCCTCAGATTTATGGGAGAAACTTGGAATTCCAAAAGAACGAATTTCATTTTTAGGAAAAAAAGATAACTGGTGGGCCGCAGGTGCTACCGGGCCATGTGGAACTGATAGTGAAATTTTTTATTGGGTTGGACAAGGAACGCCGCCCATTCATTCAAATGTAGAAAACGATGAACTTTCATGGATGGAAATTTGGAATAATGTCTTTATGGAATTTAATAGAAATGCGGACAACTCACTCACAGAGCTCCCATCTAAAAATGTTGATACTGGAATGGGGTTTGAACGAGTTTGCACGGTTCTCAATGGTCACAAGTCTGTATATGATACAGATATATTTGCTGATATGCTTCAAAAACTTGAAGAGATTTCTGGAAAAAAATATCAATCAGGAATTGTCATTAATGAAGATAATCTTCATGATTCTGATTCCACTATTCAAACAATCAAGCGCATGAGAATCATCGTTGATCATATAAGAACCGCTGTTATCATGCTTTCTGATGGAGTCAGACCGTCAAATGTCGATCAAGGATATATTTTAAGGAGACTGATCAGAAGGGCGATAAGATCAGCGCATCAATTAGGAATTGAGCAAAGCTTTGCCGTAAAATTAGGACAATGTGTTATTGAGAAGTTTTCAGAGATTTATTTAAATATAGATAAAAACAAGGCCATTATTTTAGAAGAACTCACCCAAGAAGAAGGAAAATTTAGAAAAACACTCATACAGGGATTAAAAGAATTTGAAAAACTTCTCAGAGGATTTGCTATCGCCCTTGAAAGAAGCGGTNAAAAAAATCACAACGATATCAGGAGATAAAGCCTTTAAATTATATGATACGTATGGGTTTCCTTTAGAAATGACACAAGAACTTGCAAAAGAGCATTCTTTAGAAGTTGACGCTGCAGGATTTGCCTTAGCATACAAAAAACATCAAGAACTTTCAAAACAAGGATCAGAGAAAAAATTCAAGGGGGGACTTGCAGATGACTCACAAGAAGTAACAGCCTATCACACCGCAACGCATTTGCTGCATCAGGCGTTAAAAGATGTTTTAGGTGATCATGTTGAACAAAAAGGTTCAAACATCACCAGCGAGCGTCTCCGATTTGATTTTTCTCACTCAGAAAAACTTACCGATGAACAAAAAGAAGAAGTAACGCAGCTTGTAAATACACAAATAGCAAAATCGCTTCCAATTACGTGCACTGAAATGACAGTCGATCAAGCGAAATCTGAAGGTGCGATTGGATTATTTGGTGATAAATATGATGAAAAAATCAAAGTATATACCATTGAAGGATTTTCCAAAGAGATCTGCGGAGGTCCACATGTAGAAAACACAAAAGAACTGGGAGTATTTAAAATTAAAAAAGAACAAGCGAGCTCTGCGGGAATACGAAGAATTAAAGCTATTTTAACAAAATAGCGTGTAGGGGTTCAAAATCTTGAACCCTGTTTTTATGGTGTAGGGGTTCAAAATCTTGAACCCGTTCTATAAAATAAAAAAAACACCCATTTATGGGTGTTTTTATCTYTTTCATTCATGGAGCCACAAGTCGGACTCGAACCGACGACCTACCGCTTACAAGACGGTGGCTCTACCAACTGAGCTATTGTGGCGAATGGTGGCTGGACCCGGAATTGAACCGGGGACACATGGATTTTCAATCCATTGCTCTACCAACTGAGCTATCCAGCCTAAAATCCACGATAATGAAAAGATCACACGAATTATATGTATAAACTTTTTTCTGTAAAGATCTTTTTTGTTTTTTTTATAGAAAAGGTTGCGTATATTCAATATTTTCTGCATAATAAGTAAGCACTTTCACTTTTTATACACATTCTATGCAACTGCACGGCTATCTTGCTTTTCCCACTTCATCAGAGTTGATTAAAAACGTTCATGAAGCCGGATATAAAGCGCATCATTTACATGCTCAATATAAACTTTTTCCCGTACCAGAAGAGCAATTAGAAGCTTTTTTTGATATCAAAGTAAAAAAAGAAAAGATTTGTTTATCTGTTGGAGATCCGTACAAAGAAAAGGTACAAAATCTTTGTCATGAAATTTCTATCATTGCCCAAAGCATTGGAGCCATTAATACTATTTATTTCCGAGAAGGAAAACTCATCGGTCATAATACCGAGTTTTTAGGAATAAAAAAAGCGATACAAAAAGAAATCGATCTTGAAGATAAAAATATAGTCATCATTGGAGCCAATAGTTTAGCACGAGCAGCCATTTACGCCGGACTGATGTCTGGAGGAAATGTTACTATTCTTGATTCAGATATAGAAAAATCAAAAAAACTTTCTAAGATTTTCTCATGTGATTTTGGAACATTTGAAGATTACAAACGATCATTTTTTGATGTTGTTATTCATACTGCCACTGTTGACACAGGAGAAGACTCATTTTTTGAAGAAAAACATTTTCATAAAAACCAAGTCGTTCTTGATTGTAATTTTCACGAAAAAGAAACCGATTTTATTAAGATCGCAGAGGCAGCTGGTGCCACTATCGTGCTTGGAGAAGACTTCTTTTTGGTACAAGCATACGAACAATTTAACTTTTTTACTGGCAAGGATGCTCCTAGAGAAGTAATGAAAAAAGAGTATGAAGAGAACGTTGTATAAAACTCCTGCTTCAGTTATCAAAAAATCTATTGCTTTTTCCTCAGGAAATCATACAATTTTGACGTTTTTTTATTTTTATAAATACCATCTATGGCTAAAAAGAAATCGGCTTTTATTAAAATGCCATCACCTGAAGTATTAGCACAGTTCCCCACAAGTATTCCGCCTTTATTAAAAAAGGGGAGACATCAGGGATTTATTACAAAACAAGAGCTTATTAAATCATTTCCAAATTGCGAAGAGGATATTGATTCTTTCTCTGAGCTTCTTGATATTTTTGAAAACCTTGGAGTGAAAATAATTGATTCAAAAGAAGAAATGATGAGACAAGAGAAAAAAACAACTAAAAAAGTGAAAAAAACAGTGAGTACAAAAGACAAAGATGATGAAGATAGTGATGATGAAGATGGTGATGATGAGGATGAAAAAGAAGAAGAGGAAAATCCTTCTGATGAAGAACTGCTATTATTAGAAAAAGAAATCCAAGAAAAAGATGAAACAATTGATCCAGAARMAWWSWWGAAANCNAAATAGATTTATCAGAGATATCAAATGATTCCGTACGAATGTATTTAGCAGAGATTGGAAAAGTACCACTCCTGTCACCTGAGGATGAAATTAAAATTGCACGAAAAATTCGAAAAGGTTCACTCGCTGCGAAAAAACATATGGCTGAAGCCAATCTTCGACTTGTTGTTTCTATCGCCAAAAAATACATTGGACGAAAACTTTCTTTTCTTGATCTCATTCAAGAGGGGAATATCGGACTTTTCCGAGCTGTTGAAAAATTTGATCCCGATAAAGGATTTAAATTTTCAACATATGCTACGTGGTGGATCAGACAAGCAATTACTCGAGCTATTGCTGATCAAGCACGAACCATTCGAATTCCGGTGCATATGGTTGAAATTATCAATAAACTCACCTATACAAAAAGACGGCTCTCTCAAGAACTTGGACGAGAACCAACCCACGATGAACTTGCCGCTGAAATGGACCTTGATGTTAAAAAGATTGGACATATTTTAAAAATATCACAAGATATTGTCTCTCTTGAAGCCCCTATTGGATCTGAAGAAGACTCAAAACTCGGAGATTTTATCGAAGATGAAGATTCACTTTCTCCACATGACGTTACCGCTCGCCAAATCATTAAAGATAATATTCATGGAATGTTACAATATTTATCTCCACGAGAAAGACGTATTATTGAAATGCGATTTGGACTCAAAGATGGCGTAGGACATACACTGGAAGAGGTTGGGAAAGAATTCGGAGTCACGCGAGAACGTATTCGACAGATTGAAGCGAAAGTTTTAGAAAAACTGAGAAATCACCCAACAAGCATTCGAATAAAATAAATAAAAATCCTCTGAAAAAACTCAGAGGATTTTTATTATAAAAACTTGAAAAAAAGAAAAGAATATGTTACAATGACATGAAAAATAAATATAAATATATGAAAAAAATTCTACACTACCTGAACTTATTGTTAAATGTATCAAATCATGAGTGGGCTCGTATTATTTTTGCATGGACGCTTAAGCTCATTATCCATATAGCTTTTGTGATGGGATCTACTATTATTTTAGCAATATTTGTTGACAATGAGGGGATTGACAAGCTCCCCCTTATGTATATTATTTCTGCCATTCTTGTGATTATGGGGTCTGGAATATTTGCCTTTTTATTAGAAAAGTACTCAAAAAAATCGCAAATTCTTTCGATGACTTTTTTCTCCGCTCTATTATTTGCCTTTTCAGCGACGCTCAGTGATAGCAGCTGGCTCTTTTATGGATCATTTTTTATAGCGCTCTCATTTTTCATTGCACAAATTAATATTATATTAGCTCTATTTATTGAAGAAATGTTCAGCCCCCTTGAAAGCGAACGAACATTTCCCATAATTGAGTCTTCAGAACCTATTGGAGGTATTATTGCCGGTATCATACTCACTATTTTAGTAAAATATAATCACTTCCACGCGATTAATCTTTTATATGTCATCGCTGGTATTTTACTGATTGTTTTTCCTATCTTCTTTTTATTTCAACGATTTGGAAATAAAGTGCCGAAACTTGAATCAAAAGAAGAACACGAAAATAAAGATCATTCACAGTTAGACGCTATTAAAAAAGGGGTTCGACATATAAAAGGAGTGCCTTTTTTAAAAAGTATGTTCCTCATTGTTTTCTTGCAATTTTCACTCGTGAATCTTATTGAGTATCAATATACCTATGTCCTGGACTCTGAACTTGCCGCACAACAGGCCTCTTCATCACACGTTGAATCATCACACGGACGAGCAGATGCCCTCACTCATGGCCTCGCCTTCTGGCACGTTATGTTCTCTATCGTTACATTTTTCTCACAAATTTTGAGCGGAAGTCGTTTACAAAGACATTTTGGAGTTATCAAAACACTTCAGCTTCATCCTATTGTTAATTTTATCAGTGGAATATTCACCTTAATAAGTTTTGGATACGGCCCCGCCGCATTTTTGCGATATGGAGCCGCTATTACCTCCCGTGGGGTTTTTGAAGTCACGGGAGTTATTCACAGAACCTCATACCATGCATCATTTTACGCACTCAAACGAAGTATTCGCGAACAAGTAAAAGAATTCATGGAAGGAGTGGCTCGACCTTTTGGGATTATTTTCGGAACAAGTATATTAATGATTATATTATTCGTTGTCCCCATTCAGCATCAAAATACAGCTATCTCTCTGTCTATACTTATAGGAATGATAACGATGACAATGGCTTTATCAAAAATGAAAAAACAATACACACTTCTTGCTAAAAAGAACTTACAAGCCAGTCGTAATCCTATTGATAAAATTGAAGCTGTTGAAATATTAGCACAAAATGGACATCAAAATGTTTCTGGAATCTTAGGGAAGAATTTATTTGATAAGCAGCATGATGTCGTCGTTAAAAGTATTTTACAAACACTGAAACGAACCAATGATCATGAGTCATTATCCGACATATTAAAACTCTTACGATCAAAAAAAGCGCATATTCAATATGAAGCGATACAAACATTATCCAGTTTTTCTCAACTGAATGAGTTTTTAAAATCTCACTCTTTTACCAAACACCGAATATTAGAACTTCTCAAAGAAGTATTTTTGACGACAAAATCTAAAAAAATAAAATCTGAAGTGGTTCAAGTTCTTAAAAATATTCATCACTCAGAAACCATACCTTTTCTTCTCAGCATTCTTGAAAATGAAGATGAAAGCCTCGTGGCAGATGGAGTCTATGTCTGTGGACTCTTTGATGACATCAGTATCTCTCATTATATTGAAAAACACCTCAGCTCTGAACATCCTCGATTAAAAAGTGCAGCGATTCAAGCTTTATGGAGATTTCCAAACTATCGATTAAAAGTATTAGTACAACTCACTAAAATGATTGAAAGCAAAGAAATTGAGATGAGAATTTCAGGGATTCATACTATTGGTCTTATTGGAGCCATTCAAGAAACAAAACGGCTCGAAAGAATGTTAAAAACGGCTGATGAAAAAGAACAAATGTATATTTATTTTGTACTCGCTCGGTTTGGATTTGATGAATATTTACCACGAATTATAGAATTATTATTTCACAAAGAGGAACACATCTTAGAATATTCAAAAAAATATATTCAAAAGCTTCCTCACGATGTTTATAAAAAAATGCACAATCTCTTAGTCCATGAAGTGAGTCATAAAATTCACTCACTCCTTTTACAAGCCAAAACGAGTATTTTGGAAAACATGAAAACTCTTCATTTAAAAGAATTACAAGGTCTCTATGAGCTCATAGCTGAAACAAAAGAAATCTTAAAAATTGAAGAAGAGTTAAAAACACGATAATTGAGTTTTTTTCTTGAGATTTTTTAAAAAAATGCATACAATAAAGAAGATTTATTAATTTCCTTTATTTATGTCAAATGTTCAAGATCTACAAAATTGTATAAACAAGGCCGGAGAAAAACTCACCAATGCCTATCAAGACTTTAAGGCTGCTAAAAGCAGTACAAAAGACTTGAAAAAAAGTCTTCAAAATACACTTGATAGTGATCCGAAGTACCAACTTCTTGACAAACGAGAAAAAGAATTAAAAAAGGTCAGAAAAGAAATGGGAGAAGACCTCGCGGATATCAAAAAAGCGAAAGAACAAATTTCTATCGAAACACCTGAACACAAAGAACTCGATGAATTTACGGAAGAGTTTGAAATAAAATTTAATGAAACAAAAGATAAAGAAATTTTAAAACTTTCTCGAGATCTTGCTGAAGCGGGGATTGTGACTGAAATTCTATATAAAAACGGACAACTTATTCTTATTGTTGCCCGAGCTTAATCACATACTATGAAAATTATTATATTTGGAGCAACTGGATATTTTGGATCACACTTTGTAGAAGCCTTTCAACAAAAAGGATGGGAAGTGGTTACTGACCGAATTGATATTACCAATAAAGCTGATATCTTTGAGCATATCCAAAATACTCAACCAGACGTTGTTTTAAATGCTGCAGGAATTACTGGTGTACCGAATGTTGATTGGTGTGAATCACATCCTCGTGAAGTCATTGATGTAAATGTAAGTGGCGCTATTAATATTGCCGCTGTATGTTATGAACTCAATACGTATTGTGCTTATATTAGTAGTGGATGTATTTATACAGGGTCTCATTTGTTTACAGAAGAAGACACTCCAAATTTTTATGGATCACTCTACTCACGAACAAAGCTTCATGCTGAACAACTGTTAGCAGAACTCGATATCCTGCAACTCAGAGTGCGAATACCGATAGAAGGAAAGCCTCATAGAAAAAATGTTATTGATAAACTGAAGAACTATGAAAAAATCATATCTATAGAAAATTCTTTTACCATTATTGAAGATTTTATACCAGCGGCGGTACAGCTTATTGAACAAAAAAACACTGGTATCTTTAATATGACAAACGAAGGCTCTATGGATCATAAATATCTTATGGAAAATTTCAGAAAAATAGTTGATAACTCAAAAGAATTTGACTATATGAGTCTTGAAGAACTCGCACAATACACCAAAGCAGGACGATCAAATTGCACCCTGAATACCGACAAACAAAAAAAATACGGTATTCACATGCCACCAATACAAGAACGTGTTCTTGAAATTCTAGAAGACTATAAAAACAATCTTCATGCATAAAAATTTACTTATCACTGGGGGATGTGGTTTTATCGGATCACATTTTGTCCTTGAAGCTCATAAAAGGGGATACAACATTATTAATCTTGATGCGTTAACATATGCTGCGAATAAAAAGCACCTTTCCAGCATAGACCAAACAGATGCCTATACTTTTATTCATGGAGATATCCGTGACAAAGATTTTTTAGAAACACATGTTTTTGAAAAATATGATATTGACGGAGTCGTTCATTTTGCAGCAGAAACACATGTAGATAAATCGATCACCAATCCTTCTTTGTTTATCGAAACAAACGTGCTCGGAACACAAAATCTTTTATTTTTATCACGAAAATATAATATTAAAAGATACCTACAAGTCTCTACAGATGAAGTATATGGAGATCTCAAACTCGAAGATGATGCTTTCAGCGAAACAACTCCAATACAACCTCACTCACCATATTCAGCATCAAAAGCGGGCGCTGATCATATCGTACAAGCATACCATGATACGTATGGCTTTCCAACACTTATTACGCGATGTTCGAATAATTATGGGCCACATCAAGATAGTTCAAAGTTTTTACCTGTCATTATTCAAAAAGCATTAAATAATGAATCAATTCCAGTCTATGGAGAAGGAAAACAGATTCGTGACTGGCTGTATGTGACTGATCATGTAGACGGTATTTTTCGTGTATTTGAAGAAGGGAAAGCAGGGGAGGTCTATAATATAGGAGGGGGAGTAGAGCTCACCAATATTCAGCTGGTGAAATATGTACTCAAATCACTAGGGAAAAGTGAATCTCTCATCACTTTTGTAGCCGATCGACCAGGTCATGATTTTCGATATGCCATTGATATGACAAAAATAGAAACAGAGCTTGGATGGACTCCAAAATTCACATTTGAACAAGGAATAGACAATGCCATTGCATGGTTTTCTAATAATAATACATGATACATATTGCGATTTTAGACTTTATGAAAGGTCATCGAGTAGCACAAAATGTGGAAAGTATTTTACAACAAAATACAAACTTTTCCTTTAAAATAAGCATTATAGATAACTCCTGTAATAATGGAAATGCAAAAATATTACAAGATATCATAAAAAAGTATCCGCAAGTAACACTCTCTATTAATAAGGAAAATAACGGATACACACAGGCATATAATCAAGCATTTAAAAAATCAGATAGTAAATATTTCATGATTCTTAATCCAGATATTCACTGGAGAGACCCCCAAGCACTTCAAACTCTGTATGATTTTTTAGAAAGCAATACAGATGTTGGAATAGTTGGCCCAAAACAAATTACTCATAATGGCAGAATTGAAATGACTGTCAGAGATTTTCCTAATATTTTCATTCAAATTGCTCGAAGAACATTTTTTCGAAACTGGCCAATTATTAAACAAAAAGTATATAACGATGAAATGGCCTATATCAACTATGATCTTGTGCAAAATGTGCCATGGATACAATCTTCATGCATGATCATTAAAAAATCACTCTGGCAAGATATTGGAGGTTTTAATGAGGATTACTTCTTATTTATGTCCGATACAGAAATCTGCCTCAAAGCCTGGGAAAGAAAATCACGAGTGGTCTACGTTCCAACCGCTATCGTTGAAGCTGATGGAGTACGATTAAGCAGAGGAGGCTTCTCATCATTTTTCACCAATAAAGCTGTAAGAATTCATTTTTTAGATTCTGTCAAATACATGAAACGACATATTTTTTCAAAAAAACCTATTATAACACAATAATTCTTTATACCATGAATATCAATAAACAAAATGATTCTGAACTTGAATCAAATAAACTTCCAACAGTGACCGATGAAGAAATGGAACAACTTGCTCATTCAATGCATGAAATTCAAGAAAAAAATAAGATGCCAAAAGAAGTGCAAAAGATATTGGATGAACACTCTTCAGAAAAAAAATAACATCCTCTCTGCGCAATATTGTAACACTATTACACATAATAAGCGCTACAAAGCCTTAAAACGAATACTCTCACAGGCTGATAGAATAACAACTTAACCCTGCACAAGATACATTGTGCATAATTAAATAGATATTTAAAAAACACTCCTCTTTTAGGAATGTTTTTTTTATTTCTATGAAACGTTTTCACACATACGTAATAGTTCTTCATCAAATGTTGTACCATTTAATTGCAATGATTTAATGATATCATCCATAACAGCCTGAAGTTCTGGCTCATACTCTTCATGAGATATTATATCATTACCCCCATCTCTTTCTGATGTATTATTAATATTAATCATATTTTATTTATTAATGAATCAAACATTCCTTTTGTAGAAAGAATAACACCAATCGCTCCAGCACTCATAATAGCCATAATAGACCTTTTTATAGTCTCATTCCCCTGTTGGAAATAATCATATGAAAGTTCAAATCCATCATCCATAGATTGATTTGCAATATTTTCTTGCACATTATTCTCTGTATTTATTTTATTATCCATAAATGAAAACCTTAAGATGTATTTATACTATTATAGGGCTTTATTTAGCGATTTCAAGGTGTGTAAGTTTACAAAATATCTATCAAGACACAAAATATCTTTGATATTTTGTCGTAGGGGCTCGCCATTGGCGCGCCCAGGAAATGGTAAAATATGAATCATCCTCATATAAATACAATCACATATTTTATATTCGTTATATCCCCGCCATGACATAAGCATACGTTTTATATTCGTCACATCCTCGCCATGACATAACCATACATTTTATATTCGTTACATCCCCGCCATGACATAACCATACATTTTATATTCGTTATATCCCGCCATGACATAACCACATATTTTATATTCGTTATATCCATATCGTAATACGGGCATGTGCCACATGCCCCTACGTACGTATTGTATTGTTTTGCAAACACACCCCTCCCCTATCCTTTAAAAATTCATAAATCACAGGTCTCCTTACGGGCACAAGTTATTGTGCCCCTACGCGAAACGTTTTGTATCCGATTGGATGTAAATAAAATATAATGTATAAAAACACTGAATACATTATTTGTTCAATGAATTAATAACTTGGCCTCACATTATACTGAATCGTCGCATTATATTTACCAGATTTTTGGATTGAACCAACCGCTAATTCATTTTTTATATAAATATAATAGGTCTTTAAAGCCGAACCGACACTTGGAGCATCAGCCGCTATAATTTCTACGTCACTATTTCCAGAGAAATTTAAAAGCCCATTATAGACATGTTGATCAATAACACTGCCCGTATCTACTTTTTTCCGCAGTCGTGCATCAAAGTAAAATTGTGATAATGGAATAGTCGTTATTCCTGAATCTAAAACAGTGGATTGCGCCTGAATATTCACTCCCGCTCCATATGTTTGCACTGTCATGAGGACACCATCAGTAATCGTTGTATTCACACCAGGAAGCACCGTAAAATTTTGTGGAGTGATTTCACTGAGTGAAAATGTAAAGTTATCAATCCAAAATTCCCATGATAAGGTTGAAGTATTTCCGGCTAAATCTTTCACGCGGGCACACACCTTATTTCGCCCAACGGGTAAAACTTCTCCTCCTTGAAAGGCATATGATAATTGTGTCGTCGTTACCGTCGGAGTCACCGCTACTTCACAGCCATCAAACCCCGCTCCATCGGTCGATGTATTTTGATCAAGGTCATAAAATAATTCAACCGCCGATGTATCAATCCCTGATCCTCCTACATTATCAACATATGATAAAAGAATATCTATTTGTCCATTCGGATACAAAGTATTTACTGCAGGAGCTCGAGCCGCTGAGTCAATAGTTGGCGCGGTAATATCATAAAGATTGGCTGATTTTGGAGTCCCCTTCTCACTTCCTGCATCAAAATTTACACTTGTAATCGCGTTATACCAATTCGTTCCAACAAGTCCATCACCAGGACTTTCTTTTCGCTCCATGGCAATAAAACTTCCGGCATCTCCCGCTGGCCAGGTATCCCCTTCTACCTGATCAACTAGTATTGAACCATTTTTTAATAATAAATCACCGTTTGAACTATCCGCGAGTGATAAATCTGTTGTGACAAAATCTGGTGTGATATTTAATTTTGAAGATCCGCTACTTTCGGCAAAATGACTAATAAGATAGAGACCCCCTGCTGATAAAGTGGTACTGCCTGGAATCGTAATCGTTCCTGAATTCGCCGCTTGTTCAATCGTCCATCCAGAGATGTCAACCGATGACGTTCCCATATTTCGTAATTCTATATATTCATCTAAGGCTGAGGCCGATGATCCTGCCCAAGACACTTCATTAATAATAATAGCTCCACTGACACTTTGAACACTCGTCCCAGCATTATTTACTCCGTTGACATCAGCAACAACCGAATCGGCTGAAAAATTAATAGTTGAAACCCCAACTGTCAAAGCAGTCGTAATATTCCCCAATACAATTTCATGATCATTCGCGGCTCCTGAAGTAATCGTTCCCCCAGTCAAATTCCCACCTCCAGCAATGACAAAATCAGCAATGGCTAATGTTGAATCATCAATGTTTTCAGAAAATGCCAGTCGTAATGAGTCAGCACCCGCACCTTCAATATATGTTGCTGAAATAATAACCGGCCCAGCTGAATCTGTTTCCGTAATATCTCCTGATAATAATACCGAAGCGGTATTTCCTAAAGAATCAGCGGTCGTTGACCCCGAATATAAAACATCTTTCACATCTGTGCCCGATACCCCCGAAAAATTCAATGTCAGTACCGCTCCACTTACAGAATGAGTACTCGCAGCCACTGAATCTAAAGAATAATCACTCACTTGCACCGTTCCAGTATCAATATTTTCTGAATACGTTACGCGAGCTTGATCGATATTTCCATCAATAGTATCATCATGAATCGAAATACTTAAAATATATGGAGACATGGTATCGGTTGCCACCTTTGACGATGTCGGCAAGGTGTTTCCAGAAGTATCGACTATATCCCCCGCTGTATAGGTCAGCGTCGGAGTAAGCGCCGTATTCGTAAACGATGTACTGATATTTAAAACCGCTACGGCCGCTGTTCCATCTAATGTAGAAATCCCATTTGCCGTTAACGAATCACTCAGTGTCCACACGGTAAAATCATCAGCTGAACTATCTACTTTTTCAGAAAAAGTAATATTCATTGTAGGTGTTCCTGTCGCAATCCCAGTAGAAACGGAGAATACTGGAGCAACGGCGTCAGTAGCAGATACAAAATCGTTATCAACCGCTAATGCATTTCCATTCATATCTTTAAAATTCGTATTAAGAATTTTTACCCGTGTCAGATCATCGGTATCAAATGCATTTCCACCAGTATAGGTTAATAATAAAGTGGCATCATCCGTGCCATCTGAATATGTTTCGGTTAAAGCCACGAGATCCTGAGTCTGTATTTCAAAACTCGCTGATGTGACCTGTGAAGCATCCATAGTTTCTGAAAATGTTAACAATACCCCATCTTGCACTCCATCGGCATTCGTATCTTGCGTCACTCGCGAAAGAAGAACGGGAGTTGATAGATCTGTAGAAATGACAGATGTTGTCACTAAGAAGTTTCCAGCAGCATCCGTAAGAGTGCCCTTTGTGTATGTCACACTTGGAATAGCCCCCGAATCACTTGAACCTGATTCAGTAAATGTTATATATATAATATTATTATTCGCCGCATCTCCATTTGTAAAAGAAGAAAATGATAATCCAGCATATCCAGTTATGGAAAAATCTGACGCTTGAATGGTTGTATCTGAAATATTTTCAGAAAAAGTTATCTTTATTGCATCAATCTGTCCATCACTATCCAAGTCTTGTGTGTGACGAGAGGTAATTGTTGGCACAATAGAATCTATAGAAAAATAGCCATCTGAAGTATCTCCAGCTGCATTTCCAGCTTTATCCCATACAATAATTTTAAAATGAGCCTGTGCTGTATTAACATTTGAAGGAATGGTCCACGAATATGAAGTATCTGTTTTAGAAAGCTTTGACGATGGATTATTGATGGCAATAAATGAAGATCCTCCATCAATAGAATACTCTAAATCAATCGCATTACCCGAAATACTGGCATCTGTAGCACTCACACTATTCCAAGAGATAGTCACATTCTGTCCTCCATAAAAAGTTTCTCCTCCATTTGGTGATGTGATGGTATTTGAAGGCACAACTGGCGCCGTATTATCAATAATAAAGTCAGATGATGATTGAGATGTCGCACTCTGCGCGACTTGATCATATATATCCATTTTTACTCTATAGGTACTGCTATCAACCGATGGAACGGCCCAATTATATGAACCATTATTTGGCAAACTATTCGCAATTTCTGTCCAAGCTCCTCCACTATTTGCAGAAAAAGAGAGTGTAATATCTTTAAAATTTGTCTCAGTAATCGATCCACTATCCCACGTAATAGCATAACTATCACCCCCTTTAATAATATCACCTCCTGTTAAAGATGTTAGTCCGGTTGTCACCGCTGGTGCCGTATTATCAACGGTCACATTTTCGACTGATGTTTGAAATGTCGGATTTGAGCAATTCGCATTTTTTGCCTGTACTGTTAAACTTTTTAATCCCTCTGTAATACTTCCATCTAATGCAATCCCCGTCCAAGTCGCCACTCCAGTTGCATAGGTATTTGGAGCAACAGCTGTTGATCCTGATTTAAGTGAACTTATATCAAGCTCAATACAAGCGAGTGCTGAGTTTGCAATTGATGCCACAATATTCACCGTCTCTCCTTGTTTCACAAAAGCACCCCCAGTTATGCCTCGAGATGGCACATCGATACGTAGCGATGAGATGTTGGCAACTGTTGAATCAAGAAGAAAATCAAATGGAACCCCCGAAGAAACTTCACTCCATGCCGAATAATTTCCCAAAGCATCTTGCGAACGAACCCTCCAATAATACGTTGTTGCCGGACTTCCTGTCAGTGGTCCAGTGACTGTATATTCAGTCGCTCCCGCTGCAATAAAATTTGTTTCAAAAATACTCGAAAAATCAGAAGCAATCGATAGCTGTACCTGGTATCCATTCGTTGGATGCAACCCTGAACCATTGGCATTATCAGAAGAAGAAAACCAACTCAGCGTTGGAGTTGTATCTGAAGTAGCGTTATCCGCTTCATCGAGTGCATTTGGATACGGAATGACAATAATATCACTTGGAGAAGTGGTGTCATATTTGATACCACTTTTTGTGTTTGAAGATTGTGTATTTCCAGCAATATCTTCAATAGCAAGCGATAGAGTATAATATGCAGATGAGACCAATACATCAGTTGTGGTACTCGTACTATCTCCCAATAAATCAGTAGGATCTAATATTATAGATTGAGCCCCAGCTGCTAATTTTCCAGTCATCGGAATATTATGAACCGAATTTACATCTACCTCTCCCCCAGTTCGAGTCATAACTATTTTTGAATTGGATGARAGCAACTCTGGGTTGTTCCAGTTTAAAGTAATATTTCCTGTAAAAAATTGATTAATAACATCTGATGAATACGTTGCTGAACCCAGCGTAACATCCCCCAAAGCAATGGGACTTGGCACCTGTTTATCACCAACTGTCATACTCCAATCAGTCGCTGAACATCCTGATATACTCGAATCATGACAATTAAAACCTCCACTATAGGCCCTGATAGATTCTTCCATATTTATTTTTTTCACAAAATCTTGTGTATCAATGGTTCCTCCATCGGCGGTTACTAATACCGATGTCCAAATATTTGCTTTCGTATTTGGATATAAAAACACATGATCTGTTTGATCACTCGCTGTTAATCCCCCTGTGACATCTCCAGAAAAGTCAGCGGTATTCATCGCTGAAACAAGTCCTGAAACAACATTTGCACTCGTCGCGACCGTTGCGGTAAATGACACTGAAGTTGAACCGATCGTCACAGTAAAAACATCCCCTACTTCAACTGCCTGTGGATATAATCGTTCATTTTGCCCCAATAAAGTTAAGGTTTTTGCAATATTTCCTAATGATGAAACACAAAACGAAATATATTTTCCAGAAATAGTTTTTACTCCATTTGTATTTCCATTACAACTCGTTTGCACGGTAATCGAATCAGATGGATGAAATAAAATATTTGATCCATCATGATCAGCGATCGTCGTACTGACATCAATATCATATAATAATTGCATTTCTGTATCACTCACAAAATTCATACTCTGTAAGGTCGGATGAGGCAAAGCATCTGAAGTAATCGCGGAAGAAGCTGATATCGCATTGGATCCAAATTTCCCCGCCGTTGATAATACCGCCACGTATGCTTTGTAATTTCCCCCAGCTAATAAAGTCAGCGCAGAATCATATTTTTTGGAAGAAGAAAGCGTTACAGAAGTCGCATTCACCTCAGTAATAAACGCCCGAGCATCTTGAGCACTCGCATTAAATGGAGTTGTTGTTGGTAATATATAAATCGCATAAGCATAAAAATCTCCGTATCCAGAAATTGATGAATCTGTTACCCATGAAACCGTTAAATCTCGTCCATCGACAGAATCAAAAAGATTATCGTTATCAACTAAAGTCACGACCTGACTTGTTACACCTGCCATCGATGGCGGAGGTGGCACTCGCACAATGGTTCTGGATAAAGTAGATGCATTCCCGGCTTCATCAGTAAAAATAATCTCTACAGTATTATCTCCAACTATCGTAAATCCCCCAATAAAATTATTCACTTGCTGCGCGGAAGCTGATGCATATGCATTTGAAGATGATTTTGTTGACCCATTTTGTTTGGTGTCAAACGTTCCCACTTCATTTGATGACCACGTTAACGTTCCTGTGTCCCCTTGCGCATCAACCGTAGAAGTTGCGGACACAAAAGTTAAAGTTGCGGCCTGTGTATCTTTTGTAATAAGGACAGAAGATCCAGCCGTAGCATAAGAACCCGAAGCCGTCCAAGTCTCAGTATTTCCTTCACACGTCGTTTTATTTAAATATGTCGCATTTGAACATGACCCAATCGTTCGTCTCACACAAGCATAGAGCGTATTACTTCCTTCTGATAAAGCTGAAGCATTCACCACTCCAGCCACTGAGGAAGTTCCCCCCGACGTCCAGTCAGTAATAACCGCTCCCCCTTCACACTGTGCATAATTCCCAATAACCATTTTATACTCCTCTGTCTCTGAAGATCCATCCATTGTTAAAGTTGCCGAAGTTTGCCCGGTTCCTCCAATAATACTATCAGAAATAGTAAGCGTATCAACCGTTGGAGCCGATGAATCATTCAATGTTAAAGAAACCGTTGAAGGATTTAAATCAATAGATCCAAAATTGACATCTGCTGGATTATTTGTATTGCCATCTTCATCAGTCACGGCAAAGGAAATACTTTTTGCCCCCGTGGAAGCCAAAGATATAATCCCTGTTTTTTGAAATGTTGCTGTTTTTGCACCGGCATCACAACTACTATGCGTCAGCGTTTCTGTAGAAGTATATGATCCTCCCAAACTCGTCAAATCGGCTGTTACCGTCGCTCCATCTAAATTTGCACATCCATTCAGATCTTTTATTGTGAGCGTCAATGTTGTTGTATCAGTTCCATTATTTGCAATAGAAGCTGGAGAAAACGCTGCTGTTAAAATATGAGGACGTACATCTACATAAATATTTCGAGTCAACGCCGTAGTTGTTTCATCAGAAATATATGATCCCGTGACATCAAGTTGCGGCGATGAAAAATCAGCGCCAATTGTCAAATCAATTTGATCAACCCAGTAGTTTTTATCAGCCACACTCACCCCTCGTAGTTTTATACTACTATCAGCCGTTGGATTAAAAATATTATTATCAACCTCTGTTCCAGAGTCTGGTATCGGAAAACCATAGGTTCCTCCATCATCAGAATACCATCGAGAATTTGCTGGAGTACTGTATGTCAAATTCGTATCAGAAAATGACATGTCAAATTTTAAATTACTCACCACTCCTCCAGAAGACAATATTTTTGAATTCATTCGAAAGGTGTCACCCGGCGCATATGTCAAACCTGTTTCGAGCCCATCAATTTGAAAATATTGATACACCAAACTTCCCGCTGCATACACCGGTAATACAGGTAAAAATACCTGCAAGATAAGGCCAAAAGAAAGTAAAAAAGAAAGGGGTTTTTTAATCATGAGTTTTTATAGACATTCACTCTCTATTTTTGCGTANTTTTTTAACAAAATGCRAAGGTTTTTCTGTTTTTATCCTTTACATATTTTTAAAATRATATAAATAAAAAAGAGGCTGAATTATCAGCCTCTTTTTTTACGTCAAACATATTATTGTTTTATTTTTCCAAATCTAAAGTTTTCATAATAATTTTTGAAACTTCAGCCCGAGTCACTGAATCAGAAGGAGCAAATAATAGCCCTGTTTTCCCTCTCACAATACCATTTTCATATGCAAACTGAACATATTTAGCATACCAAGATGATGCAGGAACATCAGTAAATCTATTGTTATTTGAAGTAAAGTCAGAAAGCTGAGAAGCCTCTAAAATCATTTTCAAAGCCTCTGCTCTATTCACCACCTGTCCTGGACGGAACGTATGATCTTCATACCCCTTCACGATACCTGCTTTTATCGCCGCACTCACATATGGAGCATACCACTCTGATATCGAAACATCTTTGAGTCGTAAAGGTTCCATCTTATCAGAAACGGGGATATGAAACGCTTCTACAATAATTTTAACCAGCTCTCCTCGAAGAAGTGCTTCATTTGGTCTGAAATTATTTTGATTTTTAAACACGCCTCTCTCTGTTAATTCTACAATATAATCCTTTGCCCAATGCGTTGAAACATCTCGGAATAAAACATTTCCTAAAGCCGCTGGAGCTTCTGTTGTGGATGATGCCTCATCTGAATCTGAAGGTAATGAAACATTCGTATTACTATATAAGACAGAAAACTTTGTCATATGATTTATATTCACAGAAATTGTTTTTTGATCATCAGATAATATTCCTCCAATTTTTTTATACATTGAAGCCGATTCATCATAATAATAAACACTTACTTTCGATGCATCAACCGCCGCAATAAAAGTCACAGGAATTGTTAATAATACATCTTCAGAAAAATGAATTGATTTTCCTTCTTCGTCACCCACCTTCATTCCACGAACCAATGTAAATCCCTCAGGCGTCTCTGGACGATCAGCTCGAGCAAGAGTATTTGGCACCATAATCGTTCCAATAAATGCAGAACCATCAGAATACGTTACTTTTGTTCCTTTGTTTATTTCTATAGAATATTTTCGCAATGCATTTTTTAATAMCACCGGACGAGTAATTTCTCCTCCCGTTTTTTTCAATGAAAGTGGTCGACTTAAGTCCATAGAAGCATCAAATGAATTAGCTGATAAAGCATATGGAGTTGTATTCACAGAAACACTCCCTCCTCCACCTCCGCCACCTCCTCCAGAAGAAGATGATGATGAAGCTGCCGCCTCTTTATTTGCGGCCGCAAATTTTGACATAAACTGTGTCTTAAACGTAATCAGACAATCCGCTCCTGATTGTGTTGCCACAATCGAAGAAACTCCCGTTGAAGAGTAAGAAGCATCTCCAAAAGATTTTCTTGAAATATTATATCCATCAGCACTACACGTCGTGGCTGCCAATTTTAATTGAACCGTTGGCTGTAAAGCCACTGTTGTTCCAAAATCAAGTTTCGCATTTAAATCCCCCATTTGAACGGAGATTTCTGGAGTCTTTCCAAGAGCGGTCGTCGCTCCGGCTTCATCCGCAATAGAAACTGGTGGATTCAAAACCCCTGACCATGTCCCCGCTCCAACAGTAATAACTGTTCCAGCAGGTAACACTACTTCATTCGACGCTTCTGCCGAAGAAGCAATCGTTAAGATATTTGAAGCTATAGTAACTGAATCTGCTACATCTGCACCTCCTGAAGGAACCGCATCTGACAAATCAGCCGCTCCCGAAACAGTTGTTGCTGAAGATACTGTTACCGTAGCACTTGACGTTCCTGATGTCTCAGGAAGATCTGTCACTGTTGAATTTGAAGGCTCTGCTGCCGTCTCCTGGCCAGCTCCAATAGTATAAAAATACTCACCAACTGAAGATGAAACACTTCCTTGATAACAAGAAATTGCTCGAACCTTTGTGTTCGTGGTAAGAGATAAGGCACTGCTATATTTTGTTCCAGAAGTACAACTTAATGCCTCCCAGTTACAAGATGGAGTCGTATTATCATTTGTATAACACAAATACGGAGCGTCTGTTGCACTTAAAGTGACCGACTGAGATGCCGTATATGTTCCAGCTACTGGACTCGCCGATGGCTCTGAAACCACCACTCCTTGCGCTCCAGTTTGCACTCCCGTGGAAACTGATCCAGTTGTTTCTCCAGCGAAGACTCCCAGAGTATTTACAAACAGAGAAAGAGCTAAACATACAGCGAAAACACTTTTTTTCATAATCAAAATTCTTATTAAATAAATAACACATACCCACAAAACCTTTCTATTTTAAAAAAAATAGAAAGGTTTTTAAAACTAATTAATTGTAATATTTGTAACCGCATTACCTGAATCTTCTAACTCTGAAGCGTTCAGCGTAATAGTTGCTGCTCCTGCCACTACATTTCCAGTTACTTGAACCGTGAACTCAGACACACTTGTCTTCACAACTGTTCCAACTGTTTGCCCAGCAAACGTTCCTCCAAGAGTTAATGCTGCTTTTATTGTTGTCGCTGTAGATGCCGCTGTAAGCTGATCTTTTGTTAACGCCACTGTAAACGTTTGATCAAATGTTACATTATTCACTACAGCTGCCGGTGTTGGAGTCGCTACAACTGCCTCATCTGCAATAGCAAATGTTTGAGAAGATGGATCAATTGTTCCGTCAAGAGCCGCTTTATTAATAGTGACTGTTATTGTTGAGTCAGCTGTTAATGGAGTCGTTGGAGTTCCAGTGAGTGTAATAGTTGCTGATGTCGCTGATGTTGTGACTACCGTTGCCGTAATTCCTGTTGGAAGTCCCGCAATAGTATAATCAGTCGACGAAACCAATGTTCCAGAAGTATTTGTAAATGTATCATTTGTTAATGTAATAACATTTGTTGCAGTATTTGTTGCAGATTCATTAATAGAAGCTGTTCCAAGTGCAATAGATACATCACTCACTGTCTTTAATGCATAACTTGTTGAATATGATCCAGCTGCTTGAGATGAGCTTGGAATTTTTACAAATACATCAACGAAGAATTGTTTTCCTCCAGTTGTTGGATTGTAATCATTTACTCCACTCAGACTAATAACATCAGCATATGAAGTTGATACATTTTTTGCTGCATCAATTGTTGCCTCATTTGGACTTTGACCTGATGTTGAAGCCAAGAATTTAACATTTGTTGCTGTCGCCAAAGTATTGGCTCCACTTACCCAGTTATCCATATTCATTTGAAGAGATGTTTCTGCCACATTATCTTGAGTCATGGCAAATCGGAAATGCCATCCATTGGTCCAAGGGTTTGTTACATCGTATTGAGCCGTAGATTTTACGACCGTAATAGAGTCAACATATGTTCCATTCGCTCCTCTCGCTGTTGTAAATTGAAGCGGTACTGAATACGTCGTTGCTCCATTTTTTGTAAATTGAACTTGGTAGTAATATACTGTATTTGCAGTAAGACTTGCTACTGCCTGCGTTCCAGTATTTGCAGATACAGCCATAACATTCCATGCTCCACTATACGCAACCGCATTGACTCTGTATTTAGCAGACGTTGGTTGATTTGTTGTTCCCCAGCTAATCGTTGCAGCTGTATTTGTCGCAGCAATTGAAAGTGCTGAAATCGTTGGAGCTGCTTCTGATTGTGTTGTAAATGAGAATAAGTTATTAAATTGTGCAGCTATTGCATTCCCTGCTGTATCTTTCACACTTGTCTCTACATGTAAGTAGTAAGCAGTACTCGCAGAAAGATTTGAAGTTGGAGTAATGATAACTGTTTTATCTCCGTTGGAAGTAGTCACACTTGCCGGAATAAGACCTGTATTATTTGCAGCATTTGTTGAAATATACACATTTGTTGCTGTTAGTGTTGTTACATCAATAGCTTTTGAAAATGTAATACTTGGAGCCGCCGCTACATCAACCTCAGTTTGTGCTGATGTATGATCTGGGAGTGTTGAAGCGACTGTTGGAGGCGTTGTATCAGCTGCCTCTGTAATAACAACCGAACCTCCTGTTGCTGCATTATTTGATGAATCTGTTACTCGAGCTGTAAACGTTGTTGCTGAACTTTGTGGTAATGACACGACTACAGACCATGCTGTTTGTCCTGCCGTTACTACTGCTGTTCCCATAACCGTTGTTCCGCTTAATACTTGAATAGTTGTATCATCTGCATCTGCTGTGATTGATCCTGTAATAGTATAGAAATCTGCATTCACTGTTGCGACACCTGTTGTGATTGTTAATCCCGCTGGTGCAATCGAATCTACTCCGACTGCTCCATCTTCTGTAATAACAACCGAACCTGCTGTTGCTGCATTATTTGCAGCATCTGTTACTCGAGCTGTAAACGTTGTTGCTGTACTTTGTGGTAATGACACGACTACAGACCATGCTGTTTGTCCKGCCGTTACTACTGCTGTTCCCATAACCGTTGTTCCGCTTAATACTTGAATCGTTGTATCATCTGCATCTGCTGTGATTGATCCGGTAATAGTATAGAAATCTGCATTCACTGTTGCTATACCTGTTGTAATTGTCAATCCAGCTGGCGCAATTGAATCTGATGAATCTGCCACTGTTGTAAATTCATTATCTGCCTTTACCATACCAGCTGCAAACGCAACTCCAGCTGCATTTTTCACTCCAGCTGCTACATCTACATAATACTGAGTTCCATGTTCCAGATTTGCATTTGGCTCAATTTGAATCACTAGATGCCCTTCTATTAAACTTATAGCCGAAGCAATAACTGAATCATCTGAAAACTTTCTTAATTCTACAAATGATGAAGTCACTGTTGTAACATCGAGAGCTTCGTTAAATGTCAATCTCACAACACCTCCTATTGCCACACCTGTTGCTCCATCTGCTGGAGACATTGATGACAATGTAGCAGCTGTTGTATCTGACGGATCTGCTAATGTTGTAAATTCATTATCTGCTTTTACTGTTGCAGTAATAGCATTCCCCGATGCGTCAGTCACTCCTGTTGATACAGCCATATAATATTGTGTTGCATATGACAAATCACTATTTGGAACAATTTTTATAACTTTATCTCCTTCTATAAGAGTAATAGAAGCACTCACAGTTGAATCATCTGAGAATTTTTTCAATTGTATATTTGCAGATGTTATAGTTGCTGAATCTAACGCTTCATTAAATGTAAGCGTTGGAGCTACTGTAATACTTTGAGAAGCTGCGCCATCTATTGGTAAAATAGAACTTAAAGTTGGTGCCACTACATCTGACGGATCAGTAATAGTATCTGCTTGAATAGTCACAAGACTATTAATTAAAGCATCTCCATTTGTATTTAAATACAGTTTATAAAACCCTGTTGAACCACTCGCTGCTGGAGTTGTTACGTTTGTCACTTTGAAAGAAACCACTGTCGAAGCCGGAACCTCTACTCCATCTGCTTGACGAGTTAAAGTAATTTTATCATTTGTTCCATCCAAAGTTGTTACTACTGCTACAAATGTTCCATCGATTCCTGATAAATCAGTTACCACTGATGATCCAAATGCATAGGTGCTTGGAAGATCAATAACAATTTTACCATTATTTGGAAGAGCTGAACCTGTTGTAAATCGAACTTGTAAATCTGTAGAAGTTGCCTTTGTTAAAACCATTGGCTCCATACTTGCGAGTGTTAAACCAGCTGTATATGTTGGTCCTTCTGGATTTGCAAGTGCATCAATAACTTTATCATTTGCATCTTGTGTTTGTACGTCAATTTCATTGGCGTCTAAAGTCGTATCTCCCACCTGTGAAGTATTTGCCAATGGATTGAGAGCAATAATATTTTCATTTATTTGAAAAGATAGATTTTTCGTCGCTGGTACTGTTCCACTCAATGTAAGAATAATCGTTCGTGAAGCAGAATCTGCTACAACGGCTGATAGTCCAACATCTGATGCATCTGTTACATTTCGCATATTAGAAACAGCTCCACCCGTTGCAGTAATATCTGCTGTCGCCGTTGTATTCGCTATATTAAATCCTGAACCTAAACTCACCGTTATTTTATCTCCTGCAATGAGTGCATGATCTGTTGTCATAGAAATCTGGTAATACCCTGGAGCTTCTCCAATAGCAGCATTATTTACTGTTACGGCATAACTGGCAGGAATAGCACCCGCTGTCAGTGTTACTTCTGTATCATCAACTGAAGCAATAGATTTATCACTTGTATCTGTAAGTAAAACATCAATATCATTGACTGCTGCTCCTGCTCCTACTGAACGTGGATTAATAGCAATAATATCTGTTCCAAGTCTAAAACTTATAACTGACCCCGCCGCAATACTTGCATTTCCTACAATCGTTACTGAATTTGTTCCATTTGCAGAGACACAAGAAGTTAAGTTTGCCGCAACTCCATCATCGTCAATTTTATCTACTGTTGTACTGGTATTTCCAGTAATATCTCCTGCATCAAGACAATCGGCAACCGTAAGTACTGAATACCCTGTTCCAAAAGTAAGTTTTATTTTATCTCCTGCAATAAGTGCATTCGGAGTTGTAAATTGAACAATACTATACGCTGGAGCCTCACCTACTTCAGTTGAAGTATTGGCTACCAATGTTGGTGTTGTTACCGCTGCAACTGTTAATGTTGGTACAACCGTTGAAGCTAAAGCCGTCATATTTACTGGCTCTGAATCTGTAATTGAAATATCAAGTGTATTTGCTGCTGCCCCAACTGCTCGAGGATTTGCTGCGATAATATCTGTATTTACCACAAAGCTTAATTGTCTTCCGGCTGGCACTCCAGCACTTAAAGTCATAATAGCTGTTCGCGCCCCAGTGTCAGTTACCAATCCACTAATCGTTACGTCTGAAGAATCAGTCACGTTATAGATAGCCGAAGTTGTCGCTGAAGTTGTTGCAATAATATCAGCCGCTGCGTCTGTATCTGTAATTGTATACCCTGAACCAAAAGTTAGAGTAATAATATCTCCAGAAACTAATGCGTTTGGAGTTGTAAATACAACAGTGGTTGCCGTTGGACTCGCTCCAGTTACTGCGGCTGTTGGAGTAATAGATCCACCAGTGAGAACATCAGCTGTTAGTGAAACACTTCCAGTTGCGACTGTATCTGTCATAATTCCTTTATCATTACTATCAAGAATAAAATAATTAATAGCATTATTAACTCCTCCCACTGATCGTGGATTTTCTTGGATTGGGTTTGTGGCCCCCGCTGCAATTCTAAATGTTACCACTGAACTTGCCGCAATTGTATCGGCAATCGTTACAATCACATCTTGACCAGTTGAAGCACATGAAATATCAGAACCAACCTTCGTTCCATCATCAGTTACTCGACTCGTTGTTCCATCGTCAGTTGACATAATATCTGCCGCACAATCAGCAACAGCATTAATAGTCCACGCTGAACCAAAACTTAATTTCAACTTATCACCTGATACCAATGGAGTATTCGCTCCAAGAGTCATCGAGGCTGTATAATATACATTTGTTGAAGGCGTTGTATTTATAATTTTATCTGTTCCATTATTTCCAACTACAAATGTTTTTGCTCCGAGTGTGTTTACACTAAAAGTAATATCTTGCTGAGGGTTTGCCAAGTCATCAACCAGTACATCCGCATTGGTTGTTGTATAAATATCAACTTCTCCTCCATCTAATGTTGTATCATCTGTTCCAGTAATAACTGAACGAGGATTAGTAAATACCGTTGAAGCTAAAGTCAGCACAACTGTTTGACCAGCTGTTGGATTTCCAGCTCCTCCAAATAAAACGGTCACTTTATTTCCTACTAAAGTAAATGTGGTATTTCCTGTTTGATCTCCAGCATTCACCGTAAATGCTGTAATTTCTGCAGATCCTGCTTCTAAATCAGCATCATCTCCTTTCGCAGTCCAATCAGCACCAAATTCGTATACAATTTTACCATCAGTCGCCACCCCACTTGTTGAATTAAAAGTAACTGTTACTGAATCTGCTGTATTTACCGCCGCTGTAGTTATCGCTGCGATAGTTACTGTTCCTGGAACAATAGCTGCCGTATAGGTAGTTGCAACTGGATTTGTTAAATCATCAATATCTTTATCAGATCCATTTGTTGTTTTTACGTCTATCTCTGAAGCATCAAGTACTCCATCAACTGAAGTTGTATTTCCTCCTGGATTTGTAATTAAAGTAGAATCTAATGTTATAGTTAACGCTCCTGCTGTAATCTCATTATCAAGTGTCACCGTTACTGTTTTTGATCCAGAAACGGCCGCTAAACCTGTAACTGTTGCTCCTCCAAAACCTGAAGTAAGCGTTGCTTTTCCAACTGTTGTATCATCAGCAATAGTAAAACCTGCTCCAAAAGTCACCACAATTTTTCCTCCTGCTGGTATATTATGAGCTGGAGTAAAAGTAAGTGCATGTGTTCCCGCTCCTCCTTGTGTACTTGGAGTTGCTGTTACTGAGGCCGTTGTTATTGTTCCGACTGTATACGTATCTTGAACGGCTCCGGCTCCATCTCGGTACCCACCAGCTGCTGAATTCGTTTTTATTGTTATTTTGTCAGGCGTAGAAGTATCTACTGCCCCTGGATTTAAATCATTCGTAAAGTTTGCAATCAATCGAACATTACCGGTTGTTGGAAGGTCAGACGCTGTTGTCAAACTTCCATCAAGCGTAATTGTTAAAATCTTTCCAGAAATAACCGCAGTTGCAATATTCGCCTTTTCATCTACAAAACTATCAGATCCTCCTGAGTGATCCATACTAAACGTTCCAAGTTGAATTTCTACATTCGCATCTGCATCATCTGGCATCGTCCAATTTGATCCAAATTCATATACAATTTTACCATCTTGAGCCAAAGGATGGTCAAGTGTAAAATCTAAAGTAATATTTCCTGGATCTGTAGAAACTGTTGTTGTTCCAAGAGAAACTGCTGCACCTGTTAATCCCCCTGGAATAAAACTTCCTCCTGAAAATAAAGCCGCATCGTCTATATTATTTCCATTCGTATCTTGTGTAAAAATATCGTAGTTAGATGCCAGATTTGTGGTATCGAATGGATTCAACACTCCTGTTAAGATCACATCTACTACTGTCGATGCTGCAATACCATCACCAGCGTTATCTCCTGTTAATGTTACAACACTTCCAGATACAGCTGCCGTATAAACAGTTGTTCCTCCAATTGCATCCGTATAGGTATCTCCAATCGCTCCAGCAAGTAAAGTGGCTGTAAAAGCTGATGGTAAAGTAATAACTATTTTTCCATTTTTTGGCACCGCATTCGCTGTTGTAAACCTGAAAGTAATATCAGCACTTTCAGAGACCTCGAGGTTTGCATGATTTGGTACGCTTCCTGTAATCGCATCAGCGTTTACTGTTACATGTGCATCATACTCTACGTCTCCTGTACTATTTTTACTCGTATCATCTACATCAAGTTCATAAAATGTTCCTAAATTCGTTGCTACTCCAAAGATAATTGATACTTGATCAATTCCTCCAGCTGTATTAGCTGTTGTTGGAGTAAACGTTCCTCCAGTCGGTCCTGTTGTTGCCGATATTGTTACTGTCGCTGAACCAGTTGTTACATTCCCATATTGATCAACCGGAATAACTAACATATTTTCTGCTGTCCCCACTGTTGCCGTTGCGGCTTTATCAGCTGCAGCGTCACAGGCTGCAGTCAAGACAGTTGCAGCCGTTGTACATCCCTGTTCTTCTGACCGCACCACATAATGATGAAGTGTTCCAGCTACTGATGCTAACGATCCAAGAGACGTTGTCCCTGGCGTTACCCCAGTAATGGTTGAAGTTGAAGTGTTTTTTACCGTAATGTTATCAGCTGAAACCGCAGACGTTGCCGTCGGCTGAACCAAAAGATTATTAATCACTATTCGCCCTGGATTTGTTCCAGCCAACGAATCAGCTGAAATATTAAAGGTAAACGAAGTAGCATCATCAGCTGAAACTAAAAGACCATCAATCCCTCCTACAAATCGTAAAGACGTATTTGATGGAGCGGCTCCGGTATTATCTAAAATCTCCAAAGAAATCTTATTTCCTGGAGGATTTTTAAATTGAAATCCTGCTGGAGCCTCAATAACAATATCACCCGTCGTGATCTCTTGTTTTGCGCCCTCATTAATCGTTATAGGATTTAAAGCCGTTGTTCCTGGAGCGGCTCCGGCTGGAGCTGTATCAACAGAAATGGCTGTTCCTCCCGTTGCTGCTGTAATCGTGACAGCCGCTGAAGTTGGAAGAATAAAAAGAACAACAAATGATAAAGCAAGTGTGATTGGCACAATGCGCGTCAAAAACAATCGTTTTATATTTGTTAAAAAAGATGGAAGTTTCATGTAAAAAACCTTAAATAATGATAAAATACCGCAACATCATAAAAAAGTTTTTTACTATACACAAGCCATAATTCAACACATCGTGTTCAAATAATGTGTTCACAATGTGATTTTTATCTCTATAATAAAAGCAAAGGAACTGACAAAAAAGTAATGAAATACCGAGTGTTTTTATTTATTTTTTCTGTTTTAATATATATTTATCTCTTTTTTGACCCAAAGATCGAAAAGAAATGAGCCCAGAAACCAAATAATGATAGCGAGTGAGCTTTTTATCTATTTTTTTCAAACTTTTCTTTGTTATATGTGGACTATCGAGTTTTTGCCTCATAACAATTAATCTGTTTCTCATTTCAAGTAATTGAGAAATACTTAAACTCGCTCGAGAGTGCAAAGTTTTTTCATAACTATAATCAGAAGCATCCACCACAGAACTCGCCGCAATAACAGCAAAAACACCACATGCCTTGATAGCATGCAGCATTCCCCTCTTTATATTATCATACTGTTGTATAAAATCCCCTTCTGCAAAATTTATATCCTCATGAAGAGGTATCTTTTTTTCCATTGTTTGTTTTTATTTTTTGCTTTTTGGTTTTTTACTAAAATTTGTATTATAATACAAATTTTAGTAATTTTATTGAACGTTGTCTACATCAATAAAATTAAGGCGACACTCCTTCGATATCAACCGGAATTGTTAGCTCATTTCCTGCAGCATCTGATACTTTAAAGGTAGAACTTGCAAACGCATGTCCAAGGAATGGTAAGGCTGGATGATGCCCCGAGCTGTTAACTGTAAGATCTATGATCAATCTATTGTCATATATAGCTGATATTCTGGCCGACATCTCTCCACGAGAATTCACAACATCAAACAATACCCCGATCTCGGCATCGACCCACCCGCCCGCTGAAAAAACTTTGGATATCTTCTCAGAAAAATCTATTTCTTTGGAGACCGTCTGCCCGATAGAAAATCCTGAAGAGTAATTCGTATTTGTTAGCTTAACTGGTGCAGTTTTATCTATTTCAAAATACAACATAGACACATCATCTCCACGTTTCAGTTCTAATGTATATTTTCCCGATTTTGTAATAGTAGTATATGGATCAAAAGGCTCACCATTCAAAGTCGCTATCGAGCCTTCAGATAGATAAAATCCAGGTGTCACATCTCTACAAGCCACTTCTCCATTCACCACACCTGACACCAATGGTAAAATATCATCCATTTCAAAAGTTGCTGTAGTTTCTTTTCCATTCTCATCAGTCACAGTAATCGAATGAACTTTATCATATGACGGCATAACAAATGACGAGCCCTGAATTGCTACAGTCGTCGACCCCTCAAGTGGTGTAACATCTGTCGTAGTAGCCAGACTCGATAAAACAGGCGCTGTATCATCTACATTACCAACTTTTGAAGAAATTTCTGTTTTTTTCTGAGAAAAAATTGTACCCTTGTCAGAAAAATCAACCGAAACAGCCGTGCTGAGCAAAGCCGCTAAGCCAACTCCTTTGAATAATGAACGTACATTCCCCTTTATTTCTTTTGATATAGCAGAAAAACCAGACGATATCTTTTCATAATTTGAAGATTTTGCTTTATTAATATTTTTCATATTTGTATTTTTTAAGTTTTATAATAATATTTTTATCTTTAAAATGGAATTAAGGCGATACCCCTTCGATATCAACCGGAATTGTTAGTTCATTCCCTGCTGCATCTGCTCCTCTAAATGTAGAACTCGCAAACGTATTTCCAAGGAATGGTAAGGTTGGATTTTGTCCTGCTGTTACAACAGTTAACTCAATAGTTAATTTCACTCCATCTATAGCCGTAATTTTTGCAGACATGGTTCCACGAGAGTTTGTCACATCAAACGAAGCTCCTACGGCTGCATCTATCCAAATACCTCCTGCAAAAATCTTTGAGATCGGTTCAGAAAAGCTAATTTCTTTAGCCAGGGCTTGTCCTACTGTAAATCCTGAAGAGTAGTTAGTGTTTGTTGTTTTGGTTGGTGGTGTCACATCAATATTAATAGATTTAGCAGCCGAAGCGACTGATTTATTTCCCAATGCATCTTCCGAGCGAATAGTCAAAGTATGCGCTACGGCTGTTAAATCTGACGTCGGAGTAAAACTTGTCCCCGTTGTCTCTACTTCTGCTCCTCCATCAAGTGAGTAGTAATATTTAACCGCTCCATTGATTGCTGCCCAACTCCATGTTGGCTTTAAATTATTTGTMKYSGCATCTGCTGTRAGWACTGGWAYAKCSGSTGCAGTTGTATCYACATTRATTGTTKTRTTTSCAGAYARTGMWGATTGATTTCCTACTGCGTCTTCTGAACGAATGGCAAGCGTATGATTTCCATCAGATAATGCTGATCCTGATGTAAAACTCGTTCCAGAAACCTCTTGTTCTGCTCCTCCATCAAGAGAAACATAATATTTAGATGCTCCAGTTACTGCCGCCCAACTCCATGTTGGTGTGTTGTCATTTGTATTGGCATCTGCTGTAAGTACTGGCACATCTGCTGCAGTTGTATCTACATTAATTGTTGTATTTGCAGATAATGATGATTGATTTCCTACTGCATCTTCTGAACGAATGGCAAGCGTATGATTTCCATCGCTCAATGTCCCAGCTGTAAAGCTTGTTCCAGAAACTTCTTGTTCTGCTCCTCCATCAAGAGAAAYATAATATTTAGATGCTCCAGTTACTGCYGCCCAACTCCATGTTGGTGTGTTGTCATTTGTATTGGCATCTGCTGTAAGTACTGGTACNTNNGCTGCAGKKGTMTYMWCWWTRAYWRWTKTAWYYTTTGTTTTATTCCCCGCCTTATCAGTCACAATTAATTCATAATCACCATCCTCCGTAATATCAGTAAATGAAAGATATGGCTGCCCGTTTAATGTCGCCGTCTGACCCGCTGCAAATGTTGGAGCCATCGTTTTATTATAAGTCTCTCCATTTCGAACCCACGCTACTGATGGCGGAGTGGTATCACGCTCAAAATTCCGTATTGTTTTATTTCCAGCTTTATCAGTTACCTCTAAAACATACTTCATATCAATAAAAATATTTGTTCCTGAAATATATGGATCTTCATTTAACGTTGCGGTGGATCCAGCTGGGAAAGTCGGTGCAAAATCACCACTTCGGAGCTCTCCCTCAAAGACTCCTCCAACGACTGGAGCTGTTGTCTTAATTTCAAAATTATAATTTTTTGCATTTCCATATGGATCAAATGTTGCGACCGCATAATTTCCTTCTTCACTAAATACCGTTCCAGAGGCCGTCAATTGGCCATTTACTGTTACGGTTCCTTCTGTATACCCAATCGTCACTGGTGAATTTGTAATTCCAGCCGGTAATCCTGTTAAGTTAATAGGACTCAGATCAATAATAAATTCAGAAACATTTGGAGTTTTCGATACATTGCCTTTCGCATTGACCAAAAAGTATTTCAATAGATACGCTCCTTCTCCAAGAGCTCCTGGATTAAATACCGGATTCGTTAATCCTGTTACACTATAAGCAGTCGGATCTTCAGAATCTGAATTTTTCACTTCTACGAATAAATTTAAAGTCTCTCCTTCTTTTAAAGGTGAATCTAAATTTAAAGTATATGGGAATAACTCTAAATTTCCTGTTCCGATAGGATTACTAAATCCTGGAGTAGCTGGAAATTTTACTGCTCGAGTAATCGATAAAACTTTTTCATCTGATAGATTATTCGCTTTATCTCGTTGAGAAAATGCATATGTTGAGACAGTATCTTCTGCCTGTGATGAAATATCAAATATCGTTGAAAAGTTTCCATTGGCATCAACGACTCCAATATCTGAATTATTATGCACCACTGTCGCTCCAGCCTCCCCTGTCAGATCAATCTGAATAGAAGCTTCATCTGTAGAAAGAGAACTTACTGTCGATGAAAGGGCAGAAGGTGATGAAATGTCATCAATGTTTCCATCAAGCACTTCTTCAATATCTTTAGTATCAATCAATGATTGCAATGTTGCCACATCAAAAGAATCTCCTGTCGAAAAGTTCCCGAGATCATTTTTCCCGATATCTGTATTTGATAAATACGCTCGAATCCTTTCCCCGTTTTTTTCTTCAAATTGATACATTGACGACGTTCCATCAAATCCTAAAGACTCTGTATTTCTTACCTTATCACCAATAACCACCACAATCTCATCTTGAGAATTCCCAGCGATACTCAGTCTTTGCTTCCCCAAAGCCCTGGTTAAACTATATCGAGAATTAGAAACTTCAAGAGATTCTGATTTTTTTCCTCCTTGAGCATCTGGATCTATAAATTCATGTGAAAATACAAATGTTTTTGGAGCAGAACTTCTTAACGAAGACGGAACAATATATTCACCTCCGGGTGAATACGTCACAAGACTCTTCTCTGTTTTTCCARGCTCGGTCACAAATGTTTGTAAATCTTGAGATGGATGGGTTTTTCCAAAAAATGTCACTCCATCGAATCTTAAATCTAATCCTGGAAGCTTATCAACATCTTGAAATACTTTTGCCGACACGGTATTGAGTGTCTTCAATCCATTATTATCAAACTCTAAAGCTCCTGTAACATTTTTGACATAACGGGAAAAATCATACGAAAGATTAGAGGTATCAAACTCAATATTAATCACCGAAGTTCCTGCTTGCAACGAACCTCCTGAAACAAACTCAACTCCATCTGTCGTACGAAGGGTCATTGAAGTTCCAAATGACGAAGTCGCTGAAAGCGTTCCTGGCAATGAAGAATTTACAGTCAACGATGTAAAACTCAGCCCACCTCCACCAAGAAGTGTAAAATCTGATTGCGTCAATTTTAACGTCGCCAATCGATCTTTAACAACATCAATTCCTCCATCACTTCCATTTTGCTTCACGGAAGAAATTATATTAGCCGCCGCATCAGCCGCCGTAGTACTCCCCTGTATAAATTTTTGCACTTTTACCGGATCAGCCACGACATTCTCAAAATCTGTATCAGCAATCTCTCCGTTTTTCACCGCATTCGCTAAATTATTTATAAAATCCATGTTTTTTTTAACAACCTCCAAAGAAACTGTATCCAAAGATTGCAACATTTTTTCAGCCCCCTCTGCAACTTTTGCAGGTATTTGAGACGACACATCAGATAACGTTTCTTTCACATCAATTCGTGCAGTATTATCCAAAGCAAATCTCGCAGAAAACGAATTATAAATACTCGCGAGAGCTTCTGTCTTGTTATCATTTCCTTCATATAACAAAATAAGCCGAATCATTCCCACTAATTTTGTAATATTTCGATTGACTCCCAATGAGACATTTTTCAATATACTTTTATGTATCGAAGAAACTGACGGCTGAACCGCTCCCTTATAGTCGTTAACCACATCCCCTTCAGCATAAATCGCTAAGATCTCAGCTTCGGTCGCCCCGAACATCGCCGCAACTACCTTTGGATCTTCATTACTCACTGAATCCATGAAGGCTCGAACCAGGTCGAATTTTACGGTTTTAGATAAATCTGCTTCATTTAAATCTCTATATAATTGATCGGCACCATTTCCCAACACGGCATCAAAATCTTCAATAATATTTCCATCAGCATCTCCTTTAACATTCTTTAAATATACATCCAGAAGCCCCGCAGAATTCGTTTTTACATTCGTCAAAAGGTTTCCATCTTTATCATACAGAGGAATAATACTTCCTGTTTTTTTATCTTTTAAAACAAAAGACTTTGAAGAGCTCCCCTCCGCCTGTATTTTAATCTGATATAACGTCGGATCTAAAGTCCCCTTTCCTCCTCCGCCTCCTCCACCTCCGCATCCAACCAAAAAAAGAAAACCTCCATAAATAGAAGTCCGAAGCATTTTTTTTGGACTTTTTAACGTATCAGCAATGTCATTACTAATATTTTGCAGTATATTCCCAGGAAGAGTCAACCTTGGCATTTTATCGGCCATCTCATATAAACCTCGTACTATAAAGTTTTTATCCATAGTGTAATTTTATTAATATTTCATATTATTATAACAAATTTATGCCCCAAAGTCAAACCCTCTCCCTATACCTTATATACTCACGAGATCACACTATATAAAAAACACAGGATTTGACAACTCTTTTTTACAAAAAATAAGTGGAATATCATACATTATATTTCATAATGTTACAAAATACAAAAAATCTTTATTTTTTTAAAGAAAAAATCTTGCTTTTTTCTAAAAATTTTCTACACTGGACTCACTCTATTGAAAAATCAATTTTTTAAAACACGAATACCATGGCAGTACCTAAGCAGAAGCAGTCGAAACAACGAACACGTAAACGACGATCGACCTATATCGCGTTGACACAAAGAAAGCTTATCAACAAAATTGGAATTGTTACTTGTAAAAATTGTGACGCTCGAATTCCTGAACGAACTATTTGTCCAGAATGTGGTCAATATAAAGGACTTGTGATGAAAAAAATCAAAGTTGAATCAGAAAAAACAGTAGTACGAGTATAATTCCCCACTCTCTTTTTTCTTATTTAAACCTTGTTTTATGATCTCTCAAAGACATATGTCTCGCGTTGCTGCGATGCAAGCCTTGTACGCATTTCTTCTTCAAGATAAAACAGCAGATGACTCTGCTGCTTTTTTAGAGCATGCGCTTAATGAACTTCCAAAAAAAATTGAGAATACCAGCTTTGCTCGAAAAATTTATACTGGCTGTATTAAAAATAGAACAGAAATCACAGAAAAAATCACAGAAAAAACCACTCATAAAAACCTCAATAAAATTGATACTATAACACTTTCAGTATTATTCATTGGAACATTTGAGCTTTTATTTGATGAAGAAAAACAACCGGCTCCAATTATTATGAATGAAGCCATTGAAATCGCAAAAGAATATGGAAAAGATTCATCAGCACCTTTAGTAAATGCCATTCTTTCTAAACTTTCACAATGATAGAAAACCTACAATCAGTCATCGGTATCCCCTTATGCAATATGGACTTATTTAAAACCGCACTCACTCATCGATCCGCTGTCAATGAATCAAAACACATAGATAAACATAATGAACGTCTTGAGTTTTTAGGAGATGCGGTCTTAGAACTTGTCGTCACTGAGTTTTTATATAAAAAATATCCAGAAAAACCAGAAGGTGTATTAACGAGCCTTCGATCAAGCCTTGTCTGCGGAGAAAACCTTGCAAAAAGTGCTAAAGAACTGAACCTTGGACAATTTTTACGAATTAGCCACGGAGAAGAAAAATTTGGCGGACGAGAAAAAGACAGTCTTCTTGCCAACACGATAGAATCAATCATTGGAGCGATTTTTCTAGACACTGGTATTGAAAATGCAAAAACATTTATACATACATACATCATCCCATATCTTGATGAAATCATTGAAACAGGAAGTTTTATTGATGCTAAATCATTTTTTCAACAACACGCACAAGCAGAATTTAAAATAACTCCACATTATAAAGTTATTTCAGCCATCGGACCTGATCATGAAAAAACATTTGAAGTCGCTGTATTTGTAGGAGACACTGAACATGGTCGAGGAACAGGGCCATCAAAACAATCAGCACAACAAGAAGCTTCAAAAAATGCACTCGATACCTTAAAGATTGTGTGGAAAACACTCGATTAATTATGAAAGGATTTTTTTATCCCCACTGGAATATTACCCATACAGATGAGAGTAAAAGTATCTTTGAAAATTTACAAGACTCCCCTCTTTTTCATTCTCATTTTTTTAAAAAAGACTATCCAAATAATCTCCACAGCGCGACAGAGTTTAAAGATTTTCAAAAAGCAAAAGATCGAATTATGCTCGCGATAAAAAATGAAGAACGAGTCATGATCTATGGAGATTATGATGTAGACGGAACGATGGGGACCAGTATTTTAACAARAACCCTTCAAGCCCTCGGAGCGAAGGTTTCTTATAGAATCCCTCATCGAGATCGTGACGGATATGGACTAAAAAATCATCTCATACAAGAAATCCATGACAGAAAAGTCTCCCTCATTATTACAGTTGATAATGGTATTAACGCCGTTGAACAAGTTGATTTTGCCAATTCTCTCGGTATAGATGTTATTATCACCGATCACCACCAACCACAAGAAAAAATCCCCAATTCATATGCCCTCATCAATCCAAAACAAGAGACATGCACCTACCCCTTTGACGAACTCTGCGGAGCTGGAATTGCCTTTAAATTTTGTCGTGAACTCCTCCTGACCAGTCATGTCTATACCAAAGAACTCGAAGATGAGATTTTAGGTCTCGCCGCCATTGCAACCGTTGCTGATTGCGTCCCTCTCATTGACGAAAACAGACTGATTGTTCAAGCCGGCCTTGACGTACTCAAAACTCATCCCAACGAAGGAATTAAAGAACTGTGTAAAATAGCCAAAATCCCTCTTGATACCATCAAAAGTGATACCATTGGATTTCAAATTGGACCACGAATTAATGCCAGCGGTCGTCTCGATCATGCCTATAATTCAGTACAACTTGTCATGGGAAATCCCGATATGCCACAAAAGATTGAAAAACTGAACGAAACACGAAAACTCATTGTACAAGAAGCTCTCGCGGCGCTTGAAGATAATATGCCTGAAAAAAACACAATTATCATTTTAAAAAATCCAGGATGGCCAGCAGGAATCATTGGACTCATTGCGGGAAGACTCTGTGAAAAATATGCCCTACCAACACTCGCCCTACAAGAAAAAGAACATGATCTCGTCGCATCGTGTCGAGCACCGGAAGGATTTGATATTTTTGCTTTTCTTCAAAACTTTACACAATACTTTGATCATTTTGGAGGACACAAACAGGCCGCCGGACTGAGCATGAAAAAAGAAAAGTTTGATGATTTCTTTGCGGCAGCCACAAAGAAATCAAAAGAAATATTAGAAA
The DNA here is from genome assembly GCA_002401425.1 of Candidatus Peregrinibacteria bacterium. Taxonomy (GTDB): domain Bacteria; phylum Patescibacteriota; class Gracilibacteria. Next base: position 51,643 of record NVTB01000005.1, read on the forward strand.
AAAACCCTATTCAAAAAACATTAGAGATATTTAGCCGTATTAAAGTCGAGGAAATTTCTCAACAATTTCTTCAAACCATGGCACGAGGTGAACCCTTTGGAATGAAAAATGAAAAACCGCTTTTCCTGCTCACCCCCCCCTCATCAATACAATGGAAACATATTTCTGAACGAAAGCACACACGTGGAGAATTTTATACAGATACTGGAGAGAAAATCTCTCTCATCAGGTTTTTCTCTGAAGAATGCCAACACCTCTTTCAAAATCATACCCCAATAACATTAGTAGTAAGTATACAAAAAAAGACCTGGAATAACCAGGACTATATAGATATGGAAATCAAAGATATTTTAATATAATTTTGAAACTGCAATAGCTTTCGAAATAATCTTAGCAAGCTCCGCTCGAGTGACAAAATCTGATGGAGCAAATAACATTCGCCCTCTGTCATCTTTCTTTCCTTCAACAATTTTATTTTTATACGCCGAAGCCACATACTTATGGAACCAAGCATCATGAGGATAATCAACAAATAAAACCAATATATTTTTTTCTACCGGAAGCCCCATTCCAAGGACAACTATTTTAACCGCTTCGGCCCGTGTTACTTTTTGAGAAGGACGAAAGAGCCCATCATCATATCCATGCACCAAACCTGTTAAATGAGCTGTTTCAACATATGGATAATACCATTCAGCAAAAGGCACATCAGGAAAACTGTCTACCGTTGGAAGCTGATCATCAATAATCCCAGTTGTTGCCACCACCATCATTTTTACAACTTCAGCACGTGTCATTTCTTCCTGAGGACGAAAAAAATAAGCATCATCAATAACTCCTTTCGCCAATAAGTCCTCAACATACGGATACGCCCAATGCAATGAACTCACATCAGCAAAGTTTTGTGCAAATACTGGTATACATACAAGGAATGACAGAAAGATAAGAAAAAACTTTTTCATAGAAAATAGTATTATTTTTTAGATTTTTTCTTTTTCTTTGGTAGATATTTTTTAAATGTATCCGGAGCATTATTCTTTTTTGAAAAAATAGTTTCTTTTCGACGGTAAGAAACAAAAGATCGTCGTACATTCCACATATACCATAACAAACACACAAAAACTGCAATCCATAAAGCCCTCATAGAAAAGTACATAACTCCACTCAAACGAGACAAAGTCATAATCAACGAAGATGTCATCAACCATGCAAAAACGGCTGTACTGCTTTTGGTTGATTTTCGTAAAGCTGGAGATGCATTTTTTCGAAAGAAAAAAGACAAACACATCATTACAAAGAAAAAAGCGACACAAGCAAAAGCAATTTGATATGCCCCAAAGGTTGTTGAAGGTCGAATCTCAAAGAGAAAAGAAAGATAGTTCATAATAAGTACAGTTTAAATTGGCAAAAATATAACGAAAAGTAAGAAAAAAAGCAAGAGATGCTTATTATTTTTTCTTTTTTACAATCTTTTTCTTCCCTCCTTTTTTTTCACCACAATAGGTGCAAAAATCAAAAGATAAAAGAATCATTTTTTTACAATGATTACAGTCATGATGCAGCCCCTCTCCACAATAAAAACAATACTCATGCTCTTCCTGAATAACCGTTTGACAAGCATGACATTCAAAATCACCAGAGAAAGAATGAAGCTCTCGTTCTTCATAATATTTTTCCATTAACGTTCGATTGGATCGAATAAGCAAATAAATAAACAGTCCAAAAACAGGAAGTAAAGTATTCAATAAAACACTAAAAACTTGAAAAAGTATATTATTTGATCGATGGATAACATCTCGAAACACCCAAACAACAAGAGAAATCCATAAAATAATGATATAAATCAATAAGATTTTTAAAAGAACAGGGAAAATTCCCTCCACATGAATCACATGTTGAAGATTTTCAATAAACGGCAAAAATAAAGAATATGCAGACATAACAAAATATTAATTTTCATGTAAAATACTTGGAGTCGTATGTGTTCTCCAAATAAATAATACAAGGAAAAACACAGAAAACAATAAAGAAAAAAGCAAAGGATATTTATATCCAAACAAAGACCCCGAAACAACAAACCGTACATCACTTACAAATAAAATAAAACCTATAAAAAAATAGAAAAACAAACTGAGTGCAAATGTATCTCCTTCATGAGTTGTTTTCTTTTCATACCAACTCATAGCAATAAATACAAATAATAATAAAATCGCTTCATATAACTGCACTGGATGCACGGGTATCGTTAATCGGACATCAGGCGAATCATGAGTAACGGCCCATGGCAGAGTTGAATCTGTTCCATAGTTCTCACCCGCTGCAAACTCTGCACAAGCCACAAATACAAACACTAATATAAAAATACGAGACAGTGCATCTAGCCATTTCCATAAATCCTCTCCTTTTCGCTTGGCAAAAAAGATGAATAATAATAAAAATGAAGCCACTCCAAAATAAAAGTTGTAATCTCCATTAAAAATATTAATCCATTCAAACCAATCCTCTCTATATACTTGATAATGAAACAACACCCCACCCGTTCGGGCTCCTAAAAATACAAAAAATACAAAATATAATAAATGATCACTCATAAAATCAAGTGACAGCTCTTTTTCAAATACTCTTTTGGAAAATAAAAAAACTGAAATCATTACTCCAAAAAGTAATAAAACTGGATACGTAGGAATCTCAAAACCGTAAATATGAAAAATAACAGGAAACACGTTTAAAAGTTATAATACAAAATCAATGAACTCAAAGAAGAAAAGATATACATCACCGGGAGCATATAGACATATTTCACAAAACTTGTTTGAAAATATGATAGAAAAAACAAAGATACAAACAAAAAGAATGTAATAGAAATAACCAATGGGGAATGATAGGCATTCCAAAATGCAAAAGCTGGAAAAATTTTGGACTTCATCACAGAAATTTCTGCAAACATAAAAAATATGATATATAAGGAGAGCAAAACACCAGTAAACCACTTTATTTCAGATATAATAAAAATAGCCGTCTTATTTTCTTTTTCTTTTTCCTCAAATCGTCGAACATTTTCTAGCTGTAGATTTACAGCCTCCATATTTTTATTCAAAGATTTATATTTTTTCCACAGACGAAATAATAAATTCTTGTGACTTGACTGAAACCCTTGAAACAAATAAACAAAACCGTTTTTTACTAATAATTTAAATAAATCTGCCTTATCCTTCTGTATTTGATGCATATGAGATTCCACAGGAATAGATGAAGGAAATAAGAGGGAAAATTTTTGTGACAACACTTGAAAAGATGATTGAAATGAAGTTTTTAAGTTTTTCCATAATTTCTGCATATACAAATTGGAAGATGAAGCGAACATAGCCTGTAGCTCAAATAACAATGCTTCATTTTCATGAAATATCTTTGGATGTTTTTCAAACTCATGAATCACTTTTTCAATAATTTCAATAGATAACCCTTCAATATGCTGTAAATTATTGGACATTCGTATCTTTTTCACCGTCTCAATCAATCCCTCTATATTCAAAGCCTGTGCGGGATCTTTCACCTTTAAAATTTCAATCAACTTCTCAATGCTATTCGTCATTTCGACCACCTGAGACTGAAGATGTTTCTGCTTTGTTTGAAATGCCTCAGAATACAATAAATGATCACCTTCTTTAATCACCTCTTTCACTGGATGCTGCAAGATCACCCCCATTTCGACCGCCAATGCCTCAGCCTGCTGAACACTTTCTTTTTTTCTATGATCCTGAACAACTTTTGGTACTTTTTCATCAATGATCCACTCAACTACTAACGCATACTCTTCTAACAATCTTTTATATGCCAATACTATATTATCAGCCTCAATAGAACCTTCTACATTTTTCCCATCAAGCTCTTTTCCAGAAAATATAAATACCTTTACACTCTTATCAATGCCCCTCTCCTCTGCAGAAATCTCTGAAATAGATAAAACAGATAAACCCATCTGGTTTAACTTCTCTCTGGCTAATTCTTGAGAATCAGCATCAATTCGACCACTTTGTTCTTGCGAATTATTCCCGATAGCAGTATATGAATACAACATAGATTAAAACAATGAAGATATAAGTTGATAAATATCATTAGCCGTTACAACAAAAATAAGCGCCAATAAACAAAAATACATAGCCACATGCAAAACTTCTTCAACCGCCTGAGGAACTGGTCTTTGAAAGATTGCCTCAATTAATAAAAAGAAGAATCGTCCTCCATCAAGTGCTGGAATCGGTAATAAATTCAAAACTCCAATAGAAAGAGATAACAAAGCCATAAATGCTAAAACCCCGGTCACTGAACCCTTTGCCACTATCGAATGTGTCATAGCGGCGATTCCAACTGGTCCGGCCATCCCTTGAGGTAATGATGCATGAAATACACTTTTCACCAAACCATACAATCCCTTCACCGTTGCGATCGATATTTCCCACGATCGATCAAGCGCATAGATAAATGCTTTATCTGGAGACATTTTAATGTAATGTACATGTTTAAATTGAGACATTGAAGGAAAGTAAATCCCGAGTGATTTTTTATCAGTCATATCAAAAAAGACTTCAAAAGTCGTAATAATTTCCCGTTGAGCTTTTTCTTCATCTGTTAAATCTTTTGCACTTTCACCTTCCTCGAGTCCTTCATACCCTATACGTCGAAATACATATAAAACAGGCTCAGTTGCTGTTTCTTGTATATCAAGAACCTCTTGAATATAATGTATAGGTTTATTGTTTACCGATAATAAAACATCCCCCGTTTCTACACCTCCATCTTGTGCGATACTTTCCTCTATAAAACCAGTCACCTTCAACCCTTCTTCAAATTCAACAACGCCTTGATCGACATAGCTCTTTACCTCTTCGGCTGACATCATAATCGGACGGGCTCCAAAAGAGAAAATAAGGGTAAAAATACCGATAGCTAAAACAAAATTCATAAATACCCCAGCGAGCACAATCTCCATTCGAGCTAAAATAGATTTACTATAAAAAGCCTTGTTTTTATCTTTTACTTTTATCGTCGGATCCTCTCCTTCTAAACGAACAAAACCTCCGAAAGGAATCCAATTTAATGTATATTCACATCCTTGCTTATCTGTTGCAATAACACCAGCCTTGGGAGGAATCCCAAGTCCAAATTCATGGACATGTACACCATGCCTTCTCGCAGAGAAAAAGTGACCACACTCATGAATAAGAATAATAGTAGAAAAAATCAGAAAAAAGACAACAATAGAAAGAAGATATAACATGAGAAATGATTAAAACTACAGGTATTTTAAACAATTTTGAAAAAATGTCTATATGAGATTTAAAAAATACTCATGGATACGATAATCTGTCGAAAACTCCGGATAAAACGCTGAAAATAAAATATGTTTATACTGGAATAAAACAGCCTCTCCTTCGGTATTTCTTGAAAAGATCTTCATGTTTTTTTCCAAAGATTCTATTTTTCCAAAGGGAATAAAATGAGCAGAAAAAGGCTTCATATCAGAAAAGTTAATAATAATATTTTCTTGATATTCCTCTCGAGAGAGAGATTTCTTCATATGGAATTGACGAATATACAAAGGACTCAGAGGATCAGTAAACAATAAAACAGATGATCCAGTCACAAACACGGGCATCCCCTCAGCAATACGCTTCTGTAAAGCTGGGAATAAAGAAGCACTTAACAAAGACAATAAAACAGAATTATCACCTCCTGGAATAATTAAAGCATCAATAGATTCTAAATCTTTCACCTCTTTGACGAAAGATGTATACACTGAAAAATCTTGTAAAATTTTTTTATGTGCCTCAAATCCTCCTAAAAATGAAAGTATTCCGATGTTTTTTGAAAGTATCTTCATAACAAGAAATTATTTTTGCTCTAATTCTAACACTCTGGAAAGCATTTTGGCAAACTCTGCTCGAGTGACCAGCCGATGTGGATAAAAATTTCCATCTTCATAACCAGACACCACTTCTTGCGATCTCAGATCTTGAATACATTTTTTAGCAAAATGTTTTTCTAAATCCGGAAAAACAGTATCAATATGCTTCGCCGTTTGTTGTATTTTTGGAAACATCACACAAAGCAATTTTGCCGTCTCTCCCCTTGTCACGGCCTTTGCTGGCTGAAATTTCTTTGATTTATTAATATATCCTTTGATCAACGCGTATTCAATCACATCCTTCGCCCATGACTCCGCCGTATCTTCAAAATGAACCGTCACATACTCCCCCCATGATTCTCCACGTGAAACTATAACCATTTTTAATAATTCTGCTCGATTAATATTTCCCGCAGGCTGAAAAGTATTATCACCATAGCCCTGAATAATCTTTCTTTTATAGAGATCATTTATATAATTATAAAACCATATATTCTCCGGCACATCAGAAAAAGAAATATTATCAGTCAATATTGGACGAGGAACATGTATTTGATTTTCAACAGGGATTTCATAAATATCAAAATTATCAACTGGATGAACATTATTATCTTGAAAGACCCCCTCTTCTCTATCGGCTTCGCAATTACTCCAATCGCTCTCTTCATTTTTATCATTTATTTTCTCAACACACACCGCTCCCATAATTTTATCATCAGCCTCATAGGCAAGAAAAAACTCATCTCTATATATTTCGACAGGTAATACTTGACTATGTTCATCTCCAAAAGGAACGATATATGCTGATTCTAAAGCAATAACATACTCCATATCATAGGTCATAAATGGGCTTGTTTTCGTTTGTAAAGTATACGTAAATACTTCTCCATTATTATCCAAAGGAATCTTTTTTATTTTAATAATTTTTGATTCTGATAAAAAATTAAGTTCTATATTTTTCATCTCAATACCTCCCTCTCCAATTAAACGAAAATCCGTCACTGGAATCATAGACAAACACGTTTGAGAACGACACTTCCATGAAAAATGCAAGAACAAATCTCCGTCTTTTTTTGTATTTTTTGCAGTAAAAGAAAAAACATCTGTAAATTCTTCAGATGGATGCAATGTTTTTTTATTCAAATCCACTGGAAATTTCACTTCTATTCGCTGAGAAATTTGTTTATCAAATATTTTTATATTCATTTGATTACTGGTAACCCTTCGAGAATCAAAAACATAAAATTCAATATCCTCCTGAGTATCTTGAGGAATAATAAAACTTTTTATCCCATTTTCATCTTTTAACGAATAATTCTTATCATTAAAAAATATATTAGTAGCTCGTCCGAGCCCAGATCCAATTAAAATCATTGGCTCTCCAGGGTATTTTCCATTTGGAAATTCTAAATCTTCTATTTTCATTTTTGGATAAAAGACATCGCCCTCTTTTGCTGGTAAATCAATAACAAACTCCTCACTTTTTCCAAACGCATTATAAAACGAAACAGTAACATCCCCCTCCTTCACATCATCAACAATCAAATCTAAGGCATAATCAGAACGAGGATCAAGAATAAACTTCTGAGAAGATGTATACTTTATTCCTTTTAAATTCACCCCCGAAACCCGAAGACGTCCAACAAAAGAATTCACATCCGTCAAAGCTCGAAGAGAAAATATTTCTGTTTTCTTGTAATGTAAAAATTGGGTCGTCTTTCTTCCTTCTAAATTATTAACCACAACATAGGTCTCAATTTTTGCAATAAATGGGGTAGATCTTGTGATTAAAAAAGAGGAAGAAGTAAATTTACCGTATAATCGTCCATCAATAAATACAGAATGATCCTGTCCCCCAATTAATCCAGAAATACGAACGTCATATTCATACTCATTTTTACTATTTATTTGTCGAAACTTTACAGATGAGATCTGAGGCAGTCCCTGAAAGTCCTTATACAATAAAGGGATAGACGTTCCCTCAAAAGAAATACGCACATTCCCTTCTCCTGAAATATTACCACGATGATCAAATCGTAATTCTTTATCAGAAATAAAAGAATAATGGCTTAATTTTGTTGTATTGGCAAATTCTAAAACAATATCAAGTTTTTCATCTTTATAAGCATAAAATCCGTTTCCTTGAAGAATAATATAATCATCTCTGTGTATTAAACCCGTCACCGTTGGAATGGGAGCAACTTTTAAACGATAATACGTATCATGTTCAAATAAATTATGAATAGCGACCAAAGAACAATCCAGGCCATCATTCGGAATATCTAAAGTCGAATACTCCGTAGCGACGTCGCTTACTGATAATTCTGTTTTATCACACCAAAAACTCGCCCCTGTTAAATACTTTCCATATACCTTTATCTTGCCTCCAGGAGCAAATCCTGAAACCGCTTCAATTTGTGTAATCTGGGGTTCATGAAAATCCACATCAATTCTTTCTGTTTCTTTATCATATTTTTTCCCATCAGTTTCAAACGCTTTTTCTATGTATAATAACCCCGAAGACATATCCGAAGTCATTTTTACAACAATTTCAAAATCTTTGACTGACTCTGGAGTATATTCATCGCCATTTATATGTACAATAATATCATCACTCTCTGTCCCAAACCCATCTCCACGAATCGAAAAATTATTCCCAACAGTGATCGTATCACCAAAAAACTGCGCTTCATACACTTCAAAGACGGCCTCAGCGGCAAAAACATTGTGAAAGGAGACAAAAGAAAGCAGTAACAATAAAAAGATTCGAAATCGCATAATAAAAACATTAATTTTCATTGAGTATATACGAATAAAATAAAATTCCAATATTGATTATTTTATAAAACCTGTTACAAAACATTTGTATTTCCCCTTGATATTTTCCCAAAAAAAAGTAACACTCAACATCGATTGGTGCCATCGCCAAGTGGTAAGGCAAGGGTCTGCAACATCCTCATCGCCGGTTCAAATCCGGCTGGCACCTCCATTCTTCGCTCAAGCTACGAATGGCACGACATATAAAAACATTATTACAGCTGAGTTTTCCTTTTGGAAATTCAGTTTTTTTATACATACATCTCCCCCACCTCTCTCATAGCCGCAGTCAAACCCTCTCGAATTTTTTTTACTTTATCAAAATCAATTTCTTGCGTTGCTTCATCCATATATAAATATCGACCCATTTCAATAAGAACAACATTTCTTTTGAATTTTTCTGAAGGTGCCAGATTTTTATTATGTTCAACTCCATATTTTATATTAGTATAGGCTCCGCTATATGGCGCATTGACAGAAGGCGTTAAACCAAGATGTTTTTCTAGAGAGGATGAAAAAGCTTCCAAAATTTCCGGCGAAGCTGACTCTCCTTTTTTGTTTCCGATACATATTTCTGGAAAAAACTCCTTTCTTTTAATATCTTGAGTAGGATCCGCCCCCATCATAACATTCCCCGTATCATGAATATCAAAAACAATAGTGGTATTATTCTTCGATTCAACATCTTGAATCACTGATAATACCTGAGCATGATATTGATCATAATATTTTTTTAATAACCCTTCTTTTTCTTCCTCTGTGAGTTTTTCTTCCCAAACAGGCAGCCCATTAAAATCTGTTTCTCGAAATACATCATGAGCATCTCGAGCTCTATTTGGATCACCAATAGCCCGTGAAAAATCAGCCACAACCTTTTGATTTCCAGGAATTTCTTCAGAGACCAGATTTCTCGTCGCAAAATCAGAAAAATTCTTAATAGCACGATGCGATAGATTCTTCATTTCTAAAGAAAGCTTCTTTTTTATCTCCTCTGGAATAAAATAAGAACCATGGGGTGCGAGTACAACTATGTTTTTAGGGAAAGATTCCGATGAAGTCTTTTTCATGTTCATGATTTTTTCATATTTTAACCAATCATATTATCTACATCATACACCTTCCCACTCTCAATGTCATTATTTTTAATAAAATTCAATAAAGTCTGAGCTACTAATCCTGGCGACAATAAATTGCCATCATTTTTATATCCAATAAAATCCTCAACTCGAGGAAAGTCTTTCTTCTCAGATTTTCGAATAATATCCTGCATATTTGTATCCATAATACTTGGGTAAAAGGAAAAGATCGTTATTGGGAATCTCTCTACCTCTTGCTCAAGCGCGACACACCGAGTGAATAAATCAACTCCCGCTTTCGTGGCACAATACACACTCCAACCCGCATACGGATTTTTACCGGCGCCCGATGAAATATTTACTACCAATTTTTTCACATCAATATTTTTCGTTTTTTGTATAAATAAAGAAGTAAAAATAATAAGCGCTTTTAAATTTACATCAATATTATTACTTATTGCCTCTACTGAAGCCCTTTGTATTGGAAAAATCGGATCAAGTACTCCGGCATTATTTATCAGTGTTATTGAAGAAATTTGACTCAGGTTGATCGTGGAAAAAATTCTATCCATCACCCCTGATAACGTTTCTATTTTAGACAAATCACAACACACATGACTAAAACCGTCATTACGATCATATTTTTTTCGTGATAAACAAAACACTTGAGCGTCTTGACCTTTAAGCTCTTCAACGAAAGCCTCCCCAAGACCTCTTGAGGTTCCAGTAATGATATAGATTTTTTTCATATAATATTATTTATTCATTATAATTTTTTCACCAGTCTTCATATTTATTGTCATCAATACATTATCAACAATACTCACTACAAACATATCTGTATCAAATTTGACACGCAGAGTCGTTTCAAAATTGTCTATATCACATCTCTCATCATACGCTCCCATTCCACACGAAAAAACAGATAGAGGCTCTTGAATAAGTCCAAGAGATTCCCCATTTAATAAAATATCAACAACACTTTGTTTCGTTATATTTCTGTCCTCTTCTCTCTCTTCAGTATATTTCACAACAAAAGAATATGAAGCATCGTTTATTTGAAAAACAATCTCTTCTTGACCTTTTTTCTGAAATCGTCGTTTACTCATAACAATAGTCTTTGTTTCAAGATTAAATTCGGTTATATCATCATGCATCCCAACCTTAAAAAAAATATTTTCCTTATTTAATATAAGTGATGGACACACAACATCTCCAAGAGAAAAACAGCTATAATCCACATCAGCTATTTTTTCGTTCGTATTTTTTCCTGATTCATACAAAAATCCGTCTCTATTTACATCTCCTTGATCTTTAAAATCATAGACACCATATCCTATATCACTCTTTAAATGAGCAACGTAAGCAATATAACGACTCGCCTGCATTCTCTCAAGATGATAGTTAACTCTCTCTAACATTTCAGGCGAAAAATTATTTATTTTACTCTCCAGTGTACATCCTATAGTAGGTGCATATTGAGAACCTCCAAAAAAACGCATTTCGTTCGTACAAGACACAGTGTTTTTCTGCTGAGCCTCCAAAACAAAAAAACGATTATTATTTATTAACTTATATTCAGAAATGAACTTTGGCTCTTTTTTTATTTCTTCTATAACTAGCTCTGGCCTCTCTAATATTGGCTTTTCGTAATAATAAGCCTCTTCATCTGTTTCCGTTTCAACAAAGTCATACATCTCTTCAGGAATCTTTTTTTCAATATTCCCTTCTGGCAAAGTAATGCATGAAGACATAATAAAAGAGAGCGTAAATAATAAGATTGTTTTTTTCATAATCAATACGCTTATATATCAAAATCATACTGAACTATCGTCTCCACAGAAGATCCTCGTACTTTTAATTCATATCCACCTTTTGCTAAAGTTTTTTCAGAAATCACAATTCTATTTGGAATTCCAAATAAATCGGCATCTTTCGCCTTTTTACCAAATCCCATATCTCGATCATCAATCAAAACTTTTTTTCCAGATTTTTCAAGTTGCAATGCTAACTGTATCGCGGATTTTTTATTATCACACTGAACTAAAATATAATCAGTATATGGAGCTATAGCTTTTGGCCAGATAAGCCCGACATCATCTGCAAATATTTCAGCAATCACCCCCATCAAACGCGATACACCAATTCCATAACATCCCATCACCGGAATGATATTTGAACCATCTTTTGTAGAAGTTTTTAGCTGAAAATCTTTTGAGAATTTATCTCCTAACTTAAAAATATTCCCAACTTCAGATGTCGTAATCGTATGAGCAGAAGTATGCTCACAAGATGGACAGATAAAATTATTGTCTTGAATAAGTTCATTATTAACCTTTTGTCCACAAGCATCACACACATACAAAGTATCCTCTCCAATTCCTAACTCTGTTTGAAACTCATAACTGTATTTACTAAACGCTCCCCCACTAGCAAATGCATAATGTGTTTTATCTCCAATCTCCAAACGATTAAAAATACTTACATACGCCTCTCTGACTTTTTCAAAATATACATCCAAATGCTCAGAAGTTTCATGAAATGAATATAAATCTTTCATTAAAAACTCCCTCCCTCTTAATAATCCAGATTTTGCCCTCACTTCATTTCGAAATTTTGTTTGAAACTGATACACAGCCGCTGGCAAATTTTTATATGATCGAACAAATTCATTCATCAATGGAGTAACAATTTCTTCATGCGTCGGATTCAGAGCATATTCCTTCGAACGAGAAGCCGGAACATGAAACAATATATCCATTTTCTCCTGATCCCATCTCCCCGTTGTCATCCAATGTTCTTTTGATCCTAAAGCGGTCATTAATATTTCTTGTGCTCCAATAGCATCAAGCTCATCTCGAATAATTGATTCGATATTTCGAAGGACCCGCAACCCCATAGGTAAAAATATATAGACCCCAGCCATTTCCTGACGAATAAATCCAGCCTGAAGTAATAACCCCGTTCCTCGATTATCCGATCCCTGAGGAATCGTTTTTAATGTAGAAAAAATATGATTTGATAAAAAATTCATCTTTATATTGTTAAAGAACAAACACAGAATACTCATTTTTTTCCTAAACATCAACTCCCCTCCCTCTTTCTCATCAAAAGATTCTAGAATAAATTTTTTCATAAACCGTTGAACGATGCTTTATCGCTAAAATTTTCACAGTCTCATCTTCAATCCTAAATACAATCCTATAATCCCCGACCCTGAGCCTTCTATGCCCAGAGAGTGATTCCCTCAAAGGCCTTCCAAATAAAAGAGGATCTATTTTTAACTTATTTTCAATAGATTTTTGAATTATTTTTTTATCCTTCAAACTCATTTTTGCAATATCACGAGTAATATTTTCATGATATATAATATTATATATCATGAACCCCATATTTCATTATGTGGTACAAAGTGAGCGTCTGGAAGATCTCTTTTTTCCGCAATCTCTTGTAAAATACAATCCTCTTCTAAAGAAATAGCCATTTTTAAATATTCAACAGCCTTTGTCGCCACGGGGACTCCTTCTTTTTTTGCAAACCCCACAAGCGCCTCTTCTAAATAAGAAGGCAAAGTAATGTTAATTCGTTTTTTTGTAGTCGGCATAATATAAATAAAATTAAGAACATCTAAAGTGTATCTCTTTTACATCACTCGGTCAATATTATTTAATTTTCATATCGTCAAAAAGATTCTTTTCAGCTAAAGTCTTCATATAATATTATAACTTTTTTCGTCATGTACATAGCAACATACAAAACCCATATGCTTGAAGTCTCAGATCTGCATACTTTATATATTGAAGAATCAGGAAATCCACAAGGAATTCCAGCCCTATTTATTCACGGTGGCCCAGGATTTGCCACAAAATCCAGCGATAGAAACTTCTTTGACCCAGAAAAATATAGAATTATTTTATTCGATCAACGAGGATGTGGAAAATCACTTCCCTTTGGAGAAATCACTGACAATAACACCCAAGCCCTGGTAGAAGACATTGAAAAAATCCGACAATATTTAGATGTTGAAAAATTTGTTATTCTTGGAGGTTCATGGGGATCTACCCTCGCGCTGTGTTATAGCATTGCCTTTCCAGACCGAGTCACCAAACTTGTCATGAGAGGAATATTTTTAGGAACCAAAGAAGAAATTGATTTATTTATTGAACCATCAGGAACGGAGAGATATTACCCAGAACAATTTGAAAAAATGAGTCAATATTTTAACGGAGCCACCGGGCAAGATCTTTTAAATAAATATCATAAAATCCTCAACGGACCGGATGAAAAAACAGCCTTAGAAGCGGCAAATATTTGGGCGGATTATGAAGGAAGCATGTTAAAAATATTCCCTTCTGAAAAAATAACACCAACACTAACAATAGAAAAAGAAGACAACAGTGCCCTTCCCCTTGCTCGATTGGAGATATTATATTTTTTAGAAAATTGTTTTTTAGAAGATAATTATATTATCAACAACGCACACATTCTCAAAGATATTGATATTACGATAATACAAGGAAGATGTGACGTTGTCACACCTCCCCTGTTTGCATATCGTCTGCATAAAGCCATAAAGCACTCAACACTTCACATGGTTATCTCTGCTCATTCTGGATCAGAACCAGCGACAAAAGTGGCGATTATGGATGCTTTGAATAATTAATTATTTTTTCAAAAGCTTCTTTATATGATTATTTGTACCTTGAACCTCAACAACCATCGTCTCATCAGCTTGGTCTGCATAATACAAGTCTTTCACCCCTAATATATTTAAAAAAGTATCTTTATCTCTCCTTGATGAATCAGGGAGATCTTCAATTTCAGATTTTTTCACTCCTTCAAGAACTTTGTCAGGCGAAGCCTCAAAAACTGATGCTTTTCTTACTCACTAGCATAGACATCTGATACCCCCAAAAGACGTAAAAACTTTTGTTTGTTTTCTTTCCTTTCATCTCCGATACAAAACTCCTCAATATTTGCTCTTTGCAACATTCTCATTATTTTAACGGGAGAAAATTTTATTATTAAATCATCTAATTTAAGCAACTCTGTAAAGTGCTTATAAAAAACAGAGAAATATTTTGGATCTAAAAAACAAGCAGACATATCAATACACTCTTGTAAAATAGCATCTGAACGAGGTATTTGATTGTAAAATTCAGTCTTTGATTCGATCAATTCAGAAAAATTTTAAAAGTCTTCCACCATTAACTCTTCTGGTGATAAAACATTTTCCACTTGCTGCTGAATATTGTTTCCAATACCTGCTCGATTATATGCCTCCTCTACTTTCAAAAGACGTAAAAATATCTTCTTGTTTGCTTGAGAACTCTCACTTACACAATTTTCTTCAATCTTTGATCGATTCCACATTCTGAGTTTTTTATCCGACGAAAATCTTAATATTGAAGCATCTAATTCTAATAATTCTATAAAATGTTTCTGAAAAACATCAAAATATTCTGACTCTCTATAACTTGAAAATAAATAAATACACTCTTGTAAAATAGCATCTGAACGCGGTATGTTTCTCCAAAATTCAGTCTTTGACTCGATCAATTCAGAAAACATTTGAAAACTCTTAGCAATCAACTCTTCTGGTGAAAAAATAACACTTTTAACCTTTTCATGAACATATTTCTTCATATACTCGCTAGGATGAAGAGTTTTTTTCGACCTTGCTTCATAATAAGCACTTTTTGCTCCCAAAATTCCTAAAAATACATTCATATTTTCTGTTACTTCATCAGATACAGATATTTTTGAGATAGGTGATAACTCAAACATTCCTACAATTACTGAGGGATCAAGATGAAAAGCCTTAGGCTTATTCTCTAATATGTCCATCATACATTTAGATAAAGGAAGAAAATGATCATACAATGTTGACTCTTCAAAAATATCAATACACTTTTGAATTACTTGCTTTGGCGATTCATTATTTTCCACCATATTGCACAAATCTGTAAAAAACTGCCTCCGCTTCACCTCTTTCCCTGAAGAACTCATATCATCTAAACGAACCTTCCGATCGGCAAACAATCCAAATGAAGACATACATATATACTTAAGAAATATTTTTTGCACTTTAAAATATTTCACTATTAATGTCAATTTTTTAAAACGTGATAATAATCATAAAATAACGTATTATTGAATACATTTTTTATACAAGCTTGAATACATTATTTATTCAATAAAAACTTCTTTATCCCCTCTCTCAAAGTCTCATCCTTCATGGCAAAAGCAATGTTTGCTTGTAACCACCCAAGTTTTGATCCGGTGTCATACCGATCCCCTTCAATAACCTTTGAAAAAATCTTCTGATTATTTTTCAGCATATGCATAAAACCATCAATCAAACGGATTTCTCCATCTGCCGACACATTTCCTCGTCGTATAGCTTCAAATACATCATACGAACATATRTATTTTCCARTAACTCCGAGATTTGATAAAGCATCTGCTAATTTTGGCTTTTCTTGTAAATGAGAGATTCCCCCAACTTCATCTCCAAAGACCACTCCATATTTTTCAATGTCTATACCCTCAATTTCTTGAACCCCTATAATAGATGTTTTTTTCTCTTCATATAAATCAATAAGCTGCTTCAGTCCTGGAACTGGATTATCAATAATATCATCACCAAATAATACTGCAAAATCCTCTCCGGGGGACACACAATGCTCAGCGCATAAAATAGCATGACCATCTCCCATTGGATGCGGCTGACGGACGTAGGTGATTTTTGCTATATTTTCCAATTTTTTAATTTCTCTCAGCTCTTCGTGCTTTCGTTTCATCTCTAATGTTCTAACGAGCTCCTGATCTCCATCAAAATAATCCTCAATGGCTCGTTTTCCTTTTCCTGTCACAAAAATAATCTCCTCCACTCCAGAATTCACCGCTTCTTCAACAATATATTGAATAACCGGTTTATCAATAATCGGCAGCATTTCCTTGGGAGATGCCTTGGTTACTGGTAAAAACCGAGTTCCCATACCAGCAACTGGTAAAATAGCTTTTTTTATCATATGTTTTTTATAATAAGAGACAGACAAATAGTAAGAAAAAATCAACGAATTTTCAAGAGAAAAAACTTGCACTCTCTAGTGGAGAGTGCTAATATTATGACGTACTTATATTTTAATATACAGAGATGGCTGATTACTATGGAGACCTTGGAATATCAAAGGGTGCAACAGAGGCAGAAATTNAAAAAGCATATAGAAAAATGGCACAAAAACATCATCCCGATGTCAATGCTGGAAATAAAACATCTGAAGAAAAATTCAAAAAAGCTTCAGAAGCATATGAAGTTCTTTCAGATACCACAAAAAAATCGCGATACGATCAATTTGGACAAACGGCTAATGGTCAAGGAGGCTCAGGATTTGGAGGAGGTGGTGGCGGAGGCGCTGGTTTTAACGATTTTGGAGGATCTGATTTTATGGAAGATTTTATGTCTTCATTTTTTGGAGGCGGTGGTGGCGGAGGTCGATCTCGAGCCTCAAGACAAAGAAACACCCGAGGAAATGACCTCGAAACACATATTCAAATTACCTTTGAGCAAAGTATTCATGGTGTCAATAAAGAAATTCAAGTTACCAAAGCCGAAGCCTGTGATCCATGCTCTGGACAAGGAGGCTCAGGAAAAACAACCTGTAATACCTGTCATGGATCAGGACAAGTTGCCAAAGCTCAACGAACACCCTTAGGCGTGATTCAAATGCGACAAGAATGCCCTGATTGTCACGGAGCAGGAAAACGATTTGCCAATATCTGTTCAATATGTCACGGAGAAGGACGAACACGAAAAAACAGTAAAATTAAAGTAAAAATTCCTGCCGGAGTGTATGATGGAGCTAATATTCGACTGAGCGGACAAGGAGACGCCGGACACCAAGGAGGAACACCCGGAGATCTCTATATCCTTATAAGCGTGAGCCCAAGTAAAGATTTCATACGAAAAAATAATGATATTTATTCAGATCAACATATTCACATACTTCAAGCTATTTTTGGAGATGAGATTGAAATTAAAACCGCACATAATCCTGTGAAACTTAAAATTCCATCAGGAACACAAAGCGAACAGGTCTTTCGAATTAAAGATCATGGAGCCCCTGTTTTACAAGGACATGGAAAAGGAATGCATTATGTAAAAATTATTGTCGATACTCCAAAAAAATTAAGCAACAAAGAAGGAGAACTCTATAAACAACTCGCAGACGAAAGTGGACTGAACATCAAGGCCGAGAAAAAAGGATTTTTTGACTCTTTATGGAAATAGTACTTTATAGAAAAAAAGACACTTAAAAAGCCATCTCTTTACAGAAATGGCTTTTTAAATAGTAATATAATGACTATTGATCTTCAGATGGAACATTCACATCCGCTGGCTTCGCTTGAAGTTCTGGCAGAGGACATCCAACACGAATCAATGAAACTTTTGCCTCTCCGACATGTAAATTAATGAAATCACATGTTTTTAAAGCGGCATCCACGGTCTGCGCAACCGCATATTCATACCCTTGTTGATATCCGTCCTTCACTCCTTGTTGATTTCCGTCCTTCAATCCTTGTTGATATACTGTTTGAGACATATATCCATACACATCAAAAGAAATATAGAAAACAGAAAAAAGGAGCCATAGTAATAAAATCCATGCTTTATAATTTAGAGCTGGAAGAAGATTCTTCATAAGGTGAGTATTAAAAATGTAAATAACAATGACAGTATAACAAAAAAGCAAGAAAAAGTAAATAAAAATCCCGAAAAATTCTTTTCGAGCTTTTATACTTTTATTCCTTCCTTATTTTTCTGTCTGCGAAGAAAGAAAAAATGATCCTATGAATACTATTGCTAAAGGAATTAAACCCAAAACAACAATATAAAACATTGAATAATCTTCATAAGATTCT
Organism: Candidatus Peregrinibacteria bacterium; assembly: GCA_002401425.1. Lineage (GTDB taxonomy): Bacteria > Patescibacteriota > Gracilibacteria. The sequence goes on from NVTB01000005.1 coordinate 70,366, forward strand.
GTAAATTCTTGTTTAAATACAGGAATAATAATAGTCAAAAGCAATAATGGAATAATATACAGAGCGATATTAAACCATTTTCCAATTCCCTTCCCCGGCTCTCTTTTATTAATAAGATTTCTTATTTTTTCTGGCCCAATAAAATATGCCATCATAAAGGCTTCCAGCATTCCAATAAACATAATAAGGTAAGTTCCAATAAAATGATCAATGATATCAAGATAATAAAAACCTGCACCTGTCATCAATGGGAGCGAAAGAATAAAAATAAAAATCATAACATTCCTTAATGACTCTTTATATGTTTTCTTAGGAAATAAATCATGAAAAGCTCCAACAACTACTTCAAACAAACCAAATGCAGAATCAATAGCTAACATAATAAAAACAATCAAAAGCAACACGGTAAAAAAGATACTAGCAAAAGGCATTTGAGCCATCGCCGCTGGTAAAACAGTGAAAATCAAAGAAGGCCCTCCTGCGGCTACCTCAGAAATAGGTTTCTCAGACACATGAGCCATAAAACCTAAAGTTGAAAATACGGCCATTCCCGATAAAATAGAAACCATTAAGTTCCCAATAATAATCCAAAGAGAAGATCTCGCTATTTCATGATCTTTGGGACGATGACTTCCTGCCACCATAAAATATCCAAATGCCAATGACGCTGAAAAAAAACTTTGTCCAATGGCGGCCTGCCATAACTCTAAATCTTTCAATTGTGACCAATCTGGAATAAATAAAGCTTCAAGTCCAGTCATAGCACCGGGCAGAGTGACTCCACGAATCACTAAAATAAAAAGTAATACAAAGGGCAAAGTAGCGGTCCATTTCACGACATTTCCAAGAGAATGAACCCCTTTTCTTAAGGAAAACATAATAACCGCATAGCAGAGCAACAAAGCTGCCAATACAGACCATTGAAATCCCCCCATGTCACTAATACTTGCTGATCTGTTCAAAATATGGACATCAAAATACGTTGTCGGGTCTACTAGAAAATCTCCTGTAAAAGCAAGAAATAAATATTTTACAGCCCATGCCATCAACGGAATATAATATACTAAAACAAATAATGAAACCAACACTCCCATCCATCCAATCCATGCAGAACCTGGCTTTATTTTATTAAATGCCTGAGGCCCCGATAAACGAAACTCTTGTCCAAGCACCGTCTCTGTCATCATTAAGGGGAATATAATAAAAGCATTTGATACAAGTAATGCTAATAAAAAGGCTCCTCCTCCATAGGAATATGCCATCATCGGAAATCTCCAAATATTACCAACTCCAGCCGCGCAGCCAATAGCTGCAAGAATATATATAACATTACTTGACCATGCCGGTCGTATTGATGTACTCATACGTAATACATTAAAAAATATTTTATGACTATTTTAATGTGATAAATTATACATATCAAGTGTTTTTCATCTCATGATACACCAAAAGAATAAAAACAAAAAAAACACTTTACAGATTTTTATTTTTTTCCTACAATCCTGAGGCTTTTTTTATAAAAGTTTTGGATGGGTACCAGAGTGGCCAAATGGGGTGGACTGTAAATCCACTGGCTCCGCCTTCGTGGGTTCGAATCCCTCCCCATCCACCAAAATTATTTATCATCGACCCGGTCCCATCGTCTAGTGGTTAGGACTTCGGATTCTCATTCCGGCAACAGGGGTTCAATTCCCCTTGGGACTACCAAGAGGATAAAACCAAAAACTCACCGCATGGTGAGTTTTTTTTTATTAAATAAGAATTTTAAAAAAGRTATAATAAAATCTATACAATCACCTAGATATGAGTAATAATGAAATCAGTGTCACATAATCAAAAAGACCTCCCCATTTGAGCGATTACCAATAAAGGAAAACTAAGCTTGGAAGGTTACTTCTACCTATATTATAGAAAAAGCATTGACAAATGTCAAAGCATAATCTTTAGATTAATACAACTCTCCATGTTACCATCAGTCAAAAACCATCAATCCCATGTAGAGATTCTTAAACAGAAAGGACTCATTATAGATAACGATGAAACATTAATATTCTATCTTTCTCATATCGGCTATCACCGTTTATCTGAATATTTTAAAGCTTTTCAATATAAAGATGGCGCATTTTTTCCTCATACAAACTTCAAACAAATACTCGCGGTCTATACCTTCGATAGAAAACTACGATTGCTTTTTCTTGATGCAATTGAAAGAATTGAAGTTTCTTTTCGATCAATGCTTTCTTATACCATGTGCTTAAGAACAAATGACATAAATTGGCTCACCAATATTGAGAATTTCTATTTTCGTAAAAATACAGAAGGTACAAAAGAAAAGATTTTTGAAGGAATTCAGCAGAAATTAAAACAAGCTATACTGTACAGCAAAGAAAAATCCATGAGAAGTTTTCGAGAAAAAAACCCAAACACCTTTCCTGAAAGTGGGAAAATATTTAATAGACTTGGATTTGGAGAGACAAGTTTTATTTTTACTCGTTTACAAAGAAGGTTCAAGGAATCAATTTCACAACATTATGACATTCCGGAAGAACGACTTGTCTCCTGGATGATCTCTCTTTCTTATGTAAGAAATATTTGCGCCCATCACTCTCGGCTATGGAACAAAACATTAGATAAACCTTTTTCGAAAAACAAAAAATTTGATTTTAAGCTCAATCATATATTTGCGGCGGTCTGTGCCATTATAACATTACTAAAAGTAATAAGTCCAAATTCAACATGGAAAGCCGAATTTGAAACACTTATAAGACAACATCCATATATTCCAAAAAATAAAATGGGATTTCCTCATGATTGGGAGCTGACTCTTTCCTTAGTTTAAATAACTTTTACTTCACCCCCTCCTCCGGCACCTCCGCACGAAACAAGGTCGACAACTTTTGAGGGTTATCATAGTAGAAAGACGCTTCAATAAGTCGTGGAATATATGTTCGTGAATCGGCATAATCAAAAACAGATCGTGATAAAATAATAACATCAGCTCCAGCTCGCTTTAAAAATGCGATATCTGACACGGTTTCAATCGGACCAGAGACAAACACATACTGTCCATCTTCTTTTTTCGCCAATTCTTCTGATAAAAACTCGAGAGAATCCCCTCTCAATACCACAGGGGTATTGGTCTCAACTCCTTCAAGAGTGACAACATCAGATAAACACGGGTATTCTGAATGGATTTCTTGAGAGTTTAATAAAAGCGGCTCATATCGAGAATCTTCATAGAGCCCCCATGCTCCAATATTATACAAAATTTCGGCCTCTACTTTATGCCCCGGACGAAAAGAAGTTAACAAAGGGATATGAGATGAATTCAATATTTCTTTCATACTGACATCATTTCCATCAGGAGCAATGGGGCTTTCTTCAGCCGCTAACAATAAAGCCACCGCTCCAGAAGCTTCCGCAATAGCTGATTCTTTTGTATTTCCCACCTCAATAATAACTCCTCCGCGAAAAATATCAAATACATGAAACATAAAAAAACTTTTTAAATCTGCAGGAATTTTACTGAAATTCCTCTTGTTTTACAAGTGATTTCCTGGTAAATTTCGTCTCGTAAAATTTAATTTTTTTTTCAATGAACTTTATTAAAAATTCATGGATGGGTTTTCTTCTCTCTGGAAGTCTTATTCTTATCTCTTTTGTGCTCTTTTCGTATAGCTACATACAAACTGGAAGCATTTTGAAATATGGAATCGACTTTACTGGAGGAACATTATTAGAACTTGAAACACACGGTGAAGACAGCGGTGAAAAATTCTTAACATATTTCCAAGACAAAGAACACCTTTCTCCCGTTATCTCTGAAACGGATAACAATACACACATCGTTAAAATGAAAGATATCACAGAAGAAGAGCATGTTTTTATTATTACAGAACTTAAGTCCCTCTACCCAAAACTTGAAGAAAAACGGTTTTTAGTTATTGGTCCCGCCGTCGGAAAAACCATGAAACAAAAAGCGTATACCGCTCTTATCATCGCTTTAATTTCTATCGTTCTCTATATTGCATACGCCTTTAGTGAAGTACAAAAAATATTTTCTTCGTGGAAATTTGGATTTTCAGCTATCGTCGCGCTGATGCACGATGTTATTATTACCGTTGGTATATTCTCTTTCCTTGGAATGGCCTATGGAGTTGAAGTAGATGCTCTTTTTATTACAGCCCTCCTCACCCTTATGGGATTTTCTGTTCACGATACGATTGTTGTATTTGATCGACTGAGAGAAAATACTAAAAATGCACGATCAAAAGATGACATGGAAAATATTGCGAATGCCTCAGTACAACAAACACTTATGCGATCAATCAATACATCCATATCAACACTTTTTCCACTTGTTGCATTGTTTTTCCTTGGAGCTGAAAGTATTCAAATGTTTATATTCGCTCTCATCATTGGAATAGTCGTTGGAACATACTCTTCTATTTTTCTCGCCATCCCTATTCTTATTAAATGGCATGATGAATAAACAAAAAATTGTCTCTTATGCTTTTTGGCTCCTTTCTCGCAAACTTTTTAGCAGAAAGGAGCTTTTTGAAAAGATTGTAAAAAAATATCCCGATTGGACCTTTGAAGAATTTATACTCATTGAAAAAGATCTTCATCCATACCTGCTCAATGACAAAGAATTTTGCATAAAATACCTCGAATACTACACACAAGCCAAACTCTGTGGAAAGTGGTATTTTTATCAGAAACTGATTCAAAAAGGAATTGATAAAGAAATCTTTGAAGAAGTATGGCAATCGTTAGAAGTAGATGAATATGCGATACTCACTCGACTCTTAGAACATAAACAAAGTGCTTCAAAAAATACTATCTATAATTTCATTATTCGCCGAGGGTTTTCTCACTCTCTGGCGGCTGAAGTTTTAGCCGAAGAGCCCTTTGTAGAAAAATTTCAAACACCGAAAAAATACAAATAAGTACAAATAGCAAAATTATTTTCTGCCAAAAAGATAAAAAAAACGCAATTACCCCCAACAAGAAAGTAATTCCCATATAAATAATGACTGTCTTTCTCTCACTTTGAAACAAGCGAGCTAATTTATGATGCAAATGTTCCAGATCTCCTTTAAATGGAGAGTTTCCCGATAAAACCCTCCGAATAATTGTCCATATAGTATCAAATAATGGCGCAAAAAATATAATCATAAATGTTATCACCTTCCCTCCAGCAATGGTTGTAAAGATTGCCAGGGATAATCCTAAAAACATAGACCCGCTGTCCCCCATTAAAATCTGAGCGGGAGCAATATCAAATAGAAAAAATATAAATAATATAGATGCAAAAATAAGCAAGATATTCGCCATATCCGCCTGTCCAGAATAATAAGCCGTTAATGCTAGCAAGAACGTGCTAATAAATGATACAGAGCTTGTCAGGCCTGAAACTCCATCAAGCCAATTCATAGAGTTCATTAAAAACAAGATCCAACAAAAAACAATCATATCTGAGAGCGGAGAAATATGAAATCCAAAAAACTCAACATCAGATAACAAAGAAATATTATCACCAATAAATGAACGAATTTCTGGAATACTCACACCGGATGCTAAAATAATAATAGCTACCAATATTTGTATAAATAAACGAATCCCTACAGATATTTTATATCTATCATCAATAAAGGATACAATTAACAGTAAAAATGAAGCCACTGTATATCCTAAAAAAGCTGTCTGCATATGCTGAGGAATAAAGTCACCTCCCCACACAATACCAAAAAACAACACAGGCAAAATCAGCCCCGCTGGATAGGGAACCGGATTTCTATCATGACCATAAAGATCAGGACGATCTAAAAGCCCCATAACGGGAAAGTATTTTTTTACCAGCATCACRCTGATAAAAGTAACGATAGAAACAAATAGAAACAGCATAAACAATCATAATATATTCTAAGGAAGATTTTGTCATTTTTTCATCTAATAATCAAGATTTTTTAGAAAAAACCTTGCAGCAGAAGAATTCTTGAATAATAATACATCTATAATCCCACCTCTTTATGATCTCACTTATTCCTTTTGTTATCATTCTTATAACCGAATGTCTCAAAGTTATTGTACAAAGCTTTAAACAAAAAAGGTTTACCCCAGCCTGGTTTTTTCACTCAGGAGGTATGCCGAGTGGACACAGCGCATTTACCAGTTCATTAACCACTTTAGTAGGATATACCGAAGGCATAGAATCAACATCATTCCTTCTTGCCTTTAGCTTTATGATTATTGTTATTTATGATGCACGAGGCGTTCGAGCCAGCGTTGGGAAGCATGCTGAAATATTAAATCATATGAATAAAGAAAAAAAATTCGAAGAATCAATTGGACATACAAACTGGGAAGTCATTGTTGGCCTCTGCACTGGATCATCGATCACATCATTGCTTTTATGGATGATGCAATAATTATTCTTCAGCTCCCGTATCTGACAAAAGATCCCAGAATCGAAAGTATTCTGTTATTCGAAGACCACTAAATCGTCCCAGCAAAAATATTCCAAATAATGGCAAAAAGATAACTTCCGGATATGATAATATAAAAGCTGAAACCATATGCAATGATAATATAAAGTAGGCAATGAATGACGTAATAATGGTTCCTAACATATACATAAAAGCCACTTTAAAACCTTCATGCAGATGAGCCGCAATGAATTTTTCAGACATAGTTGATATAACCAACATCGGGAAAATCGCAAGAGGAATCACCACAGACACTTGAAATTTTACGGCAACCCAAATAACAAAGAAAAAGGACAAAGCCATAATTGAAAGCGTTAAAGCCGAACGTGGAATAAAAAGCAAATCGATACGAGCAAAAAAGAAACGAAGCCCCACACTAATCGAAACCACTAACGAAGCTACAAAAAGTGTTAATCCTAAACCTAAAATAAAGAAAGATAACGCAATCATAATGGGTAAATAGGCTCCAAAAGTAGTAATTCCAACAAATTGACGATTAAAAGCTACTAAAAACGCAATAAAAGGAAACGATAACAAAAGATAAATGGTACTTTGTGGAATCCCCGCTGATAAAAATGAAGAAATCATTCGAGATAAAAACAAAATCCTCGAAGGCCGTAAGTCATCATTCACTAAAAAGTATTCTTGCCCACGTTCTTCCAAGATTTGTAAAAAATTTTCACGTGACTCCGCTTCAAAAAAGGACTGCAAGGATGAAAATCTCATCATGAATATTTCTTCTATCCCTAATGATTTACGCATATTATTAATCACTCCAGTTGATCGAGAAAAATCTCCATCAGATAAAATAAAAATATTCTTATCTTTCAATGAAAAAGCCTTGTCTTGAGGGAGATTATTATAAAATCGCACAAAAGAAGCAGTTGATTCAAAGTCCTGAACATAAAACACAATCTGATGAGAACTTTTAAAAAATTCATAATTCCCATGGAAACTTTGTAAAAATCGCTCTTGTTTTCGTATAGAATTCCCCTGAGTATTTAAATGAATCACATGAAGCCAGTCCCCATTTTCTCCCGCTCGTTTAATAATATTTTCATAATCTTTATTCGCATCATCAGCAATGAGAGTCATCTGCTTTGAATATACAAAAACCTCTTTTTCTAAAACACTTTCATTCTCCCCCTGCCGAACGGTTAAAAGAATTTTCTGCTTTCCTGTTTCTGAAAATGTATGAATAATTTGTTTCTTTTTTTGTTCCTTCGCATCGATAGCAAATTGCCAAAAATAATCAACCCGTTCTCCATTATTCAAAAACTTTGATGGAGTCGCATCAAATAATAATGCCTTATTTTGCTGAATATATGCTGGCATTTCAAACCGTGCCTCAAACACAGATTCAATAATTTCAGCTTTTGACTCCAAGTCCCCCTCTGCATATACAAAAGAAGTTGTCAAAAATAAAAAAGAAAAGAGAGATAATAATATATTTTTTTTCATTATGCTTGAAAAATTAAAAAACAAAGGTAGATAATATAACTCAATAGAAAGAGCCAACCCATCCATTGACTGAGCGTTCTATTTTTTGATAACACCGTACACACCACAAACAGAACTAAAGCCAACACCGATACAATAAAATCTTTATTTAAGATAGTATCATAATGTATAGGATGAACCGCTCCCGTTGCCCCCAAAACTAATAATATATTAAATAGATTTGAGCCAATCACTCCTCCAATCGCTATGTCTGACTCCCCTTTATACGCCGCAATAGATGATGCGGCTACTTCTGGCAAAGACGTTCCAATGGCAACAATCGTTAAAGCGATTAATGATTCTGAAACCTCAAATATTTTTGCAATATGAATCGCTCCATTCACAATAAAGGTTCCCCCATATACTAAGGCGATCAATCCACCGACTAAATAAATAATCGATCGTACAATAGTCATTCCTTTTTCGGTTGATTTTTCAACTGGATGCTTACGAATATTAAAATATGATAAGCTCAGAAACAAAAGAAACATAACAAGTAATGCGCCTCCTTCAAAACGTGACAGCTCACCGTCTTGTACAAAAAACCAAAAAACAAATGACGTCAAAAATAAAAAAGGTATTTCTAATTGTAATAACGACTTGGAAACCGTTAAAGGAGCGAAAAACAGAGCCACTCCTAAAATAAGTAAAATATTTGCGATATTAGATCCAATAACATTTCCAAACGCGAGCTCCGTACTTCCCTGAAAAGCTGATTGTAGACTGACTGATAATTCAGGCGCTGATGTTCCAAAGGCCACAACGGTGAGGCCAATAAACAATGGAGAAATATGCATTTTTTTTGCAATATTTGAAGCCCCATCAATAAAAACATCTGCCCCCTTAATTAATAAGAAAAAACCAAGAACAAAAAGAAAATATACCATAATAATTATTTAGATTTTTTATCAAGCGAACGCGTATAATCAGTTACAAATATCGCTACTGCCGTAGTCAGAGGAACCGCAATCATCGCTCCAACAACTCCAAGAAATTGAAAACCAATGAGTAACACGAGAACCACAACAATGGGTGATAATCCAACGACTTTGTTCATAACGGCCGGAACTAAAAAGTTTCCTTCCACAAATTGTAAAATAAGATGCAGAATAATAAGTTTTACCAACATTCCCCATGAAGCCCCTAACGCAAGAGGGAGTGAAAACAACAGAAATAATAACGGCCCAACATACGGTATAAATTCACCAATCGCCATAACGAGTGATAGAGTGAGGGCGTACTCTGACATTCCAATAATCAAGAGACCAATAAAAGTAATACAAAACATAATAAACGATAAAAATATTTGCCCCCGAAACCAAGCTCCAATTTGTTTTTGAATAGCTGATATCTTTTTTGTCACATACACTCCATATTTTCGTGGAAATAAAGCCACAAAGAAATYTTKYARAMTATTTTTATCNNAATMMTYANTWWWKAAWKTTARMRTAWKTASYWWTGANASTTGWMAAKMCSNTSMWGCNARWRYCAMYKWAMNTAKTTWYMCCMGYNTWRAAASGSNNTKYSAAKTTSWTKAAATSWMYMNTKWTRCTNAANNATMTTYNAAYWSCSYCGMYATCKMWWGKWWSNTTAGWAWKNNCWGWTRMWCKWGTMAWNNAWWTACATCWNTMGNTTWGNNATAWYMTTNAATRMTANCCATTCTATAATTTTCTGGAATATATAATAACATTTCACCATCCTGCATTGAACGCAGTGTTTGAACAATCCATTGTATAAAATTGGTAAGCAACGAAGTGATTTGTTCAAATATAAGAGGGAATATAGATGAGAACAAACCAATAATAAAAGCAAATAAGAAAAAGAATATTAAAATGACTGACACCGGCCGTGGAATTTTATATCTTTCAAACCAGTCAACAATCGGATCGAGCGCGGCTGATAAAAATAAAGAAATGAAAAACAGAAGCAAAAACTCTCTGACTTCAAATAATAACCAGGCCAATAAAACAACAGCGATCACTCCAACCGTCGATTTCATTACTGACAAGGCTGACAAATGAACAAGCTGTATTTCATCAGTCTTTCGTCGTTTCTGTGGCTCAGGCATTGCAAATTTTTCTACCGGTGCCTGCTTTTGTAATTTTTTATGAAACTCCTGTATCTTTTTTAAAAATTCCTTTGTCTTTTTTACAATCTTTTTCATATCTCAAAAAGTTAAATTCATGATGAGTTTATAGTGTTTTTAGAAAAAATCAACAAGAGCCTTCTTTAAATCATCCAATGAAGCAAACTGATGTGTTTTACCTCTAGATATATTTTTCATACTTCTTTCTAACATTTGACGATTTCTTGAATTGGATAATAAATAGTCTGTTTCATTTAATAAAACATTATTATCTTTAGAAGAAATTAGCATAAAAAAAAATCTAAAATTCAAATAAAGGATTATTTTCTCCTTTTTGCAACAAAGCCTCTTTGGGTTCAGCAGAAAACGATTGCAAAACACCATCTTTATCATGAAATGAGTATTTATACGCATGAAGCAACTGATGTTTGACTCCAAATTTTTGAGCGAAGAGTTTATTCATTTTTGCATCTCCATACACAATATCTCCAATGACCGGAAAATGGATGGATGATAAATGTACCCGAATTTGATGCGTTCGACCCGTTATAATTTCAACTTCAAGAAAAGAAACGTTGTATTCTGGATCAAAACTGATATTTGAAACCAGTGTTTTGGCATACTTCCCCCCTTCCATCACACACATTTTTTGTCGATTTCTCATATTTCTTCCCACCGGCGCAATAATTTCACCATCCTGCGGATTTTTATGAACAATGGCTCTATATTCTTTTTTTACCTCTCGGTCTTGAATCTGCTTTGATAAAAATGCATGAAAAATATCATTTTTAGCAACAATCATTACTCCTGAAGTATCTTTATCCAGTCGATGAACGATTCCTGGTCGATCAACTCCATTTGAAGAACTGAGAGACTGCGTGTAGTACATAAGCCCATGAACCAAAGTCGCTTTCCCTTTTGTCCCATCTCCAGGATGAACAATAAGACCACGTGGTTTATTAATAACCAAGTAATCATCACATTCAAAAATAATATCTAAATCCATTTTAATGGGCGTCACACTTGTTTCATACACCTCCCCTTCCTCAACAATAATCTCATCAGTCTCTTCCACCTTTGATCCAGCTTTCGTAAGTTTTTTCCCATTCACAGTTACTCTCCCCTGCTTAATCCAGTGTGAAATATGTGAACGCGTATGTTCGTTATGCCGAGTTTGTAATAATACATCAAGTCTCATACGTGCATCCTGACAGATGTTTTTTAAAAAAACAAGGTGAGGGCTTGTTTTTTTTGTGAATTTGTGATAGAATGGCTTGAAATATAAAAATAAAACATGTCATCGCTTAACACTCAACACCGGCATACAGAGCTTTACAAAGAATCAATCACTCTTCCTCAAGGAAAGAGTATGAAAGATTTTACCAATGAGATCTCACAAAAAAGAAAAGAAATTAAAAGTATTTCTGAGTCATATCTTCCTTCCTTAGAACGAGCCGGACACTCATTATCACATATATGGGATGCAAAGCTGGGTTTCAAAACAATATATGACAGATTAAGCTGGGCAGAAACAAGAAGGTTTCAAGCCGAATACCAATTGCAAAAATTAAAAAATGTAGAAAATAGTTTAAACAATGAACTCACAGAATTAAAATCAAGCAATGAAGAAATGAGAAATATTATTCAAGACTCTGAAAAAGCCAAAAGTCTCATGGAAACAATTGAAGCACACTCTGGAAAAGCATTGCTCGGAGTAGGGACACTTCTGAGCCTTGGAATAGGTGTGATCAATCCACCGTCATTGCTCGTTTCAGGACCTTTACTCCTGAGCGCTGTTGGAACAGGAAAGGCAATAGACCTTGCAAAAACATGGTGGGAAGGAAAAGATCAAGCCGCCATGGAAAAATCACTCAATAAACAACTCACGTCCATTAAAACAGAACAACACAATATAGAACGCAAAATAACAAAGCTCAAAAAGACAACAGATAAACGAGCCATGCCCTTTGAAAATAACAGAAATAACCTGAACGCACTCTTAACAAAAGGAGGCCTTGATAACGATGAAACAAAACAATTCATGGAAGCCTTTGCTTTTAAATATATCACAAATGACAATGGAGTATTCCAACTTTCCATATCAGAAGAGTCTTTTAACACACTTACTCCCATAACCAAAGCTGCGCTTCCTTCCTTTGAAGACTTAGAAAGTATGATCGCAGAAATGAATGAGTACATACAGACAAAAGGACAAAAAAATGAAAAAGATATACATACCGCCTTTACACGTTTTCAACAAAATTCATTTAGCATCGATCAATCATATCGACATGAACGACAAACGCATCAGTTTGATACATTCAGAAACCAATTTAAGAGTTTTCGGAAAAAAGATGGAGAGATCATTGAAATGATAGAAAATAAGGAAAAAATTAAATACCGACTTCTCTCCGAAGACAAAAACAATGATTTACGATATCTGGTTTCTGAAGATACTCCAAAATCAGGTGAATACAAAATACAGAAATATGACTTTATCTCACAAAAAATGTCTCCCATAGAAGATACAGATATATCTAATAAATTTTTAGAAAAAAATATAAAAAACCTTCCAAACAGCTTTCTACATAATCTTTCAGAAGAAATCTTAAACAATATTACAAATACAAAACTACAAACTCACCTACAACAAATTAAAGAGATTCAGAATCATGAGAATAATACAAATAAATCAACAGAATGGAATATAAGCGTAACGAGTGATACAATAGAAGTTATATATAAGAAAGGTAAACAAAATGCTTTTAATACAAGCACCTCCCATTTTTTAGATTTACAAACAAGCCTCTCAGGAACGCCAACACAAAAAAAATCACTCAYTAGACWATATAAAAAACTGGGCATCACCCTCATCATTAATTAAAAAATCATGGAAAAATCCGACCTGAAGTATCTCATCGATTCATCAATCAGTCTTTCTGAAAAAGACAAAGGAATTATTAATCAAGACATTGACAATGCCCCCCTCAGTCTTATGGAAAAAATTCAAGATGTTATTTTCAACGTGCTTCAATTTGACAATGCCATTAAAGATAAGCTCAAAATGATTCAAATGATCACTTCATCACAGCAAATTCCCCCGTACGAAAAAGAGGAGTACGTTCAAGGAATATTAGAAAATAATACAACAGAAACATTTTGGAAGAGTCTTATGTCTGCTTTGAAATCATGCGTTGAAGAAAATGAACAAAGAATACAAGAAATTCAATCACAAGAACTTCCTGAAATTCAAGCAAGACAAGAAAAAATACACCAAGAACAAAGAGATGACTGGAATAAAGACATGCAAGAACTGAATCCTCAGATAAAAACAATAAAGAAAAATATTGATATGCACGCTGAACATACGGTCAGAACAGAAGAATTAAGCCTCGCTCAACAAGTCAAAGAAACATTAAATAAAGCAGCGTAAAAACACCGTAAGGGGTTGCCATCGGCAAACCCAAACAACGGGGATATTTACGACAAAATCGCCGCTACCTTATTCACAAAGGTCTTTGGATCCATTTCTGATTTTTTGTAATATTCATTCGCCCCCAATTCTTTGGCTTTTGCAATATCCGACTCTTGTGACAAATTACTGTTTACCACAATATACACGTCATTTCCTTTATTTCGAATGGTTTTTAATACATCGTATCCACTCACAAATGGCATCATAAGATCTAAAATAACCAAGTCTGGTTTAAACGTATCGTTGAGCGCAACGGCATTCATTCCGTTTTCAGAAGCCATAACCTCAAATCCTTTTGATTCTAAAGCGATTTTATACATTTCTGATAAATCAAGGTTGTCTTCTACAATAAGTACTTTTTTCATAAAAATAATTTAAAAATCTAAATGTATCTGTTGTGATTGTACACTATTTTTTGGAATGGCGAAAGTAAACTTTGTTCCAACTCCTTCTTCACTTGAAACCACAATACTCCCCTTCATCTCAGAAATAAGAAGTTTGACTATAGATAAGCCAAGCCCCGTCCCTTCTGATTGACGCTGAAGTGGATTTTCTACTTGAGAAAACTTTTCAAACACCGTATGTATTTTATCTTGTGGGATTCCCACTCCTTCGTCTTCCACATCACAATAGAAAAAATCATCATCCTGTAATCTCAATCGTAAAAAAACTTTTTTTCCTTCAGGTGTGAATTTATAGGCATTTGATAATAAATTTTGTAAAACTTGCCTGAGTTTATTTTCATCAAAAAATGCCATTGTTTCTGCCGTTTGAATATCAAAAATTAAAGAAAGTTTCTTTTCTTGATAGAATAAAGCAAAATCTTCATGAATATTTTGTAAAAAAGCAGTAAAATTCTGTTTTTTGAGATCCAATATCATTTTTTTAGCCTCAAGCTTACTTAAATCTAAAACATCATTCACTAACCCCAATAACTGCTGAGAATTATTAAGAATTTTCGTTAAATATTTTTTCTGATTTTCATTCATGTCTCCAAAATTCCCATCAAGAAATAATGAACAATATCCCTGAATAACCGTTAATGGCGTTCTTAATTCATGAGAAACAACCGATACAAATTCATCTTTTTTCTTATCAAGTTCTTGAAGTTTTTTATATGAAGCCTCTAAATTTTCTAAAATCTTCTTTTCTTTTCCTATATCCTCTTTCACCGTAATAAACTTATACATTTTTCCCTCCTCATTAAAAATGGGAGACACCGTTGCTTTTTCCCAAATAGTCGAACCATCCTTCCTCTTGTTTTTCAACTCCCCTATCCAGGTTTTTTTCTTTTTTAACACCTCAGTAATTTCTTTATACACTGGATTATTCGGAATAGCAGACTGTAAAACCGTTGAGTTTTTACCAACAACTTCCTCCCGGCTGTATCCCATATTTTGTTCAAAGCCTTTATTCACAAATTCAATCGTGCCATCAAGAGACGTAATAATCATAGAATGAGAAGAGTTTTCAATGGCGAGTTGAAAATCACGAAGTTTTTCATTTATCTCACGAATTTCCTTCACCTGTTCTTTTTCTTGAATTAATTCATATGTTTTTTCATTCAGCACTTTTAAATTCCCTATCATCGATGAAATGTTTTGCACCACAACTAAATACTCAGCCGCTTCATCTGGTAAGTACGAAACGGTAATCTCATAGGCTTGCAAATGTTTTTTTTGTCGGTCAATCCATTCAAATGAAACTTTATCCCCTGTTGTTTTTGCTCGAGCAAAATATGACTCAAAAACATCTTTATCCACTCCAAAGGCCGAAAAAAAAACTCCCTCACAATGAAATTGATCCGCAAAAGCATCATTCACCATCATAAATAAAAAAGAGGAATCCAGAAGCGCAACGGCTCCAGGAAACCCCGAAATAATATTTTTATAATGTTTCATATTTATATTTTTATTTTACTCACTTATTGTACCAACACATCGAACATAGGCAAGTCCAAGTCGTTTATCAACCCGAATCCCCGATCGATCATAAAAACTATATGCATACTCTGATGTTGTCCAATAATTATCATTTAAATTATCAAAAATATCAGTATCAATTCCAGCTCCTCCTCGCTTTAAAATACTTAAAAAGTCTTTTGCCGACGGAACTCGAAAACTGTCTCCCTCTACCGACTGTCCAAAATCAGAACAATATTGCTGCGCCTCTGTATATGTTTTCAAACCTGACTGTGTCGCATCAACTTCCCACACAAGACCCGATTTTATATCTTCATAAGTACGAATAACGGGAAGACGAAAGATATCATTCCCTTCACTCATTCGTTCAACATATGGAAAATCAATAAATTGAGAAGATCCAGTATATGGATCAGTGACCATGATTTTCGCTGCAATTTTATATTTACCAGCAGAAATCTGTTTTCCAGCTAACAAAGCATCAATATCTTTTGATAAATTCATTTGTACTCCATTTGCCAAACGAATATTCACTTTTTCACTCACTGATCCCTCAGGAGCAAATGGATCTGACAATAAATTAGCAGAAAATCCTCCACCTGATACAAAGGCGAACATGACAACAAAAAGGATAAATGCGATAGGAAGGYATGTTTTTTTCATAATATAATGATTTAATAATGTGTAATTTTTGTTTTTTATTCTGATTCAACGTTCACTGGAGTGATTTGCGAAGGTGGCGGTAATGCAACACTCCGTGACTCCTGCGGCGGCGGAGCGGCTATAGGGATTTGAATTTCTATCATTGGCTCTGTTACTGGCTCTTCAACTGGTTCCGCTGTTGGCTCCGCGATTGGTTCCGCGGATACGTCAGGCTCAGATTCCTGATCCTCGGGCACAAGTTGTTGTGCCCCTACGGGGTCTTCGATTGGTTCTGTGATTGCCTCCGTGATTGGTTCTGTCGTTGGTTCTGTTGTTGGTTCCGCAATTGGCTCCGCGGATACGTCAGGCTCAGACTCCTGATCCTCGGGCACAAGTTGTTGTGCCCCTACGGGGGCTTCGATTGGTTCTGCGATTGCCTCTACCATTGGTTCCGTGATTGGTTCTGCGGCTGGTTCTGTTGTTGGTTCTGCAATTGGTTCCGCGGATACTTCAGGCTCAGATTCCTGATCCTCGGGCACAAGTTGTTGTGCCCCTACGGGGGTTGATGGCTCAATTTTTTGTACCTTAACTGGGGTAATTGGTTTTATTTGTGGTAATTGCACTGTTTCAATAAACTGCTTTTTCTTTTCTTCCCTTCTTTTCTGCATGTTTTTTCTCATCTCGGCCTCATTTTCTAAATTTCTATTCAAACTTTCATGCCGAGCCTTCTTTTCTGCATATAACGCCGGGAGAAACTCACCCGATAGATGAGGAAACCTATGAGACTCAATAATTTCTCCCTGCTCATTGATTAATACAATTTTTGCCTCCACCCTTTGATTTGAAACAATAACAGACTCCCCTTTCATCAAATATGAAAATGTATCATTTAAATCCAAGACACTTCCATCGAATGTTTTTACCAAAATCTTTGCCTGAAAATCTCCGAGAATATTCGCAGAAAAGTCTCCAGAAACATACATAAGCATGACCGCTCCCAGTCCTCCGATGATGTATATAAGTTTTTTCATTTGTGTTTTTTTATGTTTTTCATATCATTATAGCAAATTTTAAAACTTTTTTCAAGCATGAATTTTTCATTTACCCCCTTTGATCCTGTTTTTTTAACCATTGGCCCACTAGAACTGCATTATTATGGGCTTATGTATGCAATCGGAATTATGTTTTGTTATTCATTTTTACCAAAAATATATAAAATACGAAATATTAAAATAACCGAACAACAACATGAAAACATTGTTTTTATGAGTGTTCTCCTTGGACTGATCGGAGGCAGGCTTTTTTATGTCTTTTTCTATTATCCAGAATTTTTCTTGCTTCATCCAGAAAAGATTATTGCGGTATGGGACGGAGGAATGGCTTCTCATGGAGGATTTCTTGGAGGAATACTTGGGTTTTTTATCATGACTAAAAAATATAAAATTCCTTTTCTTAAACTGGGTGATGCTATGGTTATCCCCCTCGCTATTCCCTTTATGATTGGACGACTCGGTAATTTCATCAATGGCGAACTCTATGGTCGAATAACTGATGTGGCCTGGTGTATGGATTTTGATAGAGCAGAAGGATGCCGACACCCGGCGCAAATTTATGCCATGGGAAAAAACGCAACGATATTTGCCATTCTTTACTCTCTCAGGAATACAAAATGGCCTGATGGCACTTTGGTATACATTTTTTTCAGCCTCTATTTATCATTCCGGTTCATCGTTGAATTTTTCCGTGAACCAGATCAACAAATAGGGCTCCTCCTTGGTGATTTATCGCAAGGACAATGGATATCATTCATTCTTTTAATCGTACTCAATACAATATTCTTTCTGCTTATGATTCATAAAAACTATAAAAAATGAAAATAGCAGTTMTWRKTWCWGGMKRWGTMGRYMKYTCMYTMGYRWTRCWAWTASYWNAWGAWYAAKGWMRTRRTRKYAYKRSATWTTWCTKAARAAWAWRKYWMKWWNATKAAWWWAYAWAMCKKSKMSAMTKTCYSWKRNAAGAAGATTTACAATATATTCAAACACTGTGCGATCGACTCGCAGTTCCTCTAGAGATAATCTCATCACAAAGAGAATATTGGGACACCGTTATTGCCTATACTATTGATGAAGTGAAAGCTGGAAGAACCCCAAACCCAGATATCATGTGTAATTCATTTGTTAAATTTGGAACGTTTTATCAAAAAATAGACGATTCATTTGAAAAAGTCGCCTCTGGACATTATGCACAGACGGAAGAAAAAGACGGAAAGTTTTATTTAAAACAAGCTCCAGATCCGATTAAAGATCAAAGTTATTTTTTATCAAGATTGACGCAAAAACAACTTTCTCGATGTGTTTTTCCTATTGGGCACCTTCAAAAAAGCGAAGTGCGAGATTTAGCCCAACAGCACAATCTTCCCTCAAAAGATAGAAAAGACAGCCAAGGTCTCTGTTTTTTAGGAAAAATAAAATTCCAAGATTTCATTAAAGAAAACCTCGGAGAACTTCCTGGAGACATCATTGAATATGAAACGGGAAAAGTCCTGGGAAAACACAATGGCTTTTACTTTCATACCATCGGACAAAGAAAAGGACTCCAACTTTCAGGAGGTCCCTGGTTTGTGGTTGCCAAAGATTCGNAAAAAAATCAGGTCTTTGTCTCAAACCAATATCATACTGAAGATAAGCAGCGAAACACGGCCAATATTTCCTCTCTCTCATGGATTCCAGAAAAACCAAAGGACTTTAACAACATCGAAGTAAAACTCCGCCACGGCCCAGAACAATGGCCAGTGAAGATAGAAGAAACCTCTGCCGATACCTTAAAAATCACCCTTCCCCAAAACGACCAAGGAATCGCCCCGGGACAATTCGCGGTATTTTATAAAGATGGGTATTGTATTGGGAGTGGGGTGATTGATTAATCTTCAGATTTTCTCTTTTTATCAATAGATCGAACCAGCCGCATTATAAAAGTGACTCATGATATATCGTAATTATTTTCTCAGCTGGTTATGACTGAGTAATCGGTGGACCAGCAGGATCTCTCCCTGAATAGACAGCATTATAAGTCCCCCCGCCTTCCTCTTCATCTGAATCATCGGAAGAATTTAAAAGCTTTTCATAAGCAGCTCGCACCACCTTCATCACCTTTGCCTTGTCTATCGAAAAACTCTTCTCAAGCCTTAATTGCTCACGATTCGTAGTGTTCTTTGTAATTTTTAGAACTTTATTCCGCCTTACTTTATTTCCTTCCTGGAAACCTTCTAAATAGTCTAAGACTCGCTCAATCCCAAGTCTTTCGAGAGAGTTTTTAATAAAACGATCCTGAACAGACCGAATCATAAAAATTTCATCTGCATGTCGAGCCTTTCTTTCCTCCACAAGCTGACCAGTCGTAGGCACTTTATGATTAGGATGTATCATAATATAATAATTAATATATAATTAAAGATTTGTTTTTTTTCTATACTTATTAACACTCTCAATTCGCTCCTCAATCGTGTCGGCATATATTTCCTCCTGTTTTAATACTGCAATTATCTCTTTTACAACCGCAATATGATAATCAAATGCTTCAAATACATGTTTAAAGTCCGCCCCGTGAAGACGATCCAACGCTTCTTTTGGCCTCTCTTTTACACCATTCATGTCTTTTATATCAGCCAACCACTCCTCTACGTTTCTCATCATTAAAACTTGCAAGTCAATAAAATCTTCCTGAACTGCTTCTTTCCGTTCTCCAAAGGCACTAAAATACTTACTCGTACAAATCAAAGATCGATACCAATTAACATACACATCTTTCATAAACTCTTCATGTTCCAGCTTTACATAGCTTTCTGGCAACAAGAAAAAGAAAATATAATTATATTTCAATCTTAAATCCCTGAGCTCTCTTTTTATTGTAACACCTTTCTGGTAACAATTGCAAGATTTTATTGCATCTATTAATCCTTCATCAATACTGGCCATATAACTCCACAATGACGCAACAAACTTTTTTGCAGAATCTTCATGAAGAGATTTTACACTATCTTTGTTCTGTTCATACCAATCCATAATAACATCCAATATACGTGCATGATCTTGCAATAATGGCTCAATAGAATCATTTTTGTCTTTAAGGTGTCTAATCCTATCGGCCCAATCATTACGATATTTCTCCACCACTCTTTCGTAAAATTCTGCGTAATTCAATTTGTCATAATTTGATATTCCTAAAGCCTCTATATCTTGAATAAATTGATCATTTAAAGTATTCATATGAACTATAGTAATAAGATATAATCAATGGCATTATATCATATAATGCGACAAAAATCAAATTTCTTCATAGTAAATCTTTCAAAAACACGTTTTATTCAATACTTTATTAAAGAAAACCTCGGAGAACTTCCTGGTGACATCATTGAATACGAAACGGAGAAAGTTTTGGGAAAACATAATGGTTTTTATTTTCATACCATCGGACAAAAAAAAGGACTCCAGCTTTCAGGAGGTCCATGATTTAAGGACTTTAACAACATCGAAGTAAAACTCCGTCACGGCCCAGAACAATGGCCAGTGAAGATAGAAGAAATCTCTCAAGACACACTAAAAATCACCCTTCCTCAAAACGATCAAGGAATCGCCCCAGGACAATTCGCGGTATTTTATAAAGATGGGTATTGTATTGGGAGTGGGGTGATTGATTAAATTAAGATATTATCTTTGTTTTTAATATCCAAGCTCTCCTTCAATACATCATCAATGAGATCTTTTACCTGAGATACAAGGGTATACATCTTTCGTGAAAAAATCTTATACAACTGAGTCCTTTCTCTTGAATCCATTCCTTCAAATACTCCGATAACCGCCTGCTGCTTATGACGATTATTTTCCTCTCTCCATTTATAATATTCTAGCCCCTCCTCTAAAAATCGATGATCATCAGCATTCAAGCCTTTTACAATGTTCGCATCCACCATATCATGAAAGCCTCGTAATACATTCATCTGCTCGTAATCATTATTTATTAAACAGTCCTCTACGGACAAAGGAATATCATCCTGTTTTTTTGTTAATTTTTGCATTTTTATATGTAAATATTTCACAAGCGCCATTATCCCCTCCTTTTCTATTGAAAAGTTTATCTCAAGCCCCATAATTTCATCCTCTGTATGAGTTGATAATATCCCAATAATTTCATCTGTCTTTGATAGGTTTCCTGCTTGAAATACCTTTAAATAATCTAATATTCGCTCTATTTTTTTTCCTTCGGAAGAATCTTTGATAAAAAGGCTCTGAACAGACTGAATCAATACAATTTCTTTATCATAGATCTCTGTGATTTCAACGACCGCCTCTTCAATAGTAGGTATTTTCATATGAACACTGAGAGATCGAGCCATCTTCATAATTTCTTCCTTTTCTATTGAAAAGTTTATTTCTAAGTCCATACGCTCCTCATCTGTATCACCTGGAGTGAGACCAATCGCCTTATCTCTTTTTGAATCATCCCCAGATTCAAAACCTTCCAAATAGTCTAGGACCCTCTCTATCCCCAATCTTTCGGGAGAATCTTTTATGAAATCACCTTGAATAGATCGAAGGAGATCAATCTCTGTGTTATGCCTTTCAATTCTTTCGGCTACTAATTCACCGGTCGTCGACTTAATATTTTTAAAACTCTTTAACAATAAGCCCTCCTGCTTATCACTTTCCTCATCTCTTTTACAACGATCTTCTAATGATAAATATCTTTTATCCATAATTTTCTATTAATGAATACCAAATAATCAAAATCTCGCCAGAAAACACAATAACACGATTCCTACCCCTCCATCAAATCCTCTGATTTATGGAATATCTTTGCCAAATCTTGCTCCTTGTGATTTTTAATAATTGCCTTAATAATAAACGAAAGCGCTAACATCGTGGCAGTGTCTTGCAAAAATACGCTGGTTATTTTTTTATAGAGCTTCCATCCCCATGCATGAACCTTGGGAATAATATAAAATCGATCTAAACTGATTTTTAAAAATGCTACTAATGAGACAAAAAGTGTCGCGATGAGACCCGTATCAAAAATAGTTTCTCCAAATTTTCCGATTTTTGTCACCATTAAAATAAGAATCAATGAAATAATAATATCAATAAACGTAACAAAAAATGAACCAATATCATAGAAACGAACCCAGTGCTTAATTTTTGTTTCATGACCAATTAATATTTTTTGAATATCAGAAATCGTATTTGAAACCTCAACATTTCGATATTTACAAATTTTATACTGAGCATTAATATCAGCAATAAGCTGAGACATAGAAAGATGTATGTTTTTTTGAGAATCTTTAAATGCCCAATGAAGATCATATTTTTCATGCTCTGCATAAATCGCATTACTTTTTTTATAAAAGTCTTCAAAAGGCTGTAAAGTCATTTTTACATCCTCAAAATTAATATCTTTTATATATTCCGGAGAGATTTCTTTCAATTTTTTTTGAACATGAACGTATATATTCACAATGAAGATGCATTAATTATTATACTCTATAGATTACCCAAACCGCCTCTCCACAATCTCACAAAAGTTTTTCACAAAACTTTCATTATTAAATTGTTTGGTTTCTTCATGAATTTTTTTATAATCCCATTTTTTTAATTCAAAATTTTCTATTGCTCTCATCAGTGCATCGGATGTCTGCTCTTCAAAAAATACACCTCTTTCATTTTCCGTAATAACATCAAGCGCTCCTCCAGCCTTATAGGCAATAACCGGTGTTCCTGATGACATAGCCTCAAGCTGAACAATTCCCGCATCTTCTTTTTGAGGAAGAATAAACGCTTGAGCCTGACCAAAATATAATGTCATATCTTCATCAGACACTCTTCCGAGAAATTGAATATTTGAAGCTCCCGCGGCCATTTTTTCCAAAGATTTTCTTTCTGGTCCATCTCCAATAAGTACCAGTTTTTTTTCAGGTAACTGTAGAAAAGTTTCGACAAGTAAATCAAACTTTTTATATGGAACCATACGACCAGCTCCCAAATAAAAATCTTCTTTTGTTTCCTGTAAAGGAAATTTCTCCATACTCACTGGAGGATATAAAACCTCTGTTTGCGTTCTATAGTATTTTTCTACTCGCTGCGCCGTATTATTTGAATTCGAAATATATAAATCGGGACGAGAAGATGTTACTTTATCCCAAATTCGAAGTTTATGTAGTCGGTGTGCTATNAAATGGCTGTAATATTTTTGGAAAACGTTTCATTCTATTGTCAAAAAATGGCTCCCATGCATATCGCATTGGAGTATGAATATAACAAATATGCGTTTGATGCGCATTGGTTAAAATCCCCTTCGCCACTGAGGATGAAAATGAGATAATAATGTCATACTCAGAAACATCTAAACTTTCAATCGCTATTGGTAAAAACGGGAGTAATAATTGATGCCGCTTGGCAATAAATGGAATGCTTTGTAAAAAACTCGTCCGGACGTCTTTTTTTCCTAAATCCCCTACATCTTCTTTTGAAAAAACCGTCGTAAAAATAGGGGCATCAGGGAATAAGTCTGAAATCACTTTCAAAACTTTTTCTCCTCCTCCAATATTCGTCAGCCAATCAGTAACCAGCGCTACTTTTTTTCCAGTAAAAAATGACAATACAATTTTTATTAATATTTCACTTGTATTATACAACAAGCCTCCGCCTGTCTGCAAGATAATATTCAGAGTGAGTATTTACACATTTTCAGCTTGCACATTTCTTGAAATATTGTTATAAATACACCATGAACGTTTCTATATTTTAATATTTTTTCAATGCCGACAAAACCATATATTGATAATGCAAAAACAGCGTGTGATAAAGCAATAAGTTATCTCAAGTCAGAATTCAATCAACTGCAGGCCGGACGAGCCAACCCCGTTATGATTGAAAACATTATGGTCAATGCCTACGGAACTCCATCCCCTCTCAAAAACAATGCAGCCATTAGTACTCCAACCCCACAATCATTTGCCATTCAAGCATGGGATAAATCACTTATTTCTAGCATCGAAAAAGCTATTAGAGACTCAGATCTCAGTCTTTCTCCCGTATACGATGAAGCCAATGGCGTCATTCGGATTGAACTCCCTCAGCTCACAGAAGACAGACGACGAGAACTGGTAAAAATGGTTCATGCAAAAGCAGAAGAAGCAAAAATTCAAATAAGAAAAGCACGACACGATGGACAACATAGCGTACGTCAGCTGGAAGGAATTTCTGAAGATCTTATTAAACAAGCTGAAGAAACACTGGATGAAAACTCRAAAAATAYTACGAAAGAAATAGAGACCATGACCAAAGAAAAAGAAGCTGAAGTCATGAAAGTATAATTTTNAAAAAATTCTCTTGCCAAAAGCTCCGAAGAAATATAATCTCTCGGAGCTTTTTTAAAGCATAGAGAATATGTTCTTTCAAATATTATACGGAATGCTGGTTATCATAGTCGCTGTTTTACTTATAAAATATCGATTTCATATCAGAGAAAACTTTGGATCAATTGGATTTTTCGAACTCCATTTTGGTTCAACCGAGACGGGCATCGTCTTCGTATCGCTGAGCGCGATGGTTCTCAGTTTCCTATATATGTCAGGACACTTACAGATTTTTTTACAAAATACTGTCGGTCTTCTCTTCTAACTTCTGGGGCTATAGCTCAGTTGGCTAGAGCGCCTGTTTTGCACGCAGGAGGTCAACGGTTCGACTCCGTTTAGCTCCACCAGAATAAGAAATCTACTCCAAATATAATATATTTGGAGTTTTTTTTATTAAAAACCTCTATAACAACTCGGATAAATCCCCTTTTATTCCTCATCATTTCCTTTATAATAAGGACATCTTAGTTTTTGATGATGATTTCTACTATTATTTTTATAGGCACAGCTCTGATCTCTCTGCTCCTCTATATAGTAGTAGTTTTTCAAATACGAAAACATCAAAAAATGTACCGAATGCCAAAAAAATACAGACTCAATGGAAAAGGAATGTTTTTTCAAAAACGTTTTGTTCTTGGATTTTACTTTATCACACTCCTTCTTTTCTTTTTAATTGGATGTATTGTTTGGTTTCGATATTATCAAATTTTTTATATGTCGTAAAATAGCAGCGCCCGTTTTATTCCAACAAAAACGAGAAGCATTCTTTGCACCAAGCA
This sequence comes from Candidatus Peregrinibacteria bacterium, assembly GCA_002401425.1. Taxonomy (GTDB): domain Bacteria; phylum Patescibacteriota; class Gracilibacteria. Next base: position 95,665 of record NVTB01000005.1, read on the forward strand.
TTATCATTTCATCTCTCAAATAAGAATTTAATCTTATTTGAGACAACGCTTCTGATATATCTTTTTGATTCGTCGCATCAACGGAAATTCCCGTATCCTGCATTATTTCTGCCATTGAGCTGTTATCACCATAAATAACAGGACAGCCGCAATGCTGAGCCTCTATAAGAGGCAATCCAAACCCTTCATAAAAAGAAGGATACAACAAACAAAGAGCATTTTCATACAACCATTTTTTTTCAGACACACGAAACACTCGCTCTATTCTTATAATATTTGGATGATTCATAATGTCTACAGAAGAAAATCCTGCATCTGATTGCCCAGCAATAACACAAAACAAGCTTCTATCTTTTTCATATTCAGACAAAAATGCACACAGGGCTGATTCTATATTTTTTCGTGGATTATAAGATCCTAAAATGAGCACAAATCGCTTTTCGCCTCTCATTTCTATTGGACAACAAGATTGTGCTTGTATCATTTCTCTATCAACTCCTAAATATTCAACAAAAACAGGAACTGAAAGATTGGAAAAACTTTTTTGAATATCTTGTTTTGAATTTTGAGAAACCGTTATAATCGCTGATGACTCTGTAATCTCTTTTGATAAACGAATCAAAGAGAAAAATATTTGAGACTTTTTTGAGAAAAACTTCGAAAAATACAGAGGCGAAAGATCATGAATCGTTATAATTTTTTGAGTGTCTTGAGACACCGGGGCCGGTCGAGGATCTGGAACAAAAAAGACCCATTGTTCATCTAAAAACCTCTTATCCCCTCGCTTCTTTAAAATCTGTTTTAACAGAACATCAATCTTTGGAAATCTGAATAATGATTGAAAAACATGAAAAAACATATTTGGAAAATGTGTTTGAATATTTCTTATCTTGTTTGTTTCCTGGAATGGAAAATCAAAATTTTTGTATTGATTGGACCAAAAAACAATCTTTATATCCGCCTCTTCAACAAAAAAACGAGAGATTTCATGAATGAACATTTCAACTCCCGTTATTTTTCCAGATTGTAATGCCCTTATATCAAAGCAAATAATCATGACTCTTTTTCAATATACAAAGTCTGTGTTGGAAAGGCCATTCCAATATTTTTTGACTCTAATGCTTTTTTTATTTCTAAATTCACAAATGAAATACAAGGCAGCACCTCTGTTTTATAATCAGCTTTCGCCTGAATACAATATGAAAATGATATAATAAGCGCTGAATCTGCAAATTCAGAAAAATAAACCTTGGCATTATCTAAAAGAAGCTCATGGCCAGCAAATATTTCATACATAACATCAATAGTTTCTTGAATTTCTTCAGCGGTTGTCGAATACAACAATCCAATAGAGCCCGTTATTCGACGAGAAGGCCGACGAGAAATATTTTCAATCATAGAATTTGCCAAATCAATATTTGGAATAATAACCTCCGTCGCATCAAATGTTGTCATAAGAGTCGTCCTGATACCAATATTTTTAATGGTCCCCGTATACCCTCCATATTTCACAACATCTCCAATTTCAAAGGGTTTACCGGCAAACAGTGCAATTGATGAGAAAAACGACTCCAGCGTTGGTTTAATAGCTAACGCTATAGCAAAACCTCCAATTCCAAGCCCCGCAAGTAATGAACTGATCTGATATCCAAAATTAGACACCACAAAACCAGCTCCCATCAACCACAATAAAATGGAAAGAAAATGACGTAAAAATGGTAAAAATGAATTTGTGAGATCTTTTGAAAAATTTCGAAAATACATTTCAAGAAACTGTAGTAACAAAACCTGTAAGATCCGAATAATCACCACCGTAAAAAGCAGTAAAAATATTTTTTGCAATATTCCGGCCACCGCTGGAGCTATGACTAATTTATTTAACGCAAATGACAATGAAAATAAAGCTCCTACACGAAATACAAGCGTATTAAAAGCATCTACCAATATATCATCAATTTTTGTGTCCGTCTTTTTCGATAATAACTGCAGCCGAGCAGAAATAAATTTATGAAACAACCAGACAAGAAACGTTCCTCCTAGAAATATTCCGAATGAAACACCCCATTGATAGATCGTATTATTTAAAAATACTTTCTCTAAAATTTCTGAATACATGTTTTGTTATTATTGAATAATTTTTTGAATCGCCCATCGAGCATTTCCATAAAAACTTTCTTCCTTTAATTTAAGTGTTACCTGATCATTCACCCATGAATTTAAATCCTCTCTTTCTACTCCTCCAGATAATCGAAGTTCATAGAGTTTTTTAGACGTTCTCAAAGAATAATTCCCATCTTTTTCCGTGAGTACCCCCGAAACTTCAATAAATTCAGACCGAGTAACAACCGTCTTCACTGTTTGAACTTTCACCGCAGTAACCCCATACACTAAATACTGCCGAATAGACACCGCCTTATTAAATGTTCCATTCGACTCTTTGATAGTATATGTCAAACGTTTTCTCATAAATCTATTCACATCAACACTCTTGGCAAAAATCATTTGAACAACCCCTTCTTTGTTATCTAATTTTAAATAATTTTTATCTTTAATAGAAAATAACCTTCCTGTTTTTTGTATTTTTATTTGTGTTTTTGATAAAGCTGGCGTGAGAACTGTTTTTTGTCCACTTCCCAAAAAAGCAACCTCTTTTCCTGGAAAAGTTTGCTGTTTTCCATTAATAACCAAGAAAAATCGACCTTTTACATTTCGCGCAAAAGCATATTGTCCATGGTCCATTATTAATGTATCAATATCCCCTTCCCCCTTATTTCCACCATTAATATATAAATATCTTACTTTTTTCAATCGTCGTTTTTTCTCTTCTTGCGTATAATACGTTTCAATAACGTTCTCCTCTTTTGTATATGCGACATTTCCATCCTGAACAACAATACTCTTTACATCTCCCTCTCCCAGCCGTCTCACTGATCCATCTGGAATTCCTCGATAAATAAATGGTGTCTTGGTATAGGTGTATTTTTTTAAATCAGAATATAATGTATCTTTAGCCGCATCATCTCCATATTTTTTATCTTTATAGTATAAATATCGCACGCGGGCATACGCCTCATCTTCTTTTTTTAATTCAACCTCTTTTGCAAATCCAAAGTATCCATCTTCATCCATACGAAGTGATCCTTCAACAATACTGGTTCGTTCACGTCCATCAAAAACAACATATGAAATATCAGTTTCAACTGGATCAACAGGAGCTCTTCCAATTTCCTGAATTTGCAAATCAGCATCCTCGACCGCTTCAGGATACTCCAACTCGATCAATTTTCGCTCAAAAGCAATATGATCATTTGACAGAAAAATCTTCTTCCCTCCAGTTTTTAATACAGTACTTATATCTCCCCTCCCTCTTTTTACTCCATTATAATAAACATAGTCATACTCCTTTTCTACAAACACTCCCAAAGTATTTTTTTCCTCTATTTTTTCTTTTCGAATAAAAGCCACCTGCCCATCTTGAAATGTTAATGAATCGGCCACAAACGATCCAATATTTTTTCCGTTAAAAAATAACTCTTCACCTCCTTCAAAATTCTTTCGTTTAAAAATAAAAGAATCATCAGAAAATGCAAAATCGTATCCCTCTCCGATCTCAACTCCATCAACCATTAATACATCAATCTTTTCCTTTCCATACTCTTTTTCTTTTGTATAGGAAAAATGTTTAGGAGAAACAAATACATCATATCCTGTATCAATAACAATTCCATTAAAGACCACATATTTCTCTTCAGCCCCCTTGAGAGAAACCGTCTGCTCACAAATAACATTATTCCCAGAAAAATCTATTTTCTTTCGAATTTCTGACTCTTCTCCATCACAATAATATTTTCCATCATAAAAGACAAAAACTCGTCCCTGAGCCTTATTTTGCAAATTATTGTTATGAATTTTTTTAAAATAAATGAAATGTTTATCCTGTAACTCAGGGGCATATCCCTCTCCATAGGAAACTCCATCGACAATAATAGTATTTCTCAAGTTATCAACACGCTCAAACAAAATTCGTCCCTCATCGATCTGCGGTGAATGACCTTTTCCCATATCTTTTCCATCGTAAATAACATGGACTCCATCTGATTTCATGGTCTCATAGGCATAATGACGGTTGTCTACAACAGGATTTTCACCGTATCCTAAACTCTCCCCATTCAATATAATTTCTCCTTCAGAGGTCACATACAGATAATTAGAAGCGGCTAAAACACCGGCCGTTTGCATAAAAAACACCAAAAGAAAAGATAAAAGATATCGCATAATATGGAGAAATTTAAAGATTTATTTTTTTTACTTGTCTTTAGATTATACTTCCGTAAAATATGAATCAAGATAATTTCTTTTACTTATGGAAAATACATTACACAAAATCATGTCTGAACTTCTCGCGAAGCTCGAAATTTCGTTTGAAAAAATCGACATTGAGAAAAGTGATCAGGTCTATCATATCAATATTGAATCAGCCGCAGATGGCGCGAGAATGATTGGTCGTTTTGGTGAAACGCTCGATGCCTTACAACATATTTTGTCTTTTGTCCTCTATAAAAAGTTTGAAGAAAGAGTTCCTGTATTTATTGATGTTTCAGGATACAAAAAACGAATTTTAGATAACACTCTAGAACTCGCAAAACGAAAAGCACAAAAGATTATAGACAAACAATCTCAAGAAGAATTTTTACCACCGATGCATCCTTTTTACCGAAAACAAGTACATCTTCTTTTCCAAACCGATGAAAATCTCAAAGATCTTCACACCGAAAGTGTTGGAGAACGAAATGAACGACACATTAAAATTTCAATGATTCCCGTTGAATAATCCGACATATTGATGAACAGTAACCTCTTCCCATGCTTGAATTTTTGATCGCCTCTTTTCTCTCTTTTTCATCATTCACCCCACTCACGCCTCCCCCACCTTTTATTGATAATATTGTTATCAATATCTCTCCACTTCCAAAAATACATAAAAAAACAGATGCGCCCGATAACATTTCCGCAAAAAGTATTTTTGTCGTTGATAAAGAAAGCAATATTCCCCTCCTGAAAAAGAACAGTCATAAAAAACTTCCTCATGCGTCTTTAACAAAGCTCATGRCGGCGCTTTTAATATTAGAAAATCACAGACCCAATGAAAGAGTCTTTGTTCCGCTTGAAGCCGCTCAGGTCGGAGGCTCTCAAATATATTTAAGATATCAAGAAGAAATAAGCGTTGGCGAACTCCTTAAAGGACTGTTGGTAAAATCAGGAAACGACGCCGCCATTGCCCTCGCCTTTCATAATGCTAAAAACACCGATGCATTCGTTAAAAAAATGAACCTCCGAGCCCAAGCCCTGGGAATGAAAAACACCCACTATACCAACCCCCACGGACTCGATGACAAAGATCATTACTCAACATCATACGACACCGCCATTCTCACCCAGGCGCTGTTAAAACACCCCCTATTTTACAAGATTATACAAAAACAAGATGTCAGGATTTATTCACTCACAGAAAAAGAACGAGCGTTTAAAAGCACCAACAAGCTTTTTTCCTCATCCTTCCTCGGAGGAAAAACCGGAACGACGGAAGCGGCTTTAGAATGTTTATTTCTTCTTCACACATCGGCTGGCACAGAACAAATCTTTATAATTCTCGGATCATATCATCGATACGATGATGCCAAGGCATTGGAGCGGGCACTTGTTTTATAGCGGGAAATGTGATATAATGGAGAAGAATTAACATATTTTTCCTATGAATGAAAATCTACAACACGAAGAATCGAATGAGATTCTTAATCAATCATCAGATATAACTGATATTCAACAACAGATTAAAGATGCGTATCAAGAGCATCGAAAAACTCTACCAGACACCGATAATCCTGAAACACGAAATCAAGATGAACTCATTGAACTCCCCTATTCAGATAATTTACATAATTGCACTATTTCTGAACGGAACAATAAAGACACCGTTCTTGCATTTGTAAACAAAAACGGACTCAATCTTAAATATGCCTCACTCAAGCTACAAGGAGATGAAGACGTTGTGAAAGCCTCTGTTTCAAATAATGGAAGATCTCTTAAATATGCAAAAGAGAAATATAAAAAGTATGATAAAGAGATGATTATCCTGGCGTCAAAAACCAATGATGAAGCTGCATACGATGCAGATAAAACCTTGTTCAAAGATAATGATTTTCTATTAGATCTTGTAGAAAATAACAAAACACATGAAGTGTTTATATCATTCGTCTCTCAAGAACAACTCAACAACAAAGAGTTCTGCAGAGAAGCTGTTCAACGTAACGCAATATCTGTAAAAAATTTACAAATCCGAAACTTCTTCACCAATAAAGAACTCATTCAAATAAATACTGACTCATTTTGGATTCTAAAAACAATGATGCTTACCTCAGATGAAGCGGTTGGATTCAGACATGACGAAGAAATAAAAGACTTAATACTCGAAGCCATTGAAATTGATCCATATCTCATCAAAGATGCCAACTTAGAAGAACTCAATTTATCATTTAAAAAAGATTTTATAATCAAATTGATAGAAACGAATAAAGATGTATTTAAACACCTTCCAACAAACTTAAAAAATGATCCTTATGTGAAAGAAGCTATGAATCAGATAATGAAAAACTCTCATCAAAATAAATAAATAAATATGACCTTCCTAAAAATCCTCACCTTCCTCTACAGCATCGGAGGAATTGTTACTTTCTTTGGTTTTATTCCTACCATGATTGATTTATGGAAGAAAAAACCGAGTGCGAATATTAYRACSTATGTYGTCTGGACAATAACCACTTTGATCACCTCTCTCTATGGATTTTTTGTMCTCGATAATTTAGTGTTTAACATTGTTATCAAYTTACAACTCCTCGCCTGCTCACTCGTTTTACTCCTTCGAGTRCGACTTTGGTATACTTCAAAATAAAAAYATAGCTTTGTTTGTAGTAATATTTTAAGCTAGTGGCCGAGTTTATTATAGAATTTTTATTATATAATAATTCAACTTACGCATGAAAGATTTAACCAATTCAAAAATAGATCGTCAAAATATTTTAAATAATCATTTTGCCTTACAAGAAATTGAAACCGCTATTGGATTTCATGGTTTTAATTTTGATGGAAAGATATGTTTTACAAAAAAACAAGTTTCTGATTTTTATGAAGTTGATGAAAGAACTATCGAAAGACAACTAAAAGACAGTAAAGAAGAATTAGAGAGAAATGGTTATGAAATTCTTACGGGAGAACGGCTTAAGCAAGCGAAAATAGCATTTGGTAGCGACATTGATGTCGGTACCAAAACTACAATATTTGGAATGTTTGATTTTAGAGCATTTTTAAACCTGGCAATGCTGCTTACAGAAAGTAAAAAAGCAAAAGAAGTACGGTCTATTATTTTAGACATTGTTATTGATACCATTAATAAAAAAGCTGGAGGTCATACTGACCCCACCCCTATAAACTAAACAGTGAATTCCCTCGAACAATAATACACATTGATCTTTTCTCTGTTTTTAGTAGTATAATAACGTCATTAACTCATTTTGCATGTACCAACCACCTCGAAAAGGATTTTTATCATACTTTTTCCCATTTTTTCTTATTCTCCTGTTTATCGTTGGAGGATTTTCTTTACTCAATACGTTTATCAATAACGGAACGTTTGAACAAGCTCAGAAGCTTCAAGTAAAAGCTGAGACTGAGGGAGTTGAGATTGTTTTAAATGCAAAAAATAATACGAAAACGAAGGCTCCTGTTGATAAAATGTACGGTATTTACAATGGAGAATTATTACAAACAAATACAACCGGAAGTGCGAAGCTTTTCTTAGCATCCCCTTCTTATATATATACTTTTCCACAATCATCGCTTCAGTTAAACAAAACCGTTGTTGACATGGACTCATCATACCAAAATATTGATATTACCATGAAGCGAGGAAAAATATATGCAAAAATTGATAGAATACTCAATAGAAAATCACGTATTGTTCTACGATATGAAAACATTGAGATTACGACAAAAAAAGCTGATATCCTCTTTCAGCCGGGATTGATACAAGTTCTTTCTGGAAAAGCAGAAGTGACAGCCGTACAAAAAAACCAACAAAGTATTACCGTTGGAGTCGGACAGCAAGTAAAGTTTAATATTAAAAACGCCAAGGTCTTTGAGGAAATCACCGCTCTTCCAAATGAAATATATCAATCAGCAGATGTTTTATTAGCCCAAGGAAAACAAGCCACAGAGGAAAGTGACGCACCTGTAGATACTACTACGACACCTCCAACGACAGAAACAACCATCGTGACCTCCGATACAACAAAAGAAATCATCCTGGACATCGAATCTGGAGCAGAAATCACCAAAGAACCTTTTATTTTAACAGGAACGGTTCCGGCCGGAACAAAAACAGTTGAAGTCAATAACTACACCCTTTCAAAATTCAAAGAAGGAGATACCACCTTTACTTACCGAGCTTCGAGAGATTGGAAAAATTTATCATCAGGAGAAAATACTTTTACTATACAAGCGAATGGAGAAGAGACAGTCACAACATCACTTGATATTACATTCACACCTGAAGAAAAAACAGAAGAAGTAATAAAAGAAACCGAAGAAAAAATAATAACCGCAGATAAAATCGATAAGCCTGAAACAAAAACCGCTGCAATAATAAAAACAATTCTTGCCGTCACAGAACCGACAGAAAATACCAATATCTCATCTGACCCAGTAACAATACGAGGAACAGCACCGGCAAATACTGCGAAGATTATCATTGGTGATTACACACTGCGAACATTTAAAGAAAATGATTTATACTGGAAGTATACCGCCAGTCAAAAATATGACAATCTGACAGCTGGTGAAAAAAACACCTACATTATCACCGCTTTTGATAGCGCTGGAACGGAGATTTCATCAATCAACTTTTCATTTACTTCTACGGCAAAAACAGTAGAGACTGAATAATCCTCAAGGGGTTTGCCAATGGCAACCCCCTACAGAACGTGAACTTTTTCATCATTGACAGATATTTAATATGTGAGACAATACCAATCATATAAACAACACTATGAATATAAAACTATTAAATATCCATCTTTCAGATCTCCCTGAAGAAAAAGAACGTTTTGATACTCTCATCTCTCCATCCGGAACTGTTGCGACTCTTAATAAAATTGCCAGTAACCTGGGGATTGAACACATGGGATATGATGGAGCTTTCCCAAATAGTGAAGAAGTGGCACAGGCCATCAAAAATGATATTAGAAATACCCTCGAATCTGGATCATCACCAGTCCTTCTTTTTACAACCCTCGTCTATAATGCTCAAAGCACTCTTGCCTTTATTACAGAAATTAAGCAAGAATTTACTCATTCTGTAAAAATCATTGTCGGAGGACAGCTTATCCCCTTTGCGAAAAAAGCCTACATTCAAAACTTAAATATTGACGCCGTTTGTATTGGAGACGGAGAAGCGCTTATTCCTGAATTAATGAATGACATTAAACAGGGAACCTTAAAAAGACATTACGAAAAATGGCTCAGTTCTTCCCCAGAAACCACCGGAAAATTTGAGATGGTAGATTATAGCAATTTCTATCAACTCGATGAACGAATGCTTGCTCAAAAGGCTCTGTCTGGACTTTCTCAACTTTGCTTGCAAGGACTTGGAGGCCCAGGATGTTCATGGGCGGCAAACAATAAAAATAAAGCATGTGACTTTTGCTCACTGCAAAACATTACTGAAATGAACAGGCAATCACTCGATACAGTTATGCAAACACAAAAATATTTGCAAGATACATTGAATCCAGATAGATTTTTTGATGTCGCCAACCAATTCCTTCCATTTTTAAGCGTGAAAGAAAATATTGAGTGGCTGAAAAAATATATAAATAAACGAGAAGAATATAATATCAATACTCCAAAATATGTGTATTTGACCGTTATATCTGTTACTGATAAAATCGCCACACTCCTCAAACAAGCTGGTGTAGAAGAAGTCTATTTAGGAGTGGATCATTTTGATAAAACCGCTCTCACTGAGCTGAACAAATC
>NVTB01000012.1 GCA_002401425.1 Candidatus Peregrinibacteria bacterium
CGATAGAATTCTAAGCTTCTTGCTAGGAGCATCATGGGCAATAGCCTTTTTTGGTGCTCTTATCCTTTTTAAATCTTTTCTTCCCTTTGGTATTGGACTATCAATCTTTGTCACAATTTTCTTTATCTTTTTCATGCTCTTTCTTATCTTAGGACTTGATGCTTTTTCTGTAAACAAACAAAAACTAGCCCAAGCAAAAAAACAAACAAAACTACTCGAACAACTCTACGCAAAACATACAAAATAATTTTAGATATAAATTTATAAAAGAAAGAACAAGAATATGAAAAAAGAAGAAAGTGAAATTAATTAGTGTACTGTCTCTGGATTTTAAAGACTGTCTACAACGACACGAATATTCGTTGCTAGATTTTGTTATATGAGTAATGTTGCCTTACTGAAATATTTTAATTAATTTATCTTTTAATTCTTTAAAATTATCGCTTGAAAAATCATAAGGCTTTTCAGGACTAGTTAATTTATGAAGTTGTTCCATAATATATTTATGATGGCTTTTATTCTTAAATTCTATACAGTCCAAAAACTCATCATAACATTTTTTTAGGTTGTCATCTACTGTTGAGAGTAAAAGGGTTTCAAAATATCCATCTTTTGTTGATGGATTACATGAAATATATACACAGTTTTTCACTCCCATTTCAGATAGCAGTTTTCGAGCCTTCGGATGCATTCCGGCTCGTGGTGGATCGATGATCAGTACATCAAATTTTGGAAATTGCTCTAAAATTTCTGGAAGGATTTTTTCAGCCTTTCCTGCAAAATATGCAACATTCTCAAGCCCATTTCTTTTCGCATTATCCTCAGCATCCTCTACAGCTGACTCTAATAATTCCACTCCAATAATATGCTTCTTTTTATCAGCTCCCGCTACTACTTGTCCAATCGTTCCTGTTCCACAATACAAGTCTAAAATTGATTTTGAAGGAACGTCTTTTAATAACCGAATGACTTCTGAATACAAAACTTCTGCTCCTTTCGTATTGGTTTGAAAAAATGATTCAGGAGAAATACAAAATGTTTGTCCCAATACTTCTTCAAAAATAAATTCATCTCCAGCAAAATGCTGAATCAGTCCGTCTGGCCAATAAGAATTCACTCCATCAAAGAATGTTAAGAAACATGACTGAATATTTAATTCTACCAATAGAGGCCGAAGTGATTCAAAAAACTCAAAAGGCTCTCCTGTTGTTGTCACAATATTTAATAAAATTTCGCCTTTATGGTTTTCTCTCATCACCACTTGACGCCAAAACCCTTGATTTGTTTTTTGATTATATACATCTTTATCTTGTGATAAACACCATTCTTTTATTCGAGTAAACACTGTATTCATTCCTTCAGATATCAAGTCACAATGATCAATATTAACCACTGATTCCCATTTTCCCGCTTTATGAAATCCAAGCGTCGGATCTTCATCATGATACACCCATTTTTCATCATCTGTTTTATCTATCGACATATTTGCATATCCAAATGAAAATTCCACTTTATTTCTATATCCAAATTGTTGCGGGCTTGATAAAATTGGTAATACGGGTGGCGTCTTCATTTTTGCAATATGCTCTAAACAATCAGTCACCTGTTGTTGTTTAAAACTAAGTTGTTTTTCATACAATAAATTTTGCCATTTACATCCTCCACAAGAACCAAAATGCGCACATTTAGCCTCAATTTCCTCCGGAGTTCGTTTTATAATTTCTGTAATTCTTGCTTCTGCATGACTTTTTTTCTTTTTACTAATCACTGCTTTCACCACCTGTCCCGGTAATCCTCCTTTCACAAAAATCACAAAATCTTCAACTTTTGCGACTCCTTCTCCTCCAAACCCTAATGATTCAATGGTCAATTCTAAAATATCTCCTGTTTTCATACGAATAAATTATAAATTATAAATGTTTTTCTGCCGCCTTCCTCACCCTATAGACAAAATCTGGATTGGTCAAATTTGCCATCTTTAAATCTGGAATTCCTGACTGCCTGACTCCATACACTTCACCCGGACCCCGCAATTGTAAATCAATTTCTGATAATTGAAAGCCATCTGTATATTTTTCCAAAGCATTCAGCCTTTCATTTTGTACATTTTGCTTTGTAGAAAACAAAAAACAATATGATTGACTGCTTCCTCGACCCACCCGCCCTCGAAATTGATGCAACTGTGAAAGCCCGAAACGCTCCGCTCCTTGAATAATCATAATATTTGCGTTGGGAATATCAATTCCGACTTCAATCACCGATGTTGCGACTAAAATATCATACTTTCTTTCTTTAAAATCAGACATAATTTTATTTTTTTCATCAGCCTTCATTTTTCCATGAAGCATTCCAATACTTCTATTCGGAAATAAATGTTTTAAATTTTTAAACTCTTCTGTGACTGATCGAACATCAGCCATAATCTCACTTTTTGATTCCTCAATCAATGGACATACCGTAAAGACCTGAAAACCCTGACCAATCTGATTATCAATAAAACGAATAATTTCTGGTTTTTTACGCGGTGAAATACATTTGGTAATAATAGGTGTTCTTCCAGGGGGCATTTCATTAATCACTGATAAATCTTGATCTCCATAGGCAATAAGCGCCAATGTTCGCGGAATAGGAGTCGCCGTCATTGATAAAATATGAGGAGATCCTTTTTTCGCTAATATCTTTCTTTGCTCAACTCCAAAACGATGCTGCTCATCAATAACGACAAACCCAAGACGGGAAAACWCAACATTTTCTTGAATCAATGCATGCGTCCCAATAATAATATGAGTATTTCCTTGTAATAAATTCAATAACACCTCTTGTTTTTCTTTTTTCTTCTGTGCTCCTAATAACAGATCAACCTGTAACGGTTTCTTCATTTTTTCTTCATAAAAAACAGAAAGAAATTCCTGAAAGCTTTTACAATGCTGACGCGCTAAAATTTCGGTTGGAGCCATAATCGCTACTTGATACCCCTGGCATATCATGACTAAGGCCGCCGTCATCGCCACTAGTGTTTTTCCAGACCCCACATCCCCTTCTRATAAACGAAGCATTGGAGCATTTTTTGAAAAATCCGTTAAAATTTCAAACAATGAAATCTTTTGTGCATTGGTTGGTGTAAAAGGCAGCGTTTTAAAAAATGCTTTAATAAACTCTGGCTCCATTTCAACGGAGTTTTCAAAATCTGATGGTTGGTTTTGATACTCTTGTTTTTGTAATAATGCTTTTTTATGAATTGAATACAATTCCTCAAAGGCTAAGCGCTCTCGAGCCTTTTCAAGCTCTTCTTGAGTCTTTGGTTCATGAACAATGCGTATGGCCTCTGAGCGAGACATCAGCCCCTCTTCTTTTATAAGCTCTGAGGGAAGCACTTCTGAAAATTGATGGGCAAAAGATAATAACCCTTGAATCTTTTTTTCAAGATAACTGGATTTAATTTTTTCAGTCGCTCGATAGACTGGAATAATATTAGAAACCGCATCACCTGCTGACACCAACTCTGGAGACTGAAAGGCAAACTGACCAAAGTTATATTTCACCTTTCCTGATAATACCACACGAGAACCTTCACGAATCGCCTGTATTTTATAGGGCTTATGAAACCATACCGCTTCAAACGGAGTTCCTTGAGCATCTTGAAACGTCGCTCGGTATATTGATTTATTATTTCTGGTCGTTTGCACCGAAAAGTCACAGAGTTTGGCAGATATTCTATTAATACACTGTAAATTTAATTCAGCCAAAACACTGGCAGAATGATGAACCTCATAGGCTCGAGGGTAAAACAAAAGCAAGTCTTCTAATGTATACAGGCCCATTCCCTCTAATGCCAAGAGATATGATTTTTGCGCAGATAAAGCCGAAGAAAGTGGAGTAGAAAGTTTCAACAAAAAAAATTAATCAGCGCCTTTTCCTCCCAAGAGTACAAAAGGTGTTTTTAAAATAATATGTAAATCCCATAAGAGAGACCAATGCACCATATAAAACAAATCAAGGCGAACTTCTTCATCAAATGGTAAATCCGATCTTCCACTTACTTGTGGTAATCCGGTAATTCCTGGCTTGATGGTCAATACTCGTTTTTGTTCTTCTTTATACATTTCTACTTCTTTGGGTAAATGCGGGCGTGGACCAACAACACTCATTGTTCCGAGTAATACATTAAAAAACTGTGGGAGTTCATCGATAGAAAATCGTCGTAAGAAATTTCCAAATCGAGTAATTCGTGGATCATTCTTCATTTTAAATAAAGGAGAATTACCTCGCTCATTTTGTTCGGCCAGCGCTGCTTTTAATTGATCCGCGTTCACAACCATTGATCGAAATTTATAGAGAGGAAAAAGATTTCCATTTTTCCCCACTCGATACGATGTATAAAAAACAGGCCCCGGCATATCTATTTTAATCAAAATCGCCACTACAATAAATAATGGAAGCAGACACACTAATAAAACTGATGAAAAAATAATATCAAGCATTCTTTTTACTACCGCTCCCCAACCAGTAATAGTCGTTGGMRCRRTMRWAMRKAMRSSRYAYYSMYYMRMTTMRKTYWMWTMRMTGCTKSYAYKRARWMKMMYARARAMAWMKGSARKMWRAMKAWACTTTTTTTGTTGAATCTGTGTGTACTCAATAATTTTTCTTTCATCCTTATTCGTTTCATCTTGCATATACCACAACTCTTCACAATTTGATTTTTTAATCATATCTTCATCCAATACAGATGATTCTCCAACAACTCTATACTCATATTCACACGTAAGATTTTGAATAAAATCAGCTCGCCTTTCATCGTCTCCAATAATAAATATTCGCGAAACGCCCTGACCATTCTTTTGTAAATATCGCTGAGTGACTCGAAGAAGGAATCGAAAAAATAATGCCAAAATAAATGTAAGCACAATGGTTAACAACAAAACTCCTCGTGAAAAGAAGTGTGTTGTAAAAAAGAAAGCATAAAACCCCAATATTCCAAAAAATAAGTACATAAGTGTGATTGCTGTTTCAGAAACTTCGATAAAAAACTTCTTCCCTGCAGTAAATGTATATGATTTTTGAAAAAACTGTAATAACACAAAAGCGACAGCTCCCCATATCATAAAAGAAAAATATGAATCATACGAAACCAACTGAAAATCTTCAAATGGAATATAGGAAATCTCTGGCCGCAGTACATACGCACCATACGCWCCAATAAAAAATGACAAAGCATCTAAAGGAATACGAAACAGAGAAAAAAGAAGAGACGTTCGCTTCATTATGAAAATTGCTTTAAAAATCGGATATCATTATCAAAAAACAATCGTAAATCTTTAATGTTATTTCGAATCATAAGCATTCGTTCTATCCCCATACCAAAAGCAAACCCATTATACTCTGCTGGATCTAAACCGGCATTTTTCAATACTTGAGGATGAACCATTCCAGCCCCTCCGATTTCTAGCCAATAATCTTTATTTCCTTTAAGTTCAAAACCAATATCTACCTCTAAACTTGGCTCTGTAAACGGGAAATATGAAAGCCGAAAACGAATTTTAACATCTGGTTTTTTCAGTAATTTTGAAAAAATCTCCTGAAGCACCCCTTTTAAATTTCGTAGCGATACATTCTTATCGACCAATAAACAATCAACTTGATGAAACACTGGAGCATGCGTGGCATCAGACTCTTTTCGAAACACTTTTCCCGCTACAAACACCCGAAGTGGTGGTTTGTTCTTTTGCATGTAATGAATTTGCATAGACGAAGTTTGTGTTCGTAGTACCATTCCAAGGTCTCTATCATCTGATAAAAACTTTAATGGATTAGCCTTAAGCTCCTCCACAAAAAATGTATCTTGCATCTCTCGAGCTGGATGATCAGCATCTAAATTCAGCGCTGTAAAGTTATACCATTCAGATTCAATTTCCGCTCCATCGGCGTGTGAAAATCCAAGCTCGGTAAACAATTCATTTACTTCATCAATAAAAGAAGACAATGGATGTCTCCCTCCTTTACGCATATGATCTTTAGCCGGAGCCGTTATATCAATCCATTCATTATCTGCCAAAGCCTCCATTTTTTTCTGTTCAAACTCTGCCGCTTTCAATTCAATAGAATTTTCAATATCACGTTTTAAGGCATTCACCGCTTGTCCAAAATTCTTCCTTTCAGAAGGATCAACCTTTGAAATATTTTTTGCAAAATCCTTTAATTCCCCCTTTTTTCCCAAGTATACAATTTCAAAATCTCGTAAACCTTGTTCATTGTTTACTTTTCCCATAGCCGCCTCGGCTGCCATTCGTAATTCCTGTATTTTTTCAATCATAGATATTTTTTAAATAAGCGCTTATATCTTACAAAAAAAAAAGATTTTCTCAAGATGAAATGAAAATGAATTAATACAATTTAGAACGATGCAACACTCTCAGCAAATAAATTATCTTATTTTCACTGTCTAGATCAAAAAGAACTCTATAATTGCCAACCCTTAAACGAAAATCGGCTAAATGATAATTTTTTAAATGTTTTGCCTGAACAGATGCTGTCCACGGGAGCTGTGATAATGTTTTAATTTTTTGAATAATTTTCCCTCCTTCTGCCTTTGGAATTTTTTCAAAATCTTTTATCCATTGCCGTTTATGCTGAATAACAATTTTACAAAGCATACTCCTCTGCAAAATCAGTAAAATTCATAGTCTCAGAACTATGAGATCGAGCTTCTTCTATTGTTTTTCGTGTTGTTTCATCGTGTAACTCCCACAGCTCTTCACGAATTTGATGCATAAGTCCAGATTTTTCTAAATACTCAGCGACTTCTTGAGAAATCAACATTCCTTGTGGTTTATTATTACTTAAAATAAGCTGAAAATGGGCTTTCCCAAAAACAGACTTCGGATCTCTTTGTAATTGCGTTGTAGAAATATATCTCATTGTATGATAATTATATGTAAATTATACACTTATTATACACAGGTGGCGATAAAATGACAAGTGCATCCTTTCAACTAAAAATTCAATAATAGAACCGAACAAGATGTGGCAAAATATTTAGTTACTCTATTAGCTTGAGGTAATCCAAAGACTTAGGAAGAAACACTAACACACTGTCATGTTGCTGATCACTTATATTTGATAATACAGCTCTCCAAAAACGCACATCATTCAGACTATCATTCGCCATGCAATAATATGGATGGGAAGAACCATATAGCGATACAGTCTTCCAATCCCTTGCATAACCATCGAATCGTTGCCCCATATCCTCTAGATGCTGATGAGTAATACCCAGTAATCTTAATACCCATGACATAGAAATATATTCCATTGCATGAGACGAACTTACCAATGCTGCTTTCAAGACCTCTCTGTCTTTTTTTATAGATTGATCAAATAATCGCAACAAATCCCCTCTATCTTTTTTCATAGAAAATAATTGAAAAGCAAAACCTTTATCATTCTTCAGATCATTTGATAAATTTCCAATAGCCTCTGTTAGTTCCTCCTCCAATATATCTGATTTTGCAAATTCTAATATTATCAATCGATTATTTTGTAAAGCTCCTTGAGTAAAAAAACTCAGAACACGAGACTCTATATTAAGAGCGTCATTCTCCACATCTTTAATCAATTCCTGCAAAAATGATACATCATTACTCAGGCCTGGACTCGCAAATCTTAATGACCGTGGATCATGTCTAAAAGCTTCTAGCACAATAGCTGGATTCGCTTGCATATCCTCAGAAAGTTCTTTCAAAACCAATCCATCTTTTGACACAAGATTCATAACGTCTTTCAATACGGCCGCTTCCACCATCTCATCAAACTCATCAAAAGTTATATTTGAATTCACTTCCTCTGGCGGAGAGACTTCTTCCGCGTCAAGACCTGCAGATTCTAAAAGTAAAGCATTAAAATAATAAGGCAATAAAGAAAAGTCTCCCTTCTCTTGGTCACAATCCAAAGGGGATCCCAAAGCCAACGGAGTATTTGAATTATTTTTCATAGTATAATTATATTACTTGATTTTCTAGTTTTTTCTGAACCTCCTCCAATATCTTTTTTATTTCTCTTACAGAGAGGCCCTCAAGATCAATTGATAAAACACCCCTCTCTTTCAATTCCAGAGCCAACTGACGAATATCAGGCACATCAGTTCCAAGTTTATGTTTTTTTCTATTCATAATATATTATTTTATTAAAGTATATTTTCCAAGAGAACTCTTATCCAACATCTCAGAGATAATTAGGAGCAGACATAATTCGCAAGTATGTTATTTAACATCTCCAATAATATACGTCACTTTTCGATCTTTTAAACTTGGCTGAGGTGCAATTTTTTGTATCTTCGCATATGCCGCATCTAATTCCTCTTGTATTTCTGGCTTTATTGATCCCTCTGGACGGTTCAATATAAGTTGGCCATATTCCTCCCAAGCATCCGCCTCTGCTTTCGATATATTTGATTCTCTGCGTTCCATTCTATCATATTAAATACTAAGACGCCATTTAATCATAAGAGTAGAGAGATTGTCAAATTTTTTATTTACCAATCAGCATCATTCCACCGTATCAATTTTCTTACCATACTTGATATTATTTGTAAAAGTCCCATCACTTTGCTTTTTCATAATTCTCCTAGGGATATCATAAAACACTGGAGCAGTAGTAAATTTCTGCTTGAGCCATCTATATACAGAATGCAAACTATCTTTCTGCAAGAAAAAATCATAAGCATTTTTTAGATCTAAATTTTTAATCACATCTGCGGATTTTACCCTTTCTTCATCCTCAATAGCGCTTTGAAATTCGAATTCTTGCTCTTTTTCATAAATTTCTCTCAACGGTTCTTCTATATACTGTACAAACCGACGATGATAATAATCCCATAATATCGGACGAATATCATTCGCACTCATATATCCAAGAAGATGTTTATTTGCAAAAAAGGCCTCCTTGATCTTGAATTCAATATCACGTGACGGCAACTGTCCCGTCATCAAAGAAAAAATTTTGAGAAAAATCTTTGCCTGCTTCCTTCTGTCAATAAACTGTTTATTTTTTTCCATATGAGTCAGGAAAGCATTAATCATTTTTTCTGTCTTTTGTGATTCTAGAAACATGTCATTTCTATTATTTTTCTCATTTTTCTCAGTCATACTCAGAGAAAACAGGAACGGGATATCTCTTATTAATTCTTCTCGGCTCGAGGAGGAAAAAAATAGAGGATGTGAATCGAGAGGGTATCTCACCTCTTTTTTTTCTTTATACCCATCTCTTCTATCCGCGCTTGATATATTTCGATATTCTTTTTGACATAAGATAATTAAATTATCAATTTCTTTTTCTTTCTCTTTTGTGAACCAAGTAATTTCTTTTTTTAAACCTTTATATGTATTAATACTTCGTTTTGCATAGAGTATAAAAAGAAAGTTTTGGTGTAATTGCTGTTTTGTGGTATCAAAAAGCTCTGCCTCCTCTTTTGTCATCACATCATCTCCTTCATCATAGTAAAGCCCTATCTTACTCTCCAAGTTTTGGGCTTCTTTCAAAATAGTTTGACAACTTATGATATGTTGATTCYATTTTTCATGAGTCATGTCTTGGAAAAAATCATTTGCCTCTATCTTTAAATCACGTGAAGAATTTTTATCAATCAAATGATTCAAAAGAGTATTATATGCTTTATAATTCAAAGATGACAAAAACCCATCAATATTTTTCATAATAATATCTCCCGCCTCTGTTTTTCCAGACTCGAGTAAGATTTTTAATACCTGTTTATTATTCTCATTATTAATGTATGCAGGAATATATCCATAAAGCCTCTTCAATTCCACGAGGTCTCTCTCATRAGATACGTGCGTAATTAATAATGAGAAATAAAATATTTTTTCCTCTTTATTAGAAAATGGAGATTCCATTTTCTTAATAATAGATTGACTTAACTCATAGAGCTGTGTCTTTACAGAATCATTTCCTGATAAGCTCTTGATTACCTTCTGATAGCCATCCACCAAAGTCTCAAAATACTTTGCATCAAAAGGAAAGGCCTCGGTAAAAATTTTCTGCATTCTCCCCGTTTTTTTTTCGTGAAAATACAATGAAGCTCTTTTTATGATATTTTGCAAATATAAATAACGATGGGAGCCCCCCNCTTGTAGTGAATAGGCCTCCGAAATGGATCTCTCTAATTTCCCCACAGTAGCACCAGCTAATAGAATATATTCTTTACTATAAGCCTCTGATACAATACTAGCGTCATACTTAAATTTCTCTATGCGCTTTAATTCATATGGATTTCTCGCCGACTCCTTTATTCCCTCTCTAAAACGCAGAGCATCAGCGAGTAATAGTAATTTTTGAAAATACTGATGGGAATTATCTGCATACTGCGCCCTCTTTTCTGTGTTCCCTTCTCTCTTAATTATTTCTGAAATAGATACAACCACCGATTGTTGAGATTGCTGAGTAAAACATTTCGCCTGGTCTTTAATTGAAAAATAAAAATGATGATCATTATAGTTATTCCTATTATAGGAAGATATTTTTTTCCCCCCTTGATCATTTAATAAATAAATTGACCCACCCGTAACACTATTTAGATAAGGAACATGATCTCCTAAAAATCTTAATACATTTTTGGAGCTTTTGTCATCCGAAAAAGAAATAACATCTTCATAAGAAACCCCTTCTGCTGTCATTTTTTGTAATATTAAAAAATATATTTTAGCAATCCCAGGATTTTTATAAAAATCCTGATTTTTTAACCGCTCATTCAATAAAGAAAATATTTTTCGAATTATTTGCTTATATTCATGACTATTTTTTAATCTCAAATCATTATACTTGGAATCTATATATGTATAAAAATCTGCATTCACGAACTCTAAATACTCTTTAAACTGTTCGTCATTACTCGAAAGTTTTTTTTCAATTCTATCAGAACCTAAATTATAATGCAGTGATGAAAAAACAGCTTTTATAATGTGATTTAGATAATACGCATGAGGTGTATTATCTATTAAAAAGATATCAGCCTTATTCGATTGAGATAGCATATACTCTAAATATTCTTTCTTTACTCCATATGAATACTTACTACCTATATAGGGCTCTATCAAGCACGAAAAATCTTCATCATTCATAATTTTATTATTATAAATCAATTGAGATTTTTTCTGTTTTTCCAAAATATATTTCGCAAAAATATCAATAAGCTCCCCTGTTTTTATATCGGGAATATTAAGCTCRTTTTTAAAAGTCTTATTTCTCTGTTCCATATATTTACGCCCCTCTGCATTTAAGCCCATCGATAAAATAGCGTTTTTGGTCTTCGTATAATATAATTCATATGCTCTCAGCGAGCTATGTGCAATAAAATCAGCTGACATAAGCTGTATGAAAATCTCACGCATTTTTTCATACATAAAGTCCACTCCTAATACATCATACTTCTCTAAAAGCGATATATTATCAAACCAGTCAAATGATTCGATCTTACTCATATATTTCGGCAAGAGATGTTTATTATTTATCATTGAAGACAATGCCGTTTGCCATGAATAATCGAGCTGAGTTTTCATTGCCTGCAATTTAGATGCTTTATCAAAATGATTTTCCCGAGCATATTTTTTAATATTTTTAGATATTTCACGCTTGAGCTCCTTAATGTTTTTTTCATTATTAAAAAACACAGCCGCCTGAAGTGTATCAACAATCTTCTCCTTAAAGCCTTTATGTCTCTGTAATTGAGGGCTCGCGGCAATAATCGCATCCAGAACCTCCGGAGTATCATTATTATATTTTTTCAATTGATATAAATGAGAAATGGCCCACTGAAAAATTCCAAACTTTTCTGAAAACTTTTGAACTCTTTTTTCTGCACTTTTTAATACTTGCATTTCTGTCTTATTCGTCTGCATTACCCCTGTCCATTTTTGATTCTTATATCTCTCCCTCCTTCTTTTTTTCACATCATATAAACTCTCCTCACTCTGCATTTCTTTCGGAAATAGTTTTGATAATACTCCATCATCTAATGACATATCATCAGATTTTTCACCTCCTCCAAATAAAGAATCATATATTTTTTTAGCCTTTTCACTCTCTCCCCTTTTTATAAGTTCTTGTAAGTACTGAGTCAACACATCTATATTTTCTTGTTTTTTCTCCAAGCATCCCCCTCCACTCATCTTTTCTTTTTTCTGTGAACTATTTTTTTGAGACCGCATAAACTGAACCATTTTTTCTAATTCAAAAAAACTGTATTTTATCTCTGGTATTTGAGATAAAGCAAAATGAGACAATAAGAGATTTTTCACACCTTGAGGAACCTCTCCAAAATCAGTCCCCAAAGGAAGCTGAGAGAGAAAAGATTCTAAAGAATCCCCTTCTATCTTTTGATCCTGAATGAGTTGTAAAAACTTTCGTGAAGAAATATTATCAGCATCTTGCAGAAAACCAATGACTTCTTTTGTTTTTTCATCAGACATCTCTGGAAAAAAACATTTTTGTAAAAAATCCTTATCAATAAATTTTTCTCCTGAAATATCCCCACGATACCAATCATCATATTTTTCAGGATTGATCAGATAAAAAACGCTCGAGATAACCATGTAGGCCGCATAGCCCGATTGAATGTTCTTTTGTAAATAATTATCTCCCATTTTTGCGAGAGTGAAAACCGCACGCCTTTCTGTCTCTCCTTCTCCCAATGTATCAGCCAATGCATCATGAGCATGAGACTCCTGATCTTTTTGATACATATGAAAAAACTCATGCGTAAAGGTTTGCATCATATCATAAGTATTCTTTTTTGACATGTTTTTCAAGGAGAAAGGAACAGGATTGATAATAATAGTCTTTTCTTGACTCCCTCTATCCTCTTGCATTCCTTTAATCGCATTTTTATTTTTACGATTTGTTATAATATATGTTTTTATCTCCACTTTYGGCAAACCATAGAGCCTCGATCTTCCTTTTGTATACACAGACATATATCGAGAAATTATCTTTGCAAGATCATGCATTGGTACATCAAACAGAGTCTGTTGATAATTGATATATGACTCTTTTGTCATTCCTTCATGCTCCAAAATATCACGAAAATGTATTTTTTCATATTGATGAGATTGCCATATCCATTTTCTCCAAGAAGCCATCATTTTTTCTACAAAAATCTTTTCTTGCATGGATTCATATCCGGTAAAATCATCAAGATTTTTCTGCCGAGTAAGTTTTTCTGTTTTTATCTTTTTTACTGCCATCTTTAGTGCTTGCTCGTTTTTTAATATTTTATTTTGAATAACGCTTGATGACAAAAAACTTATAATAAAAACAGCAGACAGTACACTAAACTGACAAAAAAACCTCACAATATCTTTCAATTGATATCCATTATTCACATCTCCTTCAATATCAGATATAAACATATCTATATCTGTATTTTTAATAACCCTTTTCTGTCCATCCTGTGTCGTAATATTACTCAACCATTCATCCCCCTCTTGAAAAGCCTGGATAATAAAATTATCAGATTTAGCTACATCGATTTTATCATACAAAGAAGGCAAGCGAGCGAGGCTCTCTCTTGTTTCATTAATAATAAAGTTTTTTTCATAAAAACCCTCAATATATTTTTCTAATGTAGCATCATGCAAAGCTCCATATTCTTCTAAAGCTTGTGTAAAAAAATTCTTATAAATCATATCATCTCCCCCCTTCTTGTCCTCTCTCTCAGCATTCATATAAGTCGGCGACTCACCTCGATTCCAGAAAAAACCATCAGGAAAAAATATTTGTTTTATATTTTCTCTGTTCAGCTCAAAATTCACTACTCCAGATTGCGCATCTGATGCCCGTATCTGAATTGAAGAACAGATGCCACTGAACTCACTTTCTTGTAAATATATAGCATCAACCTGAGAAATAGATCGGTAATCCCCCTGACAATCTCTCACCATACGTGTCATGTCTGGCGGAAAAAAATAAAATGTCAGCTTTTCTTCAGAAGATGTTTCATCCAACACTCCTTCAATGGGATATTCTTTTAAAAATTCAATAATTTTGATAAAAAACATTTCTTCATGTCACTGCTGTAAAACTCCTCTTAAAACATTGGGACTGAGTCTGCCTTCATCAGAAAACACACGTCCAACAAGTGACGCTAACTTCCCTTGAGCAATATAAATATATTTCATTATTTTTTCATCAGCTATCTTTTTTTCCATCTCTTTTATACCATTTTGTAATACCAGTTTTGCATTATCAATATTATAATCCGTAAGTAACTGCTGAGAAGGGGCCAATAATATCTCTTTCTCTTGAATGTTTGATAATATTAAATGATATATCTTTATACCAACATTATATCATATAATCAAGTGATTTTACAGCTAAAATTAATTCTTCTTCACAACCAAAAGCGTCATATCATCAGTCGCCGAAGTTCCATTTCGAAAATCATGAATATCTTGCTCAATAAGATCTAATATTTTTTGAGCCGAATTTTTTTGTTTTGATGCTCGTTGAATAGATTTCATAAAACGATCCATTCCATAAATTTCCTTTTTATCATTCCATGATTCCAATGATCCATCAGTATATAAAACCAATACATCATCTTTTTCCATCTTCACCTCTTTTAATTTTGTCAGTTTTGAAATATCTGCCATCATTCCTAATGCAACAGCTCCGGTATCAAGTTCTTTTATATCCTGTGTTTTTGCAGAATAATGTAAAATAGTATCATGTCCCGCCTGAACGTATGAAATCATATTACTATCTTCTTTATATAAACACGCTACAAGCGTCATAAACATATTTGGCTTTGTCTTTGCTTGCAAGATTCTATTGGTTTTATCGACGAGTGTTTTTACATCTGTTGTATCTAATGCTGCCCCAAATATTGCCGCATTCGTCTGCGCCACAACTAAAGATGCCGGAATTCCATGCCCCGTTGCATCTCCGACATAAAACAACCAATGTCCTTTTTTTACCTCTAAAAAATCATAACAGTCACCTCCCACCTCAGACAYACTTTNYAATCNKRCAMKMMATATCTAATCCTGAAATACTGGGTATTTTTTCTGGAAATAATCCATCTTGAATACTTCCCGCAATATCAAGTTCTTTTTCAATAATTTCATGTTCAATCTTCAGGTCAATCGCTGATTGTAAATCTCGCGTCATAGAATTAAACGCTTCAGATAAAATTTTTGTTTCATCATTGGCGCGTGTTTTTACTTGAATACTTAAATCTCCCTGAGCCATTTTTTGTACTGCCTTCGTTAAATTCTGTATAGGTGCCACCACTCGAGACGCAAAAACATAGGCAATAATAATAGATAGAAGTGATACAGCTGCCAACAATGCAAAGATAACTTTCATTGCAGATACAATACTTTCGTCCAATGTTTTATAATGAATTTGAAATACGACTCGCAGCGTATTATCTTTTGAAGGGAAAGATGCAAATACAATATGCTCTCCTTTTTCTAAAGACTCAATTTTTACCTCGTTTTTATCAACAAACGTTCTTTTCCCCTGTTCATTTTTAACAATAAAAACATGTCTTTTATTTGTTAAAAATCCTGGCTTTATATCCTGAATCAGTGATAAATACCCTTTTGACACAGTATTTTCTCCTCCTTCCTTCGAACGAAAAAGAAGCTTTCCTTTAAAATCTACAATATCAACAGACTCTAAATTTTCATTTAATGAAAACAATTGAGCCAGATCTCGATGAAAAAAGTTCTGACTACCATTTTCATAATACGTATGATATGAATCAATAATATCTTCTACCGCAAACTCTCCAAGATATAATGTATTTGTAGTAATAAACCCCTCAATCTCTTGTTGTTTTTCCGATAAAAGATAGAGACCAATACAAGAAGACGTCAAAAGAACGACCCCGACCAATACGGCTGCAAACTTATGCTTTAAAGAAATCATCATATTAAAATTTAATAAGTCCAATAGCAGATAAAATAATATCATCAACAATATTATTCGATATCAATATTTTGTGCTTAGCCAAAAAGAGAGGTACTCCAATCGGATCTATGATTGTTACATAATCAATAATTTCTCTGTATCTTCTCCCCCTCTCCGCATCATCAAAATTCAAGGAAGTCGCTACGATATCTGCATCTAAATGCTTATAATACCCTTGAGATAAAGAAGAATCTGATAAAATCATGTTCTCTACAAATGAACGAACAGTCCCTGAAGAAAAATCCCAGCCAAGAAAATACATATCCCCCACTCCTTGAGCATATGAATCTAAAAGTTTCTGCGAAGTTTGTGGAATAATATCAAGTTGTATAAATGGATAGAGCGTCTCAATGGCTCTTTTTAGCTTTCCAGAGGCAGGAAAAATGTCATGACTGACAATYATATTAATATATACCGTCTCTTGGGTCAGTCGTTGATACGCCTCCTTTCTGAGCGCCTCTGGATATGCTTGCCATATTTTATGCTCTTGAGGATCAGTTCCTGGCAGAATCGCCTGAGAGTTCACTCCATACATAAGTTCTACCAAAGAACTTTCATCAGGCTCTATTACAGGCACACTCCCAAACACTCCCACCGGAACAATAGTATGAGAAACGTGTCCAATCGATTGAAAATATTTTTGCAAAAATACATCAGACTGAATATCTTTCACAAAACGAGCGGTGTTTTCTTCAGAGCCCCAAAAAAGATTTTTTTTATTAAAGAGAAGAAAATAAGAATTTAGTCCTGGTTTTTCTAAAAAAGAAAAAGATTTTTTTTCTTGTACTCGTTCAACAAATTGCTCAGGGAAATCGAAAAGTATAACGCGTGAACTCTTTTCTGCTTGTGTCATGCGTGCATATTTATTTTTTTCTGCATAAATAAAAATTGTAGTATATTTTTGATTCTTATTTTTTGACGATAACTCCCATTTGTTTTTTTCTACATTGGTTACAAAATAATCTCCTGTCCCAATAAAAGCATCATCGCGTTTTTTTGAAATATAAAACCTCGATAAAGAGCTCAGTAACTCTGGATACGCAATATCAGTGGTAATCAAAATTTGAAGATCATTTATTTTTTCTATAGAAACGACATGACGAAAAATATCATCAAAATAAGCAGACTGTTTTTCTTTCAATAATTCAAAGCTTTGTATCACATCATCAGATTGGAATAAAGAACCATCAGAAAATTCAACCCCCTCTCGCAATGATATTTCCCATTGAGTGTCAGAAGTCCTTCCCCAGTTGATGGCTAATTCAGTTTTTGGATTTAAAAAATCATCTAATGACACCAGTGGTTGAAAAATAAAATCTACCAATTGTCGATCTGATTGATTTTCAATAATATATGGATCAATTTCATTCGGGATTTTTCGAAAGATGATATCTAGTTTATCTGATGTATTTTCGTGTACAATGGAAGCCTGAAGGCTCTCTGCTTGCAGTGAGGATGAATCGAGAGCCAGTCCCGTGAACGTAACATATGCAGCGATATGCAGCGCCAACAAACAGCTGATACCAATAAACGGTTTAATTATTTTTTGTACAGACATAATATTTTAATTATTTTTTTATAAAAAGAGAGAGTTTTTTTATATCTTTATAAAACAAGACATAAGAAGACGATACAAAGCTTATCAAGAGCAAAAACAACAATGGCAACGAAGAGTTTTTCTGAGGTGCTGATGAATGAAATGATTCAATTTGATAATTGGGATCCACCTGAAAATGATATTGAGTCATTTCACTTCTCCCTCCCTGTTCATCTTGTGCAAAAATCGTTAATGTATGATTTCCTGGTTCTAATATAATAGGAGAAACAATTTCAAAATCTCCACTTGGATCATCAGTAATAACAGAAGCAACTGTTAAAATACTTTGAAAACTCGACTGTACCTTTGACCCAAAATACGCACTTCCGCGAACAATAATCTGTCCATCTCGAATAATGATATCTGAAACATCCGGAGTTTCTCGGTTATTAAAACTATATATTTCTGGAACTGGAAAGATAAAATCATTGTCAATTTCAAAATCTTGAGAAAAACTCTCTTTTTCTCCATTTTCATGAAAAATATCAACCTGAAGATCATATACCCCACTTAACAATCTATCTTTTTCGTAAAGAAATAAAAACCCTCCTGTTTTATCAGACTGTGTAATTCCCAGTTCAAACACATGTTCATTTTGATCCTCTGCACGAAAATGCAAAACACTCTTTGGTTGGGTCATTCCCATAAGAGAAAAATTACTTCCTGAAAATTTTTGACCTTTCTCAATCGAAGAAATCACAAAACCTGGTTTATCATTTATAGTAACTGGATCTGTTTTATACAAAAATACCTCATCTCTATCTAATAAACCATCTCCATCTGTGTCTTTTTTAAACATATCTGTTCCGAGCTCCATTTCATATAAATCAGATAATCCA
The DNA here is from genome assembly GCA_002401425.1 of Candidatus Peregrinibacteria bacterium. Lineage (GTDB taxonomy): Bacteria > Patescibacteriota > Gracilibacteria. The sequence goes on from NVTB01000012.1 coordinate 18,418, forward strand.
TCCGCATCAGAATCTCTTTGCCCATCTGTTTTTCCCCTCATTTCAAACGAGCCTATTTCTGAATTGAAAAACACTGAAGCTGTAAAATTATTAATTAAGTCATTTGCCTCTTTTTCTGTTTTTTCTATTAATACATCATTCACATCAGACCTTGGCATAAAATCATTTAAACCAATTCCTAATTCCTTCATAATCTTTATTTGATCATTATTAATTTCTTTTGTCTTTTGAATAGTATGGAGCTCCATAACGGTACGATCTAAACGCTCTTTTTTCATACCTTCAAAAGATTGAAATAATAATACTGATGCATTATCATTTACAGCTATTGAAGCCGTTTCCCGACTGAATTCCCCCGATGATCCCTGAATAATTGACGCAGAAAATGGCGAAGTGGTCATTTCTTCTGTTTGAGAAAATAAAGCCTCTATCAGCTTTTCTTTTTCGGCTGATTTCTGCGCGCTATATATTTTTTCAAATACTTGAGATTTCTCATTATCGATGAAAAAATTCTCTGATAATTCTTCTTCTGTCCCTGTATCAAGTTCTTGTCGTTCAATAGCTTTTTCTATTATGACTTCAGGAATAACTGGAGAAATAAAAATGGGAACACTCTTTATTACCTCTGTTTCTATAACTTCTTTTTCTATATTTTCTATTTTGTCTTGTGACGAACAAGAAGCTATTAATAAAAATAGAATAGCATATATGGAGTTTTTCATATTATTCATGTTTTTTAGTAAAGATTGTATTAGATAGCATGTTTCTTAAAAGCTTAATATTTGGAGGCAAGCCTGTGTTGTTATCCATTCTTTTTAGTGTTTCTTTTGCAGATAATAAATCTCCTTTTTCGATCATAAGCTGCACTAACATGAT
>NVTB01000001.1 GCA_002401425.1 Candidatus Peregrinibacteria bacterium
TTTAAGTAATCATCCAGATATTATAGATATTTTACAGCGAGTAGCTTTGGTAATTTTTGTTTTAATTACTATTTATTATTTAGTTTTCGCAAAAAAACAAACAAAATCCGAAGCTGTTGAAAATATAAAAAGAAGCATAGCCGATTATTTTTAGGAATGTTCTTGTCTTGCCTTAATGTGTTTCCTATACCATATCAAGCGTATATGAGCATTACATTAGCATCTTTTGGCTGGTTGCAATTTGATAAAACTAGCATAGCATCATATGTAGTAGGAGCTGCAATGGGAACATTTGTGATGCTGTATGTTTATATTTTCTTTTTTGATAACCTCTATAACTTCTTCCGCCACTGCTTCTATAATCTCTTCTTGTATGACCTCAGGAATCACTTCTGTCACCGGTTCTAAAACCACAGGATTTTCTACTATCGCTTTTGATGGTGTCTGCACTTCGATAGGGCTTGATTCCACTATAGATTCTGAAATCTGTTTTGTGTAAAAAGTAAAACTTCTTCCTCCCCCTCCTCCTCCACCACCTCCGCTCGATGCTTCTTGAGTTGCTTTGATAGTAAATACAGATGAATATATATTTTTAGCACTTGTCATCTCTGCCGCTAGAATCTTTACCTGTACCTGTGTCATATCAACATCAAAATCAATCCCCTGTGTTTGTAAGGAAATAACAGCATTATTTCCATCTATATAATCAACAGATTTGATAGAAATTCCTAAAGGCGCATTCAATAAAGAAAAATTACTGAGATCCAAGACTCCATCACTAAAAGTATCGTTTTTCAATGATATCGTAATCGTTCCAGTTTCAATAGAAAGCTCTTCTAAAATTTGACTTGGAGTGATTTTAACTAAAGGAACTGTAAATTCTCGACCACATCTGACCTGTTTCCCATTCGTTTTTGTATCTGAAAGAGCCATCGTTTGCTGAGAGGTGATATCAATATAATATGCCTCATTTATATCTTTTTCTGTAGAAGACCAATAATCATTTGCTGTAATATTAAAATCTCCCGGGAGAAATCCTAATGAGGATAAGAGCTTATAATTATCAATAAATTTCAACATCCCCTCCGAATCTATTAATCCAAAAGATCCCGAACCAAAAGATCCAACTGATTTTACAGAACAATAGGCTGCAGCTGGATATGTTTTTCCATTCGGAGTAAAATGAGCAACCGCTAACGTCGTTGTATTCGATACGCCTGCTCCAGCTCCGACCGCCGTTGCCCCAGTGACATCAAGTTGATCGGCATACAACATAACTCCTTCATCTTTTTCAGAAATTACAACTCCCTTTCCTGTATCTTTATCAAAACCAGCAACAATTCCCCCTTCCATTCTCCACCACTCTGAAGGAAAACAGTTTTCGGGTAATTGACCCGCCTGTGCATGAATATTTTTTGGATCACTACAACTCAAAAATTCAACAATACTCGTAATAGCTATGGAAGATGAGACAATGTTTGCACCAAGATTCAGCTCCGCTGCTGCTATAGTTACAACTCCATTTCCATCGATATCAAAATCGGTTCCATCAAATGCCATCGTAATATCTGCATGCGTCGCATCGGTGTAACTCACTCCCGAAATCGTTGTCCCTCCAGGAAAAGCAGAAAGCGTAAAATTATTTTTATCAAGTGTTGCATCTATAAAACTATCCCCTGTCAAAGTTATAGTAATAACCGTCTTATCTAAATTATTTTCAGTTATCGCAGCACTCGTCAGCGCCGCACTTCCAGGAACTGGATCAGCCGCTATTATATCCGCTGTATGAGAAAGAGCCTTCGTCAGAGCCGTTGTTCCTGCTATATTTGGAGTTAAATTTTCTGTATTTACTACCGTAATTCCCATAAATCCATCATCTGCCAATTCGCCAATATCATCAATCTTCGCAAGTCCCGCTGCTGTTAACGTCACAATAACATTCCCCCCATCTAAAGAAATCGCATAATCACTTCCATCATTATTTAATCCAATATCTACTCCTCCAAAAGCCCCTCCTGTTGTATCAAATCCAATCGCATAATCAGTCGTCGCTCCAGCTCCGGTTATAGCAAGATCAAAATCTAAAGTTATACTATCATCTGTTAATGTCGCTAAAACTCCATTGTTATATGCAATTGTATCCAACGAGGCTGTCGGCGCAGGGTCGGCCGCAATTATATCTACCGTATGAGAAAGAGCCTTCGTCAGAGCCGTTGTTCCCGCTATACTTGGAGTTAAATTTGCTGTATTTACTATCGTAATTCCCATAAATCCATCATCTGCCAATTCGCCAATATCATCAATCTTAGCAAGTCCCGCTGCTGTTAACGTCACAATAACATTCCCCCCATCTAAAGAAATCGCATAATCACTTCCATCATTATTTAATCCAACATCTATTCCCCCAAACGCCCCTCCTGTTGTATCAAATCCAATCGCATAATCAGTTGTCGCTCCTGCTCCAGTTATAGCAAGATCAAAATCTAAAGTTATAGCATCATCTGTCACGGTTGCCAAAACTCCATTATTATATGCAATCGAATCCAAAGAGGCCTCAACAACTGATGTAATATTTAAAACATTAGATGTAAGATTTGATCCATCGGATAACTCAGCTGCCGCAATAGTGATTGAAAAGTTATTTACATCAACATCAAAGTCTGTTCCATCAAAGGCAATGGTTAAGCCAGCAGTCAAAGGAGTCGCATAAACAACTCCTTCAACAGTCGTTCCTACTGGAGCATTATTGAAAGTAAAATTATTTTTATCCAAAATTCCATCAATAAAAGCATCTCCAGTCAAAGATATCACCAGAGATCGAAGATCAAGATTCGTTTCTGTCATAGCCGCATCCTCTACGATTCCAAGAGATGCCGTTGTTTGCTGAATAGTAATTTGATTTGTATTCGCACTCGCCGGAACACAGGCAATATCTCCTGAAAAAATAATTTGGCTCACATCAATCGCGATATGAAAATTCGTAATATTGGCAGACATATTACCAACATATGCCAAAGTTAAATTCACCACTTGATCAGCTGTCCTTACTCCGCCCACTATAGTCAATCCCGCTGGGGCATTTGTTAATACATATTTTGAAGTATCAACGACCGGATTCAAGTCACATGAATCTCCATTAATATTTACACTTAATACGTATGTATTAAGTGATGCCTCGGCGATAGGTCCGGTAATCACGGGAGCCGCTGCAAATGCAGGAGTCCAAATAAAAAGCTGAAAAACAAGTGAAAAAACCAGAAAGACAGAGGTGTATTTTTGCAAAGAAAACATATTTTATTTTGATATTTGTTATTATGTATATTATAACACAATACAAGCATCTTGAAAAGTCACTTTTAAAAAAAGCCTCAGTATTTTTTATATACTGAGGCTATTCTTTATTGAAAGAATTTTTTATTCAATGACACTATGCATCTTCTTCTGTTGTTTTCTTTGCAACTTTTTTAACAGTTTTCTTTGCAACTTTTTTGACAGCTTTCTTTGCAACTTTTTTAACAGTTTTCTTTGGAGCTTTCTCCTCTGCATTTTCTTCATCAATTTCTGGATCTCTTTCTGCTCCTTCTCGTTCTTCAATCATATCTCCAACATCATCTTTGTTCACAACGATAGATCTTCGAGGTTTGATTTTTACTAAAAGCTTAAAGATTTCATCTAATTTTTCATTTAACTCCTCAAACTGATCTGTATGATCAGCCCCTGCTTTTGAACGAGTATTGCTTCCATTATTCCCGAAACAATCTGTACAAAAAACTGGTTTATCTCCGCTTGGTCGAAAAGGCACTTCGCATCGACATCCACAATCAGAACATGTTGCTTTATGCATTTCTCGCTCATTTGATCGTCCATAATCGTTTCGTCCATAATCATTTCGTCCACGATCACCTCGTCCACCTCGGTCATCTCGACCTCCTCGGTCTGATCGGAAAGAATCGTTCCCTCCATCTTTCTGGAAACATCGACTACAAAAAACAGGTTTTGAACCAGTTGGTCGGAACGGTACTTCACAGTCACATCCGCAGTCTGAACAAACAGCATGATGCATTTCTAGCCGTCCTCCACCCTGTCGTCCACCTCGATCTCCTCGGTCATCTCGTCCACGACCACCTCGGTCGTCTCGTCCACCTCTATTAAAATCTCGCATATTATTGATTTAATAATTATTAATAACGGAAATTTATACTCATTGAAGAAGAAAAGCAAGCGGATTGAGAAAGATTTTAATACTTTTTCAAAATCAACGAAATATAAAAAACTTTATACGGAAAAACAACCACCGCTTGGACAATACGAAAAATCCTTGAAGGCTCTTGTATGAAACGATAAAACCACTCCAAGCCAAGCTTTCTTATAAGAATTGGAGCTCGTTTTATTTTTCCCACAATAAAATCAAAACTTCCTCCTATCCCCATCATCATTCTTACTTTTGGACAATGTTTTATATTTCTTTCTATCCAGAGCTCTTGCTTGGGACAACCAAAGGCCACAAAAACAATCTTTGCTCCAGACTTTTGAATAAATTTTTGCATTTTTGTATCATCTCCCTCTTGAGCCGATCCACATAATGCCGAAATTTTCAATGATGGATATTTCTTTTGTAAAATTTGCGCGGCTTTTTTCGCAACACCTTTTTGGGAGCCAAGAAAAACAATGGCATCACCTCTTGTGGCGGCTAAAGCAGATATTTCAATAACGATATCTGATCCACACACTGTTTCTTTTAAAAATTTTGTCTCGTCTTTCTTCCAAAAGTGCTTACGAATTGGTAAAAAAAGCAATTCAAACACAGATCGAATCATCCCCCATTTTTTATTTAAAACATTTTCAGCCCAAAGAAGACTCACAGTATCTGGAATATTCAAGGATGATTTTTTTAAAACAGCATACAATGATGGATTTTTGAGAGACGTTAATAAAATTTCTGCATTCGGCGTAGTGGTAATGCATGATTTTCCTCCATCTAAAATCTTATTTACATGAGAAAGAGCAGCCTTCATTGTTCCTACATGAAAAGGAATTCCAAAAATATGAGTTCTATTTTTCATATAATACTTTTTTATAAACTTCTAACATAGTTTTTGCCATATCCTCCCAAGTAAATTTATGTATCTGATGAAATCCTTTTTCACGCAGTTCATTTCGTCGATCTTCATCAAAAGCCACTACTTCCATCGCTCGGCACATATCGTTTATATCATATGGATCAAAATACTCAACCGCATCACCACAAGCCTCTGGTAATGATGAAGTAGAAGATGACGCCACCACCAACCCACACTGCATTGCTTCAATTGGGGGGATCCCAAATCCTTCATAAAAACTTGGAAAAACAAAAGCATGAGCCCCCAAGAACAAATGTTTAAATGATTTTTCTGGAAATAATCCGTAATCTTTTACATATTCTCCTAATGAATATTTTTCTAACAACATCTGTAATTCTTCTTGATATATTGTATCAATTGGCCCTGAAAAAACGAGCATAATATCAGAAGATGGATATTTTTCTCGAAATAATGCATACGCCTTTACCAGTCCTGTTATGTTTTTATGTGAACGTCTGACTCCAGTGTATAAAAAATATTTTTCAGGAAATTGAAATTCTTTTTTTGCATTATTAAAATCTTGTTGATCTTCAGCTGTCTGAATACAAGAAAATTTTTGTGAAACCCCATTATACGCTCTTGTGATTTTCTCAGACTTCAGTCCTAAATGCTGTATCATATCTTTTTTTGTATTTTCAGAGACGGCAAAACAATGTTTTGCTTTTTTTACAGCTGAATGAATCACCAAATAATACGCCATTCTTGATAAAAAGTCAGTTTTCTTTTTTCCTTGAAAAAAATGAAGTGTTAAATCATGGATAGTGACCACATAGGGACGAAAATACAAAAGAGGTACATTAAAATGAGGAAAAACCATTAAATCAAATTTTTGTTTTCGTAACTGCCAAAAAAACGTCCACTGCTCTTGAAATGAATAATGATTATAGTCAGCCAACTCTTTTCGAAAATTCTCCCCTGGAAGTATAAATATATCAAAAGCCTCTTTTCGTAAAAAGATAGTATATATGTTGTTTGTATCAAGATGAGAGAGCTGATCAATTAACTCAGATACATGGCGTCCAATTCCTGTGGCATTGATAGAATACAATCGTGCATCAATTCCAATATGCCGTTGTTTTGAAAAGTTTTTCATAAAGAGCTTGTTTTTATACGTACTTATTTTTACAATAGCTGTAAGAAAAATCAATTAAAAACACAATAAATGAAATTTTTACGAAAAATGTTTGTCTATATTGCACTTGTGTCTATGTTTTTACTCGTTGGATACCAAGCCATACATTATACACGTGACACTGCTCGAATGTGGGATGCTCAAATTTTAACAAAATCTCTTAATATATATCAAGCCAAAGTTGGTAATATCCCCTCATCAACGAGTGATTTAACTTTTATTGACATGCTTATTGAAAAAGGGATTATGACGGTCCCTGTAAGAGATCCTGTTTTTACAAGCTCCACCGTTGTCATGGATGAATATGCCCACATGATTATAAAAATGTATCGTTCAATAGAAACACAAGGAAAAGCAGGTGCAAAAATATTTAACGATACCTTTTCAGAAGTTGACGAGATTATTGCAGAACAAGAAGGAGAAAACGCTGGAGATATAGCACAACTCAAAAAAGACATGGGAATTACCAATGATATCGATGCCAACATCAATAAACTTGAAGCTTTGGCCAATCAAAGTATTTCRCCTGATTTTGTTATTGCGTATCAAGAAAAAGATGGAAAATATGAAATTAGCGTAAAACTTGAAAGCATATTCTTGCAAAATAAAATGAAAGAAGATGGAGGAAACGACGATAATCGTTTTGAAGTTGGATCAAATATACAACTCGATACTTCTATTAACATTGTTGATGACAAACCCGTGGCCAATGATCCTACTACATCCATTATTGAATAATTATGTCACTTTATCTTAAATACCGCCCGCGAAATATTGAAGAACTGGTTGGTCAAAATCATATTAAAAAAACGATTACACACGCCTTTGAACAAAACAGCATCTCTCATGCATATTTATTTTCTGGTCCTCGAGGAACTGGAAAAACCAGTACAGCTCGAGTTATTGCCAGAGCTCTCACCGTTGATTCTCCAGAACTTGCAAAAATGGCCGATGAAAATAGACTCTTAGATATTATTGAAATTGATGCGGCCTCAAACAGAGGAATCGATGAAATTCGTGATTTAAAAGAAAAAATACAATTTTCGCCAATAATGGCTCAAAGAAAAGTATATATTATCGATGAGGTACATATGCTGACAAAAGAAGCTTTTAATGCTCTTTTAAAAACACTTGAAGAACCACCCGCTCATGGATTTTTTATTCTCGCAACAACAGAAATTCATAAAGTGCCTGATACTATTATTTCTCGATGTCAGCATTTTTCATTTCAAAGAATTTCTGAAAAAGATATATGTGGACGTTTGCAATATATATSCAAACAAGAAAAGGTAACGGCTGATGATCAAGCCCTTATGATGATTGCTAAACACGCACAAGGAGGAATGAGAAATGCTATATCAATGCTTGAACAAGCCATTACAAACAAAACTATTACGATTGAAAATTTAGCAGAAAATCTTGGACTGAGCTCTGAGGAATCTCAAGAAAATTTCCTGCAATTCTTATATAAAAACAACCCATCAGGAGCTCTTGAAATTATAGAAAGTATTTTATATGAGGGACTGAATATTCAACAATTCATTCACCGATGTCTCGAAATATCACAAAAACATTTATATGCATCGCTCAAAAAAGAAATACCTATATCTCCTCAAAAAATAATAGAAATAGCCGAAGAATTACTTTCTGCTTATCAAAAAACGAAGAATTCTCCTATAGAAACCCTTCCGCTTGAACTTTCTTGTATCAGACTTTGTAAACAACCCTTAGACAAGAAATCAGAATCTTCACAAACTATCGCTCAAGAATCTTTTGATAAACCCATTAAAAAGCCTATTGAAAAACCGATTGTAATAAAAAAACCTATGACCACAGAAAAAACAGAAGAACCGAAAGAAGAAAGAAATCTCTCAGATATTGCCGATGAAGTCTTTGGTTCTTTAGATATTTAACATGATATTACAAAAAAATAAATCGGCTTATTTCCATTTTGAAATTATCAAAGAATACGAAGTAGGCATCATGCTTATTGGATCTGAAGTAAAATCATGTCGAAATAAACACATTCAAATAAAAGGAGCATTTATTCGAATAAAAGACGGTGAAATGTTTTTGAAAAATACTCATATTTCTCGTTATTCATATGATCAAAACCCAGAATACGAAGAAGATCGTGAACGAAAACTTCTCCTCAATAAAAATGAAATCTTACGAATCACCAGCAAAATGAAAAGCGATAGTCTTGCTATTATTCCTCTCTCTTTTTATACCAAAGGTCCATATATAAAAGTGAAAATTGCACTCGCCCGAGGAAAGAAAAAATATGATAAACGAGAATCTATAAAAAAACGGGATTTGAACCGAAAATTAGCAGTTCATATTTGACTCTGCTTTCTTTTATGTGATATAGTACTCATGTAATATACGCTCATTTTATAATGATTACGATTATGAAAAACATACATCTTCATCACATATTTTCAGAGCTAAGTTCAAAACTCTTATGCCCAGGATGTCAATCGAAAATCCCTGTTCAAAACATTGAACTTATCAACTCAAAAGGGAACCTGGGAGTTTTCTCAGCAACATGTTCACAGTGCTCTGGAAATATTCAAATTCACACCACTACAGAAACTCGAATGAATCCTGAAACAAAAAAAATGAATGAATCTACGAGAATTCAAAAAGAAAATGATATTCATATGCCATTACACTCTGACGATATTATTTATGTTCGAAAAAAACTCCGTGAACCCATTATATTTTCACAACTTTTCTAATTCCTGCTTCATGAAAAAAATATCTCTCCTCTTTTGCCTTCTCTTTTTCAGCGCGTGCAGCTTTCAAGATGATATCAATGAGCAAATAGAAAAAGCACAGCAAACAAAAGCCCAATTTCAAGAAGATTTCAATACTGCTAAACAAGCAATACAAGAAACAAAAGAAAACTTAGAAAAAACTCATCAAGAAATTTTACAAAAAGCAGAAGATATAGAAAAAGCGGTCAAACAAATAAAAACAGCTTCAGATGAAGCACAAAAGGCATTTGATGCCATTAATCAAGTTACTCGAATGACAGACAATCTGAATACAGAAGACACCCCTCATGATGAGATTCCCATTCCCGATAGCTTATAAGCCACACGTATGTCTGAGAGAAAATTTCAAATTTTACAATATATTATTGAAACCTTTATTCATAATCCCCATCCTGTTTCTTCAGGAGCTTTTGAAAATAACAAAGATTTCTCTGTTTCTTCCGCCACTATTCGAAATGAGATGGCAAAACTTGAAAAAGAAGGATTTCTCATACAACCACATACATCTGCTGGACGTATACCAAGTTCAAAAGGGTATAAAAAATTTGTATCAACCCTCACCGAACTCCCCCCTCAACAAAAAGATCAATTCCTCAAGGAATTTAAAGATGCACAAGAACAATATTATATAAAAATAGCAAAAGAGAAGGTATATGATGCCATCTCTATACTTTCAACTCTTTCTGAAAACATTGCCTTTGCCACGATTCCAAAAAATAGACACACGCTCTTTCTTGGTGTCTCAAAGCTGCTCAATCAGCCCGAGTTCCATAAAGACATAGATTCTGCCATGGAGGTCATAGAAGTCATAGAAAATGGATTTTTTGAGGTATTAGACTCTCTTCAAATCAGTAATAATAAAGTGGATATTCACGTTGGAGAAAGTGATATCTTTCCACAATTTGATTCTTGTTCGGTTTTATGTATTCGTTATAACCATTATGGTTTTGAAGGTGTTATAGGGATTGTGGGGCCATTAAGAATGGACTATTCACGAAACAAAGCCTTTTTAGAACACACCAAATATTTCATCGAAGGGCAAAAGCTTCTTTCTTAAAAGAAGCTTTTTTTTAATTAATCGAGAGTTTTTTCGATTATTTCTGTTGTCATACAAACAATAATATCTCCTTCTAAAACATCCATTTTTCGTGGGAATTCAATTCCACATTCATTAACGGCTTTTACCTCATTCACATCTTTTTCAAAAGATTTAATGTTAGATATCTGTACTTTTGCTAAAATATCACCATTTCTTTCAATATGAGCCATTCCTTTTTTTACAATTTTTCCAGACTCAACACGAACTCCAATAATTTGTTTTTTCTTTGAGCTCATAAATATAGCCCGTACCACCGCTCGACCTTGCTCTACATCAATTTCATCAGCAACTAACATTCCAGATAAGATATGACGAAGCTCTTCTAAAAGATGATAAATAACATCATAGAGACGAATTTCTACTGACTCTTTCTCAGAAAGGAGTCGAGTTTGCTGAGGAATCATTACATGAAAACCTACAACTATTCCTTCAGCGGCTGATGCCATCATAATATCTGACTCTGTCACCGCTCCAACTGCAGAATGAATAATTTTCACACCAACTTCATCATGCTGAATTTTAGCAAGCATTTCTTTAATAGCCTCAATAGATCCTTGAGAATCTGCCTTCAGAACCACTTTAAGATTCTGCATTTTTCCACTTTTAATACGRGAAAGAATCTCGGACATCCCCCCTGATCCACCTCCATCTTCTTGCGATTTTAAATCTACAAACTGTTGAGCTCGCGCCCTCGCTTCTTTTTCTGTTTTCAAAACTTGAACAATATGTCCTACCGGCGGAACCTCTGCAAACCCTGTAATAGTTCCGACTCCTGAAGGAGTCAACTCTGTCACTCTTTTCTTCGAAGAATCTGTAATAGTTCGAACCGTTCCTATACCAGATCCAGCGAGAATAACATCTTTAACACGTAAAGTTCCAGTATTGACAATAACCGTTGCAACGGGCCCCTGACTTTTATCAAGACGTGACTCAACAACTGTTGCAATAGCCAATCGATCAGGATTTGCCTTTAACTCAAGCACATCAGCCTGAAGCAGAATAGAATCAAGTAAATCATCCATCCCAGTCCCTTCTTTTGCAGAAACTGGCACCACCATAATATCTCCTCCATATTCTTCTGGCACCATCCCAAGCCCCATGAGCTCCCCTTTCACTCTATCGAGATCAGCATTTTCCTTATCTACCTTATTTAAAGCCACAATAATAGGCACCCCTGCTTCTTTTGCATGATTATAAGCCTCTTTTGTTTGAGCTTTTACTCCGTCATCTGCAGCGACTACTAAAATAGCAATATCAGTAATTTTTGCCCCACGTGCTCTCATAGAGGTAAAAGCCTCATGTCCTGGAGTATCAATAAATGAAATATCTCTTCCCTTTTTTCGTATTTGATATGCTCCAATATGCTGCGTAATTCCTCCTGCCTCTCCATCAACAACCGTTGCATTTCTATAAAAATCCAAAATAGATGTTTTTCCATGATCAACATGCCCCATTACTACAACAACTGGAGCTCGAGTCACGAGATTTTCATCATCATCTTGCATAAGTTTTGTTAAATCTCCCTCTAAAATATCTTCAAAACTATGAGAAGCCTCTGTTTTTTTCAACTGAATATCTAAATCATCTGATAACAACACCCAGGTATCATAATCGATTTCTGTGTTAATAGTCGCTAATATTCCATTTTTCATAAGTAGTGAAACCAATTTTGAAACTCCAATACCTGCTTTATCAGAAAATTCTTTGATAGAAATAGCTGCTGAAATCTCTATAACTCCATCTTTTTTAACCAAAGTTTCTTCATGAGTCTTTTGTTTCAAGTTCTTCGCCTGCTTTTTCGCCTGTGAAGCCTTAAACATTTCATCTTCTAACTCTCGCTGGAGTTTTGCCTCCGCAAAACTTGCAGCATTTGCTTCACCGTCATCAAAGGCACGAGTATGAAATCGTTTTCCAGATCGCTGCACATGCTCTTGAGGTCCTCCTTTCTTCTTTTTCTTCCTTCGCTCATTATTCCCTCCAACCTCTATTTTTCTCATCACAGGAAAAGCCCCAGCCCCTCTTTGTTTTCTTCGGCCAGTCCATTTTTTATTTTCTTCATCAGATGACACAGGTCTTAAGTCTTTTGCTTTTGAATTCCTCTCTCGGTCTTCTTCTTCTTCTTTTCTTTTTCTTTCATCTCTCTGTTTTTGCTTCTCCTCTTCTTGCTTCTTTTTCTCAGCTGCAAAGCTTTGCTTTCTTACTTGAATATTTTGCATACTTCGAAATATAACCGGAGCATGCCTTCTTTCTCTTTCCGCTGATGAAATTTCAATACGCTCTGTTCCCTTGACAACAGATTCTTGATCGTCATTTTTTTCAACCACTTCAACAGAAGCTTCTTTTTCAAGATCTTCTAACTCTTGAGCTTTTCGCCTTGTTTCTTCTCGTTTCACCTGAGCTTTTTTTCTATCTTTATATTTATTCGCTAAAACGCGAATAATCCCCTGAGCAATTCCATCTGGAACTTCTTTGGCAGTGGAATCAATTCCAAAATTTAACGTCAAAAGCTCTTTTCGAAGCTCTTGTCGAGTAATCCCTATTTCATAAGCAATATCCTTCAGTCTCATTCAAACAAAATTAAAAAAATCTAAAAGCAGTCTATCAAGTTTTTTCGCTTTGTAAAATGAAAAATAGCAAAAAAAACAATAAAAATAAAAAAAGATGGTTTTTTTTCTTGATTTCTTTTTTTATTTACCTAAAATCAATCTGCTTTTTTGGATGTATAGCTCAGTTGGTTAGAGCGCAGCACTGATAATGCTGAGGTCCCTGGTTCAAATCCAGGTACATCCACCAGAAAAGACAATCAACCTCTTTCAGAAAATGAAAGAGGTTTTTTTTATTCGATTCCCTGATCTCTTAGGTCTTTTTCTCTCCAAATGTTAATTCCAAGTTTCTCTGCCTTCTCTTTTTTTGACCCTGATTTCTCTCCACATAATAAAATATTTGTACTTTTAGAAACTGCTGAACTTACTTTTCCTCCTCGCTGTATAATAATATTTTTCAGAGAATCTCGTGAAAAATTTTCAAATGACCCCGTAATAACAAATGTCATACCGCTATATTCGTCTGATGATGTATCCTCCTCATAAAGAATATATACATTATTACTTTCAAATTTCTCTGCCAAGACCTGAGAAGATTTTGCCTGAAAATAGTCCAAAAAGCTTATAGCTACTTTTTCTCCAATTCCATCAATCTCTTGCACCTCCTCTAAAGAAAGCCCCATGGCCAATGTGAAAAAATTAGAAACAGAGAATATGCTTTTCTGTACCTCTATCACCTTCGGCTCACTAAATAATGATAACTGTGAATCATTCTCAATAATTTTTTGAATAATCGTTTTTTTAGATAAACGCTTTATAAAAAACATGGAAAACAACCTTGCTGTTTCTTGACCAATAAAACGAATTCCCAGCGAAAAAATAAAATTCTTCAAAGCCACCTCTCGGGAGATGTCTAATGAAGCCAATAAATTATCCGCTTTTTTTTCTTTAAACAATGGCAAAGATAAAAGCTGCGATTTTTTCAATGAAAATAAATCAGCAATATTTTGAATATATTTTTTATCTAACAACGCCCTCATAGCCTCCTCTCCTAATCCATCAACATTAAAAGCTTGCCGAGAAATAGCGTGCTTCATTTGTTCTAAACGAATCGCAGGACAATCATGAAACACACACCGAATAGCCACCTCCCCTTCCTCTTTTTCCAAAACAGATTCACACGACGGACATGTATTTGGAAATATATATTTTTGAGATTTTTTCTCCCTCATATCAAAAACAACCTCAATGACTTCAGGAATAATATCCCCCGCTTTCCGAATTAATACAGTGTCACCTACTCGAATATCTTTTCGTGTAATTTCTTCATAATTATGCAAAGTCGCACGTGAAACCGTTGAACCAGCAAGTAAAACAGGACGAAGCAGAGCTACCGGAGTCACCACCCCGGTTCTTCCCAACTGCACATCAATAGATTCCACTTGAGACTGCACAATTTCTGCCGGGAATTTATAGGCCACCGCCCATCGAGGAAACTTCGCTGTTGAACCGATGATTTTTTGATGCTTTTTATTATTCACCTTGATAACCATTCCATCAATTTCATAATCCAAAGCCCCTCTCCTTGGTGACCATCTTTCAATAAACAGACACACTTCTTCAACACTCGCACAAACAATTGAGTGACTCTCTATTTTAAACCCTTGCGCACAACACCACTTCATAATTTCTGATTGTGTCTGAAAATGAATAAAATGACTAAATACTTGGTACGGGAAAAAGCTTAATTTCCTATTTTTAATAGCTGAAATTTCCAATTGTCTCACCGTCCCAGCCGCAGCATTTCGAGGATTTTTAAAATCATTATTTTCATTCATTCGCTCAAAATCCTTTTTCATAAAAAAAACTTCTCCAGAAATTTCGCCAGAAAAACTGCTGTCAATTTTTTTTGGAATAGACTGGATAGTTGCAATCGTATGAGAGACATTCTCCCCCTCAAAACCATTCCCTCGAGTCACCGCACGTATAAATATTCCATCTTCATACGTTAATGTCACGTTTAAACCATCCAGCTTTAATTCAACCAAGTATTCAAAACTCGTATCAACATGCTTTTTGAGTCGCCCTTCCCATTCTATAATTTCCTCAAATAAAAAAACATCAGCCAGACTCTCCTTTTTTAAGGCATGCTGACATTTTTGCAACCTTTCATCTAAAATAGCTCCAATATGCTGAGTCGGAGAATCTGGCGTTATATATTCTGGATAACGAGACTCTAAATCAATCAATTCTCTTTTCATAGAATCCCTCACAGACTCAGGAAGAATTTCATTATTATCAGTAAAATACGCTTTATTTAAAATAAATAATTCTTTTTTTAAAGCCTCCATTCGATGAAGATCCTTTTGTTTATCCATTTGCTTCAAATTTAGCAATCAATTCTTTTGGTAAATACAATGGACTTTCTAACGCTATATTTTTTAAAACCGGCATATCATGAAGCGCCACCTTTCCTGAATAAAATAATAAAATATCTTCTTTTGAAGCCGTTTTCATAAAACTTTCAACCTGTTTATATCCAGAAAAATAAATACTATCTTTTGTAAAGGATGAATGAATACCAGTATCTTTCAACCCCCTTTTAATCCTCACGCAATGCTGAAAGGCCTCTTGCTCAGTAAATCCAAGCGAATCCTGTACAAATAAAAATAACTCTAAAAAACTCATCCGTTTTCCCATAAATGCACCAATAACTCCTCGAGTTGGAATAACAGGAGTTTGATAAATCCCTAAAGCTTGTGCTCTTTTATTTTGCGTATATACAGCAAGCCCTTCCTCTGATTGCAAATATCCAGCTGTTCCTCTTTGAAATATTTTCAAAGGCTGCATTCTTCCATTTTCATTACGAAATACATGAGTATCAATTTCATGAGCCATAAGAATACGTATTCGATTTTTCCCAAGCAATGCTGTCTTTTTTATATACACTGAACCATTTTTTGTAATACTCATATTAACCGCCATATTACTTTTAATAACAACATTCCAATGATCCAGTTTATGTTCCTTCAAATAATTACGAACATATGCCGCAATCTTCTCAGCATTCATCATCTCTCCAAGGTCATATTGCTGATTCTTACTTTTTTGATACACATTCATTGCGGATTTATACAAAGAATAATCAATCTCTCCAAATAATTTTTCTGAAATCATTCCAAATTCCTCTGTATCTCTTTTTTCAATTAACATAACTTTTAATTTCAATTCCTCTATCTTCTTAATATAAATTCCCATTAAAGGGTGATCAATTCCTACAGGCAATTTTCCAATATCTTTTTTTATATCTCTTAAAAACCCCTCAGGCGGATTTTTATATTCAAACTGAGGATTGAAATTCTTATATTGAAAAAATATTTCCTTTGATTCTTCAATATTTATCGGTTTAATATAAGACATATACGCAATAGCTGTGTCAATTTCCGCAATCTTTTTATCAAGATTTTGTATCATTTTATAACTAATTTCTTTCAACATAGATGTATCAATTTTATTTTTTTGATTTACATCGATATAAAACTCACGCAAAAACTTTGAAGAAATCACTGCGTCATACTGCTTATCTGAGAAATCTCCATATGAGAATGGAATTTTTAACCGTGTTTTTTGCAAACGAATATCTAAAATCCCTTCATCAACAGATACATTTTTAGAAATTGTACACTTATCGGCATGAGGATCTATCTTTGCTACAATCATTTGAGTATGGTCTCCATACAATGCAATGGGCTCAAACAGTCCAATAACCTTTTTCTCCTCAACCTCTTGCTGAAAATCCACCGCACGCTTCGTAAATAAACGTTTAGCCAGCTGGACTCCCTCTTGTGGGTTATGAACCGTTCTCTTTTCTACTTGTAATAAACGAGCTCTCAATGGCTCCTTATTACATATTTGAATTTTCACCCCTGGCCGAGCATTCACCTCTAATACCTTCATCCCTGTTGTAGTAAATACCAAATCAACCCCCACATAACCGATTCCAGTTACTTGCTGAATTTGAGCAGATGCATACAAGAATTCATCCCAATGAGGAATTCTTGTATCAGAAATAGGAGTTCCATTCGGAAACTTTTTAATAAACTTTCCATTTTTATATCCATAATTCATTCTTCCAGTTGCAATATCAATCCCTACTCCAATAGCCCCCAATTGTAAGTTCGCTTTCCCTTGAGATTCCTCGGTTGGAACTCGAAGCATCGCTAAAATAGGAACCTGATTAAAAACAATAATTCGAATGTCTGGCAATCCTCCAGCCGTAATAAAGTCACTTAATGACTCATGTGTATCTAAAAGTTCTTCAATAATAACTTGATCTCTCGCCCCTGTAATCGCATATTTCCCATCCAAAATAGAAGCAAAATGAAATAACATTTCCTCATAACTTATGCTTTTTCCAGAAATCGTTTTAAATCCTTTTTTTGTTTTTTTAGAAATGACAATAATACCATCTCCCCCAGCGCCTCTATTTGGCTTAATCACAAAGCTTTGCGGCAACGATTCATGAGTGACATTTTCCATCTCCGCATAATTTCGAATCACAACATACAGTTTTGCCACCCCAATATTCCGACTTTCTAAAAATCGTTTTGTAAATAGCTTATCATCTGCAAACTTTTTTGTTTCTCGAGAATTATATTTCTGCACATACAATAAATTTCGTGCATTCATCCCTAAAACAGCCTTTGAACGAGAAAAAAATGACATTATACATTAAATTTAAAAAGACAAACATCTCCATCTTGAAATATATATTCTTTTCCCTGCATTTTGACAAGTCCTTGTTCTTTTGATTTTGACCACCCTCCAGCTGTCACAAAATCATCAGTTTTTACAATATCCGCGCAAATAAATCCTCGTTGAAAATCTGTATGAATCACCCCAGCACACTCTGGCGCCGTGCTCCCCTTTTTATACGTCCACGCACGAACTTCCTCCACTCCCGCTGTAAAGTATGTTTCTAATCCCAATATTTCATAAGCTTTTTGAATCAGAAAATCTCTTCCACTCGTATTCATCCCGAGATCCTCTAAAAACATTTTCGCCTCATCATCTTCTAATTCAGATAACTCTTCTTCCAACTTCGCACATACAGGCACTAAAATATCATCAGCGTTTAATCCCAAGACTTTCTTTGTCTCTTCCAATGGAAAATCTTTCAACATATCTTCCGACGTATTGGCAATATATAAAATGGGCTTCATCGTCAATAAATGCAATTCTTTTGCTAATAATAATTCTTCTTCATCTAACTCTGTCTTTCGAGCAACAATTCCTTCTTCTAATGTTTTTTGAATTTTTTCAAACACCGCCAGCTTTGCTTGAGACTCTTTTCCTCCAAATTTCGCATCCCGCGCTAACGTTCCGACCCGTTTTTCCACCGTTTGCATATCAGCTAACACGAGTTCCATTTCAACAATTTCTTTATCACGACGTGCATCAACCGAATCATGAACATGAATAATATCTCCATTTTCAAAAACACGAAGCACCTGTGCAATCGCATCACATTCACGAATATGTGATAAAAATTTATTCCCGAGCCCCTCTCCTTGAGATGCGCCTTTGACCAGCCCCGCAATATCAACAAACTCAGTAATAGCCCGAATGATTTTTTTCGGTTCAATAATTTTCGCAATACGATCAACCCGTTTATCTGGTACTTCGACCACTCCAACATTTGGATCGATAGTACAAAAAGGATAATTCGCCGCTTCTGCCCCAGAACTTTTTGTTAGGGCGTTAAATAAAGTAGATTTTCCAACATTCGGAAGTCCAACAATTCCTATCTGCATATTATATATATTTAATGTAAGCAGAGTATAGTGGATTTTTTTATGAAATCAAAATAAAATACAATGACTCTCTAAAGCTCCTCTCCTTACTGAGAAATTACTTTAAATACTGGCTTCATTTTATTAATAGGAAGACTTACTCGCCCCACATTCTTTATTTGCCCCACCCCTATAGGACATTGCACCTGCGAATTCCCAGAAGAATAACAAAAAGAACCCACTCCAGGCCCCTCGAAAGAATAACAATCTAACGAAAGCCCCGACCAAGTCATTCCCGCAGGACATACCCAAGAGTCTTCCAGCGGTTCAAAATCCAAACAACTTATTGTTCCATCTTTTGAAATTCCAGACATTACACCATTGCTACAAACACCTCCTTGAAAAGATTTTTCCTCAATCATCCCCATCATTTGATTCCATTTCTCTGCGGTTAATATTTCTCCTTTTTTCACCTGTGTACTCCACGCCGCATACGCATACCCCGCACCAGCGATAATTACCACAATCAAAACCGTTCGTATAAGCTCTAATCCAAGCTTTTCTAAAATATTTTTCATAATATAATTTTAATGTTTATTTACTACATTTTAGTGCAAAAAAAAAAAAGAAAAACAAGTGCTTTCGGCAAATACAGGGCAATACCATGAAAGATAATAAAAAAACACCGATAAAATCGGTGTTTTGTATGTGCTTTTCTGGGGCGAAACACCTCCTAAGCAATCTCTCCTGACGTTTTCTTCTTCACAAGCTCATCAAAAGACATTCCATAATGCTTTTGAGCTGACTCTTCCAGAGATAAATTCACATTTTTTTCTTTCGCAAGCCTTTTCTCTATTTCATCATATTCCTCAGACAAAACCTCATTAGATCGAACAACCTTCATTTCATTATGAGAAAGAGGACTACCTCCAGATTCAAGATTTTTCATTTTCTCATAAACTGTAAGTTCATTAATCACAGGTTTCATAACCCCTGATGGCGCCTCAGTATCACTTGCTTCCAGATCCTCTCCAAACAACACTGCAAAAAGAGACCTACCGTGCTCTAGTGATAGAAATTCATCAGAATCAATCAATGCCTTTTCAGCTTGAGAAAAACGAAGTCTTACATTCTCTAGGTCTTTCATCTTTTCATAAACTGTGAATCCATTAATAACAGGCTTCACCGCCTCTGATGTGTCAGATATTACATTTGAGATATCAGATATATTCAAATCAGATTCAACATTTTCCATTTTATTGTTCAAAGCCTCTGAAGACTTATTAATAGTATTTTTCATAATTGTTTTAATATAAAGTATAAATATAATTTCTCTTACATCAGACTGGTAAAGATGAACTCTCTCCCCCTTAGAAACAAGAGAGAACAGTATAACAAAAAATCAGAACAATTGTCAAAATAAATATGTCAAATAATTATAAAGATTGCTATTATTGTTGCAATTAAAACACTTTATTATGCCAACATAAAGTTGACACATTCAGTGACTCATCCATTATTTCTCAAAGAGCCCTATAAAAACTCAGCTTTTTCTTGAAAAATACACAAAAATATGTTATAATACACCCAATAACAATCTTTGATAAAACATCATGACCTTATCTCAAAAACTTTCAGCAACGCCCTCTATGCATTCGCATCTATACACTCAAAACCTGAGCGAGAACATTGAACTACAAAAGATAGCGCCTGAAATTTTAAAGATACAACTGGAAACAAAAGAACGAACTACCAAAAAAGAAAAACTCAATATTTTTTTAAATAGCTGCCAAAGACTCAATATAAAAGGCCCACTCTCAACATTATCCAACGATGAAGCTCAAAATCTTAAAGATAGTACCGGATCACTCTGTTTTTTCGATACAAACAAACAAGTATGGAAAAAAATTACAAAGAACATCCTTACAAAAAGGATAAACGCCGACTGGGAGAATATATACCCACATCTAGAAAATCCACGATTAAATTTTCGTTGGAGTGATATCTCCGAATGGCATTATAAAGAAAAATCATATAAAAATCTTCGAAATACAAAATATATAAACTCTCAACTATACTCACTGCCACGCAAGGAATTTTCAAACTGCATGTACCGCGAGATTAGTCCAAACCTCATCCTTCTTACAAATATAAACAACGGAATTAAGGAACACTCCTTCCTGAAACAAAAAAGAGGGCAAAAAAAAGACAATGGATATCACAATTACCATAAAGCACAAGATTTAAACATAGAAAACCTAGAAGAATTCAAACAAACTCAGAATATTCCTCAGCTAAATAACGAAATGCTTACCCTTATTACAAAACATTACAAATATTTCATAGATCATTCAAATTACTTTCTCAACAAACACTCTTTGCCAGAACAACTGATATTTATTTCAAAGTTTCAAAATCTCTCAGAAAAAAATAAAATCATAACATGCAAACTTCTCTTTAAAGAAAGGGCATCGTTTTATAACGATTTTATACAAAGCAATGACCCCTCCGAATTTCTCACACAAACCATAACACAAAAAAATCAGACAGATCAACAAAACGCACTTATGAAAGATAAAGAACCAGAAGAAACTCAAAAAAATATATCTCAATACACTGTCAACAAGAACACTGTAAGCAAGATGCTTAAAAAAAATAGAAATCCAGAAAAACAAGATGAAAAGAAAAGCCTGATATATGTACTCTCTCACTTCAAAAGACTCGACCTCTCTTCTCCTCGAGAAAAAATCAAAGAAAACGATCGTCAACAACGAGAAAATGAAAAAACCGGAGTCCTTTGTTTTTTTAATATAAATAAAAACGCATGGGAAAAGATAACCAAAAAAAATCTATCAGATATTTGGACAGATTGTAGACGGTCAGACCGACTAGAAAAACACTATAATGACCCCGATGTGAACATCAGAAGAAGTGATATTTACAGCTATGAATCTATATTTAAAACCCCGAGTAATAACGAAGCATATTGCAATGCTGCAAAAATAAGCATTCCTTCAAAAATGAACAACCCAAGATATATAACCTTATCTCCTGGAAACCTCCTCGTCACAGAAGAAAAAAACAATACAGAACACTACTACATATTTAATCTTGAAAAAGAAAATCAAAGAAAGCACACTCAAAAAGAAAAGAGAACAAGACGAATGAACCAAGACCCTGCCCCATATACATTTCAAATTTCCAAGTATATTCAACAAAATAACAACGAACGAGAAGAAGCTTACAAAAAAAGACTCGCATCGTATAACATAAAAGAACTTATACAATCATACCGAATATTTGTTGATGAAGCAGGCATTCTCCTGAACGATCACCCCCTTGAAGCACAGTGTAATTTTTTCACATTTTTTCAAAGCCTTTCCACAGAAACTCAAAAGAATACTTACAAACTCCTCCTTCATCATAAAGAACCATTATTCTACGCCCTATCAACAGGAAATAATACAGTAAATCTCTCAATACTAAAACGATTACAGTCTCATACAACGTCAAATAAGCATATTATAGAATTTTTTGGACGCTATATCAAAGATCACCCACATAAGTTCAAAACAGACAACGCTGCCCTTGAGACACTAAATAAAATTACTGATTTTACCAAAGAAATAAGCAGAATATTCAATATTGGATTTGAAAATGAAAATTCATACCAAATCATGTTAGAGATTTTTGCCATGAGCGAAAAACATGATGAAGATATTTATGATACATGCATCATACATAGAGACTTCATCATAGAACAATATAAGCTGAACAGCGGAGAAATAAAATCTAAAAATATTGCCAAGCAAGAAAAGCTTCTCTTCTCTCTTTATCAACACCTTCAAAAAAATAAGGTCTCTAAAAGTCATACAGACATTTTAATAAAAACAGAAAAAGAAGAAAAAGAACTTGAAAATATCTTTGAAGAATCCTCAATCAACCTTCTTACATATTTTAATAACGCCCAATTTGGACTGACCTATAAAGATCTCGGAAGAATAGCAAGAGATTTCGTAACCCATGGAACGTATGAAGATAATATCAAATCCATTCATAAAAAAATTGAAAAGTACTTTAATATTAGCGTAACAACCACTCAAAATCAGACAAATCAAACAAATAAACCCTCCTACGATATTATATTTTCAGACAGCGCCTCAAACTCATTTGATAACTTCGCTGACAACTATCTTAAAAATGCCAATATTGCCATTGGCACTGATGAATTCTCTCCACTTATTTCAAGCATGGAAAGAAAAAATGGAAAAAAGACAATCAAACTTCCTGTTTTTGATCATACCATCGATAAAAATGAAGCTGAATGTCTCTACAAGCATAGCTTAAAAGACTTTCTCACAAAAAACACCGCTGAGCCCTATGAATACATTTTTATAAGCGAAGTCACTCGCTACGGAGAAAAAAACAGGATAGATATAATAAGAAAAGTTCTCGACGCAATCCCTAAAGAGCAAAGACCCTACCTCATTCTAGACGGAGCACAAAGCCTCGGTCGCACAAAAAATAATTTTAGTGAATTTCGTCCAGATATCTATATTGCATGTGCTCATAAAGCTGGAGGATCAGGACAATATAAATCCGCAGCTCTATTTCTCGGAAAAGACTTCACTGATAAAAATAAGAATAAATTCTCAGAACAATACGGATCCGGAACCGTAGATATCATGAAACAAATGTGTTTTTCTTTATCTCTTAACAGAATTCAGTCAGATCTCAGAGGAAAAACTCAAGAAAAGCTCTCAAGAGTTTTTATAAAACTCCTTCAAAGAATAAATGACAATAAAATTCAAATTATTCGACCAAGAGACCCCATAAATAACCTCACTGGAATTTTTGAAATTCAAATTAAAAATATCGACAAACACACTTTAGCAGACAGACTAAAAAAATTCGGAATAACAGTCACACCAGACCTTGCAAACAACAGAGATACAATACGAGTAGCTTTTCATAATAAAATGAAAAACACTTCTATGTATATTCTTACCTCAGCCCTCTTAGAGATTGCTAATAACGAAGATCTCTAAACCCGAATTTCTACGTTTTAACAACCTCTCACTTGACAGAAAAACTACTCTTCAATTATCCACTTTGTTTTTTCTGTTAGCCATTCTTTTCCTTCTGAGGTAGAAGAAATATCAGCCAGCCTCTCTTTATCTGCATTTTTTAATTCACCTGAGGCCTGTTTCATTTCTTTTATTTTCAGTTCAATCTCTGCAACTGTTGAATAACTTCCACATGCATCAATGGCACACACCGCAAATTCAAGAGCCTCTTGTACATCTGTAGACATGAGAGCAAAAAGAGCTGATACACTATCTAGCCCCTTTGTTTTCTTCTTTTGCAAAAGAGCCTGTAAGTTAAGAGAAGTATCACTTTTCAAGTCTCCGGTAACTTCTAAAACAACCTCAGGATCTGACTCTATAAGCCTCATTATAACTTCCTTATCTCCAAATAAATGTGAAATAACCTTAGAGTCTAAATAATAATGCCGTGATAAATCCATGAATATGTTATCTTGATCTAAAACTGCCATTATAAGCTCTTTCGAGAGCTGATTTACAGGCATCGTCTTAAGCGCCGCTGGATATGAAAGAATAACCGCTTTTAGAATATCAAAATCTTCTTGAAGATCCCCCTTAAACATCTTCAAACAGGCACCATTATCAATATGAGAAAAGAAACTCAGAGCAAAATTCTTGTCATTTCTAATCTCTAGTGAAAACTCTCCTATAACTTCTTGCAACTCCGTAACATCCACGTCTGCAGAAAACAATGACAAAATAAGATCTTTATTACTTTGTAATATTTCTTTAGGAATAAACTCTATCCCTGCTACAATACAACCAATATGATCACGATCAACAAGAGTATTTACAAATTTTGTATCCAAAAACACTGAAATTGCTGCAAATTGTATCGCCATACGATCATTTTTTACAGCCTCAAGAACAACTTCAGGACAAGCCTGAAAACGAGGTTCTAAATTTTGCAAATCCATACCATTCTTCCAAACAGTATCAATCGCTACTTCAAGATCTTCTTTCGAAATCACTGTCGAAATTTCCTTAGCATCAGCCCTTGTTTTTTCTATGTCAACAAAAATATCTTGATCATTATTTAACTCTTGTGAATCAATATTAGTAGCTTTTAATGTATTAATCATAATTTTAAAAATAAAGTATAAATATAATTTTCCTGAAAGAATAGTGAAGCTATGCCTCTCCATCCAAAGGAGAAGCAACTCTACAGAAAAAATAACATTCGTCAAAATAATCATGACAAAAAATGCTACATATAATCTCATTGCATTGCAAAGAGTCATTTTATTATGCCAACAAAAGCTTGACATTATTTAAAAGCATCAGCCATGCCCCATACTAATAACGAAGAGATATCTACCTAAATGACTTCTTCCTAACATCTATTTTTTTTCCTTCTTGCCAAGCAAGATCGAACATAACAACAAAGGTGTCGTAAATCTCTTTGCTTTCAATAATAATTCCCAATTTTTCCCTCCACGATGCAATATTTATTTTATTATCATAAAATTGAATTTCTGGTGTAAAATTATATTTATCCGATGGAATAATGACACTTTCACGTGCCTCCAGTTTATCATTTTTTCCCCTCTCTCGTGCCAAAGGCGAATCTGGATGAATTGATTGAATAAAGATATTTTTTTCTGCTCTTCTTTCATAATAAGATTTAAAATATTCTGGTAAGGCTCCATGCATTCCATCAAAAGAAGCAAAAGAGCGTATTTTCTCAGACGACGTAAGTGTATCTTCATACACCCTTACAAGGCCATCTTCTCCATCATAAAAAGTCACCTTTGGCCTCGTGTCACTCCCCTTCTTTAAAGATTGCAATTCTCCAAGCCCGGATTCAATAGAATAAATCTTTCCATTCATTTCTGCTATTTGCTGATTTTTTTTGTATTGAAGAATATCTATAATAACACTTGGATCTTCTGCTGTATACAAGTGTGTATTGGCTTTTTTTGCCCTATTTACATAGCCCTGTTTCGCGAGCTCTTCCAAGTAAAAATTTGCCGTACTCCGAGGCATGTTTACATGCCTCCCAATAACCGAAGCTGGCTGTGTTCCAAGTTTAAGAAGAGTAATATATACATTTGCTTCTTTCTCAGAAAATCCAATACTTTGAAGTAAATCAGTCATATTTTTTATATTAAGTGAAGGCATTATAACAAAAAATAATACAAACGTCAAAATATTACTGACGATTATATATAATATTAACAAATAAAAAAACACCGATAAAATCGGTGTTTTGTATGTGCTTTTCTGGGGCGAATAGTGGGGATCGAACCCACGACCTTCCGGACCACAACCGGACGCTCTAACCAACTGAGCTATATTCGCCATATAAAGCAGATGGATTTTATATAAAAAAAAGCAAAAAACAAGAGTTTTTTATCCCCCCTTTCTGTATTCAACATTTTATCAAACACCTCCAGTGCAATATCACTGTTTAATAAATGCTCATAAGACCTGCGTCTTTCAAAATACCTATTATCTCAGCTTTTGATTTTTTGGTAAATCCCTGAATCTGACTGATTGTCATTTTTGCATTGTGAGCATTTATAATATGCTCATTACTTTTCTTAGAAATAACGTCTGCTATGACTTGATCAATATACGGTTTAGATTCTAGCATAACCTGTAGCGTTAATTCATAATTATTATACCCTAACTCTAAAATGCTTGCAATTTTAAAAAGCCGCGACACTCAAAATAACAACTTTTCATTTTTTCTTGTATTTCCCTCAAAACTCTTTAGCCTTTCTCCTGTACTCATAATTMTTWYAAMASAWRWNAMATATNNNTAWTCTTWCWGWNGMWSMTKMGMRATYWRMNARMMSCYKKRGAMGNARWRSMWCRTCCKNGNCCTYGSKCAWAANNAAGAACTTGTCGAAAACTCAATAGATGCGGGAGCCACGAGCATAAAAATAGATTTAGAAAATGCCGGTATTAAACATATAAAAATTCGAGACAATGGATCTGGAATGTCCCCAGAAGATGCCAAATTATCGGTGCAACGATATGCTACTTCTAAAATTAAAACAAAAAATGATCTCTTTCATATTTCCTCGTATGGTTTTCGAGGAGAAGCTCTCTCCTCCATCGCCTCAGTATCCTATTTTATACTCGAAACAAAAACAAAAGAAGCGCAGGTAGGTACAAAAATCGAAATACAGGCGGGATACAATCAAACTGAAGATGCTTGTGCGATGACAACTGGGACAAATATTGAAATACACGATCTTTTTCAAAATATACCTGCACGAAAAAAGTTTTTAAAAACCGAAAGAACAGAATTTCGATACTGCCTTGAAATCATTGAAAACATTGCGCTCTGTTTTCCAAAAATAAACTTTGAGCTTATCCATAATAAAAAGACTATTGCCACCTATCTTGCRGACACCTCAGAGAAACGAATTCAACAGATCATTGGCTCCGATGTTTTTTCACGATGCATTCCTTTTTCTTCAGATTTTCCTGGAGTCACCTTTCGTGGATTTGTCACAAAACCCGGTGAATCATTTTCATCTCGGCGAACACAAAAAATATTTGTTAATAACCGATGTGTTCAAGACAGAACTATTCAAGGCGCTATTAAAGAAGGATACCACTCACTGGTCGAGAAAGGCTCTTTCCCCGCCTATTGTCTTTTTATAGATATTGATCCTGACCTCGTTGACGTCAATGTTCATCCGCGAAAAACAGAAGTACGGTTTTTACGCCCCCAAGAGCTTTTTTCATTTTTATCACGAGGACTCCAACAATGTTTTTTACAAAAACATCAAGATATTCAAATGCCAGAAACAACCACTCAAATAAGACAAGAACACCCCCGAGAAACATACTCTCAAAATAACTTTTCTTCATACACAACCCCCAAAGCATTTGTTCCAACCAATTCACGAGACACTATAAACAATGCAATGAATTTTACAAAAAACATCTTACAACCAACTCAAAATCAGACGGAGCATCATCAAGAGCTCAATCTGCATGAAAGTATTGCTGATCCTCTTCACGGATATAAAATAGTAGGACAGACCCTCAAAAAATTCATTATTTTAGAAAAAAACAATACAGTCACCTTTCTTGATCAACACGCCGTTCACGAAAGAGCTCGATATGACACACTCATGCAAAACTATAAAAATAAAACAAAACTTTCACAACACCTCCTTATTTCAGAAATTTTTGAATGCTCCACTCAAGAAAAACTCAGCATTGAAGAATGCCAAAAGACACTTCAAGACTTTGGATTCGAATTGGAAGACTTTGGAAATAACACTATAAAAATCAATGCCATTCCTCAAGATATCTCTCTCGAGAATATCAAAGACACCATACTAGAAACCTGCCAAGAACTTTCCTTGTCTGGACAATCGAGAAAACCAGAACAAGCTGCAGAAATAGCCCTGACATTTTTATCATGTCGAGGAGCTATAAAATTCGGAGACCAACTGTCTCCCACAGAGCTTGAATCTGTAGTGACACTCTGGTTAAAACATGCAAAAGGCATCACCTGCCCACACGGAAGACCTCTTGGCTTTGAAATGCCAAGCAAAGAACTTGAAAAGAAAGTTGGGAGATAGCTTAAAAACTAAAACTGGCAGAACCAATAGAGGCAATAGTTTTTTTTAATTTTTCAATATCACTCTTCGAATACACAGTCATATCACCATGAAGCTTGTTATTTTCTCCCAAAATATATTGCAGATCACTATTATAAAACTTCTCTTGAACATCCCTAGAGATTTGATGAACTTCTTGCCCCAATTGCGGCGCTGCTACAACACTACCTCTCACACTGTTCTCAAAATGTTTTCTTAAAGTTGTCATCGTATGAAAGATTAAAAAATAATAGATTATTGAACTTTAACTACCCGCAGAAGCGCATGGTAATTCAGCACGAATAATAATGTCAGACAAAGACATAGAAATAGAAATTTATTTATTTTACATAAAGATTGTATCATTGTTCACAAAAAAAGGCAATAAAAAAAGAGTAGAAAATTCTACTCTTTGCGATACCAATATTATTATATTTTTCTTCTATTATTTTTTCTGAGCACACTCCATCGGAGTTAAGTTCATGGCCATTAACGCGTTAAAATGACTTATTTGAAAAGAAATTTCACGAGAACCATCCTGAGTATTCTTATTATTCTTTCCCAAAGGCAAATGAGTAATTTTACTCGACCCTGATGATATTTTATTTTTCATAAGCAAGAGAATTAATACACTATACATATATTATATCACATTTATAGGAAAGAAGCAAATAAAAAGAAAAAGGAGCAAAATGCTCCTTTTTCTTTATTCGACCAGAAAAGTTTTTTCTTACTTCTTCTCCTCTTCCTTTTTATCATCTTTTTTGTCTTCTTTCTCTTCTTCAACTACCTCAGCATCAACAACATTATCTTTTTCTTCTGCCGGAGCATCTTCAGCAGGAGCTGCATTCTCTCCATTTTGGTACATTTTCGCACCAATTTCCTGAACTTTCTCCATAAGTATTTTATAAGCATCATCAAGTCCATCTTTTGAAGACTCCATGTTTTCCAATACTGTTYWWGSYTCWNGCNNTWCCRNCNATCYTCNTASAASYTKYKNATCMYCARMWGATAATTTATCCCCCGCATCTTTTACAAGTTTTTCTGCCTGAAACATAGATGAATCAAGTTGATTTCGAGCCTCAATAACCTCCTTCATCTTCTTATCTTCTTCTTCATGCTCCTCAGCTTCTTTTCGTAATTTTTCAATTTCTTCTTTCGACATTTCAGAAGATCCTTGAATAACAATTTTCTGCTCTTTATTTGTTCCTTGATCTTTGGCAATAACATGTAAAATACCATTTGCATCAATATCAAAAGTTACTTCAATTTGAGGCACTCCTCGTGGAGCTGGTGGTAATCCATCGAGAATAAATCGTCCAAGAGATTTATTTCCTCCCATAAGCGGTCGCTCTCCCTGTCCAATATGAATTTCTACAGATGACTGACTATCAGCAGCTGTTGAGAATACTTGTGATCGTTTTGTAGGAATAGTTGTATTTCGTTCAATAATTGGAGTTGCTACTCCTCCCATAGTCTCTAAAGAAAGCGTCAGTGGTGTCACATCTAATAATACCACTCCTTTCACATCTCCTTGTAAAATTCCTCCTTGAATCGCAGCACCCATTGCCACCACTTCATCAGGATTAATTCCTTGATGAGCCTTTTTATCAAAGAATTTCTCTACCGCTGCTTTCACCGCTGGCATTCGAGTCATTCCTCCAACAAGAATCACTTCATCAATATCACCTGTTTTTAATTTTGCATCTTTTAATGCTTGAGCAACCGGTTTTAATGATTTTTCAACCAATGGCATAATAAGATCCTCAAGTTTTGATCGAGAAATAGTATACACAAAATGTTTTGGACCACTGTCAGTTGCTGTAATAAATGGTAAGTTTATCTCTGAAGTTGTTGTTGCTGAAAGCTCAATCTTTGCTTTTTCAGCAGCCTCTTTAATACGCTGAATAGCCATTTGATCTCCTTTTAAATCAACACCTTCTTGTTTTTTAAATTCTTCTAATAAATGTTCAATAATCACTTCATCAAAGTTATCTCCTCCAAGATGAGTATCTCCATTTGTTGAAAGAACCTCAAAGACTCCATCTGCAATTTCTAAAATAGAAATATCAAATGTTCCTCCTCCAAGATCATATACCGCAATTTTTTGATCTTTATCTGTTTTATCAATACCATATGCTAACGCTGCGGCCGTTGGCTCATTAATAATTCGAGCAACTTCTAATCCAGCGATTTTTCCTGCATCTTTCGTTGCTTGACGCTGTGCATCATTAAAATATGCCGGCACCGTAATAACAGCTTTTGTTACTGGAGAACCAAGAAAGGCCTCCGCATCCGCTTTCAATTTTTGTAAAACCATCGCCGCAATTTCTGCTGGACGTCGATCTTTTCCATCAAAATGAATCATCGCCGCATCACCTGCTCCTGAATTAATAGCGTAAGGCACTAACGATGCCTCTCGTTCAATTTCTTTATGAACACGTCCAATAAAACGTTTTGCTGAAAAAATAGTATTTTTTGGGTTTGTTACTCCTTGACGTTTTGCCGGAGTTCCTACCAATCGCTCACCTTTTGAAGTCATCGCTACAATAGACGGAGTCGTACGAGCCCCTTCCTTATTTGTAATAATAACAGCTTCTCCTCCTTCCATAACAGAGATACACGAGTTTGTTGTTCCAAGATCAATTCCAATAATTCTAGACATATATATAAATTTAATAAATAAACGTAAAGACATCATGAGTATATTCAAAAGAATTAGCACTGTCAACAGAAGAGTGCTAAATTACCATCCAAAATCAGAATGCGTTCCAATTTGTTCAAATACCGTCATTTGATCCTGAATACTCATACGAATTAAAATACGTAAATCTCCTCCAATTTGTAATTCTTCAAAGTTTTTTAAATTTCCTTTCAGTCTTTTTCTATAAAAACGAGAACTCCTTATATTTTGAGCAAAGTCTATAATGCATTCATTGATTTTCTCCTTCAAATTCTTACGATTTTGAATTAATTTAATAGCCTGTTTTTTAAATGTTTTTGAAAAAATTATTTCCATAATGTCTTTTCTAACATATCTTCATCCACCGTTTGCTGGTTGGGGTTTATTGAAAAATAATCATCACTCGCAGCAATAGAATTACGAACTTTCTCCCAATAACTTTCCTCTGCCGCAATTAAGAACTCCTGTTTCTCGAAAAAAGATTCAAGTGAATCGGAGATAAAAGCACTTTTATTTTTAATGTTTTTGATTTTCTCCCATACATCCGCCGGCAAAGAAATACTTGTTTTAACAAAGGGCATAATTATAAAAATTAGTAATACTCAGTAATACTATAAAAGAAATAAAGAAAAGATTCAATAGAATTTAAAAAAATCATTGAAAGAAGTCCTTTCTCCTTATATACTCTCATCGACTTTTTAAAGATACACAATGACACACCATAAAACCATTGATCAACTCAGCCAAGAACTGACAAACAAGGCACTCACTCCTCAAACTTTATATACCGAATACACCCAACGAATACAAAACGTCGAACCACATATCGATGCTTTTTTATCAACTTTTGATTTTCCAGAAACCTTTAACATGAAGAATAACAGTAAACTTTGGGGAATTCCCTATGCAAATAAAGCTATTATTTCTGTGCAAGGAAAAGAATGCAATGCCGCTTCAAAAATATTAGAAGGATATATCGCAGAAAAAAATGCGACAGTCACAGACAAACTCCAGGCAGCAGGCGCTCTTGTAATTGGTAATACCAATATGGATGAATTCGCACAAGGATCTTCCAACGAACACTCTGCATACAAAACAACGAAAAACCCATGGGATATTAAGACAGTACCTGGAGGATCATCTGGAGGATCGGCCGCAGCCGTTGCTGCGGACGAATGTGTTTTTGCTCTTGGAACAGATACAGGCGGATCTATTCGACAACCAGCCGCATTCTGCGGAATCACGGGGCTCAAACCCTCCTATGGACGAGTCAGCCGATATGGAGTTATGTCATACGCCTCAAGCCTCGATACCGTTGGAGTATTTTCTAAAACCGTTCAAGATTCAGCCATTGTTCTTGATGTTATCACCGGACAAGATGAGAAAGATATGACGTCAATCCCCTCTCCAGATATTTCATATGAAAAAGAATTAAAAAACTTTGATATAACTGGCAAAAAAATATGCTATATTCAAGAATTTCTCGACCTTCCTGGTCTCGATCCACAATTAAAAAAAGATTTTGAGAATTCTTTACAAATCGCAAAAGATAAAGGAGCTATTATAGAGTCAGTATCTTTTCCTCTTATAGAGGCTATCATTCCTACCTACTATATTATAGCCAAATCCGAAGGATCAACAAATTACCACAGATATGACGGTATTCGATATGGACAAACAGCCAAAGATAGCAAAAATATTAAAGAAATCTATACCAAAAGCCGCTCAGAATTTTTTGGAGATGAAGTGAAACGATGCATCCTTCTTGGAACGACGATGCTCTCTGAAGGCTCTATTCATGACTATTACATAAAGGCAGCAAAAGTTCGAAGGCTTATTCGTGAGTTTTTTGATAATCTCTCCTCTCAATATTTTGCAATTCTTTCACCCGTGACACCAACCCTCCCCTTTACTTTTGGAGAAAAAACTAAAAATCCGTTAGAAATGTACGCCGCTGACATTTTCACTATTCCCGCCAGCCTCGCCGGTATCCCCGCTATCTCAATACCAACAAAAAGATATGATAATTTTGCTGGCAGCTTACAAATAATGGGAAAATACAAAGACGAACTTTCAGTCTTACAACTGRCATWYYTTTTTGAACAAGAATTTCAATTTGAACGTCTTCATTATAAAGTATAATTACAACCTTTTTGTTTCTTCCTTTTCTATAATCTCCTTCAGATCACACAGAGATTCACCAAACTCTTCTCCATATATATCTTTTTTCTCTTCATATAATAAAGTCAAAATGGTCAACGAATTGTTTACTTCATGAAAAAAATCTGGCATATTATTTTTTTATTATAGAATCTTTTACTTTTTGGCTATGAAAAATATATCCATATCCATATACATTTTGTATATGTTGAGCATACTCTGTTCCCAATATGTTTTTTAGATTACAAATATGAACACGCAATGAATTACTACTTTGCTTCATATATAAAGCATCCTCACCCCATAATTCTTCAATAAGTAACTCATATGATAACAATCGATCATGATGCTGAATAAATTTGAGTAAAAGGTAGTACAATATTTTTCCCAATCGTCGCTCTTTATTATGAATTAATACACGGCGTTGCGCCAAATCTACATTTATTTCTAAAAACTGCAAAGTATTACCAGTAGCCTTTTCACAACGAGAAGTTTTTCGAATCATTGCATAAATACGAGCAAAGAGCTCCTTGGGATCATACGGTTTTTTTAAAAAATCGTCACATCCTGAATCCAATGCCTCCCATGGAGAAATTTCCTCCAAGGACTTTCCCGTTAATAAAAGAACAGGAGCCGTGACGCCTTCGTCTCTCAACGCCTTAATCAAAGTAATACCATTCTTACCCTTCTCTTTCGTTGATAAATCATAATCACAGACAATCGCATCATACTCGCCGCCGACAATATCAGAAAAAGCTTCATCATAGGAAGAAGATCCAAAAAAGCTAAAAGCCGTTTTTTTAAATTGACGCTCTAAAACAGAAAGCATTTTTTGCTCGTCATCAATAACATAAACATTCATGTGAGGAATTTTAATAAATACAAACTCACTCTACACCGTATATGTTAATAAATTATTAAGTCTTTGAAAAGAAAAAAATATTTAGTGTTTTATTTCTCAGAATCTAATGATTATTTAATACTTGCATCATAATCAGTCTCATATTCTTGAATACAATGATTCAACATCTTATATTTTAATTCAAATCGCCTTTTATCGTTTGAATGAAACAAGAAATCTTGAAAAATATTTCTTGATTTATAGAGACATTCCCCTCTATCCAGAAGAACATCATGCCCCAAGCTTTCTTTCAAAAGGCTGACGGCCTCTTCTAAAATCTCATTAATTTTCAACTGTCGCTCTTCTTCAGGCGACGGAATCTGCTGAAGCTGCCTTTGCGCAAGAGATAAACGTTGTGATATTTGTAATTTCATTTTCATTGCTGCACTAAAGAAAACAAAGAGAGGTCATAATACTCTGAAGCTTTTCCCTCTTTTCCTATAGCCGCAAGAAACACTGCGCATTCATACCTATATATCTCCTTCGAAGAATCCATTGCGATGGCCTGAGAATAAAAACTCATAATATGAGATAATAAATCTCCATTATTTGGAAATTCTATATACRCACTTTGTAAGTATTGTGCATACTGGAACCTCAGCTCCGCATTTTTTGGATATAATCCAATAAGTTTATTATGAACCTCAAAAGCTTCAAGAACACTTTTTAAAATCTCAAGCGTCCGAACCTTTCCAAGCAAAGCTTCTTTATCATTAGGCTCAAAGGATAAATACTGATCATAAAAATACAACGCCGAAGAATAATCTTTAACGGAATAAAAAACAGAAGCTGCTCGAGAATAGTAATTTATAGGAATACAAGAAATCTTCTTTTTTCTTAAAATATCAAATATTTCATGCAATTGTAAAATATAATCAGCTCTCAACGACTCTCGTCTCTCAGTTTTTAATTTTTCAAAGTTTTCTTCCAATAAATTCACAATACTCTCAAGATTTTCATCCGACAAACTCCCCTCTGCATCAATCAAAGACAATATATTCAATATTTTTGAAGAAACCTCTTCAATAATAGCACGCCTTTCCACAGGTAAAACTCCAGACATAAGCACCTGATGCGCCTCTCTGTTTCTCTCTGTATTAATTAAAATTCCAGCCATATAAATATAGTTAAAAAGACGTTTCTATCTGAAACATAGTCGCACCATAAAGAACGAAATGCCTTTTGTCCAAGTGTTTAAAATCACACTGCCGCTGTTTTATGCAGCCTGAGGCATCTCTTCAATTCCTGGCTCTTTTAGAGTTGAAACATCAGCAGGCACTTTATAGATGCTTTCTAAGTGTTTTTCAATCACCTCTGGCTCAACACCGGCCACCTCCATTTTCTCACGAAGCTTTTTAACCAATGAATTCCTACGCTTTTGAAAATCTTTTGCTGAATAATGCGAGGCATGAGAAAAATAATCTGCAAATCCTCCGAGCACAGGAACACTTCCAATGGCAAAATCAAAACCTTGATACGCAATGATTTTTGCATAGTCCATCATACCTCCATCTGTTTTATAGGTCTCAAGCATAAGATACAAACTCGCCAAAGCCCCAGAGGCTCCATCCCCCACAACATTAAACAACCCAAGCAAAGAATCAAGTCCATAGGTATCCATAATAGTGGCAAATTTTTCCACTCGCTCAGTCGAATTTTCCAAGGTTTCTAATTTTTTTAATTCAAGCTGCAGCTCTTCAGGTAAAGTTTCTAAATGTTTTTTATGCTGTTCAAATACATCTCCATCCACCTCGGTTCGTAAATCATCAAGAGTTGGAAGTTTTTTTTCTTTTGGTACAAAAGATTCGTTATTATCATTCATAATGAAAAAGGTTAATGTTTATATAATTCATCAAGATAATTCTAACAAAAAAACTCTTGACTCTCAAGATATTTTGCCTAAAATACCCCTGCATCACAGACCTGAGGCAATTTAAGCCCTCACGAGGTGTGGAATAGAAACTCTATTTGGTCGAACACACAAAGTTTACTACCAAAAAGTCTGATTGATGCGATCACAGACTTTTTTTTATTTAAAAAAACTACATATGCCACTAAGTCGTTCACAAAAAGAAGAACTTGTTGTACAACTGGTAGAAAAAATGAAAGAAGCGAAATCTGTTGTTTTTGCAAAGTATACCAATATTCCTGTTACCAAACAGTCTGAAATTCGACGTCTTCTTCAAAAAGATAACGCTGAACTCAAAGTAATTAAAAAATCTTTGATCCGACTCGCTGCAAAAGAAATGGGTATTCCCGAAATCGACAATTCACTTCTTGAGGGACAAATCGTTGTAGCCTTTTCTTATGGAGAAGCCACAACTGGACCTCAAATCATTAAGAAGCAAGCAAAAAACCTCGAATCTCTTGACCTCCTTGGAGGAATTTATGATGGAAAACTCATGAATACACAAGAAGTTCAAGCATTTGCTGACCTTCCACCAAAAGAAGTTCTCTTGGCTCAGTTACTTGGAGCCCTACAAGGTCCTATCTCAGGATTCACTCAAGTATCAAACGGTGTTATCTCTGGTTTCGCGCGAGTGTTAAACGCTCACAAAGAAAACCTGGAAAACGCTGCTT
Source organism: Candidatus Peregrinibacteria bacterium (assembly GCA_002401425.1). Classification (GTDB taxonomy): domain Bacteria; phylum Patescibacteriota; class Gracilibacteria. The sequence continues at coordinate 36,464 of NVTB01000001.1, forward strand.
AATTTACCCCTATATATTTAACATACATTATTATGTCTGAAGAAAAAAATCTACCTGCCCTATCAAAAGACGCAGAAAAAATCCTTGATCTTGTATCAAAACTATCAGTTCTCGACCTTGCGAACCTTGTAAAACATCTTGAAGACGTTTTCGGAGTATCTGCTGCCGCACCGGCTGCCGCTGCTGCTGCACCTGCTGCAGGAGGAGACGATGCTGCTGAACAATCTGAATTTGATGTTATTATCACAGCCGCTGGACCAAATAAAATTAATGCTATTAAAGTTATTAAAGAAATTACAGGTCTTGGTCTTAAAGAAGCAAAAGGGCTGGTTGACGGAGCACCAAAAACAGTAAAAGAAAAGCTGAACAAAGCTGACGCTGACGCAATGAAAGCAAAAATCGAAGAATCAGGAGCATCTGCAGAACTTAAATAGTTCTCCCCTCCTCGTTTTCAACGAACAAAAAAACCACCAATATTATTGGTGGTTTTTTTATATAATAGAAATACAAACTATCCTCGTCGTCGAATACATGTAGTTATCCCAAATGCAAACAATATCGTAAGCAATAAAATAGATGCCGGACCTGTTTCTGGCAATATAACTTCTACTGTTTTTCCATCCGATTCATTATCAGAATGATCAACCGTACTAATTTTAAATACATATTTTTCACCACCCGGCAAATAGGTCTCATACGCTGAGCTATTTTTTTTCAATAAAACAGAAGACGTATAATCAAAGACTCCTGTTTTTTCTCGATATAAAACATGTGACAAATCTCCATCTAAATCATTTGCCTTTGGCCAGTTTAAAAGCACATTATATTGCCCTTTTGTCRGGTCATATTTATATTTAGCACTCACATAATCAACATCCAATGGAGCTAAGGTATCTTCATCATCATTGCCAGATGCATGAGACTCTTCTTGCTGAACCACCTCAGGGGCCATCAATTCATATTGAGCTATAAAAGTAAAAGAATCAGTATAAGCACTCGATAAAGTTTCTCCATCAGTGTTTTCTAACGCCGAAGTCCCCATAACCGTATATTCCATATCTTGTTGCATATCATCAATAACAAATAATAATGACCGAGATCCCCCCTGTCGAACATTTGAAATAACAACATTATCCCCGTTTGCATCAGTGACGATAAATGATTTTTTTGAAGGCAACTGAAGAGGCTGACTAAAAAGAACCTCTATCTCGCCATTCTCATGCTGAACGATATTCTCCATAATAAAATCAACTTCACTCGCTGAAAAATGAAAATATTCTTTTTCTTCATATTTATATAAGACCGGCACATTTTCAAAAACATTTTCACGCCCCGCCTCTTCCGTGAATACCGCAAGTGAAAAATAGTAATCCTGATCTTCAATCAGCATATTATCCTGAAACTCATATAAACGAAACTCGTTTTTATCCGCAGCGACCGTATATACTTCGGCAAATTCCTCTGACTCTGCATTNATAKRMRCAAWAWMWASAAWMANSTTCNWWWTGRTSRWWYTCARMSWSWKCAMWSTYCMAASWMWWWWGAATMKYMTWWTNNNWWTCAASCTCAAACACAGGCTCTGCCGCAATAGCCGCAGACACAAACAAAAGAGATAATCCTAAAGATAAGAGTCGTTTCATAGCGTTTTTTTTAATATGTATTTTTGTTTTTCATCTCATTCTATCATATTTTGCTTATAAAATCAAATCAAAGACGTTTTTTTCTTGAAAAAAATAGGCTATCACTATAAAGTAATCTCGAATTTTTTCTTTTAAAAGTCCTCCCATGTTTCAAAAAATAAACAACCAACAATCATTTCCTCAACTTGAAGAACAAATACTTGCCTTTTGGGAAAAGACAGATGCTTTTCAAAAATCTATCGATTTACGGCTGGGGAATGAAAATTTCGTCTTTTTTGATGGGCCACCTTTTGCGACAGGGCTCCCTCATTATGGCCATATTATTGGAGCAACCTTAAAAGATATTTTTCCTCGATACAAAACCATGCAAGGTTTTTATGTTGAACGAAAATTTGGATGGGATTGTCATGGACTCCCCGTTGAAAACTTAATCGAAAAAGAACTCGGACTCGCGGACAAACAAGCCATTGAAGACTATGGAGTCGATACGTTTAACGAAAAATGCCGAGATTCAGTCCTCCGATATGAACACGAATGGGAATATTTCGTAAACCGTATGGGACGATGGGTTGATTTTAAAAACAACTATAAAACCATGAATCCTGAATATATGGAATCAACATGGTGGGTTTTTAAATCTCTTTGGAATAAAAACCGTGTCTATCAAGCACAAAAACCAATGCATATTTGCCCACGGTGTGAAACCCCTTTATCAAATTTTGAAGTCAATCAACCTGGGGCCTATCAAGAAATCAATGACATATCGGCAACCGTAAAATTTAAAGTCCATAATAAAGAAAATACATTTATTTTAGCATGGACGACAACTCCATGGACACTTCCCGGTAATACTTTACTCGCTGTCAATCCAGAAGTAACCTATGCATCTCTCTCCAATGGATCACAAACTATTATTATAGCCGAAGACTTATTAGAAAATTATGAAAAAGCACTTGAAGGCTATGAAAAAATAAACACTTTCTCTGGGCAAGACATGATTGATGAAAATTGGACATATAAGCCACTTTTTCAAACATATAAAGAAACCGAAAATGCCTTTCGAGTTGTTGCTGCTGATTTTGTCACCACAGAAAGCGGAACGGGTATTGTTCATATTGCACCAGCTTTTGGTGAAGATGATCTGAATTTAGGTAAAATAGAAAAAGTTGAATTTTTACAACATATTGGAATGAATGGATATTTTAAAAAACATATTTTTGAAGAATGCAAAAATCTCATTGATACCTTTGAAGACATTCCAGTAAAAGCCAAAGATCACAATAGAGATTTTGATAAAAATATGATCCAAGTATTACAAAAACAAGACCAATTGTTTGAACGAAAAGACATGCTGCATTCATACCCACATTGCTGGAGGTGTGACACTCCTCTGCTGAATTATGCAACCGATTCATGGTTTGTAAAAGTAGAAGACATGAGAGAGAAACTTTTAAAAAACAATGATGAAATTAATTGGACACCAAAACATATTCAAAAAGGACGTTTTGGTAAATGGCTTGAAGGGGCTCGAGATTGGGCTATTTCCCGAAACCGTTTCTGGGGAACTCCCCTCCCTGTTTGGATAAATGACATTAGTGAAAAACAAATTTGTATGGGATCAATAAAAGAACTCGAAGATTTCTCAGGAAAAACTGTTTGTGATTTACACAAACATCACGTTGATCAAATAACGTTTACTATTGAAGGAGAAGAAGGAACCTACAAGAGAATCTCTGAAGTGTTTGACTGCTGGTTTGAATCAGGATCCATGCCGTATGCATCAAGACATTATCCATTTTCAGAAAATATTTCATTAAAAAATGAAATGTATTTTGCCCGACACGGTCATGCTGAAAACAATAGACTAAAAGTCTATTCATGTTCTTTAGAATCAGCCAGCAAACATCCTCTCACCGAGCAAGGAAGAAAAGAAGTAACAACAGCCGCACAAGAAAGCAATATACAGTTTGACTACATTGTGACCTCTCCTCTTCTGAGAACGACAGAAACCGCAAAAATATATCAAGAAATATGCGGAGGAGAAATAATTGAAGATAATCGATTAATAGAACGAAATGCCGGAGAATTTGATGGGTGCGAACGATCGGCAGCCACTTCATGGTCAACCCAACAACACGACATATGGACCGCTCGACCAGAAGGAGGAGAAACATATGAAGAAATCCAAAAACGAACGCTCGACATTATCAACGAATACAACACAACACACGAAGGGAAAAATATTTTATTCGTTTCACATGCCTGTACAATAAAACTTGCTTTGCAAAAATTTCAGACAGAAAAACGACTCAATACGTTTCCAAAAATCCCCAATGCAAAACTCTTAAAAATTCAAAATAACTTTAAATTTCCTGCTGATTTCATTGCCGAAGGACTCGATCAAACCCGAGGATGGTTTTATGTCTTAACCGTATTATCAACATCACTTTTTGACACTCCGGCCTTTAAAAATGTTATTGTTAATGGGACTATTCTTGCCGAAGATGGAAAAGAAATGAGTAAACGATTAAAAAACTACCCCAGTCCAAAAATCATCTTTGATAAACATGGAGCTGATGCCATGCGTTTTTATCTTATGAATTCACCATGTGTACACGGAGAGCCCCTCTCTTTTGCTGAAAAAGGGGTAGGAGAAGTTGTAAGGAAAATTCTTTTACCTATATGGAATGCTGTCAGTTTTTTAACAACCTATGCCAATGCTGACAAATGGACTCCTAAAAATCTTGATGCAGTATATAAAACATCAAAAGACTCAAAGAACCAGCTTGATATTTGGATGCTCTCAGAGCTTGAAATACTAAAAAATTCATTTACCAAAGAAATGGATAATTACAATATGCAAAAAGCAGCGAGCCTCATTTATCCATTTTTAGATAATATGACAAACTGGTACATTCGAAGATCTCGACGACGATTTTGGGAGAAAAATAATCAATCTGATAATTCAGATAAAACAGCGGCATATTCAACATTATTTGTTACTCTCTATGAGCTCATTCATATCCTCGCTCCTATCTGTCCTTTTATAACGGAATCAATATACAAAACACTCACGGAATCACTTGAAGATAACCTTCCGGCATCTCTTCATCATTGTGACTGGATACAGCCAGAGACGTCAAGAATTCACACCGATATTTCATATGAAATTGCGAATGTACAAAAAATCATCTCACTCGGACTTCGACTCCGAAAACAAGAAAATATTCGAGTGCGTCAACCTCTATTATCTCTTTCCATAGCATGCAATGAAAACGTTCATTTGGAAAAATACAAAGAAATAATAAAAGAAGAACTCAATATTAAAGAAATTATCATCATTGAAAATCCAGAAGACATTGCGACCAAAAATATTAAACCAAATGCTCGACTTCTTGGAAAACGACTCGGAAAGAAAATGCAGCCTATTATTATTGCTGCAAAACAAGGAAATTACAGCATGGATGATAATGGAAATGTCATGATTGAAGGAGAAAGCTTTTCACCAGAAGAAATTGAAATTGTATATGAAGGAAAAGAAGGCCTGAATGTTTTAGCTGATAGTGATATCATCGTGTCACTCAACATTCATATCACGCCAGAACTCGCCCAAGAAGGAAAAGCTCGAGAAATACTCAGACATATACAAGATATGAGAAAATCAGCTGATTACAACGTATCTGATCGTATTATTGTAGACATATCGGGAGATGAAGACCTTATGAATAACTTTGGAGAATACATTTGCTCAGAAACTCTTTCCACCCCAGGAACAATAGAAAAAGCTGATCAAGAAAAAGAAGCGGAGGGAATGGTTATTAAAATTTTTCGTAAATAAAGTGTAAAGACTCACACAGGAGGAAAAACCTTGCTTTTTCCTCCTCTTTTTCGTAAAATCATAACGATTTTTAAATTTTACGTATGAGTGATTATTCAGCACAGAGTATTGAGGTTTTAGAAGGTCTCGAACCAGTCCGAAAACGACCAGGAATGTATATTGGAACCACTGGACCAACTGGACTTCATCATCTTATTTGGGAAATATTAGATAATTCTATCGATGAATCAATGGCTGGTCATTGTAGCCATATTGATATCACTCTTCAAGCTGATGGAGGTATTAAAATTGAAGACAACGGACGAGGAATCCCCGTTGATACACATGCAAAAACCGGAAAATCAGCCCTTGAAACGGTTATGACGGTTTTACATGCAGGAGGAAAATTTGGAGGAGAAGATTCTGGATATAAAGCATCAGGAGGTCTCCATGGAGTTGGAGCATCTGTCGTAAATGCGCTTTCTAAAAAAACAGTCGCACATGTCTTTCGAGATAATAAAATCTATTATCAAGAATATGCAAAAGGAGATATTGTTTCAGGAGATGTACAAGTTATCGGAGATACGAAAAAACGAGGAACGAGTATCACTTTTTTCCCAGATGATACTATTTTTGAAAGTATAGAACTTGACTATGACACCATTTTAACACGAATCAGACAACAAGCATATTTAACAAAAGGGATCACTCTTTCATTTAAAGATGAACGAACAGAAGACATCAAAAAACACCAATTCTTTTTTGAAGGAGGGGTGAAATCATATGTACGTCACCTCAATGAAAGCAAAGAAGGAATTGGAAGCATTGTCTACATCGAAACAGAAAATGATGACTGCCAAGTAGAAATTGCCATGCAATATACGACAACATTTAACGAAAATATATTTTCATTTGCCAATCATGTAAAAACTCCAGGAGGAGGAACGCATCTCACCGGTTTTAAATCAGCTTTGACGAAAGTTATCAATGCATACGCTAAGAAAAAAGAACTTCGTAAGGAAAAAGAAGAAAACTTTACGTCTGATGATGTTCGAGAAGGACTGACAGCTGTTATTTCTGTAAAACTGACAGAACCACAATTTGAAGGACAAACCAAAGATAAGTTAGGAAATCCACATATACGAGGAGCCGTAGAAAGTGCTTTTTCTCAAAGCCTTTCAAAGTTTTTAGAAGAAAATCCGGCGGAAGCAAAACTCGTGATTCAAAAATGTACACTCGCCGCACAGGCCCGAGTGGCCGCTCGAGCTGCTCGAGACACCGTTATTCGTAAAGGTGCCCTTGAAGGACTCACACTTCCTGGAAAACTCGCTGATTGTTCATCAAAAGATCCAAGTCGAAGTGAAATATTCATTGTTGAGGGAGATTCAGCTGGAGGTTCTGCCAAACAAGGACGAGACCGAGAAACTCAAGCGATCTTACCACTGAAAGGAAAAATCTTAAATTCAGAACGAGCACGACTCGATAAACTGTTAACAAATGAGGAAGTTAAAAATATTATTACCGCTATTGGAGCCGGTATTGCTGATTCTTTCGATGTTGATAAGGTTCGATACCATAAAATTGTCATCATGACGGATGCTGATGTAGATGGATCACATATTCGAACACTTTTATTGACTTTATTTTACCGATATTTTCCAGAAATTATTGAAAAAAATTATCTCTACATTGCACAACCACCACTGTATAAAATAACAAAAGGAAAACAAATTTGGTATATTTCTCCAGAAGAAGATATCAATACAGTTGTTGGAGATACTGTTATTGTCGACAAAGAAGACGAAAAAAATAAATCCGATGCTGAATTTGATGCAGGACAGAAAGAAACTCTTGAGTCTGCGGGGTTCACCGGAATGTCAGATGAAACCGAAGGAGAAGACAAGGCAATAAAAAAATCAAAATACTCACTCCAACGATACAAAGGTTTGGGAGAGATGAATCCAGATCAACTGTGGGATACTACCATGGATCCAGACCATCGAACACTTTTACAAGTGACCGTCCCAGATGCAGAGCGAGCAAATGCTGTATTTGAAACGCTCATGGGAGCTGAGGTTCTTCCACGAAGAAAATTCATTCAACATCACGCGAAAGGAGTAGCGAATATTGATTTCTAAAACAGAGAGAATTATAAGATCAGAAATGTAGGGGCTTGCCATTGGCAAGCCCTTTTTATTTGGGTTTGCCGATGGCAAACCCCTACACATTTATTTCGGCAATGTATCTGCTGTATGAATAAACTCTTTTTGATCTTCTTTCTTTTCAAATAGCCCATACAAATACTGTCCTCCAAAAATAAAGTAAGCAGGAATAACAATGGCAAACAAAGGAATTCCAAACAGAGCCACCGACTGAAAGGCCATAAAGAAATCAAAAAGCGCATGAAAAACAACGGATAAAAATAATCCAAGAATAATATGTTCATAATAAAAGAGACGAGATTTTGGAATATCAAAAAATTTATGAACCAAACGGAGAAACCAATGTTTTTTCTGTGCATGATAATCATCCTGTAATACGTCTGAAGCAAAATGAGCCATCCCCACATGATATCCAAATATTCCTGAGCAAAGAATATGAATAAAAGTAACAAATACGACTCGAATAACAATAAAGACACCAAATCCATTACTACCAAATTTTGTAATAAAATAATGAATATTTTCAACAAAAGCAAAACCAAGAGCGGCAATAATCGCAATTTCTATCGCATCATCAATACTTTTAAACGCTAAGTTTTTTAATACTTCTCGTAAAAAGACGAAATACGCTAATAATCCAACAAGAACCATTGCAATATTTCCTATCGAATGATCTGATGCTATTGAAAACACCCCAAGAAACACCGCCAAAAATGTAAAATACTTCGCTGAATCGGTATTGACGACAACTTGTTTAAACACTTCTTCCAAAACTCCGACTCCAAGAAAGACTGCAAAAAGCGATCCAATAATTTCAAGCGTCAGAGGAACATTATTCGCCATCCCCTGCAACTCTCCAGAACTCGCATACCCCAATGTTTCTGCTATATTATTTTGAAAGTTTACAGCACTTGCTTTAAAGAAAATTAAATTAATTCCTTCTCCTGACACAAACAAGTGCTGGTAGAAAAATATAGGCACAGTGGAAAAACATCCAGCCAAAAATGCTGAAACCAGAACAGATTTTTTTTCATGATGCTCTGCGTTAAATATAGCAATCCAAATCAATGCAGGAACCAAGGAAATAAGTGAAAGAAAAATAAGTAATTCCATCTGCTCAAATTGAAAAATATTAATGAGTTCAAAATACTCCAAAACAAATGGAAAGAGCAGAAGCAGAAAGAGCTTCAGCAGAAGCATTTCTTTTTTGAGAAAAAAGGATAAAGACATAGTGTTATTTTTAATTTTTATTTTTGTGTATTCATTTTAATTTCCCCCTGAATTTGAATCAAATTCCCACTGTCTTTTGGCTTCATAATACCCATTTGAGGAACAAGTGTATTTTCATTTTTGATATACTCACGTGTTCGTAATTCTTCATAAATCGTTCCCAATCGTTTTTGGTGAAAGGGTGTCATATGATCAAATGGAATTTCAGGCAATGGTGTTCGTGAGACAAAATCAGGATTTTTCATTCGCTCTTTCAATTTATTCAGTTCATGAATTGTTTTTGGCCCAATARTAATAATTCCTTTTTTATAATCAATTTCTTCAATCCCTTTGTAATACTGCAAACGCGCAATGGCATCTTCTGTCATAAATCCAATTTTTCCCGTTGGAAAAACCCCAAGCAAACCTCTTTCGTATAAAATACGCTGTACGATCCATTTTTTCTTCGGGTCACTCCAATTATGAATAACTCCATCTTCTTCAGATAAATTGGGATAATATTTGGAAAACTGTTGAGCCGTCAATGTTTTATCCCAAATTTGTGGAACATGAGTGACTTCCCACTCTTTTTCAACATAGGTTTTAATATACGTTTTTTCTTCACAAAAAACATTCGCCTGCTGACACACCGTTGGTGCGGCAATATCATAATCATCAAATGAAAAAGATATATCTTTATTGGGATTTCGAGTATCAAGCTCTAAAATCACCTCTTTATCCTTTCGAATAAAATAAGAATTCCCATCATTTTTTGCAAATAATGATGTAGAAATAGCCAGAAGCAGACCAAAGATTATGTATTTTTTCATTTTTTATATTTTTAATAAACCCCCTATCTCTTTATTATACATGAAAATTTGGAAAAAATCAAGGGACTCACTTGAAATTTACACATTATTTTTCTTATTAAAACTTATATTGATAGGTAACCCCTTCCATCCATTCTTTATTTATGATTTTTTGAAACCCCTGTTTTTCGTACAGTTTTTGAGCTGGAATATTTTCAAATTCTGTTTGAACAATCATACCTTTTAAGTCAGCAGCCTGAGCCCTTATTTTTATCTGCTCCACTGTCTTTTTTCCATATCCTTTCCCCTGAAAATCAGGAGAAATAAATAATTCAGTAATGACAATATAATTTTTATATTGTCGTAATGTCTCAGCAGCAGAAATATATCCAGCAAATTCTCCATCCTCCATAACTAATAACTGAATAGCATTTTTTTCTGATAATAATTGGGACAAAGCATAAATATATTTTTTAGAAAATGAAAAATGTAAATCCTTAAAAGAAGCTGACTGCCCTTCAAGAATTGTTAACATTTTTGGGTCTTTGACTACAATATACTCCACCTTCTCCGGCAATCTTTCTTGAAATTCAGAAATATTCATAGAAAAAGCATTTATAAAATAAAAACCTTACAAAAAAGGATTCTCCATATCAAATACAATTTTTGGAGTCTGGTTATTCACTCTATCTACTGTAATGTTATATTCCTTACAATACACATGCGTAATCGTATCAAAAATAGCCTCTGACCAATCAAAACCAAGTTTTTCAGCCACTTGCCGCACCGCAAGCTCAGACGCTCCCTCAATCTCAATAACTGGTTCTAAAAACGGCCACCAATCAAGCATTATCTCCACTCCATCAAGCTCCCACAATTCCCGTTTTGTCTCTTGTACAGCTTTATCCTGTGCTCCAACTGACTTTAAAAAAGCCACTGCATTATCATAACTATCCACAATGAGCTCTATCTCTTTTTGCCTCTCAATCCCTTCCCCCTTCAACATTTGCTTCATCGTCATGGTTATCTTATCACCTTCGTCCCGAACACGTAAAAACGCCCCCTCCAATTCATTTCCTTTCGGAAAATTAAAGACAGTACGTTTTTGTGTAAATTTCGGTTTTAAAAGTTTACCTCCAAGCTTTTGTATTTTTTCTTGAGTTTCTTTCACGTTRRKMTYGKTGMWRGTKGNTNCGNATKCYAKMYWRGNNGMRWCRWWKYYYWGASRCWKGMMMATKTATWTNARKYNATTKAMAMTGANNASRAAAACTCGCTTTACATCACCATAGATACTAACATTTTGCTGACCAACAACTGTACAATTATTACCTTTACCAAAGATATTAGCACAAATATAGAGTTTTTTTCCTGAAGGACAGGCCCCTCCGCTTGGCTTGCTATTTGCGGAATTTGCAGTGCTTTGCGCTGCACTTGCTGTACTCTGAGCACTATTCGCCGCCGTATTTGCTCGATTTGCTATCCCTTCAATCACCCCAATCCTATCAATAATCTCATTCCACTGAGTGGAAGATAATGTATCTCCAGATTTTGCCTTCGTATTCCAAGCCGCATACGCAAACCCTGATCCCGCAATAAGTGCGAAAACTAAGATGGTTCGTAAGGATTCTGCGATCATGGTTTTTAATATTTTTTTCATGGTGCTTTTGTTTTAAAAAATATATTTTTTATATGTGAATCGTAACACATTTTATGTTTTTTGTAAATAACAATTTTTAAAACAAATTCAAAAAATCAACTCTATTTGGTCCATTTGGAGAAAAACCTCCGGGGATCTTAAATACAACACTAATTCTTTCAGCGCCTTCCCAGACCTCCTCCGTATCAACAGGAACCTCTCCCATTGGTTTATTGTTTTTTCCATACACAAAAACCCTGAGCTGCTGAACATACGCATATTCCTTCCAACTTTCTTTCCAAATAATTTTACCATCTTGCAGCACCGGTGGTACTTTTTTCTTCTTTAATATATCAAGATAGACAGCCTTTAATTGATGATACATAACCTCCGCTCTCTTATTTAATAATTGATCGGAAGTTCCCTGTGGAAAAGCTAAGCTCACAGCCCCCTTGGAAAAATAAAATAATTCATGCAACTTCACCGCCCAGAAATCCTGCAAGTGTCGTGGATATTGTTTATTTCTGTTTAAAAACACTGACACCGCAATCGCTTTTTCTGAAGCCTCTTTTGACCCAAATAATTCTTTTCCAAATAACTCCCATACACCTTTTAATGTCTTCGCTCCAAACAATAATATTGATTTATTGGTCACCTCTTTTGTATATTTTCTATATTTTGGATTCACATGATCTCGTAAAAAATTATTATTCTTTAAAACCTTCTCTGCTGTATTGGTGAATGAGGTAGTCACAATAAGATCCGTTCCATAATATCTTATATGAATCCCCGCCTGACTGGCATTCTTAATATGTAATATATTTCGACACTGTTTTAATGGAATATAATGTATATCATCCGCTTTATTTGGACCTTGCACCGCTATTCCCTTCACCTGAAAAATATTTTTTGAAAGAGTCGATACAATATTTGCAAACTCTCCAAACTCTGCTGTATCCATTTTTATATGCAATGAACCATCAGATATTTCAATAGAYCCAAATAAAAATGTATATTGCTCTAAATATCTCCAAAAATGCATATGGCGAATAAAATCATTCACCGATATATTTTTCTCCTCCGCGGCTTGAACAAAATTTACAAATGACGCACTCATTATATCTTTACGAGCCAGCCCCATCTCTTTTTGTTTTTGAGATGATGACTCTAACAAGAGTGCTGAATTTTTATACATTGAAAAAACAATTTTTTTCTGCTCCAATGACAAAGATTCATTAAACGAAAAAGGGTTTTTCTCAATTTTTACTATTTTCTTTCTCAACTCGCTATAAACATTTTCATCACTTGCCTCAAGAGTATTTTTTATTCGATTATAAGAAGGAGTCATTTCAGATGGTGCAAATAATGACTTGAGCACTTTATGCTCATCCATAACCGACACCCCTCCCGCAAACCCAAGAGCTCCAAGCATTACTATTTTTTTCGCATGTTTACGAATCCCCCGATCAATCTTCAAAACCCCTTGTTTGAATGAATCCATCACAGGGATCACTCTTTGACGAACCGCCTCTCTCGTTTGAGCAAATGCTTCAATATTTACTTGTATCTCCTCGAGAACATAAGGATTGTCCATAATATCATCAAAACTTTTTTGCTGTTTTTTTAAAGAAACTTCTTTTCTTCCATATATCGCATCGAAACAATCTTTCCACAGAGAGAAAAATAATTGGATCTGATTCAGCTTTCTTTGATACTCCGCCTCACGTTTTTCAAAAAACTCTTTCACATACGGATTTTCTTCAGAAAATATTTCATTATTCCAAACAACATTTTCAACACTGTCATCCAATGGAATCCCCTGAGCATAACTATCATAAATATCACCCCAATGAGTCAATCTACTTGCTACTGAAAGCTTTTTATTCAAATCCCATATTTCTTTTGAATTTTTTAAAGGCATTTTTTGCAGCTGTTCTAATCCGATAACAGAATCATAAATATTATTAATATCTGAATCAAGCAATGCAAAAGATTCACAAAAACGTTTATGCTCTAAAAGCTGCCATCCAATATTTTTTGCAATATGAACATTCCCATCAGCTGCCAGTGAGTGCGTGAATAATTCTAACATATTCCTATTATTCATTTTCTTGTTCGGCTGTAAAAAAGGTTCAATAGCTCTTTCTGATTTCTTCGCCTGTAAAAAGTTTTTTTGAATAGCTGATCGTATCATCTCAATCTCACCGACTGAAAAACCAAGCTGCATAATGACCTTGCTCATCATAGAAGCTTCAAATAAGTGATGAAACATTTGAATTCTATTCTCTAAACGCCGTTCAGGGTTGTTATTATTTTGTTTCGGAGTAATCTCTTCGATCACTTCCTCTTCTTTCTCTCCTTCTAATACATACACTATTTGAGACCAAATTTTGTCAAATTCTGGTTTATCAATTTCATGAGAACCCGATATATCCACACGAATAATAGTAATATTTCTTTGTTGAAACAACTCATCTTTTTGTTTATCAGCTTTACTCTTTAAACCATGATGAAAGACTCCATCAATTTCAACTATCACCATTTTTTTCTTATACTCCAACGCTATATCATTTTCAAAACCATATTTATATTTCCCATACTGAAATTTATAGTCTTTATTTTTTTTTGCAATATGTCCTTTTATCATAGTCCCCACTCGACGCTCAGAAGCATTTGGTTTTTCTGATGACTCTAAACGAGAGACTAATTGATAATAATATTTTTTTAATAACGATGGATACTCTTTGTTATTAAAAGAATAAGCCTGGATCAATGAAATAAAGGTAATTTTATCATCATGTATCATATTTTCATACTCATGTTCACTCAAAGATTCAACTGGAGCATACAACAGACTCAGGCGAGCTTTTTCTATATGTTCAAGAGATTTATTTTTCAACCCACGTAAAGCATGATGAATATCTGACATGGTAAAATCAGGGGCCGTCACCAGAAGGAACTGACACATTCCATCTATCACCTCAACCATTCGCTCATTATCATCACGCACTCCCTGAAAAGCAAAAAATATCTTCCCCCACTGCGATCCAGATAAAAGTGAGAAAAATGGACGAGATGCCTCATTCATTTTTTCAACAAATAAAGAAAGCTCGCGACACGGAGTCATCGTTCGAACTCCTGAAAATATATTCGTTATCAAATTCGGTACATCTGATTCCTCGGCTAAAATAAAAAAATCAGACCATCCTATTCCAAACAATTCCACCTTTGCGATTATCACTCGTAATAAATTTTTCACAGCTTCTGATGATTCCATGTTTTGTAGTCCATACATAATATCTGAAAAAACTTCTGGAGAGAGCTCCTCGGAAGATTTTTCAATACTATTGGCAATTTTTTGAATAATATCATCAATAATACCATATGTAGTATTACTCGTTTTCTCAAGTGATCGAGATATTTTTCTTACATCCTCTAAACTCATATTATTTTCTTTCATTCGATGAGAAACTTCTGTAAAAAACGCTTCCAGCTGCTGATTCTCAATAAAATAAAATTTTTGTAAATCTTTGAATTTTTCAGCTGAATTTTCTCTGAATTTTTTCTTACCCCTTAAAAAATTATATCCTTGAAATAACTCCATAATATCTGCCATTTTTTCCATACTCACGTGCTCATGACTGAGCACATCCGTATAATGTTCAATATTCCCGGCAAACGGAAGCCCATCAGTTAAAAAATCTCTATGAGCTCTCAGTGATGCAAATTCTACAAATTTCCCATCATCAAAAAAATCATAGACATCTGTAAAATGCTGATTGACATCATCCCCTTTTCCAAATATTAAAGATTGCACTGTCTCTTGAATATCAACAATATCTGCATCTTTACAGTCTCTTAAAAACTCAGGAAGAGCATYTTCCATATCTCTCAAATATGCATTTTTTGATTCCGGTGATGCGGTCTCATGACTCATCTTATTGTACTTAAAATAAAGAGGCGATCATAGTTTTTTGAAGAGGTATTGTCAAGAATGAATATGGTAAAAAAATGAGGAGCTCTATTCATTAAATATCTTATTTATACATATCATGATTACCGACACCCAAAAAAGCAACCTCTTGCGTATTTATATAAATAAAAATAATACGAGTCTGATAATTTACTGAAAAACTATATCTTCCATCAAGTTTTCCATGAAGCTTATGTGTTTTTAATAAATAACTCTGAGGATCTTGTTCAAAAAGCTTTATTTTATCAAAAGCTTCTTCTCTCAAAGATTTTTCAAGTTTTTTCATTTTTCGTAAAAAAGAAGGAGTGTAATGAATACGCATTATGGCATCTGTTTTAATAAAGATTCTAAATNCCCCCGATATCATCTGTCCGTTATGAACTTCCGCCTCCGCCTGAAAAATACAGTTTAAGGCTTCATCCTCTGCAGCTTTTAACAAAGCTTTACGTAAGACCGCAGCCTTATTTAACGCATAATTTGATCCAAGTAAAGACTGCAATGCTAACTCTTCTTTTCCTGACAATGGGACGGATAATGTGCTCATAAATAAAAAATTATATATTATATTATCATATTATATTATCATATAATAAAAATCAACTATCTCCAGAGGGCACTGTTGTAAAAATCGGAGGCTATCATTTGTATTTTCTGAAATAAAAGAGTATTTTTAAGAATTTATTTAATGAATTTTCGGATTTAATACCTCTAAAAGTTTTCAATCTTGCCTTTATTTGACCATTAATATTTTCTAAAGCATTAGAAGTTGACGGGACTTTTTCTTCGTAACTTAGATGAATCGTTGCTCTCACAATATTTTTCCAAAACCATTTTAGCACCTTTTTATGCTTAGATTGAGTCCAACAGGGGGTTAGAATTCTGATGTTTTCTATTCCTTTTACCATTCTGTAAATGTCCTGTGATTTTAATATATATTTTATCCGAGAGTACATAACCTTATATTCTGAGGGAATACTTTGATCCCAAGAGTTTCTTCTTGTTAACAGCCTTCTGAGTGTTCCTATGAGGTGAAATATGCATAATTGATGTGGGATATTTCGTTCTCTAAACACAGATTCTAATGACCAATTCCCGTCACTAATTCCTATTTTTATATTATATCCAGTAGATTCTATCCTTTGTAATAAATAATAATATGCTGTCTTATTCTCTGTATCATCAATCCAATAGTCTATAACTCCAATACCTGTGTCATAAGCTATATGTATGCATCTATCTTCACCTAATACCTTTACAAACGTTCCATCCAGCATGAGTATTCCAGTCGCTTTATCTAAATTATTTGAAAGATTTTCTAGTGGGCTCGGGATATGATTAGCATATTCTTGCACCTCTTTCCATTTTGTTCTATAAGCTACTCCAGTTCTTTCCTCTATTCTTCTTAATGTACTTCTGTCTAAAATCCATTGTTCTGCAGCTATACGCAGTTTTCTTGTCTTGTTTTTTTTCTTCATCCATTGCTTTCCGCAATCTTTACATTTACGTCTGTTTTTTCCGTTTTTTTTATATTTTTACTATTACATTTTGGACATTCTTGCTTTGACATGAGTAAGACTGTTAATTTACCTTTGTATCCTAACAGTTTTTTAACTTTCTAGCCTCCGTTTTTTACAACAGTCCCCTCCAGAGAATACATTATACTTTTTTAAAAAAGAAGAGTTTACAATCCCTCATGTTTTTGTTATATTTCAAATGTCTTCAGTGACTTTTAACAGCATTCTCGCTCAATGTAGATGAAAGATTCTATACAGAGGTGCTTTTTTATTTGTGATGATAAAAGCTTAATAATTCTAATTTGCTTTTATTGTTTTTACCGATATCTCGTACTATCATTTTATAAAACTGGCTCTCTATAACATAGGTTATTTTACCAAGATGACTTACTTTTTGCTTTTTTAATGAATAGTCTTTTACAAAATAAGTAAAAAATTCAACCAGACGAATTCGCCTGGCGACATCTTCATCTTTATAATTACAAGGAAATCCACTGACTCCATATTTTTTTATAAAAATATTAAAAAACATTTTTCTTCCATTTTTTAGTGTTAAAAATGGCTTATTATTTTTTGATTTTGGAAATGATTGAATAACCTGAAAAACAAGTCTTTTTAATCTAAAAAATTTACTACCTATCGATTGATTACACATAGAATTTACTGTTAATAAAAATCAACCATCACTTTTCCATCTCCAACACCCTCTCTTTCGTCAAGACCTCTTCAGATAATAAAATATTTTTCACCCATTGCTCACGCCGATCAGGATCTTTATCATTCAGGTATTCATAGACATCTTTTGAAATGATATTTTGCAAAAAGATAATGCGTAATAACGCGGAACTTTCAAGGTGAGAATATTGTTTTTGATCTAACGCTATTTTGTATTCAGCTACATGCAGAAAGTCCCGTTGAGATTGTAATAATATCAACTTTCGCTCAAGCGGTGAAAAGGTTTTTTCTAAAATATCAAAGAGAGCCCCCTCATCTAATTCCTTTAATCCCCAATAAAAAGAAAACAAAGCTCTCATAGCACTCGACTTCATATCATCTGAAGGCATATCCCCTTCTTGAAAATAATCGAGATCAGTGATACTTGTTTTTATTTCCCTTCCTCGTTTTTTCACATCTCCGAGTGATAATAAAAACACTTTTTGTAAAACTTTTTCTTCATAATTTGATAATATTTTTTTCTCTTTCACCACTTGTAAATATTTTTTTAACATCATCGCCGTTGCCTGAAGATTCCTTTTGTGTTTTTGTAAAGATTTTTTCACAATAAACAATTGTCGCTCTCGAAATTCTACATGAGAGCTTTTTATAAATAACAAAACCTCTGGCGTCAGATTTTTTCCCAAATTTTCAAAAAACACAGCCATCGGTGAACGACTACTTCCCAACCCCTTTTTAATAATATTTTTTACAGTCTTTGCCTTGTTCGACAGCATTCCACTATCAAGCGTTTCTCGCAAAAGTGTTCCTTCAGGAATTTTTTCAATCAGGAGAAACTCTGTCGCTTGTCCTGTAATATTTCCAATATATCCCAAAGCTTCTGACAAATAGGCATCAATAACATGACCAAAATATAAATGTCCATACAACCTCCCGTATTCTTTTGCAAAAAGAGGGTCTTCTCGTAATAATGACTGTATCACGGATTTATCCTGATCCTCAAGCCCCATCATTTGCTGCACACTATAACGCAAAGAAACCATTTGCAGTGATTGATATTGCTGAAATAAATTTTTATATATTTCATCCTGCCCCTTTCCAAATGCATCATCTAATAATCCCAATGGAGTTCCGGGCACAAATATAAGTTTATGATCGATAATTTTTTGAACATCTTTATTCCCAATAATATTTTGATTCATTGAAACCCAAATTCGATAATACGCATCGGCGAGCCCTTCGACAAATCCTAAATACGATATTTCATAATTTTCTGGATATTCACACGCCTCTGAAGCATTCAATCCTTTCATTTCTTTACAAAAATCAGAAAGTGAAAACGTATTATAAATAATTTTTGAAATAATACTTGTTACCATATTGTCAATCACCGCATCCTCTTGAAATAACACCATATCACCATTAAAATCTATAAATAGTTCTGGTCGAAGGAGTATCCATGATTGCCCCTTTAAAGTTATTTGCAATACGGTTTCTGGAAATTTTTGTTGAAGCTTTTCGACAGATAAAGCATTATTTACATCTAATTGCCTCATGTTTCCTTGTTCTTTTTTTACCAGAATAGCACGCTTCATATCCGGTGAATATATAACTTGAATTTCTGAAAGCTCTTTTCCTGACTGATTATATGTTATAATTTTTGAAATAATCCCACCATCTAACGATAAAAAAGAATTATGGCTAAAAGCTGTTTTATTCATATATACCTGACGAATCGACTCCCCATACATGTCACTCATATTTTTCACCCCTGAATGAAATTTCTCTAACTCCTCAAAAAGATAGGTAATAACTACTTTCTTTGAACACTCTTTTTCTGTTTTGGTAAACTTTGGCGAACTCATACAATATGAATGAATAAATTGAGAATCATTTATATATGTATAACGAGTGTGTGATAAAATAGTATAATGCGAAAAGTTTTTATCATTCCATTGAGGCCAATCAAATTGACGAAGTTGAGCATTCCAAACATTTTGAGCGCTGACTTCAATTTTTTCTATAACCCGCCCTTGTTTATCAAAACGTTTCATATGAGCCATTCCTCCTGGAAAAACAATGACATCTTGCTGATCTTTTTGATTTAAATGAACAAGCAGCTGCGGAATATCATTTTTTATACGAACAATAATACGATCCTTCGGATGAAATAATGACACTGTTCCATCCGTATGAGTCGTTGATATAATATCAGTTATTGAAATAAATATTGGTACATAAGACGTTGTATTTCCAATGCCAATACACTCCTTATATTCACACCGAGCTAAAATTTTACTTCTTAAACGTTTTTTTAACATCTCCTGAGACGTTAACTGAAGTGATTGTTTGTTTTCTGTTTTTCCAAATAAAAAAGACGATATGGCCGACAAATATGATGATGGTTCTTCCACTTGAGCCATAAGCCCTTGATACCGTTTTTCTTCTGGATCTTTTTTCTTATTCCAGTCATATGGAGTCATNAAAAAAACATCTCCATTTTTATAGCGTACCGATGCCTCAAAACCGGCATAAATAAACTCCACCTTTTCGAGTTCTGCAATAACATGAAACACGAATGCATCTCGCTCTCCTGGTGTCATATAATGAAACTGTGGAGTATACGTTCTCATCGCCGGAGATAATTTTTGTATCTTTTCATAATATTGAGACATCATTTTAAAACGATCTCCTTGAATATATTGAGCAAAATACCAATAAAAATAATCTATATACTCTGGATATACTTTTATTATTTTTTGCAAGAGTATGCGTTCCTCAAGTGAGTAATCTCCCGCTAAAGACCTCAAAAGCTCTTTCTCTTTTAAGAGAATAGTATCATCTAAAAATATCTGATCTGGTAAATCTCCTAAAAACATAAAATCATCGTCCTGTAAGGCCCCAGAAAAACGATGTATTTCAACATAGGACTGACGCATCTCTTCTTTCACTTTGAGTGAGAAATCATCAATTGTTTTGGCTATATTTTGATAATTATTATTTTTTATATCCTGTCGTAACTGCAAATAAACTTCCTTATCTTGAAGGAGAGCATATAAAGCAAATTTCGGTGAATTCATCAGTGTGATAAATTTTTTCATATCATCATCCACTTCTGTTAAAAACGCCTCTGTATGAAGCTGTATTTGGTCAAAAAACAATGGTTTATATACTATATTTTCATCAGAAACAAAAGAAACAAATGGCAGAGTTGTTTCAAATCCATAATATATATCTATTTCTGAAAAAATATTTGGCATATTCCTTTGTCCACTATAATACTCTAAAAGAATTGTATGAGCATAGCGATGAATATAATTCATATATGACTGAGACTTAAAGTCTATAATTTTTTTTTGTAGAGATATATCATCAAATGCAGGGATGTTGTTTTGTAAATAATCATCAATAGTTTTTTGTGAATGATCAAAATACTCTTCTCGTTTTTTAACAATATTATTCTGAACCACCGCAAACTCAGCCCGTAATTCTTTTTCCATCTCTTTGACAGCTTCTTCATAATCACCTTGAGGGAATATTTCTATAATTTCTTCTCCTGAATAAGAAAAATCTTGTAATTCCTTTTGTTTTAAAACAGCAAATGAATAATCAATAAGATTTTTGTTATTCCAAAAATCTTTTTCTTCAAATATTTCTTTCATCTTAAAAAATGCATTTTTTTGATCTTTCAAATACTCGACCTCTCTTCTCAATTTTTCCATAAGAACATTGTATTGTTTTTGATTTTCAGCCAAGACTGCCCGCAAAGCGTTTTTTTTCTCACCGGACTGTAAACTTTTTATTATGTTTTTTTGCTCAGCCACCAACATACACAGCTTATCTCTTTCTATTTTACGAAATATTTTCCGTGTCTCTGCCTGTGTTTTTCCTTCAATCCAATGTTCTATGGGATAATTAGAAACTTTTATTCGATTATAATAATGTTTATATATAAAATCATCACACTGATCAATATACTCTGCTGATGCAAAGAGCTGAATAACTCCACAGAAAAACAAAATAAGTCCGAAACACGATTTTTGTAGCATTGTAAAAAATATTAAGATACAATGTGATCATAAACAATGATTATTAAAAAATGGTTATGAAATCACTTTTTTATTTTTTAGAAAAAAAGCAATCCAATAGTATTTTATGTATTATTGGCCCAACAGGATGCGGAAAAACACAGCTTTCACTCGATATTGCCAATCAATATAATGGTGAAATTATTAATGCTGACTCCAAACAACTCTACAAAGATATCCCTCTGACCAGCGGAGCAATCACAAAAGAAGAAATGAATAACATACCTCATCATTTATTTTCCTTTGTCTCGAGTAAAAAGATCATGAGCGTCGCTGAACACCGAGAACTCGCCGAGCATAAAATCACAGAAATCTACAGCCGAAAGAAACTCCCGATTTTAGTAGGCGGTACTGCTTTATTTATACTCAGCCTGATTGAAAACTACCAGTTCCCCAATGCCTATGATCCAGAACTCAGAAAAAAACTCGAAGAAAAAACAGACTCAGAACTCTGGGAACAACTGCAAGCATTAGATAGCATAGAATCTGAAAAAATACCTAAAAGCAATAAACGACGAATCATTCGAGCTTTGGAGATTATATTACTCAGCGGTGAAAAAAAGTCTGCCGTAACAACCGGTCTTCCAAAATATAATTTCCTACTGCTTCATCCCAATATTCAATCACGAGAAATACTGTATGAAAAAATAAACACTCGTATGGAATATCTATGGAATCATGGAATAAAATCAGAAAGCAAGAGCCTCTCTGTACAAAATATAGATCAAAAACACCCCGCAGCACTCGCCATTGGCATTCCTGAAGCCTTTGCCCTTCTCTCAAATACCATAACTGAAGAGCAAGCTATTATAAAAACTCAACAAAAAGCTCGTAACTACGCCAAACGACAACTGACCTGGTGGAGAAAACGAGATGATATTGTTTATTGTGATGCTGATTCCTTTTCAATAGAAAAAATCAAAGACTCAAAATCTTTATAACTTTTTGCAATATCTCCATCTGTCGGCCAAAAAATATGATCACATTCTTTTGCATATTCTAACTCTTTTTTTACCGATACCATACGATGATCAAGTTCACGCTCTGAAATAGGCGCTCGCTCTTTTATTCGTTCCCTCAAAATAGATTCCTCAGGAGGCATAATAAAAATAGAACAGAGGCGAGATACATCCATATTTTGCTTTAACTGTATCAATCCTTGATAATCAACCTCTTTCATAGCATGTTGTCCGGCATCTAAACATGCAAAGACCGGAGCTTTTAATGTCCCATAAAAAGCTGATTGATGAACACACGCATATTCTAAAAACTCACCTTTTTCCTTCGCTGATGTGAACTGATCTATTGAAAAAAAATGATACTGCTCACCTTCTTTCTCACCTTCTCGWGGAGCGCGTGTCGTTACTGATAAAATTCGCTGAAATACATGTTYATRGMWYYKCWMTAAWAGCTSAAAKAMMGTCSMTTTTCCAGCCCCAGAAGGACCAAGGATGACAAAAAATACACTTGACATTTTGATGATTTTGTTATATAAATAATGTGTACTAACTCACAAAAAGGCGAACCTTTTATTACCATGACAATGAAATACCTTCACGCAGCCTTCAAATAAAAATCATACAGAGAGAGCTTGAAAAATAAGTAAAAATAGGTTATAATAATCTGATCTTTCACAATTTGGCCAAGCCTATTTAGAAGAAAGTTGAGAAAAATATTTTTCTCGATTTCCTTCTCCTACTTTTCGATAGCTGGAATTGCTGGTTTCTCTAACAACAACAACTACCGAAAAGCTTATTTATTTGTTCATTTCTACCAAAATGTACAAATAGGGACTTTTTTTTGAATAGATCAAAGCGTATATGCTTCTCTCTATTCATACCAAAAACAAAAACAAAAAACAACGTAAAATAAAATAAAAAATAAAAAAACAACAAAAAAATAAAAAAAACATTCAAAAAACATTCAAAAAATACAAAAATAAAATACTTGTTTTCAAATACAAATATTTTAGGTAGAATTTTTGAAAAGTAGGAGGCTGCATTCGTAACTCGCCAGCAACGAGCTCTCTGTGCAACCACGCCTACTTATTTTCAACATAGCTCATTATTGAGATCATTGATATAAGCCAAGCAATAAAAAACCTCCATCATTCTTACAATTTATTGTAAAATATGGAGGTTTTTTCTTTTATAGAAAAAAGAGTCCAGTGAGAGATAGAATAATTAAATACATCGAAAACACTCGTAATGAATATTTTTTCAAAAACTGTAAAAGTCCATGTACACAAATCAAGCTCACTACAAATGAGCTCATAAATCCGGTCAACATAATTCCAACTGGTAAGACTCCAACCGTTCCCATCATAACCTTAAGCGCTGTATAAACCGTTGCTCCAGCAATAGCCACGGTTCCAAGTAAAAAAGAAAATTCAGCCGCGACTTCTCTTTTTATCCCCTGAAACATCGCAACGGCAATAGTTGTCCCAGATCGAGATATCCCAGGAATAAGTGCAATTGCTTGGAATAAACCAATAATCATCCCCTGCTTCAAGGAAACTGTCTTATGTTTTTTTATAACTGGTATTTTTTCTGCTAAAAACAAAACCACTGCCACCACTCCCATAGCGATAAATACAGCCACAGGCGTCCGTAATGTCTCTTCTATGACATCTTTAAAGCTTAAGCCAATAATCACGACAGGAAGCGTTCCTAAGACCAACATGTGCAATAATTGTTTATCTTCTTGTTTTGTCTTATTTGAAAAATATCCAAACAATGTTTGAAATAACTTTTTCCATCGAACATGAAAATATATTAATAAAGCCAACAATGTTCCCGCATGAAGCGTAATATCAAAGGATTGTAAAATATCTGAAGGAATATTTATACCCAAAAAATGTTCTGCTAAAACCAAATGCCCCGAACTTGAAACGGGTAAAAACTCGGTTAATCCTTGAACCATTCCCAACAATAGCGCCTGTATATACGTCATATTCTACATATTAAATGTTTGTATACACTGTAATAAAAACATCGCGAATGGTCAAATCAACGTAAAATGTAGGGCACAAATTATTGTGCCCCTACAACAAAACATCCGATGATATTTTGCATGAAACCAAACAGGGTAAACTTTCACACATTGCACAATATAAAAAGCATGTTATGATAATCAACTGCTACAGGATAATATTTTATAAACTAACACAAGGACACCCTATGAATACACTGACAAAAATAGCCGTAGCCGCCACCCTCTCTGCAAATCTATTTGCCGCAGATAAAATCGATCAACGAATTTTAGATTTTTCAAACTTATATAACGCAAAAACTCTCTCGGTCATTAATCATCTTCCAAATTTTTCTCACAAAAACAAAAAAGAGAACAAAAAAGAGAACAAAAAATCATCTCAAAATAAAATGATTAATAGAATACCCGGAGGACGAAGGATAAAAAACTTTAAAGATAAAATTGATTATCAAGTTGGAAACTTTGCATCAAAATTTTTAAAAAGACCCGTCAATGCAAGCTATAGTGGTAAAAAGATTTCACTTAATATTTCTTGGTAAACCCTACTTCACCAAAAACCTCACTACCCTTGATTCTTCAAGGGTTTTTGTTTTCTTAAAGTTTTGAACTCCTGACTGTAAAATCAAAATAAAATCATTTTCTGGCACCATGGTCAATAGATCTGGTGCTATTTTTACGTGTTTTTCATCGTTTCCGTATGATAACTCTCCTTGAAATGGATCTGATTCTATAATAAAAAGATGATCCCTGAGAGACTCTAAATCAACCGGTTGATTAAAAAAGAGTTCTATTGCTCGTTCTTTCGCCCATGTTTTCATCACGGGACTTGGCAGAGTTTTTACGAGTTTTAATGGTTTTCCTTCAGCTTCTTTTATGTCTTCTTCTATTCGCTCCTCTATTTCAACCAAAGTTACTTCTGGCTGAATCTCTTTTTCTAGCACCTCTGAAGCCTCTAACAAATTAGCATTCAGTGCTTCTATTTTTACATTTGAATCTTTTTCAAATACAATAACCTTTTGATATGACTGCCGTTGGGCTATCATAGATGAATATCCAAAATAAAACACTCCAAGAAATGCGAGTGAAAAAAGAGAGACAATCATTTTGATATTATACATAAAAACAGATTTTTAGAAAACGTCGATAGTATAGCACTATTGTTCGAGCTGTGCAAGTTGACGTGTTTGATTTTCTTGTATCAATGTTTCAATCATATCTTTCATGTTTCCATCAAGAATCCCAGGGAGATTTGACCATGATTTTTTAATTCTGTGATCCGTGACTCGATCCTGTGGAAAGTTATATGTTCTAATTTTTTCTGATCGATCTCCTGAACCAATTTGTGATGATCGAATAGAATCAGATGCAAGTTTTTTCTTTTCATCAGCCGCTTGTGCCAATTTTGTCTTTAACACCTTCATCGCCTTATCTTTATTTTTATGTTGCGACCGTTCATCCTGACACGTTACCACCAGTCCACTCGGGAGATGCGTAATTCGAATTGCTGAATCAGTTGTATTGACATGCTGCCCTCCAGAACCGGAAGCTCGAAAGGTATCAATTCGTAAGTCCCCATCTTTAATTTCTATTTTAACATCATCTCCAGCCTCTGGCATGACCGCTATCGTACATGTTGATGTATGAACTCGACCTTGAGATTCCGTTGATGGAATTCGCTGCACTCGATGTACTCCTGACTCATATTTTAACATCGCATACGCCCCTTCTCCTCGTATTTCTAACGATCCTTCTTTTAAGCCTCCTCCTTCTGTCTCATTCCATGATAAATATGACACTTTAAACCCCTCTATTTCAGCAAAACGCGCATAAGCACGACCAAGTTCTGCGGCAAATAATGACGCTTCATCTCCTCCAGCCGCCTGACGGATTTCTAAAATCACATTACTTTCGTCATTTTTATCTTTTGGCAGCAATAAAATTTTCATTTCTTCTTCTAAAAGTACCAATTGTTCTTTCGCCTCATCAAATTCCATTTCAGCGAGTTCTTTCATATCTGGGTCTTTTAACAAGGCATATGCCTCAGCTTTCATTTTCTCATATTTTTCTTGTTTTTGATAGACCATAACAACATCTTCCAATTGACTTCGTCGTTTTGAAATTTTTGTACATTCTTTGTGGTCAGCAATAACATCTGGATCCATTAATTTTTTTTCCAAATCATAAAACTCATCTACCAACGATTTTAATTTATCTCGCATATTCATTCATATTAATTTGTCCTTACTCTATTACTTTCTTTGTAAAAAGTAAAGTTTTCATTGAAGAAGTTTTTCCTGTTTGAATTTTGATACAATAATCCGAAAAATGTTTTTTAAGCAATTTTAAAATTTCTTCATTCGCCTTTCCAGACTCAGGCAGTGCTCGTACATTCATTTTGAAAATACCATCTTCACGCATTCCAATAATTTCTGTCTTCGAAGCTCTTACTTTTACTTTTATATATATCACCATGTTTTCATCACTTTGTAAAACTTGTTTTTTCATTTTTTCCATCATAGATAAAGCGCTTAAGAACTTTTAATTATCTATATAATATGTCTTTTTTCACATAAACAAAGTGCTTTTTCCTTGATTTATACGAAAAAATCTTGCATATTCTTGGTAATTATATATTAATTCATTTAAAAATGAAAAGAACTACTCTAGTTTCTCTTCTTGCGGTATCATTACTAGCGAGTTGTGTAAACGTTCCTGCTGAAAATACTCCTGAAGCACCTGTAAAACCTGAACCTGAAGTTATTACTCCAGTTGTTGATCCAATTGTTGATCCTGAAGCTCCAGTTATTGATCCAGTTGACGCTCCTGACGCTCCAGCTGTTGATCCAATTGATACTCCTGACGTTCCTGCTGTTGATCCAATTGATACTCCTGAAGTTGATCCAGTTGAAACTCCAGTTGTTGAACCAATTGTTGAACCAACAAAATAGTTCATATCTTTCTTTTTAAAAAACAGCCCTCTGTGGCTGTTTTTTTTGCCCGCATAGCTCAATGGTAGAGCAGTGCCCTTCTAAGGCAAAGGTTACAGGTTCGATCCCTGTTGTGGGTACCACGTATCAATCATATCAATAACTTTCTCAATAATTTGAGGAAGTTGTTTTTTTTCGTCTGAAGAAAAACGTGACAATACAAAATCAGCTGTATCCATATATTGCAATTTTTCATTCCCCACTCCTATTTTTATACGAGCAAATGATTTTGTAAGCACGGGGATAATACTTTTAATTCCATTATGTCCTCCCGCTGATCCCTCTAGACGATAACGCAACTTTCCAAAATCCATATCTTTATCATCATAAATAATACAAAACTGATGCGGTTTTGCATTATAATATTTCATAATAGCTCGGACGGAATCTCCCGATAAGTTCATAAACGTTGATGGCTTGATACACATAATTTTTTGTCCATCTATAACAGCTGAAGAAATGGATGCAAAAAACTTTTTATTATGAGAAAAAGGCGGAAAATTATTGTACTGAACAAAGGCATCTAGAACATCAAATCCTATATTATGACGCGTTTGATCATACTGAGCACCAATATTTCCCAAACCAACGATACATAGATAATCAGACACAATATTTTTTTATAAAGAATACAGAAAAGCTCACAACACTCAGACAAAATCCTCCAAATAACAATAAACTATCAAACAATAAAAACTGTGGATAGAGGCCTAAAAACGAATGAAACACCTCAGAAATTCCCATTAAAACCGTTTGAGATTCCCACACAAATGAAGCGCTCCATAATGAAACAAAATGAACAAGCAATGAAACAAAGGTTGTTATTATAAAAGAAAAACACAATAACAAACCAAGTTCAAAAAATGGCACAAACAATAATTCTAATAGATTTTTTCCAAGCATGTAGTCTGTCTTTAATTTTTGTTTATAAGAAAACAAAAAGACAAATGAAATAATGGTAATGATAAACATGGAAAAAAGAGCAAAAAAGAATTGAACGACTCCCTGGAAATAGTGCAATGACTGCTGAAAGGAAATAACTATTTGAGCTCCCGCATTTTCTTGAAAAAATGAATAGAGCGAACTTTGCTGAAGAAAGGCTGAATATTTTTCATTTTGCAACAGCTTTATGATAAAAGGAATATCTTCAATATTATAAAAAGAGACTTCAATAGTTGAGGGGAGAGGATTCCCCATATGAAAACGACTTAAAATTCCTTCAACATACTCATGTGTTTTCACAAATTCTTCTAATGCATATTCTTTTGAAATAAAATCCACCGAACGCACTTTTCCAGTCCGGTCTAAGTCTTGAATAATAAATTGAAGCTGATCTTTAATAATATTTGGCTGTACTTCAATAATAACTGGAATCTTTTCTATTACTTTATTTGAAACAAACAAAACCCCATGTGATAAAAAGAGTGAAACATGAAATAAAATCAGTACCAACGAAATAATACAAACTGAGGGCAAAGAAACAATAAAATAGGTCTTTATATTTCTCCACGCATCCAAAAACAAACGCCCCAGAGAAGGACACTTACAATCTTTCCATATAAACATCCAATCCATTTTCATAAAATAATATTATTTTTCTGATTCAGACTATAGAAAAACATACAAAAATCAATTTATTTTTTATTGCCATGCAAGCAATATGTTTTTTATAGCACATCTTTATTGAATACATCTTTTATACAATATTGAATACATTTTTTGTTCACTCATCAAACATGCTTAAGCAATCTTTTGATAGTCTCTTTGTGTTTTTCTCTATTTTTCGCCTGGGTTGCTTGTTTGAAAAAATATTCTAAATGTGATTTTTTCATATCAGCAAGCCGAATAAATGGCAATTCACATGACTGCAGTATTCCAGAAACCTTCGAGCTATAAGAGATTCCTACAACTTTTGATCCTGATAAAATAGCTGCCAACAAAAAATGAAGCCGCATTCCATAGGCATACTCACACCGAGAGAGAATAATCTGCATCTCTGAAAAAGACGAAGGCATAATCATAGGAATATGTTTAAAATATTTTTCATGTATTTCAACATCAGTCACATCAGAAGCAATAAAGATAAGATCAAACCCCTCTTGTTGCTTTTGCTTGCTCCATTCCACACAAGATTCATATCTCATTTTCCAAGGACGAAAATTTACTGCTACTCTTTTTTTAGCTGGATTACATGATGATATATCATAAAAAAACACTGGATCAACCCCCTGCTCCAGCTTATGTTCATATCCTAAAGATTTCAAATATTCATATGACTGAACATCTCTCACGATAATTTTTTCAACAAAAGACAATGCCAATGAAAGAACTTTTTTTGATACGCCTGATTGCAGGGGATGAAAAGAATTCGCAAAAATAATCACCTCATTTCCAAGTATTTTTGAGATAAAGACATGATAACTCCAAAGTAAAATGGCTTTTATTCCCTGATCATCAACAAATAACCCCCCTCCTCCAAATAATACTTTTTTTGATTGAAATAACGTCTTCACCGTTGCGAGCCACTGAAATGAAAAAAATGAACGCAGTCCAAAAGGCAAATGAGCTCGCACTCGCTCACTCTCTATATTATGACGACGCACCGTATCATTTCTATCGCCTGATAAAACAGACACAAAATATTTTTTTGATAACTCTGTATATAATACATCTAACATAGCCTCATCTCCAATGTTTGAAGCTCCATATGACCCAATAAGAACTATCTTTTCTACCATGTAAAATACTGAGATAAAGGATATGCCCACCGTTGCTGCATATTAAGATCATAACAATACAGTTCATCATGAGAGACAATAGACAACAAAGATAAAATGAGTTCAGCCATTTTTGGCAAACTATAATCAGCAAAATCATTCCCAAAGAGATGTGATCTCATTTTCTGCATCGGATTAGAAGGTGCATCAAAAGGAAGTTTGAGCAAAATCAGTTTATCAAAATGCAAAGGCTCTTCTTCTAAATTCATTAAAAAATCATAACTGGAAAAAAATATACATTTTTTATGACTTTTGAGTTTATGTAAAATCTTTGACCTCCCTCCAGCTCCAACACTCGATAAAAACACAATATCCTTATAATCAGGATGCAATGAAAAATATAGAAACAATTCTTCAACTTGTCGCTTTGAAGCCCCCATATACAATATTTTTCCAAAATCCTGTTTTAAAGTCTCTTCAATCTCTGTTTTTACTGACTCAAGAAATCGAGGATTTTTTGCACTCGGAAAATTTGGGTTTTTTGGAAACTGTATTTTATATTCCCGAAATGCTTGATCTTGATACGTTTTCCCCAAAATCTGCGAGCTATACTCAAGATTTTTTATTTCATTATACTCCATTATTTCAGTATCTTTTTGAAAATATTGCTCTGGACTATACGAAAGCGGCACATGGTGAAAAACCATATCTCCATCTGATTTTAATACAACAAAACGAATAGCAGGATGTGATGAGAAAAAATCTGAGAGAATATTTATAAAAGGAGAAACGCCCTGCTCAAAAGAAGATTCTGATAAAAAMTTAATGAAATCATGCTGAATTTTTATAAACGCTTGGTCTTTATACATATCGTCACTGATCACCTTTTGTTTTCCATAGGGCCCAATATCCTCACTTCGAGGAAAAAGATAGAGCTGCAAATCATGAAATAATTCAAACATCTTTTTCTTCAATAATGACTCTGGAAAAGCTTTATCTATACGAAATTTTGAAATAATTTGATGAGACATTTTATCTAACATTTTTTCACTCCATCCATATACAAGAGCTGATGTATTTTTCATATCAACTTCATCTTTTAACACAGCTTCAAGAGACACGGCATTATATTTTTTTTCATCAAGCACACTTTTTGGATCATTTTTTACCAACATTTGAAATTCCGGACGATCATGATAATGAATATCTAAGGCTTTTTCATTCATATCCATCCCCTCTGACTGATTTCGTAATATTTTTATTAATAATAACGCCTGAGCATCAGAAAAAGCATCTTTCTGTAAAAATTCTTGCATCTGTGAATAATTAAGATAACTTTGCTGTTTATATAATGGTTTAAAATTTTCTGGATATAACTTATGCCACTTCTCCAAAACGATTTGTGGAGCCACACACACCACTCCCCTCTTCATTTTTTCTGWAATATCGGTCAGCCTCCTTGAAAAATATACATGAGTATCATCTGAAGTCTCATACGGAATAACATTATACGGTTTTGGATTTTTTACATTCTTAAGAACCGAAATAAAGCGTGATAAAACTTTTGGAATTTTATTTTCAGACTGAAGATAGCGATTCCAAAAATTTTCAGACAACGCTTGCACAGAAGCCGCCGCAACCTTCATTAAATCAACACATGCCAACACGTCTCCCAGCGCTCGATGTTTATACTGATGCTCTATCCCCAAAACATCCGACAAGACCTCTAAAGCGTACGATGCATGCCCAGGAAATGTTATTGTTGCAATGTCA
Organism: Candidatus Peregrinibacteria bacterium; assembly: GCA_002401425.1. Taxonomy (GTDB): domain Bacteria; phylum Patescibacteriota; class Gracilibacteria. The sequence continues at coordinate 68,455 of NVTB01000001.1, forward strand.
CAGGTATCAATTGATTCATTTGTTTCCAACAAGCTATAATTTTGTAAAAATGAAATATCAAACGATATATTATGCCCAATAATGACATCATCTTGTAAAAACTTTCTTACTTCGTCAACACGAGCTGAAAAGGGCTGTGCATTTTCTACATCTGCTTGTTCAATACCCGTTATCTGTATAACTTGCTTTGGAATCTCTTTTTCTGGATTCACCATAAAATCAAGCGTCTCTAAGACCTGAAAATCATCATCAACTCTGACCGCTGAAAATTCAATAATCTTATCTTCTTTTGGATCAAATCCGGTTGTCTCTAAATCAAGGAAAATCATCATGTTAGTTCAAATAATAAAATAAAGTTGTATAAATAATGCCGTCATCATCGTGGGATATTCCTATTCCTATATTTTTAATATCATTATCTTCAATAGCCTCAATTCCCTTGAATTTATTTTTAATGGCCTCTATATTATTTGCCTGAAATATATACACTCCAGCCCGTCCTCCATATTGTGATTGATCGAGTGATGAAAAAACACCTTTTCCCTCAGTATCAGTAAAGGCAAAAAATCCACCATCGCTCATTTTCTTACTCCATACATCAGCGGCTTTTTCTAAATCACTGTGAACAAGCAAGGATTTTCCATACTCTCCTGGCAACGTTCGATAGATTTCTTTTCGTATAATAAACAAAGAATCATCAGTTAATTCATCTGCAGAAAAGATTTCTACAAATAAAGAGGTTCCATCTTTTTTATGCGCAACCCCCACTCCCACTCGAGTCCAGTCTTCTTCTAAAATATTACCTCTATGAGCCGCTGAACGCATAAGTCCTTCATGTGCAAAATGTTCATTGACATTATGAGCAATATTTTCAGAAACTGAAGATTTAATACCATAACGCCGTCTTAAATCGTTCGCCCCCTCTCCAGTAGGTGAAATATGTGCGACATAATTGCGTTTCACCATATCATCAGCTTTTTCCTGAGCAAGCTTTTCTAAAGAGATATCTCTTTTTAACCGTTTTAATGCATGATCGGTTCGCGCAATAGTAATATTTTTATACAGAACCGATTTCATTTGAGCTTCTGTTTTTACCGACTTCTCCCCCTGACTCAAATCTTTATAATCTGGTATTAATGGAAGCTTTTTTAATGAATAAACGGGAACATTGAGCGTCGCCATTCCTAAAATATGATTTATTTCTACAATATGCGTCCCTGAAGACTGTGGAATATATTCAAAAGTAAAATTTTGCCCCCTTGTATAATATTTTTTTTGTGAATCGCTATCAACTTTCGGCTCTCCTAAAGCTTTGATTTTGACAGAATCCACTTGTCCATTTGGTAAAATAATATAGGCTATTTCATCGGTATCATCTAATAGTTTTCCCGTAATAATAATTTTCTCTCCTCGAGAAGAATTACTTGGCAGTCGTTTTATGAGAATCTTTTTTTCATCAATAAAAGAAAAATGATGTTGTGAAAATTGTTTTTTAATGGTCTCCCCTTGCATCCATTCACGCACAGAAAAAAGAGTTTTTCCCTGCCCCGAGGAAAGAGTAATAGTAATATCCCCCGGTACAAATCCTTCAAATAAAACTGGATCAGCTAAATATGTTTGAGCCGAGACAAAAGTACTTATTTTTTTATCCTTTTGTACAAAATCTAATTTATAAAAATCAGCTGTTCCTTTCCATGTAATAAACACCTGATCTCCCGACATACGAGTCGTCAATTTGGAAGTATTTGTTTTTTTAATAGAGGTTTTTCCTCCACATTTTCGCTCTTCAACGTATACGGGAAATATATAGCTACTCCCTGACGTTCCTTCAAATATACCAATGTCAAAATCCTCAATGGCTGAGAAAGATACCGGAATATCAAACTTTTGATCTGTCACAGCGTACGTTTCACGAAAAATTGTTTCTTTATGTTGTGTAAAAAATATAGTTACAAAATCAACATTCTTATTTTTTACACGCCCTGTAATATGAATTTGTTGATTTTGAAAAAAGTGATTAGGAAAAGACTCTGATAATGTCAGCCCCTTATAAAAATCTTTTCGTATATACTGCATCTCAGGAATTTTACATATCTGCGTCGATACAGCTTCTCCATTAAGTTTTTTATCGACCGATGAGTCATCATCTATATTTTTTTCTTGAGTCTTTTCTACCTCTTTTTTAAGTATTTTTTTATCCTGATCTTTCAGTTTTTTATAAGCAGAAGCTAAGGCCTTTCGTTTTATATAATATTGTTTATAAATAAGATCCCCCTGATTTTGATGTCGTTTCTCTAAATAAAAATATACCTCATATTCTTTCTGAACACTCTTCTCAAGACATTTTCTTTTATAATAATGCAAATCCCGAATCGCTAATTCATCAATATTATACTGACAAATTTGTTTATAATTTTCTACCTTTACTGGATAATCGGCAAAAACAGATGATGAAGCCGAAAAGAACATCAATGAAACGAAAAAACCAATAAGTATATTTTTTTTCATAGATATAAAAATTTAATACACAAAAAGTATAACAAAAATATTTGTATATTAAAGGGTTTATTTTAGAGATGAAGCTGATAATGATTCATATGACAAAGCAAGCATTTTTTCCCGATCCTCTAAATACACCGGAGGCACAGACCACCAATTTTTAATAATAATATTTTTTTCTTTCCGGGCATAAGAAAACTGATGAGATCCTTCACGTAATAATTGTTGCTGGAGTGCTTCATCCACGACCTTTAGAAAAAACTGGTTATCACAAATAATCCCGAGTTGCTCGTTATTGACCTGTACGAGAGAGCCTCCAAACATTCGTTTGGTAGTAACGTTCTTTACATCAGAGAGGATATCTAAAATATAATCTATATACTGATCTGAAGTACGCATACACAAAAAATTATTTAATAACGCTGAGAATGACTGCCAATATCAATAATTTCTAGGATTTCGATTCACATGAATACTTTCTCCTTGATTCAATACAATCATTGACTGTGCCGCTCGAAAATTCAACTTTTCGTTCCTTTACCGCTTGTTTTAAAAGAGCCGTCAGCAAGGCAGATAAAGATATTCCAATACTCTTGGCAAATTCCTTCCCCTGTTTTTTTAATTCTTCTTCCATCCGAATATTAATAGCAGTTTTCATATATTGTATGTTATTTGATTTACATTGTATATTAATACGTTTGCGTTGTATATACATTGTAAATCATTTGCAACTCTATTGCAATATATTTTCGTCTCAAACAATTTCACATCTTGTTTGAACTATATATGAAAGCCTCTTTTTGTTTTTTTGACCATTTCTTAATCTCAAACTCTCTCCTCATCGCCTCTGTCTTCGTGTCATACCCCTCAAAATAAACAATTTTAACCGGCCTTCTTGATCGAGTATACTTCGCCCCTTCTCCTGAGTTATGTTTATCTTCTCGTGCATTGATATCAACACAATACCCCGTGTAGAGGGAGTTATCTGAGCAGCGCGCTAAATAGGTAAAGTAGTTCATGAAGATTGATCTCTTAAAGCCCATGTATAAAAACATATTTATATTATCCATTCCTCATAAAAAAATAAAGGCGAACAGATAAACCGGACTGTTATTTTCTAGACTATAAGTGAAAAAAGGCGTATTCTATAGATGAATTAATAAGCTGACACATGAAAAACTTTGTTATCGTTATTCCTATAAGATCAGAACGAAATACCATTTTTAGAAACCTGAAATCAATTATTGATCAGGATTTTTTACCAAAAGATTTAAAAGTTGTACTCGTTATTAATAATGACAGAAGAACAAGATTTATATTTTGAAGACAATCAAAAGCTTTTGTCAATTTTTGCAACTTTTAAAGATAACACCTTTACGAAAAACAAAGAATTAGATGAAGACGAAAAAAGAATATTACAAAAGTTTCAAGAGAGATCTATACACATTCAAACTTTAGACCTTTCAACAAACGGCCTCGACCCTGATGAAAATAACATTGGACAGGTAAAAAACTATGCCATCGAATTTATTGCCGATTCAATGGAAATTAGTCAACATCCTGACACCTTTTTAGTGCATATTGATGCCGATAGCCTGTTCTCCAATAAATACTTTTTTCATTTAAACAATCTTTTAACAGATGACACTCCACTCGAATTAATATTTGGAGAGATTGACTTTGAAATTCCCAAAGATCCTTCCAAAGGAGCTTTTTCTTTTTTACATTGTGCGAGATACTTTATGCTCATTGAGTATTTTAAAAAATACTTTGATACAAACTATCAAGGATTTCCTATTGGTGCCTCAAACGTTATTTTAAACCTTGAGAGCATTATAAAAGCTGGTGGTTATGATGCCGTAAAAAAAGAAGAAGACGTCAGCCTGAGAGCAAAATTCAATAAAAATAACATCGTGTATTCTGATCTGCTCCCCATTATCACATCTTTAAGGATCTCTGATAGAGTTGAAGGTCTTGGACAAAGTATTTTATTTTTTGAAAACAATGAAGAAAAAAATGGAAATATTATGGCCGAAGATCCTCGAATTACCTTACAACAGCATGGACTTATTGATGATACAGAAACGAAATTTGATCAAAGCTCTATTCAAAATGGCCTGAAGATTATTGAAGATCATTTTAAAATCATGCCCGATTCAACACAAAGTATTCTTGAAAGAATAGAAACGGTGAAAGAGTATTTAGTGAAGGGTATTGATTGGTAATATGTTTTATTCTTTAGAGATTTATAAGAATAAGTGCCGTCAATGAAAACACTCCGGCTATATACGTTTGCCAAGACAGAGACAGATCCTTGTTTTTTGCATCATATACAGCAAATAATACAAGCCTGAGTATCGACAACAGCAAAATAATAGAAACAGGAAGTTTGACAAATAATAATGCTTCAATAATGGTGTAAAAAAAGATGAGAATACCAAAGGTAAGAAAATCCTTATAATTTAAGATTTTCTTCATAATATCTGTTTTCAATGAACGGTAACTTATGAAAAAGAATATCGTAAACACTAAAATTTGAGATGTCATGGCATGAACAATCGGGTTTGTTTGTAACATAACGGCTGATTTATACATACTGTGTTGAAAGACAGTATTTATACTTAAGAAAAAAAGAATGGTAAGCGCTATATGAAAACTGAGATCATAAGATCGTTTCGTTTTACTTTGAGAAAGCAGAAAACCTGATATAAAAAATAAGATAATTCCACAAAGAGTAAAGTAACTAAACGTTGTTTGAAAAAAGTAGAAATCTGCGCTCATACCCATAAGCGTGGAAAATCCGAGTTTATAAAGACTCAACTCAGAAAGTGTTTGATATTTCATAAGAAATAAGTTTCCCAAGTTTCCAATAATTACAGGAAGCGCCCATAATACTACAAAAGTAAAATAGTCTGAAGTATAAACAATATTATCTGAAGAAAGAAGCAGATACACAAGCGTCGCTATCCACAAAGGAAGCCCCGCACACATGAGTCCAAAAGCACTGATCGCAGATAGATTTTTATTACGTAACTCTTTCCATCGGATAGTAATAACCGTCCAAATAACGGTATTGATAAGAACCAGGAGCGTTGTATTCATAAACAATGTTAAATTTTTCCATTGCAGAGTATATGCTTTTTTTATTTTCACAATACGAAACGGTTAAGATATATTGATAAAAAGGCCACTATTTCAATAAATTCTTGATCATGCGCCCCTCCTGATATAACATGAAGGTGTAATAATTGCCCCCTTAATTAATACATTTTAACACCATACAAAATCATGAGCATTCAAAAAAGTAAAAACCTCAAAGTTCAAACCTACTGCCCAATAGATTCTGTTGACGCCGTAAGACAAGCCATTGGAAATGCAGGCGCTGGAATAATAGGAAATTATAGTCATTGTTCATTTGTAACACCAGGGCATGGATATTTTTTGCCGATGGAAGGATCAAATCCAACGATTGGAGAAACAGGTAAAGCAGAGAAAGTGTCTGAAATGAAGATAGAATTTGTATGTACAGAAGAGCTCTTGGAAAAAGTATGTACAGCCATTAAAGATGCTCATCCGTATGAGGAAGTACCTATTGAGATATTTCAAATGTATTCTTATTAAATTTTTATTATGACAGATAATACAAACGATACCCATTTTATGCAATTAGCCATCAATGAAGCAAAAAATGCTCCATTTCCGTTTGGCTGTATTTTAGTAAAGGATAACCAAGTTATTGCCACAGGAAGATCTGGAGAGACCGATAGTTTTGATCCAACGGCGCATGCAGAAATAAATGCCATAAGAAATGCTTGTAAAACATTACAATCAAAAGACTTATCAGGAGTTACTTTATACTCTACATGCGAACCTTGCCCAATGTGTTTTTCTGCCGCTTGGTGGGCAAATATTGAAACTATAGTTTTTGGAATTGCACTTGCAGAATCAWCAAATATATTTGGTCAAGAAATCCTTGTAAACGCCGATTATCTTAATAAAAACGGAGGAAGTAAAATAAAACTTCAAGGAGGCGTTTTAAAAGATGAAATCTTAACACTTATACAACAACCTCAATCAACTAACACAATAAGATGACTTCATATTTTCTCATCATACAAGCCATTGGAGGCCTCGCCCTTCTTCTCACGATTATTTCATTTCAACAAAAAAATAGAAATTCTATTATAAAAATCCAAATATTTTCTTCAATCTTATACAGTCTTCATTTTTTCTTACTCAATGCGCTCTCTGGATCTATTATGAACTTTATAGGTATATTTCGTGGATATGTATTTCATAAGAAAACTGAAAAAAAGTGGGCAAAAAACCCTCTTTGGCTCTATGTCTTTATGACTATAATTATTATTGCCACCGTTATAACCTGGCAATCCCCTATCAGTCTCCTTCCTATGACCGCATCTCTCATTGGAACTTATGCCTACTGGCAAACAGATGCGAAAAAAGTCAGGTGGATGTCATTATGCTCAAGTCCACTCTGGATGATATATAATATCGCGGTATTGTCTATTCCTGGAATTATCAGTGAAATATTTATTGCGAGCTCTACTATTATTGGTATGTATCGGTTTGATGTAAAACGAAAATAAATCTTCAAAAGGAGATACTCAGATTTTTATAGAGATCTCACCTCCTCTTCATGAATATTGGCCAAAATAAAGTTTGCCGATAGCTTTCCGAGACTCAAAATTACTGCGATAGATGCAATAAGATAGAAATTGAGAGAATATGACAGAAATCCGATGAGAACATAACTCAGGATTTTTCCTAAAATATCAAAAAGTGCAATCAGATTAAGAGATTCCACTCGAATATCTGACAGCTTTTTAGCGCTTTGTGCATAATTACTAATAGTATCCATACGGATAGGATGCCTTGGGTTATCTGTTACTGAAAAGAGACTGCTGAGTATCCCATACAGCAGTAACGCTGCAAAGGACTGTTGAAAGAAGAGAATAAACACAATTATAAAATTCATAATACCTCCAATTTTTAGTAGCTTCTTATAATCATTTCTATTAAAATATTGCATAAGCAAATAGTTACTTATCACTCCAATAAACAGTGTTATAAATTGATACCCTCCAATAGAAAATTCAGATCCTGTTGCGAGAAAAAGGAGTAAGCTTAAAAGAATAGGAAGGGTTTCTGAAAATTGACTTAACAAAGCACTATAGACAACTATTCGTATTTTTTTATTTTTAAGCAGCTGTGACGATATAGAAAAAAAACGGTATTTTTCAGTAATAGAATTGGATTTTCCCACAATGAAAAAGGAAGAGATAAGTGATATAAAAGTTATAACAAAAGCATATACAAATATGCTAGAATAAGAAGACAGAGCTTCTCCATTTTTTATTATAATATAACCCGCAATCAGCGGAACAAGTCCCTTAGAAAAATATTTTGCTATTCGAGCTGCCGATGCAAACGTCAGCCTGTTTTCTGGCGTTGATAAATCAATTTTTAAAGTATCATCAGATGCCCAGTAGAGACCATTTGCAATACCTCCAACAGCTGCAACCATTCCAAGATGTTGAATAATATCTTGTTGCAGAAAAATAATCAGAGACAAAAATATTGCTTTTAATAGTAGCCCCAGTCTCAAAGGCAACAGTCTATTATATTCTTTTATTATTTTTCCAGACGGAATAATGGCAATCCCATGAAAAAGACTGTATATAATATTATAAAATGCAATAGTGTAAAAATCATTAGTCATCCGCCAAAGATAGATATTCATAAAAATACCTACAAAAGCCTGCTGTGAATAAGCAAACAGCTTTGTAAAAAGGAATACTTTTAAAGAAGTTGTTAACGAACTGTTTGTCCTCATACAAAAGTGCTTATTGTGTTTATCATGGATACTATATTTTTARRCARMNANTWGCAAKYKNNWCTGRANCCKWMWMMKMYMKRKACWRRTRWRTNARACMTAKMWKKWWSWATATTGAGGAGGTGTATTTGAAAAATAATGTTTAGTCTTATCTAAAGTATTTTATCTGACTCTAGAACAATAGAAGTTTACATAATATGAAAGACATTGTTACAATGTGATCATAAAGTTTGAATAGAAACCTGTTAGCAAAATTTTAAAACTTATTTATGCCAGAAATATATAATCCATCGTCACGCCTAGAAGCAGAAAAGAGGTTCTATAGTGATATAGTTCGACGGTATGAAACAGAAGTAAATCGCTTTGTTCCAGGTTATACTGAAGAAATAATTCCTCTTGTCGTTGGTGAGGTAATTAAACAAGCTCACAACGGAGCTATCTTAGATATTGGATCGGGTGTTGGAAACATAGATGAAATGATTATAGATCAAGGAAATCCCCAATCAGTAGATTTAGTTGAAATCTCGGGGCCAATGATTGAAGAATCAAAAAAGCGGCTGAAAGAAAAAAATTCTACCATTCGTTTTCATGAAATGTCTGCTATAGAGTTCAGTGCTAAATCAGAGAGTTTCGAAGCTATACTATCAAATCTTGTTATTCACAACATACCTGTGTTAGAAAAAGAACATCTTATAAACAACATCTATAACTGGCTTAAAAAAGGTGGAATTTTTATTTGGACGGACCTTGTGAACTTTTCTGATTCCGCCGAACTTGAGAGATGTTTTGAAGAACGTAAAAAAATTGCTTTAACTATGGGGGCGACGGTAGACTTTGCAGAAGAAAATTTCAAGAAGGAACGAGAAGAAGATCACATGATAACAGTTAAGCAAATGATTGAAATGCTAAAAAAAGCTAATTTTCAAGACATTGCAATTCTCTGGACTAAATACAACGAAGCAATTATCCGTGCAACAAAATAAATTACAAAATATTATAAGGAAAAGCATTTATATCTCCTGCTTATGCAGGATAATTTTTTGCAAATCACTCTCTTTAATAGAAATTGCACCTTCTTCTAAGAATTTCTGGTAACATCGGTCAATACCTCTTACATGATGAACTCGCAAATTCTTATCTTTGTTAGCATTTTCAATATTTGATAATAGCCGATTCATAATTAATTCAATTGCATTTATTAGAGTTTCTTTCAGCTCTAAAGGCATTAAGATTAATGAACCAATGGTTAAAAACTGATCTATTATTTTATTTGGAGTTCTATCTGTGGCGATAGTTATCTGTTTTCCTTTGCATAGTCCACCATTTCCAAACCAATGCACCAACGAACATCGTATATGATACAGCTGGGCGGCATTTATACCTTGTAAAAACTTTGTATTTTTGAAAGCTGTATTTTTTTTCTTATCAATAAATTCTTGAAAGAAGTATTTAAATTGTCTTTCATGCATAGACTTTTTCTTTGAACTACCTTTTAAATCTAAATTTTCATACTTGCAAATAAGATTAGTTAATACGTCTATAAAACTAAAACAAATGATAAGCTGTGCTCTTGCTCCTAAAACATATTGTTTTTTATCATTTTGAAAAAAAGAAGAAGCAACTTCTCTCACAATGTCTTCAATGTAGTTAAAAATTGCCTCTTCTCTCTTATCATGTCTTTTTACTTCTTCGGCAAAAAATACATCACACTCCAGCAACTGTTTTCCATAACAATATTTAGCTTTGATTTTACTGCCACATTTACATGGTTTATTCCGATCACTTCCTTTCATTTTTAAATTGATTACAAACATAAATAATTTTCATTCAAAAATTATAAAAAGTAAAGTATAAAGACAAAACTTAATATTTTGTAAAATCTAAAATACGTTTCAAATTAACTTAAGCTTTTTACTTTTAGTGCTATGGACAGGACCTACCGGCAGGCAGACTTAAATCAAGGCAATAACTCTTAAAATTAACAAAAAAAGCACCCGAAGGTGCTCATAATGTAATATTTGGTGCTCTGGAGAGGACTTGAACCTCCACGATCATATTGATCACAAGCCCCTCAAGCCTGCGCGTCTACCAATTTCGCCACCAGAGCACATGAAAGGATCGGTGAGATGGTAGATGAGATTTGAGGGGAAATCAAGGATAAATACGCTCTATTTTTCTACTCGTAATCACGGTCATACCGTAAATCATCCAACTCATTCAACCTCACTCCAAAAGCCGCTCCAAAATTTTTATCAGGGGAAATATAATGTTTAAAACGAGGGTCATCTTTCACCTGTTTATATTTTTTTAATACCGATGAAGCATTTCCAATTTGTTCCCATAATTCTTCCCATACTAAATCCTTTCCGGATAAAATAGTATCATTTAAAAACTTAAAAGCGGGTTCATTCACAAACTTTGTCCCGGTTCCTTTCGTTGCAAATATATGAGAATTTGGCGCTTGTGATAATACATATTTAAAATTCTGATATCCACCACATGAGCCCAAAGAAGTTAACTTTGTTTCTTTTGGAATCTCTGGAATCGTTTTTCCAACATGATATGAATGCCCTCGATGAACAATAACGCTTGGAATCATTTTTTTCTCTTTCATAATACTTTTAATCACCTCTACTCCATTTGTTGCAGTAGAATATCCATCAAATCCAGGACGATTGGCATAAATAAAAATCTGTTTTCCCGTTATTTTATTTGTTGATTGAATAAGAACAAAGCTTTCATTTTCTACATCCACAGACCACTGAGGATCATTTTGATAACGAGCTAAAAATCCTTGAAATGTTGAATGGCCATCTTCATCATCATAGAAAAAGTATTGTTGGATATTTCTGTTTTTTTCATCAAAAAGATCTTCTGACGGGATTCTCTCTAAACTGGCAATAGTATATTTTTCGCTATCTAGAGTCTGGAAGAATGGAGTATTCATTATAGCAGAAGGTCTCTTTTTAGCGAAATAGACAAACAATAATCCCAAAGAATCTTTCATGCTTCCCTCTCTCATGTTTTCATACATATCAATACATTCTTTTTCCAAAAAATGAACAAGCTTCATATTTTTTGTCTCCAATAAAATTTCAGTTAATACCACAATATTTTGCATATTTTTTTCTCTGAAAGTTTTTCGTATAAATTCTGAAAAAATCTTTTCCGTATCGCTGTCATCTTTCAGCGTTAATAATAAGTCATCTATTCTTCCATATGCCGCGGCCGCTTCGAAAAACACTCCCAGCTTCATATATTTTTTTTGTTCTATGAAATCAAAGAAATTCATATTTTTTTCTTTCAATWTCTGTAAAAAGCGTCTAAATATTTCATTATATGAAGAAGTATAAATCTCCTCTCGTCCATACACCATCATATCATATAAATCGTTCAAAGACGCATTCTCTAATCCCTTATAACGAATCGATGCTGATTCATTATGAAGATTATTCATATGAATAACTCCCCGAACTAAAGATATAATACGCTGTATTTTTACAAACATCTCAGCCCCCCATTGTGTATCAATTGAGTCAAAAACACCTTTCAGCTCAAACGCATCAAAAGGAGCTTCATCTATAACTTTTTCTATCATTTTCTTCCCCTTCTCCTCATTTATTTTAATAACCTGAGGAGCAAGATATAATGCCGATGAAGGCAATTCTTCGGCTGCTCTTTGAAAGCAATCAAAAGCTAACTTTTCYGAAAATGCCGCTATCGAACGAAACTTATTTAAAACAATTCGCGAATTATGAGGCGCCAGCGTGACTAACAAATTCATCCCCCATTTTTTATCAATATTTACAAAAAACCTTGGATCACTAAATACCCATAGTGGCCTATCGGGAGCCGCCACTTTTATCAACGGTATCGCCCAGGCTCTATCAATACGCAGTAAATCTTCTTTATACCTCATTACATAATATGCGTTATCAACAGCATATTTTTCTATTAATTTCATTGTCCATTCTCGATCTATGTTCAAAAATATATCCATCTCATCAAATATATCACTCGCCTCTTGGCTCATGACGAGCTCGAAAAGAGACAAAGCCCATTTCCTATCTACCGTTATCAAAACCTCTGCTTGAGAAATAATAATTGAGGTATTTTCTTCTAAGGATTTTTCTTCTATTATCTTCCGAAAGAATTGTTTTATTAATTCAATGGCCCATTTCCTATCTATAAACATCAATCCGACCATAGATTCTAAAAATATATCATTCTCGAGAGGAATAGATTTTTGATCAAGCGCTTCATTTATCACTTTCTTTGCCCAAAGCTTATCAATACCCCCTAAAAACTGAGCTTGTTCTATAACATCATTTGGTATGCTTTTTACCACCTTTTCTACTAAATTCATCCCCCATTTTGTATCTATAGAGATGATTTTATCAGCTTGGCTTAATATAGAAATAGGATCATCAAAAGCAATTTTTTCTATTAATCGCATAGCCCAGTCTCTGTCAATCTTTACAAGCTCATGAATTTCTGAAATGGCGTTCATCGGCTTACTCTCAGCAGCTGTTTCTATAATCTTTATCGCCCAATTTCGATCTATACTCAATAAGAGTTTTATAGATGAAAAAATAAAATAGGTATTATTTTCAGCTTCTTTTTCTACAGCTCGCATAGCTAAACGACGATCAATAGCCATTATTGCTGGTAAAAATTCTATAGCATAAGAAGTATTTTGAGAAACAATCGTTCTTGCCAACTTTCGACACCATCTTCTATCTATCGAAAGAAAAAATCTATAAAATTTAAACAAAAAAGCAGGACCTCTCTCTAGCAGTGCATTTTCAAGCAACTTTTTTTGTATTTTTTTCTCCAACAAAACAAAATCTGCTCTTTTATGAAAAATGGCCGAAGGATCATTCTTAAAATACTGAGTCCAGGCGTCTGTATCAATCCCTTTAGCTACCGTGAGAGTCGAAGCTATAAATAATTGTAACAATATCCGAGAAGAGTTTTTTAACACCGTCATTCCCGTATCCTTCACTGATTGTAACAGTGGAGTCATTTTTTCCGATGAAGATTTTAAAACGTTTTTCATTTCTATGGATATATTATTTTTTTACTACCGACATACAAACCCCCATCTCTCACAATAGAGTTCATTCAACCTAAGAACAAAGGATGCTCCAAAATTTTGATCAGGACTAATATATAAAGAAAAACGTGGATCATCTTTCAAATGTTTATACTTATTTAAAACTGAAGGTGTATCAGCAATTTCCTTCCAAACCTCACTCCATATAACATCCTTCCCTGACAAAATAGTCTCATTCAATACCTTGAAAGCGGGCTCATTAATAAACTTCGTTCCAATTCCCTTTGTTGCTAAAATATGAGAGCCTAAAGCCTTACTCAATACAGATTGAAAACTTTGATACCCTCCACACGATCCCAATGAAGTTATCTTTGTATTTTTTGGAATATGCTGAATCGTTTTTTGCACATGATATGAATGTCCGCGATGAACAATAACACTTGGAGTCATGTTTTCAGTTTTCATTAACTCCTGAATATCTTCTACTCCATCCTGTTCTTCATTGTCATATCCATCAAATCCAGGACGATTCGCGTAAATCAACATTTGTTTTCCATTCGTTTTATTTGTAGATTGAATCAAAACAAAACTTTTATTTCCTTCATCAATGGTCCATTGATCATCTTTTTGATAACGAGCTAAAAAACCCTGAAATGTGGAATGACCATCGGCGTCATTATAAAAAAAGTATTGTTGAATATTTCGTCCTTTTTGATCAAATAGATCTTCTGAGGGAACACTTGTAAGATCTGGAATAGTATATTTATTTTTATCTAAAGAATGAAAAAAAGCATTATGAACAGAAGATGGTTTGCCGTATCGAAAAAAATATTGCAATAAAATTCCAAAAGCATCTTTTATCGTATTTTTACTCATATTCTTATATAAATCAATAGATCTCTTCTCTAAAAATTGAGTTAATTCACCATTCTTTGTATGCAATAATACTTCTGTTAAAGCGACTATATTATGAGTGTTTTTCGAAGATATGCTTTTGTTCAAAAATTCGGTAAATATTTTTTTTACTCTGTTCATTCCTGATATATTTAAAATAACCTTATCTATATCTCCATAAGAAGTGGCTGCCTCAAAAAAGACTCCCAGATGTCGATAATCATGTGCTTCAATAAAACTAAGAAAGTCAGTATTTGAATCTTTCAGTTTTTTTAAAAAACGCTTCAATAATTCTTTATATGAAGAAGTATATATTTCTTCTCGTCCATAAACAATCATATCATAGAGATCGACTACCGATGATTTTTCAATCGATTTATACCGAATATGATCCGGTGAATCATGTAAATCATTAATATGCATTAAAGTATCCACAAGATCCCCCACACGAGTGATAGCCTCCCTTATTTCTTGAGCCCAATTCACATCAATTTGATTAAAAGCCTTCAAAAAACTAACGGACATAAAAGGATACTCAAGAGCCAATGTCATAATAATTTCTTTTCCTCTTTTTTCATTAATCTTAATAACTTCTTTCGCATGAGCTAATGCCTTATATGGAAATTCTGATGCAGACAACAAAAAAAGATCGAGCGCCCATTGTGGAGAAACAGTCCCTAAAAAAGATATCTTTGTTAAAACTTCCTTCCTTCCCTTGGGAGCTAATAGCTCTATTAATCTCATCCCCCATATTTTATCAACAGAAATAACAAATTCGAAATCTTCTCCAGATATATATCTCTTATCCTGCAGAGCCCTAGCTATTAACGACATTCCCCATTTTTTATCAATTTTCAGAAGATCTTCTTTATCACGCATAACATACCATGAATCCTTGGCAGCCGTTTCTGCTATAAGATTCATTCCCCAGTCTCGATCTATATCAATCAAAGTAAAAAGAGAAGTAAAGACATTATCGACAGAATCTATCAATATTACTTCTAATAATGATATAGCCCATTGTTTATCAATTGAAATTAAAACACTGATATCTATACTAAACGACTGAGATAAATAGTCTTCCCGGTTCTCATCTACACATACTTTTTTACCAACCTGTTTAATCAAAGGAATGGCCCAATCTCTATCTATGCTTATCAAATCTTTACTTTGCTCTATAACAGAAAATAAATCTTTTAATGGTAAGCTTTGCAATAATGCACGATCCACCAGCTTCTTTGCCCACTGCGAATCAATTTCTATTAATAAATAAAGATTCGGAATAACATATTGAGGGAACTTAGTCGCCACTCTTTCTATTAATTGCATTCCCCATTTTTTATGGATCTCCACAAAATCATAAAGTGAATCAAAAGCTCTCTCTGGGTGCTGAATTGCTAATTTTTCAAATAAACGCATCCCCCATGCACGATCTACATCAATTATATAACTCACAGTATGCATACCCATCGCCTCGGTTGGTTTATCTCTTATCCCTTTTTCAATCCTCTTTTTAACCCACTCCTTATATTTATAAGGAAATAAATAGCCAATATTAAAAATTCGCGTTGTGTCTTTTTCACATTCTTCCTCCATTACACTCATCCCCCATTTTTCATCTGCCAATAACAATGCCTGAGGAGAATCTATAAATTTCCTCCTATCTTTCGGATTATTTTTCATAGTCTCTTTCAATAATCTCGTATACCACTTATGATCGATTTTATAAAAAAGATGATAATTCTTTATAATATACCACGGTTTTCGCAGGAGAAGATTCTCAAGAATTGTTTTTTGTATCTTTTTATCAAGTAAACCTAATTCTTTTTGGTTATATAAAGAATCCATAGGATTGCGCTGAAATCTTTCCATCCAATACTCCTTATCAAACCCCTTCGCCATAACTAACGTTGAAGCTACCGCCATTTGCACCAAAATTTGAGATGACTTCTTTAAAACAGTAATTCCCGTATCCTTCACTGATTGCAAGAGTGGAGTTATTTTTTCCGATGAAGATTTTAAAACGTTTTTCATTTTCATAACGTATATACAATACAAATATAAAGCATACTATAATACACAATATCGCATGTCAACAGTGTAATAAGGCACAAATAGCAAAAGTAAAACAAGAGCACAAGTATGCTGAATAACGCTTTTTCTTTACAAACTCAAAAGAAAACCTATAATTCACATAGTTTTTTACTTAGAATTCACAAAAATGAAGATCTTTCGACTCTTATCCCTGGCTATCGTATTCTTTCTTTCAACATCTTTTGTTTTCGCCCTTGGTGTAAATCCTCCACGATTTGAACTTGAAGGAGCCCCAGGAGATACCATTAATAGAGTTATTGAAGTTTCAAATCAAGATGATTTTCCGATAGAGCTCACCATCTTACAAGAAAATCTGACAACCAAAGAAACAGGATTTCCAACAGAAATAAACACGGATCTTCCAGACAATATATCTCTCAAAAAATGGATTCATGTCAATAATGACAATAATAAAATTTTACTTGAAGCCAATGAAACACGAGCCATTCCTTTTCAAATTATTATCCCAGAAGATGCAGAACCTGGAGGGAAATATGCTTATATCTTATTTGCATATGAATCCAAGGGACAAGTCACTCAAAAATTCCGACTAGCCTCAATGCTTCTTCTCAATGTTGAAGGGGAAATTATCAACGAGGGAAATTTAGAGTCTTTTGAAACAGTAATGATTGATGAAGATAAAAAAGCACACAAACAATCATTTTTCTCAAAACTTCCGGTCATTTTTTCACTCAAATATAAAAACACCGGAAATACCCATATGAAACCAGGAGGAAAGGTAGAAATATTTAATATATTTGGAACACAGCTCAAAAATATTGGAACGGAGTCTATTCTCAATTCTCAAGGAGTGAGAACCAATACAATAATCGTTGATTACCTCCCCATTAATGACAATCAAGGTAATGTTATTGCCAATTCTTTACGACATTTTATGTTCCAATGGAATGGAGAAGTTTTTCAGGAACAAGACAATGCGGGAACAAAACATATTAAATTCAAAGGATCTCCTTTCGGTTATTATACAGCAAAATTGACTCTTACTGATATGAACGAACAACCAACCATTCAAGAAATATCAATTATTATTATCCCCTGGCAAGATATTCTTCTCTATGGAGGGTCACTCATACTTTTTCTGGCCATTGCTCGAAAATACCAAAAATGGTCACGAAAACGACTTGAAGATGAAATCCGAAAACAGTTGCAAGCGAATAAATAATTTATTGTTATGACACGTCTCCTCTCTTTTATCTTGGGATGCATATACTTTTTCATTCCACATACTTTTGCGGCTGAATCTATACAGATTCAAGCACGAGTTCTTGGAAGTAATGCCATTCCTAAAATTACAATCCTTTCACCAGATTATCTCAATAATGCATTGGAAACAGAATATATGGAAAAAGGAAGCTCTCTGATCCTTAATTTTGAAGTCACTGACTCAGATGATAACAACTTATCATTTACTCTATCTCCAAGCGAAGGAGCCGTCTCTTTAGAGTCTGGTGGTCCAGTGGTCTCTGGGTATAGTAATCGCTTTGTCTATTTATCACCAAACACTCCATTATCATCTACTCCAACAATAACTATAACATTAACTGATGGGAAAAATGCTGTTTCAAAAACCATTAATCTCTATCTTTACTAAATGAAGTATTTCCTCCTCTGTCTCTCCCTTGTATTTTCTTCGTGTTTTTCAGAAGCTCCTCAAAACAGCTCTATCCCACGTTTTTTAGAAACACTCAAGCCAGAAAATAAAAAGACTCAAATACCTCACAGCGAATCCATAACGGAAACAAAACATAATACAAAATCTCAATCTCAAACATCAGCCCCCTGGGTCATAGAAAGTATTTCTCCACAATCAAAAGATAACTCTTTGGATATTTTTATCACACTTCATGGGAAAAATTTAAAAGAAATGACTGAGTTAATCATACAATGCCAAGACAAAAATTATATTTTTCCAATTCAAAAATATAATGAACTCAGTTTATCAGCTATTATTCGTGCCAAGAGCCTTCCAAAAGCTGAATGTTTTATAGGAGGAGCTCAAAAGAAAAAATATTATATATCATCAAGGCTCTTTCAATCTCTTGGATATTCAGATGAATCACTGATTATAAAAAATATCATTCCACAAACGATTACTTTGAAAAAACACCCCATGATTCTTCTTCAAGGAAAAGGCTTTGACAACATTATCGCTATACAAATATATAATAATGATATGATTGACATTGATAATACAAAAATATTTTCAGATACCARTYKYGCRWWAKMWNTTNMWCARRWSTTACCNMYWRRAGWWTATTCATTACAATTCATGTTAAAAGATAAAATTGTACATACACCCAATAATACATTTATTATTACCCCTGAATTATGAAAAAACTTATATTTTTTTTACTCCTCCTTATTCCCAGTACCGCATTTGCAGCCGCAAATATATCTTTAAAAGTCAGCACCTCTGGAAATAATGGGACATGGGACACCAATATCGAAATTTCGACAGAAAATGATTATTATTATCAACTCATTTACACAGGAGGATCAGCCACAGATGATATTGAAATAACGCTACCGAATGAAACCACTTGGAATTCTAAACTTTCAGGAACGGCAAACCCTATTCTTTCAAATAGTAATAAAACACTCACCTGGAGTAATACTTCATTTGTTATTTATAAATGGAAAGCCAATACTTCGAGTAATGTTATTACAACCATAAAGCAAGCCAGAGTCGACACAAATGACAATGGTTCATTTACTGATCTTTTTAGTAATAAAGCCACTATAACCATAAGTACTTCACCAAAAATTCAAAAAGCTACATTTATTGACTTAGACAACAATGGAAAACTCGACAACGTTCATATAGATTTTTCACAAAGCATCAGTAAAATTGCCGGTGGATCACCTTGGAGCAATGGTTTTGCTATCACGAACACCGGATGCGGAAATACACGAACTATTTCAAACGAAAGCCTTTCGTCAGTCGGAGGTACGGACAACAGACTGACCTTTACGTTGAATGAATGTGATGTGAATGACACCGGAATCATCCCTGACATCAGCTATACGGGAGGGAATATTCTCAACCTCAGCAATACCATCTCTTTAGATATAAACAAGAGAGAGGAAGCCTCTCCTATCTGTACAACCTGCCCAACGACCATGAAGAGCACTGACACTTCTTTAGATTTTATTTTTTCAGAAAAACTAGAAAATACCACCTTTTCTATAAAGAAAGGAATCACCACCTATACCAGCAGCATTTCTAATAACACACTCACTTTGACGGAAAATCCAGGAGTTGGAAGCCATGCTCTTACTCTTTCCGTACAAGATTTTTTAGGAAACACTCAATCACATCTCCTCACACTTATTGTAAGCGCCCCCGTCGTTGATAATAACAGCTCTGGAGGTGGCGGCGGAGGCGGTGGCGGAGGGAGCACTGGTCCAACAACCAATACATATAACATTCCTTCATACGACTCAAACACTGAACTGAATATTGAACGCCCCATTGCAACAAAAGATGGAGTATTCCATCGAACCGTTCTTATGACTGATTATTATTCAAAAAGTTCTATTCAATTTTCCAAAGATACTATTATAACAAAAGACAATGAACCTTTCACCGATGCAATTAAACCAATTTCACGAATATTTTATAAAAATATAAAACATCCTCTTCCTGAAAACTCATTAATTTATACATCTATTTTCACTGTATTAGAACCTGAGTTACGCACTTCAAAACCTATAGATATTACGATAATACCATCAGCCTCTCTTCTTTCTGCCCTAGAAAAACAAGATTTCTCTATACAAAAATATAATTTTCAAAATGAAAAATGGGAAATCATTGATCTAAACATTGAAGATATTCGAGAAAAAAAACAACTCGAATTTTCACTTTCTCAGGGAACCCATATTGCCATCACCACTCCAATTCAATCAAAAAAGAAAATTATTTTTGAAGACATGAAAGACCATTGGGCGGCTGAATACGTTGAAGAACTTCGAGCAAAAAACATTATTCAAGGAAAAGGTAACACTGGTCAATTTGCTCCGAATGACCCAATTACTCGAGCCGCTTTTTTAAAAATTGTTATGGAATTATTTCCAATAGAAGCAATCACAGAAACAGAAAATATATTTGAAGATGTTGAGACAGGCTCATGGTATGAACCATATGTCTTACAAGCCTATCAAAATAATATCATTCAAGGATATAAAAGTACAAATGGGAAACGAACGTTCCAACCTGGAACTCATATTAATAGAGCTGAAGCCCTCGCTATTATAATTCATGCATCAAAAATACAAATAGAAGAAACCACATCAGACCATTTTTCTGACGTTCCTCAAGAAAGTTGGTTTGCAAAATATGTAAACTTTGCCTATGATAAAAACGTAATTAAAGGAAAACAACCAAAAATATTTGCACCAGAAGACTCCATCACACGAGCAGAAGCCGCAAAAATAATTCTACTCATGTATAAAATCTCTTATTAAAACTATATTCCATATGAAAAAAACTCTTTTATTTCTTTCTTTTGCGCTTCTTTTTTCAGCCTGTTCATCTCATGACACCTCAAATAATCCATCCGTACAGGCGCTCAATGGAAAACCGGCGCTTATCGTGCTGGCGGCAACATTTTGTCCACACTGCCAAGACGAAGCTGATTTTTTAGAAACAGAAATTTATCCGCTCTATAAAGAAGACGCCCATATTCTTATCAATGTTCTTGATAATGCATCAGGGAAACAAAAATTTGATGTTGAAGTTCCTCAAATATTTGACAGAAAACTCTTTTATCAAGAACTCACTGGAGAATCTTGCAACCTCATACCTTCATGGGTCTTACTCAAATCAAATGGAGATCTCTATGACTATGAATGCGGAAACACAAAAGGCGCTGAAAAAATAATAAAAGGCCTTGAAAAACTTCTTCCTCGAATATAATAATATTACTAAATCACACCCTTATGTATTTTTACAACTCAAACACCTCAACTGGATCTCAAACGATTAAAAACATGTTGATCCCCACCGTTATTGATAAAACTCCAACCGGAGAACGAGCCTATGATATTTTTTCACGACTGCTTGAAGATCGAATTGTTTTTATGGGAACCGCTATTGATGACAATGTTGCCAACTGTATTATCGCGCAATTACTTTTTTTAGAAAAACAAAATCCAAAAAAGGATATCACTATGTATGTTAATTCCCCAGGAGGACAAGTGACATCAACTATGGCGATGTACGACACCATGCAATACATTCAACCAGATGTCAGCACTGTCTGCCTCGGAATGGCTGCGAGCGGAGGATCTATCCTTCTTGTCGGAGGAGAAAAAGGAAAGCGATTTGCCCTCCCCCATTCTGAAGTCATGATTCATCAACCACTCGGAGGAACAGAAGGACAAGCAAGTGATATTGAAATACAGGCAAGACATATTTTAAAAACAAAAAAGATTCTTATCGAAATCATGGAGGAAAGAACCACTCAAACAAAAAAGCAAATTGAAAAAGATATGGACAGAGATCATTGGCTCGATGCTGAAGCCGCAAAAAAATATGGAATAATTGATCATATTATTACAAAAAAAGAAGACATTAAAAAATAATTTTGTATGGAATACGGAAACATCCTTATCGAGTGGGAAGAAAAAGAATTTCAACACTTTGTAAAAAATACCCGTTGGTATAAAAAAGCCGGAGCCCTCTTCGTCTTTTTTATTGGATATGCTATTTTAACAAAATCTGCAACCATGGCTATTTCTTTCATCCTCCTCTCAGGACTCTTTTTCATTGCCATGAATAAAACTCCAAAACAGGGGATTATACAAATCACTACCAACGGTATTGCTTTTCATTCTTTCTTTTTTGCATTTCAAAATATAAACAGTTTTCTTCTTGTTGAAGAGTCTCCTTCTTATATGATTATAAATATCAAAAATCATGGAGATATCAAAATAATGATAAGTAAAGAAGTTTCTTTGCAAAATATAAAAAACATCTTCATACAAAAAAATATTATTGAACTTGAAAAAAAACAAGAACCCTTACTGCATGTCTTACAAAAAATATTCAAAATATAACAAATCTTTCTTTTATGAATAAAAAAATAAATGCTATCGGAAAAATTATTGGGTCCTTTTTATGGGATATTTTTTCAGTTCTCATAATAGTTGTTCTGATTCGTTCCTTTTTTATTTCCCCTTTTTATATTCGAGGATCATCGATGGTACCAACCTTTCAAGACTCTGATCTCATCATTGTTAATAAATTTACGCCTCTCTTTATGGACTCTCAATTTGAAGATGTTATCATTTTCCTCCCTCCAAATCCTCGATATTCACAAGTTCAGGGGCCCTATTGTATGATTTCAAAAATAAGCGCCATGACACTTGATGAAAGCGCCTGCCTCCTTCCAGAGTTTTTTATTAAACGAGTCATTGGAGTCCCTGGAGATACTATTGAAATTAAAAATCATATTATCACCAACAATATTCAAGAGCTTCAAAGCGGACGACTTGTGAAAAAAACACGAGTGACCAGTGTTCGAGAAGTATGGAAAAATGGAAAACTTATAGATGAACCATACCTCAATGAAACAAACCGAAACTTTTTTGACAGAAAAATAGATAGCTCTGACACCATCTCTATCAAGAGAGCTCAAGAAGAAGTCCAATATTCCACATATACAGTCCCAGAAGGCCGGCTTTTTGTCCTAGGAGACAATCGGAATGGAAGTGATGACTCTCGATCAGTTTCTGACAGATGGAAAGACCCTGAAACAAAATCCCTTGATTCTTTTGCACATCAAGATGCCGTTATAGGAAAAAATCTTCTCACACTCATTCCTGGCCAAGCCTTACAAAGTATTTTTTCCAACTTTTAAAACATATTTATTTATTTTGTAAACACCTGTTTTTCCTTTTATAAAAAGCTTATTTTTTAAATAAGCTTTTTTTAGTTTTAACATATTGCCAAATATCAAAAAAGACTATAGACTATTACCTARCWTTWRRMWKSTAWSRTWAWCRAWATTACCATTCAACAAATTGAAAATATTTTGACAACTGCTCAAAAGTTTTTATTGGTATCTCATAGAAATCCCGATGGGGATACCCTTGGGAGCACTACGGGATTGTATCAACTTCTTACAAAAAGAGGGAAAAAATGCGATATTGCCTGTACCGATACAGCACCACCACAGTTATCATTTTTACCTCATACCGAAAATATTATTCATGAATTTAATATAAAAGATTACGATGCCATTATTATTTGCGACGCAGCCGCTCGAGACATGGCTGGTTTTAATGATATTTATCCAGAATTATATAATGGAACATCAGGACTTCCTGTATTAAACATCGATCATCATCCAACAAATGACAACTATGGAACCATTAATATTGTTCGAACAGAAGCGGCCTCTACCACCGTTATTCTCACTCAAATTTTTATGAAAATGGGATGGGAAATTCCSGCGAGTGCCGCTACATGTTTTCTGACAGGAATCTATACAGACACTGGATCATTTATGCATTCTAATACTGATCCTCTCACACTAAAAACAGCTTCATACCTTATGAAAAAAGGAGCCAACCTCTCGCTCATTCGGAAAAAAATATTTAAAACTACAAATATCTCCACCTTAAAACTTTGGGGAAGAGTTTTAGAAAATACTTTTCAAGACCGCAGAGGCGTTATTATGTCAGTCGTGACTCATAAAGACTTCTCAGAGACTGGAGCGGGGCCCACTGACCTGACAGGAGTCGTTGATTACGTAAATTCAGTGCCAAACTCAAAGTTTTCTATACTCCTCACAGAAAAAGCAGGAGGGCAAGTGAAAGCATCTCTCCGAACATTAAAAAATGATGTTGATGTATCAGAAATTGCAAGTCGATTCGGAGGAGGAGGACATAAAAAAGCCGCAGGATTTACTATTCCCGGACAACTCAAGAAAGAAACAAAATGGTCTGTTATATCATAACTGCCACATAAAATAACCAAAAATATTTTTTTGACTTACAAATGGATCAATTTTTCCATTAATATCCTGCCACATACGAGAGTGAGATCGAGAATCATCACTTTTTTTTCGATTATCCCCCAACACAAAGTATTTCCCTTGAGGCACCACAAACTTTGTTTCTCCTTTTAACACTCTTGTCGAATTTTTTTTCAAAATATAAGGCTCTTTTACTCGATCTCCATTACGAAAGACCTCTCCATCCTCAATAGAAATCGTATCTCCGGGGACTCCCAGCACCCGTTTAATATAAAGCTCAGGAATCGTTTTACAGTCCCAAAGATTATGCTCAATTTGAACAGAAGATAAAATAAGACAAGACAGACGATCAATTTTTATTTTTTCTGGATTTAATGGCTGAAAAATAATAACATCTCCAAACTCTGGATCTTGTAAAAAAATAGATATACGATTAACAACAATAAAAGAATCGTTGTCAATTAATGGCTCCATTGAATTACCTTGAATCGTAAAAATAGTCAGAAAAAAATAAGAACATAAAAACAAGAACAATAAAAACAAGAACATCTCAATAAAAAAAGAGGCCATGTAAAGAATAACGTGTTTGAATTTCCGATAAAAAGAATCAAATGAAATCATAAAAAAAATTAAAGACCTTTTTTGGGACAATAATCCCTTAATATACAAGTATGACATTTTGGACTACGAGCCGTGCAATATGACCGCCCTAATAATATCATCCAATGAGAAAAATAAAACCATTTTTTCTTCGGTAAAATTTTCATCAACTGGCGCTCTTGAATTTCTGCATTTTTTGTATCTTTCCCAAATCCTAATCGATATGAATTACGAAGACAATGTGTATCCACCACCACTCCATTTGCCTCATGATAAATTTCTTGTTGTAATACATTGGCTGTTTTTCTCCCTATTCCTGGCAACGTAATTAAAATATTCATATCATTTGGAATTCCTCCTTGATACTTTACATCAATAATTTTAGCCAAGGCTTGAATATTTTTTGCTTTATTTCTATAAAATCCTGTAGAAAAAACATATTTTTCAAGCCGAACTAATGGAATTTGAGAAAAATCATATGCCGTTTTATGATCTCGGAATAAATCGGGAGTCACTGTATTCACACGAGCATCAGTACACTGAGCCGAAAGAATAACGGCAACGGCTAATTGAAATGATGTCTCATAATTGAGAGCACATTCCACCGCAGGATATTCTTCGGCTAAACGATCAAGAATCTTTTTCCTCCGAATATCCATACCAAAACAAGTATTAAGAAGCAACAATCACTACAGGCTCTTTCGCTAGTGTTTTCCATACCAAATACTGTACTTTCCGACGAATAAGTTTATTATATTCGTCTCGAGATCGATTTATTTTTCTTGAATGTTTATACAATTCAATCACTTCAGTAATAATAAGCTTCCGTAAATCTGGCAATGCTGAAAAATCAACACATCCATGAGAAATAATATGAACCTTTGGACCTGTTTTTGACGGAGTGACATTAATAACGATAACCCCCTCTTGCATCATTTGATACCGTTCTAAGAATTCTCTTTCTCCCGTAAATCCAACCATATTTCCATCAATTGTTGTTATTCTATGAGAAGCAAAAATATTAGTTAATTTTTGAGCATCTTTCGTGAATTCCATAATTTGACCATTTTTGGCTACAAAAATATCTTTATCTTTATACCCCATAGATTGCGCAATACGTTTATTGGCATGTAACATAAATCGCTGTCCATAAATAGGAATAAATACTTCTGGCTGAATCTCTGTAATCATTTGCTTGACATCCTCTTCCTGAGCATGTCCCCCAGAATGAATTTTTGACTGACGATAATGATGAACATGTACTTGCTGCTCAGCTAATAAGTCCATTAAATCTTGAAGTTTTCTTTCATTCCCAGGAATAACTGAAGCTGATAGCACCACCGTATCTCCATCTCGAAATTCTGCATCTCGACTTTCACCAACAGAAATTCGCATTAAGGCTGCATATCGTTCTCCTTGCGCCCCCGTACAACAAAAACATTGTTGATTGTCTGGAAGTTTATCCATTTCATCTTTTTCAATAATAACCCCCGGAGCCATCTTTAAATATCCAAGTTTTTGAGCAATACCTACATAGGTCTGCATCCCCCTTCCTAAGAAACAAACTTTTCTTCCATTTTTTTGAGCCGCTGCAATAATAATATTCAGTCGACCAATAAGAGATGAAAAGGTTCCAGTAAAAATTCGCCCTTTTGCCTGCGCAAATATATTCTCAAGTGGCTCAATTACTGTTTTTTCAGCCATTGAAGATCCAGTCATATGAGCATTCGTACTATCAGAAAGCAAAGCTCTCACCCCCTCTCTTCCAAATTTCTTCAAAAGATCATGATCAGTCGTAGGAACTCCTTCTCGAGGATCATTATCAAATTTCCAATCGCCTGTATGAATAAATTTTCCGACTGGAGTATGAATACGCAGTCCATAACTATCTGGAATACTATGATCAACCGTAAATGGTTCAATCAAAAAATGTGTTCCTGCTGTAATAATAGTACTTGTCGTCATTCTTCGAACATTGAGAGGCATTTTAAAATCTTTTTGACGTCCTTCAATTAACTCTGCCGCCATTGCTGATGCATAAATAGGTACATGAGTTCCAATCATACGCATGAGTTGTGGAATAGCCCCAATATGATCGATATGACCATGGGTAATAAATATAGCTATAATCTTTTTTCCTTTTATATATGAAATATCAGGAATTTTTCCACCAACTCCATGCATATGCTCATTTGGAAATTGAATTCCCATATCAACAATAATAATTTCATTATTATATTCAAACCCCATACAATTGATACCAACCTGCTCAAGACCTCCAAATGGGATAATTCTCAAAGTATCTTTCTCTGTTTTTTTCTTATGCATTTCTTTTGGCCTTGGCATATTTTTATCAAAAGACTGCAAAGGTGTTAAATATGGAAATGTTTTTGGCTGTGGTCCAGATCTTAATAAAAACTTCCCCATATCTCTTGGCTCTAAAGCAGATCCAATAGCCTGTATCATTCGAGTATTTTTTTCAGCATACTGAGAGTTCGAGCCCCTCCCATTGGAACTCTGTCTCTTCACTCCTCCAGTACGAACCGATTGATTTGAATGTCGTGGTGTCAACAGCTCTGAAGGTTGTTTTTTCTGTGATAAAATCCCCTCAGAAGTTTCCACCTTTTTTCCTCCATCTTTATAATCTAAAAATGCTTGAATAAATGCTTCTACATTCACCTCTTTATTGGTTCCTGAGATCATTTTCTTTAAGGGGTTTTGTGGTCGAATTTTTTTCGACCGATGAGAACCTCCCTTGTTATCAGGAATGTTCTTATTTTCGTTATKWRWYWTCTNWTTTTWMWRWATGTTWANTAAATAAAATAAAAATTTTTTTRAAAATCGAAATCAAAATCCTCGACAATTTCGAGAGAATTTAATTCGAAAAAATCTACNTTTTGTAAGTTGTCTTCTCCAATAAGTTCTACCACTCTATCAACAATTCCATCGTATGGAACGGTCTCTTGTGAACCTTTGTTCATATTTCGCAAAATAACATTTCCTTCTAATACCTCAATTTGCCCCATAATGAGAGCCCAATCAGCATCAAATTTATTTGCATTTTTTAGTTGCGCCTTCATAGAAGGTGTCCCCATTGCTCCCATTGCTTGTACCCCGCGATCATGTAAATCCTCAAGAAGTTTTAAGGCTTTCTTTTTAGCCATAGATCCCAACTGAGAAACATATACTTGAATTTTATCTTTTGTTGGTACTCTAAACTTTTTATCTTTCATACGATTGATAATWCGATCAATTCCCATTCCAAAACCAAAAGCTGGAGTTGATACTCCTCCTAATCTTTCAACTAGTCCGTCATATCGCCCTCCGCCAATCAATGTTAACTGTGATCCTGTGTCAGTCGTATCTAAAAACTCAAAGACTGTATCGCTATAATAATCCAACCCCCTTACTAAGGTTTCATCTATCTCGTAGGGCACTTCAACCTCTTCGAGTAATTCACATACTTCTTTAAAATATGCCTTGGTTTCATCCCCCTGAAATAGAGAGAATTTTGGAGCCATCTCACAAATAATTTTATCATCTTCATCTTTTGAATCTAAAATTCGCAGCGGGTTCGTCTCAATTCTTTCCTGACTTTCAAATGATAATACTCGTTCTTTATCGTAAAAATAATCTTTTAAAGCTTCTAYATATTTCTGTCGTTCTTTTTGTGACCCTAAGGTATTAATCTTTACAACAATATTTTCTTGAATTTTTAAATCTTTTAAGACCGCATACGCTAAATGAATCATTTGAGCATCAAGTCCCGGATCTCGTTCTCCAATAATTTCTGTACTCCATTGGTAAAATTGTCGGTATCGATTTTTTTGTGGTCGATCATGTCGAAACACAGAATCAAACGCGTATAAACGCACAGGCTGCGGCCAAGACGCCATACCGTGCTCAACATACGCACGAATAATCCCCGCAGTCAACTCTGGCCGTAAAGCATAATCTTTTTTTCCTGATTTAGAATTCAAAGTATATAACTCCTTTGATGCCGCGTCAGAATCTACTCCCATAGAATGCTCAAACAAACGTTTTTCCTCAAATAAACACGGAGTAATCCGTGAGATACCAGCCAATCGAGATCGACGACGGATAACTTTCTTAATAAGGGAGAAAAAAACTTGATCTTGCGGAAGTATATCGTGACATCCTTCTGGTGACTGTATTTTGACAAACTTTGCTTCGTTTTCTGAAGACATGAAAAAACATTAAAATATTTGATTGTGTAAAAAATTCGTGAAGAACTAAAGTCATAAAAATGAATGTATAACAAAGTTGTTCAGATAAGACAGGCACATTATACGGATTTTTTTTCAAATATCAAATGAAAAATATTTTCTATCACATGTTATTTTTTTACCCCCGGCACACTGCTCAAAACAATAGCAGAAAACAGTAATGCAAAAAATGCGCCTATGTTTCCAGTATACACTGTAATAGAAACGACTGAGACAACAAACTCTATCTCTATAAAAAATACGGAGCTCGCCCAAGCAATCAATATAACACACAGCAGAAAAATACCCCAAAACCAATATGCTGATTTCCCCATATCGTGCAAACGCCGAATAGAAAAAGCCACATATTCAAAAAATAAAGAAAATATAATTAACATAATCAGAGAAGCCATCCACACATTCGTCACCTCAAAATCTGGAGAAAACATCTGTATAACAAAAAGTGCCAGATGAAAAAAAACGGCATAAGTAAACCAATAAACTATAAGCCAAAAAAGAGAGTCTCCATACTGAGAACGGTTTATTCTACCCGACCAAGAGAAAGATGAGAGCATAGTGTTTTTTTTAATATATTCATATTTTACATTTTTTCATCATCTCTTTATAACAGAAGAAAGAAATACCGACAAGATATTATTGCTTTCAATGAGAAAGAAAGATACCCTTTTCTTACATATAAAAATTATCACTTATGAGCTTTGATAAAGACAAACGTTTTTCTGAAGCCCATAAAAACGAAACAATCTCAGATGTCTTAAAAGAAAAAGGAAATTTTCATTCCTTACTCAACGAGATTATTAACATAGAAAGAAAACAAAACGTATCTGTTGCAGATATTATCACAATGATCACTGAAAAAAATACCCCAATATCTATCATCAAATCATTAACGGAAGAAGATCAAGAGTATTGCCTGTCTATGATTCTTGATCATTTTCAATATTTCACTCTTCCTCAAGAAGAGCACAATGATATCTCACAAACAATATTCAGAAATATAAAAAGTGACTTTCCTCTCGCCTTGTCTCAAATTATAGAAAAATACTCTTCAAACAGATAATCATCATGTACAATCCCTATTTATTGAGCCATCACTTCCTCAAACCTTTTCGCAATTTCTTGCTCAATTACCTCACTAATATAACTGCAATCCCCAGGATTCCCATCGGCAAGATCTAATTTTTCCATGTTTTCAGAAGCGATATTCAGCTCCTGGTCTGTCAAATCTTCAATATCCAGCTCAAGAAATTTCAAAGAATGTGTCATAGTAATAACTATTTAAAATATAAACCCCGTTTACACGAGAGTGTTTTATAAAAGATAACTATTAAAATGTCAAGTATATAGCCATTATGTGATTTTACTTACAGAAATATTTATATAATTTTCAAATACAACAAACGCCTGATTATACATCATCAATATTCTGATTAAATATCTGAATATTCTGAGGTCGTATTTTATCTATAAACATTTTTACAGACTGAGGAATCTTATTGTTTTGTAATTGAGATTTTACCTCAATGCCGAAGATCTCTCCTCCTTCTTGATAAACAAAGTCTATTTCATAGCGATTTTGGATATTCCAAAAATGAATGTTTTTATTTTTTCGAATTAACATATTCACAATAAAGTTTTCATAAATCTCTCCTTTATCAGATCTCATCTCCAAAGTATTAAAATTATTGATAAGAGCATTTTTAAATCCCAAATCATGAAAATATACTTTTGGTGACTTAATCTGCTCTTTAATTTTATTCGTAAAAAATGGCTGTATACTTGTTAAAATATAAGTCTTTTCTAAAACATGAATCATTTCTGCAATTTTATTATTATAAATTCCTAAATCACGAGAAATAGCACTTTTATTCATAATCCCTCCATCTTGCAAAGCAAGCCTCCGAAGCAATGACTCATACTCAAAGATATTTTTATATGCCAAAATATCTTTAATTTCTTTTAATAAATAGGTATTTACTAAATTTTTTAATATTTGCTGTTTCAGTTCAATGCTTGTTTGTAAAACGATGTCAGGATATCCTCCATAAATAAGATATTCTTGAAAAAATTTTTCAAGAATTGAAAAAGATGAATGAGTCCTCTTTTTTTGAAATAAAAATAAAAATATTTATAAAGATCTACAAGATATTTATAGTATAGTTTATAAATATATACAAGATATTTACAAATATAGATGCAAATAGAATATTCATCAAATAAAATTTGACAAAACGAAATTTTATTATTATGATTTATTTGATGACACATACAACCATTTCTCGACGGAATAATGATAATAATAACAATAATCGATATTGGTCGTCTTTTTAGTGTCTTACACATAACACAAAATCCATACAGACGACCAATCGGTCGTCTTTTTTTATATTTAATTTTTTTATCATGCCAACAACTCAAACAATCTATCGTACTCACCGCATCCAAGAAATATCTGAACACACTCAAGGACTCTCTATTACCATCTCTGGATGGGTATCAAGCATACGAGACCACGGAGAACTTATTTTTATTGACCTGAGAGAAAGTGAAATTTTACAAATTCGACTCAACAGAGACCATTTAGCTGATTTTGATCAATTGGCAAAAATAAAGCCAGAATCAACTATTCAAGTCAGCGGAATTATTATTAAACGAGAAAGCGATGATTATAACAGCAGCCTTCGAACTGGAACTATTGAACTCGATGCCACAGAGATTATTATATTGAACATGTCAAAAACACTCCCTTTTGAAATAAAAAAAGCTCATAAAACGAAAGAAAGCCTTCGTATGAAATATAAATTTTTAGAAATGAGAAGCGACTCTGTACAAAAAACGCTGCTTCATCGACATAAAATAATAAAATCCATACGAGATTCCCTTGATGATCAAGACTTCATAGAAGTTGAAACCCCTGTATTAACTGCGGGAAGTGAAGAAGGGTCGAGAGAATTTATTATTCCCAGCAGACAACACCCTGGTGAATTCTATACGCTCCCGCAAGCTCCTCAACAATTTAAACAAATGCTTATGACTGGAGGTATTGAAAAATACTTTCAAATTGCAAAATGCTTTCGTGATGAAGATTCACGCGGAGACAGACAGCCAGAATTTACACAACTCGATATGGAGCTGGCCTTCGTGAGCATGCAAGATATCATTGATCTCAATACAAAATTATTTCAAAAGATTATTCCCGCTGTTTATACATCAAAATGGAAAATAAAACCCTTTCAAACAATCACCTATAAAACAGCCATGGACAAATATGGAACAGATAAGCCTGATATTCGTTTCGATCTTTTTCTCGAAGATATTACTGATATTGTGAGAAAAACTGAGTTTGAAGTATTTAAAAAACCTATTCAAGATGGCGGAATTGTTAAATGTATAAAAGTTTCTCATAACTTACAAACCAAGAAGATATCAAAAGGACAAATTGAAAAACTTACATTATTAGCCCAATCTCATGGGCTCGGAGGGCTTGCATATATTATAGTAAAAGAAGACGAACTTCAGTCTCCTATTATCAAATATTTAGGAGAATCTGTTTCTCAAGAAATAATCAAATTCACTCAAGCCCAACCTGGAGATATTGTCTTTTTTTCAGCCGCACATCCAAAAATTGCCAATGCGGCACTTGATGCGGTTCGTCGAAAACTCGCCGATATGCTTGATCTCATTCCAAAAAAAGAACTTCATCCGCTCTGGGTGATTGACTTTCCACAATTTGAACGAACTGATGATGGATCATGGACTTTTTCTCATAACCCTTTTTCTTTACCAAAACCAGAATATCTCAAACAGCACATGAAGATAACAGATACAGCCGAGATTTTAGCACAACAATATGATCTTGTTCTCAACGGTCATGAAATAGCTGGCGGATCTATTCGATCCCATAGCCCAGACGTACTCACCGCCACATATAAACATATGGGATACTCAGACGAACAGATTCAAAAAAGCATTGGACATATGCTTGAAGCATTTTCATATGGAGCACCTCCTCATGGAGGAATCGCCTGGGGAATTGATAGACTTATGATGATTTTGGAAGAAAAAGAATCTATTCGTGATGTCATTGCTTTCCCAAAAACTGGGTCAGGGCAAGATATTCTTTTTCAGAGCCCTTCTCCTCTCTCAGAACAAAAACTTCACGAAGCAAACATTCGAACAACTTTCTTACAAAAATAAGAAATATTTTCATTGATTTTTCCATTATTTTCTGCATAATACCAACACTTTAAAACAGTTCCGATGAAACAAATACTTCAACAACTGATCCAAGACGCTTTTTATACAAATTTTGATAAAAAGATATCAGCCAATATTGATATGCCAAAAGAGGCAGAGTTTGATTATTCATCAAACATCGCACTTCAAACGGCAAAAGAACTCGGGAAATCTCCAAAAGATATAGCTGCCATATTAGAAAAAGACCTAAAAGATACACATGATGCTATTGAAAGCATTGAAATATCAGGTCCAGGATTTCTTATGTTTACGATGAAAAAAAGCTTTTTATTTTCACTTGTTCATAACAATGCCAAAACATGGGGACATACAAAAAATGAAGATAAAAAAATCATGGTGGAATACAGCTGTCTCAATGCTATGAAACCATTTCATATCGGACATTTACGAAATATGTTTTTAGGAGAATCCATTGCCAGAATTTTAGAAACTCAAGGATATAACGTCTTTCGAGCCAATTACTATGGTGATATTGGTATGAACATCGCTAAATGCATTTGGGGGCTGAGAAACATTAACAATAACACAATCCCTGCTACTCCACGACTGCGAGGAGATTCCATGGGAAAATGTTATGCACTGGGAGGAACGGCCTATAAAGAACAAGAAAATGCAAAAAAAGAAATACAACAAATTTCAAAAGAATTGTATCTCGGAGACAATGAAGATACACAAAAAATATTTCAACAGGGACGAGAATGGAGTTTTGAATATTTTGAAACCATTTACAAAAAACTCGGAATGACCTTTGATCAACATTTTTACGAATCACAGTCATGGAAGCCGGGGATGGAAATTATAAAAAAACACATTGGATCACTTTTTACAGAATCAAATGGAGCCATTGTCTTTGAAGGAGAAAAATTTAAAGAAAAACTCCATACACGAGTTTTCATTAACTCTGAAGGAAATCCAACATACGAAACAAAAGACATGGGACTCTGTTCACAGCAAAATGAAGCATTTGCCTTTGACCAAAATATTCACGTAGTCGGAAACGAACAAGCTGGATATTTTCCGGTTATCTTTGAAGCCCAATATCAAGTTTTTCCTCAACTCAGAGACAAACAATATCATTTATCATACGGAATGGTAAAACTCAAGGATGGTAAAATGTCTTCTCGAACCGGTGATGTTTTATATGGAGATTGGCTGATTGATGAAGCTGAAAGTAAAGTATCAGAAATACTCTCTTCTCGAGATATAGCTGACAAAGAAAATGTTATTGATAAAGTCGCCGTTGGAGCCCTGAAGTTTGGAATGCTCCACATTCAACCAAAAAACGATATTATCTTTAGTCTCGAAAAATCCACTCAGTTTGAAGGAGATACGGGACCATATGTACAATATGCCTATGCACGAATTTCCTCTATTTTAGAAAAGATTACCCCCGAAACATTTGATGATGCTGTTCTTATTCAAAATCTTGAAGAAGCTGACTGGAACCTCATTCGTCATATTCAATACTTCCCTCTTATACTTCAAAGATGCGCGGATGAAAAAACTCCTCACTATTTAACCCACTACCTCCTCAAGCTCGTTTCAAACTTTTCATCATGGTATAGTGCCAATTCAGTCAAACACGCCGATTCTCCAGAACTCCAAGCCGGACGAATAAAAATCATCAAACTCTTACAAATAACCATTAAAAATGGGCTCCATTCACTCGGAATTGAAGTTATTGAAAAAATGTAAAGCCCAGGGCTTGAATTTTGTTTAAAAATATGCTATACTAGAGAGATATGGATACATCACAAAAAATTTCAGGCATAAATCAAGAATTTAAAGAAAAAGATATTGAGAAACAATCTCAAGATCTTGGTATTGGATATATTAATCTCATCAATACACATATTCCACATGATGTCTTACAAGTTTTAAGCAAAGAACAAGCAGAACATGGACAATGTGCGACTTTTTTTCAAATTGGAAAAAAACTTCGACTCGCTCTTGTCGATATGTCAAATCCGAATACAAAAGAAATTATTGATATACTGAAGAATGAAAAATATCAACTAAATATTAATTTGTGTTCATCAGAATCACTCAACAATGCTCTTGCTGAATATACTAATATTCAACAATTTCACACTGAAGAGACAAGTATTTCAGAATCAGAAATACTTGAAGAGACAGAATCAGAAAACATAACACTGACTCACCTTCATAAAAAAGCCCTCATCCTCAACAGTTCTGATATTCATATTCATCCTGAAAAAGAAAATATTAATNKYCGWAYKCNRAARTGAWRRAMYTYTYYATMMKATYKRYRMWMTWKMWCAMRWAGAMTNYAAMCATWKTWSMASWCNWWTATWRSWWMARGCARARMKKWMAWSTAATATTTCTGGACTCGCACAAGATGGACAGTATTCGTTTCAAGTGGATGATAGATTTATTCAAATGCGAGTATCTCTTCTTCCTTCTATTCATGGGAACTCTTTTGTTTTACGAATACTCGATCCACAAAAAGGAATTATACCGGTAAAAGACCTTGGTATTCCAAAAAATATTTTAGAAAATATTGCCCACACTCTTTCTTTTCATGAAGGAATGATGCTTTTATCTGGTCCCACTGGATCTGGAAAAACAAGCACGCTCTATTCTTTTTTAGAAGTTCTGAATAAACCACAAAAAAAGATTATAACCCTTGAAGACCCCGTAGAATATGAAATTCCTGGAATCATACAGTGTGATATCAGTAAAAATGATAAACTGACCTTTGAATCAGGCCTTCACGCCTCTCTTCGACACGATCCAGACATTATGATGGTTGGAGAAATTCGAGACGAACAAGTGGCTCATATTGCTTTGCAAGCATCAATGACCGGGCATTTTGTCCTCAGTACTATTCATGCAAACTCCGCTCTCGACACCATTACTCGATTGAGAGACCTTGGAATGAAAAACAATTTACTCTCAGCCTCTCTCAAAACTATTATGAATCAACGACTTATTCGAACCATTTGTCCTGAATGTACGACTGAGAAAAAACGAAATACTTTTGAATACGAAGAACTTCAACAAGCCTCTAAAAAATTACGAGCCGCTGGAATAGATGTTGCTGAACCTTCCAAAGATAAAAAATATGGAGCGGGGTGTGAAAATTGTCAACACACTGGATATAAAGGCCGACGACTTATCGCTGAATCTTTACATTTTTCATCCGCCATACAATCACTCATTGCATCAAATGCGAGTGACACCGAACTCATGATTCAAGCACAAAAAGAGGGGTTTTTATCACTGAAAGATCATGCATTTTTGCTCGTCTTACAAGGAGAGACAAATATGGAAGAAGTGTTACGGGTGATTTCTTAATATCATAATAGAATCATCACTCCAAATAAAACCTTGAAATTTATAAATATATTTATTATTATATTTATAACTTATAAATAATATTATATGAATACCAGCATTGTATACACCAGTTCAATGAAAAAACCTTTGTTTCAGTGGGTTAAAAAAACATCACAACAAAGACACACTTCTAAAAAACAAATAATAGAAGAAGCTCTTTCATTATACAAAAAAGAGATTAAGAAAAAACAACTTGAAGAAACATTTAAACGAGCTGCTCAAGATTATGAAATCATAAATATGGCAGAAGAAGGAATAGAAGACTCTCTTGATCAATTAAACAAGATTTCATAATGAAACAAAAAGATATCTACCTTGTAAATTTAAATCCCTCTCAAGGGAATGAACAATCAGGAACCCGCCCCGTTGTTATCATATCTGGTGATACTATGAACACCCATCTCGGAGTATGCATTGCCTGCCCTCTTTCTACAAAAGTAAAAAACTTTGCATCTTGTATAATTTTAAAACAAAACAAGATAAATAATCTTTCCTCCGATTCTGAAGTCATTACCTTTCAAGTAAGAAGTATTTCAAAAAAACGTTTTATCAAAAAAATCGGAGAAATTACAACCGATGAATTAGAAGAAATTATTACTGGCATCGACGACATCTTACACTTTTAATAATCAAACGGCACATCATAATACTGCAATAAAAACTCTGATAAGTCTTTAAAAACAGGAGCAGCCGTTGTTGATCCCCACGTATTATCTCCAATTCGTGGACGCTCAAATTTCACTAAAATAAGGAATCGTGGATGTTTTGCGGGACCATATCCGGCAAAGGAGGTAATCGTTGTTCCAGATCCTACTTCGTACCTTCCCACATCACATCGAGTTCTATCGGCACACGCAATTTGCGATGTTCCGGTCTTTCCGGCCAATCGATATCCCTCTACTTTTCCTGGACCCGCTACTCCATTTTCAACGGAAGATACAAGCATGGCAGTAATAGTTTTTGAAGTTTCCTCAGAAATCACTCGATCAATAATCTCAATTTTTGTCCTTTCCTCTCTCCCATCTGGATATATATAGGCTTTAATCATTCTTGGTTTTAATAAAACTCCTCCATTCGCTAAGGCGGACCATGAAGACATCATCTGCATAGGTGTCACCGATATCCCTTGTCCAAATGAAGTGGTTAATAACTGCGCCTCTGACCATTTTTTCCAATAGGTCAGTTTTCCTTTTTGCTCCCCCGGAAGATTCACATCAAGATAATCACCAAAACCAAATTTTAAAATATAATCATAAAACAACTGAGCTCCCAGTTTTCTCGCCAAATATGCCATTCCAATATTTGATGATTGTTCTATCGCATTGGTCATTGTTTGAATTCCTCTGTACTCATTTAATGCGGTTCGGATATATTGTTTTTTTCCCGTTCCCGTATCAATCTCAATAGGCCCAAACTCTTCGTACGTTTCATCAGGCGTTATTTCGCCAGCATCTATCCCAATAGCCATAGCAATAGGCTTAAAGACCGATCCTGGCTCATAGAGCTTCATAACAGACCTGTCTGAATACGCCTCAAGACCAAATCTATTTCGAAATGCATATTTTGGAACAAGTTCTGGAATAATAATTTCGGTTTCAATACCATCTTCATTTATATTTTTTTCTCCATTTTCTTTTCTNYTCMMYMGSWMWWYCKSKKGNSSTSTSTTTCTTTTTTTCTCCAACCATACGTCACTGGCTTAAATTCTCCATTTTCATTTTTCATAAAAATAGGCTGTGTATTATAGACCAATCTTTTTTGCTCCTCAAAATCTTCTTCATTTACTAAATATCGTTCATACACATCTCCAACAGAGTTTGGATTGAATGTTGGATAACTCGCATCGGCAATGACTTCTCCCGTCATCGGGTCCATAACGATAATCGTACCATTATCAGCATTATACTGAGTCACTGCACGAGACAAAAGCTCCTCTGCCTTCTGCTGCACGATTCGATCAATGGTCAATACTATTGATATCCCATCTTCAGCCTCTTTGACCGATTGTGCATCCACATGGAGCTGAGCACCCCTCACATCACTTCTGGAAAACAACTCTCCCTTTCTTCCCGCTAATTCATCCTGAAAAAATTCCTCTATACCATATCTCCCCTGTCCTTCATGATCAACATACCCAACAACCTGCGAGGCAATTTCTCCTTCTGGATAAAAACGCCAATGCTCTGGAAGCAATACCACTCCTTTAAAATAATACGGAGTATTTTCTCTATCAATAGCAAACTCTTCATATGATAATATCTTTAATGCTCTAATTTTTTCAGACAATGCAATATCCAGCTTTCTTTTTAATGGAATATATCGAACTTTCCGCTGTGTCAGTAATTTTTTCATATATTCAACATCTTCCTCTAAGGGAATAGCAATACTTTGGGCATATTTTTCAACATTCCCCTGTGGAACCTCTTGAGGATTCACATAAATCAAATTCTTTTTTCGAATAATAGATAATCCCGGAATTTGTAAACTCTGCATTTCATCCATAAGTTCTGATGACGCTCCATATTTCAGTGGCGAATAATCAATAAACTCTTTATTCATTCTTTTCATCAAGTCAGCTTCATATGCTAAAATCAACTGCGCTTTTGTTCGAGTATCTTTCAATTTTTTTTCATCTCCGTTTTTATCATATGCAATATTTTCTTCAGAAAACTGCACACCTCCTGTTGGACACAATCGAAAATTTTCTTTACAGGCTAAAAAATCCTCTTCTTGAAATAAGAGTGGAGCTAAAGCTTTTGCGACATTCGGCTTATCTGGAATTTCTTGTGGATCGATATAAATAAGATCTAATGTTGTATTGGTTGCCAATGTCATCTTTTTTTTCGTCTTATAATCCTCAACATAAATATTTCCACGTTCAGCCGGAATGATAATTTTACTAAACTGCTGATCAATCGCCTCTTGTGCATACTCCGGGCCATGTAAAATCTGTAAATAAAATAAACGAATCAAAAACAGTATAATAATAGTACACGCTAAGAATGCCATAAAAAACAGACGCTTTTGTGAATCAGCTTCAAATAAATTTTGTAAATTTTTCAATCGACTTGTTTTTCGGCGAGGCGTCCCAAAAAGACCTCTTAATCGATTCGTTCCCCCGGTTCTATTTGTTGGTGCATAATATTTCATGGTACCATTATTTCCTAAAATGCTTTTTGATGCAAATATTTTTGACTTTTTTTTAAAACTTTGTCACACTCTGGTCGATTTTTACAAATTTTAATATTATATATATATGATTACCGCTGCACTCGTAAACGAATTACGAAAAAAAACTGGTTCTGGAATGATGGCTTGTAAAAAAGCACTTGTAGAAACAGATGGAAATATGGAACTCGCTATTGATGTTCTTCGAAAAAATGGAGCAGCAAAAGCTTCTGAAAAATCAGATCGAGAAACAACAGAAGGAGCTGTTTTTATTGAACTATCAAATGGAAAAGGTTCTATTTGCGCTCTCGGATGTGAAACAGATTTTGTTGCCATCAATGAAAACTTTATCGCTATGGGAAATGAAATGCTTTCAAAAATAGTAGAAAACGGAACAGATGCAGGAAAAGAAGCTATTATAGCCGCACTTCCTCAACATATTTCAACAATTGGTGAAAATATTACACTTATTGGAGCTCAACAAGTAGAAGGAACGACTATTGGATCATATATTCATTCAAACAAAAAAATTGGAGTTATCACTGTTCTTGAAGGAGGAAATCAAGAAGTAGCAAATGATATTTCAATGCACGCAGCGGCAATGAACCCACAAGTACTTTCACCAGATGAAATTGATGACGCACTCGTTGCGAAAGAAAAAGAGATCTGGAAAGAACAACTTCTTACTGAAGGAAAACCAGAAAAAATTATTGATAATATCATGAACGGAAAAGAAAAGAAATTCCGAGGAGAAAATGCGCTTATGAGTCAATCTTTTGTAAAAGACCCTTCAATGACTGTTGCAGAGTACGCAAAAAGCCATGGAGCGACTATTAAACAATATATTCGATTAGCTACGTAATAATATCCCAATTATCCGTTCACATACCGGGGCTTGTGCCACAAGCCCCTACGGATATATTTGTACATATTTTATATTACGTACACAATTTCGTAAAATATTCCCCCCGGACTTTATAATTATCGAATTGATCCAACGATGCACTCGCTGGAGACAATAAACACACCGATCCTGGTGTGTTTATTTTTTGAGCTGCTTCAAATGACTCTGACAAAAATTCATGATAATACGCTTTTTCACCAATGAGAGAAAATAATATTTTTCCGGTCTCTCCAAAACAAAAGGGTACAACGTTTTTATGATTTTGAATATATTCAACAAGATCAGAATAATCAGACTTTTTATCTGATCCTCCTAAAAATACCACCGCGTCTTTCTCTGCAAATGACTCAAGCGCTGCCAAAGTTGTCTCAGGAGTCGTCGAAAAAGAGTCATTGACATACAAGATCCCATTTTTTTCTGCGACCACCTCAAGCCGTAATGGGAGTCCTGAAAATTCAGAGACTGCTTGTTTCATGTCAGCCACCGAGACTCCTAAAATATGTGCCACATGAACAGCCGCCAGAACATTATTCCAATTATGCTTTCCCAATAAACAAATTTCTGAAATCTTTATAATTTTCTCCCCATCAATACATAAAAAACCTTCATGCTCATCATCAAGTGAAAAAGTATATTTTTTCGCTAAAGATTTTTTCGCTATTTCCTTCGTTCTCTCAAAATCACTATTATACACCAAGTGGTCTGAAGATTTCTGCCCAATAAATAAATCGGCTTTCGCATCAACATATTCTTGAATATCCGCATGATAATCTAAATGTTCAGACGTCACCATAAGCGCCACTCCAACATACGGCGCGGCATCTAACTGAAATGACTGAAATGATGATGTCTCTAACACAACAATATCATCTGCCGTCACTTCATCTAAAAAGTTTAATGGAGGCAATCCAATATTCCCTCCTAAAAAGCATTTTCTGTCAGATTGTTCTATTATTTTTTGAATGAGCGAACTCGTCGTCCCCTTTCCCTTCGTTCCAGTAACAGCCACAATTTTTGCCGGACAATGTTTATAAAAATATTCAATATGAGAAGTTATCACCACTCCATCTTTTTTTGCTTGTACGAATGCCGGATGAAGAGGCGAAATCCCTGGAGTTCGAAATATATATTCATATTTTTTCAAATCATCAAAAATATCTTTTCCATCAAGAATAGAAATATTTACAAAGCCATGACTTTGTAAATATTTTTCAGTAGATTTTCCCTCAATCCCATATCCAAGAATGGCAATTTTAGCATCTGTATTCATATATCTTTTATTTCAAAAATTGAAAACTTTTCATCATAATCTCATCAGATATATCATCATTGATTCTATAACTAAAATCTTGTCCTAAATTCAGGCTCATAACTTTTTCCAAAGAAGATGAATACTTTATATGATATATATGCCCTCCCGCAAAACAGGCTTGTGCTAAAGGAGTCTCTCTTGGAGTCGCATTCAAACGGATATCAAACGTCCCCACCTGAGCTGATTCAATGCTCGTTTCAATATAACATCCAGGCTGATTCTCTTTTTTAACAAAATCCAACAAAGCATCGGTATCACCAATTTTTTGAGGACTTATTCTCCACGATCCTGCTTTTTTTGATTGTACATCAGCCAGTGTATTCATCATTTTTTTACACGTATTCCAATCATAGGAATACTCCTTGGTAATATATGCAGCAAATGGATCCTCAAGAACGATAAGTGGAATATTTGTAGCCACTCTTTCTTCTCCACATTTTGTAACCGTTGTTATTTTTGGAATTTTAATAGAAAACCCAAGTCTTTGGTGAGAATACAGATTCCATTGAGTATCAATATTCGTTAATTTTCCTCCAGAATACAAAGTCACCTCTTTCTTTGGAGAAACAAGAGGCTTTACCACTTTAATAGGCGAAAGAACGGCTCTGGGAGTCGTCGGCATCACAACAACCGGTTTTACTGAAGGCACAATGACAGGCTCTGCTTGTTTCACAGGCTCTACGACTACAGGCGCTGGAACAACAGGAGCTTGAACCACTGTTTCTTGAACAGCAGGCTCTACTACAGGGTTTTGTACAATAACTGGATGATCATCCGGAAGATCATTCTCAGAACCAATATTAATATTCACTGAACACGAAGTCAGAACAAATAATAACAAAAATAAATAACTTTTTTTCATAGACATATTTTATATTTTATTGAATACATTTTTTATACAATGATGAATACATTATTTATGCAGCCATTTGATAATCATCAGAGTCTTCTTCAGCACTCGCATCATCATCCAGCTCTTCTGCAGAAATAGCATAGACCGGACAACTTTCAATCGCATCATCAATCATATCATCATCCATTGGGGCATCTTTTTTAATAACAGACTTACTTCCATTCATTTCAAAGACCCGTGGACACATCGAAACACAGAGTTGGCATCCAATACATGTTTCATTTACCGCTACTGATTTTTTTGGTTTGGTCATAGTTTTTTGGTTAAGTTGTTGACGGAGGGTTTAACGTAGCAATGTCGATATTTTGAAAATTATCTAATACTGTACTATTTAAGCGCGTATTTCCAGCCGCTGCATTTCTCAGCATAGTCGCCCACTCTGCAGGATTCGATAACATAGTCGAATGAGATTGATTGACAGTGCTATTTCGCAATAATTGTGCACGGATAGTTTTTAAATCTCTTAATACCAAACTCATTCCTGGAATCTCTGCCCTCATTGCACTTAAAATAGCTGCTTCATTTCTACTCCAATCTCGAATAGAATCACTATCTAAATGCATATGTTCCGCAATTTCATTTCGAGACCGCGCTGTCGTTACTCCAAACCGATCCAGAGCATGATTTAAAGAAGTTCTTTGATCTGCAAGAGACTGCTGAACAAAGGCATCATGTCCCGATAAAACAGTCTGCAAAGACTGAGCCGCTGCTTCCGGCAACATTCCAGATAACCCGTTCAAAGTTGATGTATCTCCAGAACTAAACGCTCTTCCATCTTGAATAGTACTATGATAAGACGCAGCCGCAGCTCCTCCCGCAGCCGCATTTCTTGCATCAACTCCCAAAGGATCAGCTACCAAATCTCTAAATCTATTGACAATACCGCCGGTACTAGACACCAAAGGAATAGGAGATCTTTGTAAAATAGCCTCCGGCGCACTCGTCCCAATGTTTGACACAAATGCATTCAAATTATCAAGAGCTCCACCCAAAGCCCCTGTCCCTGGAGCCCGAGAGTCAGTAACAAATTTTAAAGCGGCAAATAATGACGTCCATAATCCCACAATAAACAACAGCATAATAATAGCACTCATTATTTCATGATTGATAATCCCTTCTTCAAAAATAATTGGCCGATTTAATCCAGTCCCCTTATTCATAAAAGTAATTGTTTCCTGATGAAAGGTAATCTGCCCCAGAATAATAAAATTAAAACTTAATACCGCACCAAAAATAGCCGGAGCAAAAGCATAGGCCAGAAGAGCGTCAATCTTCAAAAAAGATTTCACTTGATCAAATCCAACTAATTCATATACCAATAAAGGACTTAAAACCATAAAAGCCCATATAATAACAATACGCGCCAAAAGCACTAATGCTAAACCAAGAAACGCACTTAATACAAGTAATGCAATAACAATAGAAGCCCCCACGTCAATAAAAAGATCCGTGATACTT
The DNA here is from genome assembly GCA_002401425.1 of Candidatus Peregrinibacteria bacterium. Taxonomy (GTDB): domain Bacteria; phylum Patescibacteriota; class Gracilibacteria. The sequence continues at coordinate 113,074 of NVTB01000001.1, forward strand.
TTTGAGTTTTGCATTCGATACACCAAATCCTCAATTTTAACGAGGTTTTGTGCGATCAGCGGTACAATCACCCGAGACGTATCAACATCATCGAATGTTTGAAATTCACGGATATAAACGTGTATAACAGCGGTATCTCTTTTATAATTTAAATACTGTAATAATGTACAGTTGTCACTCACCCCCTGACAATTTGAGGTATCTGAAGCACGCTCCGTGGTTCCAAGAGGATTACTCCCTATGTCATATGATCCCTCTGCCGTCTTTGTAATCCCTAAAGCCCCCATAAGCCCCTCATTCACCGCCAAAACTCTTTGATAATTCTCCTTATTAATTGTATCCCCAAATAAAGTATTATTTGTATTCTCTGCAACATTTCCTATTGTATAATTTTCTTTCACCGGCAAAAAGAACATAAAATTTTCAATTTCACTTCCTCTATTAAATACTGGTTTATCAGGCTGACCCTCTACTCGCTTTCTTTTATGATTAAAGTTCACGGCATAGGCCGACTTAAACCCTTTACAATCAACTCCATCACATTCAAAGCTTTTTCCTCCATCTATCAAACTCGGGATAGTAAACGCAATATGTGTGGCAACACTTGAGACATCAATAACAAAACGAATTCCCAGCCATGAAAAATTGACTAAAATAAGCGCGGCCGCGACTTTAAATATTTTTTGTGTAAAAAACGTCCCCGCATCTTCTCCTTGAAAAATCATCTGAGCACCCCAAAAAAGCATGAGGAAAATAAATGAAATATTAACCATGTTTCGTACAAACGTCCAAAATAAAAACAAAGTAGGAACGATCGTAGGATCCATTAAAACATCATTGGACAAAAGTGGCCCCATCATAGCAATAACAATCCATAAAATATATACCAATACACTCGTTAAAATAGACATCCAATGTGTAACATCAGACATTTTAACAAAAGCCGCAGCCTCTGTCGGGAATAAAAACCAACACCCAACGACTACCAATAAGAAAGAAAAAATTCGCTTCACAAAAAATAACTATTAAATCCCCTATTATAATATCCATGTTTTTCTCTTCTGGCAATGGGTTTTCTGTAAAAAATGGCTTTTAATATTTTTCTCANMWWWWACCNMSTCNCYMCATNNRKWWMAARTTTYTGNMCYYMTAMKGTAWRCAKTCNMYMYRYSCANWTWMTARRRMWAKAAAAANARRRRRTANTSYSMWWWWMRTYTMATNWSRWYWWWKWGTNYWATNMMKKTGANCWTTMTCCYANTTTTCTATGAAAAAATTTATATGTTTATTATTTATCCCACTTCTCTTAATACCAACTATTTATGTAAATGCCCTTAATTCTAAGTATAGCAATAAGAGAGACAGCACTACTACAGAAATATGGATTTCTAACGCAAATCCTGCATATGCAACCGTGATTGTACACGCGAGCGCGTACAATACCAGATTTCCTAACAATACATCAGATATTAATAATTTTATACAATATTCTTATAACGGAACTATTGTAAAAAAAGAAATAACCCGAAAAGGGTATGGTCAAGGATTCGAACAAACTGGCCCGTATACACATATAAATTTTGATCAAAAACTCACACTCCGCCCTTCTTCAAACTGCACAAATTCATGCACAACAACACTTATTGCAAAAGTATACAAAAAAGGCGATGACAACCAAGCCGCAGATCAGGGACTTGTCACCATCGCCACTATTCCCATAAAATTTAAACCAGAGGAATCGAATATCCGTATAATAAATGGAGAAATAGCAGCCTCTCAGACAAATACAAATCCTCAAATCCCCAACGCATCACTTTTAGATATCACGCCTGAAGGCACTGACTTAAATAGCCTATCTAATATAGGCAGCATACCAATAAACACAAATAGCATAGCCGCAACTAACACAACGTCAAACGTCATTCAAGACATATCACGAGCAGAAACACAGACAACAGAAGAAGGCTCACAGACAAACAGGAGAGAAGAGGCGATAAGCCTCTCCACAGATACACCATCTCCTGCAGAAACAACCACCCCTGTAAACACCCCTCCCGTAACCCCAAAAGAAAAACCCTCAAAATACATTGACCTCTTTGCCCCAATGACGAGTAATCCCGATGAACTCCACTGTCGATTTTCGAGCCAAAATCCAGCGGCAAGTGCCCTGACTATCAAAGAAGGGAATTTTAAATACATGGTTTTAAGCGAACTTGGGGAAGGAGAAAAATATGCGGAGCTTCAATATCAATGTAATACACGAAGTGGACAAGTGGTACAGCGGATTAAAATGGAAACGGACACCAAAACGATGATTAACAACTATATTGGAACCATGTTTTATTTCTTTTTACGACTCATCGCCTCTATTTCTGTTGGGCTGATCATGTATGCTGGATTTAAATATATTGTCGCTGACGGAGAAGCAGACACGGCTGACGCGAAAGGATTATTAAAAAATATCGCAGGAGGACTTATCTTATTATTCTTATCAGGAAGTATTTTGGCTTTTATCAATCCAACGTTCTTCACTTTTTAACACACTATTATGTCATACCAACTGGTCATCGGTCTCGAAATTCATGTACGAGTACAAACCGCCTCAAAACTTTTTTGTTCTTGTAAAAATGCTATTGATCTTGATGAAGCCAACACCAACATTTGCCCTATTTGCACCGCGCAGCCTGGGCAACTTCCACAACTGAATAAAGGAGTTGTAGAAAAAGCGATACGCGTTGGACATGCCTTTCAATCACATATTCGAAAAATTTCAAAATTTGATAGAAAATCCTATTTCTATCCAGATAATCCAACCGGATATCAAATCACACAGCTTGATCAAGCTATTTTACAAGGAGGTGAAGTTGAAGTGTTTGTAAATAAAGAAAAAAGAACATTCAAAATCACACAAATGCATATTGAAAACGATGCAGGAAAACTGGTTCATGGAAAAAATGGAACACAAGTTGACTATAATCGATCGGGAGCCCCTCTGTTTGAAATAGTAACCGAACCTGACTTTCGGTCTGCTGAAGAAGCGACTTCTTTTATGAAAGAGGTTCAAAAAATCATGCGATATATTGGAGTTTCTGACGCTGATATGGACAAAGGAATGATGCGAGCGGACGTGAATGTATCAATCAATAAACCCACCGATACAGAATTTGGAACGCGGGTTGAAATAAAAAACATGAACTCATTTTCAGAAATTGAAAAAGCGATCGCATATGAAAAAGCTCGACAAATCGAACTCATTGAGTCAAATACCCCATTTACTCAAGAAACTCGAGGATGGGACATGAAACAAGGAATATCTATCTCTCAACGAAGCAAAGAGGGCGCGGCTGACTACCGATACTTTCCAGAACCCGATATCCCACTCGTTCACCTGAGCGATGAGATGATTGCCGCCCAAAGCGAACTTCCAGAACTTCCCGCCGCACGGCTTGAACGCTTTATGAATGAATACAAACTTTCTTTTGAAGATGCCTTGCTWCTCACAGAAAGCAAAGATTCTGCGGACTTCTTTGAAGAATCAGCACAAGCCTCAGGAGAACCGCAAAAAACATTCAACTGGATGGCTTCAGAACTTTTAAAATATATACAAGAAAGTAATATTTCTTTCGCGGAATCAAAAATGACTCCAGAACATCTCGCCGAACTGATTTGCTTGATAAAAGACGGACTGATATCAGGAAAAATTGCGAAAGATATTTTCTCAGAACTCTTTAAAACGGGTCAAAATCCAACAGTATATGTTGATCAACATAACTTAAAACAGAACTCTAACATTGAAGAGCTTGAAGCCATTTGCGCGAAAGTTCTAAGCGACTCAGCGCCACTCGTTGAAGAATATAAAAATGGAAAAGATCGTCTTTTTGGGGCCTTTGTTGGAAAAGTCATGAAAGAAACAAAAGGACAGGCCAATCCAGCACTAGTAAATGAAATTTTAAAAAMACTCTTATCATGACCAAACAAGAAGCGGTATCCACTTGGATAGAATATTGCCCAGAGCATGAATTACAAATACTCTTGGAAGAAATCATTGAACAAAAAATGTATTCAATAAAAGATGGGTTTATTTTTTCCAAAAATCAAGAAAAAACGTTTTTAAAGATTTTTGCACAACGAAAAACAGGAACCCCTCTCCCTTATATATTCAAAAAGCAAAGCTTTTTTGGACGAGATTTTTTTGTCTCTCCCGATGTTCTTATTCCACGACCAGACACCGAATATTTTGTTGAACAAATTTTAAAAATTATAAAAAGCAATAATATCAGCTCCGTTCTTGATCTTGGAACAGGATCTGGGTGCATTGCCATAACACTCAAGAAAGAATCTCCAAAATGCCATGTATCAGCCGTCGATATCTCACCTGCTGCCCTGGAGATTGCTCAAAAAAATGCCAAAACACATAAGACTGAGATCAATTTTTTCCAAAGCGATCTCCTTGCATCAATCTCAGACATTCCAGAACTGCTCGTTGCAAACCTTCCATATGTCGAAACATCATGGAAAGACCCTTCTATTGCACAAGAACCCGATCTTGCGCTGTACTCAGGCGCTGATGGCCTGGATCACTACCGAAGACTCGCCTTGGAACTCACAGACATAAATATTAAACATATTCTCTTAGAATTCGGACCACAACAAACAGAAGAAATAAAAAAAATATTTGCAGCCTTCAGACAACAAACGTTTTTTCAATACTACGATAAAGAGACACGATTTGTGCATTTGACAAATATGTAAATTATTACACAGTTGACTTTCGATCAAAAATCCGTACACTTCTTCATGTACTGCACTCCCTAATGGAATCTGAAATGCACTCTATAGATAACCAACAACTGCTTGAATCACTCAGAGTAGAGCTTCTGCAAAATACAAATATTTTATCATCTTTAGAAAAATCAAATAACTTACTCGATAGCGAGTTAATAAATAAAATGATTGTAACAACAAAGAAGCGCATTGAACACCTTCATTCTATGACGACTGATGATCTCTATTCGTATCAAGAACAAGAACTTCACAGCATTATAAAAAAAGGAGAACAGTTGTCAGAAAATAAAATGATGCAAAATCCACTCACCCCGCAAGATCTTATTCATATATACACCAATACTGAATCTTCATCAYTTCAATTTAGTGAAATTTTAAAAAATCCCGCCTTTGCTCTCCAAGAACAAAGTCAAATTCCCTATACCCAATATCGACATAAAGCAAAAAAATATACAGAGTATTTAGAAGAAAATTATCTTTCATACACAGGAAAAAGAGAAGAAGCGGAACAAAATATGACAACGTGCATAGAAAATACGAAACAATTTTTTCAAGAAATTTTTGACTGCGTCGAAGAGTTTCATCCACACAATGATTCAAATGATATGATGAACACCCTCATAAGCACCTTTTACGAGCAAACACTTGAATTAAAAACGGAACAAGATTTTCATAAACGATATGAAGCCCTCCTTCGACTGGCCTTTAATGTTGTTCGCAAACAAGATAATAAAACTCTCAATACCATCAATAGAGACAACGCGTTACAAGATATCGCACTTGGACTTTTTGAAATTCAAAGATTTCTCGCCATTAACGCAGCATTTCGACTCGATCTTCTCTCTCAAGAACGAAAAAGAGCCGCCGATGTCAATCTTTCCATTCATGAATGGATACAAAACCGAGGAGAAAAAATATTTCAACTCGAAGAACATTCATATAAAATACATCTCAGTACTGAAAAAATACAAGAACATCTCGGAGCAATTCCTAATAAATCTGGAGAAATTTATTATAAAGTTCTTCCAAATGGAGAAACAAAATACAGTGTTATCGCATCAGACCTTGATGCAGAACCAGGAATCTTAGAAAAAATAAACGGTGCTCAATTTGGAGTTATTGAATATACAAATGGGAAAAAAGAAAATAATAAAAATATTGTCTTTGCATATAGAACGAGCATAAAAACACCAGTATCAACCGTACAAAAAGAAGTGCGAAAACAAAGTCGATTTAATCGCGATATTAATAGGTTTCTTATAGGATTTTTTGGTCAAGTCGAGAATCCTGCTGAATTACAACGAATTATCCTCACTGCCTTTATACCTATGAAACGATTTGAAACGAACCTTGAATCACAACAAGAAAAAGCAAATGAACACTCGAGCAACGATTTCAATGTACAAAAAGGAATCGTAAAACTCCCCCACCCCGATGGAGAAGTTCGAGCTGAAATACAAGTCAGCGATATAACAAACTTTTTGACAGCATCCTCAGATTTTCATCAAACAGGACATAAACAATATCGACTTTCAAGAATTATGAAAGGACTGGTGCCAAAACTGTTTCCACAATCAATATATACTCAAAATACCCTTGCGACCCTCTACAGCCCCATAATTCAACAAGCTGCCAATAAAAGAAAACAACAAGATCTTGTAGATGAAAAACAAAAATTCATACAAAGGACTCAAGCAAAAATATCTCAAGCCCTTCATCCACATCCACACAATCAACTGACTACCGAACCGCTTCTTGAAAAAACTGAAGCAGATCTGAAATAGGCATTCGACTTTGTTCCATCGTATCTCTATTACGAACCGTTACGGTATTCAATAATTCTGGATTTGAATCAGTGCCGGTTCCCGTCGTATCAAAATCAACCGTTACACAATACGGAGTACCAATTTCATCATGTTTTCGGTATCTTTTACCGATACTTCCCGTTTCATCATATTCACACATCAAGTATTCTGAAAGCTCTTGGAAAATTTCTTGAGCCTTTTCTCCAAGTTTTTTCATAAGTGGCATAATAGCAACTTTAATTGGCGCAAGACGTGGAGCAAACTTCATAACTACTCGAGACTCTCCACCTTCGAGCTCTTCAACTGTATACGCATCCGCTAAAATCATAAGTACCGTTCGGCTCAGTCCAAAAGAAGGCTCAATAACGTATGGACGATAGACTTCATTGGTCACCGGATCTCGATATTTCAATTCTTTCCCTGAATTATCTTCATGTGCCTTTAAATCGAAATCAGTTCGACTCGCACACCCCCAGAGCTCTCCCCATCCTCCAAAAGGATATTGATACTCAATATCAAACGTTCCATCTGAGTAATGAGATACTTCCTCCGGTGAATGCCATCGCAATCGAAAATCATCAATTCGATTCACCTGCAAAGTTTCTTTTAAAAACTTCCAGATATCTTTTTCCCACTGTTTATGGAATTTTTTTGCCTCTTCTGGTTTTACAAAATATTCAATTTCCATTTGTTCAAACTCACGGGTACGGAAAATAAAATTACCAGGCGTAATTTCATTCCGGAAGGCTTTTCCGACCTGAGCGACTCCAAAAGGCAATTTTTTTCGACTCGTTCGTAACACATTCGCAAAATTGACAAATATTCCCTGCGCCGTCTCTGGTCGTAAATAAATATCGGCTGATGTGTCTTCTAAAACTCCTTGTTTTGTCTTAAACATCAAATTAAATTCACGTATACTTCCCCAGTCTCGCTCTTTACACGTTGGACACACAACATTGTTATCATTTAAATACACCAAAGACTCTTCTGGAGTCCATCCATCAGCAACAATATCTCCACCTTTCTCCGTCGCATTATTTTCAATAAGTTTATCAGCTCGATGACGAGATTGACAGTTTTTACAATCAATCAGCGGATCTGAAAATCCTCCAACGTGACCAGATGCCACCCAAACTTTTGGATTCATAAGAATACCAGCATCTAAACCAACCATATCAGATCGTTTTTGAACAAACGTTTTCCACCACACTTGTTGGATATTATTTTTCAACTCAATTCCCAATGGTCCATAATCCCAGGTATTGGCGAGTCCTCCATAAATTTCTGATCCCGCATAAACAAATCCTCTGGCCTTGGCTAAATTTACAATCTCATCCATAGTTATTTTTTTCATATTCTTTAAAATTAACAAATAAAAAAAACTCGAAGCATTGCTGCTTCGAGGACTCTTGCGAGCGGTTCCACCTCGATTCCTGTGTGATCTACACAGACTCTTTCTCTAGATAGTTATCTTTCAATTTCTTCCCGTTCCATAAGGTTGAAAGACGTATTAAGCATGTTCTTGTTTAAAAAAATTGTCAAGAAGTTTTTATTTTGGCCATCCCTGACACGCCACATATATCTCGTCTGCATACCGAGAGGGAAGATTTCGAGTGCTATATCCAGTTGAAGCAGTTTTTGTTAAATAAAATTTTGTCTTATCTTCAGTCCTCCATCCCCAATAAGATCCTTGTGAAAACGTATTTCCATATGGAGTTACAGTATGATATCTATTAGATAATAATTCTTTTTCTCCATCGCTCCAATATACTAGATAATCAACAAATGAATCAGTTTTTTTATAATAACTAGATGAACCCTCCACACCATACTCAACCTCTTGTATATTATATTCATCTGCATAACCAGCCCGTTTACAAATCCCAATATTTTGAGCATTTAAAAAAGGCATAACTGGAGAAAATGAACGATTAGCCTCATTTAAATCATCATATGTAAGTTTATGATAAACGATTCCACCTGAAGAGGCCCCATCAATTTTCACTTTATTCGCCTCAGCCGTCGCCTTAATATTTCCAATTTCCGCAATGACTTCATTCCATCGAGTAGACCCTAAAGTCTCACCCGATACAACGGTTGAATTCCAGGCGGCGTAGGCATAGCCAGCTCCGGCGATTATGGCTAAAGTGAGCATAATTCGAGCTACTTCTTTTGATGAAGAGATGAGGAGGTTTTTTAGGTTTTTCATACGAAGTTTTTATAGTTTTTATGTGGTAATTTTAACAATGTTTTTGTGAAATGTCAAGAAATGAAGAAATAAAACGTAGGGGTTTTTGGCAAAAACCCGTATAGCAATACAGATATAACAAATCATAAGACATAACCACAATCAAAATTTATTCCACAATAACACCATTTACAATCAGGGTTTTTGCCAAAAACCCCTACCATTAAAAAACACACCTACAATACAATCACCCCCATCACCTCATCATAATTCATCACCCCCTCCTCTGTGAGTACAAATGTATTATCTTTTTCTTCCACCCACGAAGGAATGGTTTTTATATTCTCATACAGTTGCATAAAATTATTTTCTGATAATAGATCTTTTAACACGGCCATACTCACCCCTTCACGAAGACGAAAGAACCTTTGTATCATAAGCTCTGTATAATCAGCATTATTCATTGTATATATATCATCTGAATACTTCCCCTCTATATAGTGCATAATATTTTTTGTATTTTCACAGACCTCTCGACCCACACACGATACGGAAGAAAGACCAAATCCCATATAATCCTCACCTTTCCAAAAAGCCAGATTATGTAACGATTTTTTATTCTGCTTCGAAAAATTATAAATTTCATACTGATTCCATCCCTGGTTTTTCATGGCAGAAAAAATATTATTATAAAATCTCTGTACTTTCTCAAAGGGGAGACGTGAAGCTTCTTGTTTTTCTATAAGAGAGTTTTTTTTGTAATCTAAGGCATAATAACTCACATGAGAAAAATCATAAGATAATAATTTCTCCAAATCTTCTTGCGCGTCTTTCTCTGTTTGATTTGGATACCCAAATATCATATCGAGACTGACATCTCCATGAAAGTGTTTTTTTACAACCTCTAAAGCACGAAAAATATCATCTCCCGGACGAGATAAAAATGTTTCAAACTTTTTTAAAAAAGTTTGCACTCCAATACTTAATCGAGTTATTCCGATCTCTTGATACCCTTTCACCTTTTCTTCTGATAACGTTGAAGGATGACATTCTATACATATTTCCACACACCCAGAGAAATCATATTTTTTATATAAAAATGAAAAAAGATCCTTCATTATCTCTAATGACAGAATTGAAGGTGTCCCGCCTCCAAAATAAAGCGTTTTAATTTTTGCCCCATCCTGAAGACGCAGTGTGAATTCTTTTTTCAACGCCTCTATATATTTTTTATATATTTTCTCATCTGATGAAATGATTTTAGAGAAGGTACAATAGGAACACAGTTTTTGACAAAATGGAATATGAACGTAAATGTTTTGCATAGCGCGAGGCAATAGTTTATAGTAAAGTCAATAAGGTTCTTTTGATTTTTTATCGATTCTATGATACAATAATTCGAACACTAAATAAAAACAAAAAATGAAACAAAAAGGATTTACACTTGTCGAACTCATTATTGTTGTGTCAATTATATCGATTTTATCGACATTGGCTTATATTTCGTATTCACAATATTCAAAAGACGCTGAGAATGCTGCTCAAAATGCTAAAATGCAACAAACCGAAGCTGAGATTGAATTTAATTTCTTAAAAGACGAAAGCTTTCCTTCAAAACTAAAATAAAAACTAAATACTCTTATTATGAAACTCTCATTTTCTGACACCGCACTCGATATTCTTTTTGATATTTATGATTTTCTCTACGAAAGAAAAGAAAAACTCAAAATTTTTGGAATCATTGTCCTCCTTGGAATGGGAGCAGGATTGGTCAGCGCAAAAGTTTTACCAACAACAGACATAACAACCATCTCACTTATTGAAGATGAATATGAACAAGCCGTTCAGCAACTGGCATCACAACAAGAAGAAGAACTTCATGCAGCCGCTGAAAAAGAAGAAGAAGTAAAAGCAGTCTCTGAAAAAGAAGAAGAATTAAAAAAAGAAAAAGAATTTGAAAAAACTTTAACGGAATCTTCTTTAGAAAAAGTATACAATGAAGCCATTGGAATGCTGAATATTTCTGTCTGTAAAGAACAACTTGTTGGAAAATATATTACTGAATGTGAAGATCAATACTGGAACATTCAAGCCTCATTTCAAAAAGACCCAAAACTTTGCTCAAAAATTCAAACGGAAAAACTTCAAACTCAATGTATATCATCAACAAAAACGACAACAAGCGTCGCTGGAATCAATACGCTTGATGACACAGAAATTAAACAAAAATCTGAACAATGTATGTCGATGAAAACTCAAGTAAATCAAAACGTTTGCTGGAATAGCCTCTATCTATCAGTCGCAATACAAAATGGAGATCCTTTAAAATGTGAACAAATTAAAAACAAAGACACGCGGGCCAACTGTCGAGACAAAGCAAAGGCAACAAAAGACTCTCAACTTCTTCAACTAGCGCTGACAAATAAAGATCAATCATACTGTGATAAAATTGAAGATCAAACATCTCTGAAACAATGTTACCGAGATACAAATCCTCTTGTATTCGTACTTTCTGCAGAATGTGATGAAAACTGTTTAACAAAAAAAGTGATAGAAAATGCCGTAAAACTTTCTGATGCAAAAGTATGTGACGGTACTATTACTGAGACAGGAAAGAGAGAATGCTACGATACTATTTTAAAAACACAAGCCCTTGCTTCTTCTAATTCACAATTATGTAACAGCATATCCACTCCATCTATTAAGGCTCAATGTGTTATCCCCGCTTCGAAAGATAAAAATCCAGATATTATAAAAAATCAATTTCTTTCTGGAGATCGACCAGCACCACTCCTCGGACAAAAATTACAAAATCCTTTTTCAGCATCTCTTACTGGATCATCTGATTTTCAATCATTCGACAATATCATTGCAAACTCTCTCTCTCAAACCACCACAGCAAAAATTGAAACACACGTGTGCGCCGCCTTTAAATCAGTAGATGAACGATCACAATGTGAAGACTCTCTTATTTTACAACACGCCCTTCCACAAAAAGACCTTCAAGCATGTGCACTGATCCATAATAATGAAACACGAGAATACTGTGAACTTGAAATCGTGCAACAAGACGCTATTCGAGCAGCTGATACCGCAAAAGCACAGTGCCTTCTCCTCAGCACACAATCGGCACAAGCAAAATGTTTAAATATTATTGGATTTGGAACAGGAACCCCTGCCACACAGGCGGCTCAAACCATCGCTCCATCAATGGAAGAGATCGAAAAAAACAGCGCTCAAGACTGCCTCATCTTTGAAGATCCTGAAGATAGAATTGCCTGTATGAATGAGCTTTCAATACTTCAAACAGCAGAATAAGACGCTAATAATTCAGCTACAATCACAGCCGCATCTTTTTTCCCCAGAGAAGAGATGCGGTTTTCATATTCAGCCTGTTTTTCTGGGTTATTTTTTAAAAATAAAATATGATTCTTCACCTTAAATTGCAATTCCTCTTGTGGAGTTGATGGATCAAAAACACAAATGGCTCCAGATTTTTCAAAAACCTTTGCATTTTTTCTCTGATGATCCCCTCCTGTTTGTGGATGTGGAATAATAATAGCCGCCTTTTTCATTGCCGCAATTTCAAACAAAGAATTTGCCCCCGCACGAGAAATAATAATATCAGAAGCCTCCATAACATTATATAAATCCTGAGCCTCTAAAAAATCAAATAAATGAAACCCCTTATCCTTTGGAAAAGGAATATTATTTCGTCCTCCTGAAATAATCACAAAATGATATTCATTTTTAAAGAATGCAAAGAGCGATTGGGCCAATAAATTAATTTGAACCGATCCCTGAGAAGCTCCAATAAATAAAATTATTTTCTGTTCATCCGTTATATTGAGCAATTTTTTCCCAGACTCCGCGCTCGCTTTAAATAACTCTTGCCGCAAAGGAGTTCCAACATGCAACCAATGTTTTGGTGTGCTTTTCTCAGGAAATGTATACGTCATTTTTTGTGCAAAAAATTGAATGATTTTATTCGCGAGCCCCATATATGTATCTGATTCATGCGCAACTACCGGAATTCTTAAAATCCAAGCAGCTATAGCAACGGGAACGGCCACAAATCCCCCTTTAGAAAAAACAACGTCTGGACGATATGATACCAATAACCAAAAACTTTGAAAAAATCCAACACACAATGAAAAAATATCACAAAGATTATAAAAAATATCTGATGGAGAAAAAGAACGCCGAAGCTTTCCAGAATAAATGGTTGTATATTCAAAACCCGCATGTGTAACAATATGGGCATCCAGCGGACCTCGAGAAACAACAAATAATATCTCAGCCTCAGGCAAAAGAAAGCCTAATTGTTTAGCGATAGCGAGCGATGGAACGATGTGGCCTCCAGAGCCCCCTCCACTGAACACGAAACGACATTTCTTTTTGAGCATACATAGAAATATTTAATAAAATACCAGCAGCAATTGACATAGTAAACAAAGACGAACCTCCATACGAAATAAATGGCAATGTAATACCCGTTAACGGTAAAACTGCCATCGTTACCCCCATATTAATAATCGCCTGAAAGAAAATCCAAGACGTACACCCCGTTGCGAGCAATGTTGAAAATCGATCAGGAGCATTCATCGCAATTAAATACCCTCTCCACGCTAAAAACAAAAAGACAAACAAGAGTAATGCTATTCGAATAAAACCTAATTCTTCGGCCGCAACCGCAAAAATAGTATCTCCTTGAACCTCTGGTAAATACCCAAATTTCTGAATAGACTTTCCAAATCCAACCCCCCACCATTCTCCAGATCCAATGGTCATAAGGGCCTGCTTTATTTGATATCCCGCCCCCTGTGGATCAAGAGAGGGATCGAGAAACAATAACAATCTTTTTTTAATATATTCATGAGAAAGAACAATAGGCCAAGCCAATAAAAACGAAGACATACCCCCTCCAATAATATGTAAAATATTTCCACCAGCCACAAAAAATATACTCGCAGAAATACAAGCAATAACTAAAATGGCTCCAAAATCAGGCTGAAGACCAATTAATAAAACAAATACTGACAATAATACCACAAAAGGTAAAAAACCTTCCTGAAAACTTTTAATCGCTTGTACCTTTTTATCCATCCAAATAGCTAAATAAAAAATTAAAGCAAGTTTGGCAACCTCAGAAGGCTGAAATCGTGGCAACAAAGGTAAGTTTAACCAAGATTTCGCCGATCCATAATCATTTGAAAATTGCGGGATAAGCACCAATACCAATAAGAAAATAGAAATCCCAAACAAAGGCAACGCCATTTTTCTCCAAAAATGATATGGAATGCGGCTTGCCAAAAATAATAACGGCAATGAAATCATCACACGAAAAACATGTCTCCATAAATAAAAATCATTCACAGGTGTTTCCCATCCATCTATTCCTTTGTTCACAAAAGATTGTGTCAATTGATTGCTTTCGTACACACTTACAGACGATACCATAACCACCCCAAAAACAATGAGGAAAAGGACTGCAAGCAGAAAGCCGATATCGATACCGCGTTTTTTTATCATAACAGAATCATCATAAAGGAATATTTGATAAAAAAAAAGATTTTCTCTCGATTTTCATAAAAAACACATATATACTTCTGTCGAATATTTTTTAATAACATTCTTATGTTTAGTAAAATGAAAGATTTGTACAATATGCAAAAACAAGCAAAAGCTATGAAAAAAGAACTTCAAAGCACTCTGGTAGAAGCAGAAGTAGGAGGAGTTTTAGTCACACTGAATTTAGAAATGAATATGGTTGATCTAAAAATCGCCCCAGAAGCATTGACCGCAGGAGTAACCGCGCTAGAAAATAACATAAAAGAAGCCTATCAAAAAGCTCGAAAGAAAGCTGAAGAACTGGCAGCCGTAAAAATGAAAGATATTATGGGAGGAATGGGACTTCCTGGAATGTAAACACTTATTGAATACATTTTTTATACAAGATTGAACAAATTATTTGTTCAATCTTTTTTTACATAAAATGATCCCTCACAACACTTTCAGAATAGGTGAACTCACGTTTTTCAGAAAAAACACATGTCTTGAGGTTGTTTTGTAATTGCAGCTGCTTCAACGTGAGTAACTGTTTATGAGGAGAATTCCATAAAAGAACCAAAATGCATAAATCCTTATACCTCAGCTCTTTTGATAACCCTGTCAAAAGAGTAGAAAGATCAACTACCACTTGAAGATTATGTACCACACCTATCAGATCATCGATATTCGAAACCTCAAAGTCTCTCTCTCCTTGATTCTTAATCAAATCTATCTTTTCTTTCATAATATTGTGAATAATTTTAGCATCTCCATCATCTAAAATCACTCCCACCCCCTCTTTTTTCTCGAATTTCACAGCTCTACTCCGCCCCTCTTTTCTCTGAAAAGCATAGAGTGAAGAAATCAGATCTCTCAGTTTTTCTTGAGCCATAGGAATAGTTATACCATAGTCAGATGCAATAGACTCCGCAGAAACCTCTTCTATAGAGCTCACTTCATCACCCTTATAAACAAATCCTGTCTGTGAAAAACGCATAATATTTTTCAATAATTCTTGCTCAGGGAGAACTAACTCCGGTATGATTTTTTTTAATATCTTCCTCATAGAATCATCAATAACCACCTCCTCGAAGGGAAAGTCATTCCTGGGGTCTGCATGTGCTAAAAAATTTTCCTCCAACAAAAAGTCTTGAGCTTCAGTAAGTTTCATGGTCAAAAAAATAATTACATATATTCACGATACGGTGTCTTTTCTTCAAACCTTTCAAAATACAGATGGTCTCCATCTTCTGCCCCCAAAGCATCTAATTCTTTCCAAATACCAAGTTTTTTAAACACATCCCACAGACGATCCTTCGCATCACGTACATCAAAATTCGTCATGATGGCAATTTGATTAATTCGCTTTCCGTGAATTTTAAATTTTCTTCCTTTTGGATTTTTTGGCTTCTTTTTTGGTATAATCTCATGTATTTCATAATACCGAGGATCTTCTTCTTTTTCTGGAGTGTATTCTTTGTACTCACGCTCTTGTTTTATATATGGACGCCTGGCTTTTTCTTCTTCCGCCATGATATAACACGCTTCGACAACCGGCTGTAATCCTCTATTCCCAGCCGCTGAAATACAAAAAGTTTTTCCAGAAAAATCAGTTTCTTTCAAAAACTCTTCAATAACAAAAGCTTCAAACTCAAGGTCTTCTATATCACATTTATTAAAAACAATAATTTGATCTTTTTTATCTAAATCTCGCTGAGCGAGTCTTAATTCATTTTGAATAATATTATATGACTCCACCATATTGGAATCAACCTCAATAACATGTAATAAAACAGAATTACGAGAGATATGTCGCAAAAACTCATCTCCTAGTCCCTTCCCCTCACTCGCTCCAGCGATTAATCCAGGAATATCGGCAAATACCAATGAAGAATCAAAAACCCGAGCAACTCCTAAATTTGGAATAAGTGTCGTAAAATGATAGTTCGCAATTTTTGGCTTCGCGTCAGTAATAGCCGCAATAAATGTTGATTTTCCAACATTTGGCAAACCAATAATTCCAACATCAGCTACGAGCTGTAATTCAAGCTCAACCTCTATAGACTCTCCAGGCTCTCCAAGCTCTGCAAAACGAGGAGCCTGACGAATAGATGAAACAAAATGAGCATTTCCGTACCCACCTCGACCACCATGCAAGACACAAAACTCTTGTTTGTGATCAATAAAATCAACAATGATTTCTCCGGTTTCAAGATTTCGAATAAGTGTTCCAACCGGAACTTCTAATATTAAGTCTTCACCATCTCCCCCATGTTTATTTAAACCCGACCCAGATTCTCCAGATTCTGCATGAAACTGTTTTCTGGTATGTAAATCAATAAGTGAGTTTTTATGCATATTCGCACGAAAAATAACACTTCCTCCTTTTCCTCCATCTCCTCCATTCGGTCCACCTTTTGGCATATATTTTTGTCGAAGAAAACACATAGATCCTCCTCCTCCCGTTCCTGAGTTCAATATTAATTGAGTTGTATCGCAAAACATAAAAAATTTTTAATTCATCAGGAGTCTAAAAGATCTTCCCTCCCTTCGCAAGAAAAAAGACCTGGACTCTGAGATCAATGAGAGTAAAATCCCAGCGTTTATTGAATAGACCCCTATTATGATACTTACTCTCTCAATTTTTTCGATCAGTTTTTTATTTATCATTATCGAAAAATTTGATAAATCGGTCGTCGCACTCTCAGGAGCACTCCTTATGATTTTAACCGGAATTCTTACCCCAGATCAAGCCTTGGAAGCCATTGAATTTGAAACTATTKTTCTTCTGATGGCCATGATGATTTTAGTAAACATTGCGGCAAAAAGTAATATATTTGTTTGGTTAAATACAAAAATCGCCTATGTCACTCGAGGAAATCCCCTTGCTTTATTTCTCTTATTTTCTTCAGTCACCGCTGTATTCTCAGCTTTTTTAGACAATGTTACCACCGTTATTCTTATCATTCCTCTCACCATTCAACTCTTACAAGGAATGGGGAAAGATCCAAAACCTTTTGTGATTGCAGAAATCATTTTTTCAAACATAGGAGGAGGAATGACGCTTATTGGAGACCCTCCCAATATTATTATTGGAGGAGCTGCCAATTTAAAATTCATGGATTTTATTCAAAATCTCTATATCCCTATATTCTTCTCAGCACTCTTTACTTTCATCGTCTTTATTATTCTGTATTGGGAAAAAATTAAACCACTGACCAAAGACCTTGTTGAACTTCATATTGCCTTTATCCTTATTGAAAAGATTCGAAGAGAATTTGTTAAAACCACCCTGCATACCGATTTTATTGTCAAAGTCCTCCTCATTCTTTTTGCAACGGTCGTCAGCTTTATTATGGAAGAACATACTGGAATTCCAACATACATTTCCGCACTTTCTGGAGCGGTATTACTGGGTATTACTACATCAAAACGAATGAATATACACGAAGCCTTTGAATCGGTTGAATGGTCAACACTTTTCTTTTTCTCCGGACTCTTTATTATGGTAAAAGGTGTAGAAATGACCGGACTCCTTGAAGTTCTGTCTCATTGGGTTGCGAACTATTCAACTGATCTCTTTATTTTATCTATTCTTATACTCTGGGTCTCTGGTTTTGTCTCTATGATTTTAGACAACATCCCATTTGTTACCATTATGATTCCAGTCATCATGGGAATTCAAGAAAAAATTGACCTCAGCTCAGATCCCCATCTCCTCTGGTGGGCCCTTTCACTTGGAGCCTGTCTTGGAGGAAATGCCACACTTATTGGGGCCTCTGCCAATGTCGTTGCTGCCGATATTTCCAAAAAAAACAACGTCCATATTTCTTTTCTCGAATATATGAAGATCAGTTTTCCTATAACCATTGGAATTTTAACCATCTGTACTATTTATCTTTATTTTCGAANNYTAMTTNTMTTATWWSWWKYMTNYTWTAKWWKMWWWRWYARYKYTYCTCTCGTCTCTCCTCAGAGACTTAGAGTCTGATATGGGAACGAGTAAAGTTTCATCACTCGTGCTTCATTCACTCACTGAAGCCATCGCCCAATTTAGCGCTGACAATATCGATGACTTTTTTAAACAGTTTTGTAAACTGGTTTATATCATCACGCATACCGAACCAAAATTTGGGATTCTGAATTACCAATTCCAACACCTCATGCAGGAAATTAAAAAAGAAGTAAACAAATCAAAAAATCAAAAAAATTGGAAAAAAATTGTATTAGATACTATTAATATTTTTCACAAAGAAGCGAAACAAGAACGAAAACAACTTCTCAAATCTTCCGAAGAAATCAAAGTCAATAAAAAGACTATTCTTATTCATGATCACAGTAATACTGTGTTAAATGTACTCAAACATTTAAAAAGGAAAAAACAAGAATTCCATATTATTATATCAGAACAAGACTATGAAAAAACGCATGACAACATCGAACAACTCCATGAAGAAGGAATCTCCTTTGAAGTCGTTCCGTCATACATGCTTTCTGTCATGCACGATAAAATAGACATGGTGTTTTTTGGAGGACTCACACTCAAAGACGACATGAATTTTGTCATGGATCCGGGAACATACGGTATAATATCGGAGTTTCACTCAATCAACATTCCCGTCTACATGTTCATGAATACCGCAAAATTTTCACTCTGGAAATCCGCCCCCCGAGGAGAAATATTCACCCAAACACATAAAAGAAAACACGTTTCAAAAGATATTACCTACAACCGAATTAAATGTTCCCACGATCGAGTCCCTTCATACTTCTTTCACAAAATTATCACGAACGAAGGAGTTTTAAGCAATGAACAGCTCAAAACCCTCTTTCTCGTAAAATTAGAAGATTATGGGCACTTACATACTGAGGAGTGTAAGAAACATATCTAAAAAAGCAGAACAACATTTTCTCCCGCAGGGGTTTAAAATTTTAAACCCGTATCATGAAAGATGTTTTTATCACACCCCATGCCACGATATATCATGCCCCTGCAGATATATCTAGGAAACCATTTCGGGCACAAGATTTTGTGCCCCTGCGGTGACAGGGATTTTTATGTATAACACAACAATTTTTACAAATCTCTATAAAATCGGATACGTCCTCTACTCAAAAGGAGCCAATGAAGAAGAAGAAGAACAAAAAAGAGAAGGCGCTATTCGAATAGAAACAGCGATGGCAGAAGCGAAAAAGATTGAAGCAAAAGCTGTAGCTATAGAAGCCCATTTATCAGCTCCAGTTCTGGATATATCTGATCTTTTTATAAATTTATCAGCCATTGAAGATCTCACCACTCAAGTCAGCTTTGGCAATTTCATTGAACATCAAGAAACTCATGAAAAAATTGAAAAGTTTAGTCAAATTACCAGTAAAAATTCATAATTTTTATATGTTTTGTATATATTTGCGCTCCCCCATTTTCTATTGCTCTCCCAAAAGAACACTGATAGAATCGCTGCGCTTTTTATGAAATTTAAAATCATTATATATGAATTATCTTGCGCAAATATGGAAAACGAAAGACCTCCGAAATAAAATTTTATTTACTATTGGAATGCTTGCGATCTTCCGATTTGTTGCTCACATACCACTTCCTGGAGTTGACCTTGAAGCGATTAAAGAAATATTTGCTCAAAACAAAGTACTTGGAGTTTTCTCAGCCCTGACTGGAGGATCAATGAATAATGTCTCTATCGCACTTATGGGACTCGCCCCATATATTAATGCCTCAATTATCATTCAACTGATGACGGTGGTTATCCCTCACCTCGAACAACTGTCTGAGGAAGGTGAAGAAGGACGAAAAACAATCAACTCATATACTCGATGGCTGACACTCCCCTTGGCGTTTATTCAATCATATGGAATGATACTTCTTCTGTCTCGTGGAGCACAAGGAGCACAAATCATTGATACTGGAAACTGGGAGATTATGCTTCCTGCCATGTTAACACTCACCGCTGGAACTGTATTTGTTATGTGGCTTGGAGAAGTTATTTCTGAAAAAGGAATTGGAAACGGAAGTTCACTGATCATCTTCGCCGGTATTGTTGCTGGTATTCCACAAATTTTTGGAAATATCCTCGGACTTGCAGAATACGACTCAACAAAACTTGGAGCTTTTATTGGTTTTTCAGTTTTTACAATCTTCTTACTTGTCATCATTACACTCTTTACCGAAGCTATCCGTAATATTCCTATTACATACGCAACACGAGGAAATCGAGCTCAAAAATCATCTATGCCATTACGACTCAATCAATCAGGAATGATTCCAATTATCTTTGCAATGTCAATGATTACATTCCCGGCTATTATGGCTCAATTCATGCAATCATCTACCTCTCAAACACTTGTCAATCTTTCTCAATGGATCTCACAAAACTTGAGCGCACAAAATCCAAGTTACGTATATATGATTATCTACTTCTTACTTGTATGGAGTTTTTCATTCTTCTATGTTTCTATTGTATTCAAACCTCAACAAATGGCTGAAAATATTCAAAAACGTGGTGGATATATTGTTGGAATTCGACCTGGTGAAGAAACAGCAAAATATTTAGAAAAATCTGGATACTACCTTACTTTCTGGGGAGGGCTCTTCCTTGCAGCCATTGCTATTATTCCTTTAGTCTTTACAAAATTCACAACACTTGAACCCGCTGACATGATTCTTTCAGGATCTGGACTGATTATTGTAGTAGGAGTTGTACTTGAACTTATTCGACAAATTAATGCTCACCTTGTTGCTCACGATTATGACAAAATATAAAAACATATCTTAAAAAATTCTTTTGTATGACAGACCTTATTCTCCTTGGAAGACAAGGATGTGGAAAAGGAACACAAGGAAATGTACTCTCAGAACGATACGGATATATTATATTTGAAGCCGGAAAGGCTTGTCGAGACCTGGCAAAACAAGACACCCCTCTTGGAAAAACAGTCAAAGACATTATTAATGCAGGAAAACTTACGCCTGCACCACTTCTTATGGGAGTGTTAGAAGAGTTTCTCCAGCAACATGTCGGAGAACCTCTTATATTTGATGGAATTCCAAGAAGCATGGATCAGTGCAAACTCTTTGAAGCACTCTTGAAGAAATATGACCGAGAACCAACATGTGTCTACATAAAAATACCAACAAAAACATGTATTGAACGTCTTTCTCACCGATTTAAATGTATTGGAGTCGACAAACAAACCCCTTCTATGACACAAAAAGAATGTGTACTACAAGGAGGAACCATTCAAATTAGAGAAGATGACACGGAAGATGCCATCGTACAAAGATTAAATGCATTTGAAGAAAACACACGTCCAGTGATAAGACATTTTAAAAAATTAAAAAGAAAATTTTCTATCAATGGACACAAAAGCTACGAACACGTATCAACAGAAATGGAAAAAATAATTGGATTATTCTTATTACGTGATAAACGGATTAAATAAAAACTATAACCCCCTTCACACGTAGGGGTTTTTGGCAAAAACCCTGGTTGGAAATCCTTGGTTATACAACATTGGCTCATAACATACACATACATTTTGTGCTTGTCATATCCTCATCATGATACAAACATACATGTTATATTCGTTATATCCTTATCGTTATACGGGCATGTGCCACATGCCCCTACGTCTAATTGGTTATTTATAAATTTTTCTCAAACTCACACCAAAAACATTCCTCTTTATTACACCCAAACGAAAATTCATGATTCATGATTTTTGCATGGGTGTTTTTAATTTGCTCTCTTACCAAACTCTCATCTTCTTGAGAAATGACGACTTCTTTTCTTTCAAATTCTCCTGATGCATTTTTTTCCAAGAAATCTAAAATAACACTTTGGGTGTGCCATTGGTTTTTCCCATCACTATCAAGCAAAATTTTATAAAAAACCATTTGTCTCCAWTAGTCTCCTCCATTCTCATCTTTTGGAGAAGGTCCTCGTAATTTTGCCGGTGTGCATTTTCCAGTCTTATAATCAATAATACTGACCTTTCCAGGCTCTAAAAACTGAACCATATCAAAACGCCCCTTTAAACCTATATTTCCCATATTTCCTGTCACTGAATACTCAATAACCACAAAGGTATTCCAACTTGGACTATATTTTTCAAAATATTCTTTTAATAATACCGCTCCATACTCTTTTCGACGTGCGTAGAGCTCTTCGGTAAAATGCTCCTTATTCATAAATAATCCTTTTTGAAAATGCTCTAACAAAATCTCAAGTCCTAAAATCTTTTCAGCCCTCTTTGAATCAATAAAAAAATGCTCTAATGCATAATGCATAGCATTTCCAAAGGCCATATATTCATTCATTGCCGAAGGAACCCGTAAGATATTTTCATAATAAAAAGCAACTGGACATCTCAAATATTTATTAATATCAGTAGAACTCAAACTGTAATTTTGTAAAATTTCATCAATATAATTATGATCAATTCGGCTATTACTTTCCGGAGCAACCGTTAACAACCCCTCATAAAACTCTGAAACCTTCTCATCACTCACCTCTTGATCAATACTCTCAATATCAGCACGAGAACAAATTTCTGCAATAAACTGACTTTCTTCCTCTCCCTTCCCAGCTGCATTCTCTTTTGAATACGATAAAAACACCTGACGCTTGGCTCGAGTAAGCGCCGTATAAAATAATCGACGCATCTCCTCTTTATCATCTCCCGCATTAGAACGTGTCAGCGTATCTGGATAAAAATACTGAAATCGAGATCCTTGTTTTTTATCCCATGCCTTGGCACTACATCCGATAATGAAAACATAATCAAATTCTAACCCCTTTGATGAATGAGTCGTAATAAAATGAACACCTTTTGGTGAAAATGATGATTTTGTTAATGGAATAGTAATACCATGATTTTGCATATTTTCAAAATTCTTTAAAATATCTTCAAGTGATGAGCTTGATTTTTGAGCACATTGATTTTTGATGTACTGAAAAAAGGTTGAAAGTAATCGTAGCATAAACGTGCTTTTTTCATGCTTTAACGCAAAAGGTAAAATTGACAAAGAAGAAAAGAGCCTTTCTATCCACTCAAGAAGAGAAAACTCATGTATTTCTGAAGAGGTCAGCTCTAAAAGCTTTATAATGGCTAAAAGATCTTGAGCATGAGGCAACTGCAATTCATCAAAAGCCTCATCATCATGAAAGAGCTCTCGAATACTCATCCATGATTTTTCCCTCCGATTACGAGAGTAAAAAGCAAATAATTTTGCCAGTTCAAATGCTGGAATCTGAAAAAACGGAAATGATAATATATGAAACAATAAATGATCCCCAGAGAAAGGTTTTTCTTTCTCACATCGAAAATATTCAAGTATTTTTACAATATTTTGAATAAACCGCTCATCAAGAATATTAATGGTCTCTTTAACCTGTACATCAATTTTTCTTTGCTCACACAATTTTATCATATTTTCAGATTGCCGATGCTGTTTATATAATACTGCAATATTTGAAGCCTCCACCCCCTCTGACAACAAAATCTCTATGTGAGACAAAACTCCAACCTCCTCTTGTGTAATGTTTTGATATATATGAAGCTCAACACCCTTTTCTAAATCCTTCACCTCTGGATGAGAAGCCTTCAAATCTTTCGTCATTCCCGGCAATTCATGAATAAGTCTCTCTTGATTCACCTCAATAAGGGATGAAGCGGTATCTAGTATTTTTTGAGACGAACGATAGTTTTTATCTAACACACAAAATTGTATAGAGTCTTTATAGTCATCATAAAAACTCATGATATTTCTGAGGTTAGCCCCCTGAAAACGAAATATAGACTGATCATCATCTCCGACAATAAATACATTCGGCTCATCCCAGTATGAAGATAATAAAGATAACACCTCTTTTTGCGCCCCATTGGTATCTTGAAACTCATCGACCAAAATAAATTGATACCGCTCTTGAGACTCTGCCAATAATTCTGGAAATTCTTTCCATTTTTGAATCACCCATAAAATCATATCTGCATAATCATATAAACCTCTTTTCATCATCTTTTCCTCAAAGACAGAAAACTCTTGTACCGCAGAACGTAATACATGTAATTTCTGAAGCTCTTGCTTCATTTTATTTGGATTAATATCTCCCGCATTTGCCCCTTTATAAGCCCGTTTATATTGAAATTCTGATCTCCCTGGCAAACTTTCTTCATATTCTTTTATCGATACAAGAACCCCCTCAACCGTCCAGTTTTCTTGCTTCATTGTTTGAAATAAATGCGATAAACGAGAAATCTCATAATACCCAGAAGCGGAAAAAAGAGGATTATCTGTGGAAAATCCATCAATGATTTCTTGCATAATTTCAACTTTTTCTAAATCAGACAAAGGCGACACCTCTCTTTTTCCAAAAATATCTAAATTATTTTGAATAATATCATTACAAAAACCATGAAACGTAGAAATCGTTACTTTATATGCGTCAGGACCAATAAATTCCTGCAATCGTTTTCGCATCGCAATAACCCCTGCCTCTGTATAGGTTAAACATAAAATATTATTCGCAGAAGCTGCTGCCTCCGGTGATCGTAAAATATTTGCTATTCGTGCCGCCAACACCTCAGTTTTTCCTGTCCCTGGACCAGCCACGACCATAACAGGGCCAAAAAGAGTGTCTACCGCCTTCTTTTGCTCTGCATTCAGCTTATTATATCGCTGAGAAAAAATATCATTATAATTCATATGAATACATTYTTATTGAAYACATTTTTTATACAAGATTGAATACATTATTTGTTCAATGATTTTTCTAAAATTCTCATAAAATCCTTTGTATTTTGTTTTTTATTTTGCCCTCCTTCCTTCTGAAAACAACTATATTCGCTTTGTATATATTGTAAAACATCCTCATGTATAAAGAATAACTGCCGACAGAGTTTTTGAAAAGCTCTTTCTTGCTGAAAAGTAAAATGACACAGAGGTAGCAAAGAAATATCAAATTTAAGTATACGACGATGAGTCGCAACAGAAAAAAACAAAGAAGAAAGATAATGTTTATGCAAATCAAAAAGAGGCGAAATACTCTCTCCTCTTAATATTTCTCCAGAACTATCTGATACCACCTTTATCATATGAATAGACTGCAAGGGCATAATATTGGAAAAATAGCCATAAAAATCGTATGACTCCATATCCACCAACCCCTCCTTTATTACATTCGTTTCTACACTTTGCACCATTTCTAAAGGAAGCAGCGACAGAGACTCCGTTATTTCTGGGAATATATTTTTACAGCCATTCATTCGTAAGACCGATGGAGAAAAAATCTTATGTTTTGCAGACTCCTCTCCTCCACATATTCCAATATTCCAAACATGTTCAAATGTATATTTTTGTATTATATAGTGAGCTGCCTTCGTCATACACACCCCTCCAACACCAGAAATAATAAACAGTAACTCATCATTTGCAAAAATCTCATAAGGATGAGACTGTATTTTTTTTAAATCAAAAAATCGTTCAAACCATTCTACTTCACAATACATCGCACAAAATATGGCATGCTGATAGGATTGAGACATACAAATACTCTATTAAAAATCAAAATAACAATAACAGAATTTTGTCAAATATCTATAAAATAATATTATAAAGCCATTTTATTCATATAAAGTAAAGAACAACACAATTTCTATTGATTTTTCATACAGAAGTGTGATAATAGTTGCAAATTTGTTTTCACTTATTAACCATTTTTATTATGAAAAACAAGATTCTTATGTCTCTCGCCGTCCTGCTTTTAGCATCTTGCGTGAGCACTCCCGATACACAAATACAGGTCACACCTCAGCCAAGTGAAAAAATTGAACAACCTCAGGCAGAAATGAAAAATTCAATCAAAGTTCAAGAAAGACTTCAAAGAATTGAAGATGAAAAAANTCCNAANCTTNNNWATTTAYTTSMRMTNTKARRARYMWWGRRAAYWAYANNAYCAWMWMTTKYMAASKYCWKMKKMYSTKSAGCNWSWTGCMGNCGASWGRMSYRRSMGCMACRRMTGMSMYWSMRGNMGAARCWRSAATGACAGATGAAGAACTTGACGCAGCCATCACCGAACTCGCTGCTGAAATTCAAGCAGAAACAGAGCTTGCCCTTGAAGAAATAGAAGACAGTGCTACGGCTGAAGAAGCAGCCGAGCTTCTTGCTGAAGTTTCAGATACACAAGCCCTTATTGTTGATACACTCAGCGATACTGACAATGAAGAAGTCGCAGCCCTTGTTGCCGATACGACAGACACACAAGCAGATGTTGAAGAAACAATCGCAGAAATTGACACAGCCATTGAAAATGGAGAAGAAATAGCCGTTCCTGAATTTGAAACCGCTGTTGAAGAAATTATGACCGCTGATGGTTCTTATGACATAAAACAGTTCAATCGTGAATTTATCGCAAAAAAGAAATTTGAAAAAGCAAGAGTACGACTGGAACGAATGGAAGAGAAAATGCGAGAAGAAGGGGTGAGTGAAGAAGATATCACCGCTAAAAAAGAAGAAATCAAAGCTCGACATGATGAGATTAAAGCGCATATAGATGCAGGAGAATTTAAAAAAGCCGCACGTGCTGCGAAAGATACTGGACGAAAGATTCTGAAAGAACGACGAGTCTTAAAAAAGTTTGAAGCTATTCGAAAAAATCCAGAACAAGCAAAAGAACGTATGAACGAACGTCTCGAAGCCCTCGAAGGACGAGCCGACATCTCTGATGAGAAAAAAGCCGAACTGAAAGAACTTATGGCAAATACCAATTCTCCAAAAGAATTACAAAAAGCCCTTCGAAAACTTGATAATATCCAACAACACGCCAAGAAAGAACAACGAAAAGAATCCAACAAAGAAGTTCGAAAAGAGCGAAAAGAAGCATTTAAAGCACGAAAAGAAATCCGTCAACGTGAAGAAAAAGGAGAAATTACAGCAGATATGACAAAAGAACTTATGCAAAAAACCCGTGATGATGTGAAAGTAAAAGTAAAAGCACGAAAAGAAAAACGAGAAGACAATATTCAAAAAAACATTGAACGAATCAAAGAAAATAATCCAGAACGAGCGGCTCATATTGAAGAAAAACGACAAATTCGAAAGTCTGATGATATGAAAAAATCAGAAAAACGAGACGCTATTCATAATATGAATACAGACAAACGAGATGAAAAACATGATAAAATAGAAGGGAAAATAGAAAACCGTATTGAGAAAGTACGAGAAAACAATCCTGAAAGAGTTGAAAAGATGGAAGGAAAGATGGAGAAAATGAACAAAGGATACGACAAACGATCAGAAACAATGGAGAAAAAGCACAATGAAAAAATAGAAAAAATGGAGAAACATGAAGATAAAGCAGAAATGAAAGAAAAAATGGGAAAAAGAATGAATAAGCTTGAAGGGAAAATTGAAAAAGTTGAAGCAAAACATCCAAAAAAAGCTCAATACCTAGAGAACAAAATGGATAACATAAAAGATAAAGCAAAAACAAACTCAACGAAAGGAGGAAAACAAGGCGGACAAGCACGACCTGCAGGAAAACGATAGTCGTCCTCTTATCTTATCTTTTAAAAAACACCTCACCCTGTGAGGTGTTTTTTTATGTACACACAAACGTAACGAGTAGGGGCTTTTGGTAAAAGCCCGTATAACGATTTGGATAAATCGAAAATACACCTTTGATAAAACAATCATACAAAAAGCATTCCAATCAAGGCTTTTGCCAAAAGCCCCTACCAAATATCATTTATGAATGTTTAAAAAAAATATATGTATACATGTAAAAAAAGCATAAGATTTCTCTTATGCTTTAGATGTCAACAGAAACAATAATTATACTGTTTGCTCAACATTAACGTAAACATCTTTGTATACTCGACCATCAAATCGTGTTCGTTTCTTTTCATGAAAAGAAACAACTCCGTCTTGAGATGCGTACAAAGTAAAGTCTCGTCCTTGTCCAACTCCTTTTCCTGGCCACCATTTATTCCCTTTTTGTCGGGCAATGATGTTTCCAGAAATAACAGTTTCTCCTGCATATTTCTTAATTCCAAGCCGTTTACTATTGGAGTCTCGTCCGTTTTTGGTAGATCCTCCAGCTTTCTTATGTGCCATAATAATGTAATTAAATCGCGAAAATAATAAGTGCCGTGAGCATAAAGGTATTTTTTAAGGAAATCAAGAAAATTTCTTGCTTTTTTTAAATAAGTTTTTTACACTCGTTCTGCTACACAAAAATATGCCCAGGTGGTGAAATTGGTATACACGTTGGTCTTAGAAGCCAATGTCTCGCGACGTGGAGGTTCGAGTCCTCTCCTGGGCACCAAGATAAAAACAATTTTATGAAATACTTTTCAAATATATCGATTCATCATCACCTCTTCTAAAGAAAGAGGAAGTTTTTCATAACATATAATCCCCCTCTTTTTTACAAACAGGGGGTTTTTTATATAATAAATATTTACACAACATGATTACTCCAAAAAAATATAAAGGCGTACGAGATTTTTATCCAGCAGACATGGCGATTCAACAATATATTTTTTCTACCATGAAAAAAGTATGCCAACAATATGGATATGAAGAATATGGAGCCTCTATTTTAGAAAATACTGAGATATATCGAGCCAAGACAGGCTCTGAAATAGTAAATGAACAAACATACACCTTTTTTGACCGAGGGAACCGAGAGGTCACTATACGTCCAGAAATGACACCCACAGTTGCCAGAATGGTGGCGGCACAATCCAAAAGCCTCTTATTCCCCCTTCGATGGTTTTCTATCCCCAATTTACTCAGATATGAAAACCCGCAACGAGGACGACTCCGTGAACACTGGCAACTTAATGTTGATATATTTGGAAGTAATAATATTTACTCCGATATAGAGATCATCAGTGTATCATCAAATATCATGATCGCCTTTGGTGCTCAAAAAGAAAATTTTGAAATACGAATCGGAAGCCGCAAGATTTTAAACTTTTTTCTCAAAGACTCTCTTCAACTCACGGATGATCAAGGATATAAAATCAATAAACTTCTCGATAAAAAAAACAAGCTCTCTGATGAAGCATTTCAAACAATACTCAATGACATACTGCAAGATGCTCAAAAAGAAGCTCAGGTCATACAATTTGCGCAAACAACTGATCTCAAAGAACTTGCCAACATTATTCCAAGTGAGATACTCACCGATATAAAAATATTATTTACGACACTTCAAAAAAATAATATAAATAATATTATCTTTGATGCATCAATTATCCGAGGTTTTGATTATTATACCGATATGATTTTTGAAGTCTTTGACACGGGCCCTGAAAATAACCGATCTCTCTTTGGAGGTGGAAGATATGACAACTTAACCAACATATTCGGAGTCAGCGATATTGCCGCCTGCGGATTTGGAATGGGAGATGTGACTATTCGTGATTACCTCGAAACATATAATTTACTCCCCAAGATAGAAAAAACAGAGAACGATATATATATTTGTGTTATGAGTGAACAAGAAAGAAACTATGCCTCAAAGATTGCGGATCAATTACGAAAGAGTGGTAAAAACATCACCATAGATCTCTCCAATAAAAAAATCGGAAAACAGATTCAAGATGCGTCTAAAAAAGGTTTTCTCTTCATTGTAATCATTGGACAAAATGAACAAGAAAATAATACGTATGTATTGAAGAATTTGGAGACGGGGGAAGAGGTTATTGAGAATGTCATTGAGGTAACATAAAAAACAAGGGCACAAATTTTTGTGCCCCTACAACATTATACCTCTACTTCTCCCCCCACCCATGCTCACTATATTGTATACCTCCTCCCAAACCTTCTAAAACATTTTTCACATAATCGATTGTGTTTTCTTGCAAGTCTTTTAGATCAAACCATGATAAATCATCACATTTATTCGGCTCCATATTTTTTATCTCCCCCTTCCAGCCAGAAGCTGTAAAAAATATATCAATTCGTTCATTGCTTTCATCCGCTTGAGAATCTCGATGCATGACGTGCACCACTTCTAAATTTTCATGAGTCAGCTCAATCCCCACCTCTTCTTTCGCTTCTCGAATCATTGCTTCGGTCAAAAATTAAGATTCCAAATCCAGCAAAAATTTTTTTCGATCAATTCCTCCAGCATATCCAGAAAGACTTCCATTTTTTCCAATAACTCGATGACAAGGAATAATAATCGCGATTTTATTGTTTCCGTTCGCTGTTGCCACCGCACGCACTGATTTTTTTCGATTCATATTTTCTGATTGCTCAACATACGAACAGGTCTTTCCATATGGAATGTTTTGCAACTCTTTCCATACCTCTTTTTGAAATTCTGTCCCAGCAATATCAAAAACAATATCAAATGTTTTTCTCTCCCCTTTAAAATACTCAGAAATTTGCTGCATTGTTTTTTCTAAATATGGGCTTTCACCTTCAATAATATCGGTTTGGAAATATTTCTTGAGCGATAGAATCTGTTTATCAAATTCAACCCTATCAGTAAATTCTAAAAGACACAGCCCGCGAGGAGTCGCTCCAGCTATCATATTTCCCAATGGTGTTGAAAATGTTTTTGTAATAATCATGATAATGTTTTTATTTCATATAATATATTCTTACGGGCCTGTGCCTCAAAAGATTGACGTATCTTGGGTGTGAAATAAACATGAGGACGAGCCAAAAAACGTTCAAGTATCTTCACTCTCTCGATTTTATATATATCTTCATCAACCCATTTATATTCACTTCTTATTTGCTCCGCATACACTTGATATTCATTTGCATCTTTTCCTAATACTGCCAAGTCAGCATCAAGAAATAATCCTGAATCTTCAAAACCTCTTATTTTTTCATGTTTTTTTGTGGCTAAGATCAGCTGACTCACCGACTCAATAACATCTTCAGATATATTCAATATCGCTAATTCTTCACGAGCCACCTCTTCACTTTGCTTCTCATTATCTTTTTTCTGCGTATCATAAATAACATCATGAAACCATACGGCTAATTGTACCGCTGGCCAATTGTCTAAAGACTCATTTCGAACCTTTAAAAAATATAATAAATGAGCAATATGATCTAAAGTATGATAATGCCGTTCATTTCCACCATAAGAGCATACTATTTTATTCCATAACTCATCAACACTCTTTTCTACATTCAAAGACTGAAAGACATTCTTAAATTCTTCATGCAAAAATTCCATTCGTGGCTGAGATATAACATCAGAAGATAAAGTATTCATAATTTAATATTTTTTATATATCTATGTTATATTTGATATATACTTTTGTCAAAATTGCTTTGTTAAAAAATAAACACCTATCCCTTTTCCATGGCTCCCACCTCCCACTTCATCGGCATTTCGCTTCATCCAAAACTTCTTCAATCATTATTTGAAGATATAGAAAGATATTTTATGTCAAAAAACGAAGAAGAAATAATCATCATGCAAACACTAAAATCTGCCCATATTACTCTTTATTACTTTAATAAAAATCTTTCTTTCGCTGAAAAAGACAGCATTAAAGAAGATATAAAAGAAATCAAAGAAAATATAACAGAAGTCTCCATACAAACATTTAATTATTTTGTGCACAATAAAGCCCCTGCAGTGACCTACCTCTCTCTCGAAACAAATAAAAATATATACGCTGCAAATGCTCATTTATCTGAAAAATATAATCAAAACAATAKWATWGRTWRTNNTTGRSAMWKYAWYMYTCANTNGRCAYTYWKTNNGATTNTNAATSCRKMWSBWWWHWKMWMWYWTSWAAAAAATATTGAAGATATTATGAACAAGCATATCTCAAATATACAGATGAATATATTTAAAAACATTCATCTCTATGCGGTCGATTCAACAAAAACACCTGAAGAACAAGTGATTATATTATAACAACCATCCGACAAAAGTCGCCACTAATGAAAACGAAAGAAATACAAGCAAAATTCCCCACACACTATTTTGAATAATGTGCATACCTTTTTCATATCCAGCCTCATCAGTTGAAAGAGCCACCGTATAACCACCATACATAATAAACACAAACGAAATAATAGCAACAAACCCTAATATAAAGCCATATAACCCTGTTAATTCTGATGCCACATCAAATAAACTTTGAGAAACTTTCACCTTCCCATCCGTCGTTAATTCTGGATTGCCATACAACCCTGAATACACCAATACTTCATTGAGAGCCAATAAAAGTCCTCCGCCAGCCACCCACTTAATATGTGAAGCCAGCGGATCGGTCGCTGATTCATCATATGATGTAAAAAATGATTGCAAAGCCGTAATAATAATCATAATAACGACTCCAATACCCAAGAAGAGCTTTACCCAATCCATAAAACCAGCTAATTCTGCAATTCCAGCCGCAGTGCTAATCTGAGGATTCACAACAGCCGTCCCTGGCGCCAACACATCGCCTCCTCCGTATAATACATTTCGAACAAAAGGCTCTATAAGAAAAGATAATGATAAAAGAATAGCACTATTGATAATATATTTTTTTAAATCGTCACGCTTTTTGTCATCCTCCTCATTTAATAAATCATATCCTGCATGTACAATAATATAGGTAATAATGATGCCAAATATTTTCTGAAACCATCCAATAAGAAAAAAGAGAGCATTATTCGCCTGCGCAGCTCCATCTTGTCTTGCCCCCACAAATGAACTATCACCACCTTTAAAATCCTTCAAGTGCACATCTGATGATGAAAATGGAATTTGCGGCCCACTCTGCTTGATTGATTCATCTCCCGTTATATAATTTTTTATATTATCTAAAATACCCGCAGAGACAGGTGTTGGTGTAGTTATTCCAAACAATAAAAAACCAAAGAAACAATAAAATATTATTTTTTTCATAAACTATAAAGATGAAATATCTTCAAGCGTTTTCGCCTCTTCTTCCTGAGATGCTTTTTCTGCATCTTTAAATAAAGTTTTCATTTCTGATTCCAGTTCATCTTGCATTTCAATGGCTTGCTTCGCCATATAGGCAATAAAATGTTTACGAATAGCTTTTACCTCTTCTTCATCACCAGAGTCAAGCGCCGTCACAATCATCTCATGAATATTTTTATCTTCCTGGCTCATCATGTAGAGCATTTTTTTCTCCTCTGCTGTAAAAAATGTTAATGGATTCAGCCGATCAATAAGTGAAGTATCATGTGACATAAGAAAATGTGTTAAATTCGCAGATATCTTATCATTTTTTTTCTCATTCTTCAAGAAAGAAGTTTCTGAACAAAATATATGAATTTTACCACAAATAAAGATCTTGATTGTTCATATTTTATGTCATAAGATTTGGATATCTCCTAAAATAAAAAATGCTATGCAATTTTTACCACACGACGACAGCCTTATACATGAAAATGAAGAAGGAAATACGCCTTTACACACGTGTATTACAGAAGGAAGTCAAAACACACAATTACTCAGATTGCATATTGGAGCAAAAGAAAACATCAATGCTCAAAATAAAAAAGGAAACACACCATTACATCTTGCCGTAATCGATGAGCAAAAAAAAATGATTTCAACACTTGTACAATCGAATGCCCGTATTGATATTAAGAATAAAAAAGGTGAAACGCCAGACAGCCTGGCAAAAGAACACTCCATGGAGATTCAATCCATCCTTCATTTAAAAGATGTTATATATGATGACGGAGACGGGATCCTACATCTCTTTATAAGAGAAGGCTCACAAAAAACCTCAAGAATAAGTAAATATTTAACAGATGGAGCCTTAATCAATCTCCAAAATGACAAAGGAAATACCCCTCTTCATTTAGCGGTCCTTGATTCACAAACAACTCTTATTACCTTATTCGTTAAACATGGCGCTCGCCTTGATATTACAAACAATAAAGGCGAAACAGTGACGGATCTTGCAAATGGTAATTCGGAGATAGAATTATTATTAAAAAAATAATTCCAATTTGTCTTTTTCCTTTATTTATGATATAATAATATGAAATATATCATAATTTTTTGACATGCCTGCTCTTAACAAACTCCCGCATACAGACTCAACCCCTGAAAATATCAACAAAAAAACCATACGAAATATTGCAGATTCTATGAATTTTCGGTTGAAAAAAATAGCTTCAATTACACCCGAAAGAGAGCGAAGTCGTGAGTTTTTAAGAAATTTAAGAAATGGCGTTCATCCCAATGAGGTCTCAAATGGTATTATAAGAACAATCAATAACTTATATCAATTTAAGCTCTCGACAAACGATGAATACAGAGCTTTCGCCACAGATATGGCTAAAGTTCTCGGGAAAAGTATTTTTAATTTTTTTAACAACGAAGCAGAAAAACAACAAGAATTAATCAAGCAGCAATTTTCTAAGAAAAAAAATAAGAAAAAAAATAAATCTACAGAAAGTACAAAAATGACGGGAAAAGAACTCTTATCGATCCGAATACAATCACTTTTAGAAAAATCAGAAACAAAAGTCTTTCCCAAGGCCTTTCAAGCCATGGACACATTACTGGATAATATAATATTTGACACCAACCATATAAAAACAGAAGAGAAAAAACGAGAAATAGAAAACTCAAAAGATACCACAGAAATGTCTTTTTTATATGCGATATTCAATGAAAGAGAGACGGAAAATAGAGATATATTCTTAGCAACACTGCTTAAAAATATTTCAGAGAATAAAGAATCAATGTCTCCAAGTATACTCGGAAGGCTCTCTGCACAAGGGTTTTCTTTAGGAACGACTCAGTCATCACATAAGCCACTTATGCAACACATTCAAGACTTACAAAAATATACAGATACCGGCAGAGAAATATTACGATCACATATTGTATCCCTCTGTTGTGAATTTATGAATAATGAAATTTTAAAAATCTCTATTGCTATAGATGAAGGAACGCCTTTAGAAGAACATCGCTGGAAATCTTTTTTATCTATATTCTATTGGACCTCCATTACCCTTGGTAAAAAGTCTGCCGATATTCTTGCTGATATCTTTGACTCTATCGAAGATGGCCTCTCTCAGAGTATGAGCAAGGAAAACCGAGACTTTTTATCTCAAATATATACACTTATCGGTAAAGACTTTTCACCGATACACACCTATGAAAATGGAGAGATACTCCGATCATACCAAACAAAAAAGTCCTACGAACAAAAAGAAAAAGCAAGACAACTTTCTGAGTGGGATATCGCGAATGAACTCAATCTACAACTAAGAAACAAAGGATTTAAAGTAGACATTGAATTAAATAGTTATGAAAACGGATTTGAACAGGACATGATTATTCACCCATACTCTTTATATGTTGAAATAGATAGCCATTACCATGACAAAGGAAATCATGCTTTACGAGACCAAATTCATGATGAATTTATGGAATCTGAAAAAAATATATCAACTATTCGATGGCGAAGAGAAGAAGGGATACATGTCTTAATAAAAAAGGTAAGTGATTATATCAATGCCAATCCTCTCAAAACAATTGAAGAATAATATAACCCAACATAACAAACAAAAAGACCGGCTTTCGCCGGTCTTTTATTATATACAATTCACTCTCTTACGCATTCACCTTCGGCTTATCAATCTTCCCCATCGTATTCACCTTCAAAGCATTAAAGAAGTCATGAGGTGTTGCTGTTTTTTCAGCAATTTCTCCTTCATACCCACCCTTTTTTAATGCATTTTGTATAATCCCCGTACAGACAGAAACATGTTCGTTCCCTCGTTTCTTTGCAAAATTGTATGCTTTTTCTGCTCCCAATCGTGCGGCAAATAACCCAGTGAGGTCATAATCCTTACCTTTATATTTGTTAATCTCTGTCATAAATTTATTTCTAGCAGGTCCTGATTTTATTGGATTTTCTAACGTGACATACTCACCATTTGATTGAGTCTGTTGAGCNAAAAACTCTTTTAAAGTTATAATATGCCCGCCTTTTTCTTTATTAAAGTTTAAAATCTTATCCCCTCCTAAATACGTCATGATATGCGTCATAGGAAAACCTCCTTGTTCTGAAGTTATTTCATTGCGAAGCAAATCCCCCATCTGCCCTTCTCCATTTCCACGAACTAAAAGAAAGTCACCTTTTTTCATACTGTGGGCTAAAAAATCTATTTCTGATTTTTTTTCATCATTCTCTAACTCTGGAGTAGCATCTGTATAAATATTTCTTGTGACATCAGCCGGCTCAACCTTATCTTTTCTAACACCAATAAGTAATCCCTTATCATTAAAATAGAGGTGATGGCCTTTTGGGATTTTAAGATTTTTATCAGGGACAGGGAGATTCGCCGCTTTCATAGCTGTTGTCCAAGCCTCCATACTAAAAGCACCGTTAGGAGGATTAACGGGAAACTTATTTCTCATAACTTCAGGTAAAGATGAGTCAGTAGTAAATAAATCTTTTAATGTTTGCGTTTTTGTCACCTCTGTCTCTTTAGTCGCAGGAACTTCCGTCCGTACCTTTCCATCTTGAAACAACGACCACTCCGCCTCCGTTTGCACCCCTGCATACAACAACTTTTCACTAAAACTGTCTGCATGATCTTTTTTCGCATCCATACTTTTGGCCAACATTGCATTTTCATCTCCCACTACATCCATTGCCTTTTCAACATCATCATTCACCTCAGTATCTTTTTCATCAAAAAAGGACATAACAAAATCCATCATACCAAGCTCTCCACTCATAAACTTTTTTAATCGAGTCAACAGCCCCTCACCTCCAACCATGCCTTTTTCCATTTTTTCCGCCATATCTTCTATTTTATCTCCTGTTTTTATGAGATCTGGAGAAAATCCCCCCTCACTAAAATCCTTCATTTTTTCTAGAATAATTTTTTCTTCCAGTTTTCCTAAATCTTTTGACACTTCAACAATCTTTGATCTAAAAGTATCTAAGCTTGTGATTTTATCCTGAATACCCTTTAAATGATTTTTCACCGAATCTGGAAGATCTTTTTGGTCTGTGACTTCAAAAACTTTATTGATTGATTTGATTGAGCTCTTTAATTGTTTTTGATAATGCTCATAATCGGCGTC
Organism: Candidatus Peregrinibacteria bacterium; assembly: GCA_002401425.1. Lineage (GTDB taxonomy): Bacteria > Patescibacteriota > Gracilibacteria. Next base: position 150,480 of record NVTB01000001.1, read on the forward strand.
TTCTAATGTTCCATCATCATCATCATCATCAAGCTTATCAATTGCTTTCTTCACCTCTGTTCCTGCTCCTGCATCTTTATACATATCCATACTTCCAAGCTCTGGACCAGCCATAAAGCACAATCGCTTCTCAAGAAAACTCCCGGTAAAAAAATTATTGTGTTGCATTTTTGTTTTTAAGTAGCCTTATCTGACTATTATAACAAATTTTTACAAAAAAATCAAGCCCCATGGATTGGGAARTGTTTTTCATTCTAAGCAGCTCGTCTTCTTCCTCTCGTAATAGGCGTTCTCTCCACTCCTACTTGAATCTCTCCATTTGTTCGAATCACTCCTACTGATCGCGCATCATTCCTTCCTCTCCCTTTAAAAGCAGAATGATCTACTGATGTTACAATAACACCACCAATATTTACGGCGCTTCCACTATTATCAGCTGAATGTCCGTGTATAATATGGTTCACTCCTATTTCTCTTAATGCCTCTCCCTGCGCAGCATTCATATAAGACCGATTATCAGTCGCTAAAAAAGTATCAGTAATTTCAAAAAACTCAGGAGACAAAGTTCTCACATCTTCCCCATTCAATAATACACGCTCTAAACCGTCTTTATAAACCTCATTCATTCTATCTACTCCTTTACTGATAATCATATCAGCCATATCTGAAGTAATATCGGTATGAGTAAAAATAGTATCATCAATTCGCTCAAGGATTTTCATATCACACAATGACCCAAGCATTTCTCGTCCTTTCGCTGTATTTCTCATAGTATGTATAATTTCAGCCCTATCTACCGTCATAAACTCATTTAAACCAATTGCATGATTATCAATTCTTTCTCCTCCTCTCATATATCTTTGAAACTCTCCTATTCCTAACGCCGCATTATTCGCGATATCTGTATAATGTCCTCCTCCTGCAAGTGGCTTATCCATTAAAAATGAAATCGCAAAATCATCATGATTTCCTGCTAAAATAATTATATCTCCACCTTGCTCCTGAGCCTGTCTTTGCAACACTTTAATATTTTCTAAAATTTCTAGCCCCTGAGTACTTCTATCTGCCAATATATCTCCATGAAATACAACTTTTCTATCCCCTCCTTTCCATAATCGCTCCGGCGTAATAAGATCTAAATCATATAAATTTCCCCACAAAGCATTAATGTTACCATGTAAATCTCCAATAGCCATAACCTCTGCAGAACGATGAACATCATTCGCATCTATTCTTTGTAAAACTCTGTGAGCTTCTTGTGCAGATCTGTTATCAATATTTCTAATATTGTCAGGAATTTCCTGAACTCTCCCATTCAATTCATCTAACTTCCCTGGTGATACTATCTTTTCAAACTGTTGTCCATTCTCTGTAAATACAATTTTATATTTCCCCGTTGCTTCATCCCATCCTTCAATCTTTCCTCGTGAAATACTTCCATCTGATCGCGGAAAATCAACCGTATCTCCTCTCTCATACATTCTGGCAGAAGATACATCATTGACGTGACGAGCATTTGGAGTTTCTAAGGGGCTTCTTGAAGGTGGTCCATTGACATAATGAGCATTTGGAGTTTCTAATGGTCTTCTTACTGGACCATTGTTTACTGGCACCCCTCTATTTCTAGGAGAATTTGTAATTTTTTTAATCTTTCTTACTCCTTTTTGTATAACCTCCCCTGCCTTGGCAATAGGTATATTCAAAAAATCATCAGCCCGAGATGCATGCCTCTGTACTTGAGCAGCTCTCTTTTCAACTTTCCCTAACACCTTCGCTATTCTCCCTCCCTTACTTCCAATTTTTGCTGCAATTTTTGCACTTCCCCTGACAGCACCAGCTCCTCCAGCTACCAGCCCAATTATAGATGTAATAGAAACAACCAATCCTTCAGCGGTCCACTCCCCTGGATTTTTTAATTTTTCCCAAAATTGAGCAACAATATCTCCGCCTCTACTTCCTATTAAATTAAATAATCCAAACAATGGATGCTCTTTCCCCATTGCATCAACTTTCATTTTATACGAATAACTTGAAACATCAGTCCATGCTAAATTTTCACGCCCTCTATAATAAAGGTATTGAGCAACTACCACCCCTCCTGTTGAAGCCAAAAATGCAATATCTCCTAAAAACATAGCCACGTCTTCAATCATCTGAGGAGCCTCTTTAGCAAGAGCAAATCCCACACCAGACCAAAAATTGTCATCCTTCCAACGAGCTCCTAATAATTTCTTTGACTCCTCTGGTGAAATATCAAAAGTTGATCCTATAGCAATGTCTGTAACACTCCTTCCTCCAGTCACCTGTCTTAAATACGCCTGAGGAGAAAAACTTTCTACATCTGAAGCTATATCTTTTTCTACACTTAAGAAAGTATCAAAGTCCTTCAAATGAATAATATGATTAATTCCATTATTTAGAAAATCACAAAAATTATTAAATTCAAACTTATCCAACCCCTTTTCTCCATCAATATCAAATTTACTGGCCCCATATTTATCAACAAGAGACTTTTGAGAAGATGTATTTAGAGCTGATCGAATTAAAAAATCACGAATATCTTTTTTTAATTGTTCATCCTCAATACGTGATACCTTCCTCGCAAAAAGATCTTTAATTTTTTGAACAGATTCAGTATTTGTAATCTTCTCTCCCCGCCCCTGAGACTCTAAATCCATTTTTCCAACACTCTGAAAAGATTGCTCCATATTTGTATTATTAACAATTATTTATTAGTTTTTCCATTTCTATCGATTCATCAGATTGAGATTTCCCTTCTTTTTCTTCTATCGATTTACGTTTTTTATGAGAGATAAACTCACTCATTTCTGAGAAAAAATTTTCATTTTTTCTCAATGATGCTCGAATCAAATCACTCTCTATTTCATCAGACATTTCCAATAATAACAATATTTGTTTCTGTTGAGGGAGAGATAAAAAGTCCCAGTTATTGATAATATCTTTTTTTAAAGGATCCTTAATAATAAGGCTCCCCTTGATTTTTGATATCTGTGATGGTTTTAACATAAATGCATTTTTATAAAATTCTGACTATTATAACAAATTTTTACAAAAAAATCAAGCCCCTGGCTTGATAAATGTTTTCATGCGATATGTATATATTTCTACACCTCCTCAGCAATTAAAATAAGCCGATGCAATACCGTGCCAAGCGGCCAACACGTCATAAGCGTTGCGAGCTTCACACCTTCAGGCTGCTCCAGCACTCCTACCTCTGAGGGATCGACTTCTCGTTTGTCACGAATTCGGTATGAGTATTTTTTCTGATTAAAATAAATATAATATTCGTCCCCTATATCTAGTAAAATTAATTTCGCAAAGACATCTTTATAATTCCCTTTATCCCATGGATAATATGATGAATGCCCGGTAACAAACACATTTCCAAATTCACCTGGATTCGCTGTTCCTGGATAATGAACCACTCCATTTCGAAGTGAATTTTGTATTTCTCCTTCAAATTCTGACCATAAATCATCAGAAATATATTGATCTGACATTTTCCCAATAGGAACATTGACCCCCAGTTTTGGAATAACCAGTCGATAATCCAATGGTGAAATAGTTGTTTTTAAAGGAGGGACTGATTTTTCTACCATTTTTTTTGCTCCCGCTGGAACCAGAGGTTTAATATCTCCCATCACCACCTCGACCACTTCTTCTAATAAAGCCTCTGACTCTCCTGAACTAAAATAATAGGATGCAATACTTTTAATACCAGAAAAATTCATGACCGCAAAAGAAATAACAAAAATAAACATAAAGGTAATCAAAAAATGAAATACCTCTCGTACAACTTTCATAACGTCCATGTTTTTTGTAACCTGACTCATGTATTATTTTTAATTTTCTGTTGTAACACTGTAACACTTTTTATCAAAAAAGTCAAAATCTTTTTCTAAAATAAAGCTTCTTGCACATCTTCAATATTTTGTGTTTCCACCTCTGGGTTTTGCGGTTGAATCATCTTCTTTATAGCTTCGAACTGCTCATTTGGATTATTGATAAGCCGTTTTAAATCAGTTGGTTTAAAATTATCCAAGCGAATCTTTTTCTTTTTATTCTCAACCTCGCTCTTCATGTCAGAAGCAAGAGTCTCTTTTAATTCAGCAATTTTCACCCCCATCATGGATGACAAAATATGTACCGCATTTTGATATGATACATGGTGATCATACGCCGCAATAAGATGAACAATATTTTCTCGCTCCAGTGGATCGATGCTTTCAATCTGATCGTAATAGAGAATCTTCTTAAATGAATAAAGAATTGGCTCAATACTTTCTGCCGAAATAACAAAAAACTCAATACCTTCTTCATAAAAWYSTGWKTCTTTNTANTTSTNYWMTGNKKSYTRRAWCNMWCRWMAAWSMCWSYTTKANNWASMMAKYCWMTRTNGTTTTTTGCTTCTTTTATTTTTTTCGCCGTGCTTTTTACTTGTGCCTTAATATAGTTTTGTAAAGGGTTATTACTATCAGGTTTTGTCATTTTTGCATCAAAAATAATATACTGTCCTAAAAACTCCACAAGAAAATCTGGTTTAAATTTTCCTTCAAACCCCTCTGGAAGATTTGTATTTTCAAAAAAAGCAAAACTTAACGAAGGCTTTTGACACACTTCACGAAGCAGAGACAACACCTTATTTTCATGCTCTACCCAGACTCTATTTCGCATCTCTTCATATTGTATTTTCCGGTCATCATCCTGTTTTCTTACTCGATATTTTTCATCTTCTAAAGATTTTCGTGATTCTTCAAGGTCTGTGATCTTTTTATCCATATTTTTATCAAACTGTTCTTTATGGGATTCAAACTGGACAATCTTTTTTTGAGAATCTTCAACCACGCGTTGCAACTGTTTTTTTTGCTCATCTAACGATATAATTTGCTGAAAAGCCTGCTTTCCTTTTCCACTCAAAATATCTTTGTCTGATCTTTCTTTTTCAATCTCATTTTTCAACTCTCCAATTTTCTGGTTCTTTTGTGCCATTTCTGCTCGTAACGCCGCCAATTCTGATTCAACATTCTGCATGTTTTTTTGTTCAAACTCTGTATTCTTTGAAGGAAGAATAAATTTTTCCCAAATCAGAAATCCTAAAATTCCACATAAAACAATAATAATAAGAAAATCCATAAAGTGTTTTTTAAATCAATCACAGTATAAAAAAATCTTCGTAATATACAAGAGCAGAATTTGCTTTTTTCTCTTTACAAACAGCAACTTTTACCTATAATCCCTCCGCATGTTTTCCGCTATAAAACAATTTGTAGCGTTAAGTAACCCTTATTTATTATTTAAACCAAGTCAATATGCGTACATACGAAATAATGATCGCCGTTCGAGGATCACTGATTGCTTCTGAAGCAAAAACAGCCTACGACGCGTTCATAACAAGTCTTTCTGCCAAAGGTGGAAAAGTAACTTATGAAGACGATTGGAACAAAATTCCTCTTGCCTACAAAATCAAAAAAGAATCAGAAGCTTATTTTTCTGTTATTCATTTTGAAATGGAATCAACAAAGGTAAAATCTCTTGAGCTTGAGCTTGAGTTAAATGCCGAGATTATTCGACATCTTATTACGAAAGTTGAAGATACGAAAGCAACTCCATATAACAAAACGAATTACGACGAAGATATGGAAGCGTTTAACGATGAAAAACTTGAACGTAAGAAAAAAGCCATGCCAAAAACTCGAGCAACAACTGCACGACAACTTGAAGAAGACATGGATAAAATCAAAAAACGAAAAACAGCTGAAACTTCAGCAAAAGCAAATATTTCCAAAGAACTTGGTTTATAATATTTTCTCTTTTAACATTCTAAATATCTTTCAATATGAAATACGTATCATCTGATAAAACCTGTCCATTTAAAGCGGATAACACCGTCGTTATTGACTATAAAAACGTTCCACTTCTTCGACGATTTGTTGATTACTACGGACGAATTAAAAAATCTTACTACAAAGGAACCACTCGACAAAATCAATCTCGTCTTGCCAGATCGGTAAAACGAGCTCGACATATGGGTCTTTTATCGTTTACACGATAATTCAACACATAGAATTAATGGGCGTGCCAATGGCATGCCCCTACAAAAAAATAACTCAATATATATTGAGTTATTTTTTTATTTCTTGACCTTTCTTGATTTATAAAAAAAATCCTTCATAATAAAAAAGTTAACCCCCTCTTTTTATGCCTGGAATGATTTATAATAATTCGGAATTTCTTTGTGACAATTGTCAAAAAATAGCACCCCCTGAAGGAAAAAATTGCCGAAATCACTGTCCCCATTGTCTCTACTCAAAACATGTCGACGGAGATACCCCCGGAGATCGATTAGGATATTGCCAAGGACTTATGCCGGCCACAGAGTATCATAAAACAAGTAAAGGAGAATTTTTACTACACGAATGCCTCAAATGTACACATAAAAGGAAAAACAGAGTTTCTGATGATGATAACTGGGATGCCATCATAGCACTTTCATTTTAAACATTTAATATTTTTACCATGAATTTTACACCATTACAAATTGGAATAACTTTCAGCTCATTTTTTATCACCCTGCTTATTGCTTGGTTTTGGCACAAAAAAGACAAACAGGCTGAAAATAAAGCCTCCGATGTTGAATCTTTCCCCGTCCTCATGTCAGTTTTCTTCTGGGCAGCCTTTCTTATGATTGCACAAAAAATGCTGGTCGATCTTGGAGTGTATTATTCTCCAAGCACGATGGCTCATCCTGCCATGAAATACATTGTCGTTGCCGGAGAAGAATTCGTTAAAGTCTTTGCCCTCCTCGTCGGTCTTAACATTGCCGGAAAACGATTTAATGAACTCTCTGACGGAGTTATGTATGCAGTCTTTGCCGCCCTCGGGTTTATATTCGCCGAAAATATTTTTTACCTCTTATCAGTCGATCCAAACTGGGGAGATTTCCTCATCACCCTCATGGGACGAARTATTTTTTCATTCGGAGCACACCTCAGTGTTATAATTTTTGGAATGTATTACGCCACGGCCTATCTTCGAACAAGTAAAGAACTGACTTCATACCTCAAAAAGAAAAAAGTCTCTCGAATAGCTCCATATAACATTTTTCGAATACTCAAATTCTTATTTGATAAATACCATCTATTTTTTATTATCTACATTCCCCTCTCCCCATTCATCCTCTTTTTCCAAATGATACAAAAGCACAAAACTCACGTCACCATGTCTGAAATGCTCGTTGGAGGATTTTTATCATCAGTCTACCTCCATGCACTCTACAACAGCCTCCTGGGCATCTCTCCACTCATCAATACCCTTGCACTTTCTTCCATGGGACTTTTCGTTGTATTCCTCTATCATTTCTTCCCAGATATCGACGTTCATTAAAAGATCAAAAAAAAACTTGAGTTTTCTTTTTTTATTCATTACAATCCATTTGCTTTTTACTTTGGGGTATCGCCAAGTGGTAAGGCACATGGTTTTGATCCATGTACCGGGGGTTCGAATCCCTCTACCCCAGCCAAAATAGCAAATGAAAAACACCTTGAGAGAGGTGTTTTTTTGATAATCTAAAGAAGCTACTTATGAAATTCTAAATATCTAGGATCTCTCTTTAAAATATTTTTAATAACTCCATGATCTTTTTCTAATGTTTTCAAACGCATAGAAAAATCATCAATAACAGTAAAAATAGATCCTTCGTTACAAACTTTATAAAATAATTGCAACAATACAATTGCTAAATTCGCAATTTCAAATAATTCTATTTTAATAGCATATTCATCCTCATAATCAAAAAACTGAGATTCAAACAATTTATCCTCAGTATTAATTTTCGAATTCTGAATAGTATTAAAAAGATTTACATGAGTACTATCGTTAAAGCTTTTTTTTATATCATGTAAAACTGAAGCAAAGTTTGTATCATAGCTTTTAATCCAATTAATAGTTTTTTTCTTAAATGATGCTGCTATTATAATGACTCCTTCAGAATCAATTGTATAAAATTTATCATTATTTTCATGAAGGATTCTATAAGCAACCGCAATCCCTGATTCTTGAACCTGCCTTAAATTCATTATAGTTTGCACACGATGCCTTCTTACACAAGACAAAAGAGCCAAAGTATGATGACTCTTTACCTGAGATAAAAACATAAGAGCRATATCCGCCTGAGAAGAATGAGATTTTAATAAAAATTCATATAATAACAAATTAGATTCAGCTGCATGAATAAAATGTACACCGTATTTTTCAGAGGCATTCAGAGCCATCTCTCCCTCATCTTTAATGACACTCTTTAAAGTAGCTTGCTTCTTTGTTAATTCTTGTTTTGTAATAAGCATAGATTTCGATATTAAAGACAGTGCCATTATAATATCATGTAACTTCGAGAAGAAAAAACATAAAATGCTGCTTGTCAGACAGAAGCTATTACGATAAAACAGCAGTACAAATGCCCCTCGGGATTTCTCCTGCCTCGCAGGAGAGAAAACAAAAAAATTCCGTGAGGAGTTTTTTTGATATACATAATACTATTTAAAAACACATGCCTGCTCAACTCGTTTAAACACCTTAGTCTTTGGGTTGATAATATATTTCAAATATCGAACTATCATTTCTCTCATTGCCTGAGGTTCATATGTTAATATTTGTTCATAATGAAAGATTCTATTTCTAAAATNACKTMTKKKYMYWAAATCTTTATATGCTCTTGATACATGAACATAATCAGTATTTGAAAAAATCTTTTTCATACTATTTCCCCAAATAGATTGAATATAACTTTTATGCAATAAAGATGTCCAAAAACCNRWWMKAGAGKYMYGNWRMTYATMTSSTKMASRTYYTWYWSCYWATTKYTNKYAKCYMARKWRMVAYRRKMSTSACTCNNAAWTYMTTNNSCTCMTTTYRGKCTMAAWWANYMKTWMCMAMWMYTNASTSTNRMATCYGYYCAATTTGGCCAAACGACGTTTAAATGCTTAGAAACTTTATTTCGTAAAAATATTTCTATAAAATGCATTAAAGGATAAAATCTTTTCGAAATTAATACATTTTCCATATAAACATCTAAAGAATCTTGATGATGATCTTTTGCATAGTTTTTATAAAACTGAGATCGCTTTTCCGAAACAAATGGAGATAAATTATTCATATGTATTTTATAAAAGTATTGACAAAATTGATTAAAAGAAGTAGATTTTTTATGTTAGATCCAGTATTCTTCCTTGCAAATAGCCTCTTGGGGGCTCAAACTAGCCCAAGTTCTCATCGCAATAGATAGCTGGATTTTTGCTATGTGTTAGATACTATTTTTATATTTACACAATTTCCATTTTTCAACAAAATAATACAAGCAACCTATTAAAAAGTTGTTAAAAATCCAGTGTTTTTTAATAAATATCTAAAGATAACACAGCTCAAAACAGCAATGTTTTAAACTTTTCTTATTCTTATAACTGAATACCTGCATCTTTTATAATGGCATGTGCTGTACCTGTTGAAATATCTTTATTGTAAATGGGGACAATTACCTTTTTTATTTTCACCGGCTTGATGTATTACTTTTTCATTTTCTTACCTGATACATATCCACCTGCTCCTAATGCAACAGCCAGAGCTATACCAAGGCCATAGTTATCTTGACTGAAGCCAATTAACGCTCCTCCCACTATCCCAATAGCAGAATGGGTTTCCGGTTTTTTTAACTGTGCTTTTCCACAATTGTATATTCTTTTTAATAATTTCATGATTGAGTTTGTTAATTATTTTCAATACCTACACTACTATAATACAATAATATAAACTTCTCAATGACAAATAAATTCTAAAAAGAAGAACTATCTTCTTTGAGGAATGCTAACTCTTCTGCAGAGCTTTTTCGCCCTAAAATCACATTACGATGAGGATATCGCCCAAATCGATCKATAATTTTTTTATGTGCTATTTCATATTCAAAAGAATGTCCACCAAGAGAACGGAAGAGATCAAGTGCCTTTTCATGCATCTCTCTATCTTCACTGTGCATCATAGGCATATAGAAAAAACTTCGTTGCTCTTCTGGCAGACTCTTATCAAACCCTTGCTCAATACCATGAAGACATGAAGTAAGAGCTTTTTGATCATAAGCAAAACCTTCAGGTTGGTCACGAAACATATTTCTTGAGAATTGATCGATCACAAGAATGTAGGCAAGGGTTCCCTCCGGCGTCTGCCTCCAATCTTCTTTCTCACCAGCAATAATGGCAGCATGTAATAGTGAAAACTTATTTTTTAAATATTGATCGAATTTTAGATCTTTTTTAAATTTTTGTTCAGCAGTCACCTCATTGAACCAAAAATCAATAATTTGTTTATAATTCATCATTGAGAAATCATTTAAATAATTATACTTTCCAACCTCCCTTGAGTCATCACTCCAATGCACTTCGTATCATTTCAACGCGCTCTCTATTCTTTCCAAAATCAGAATGTCCAATACGGGAAGCTGAACGCACATGAATGAGTTTGGATTTGTCATCATACAAAAATTCAACATCATCAATATATCTCATAAGAGGAGTCGAAAACGTTGCATAAAGATAATTGTCTGTGTCTTCTATAATTTTTACTCGAGGAAGATCTTGAAGTAATTTTCTTAGCTTCTTCATATCTGTATTTAATGGCTCTATAAAATGTTCACCATTTGACTGACTCGAAACACAATTCGGTGTATTCGGGCAGGCTTGAAGTTCCTTATTTTGTAATCCGATACCCTGAGGGGATGAAAAAAAGTTTATACTGAGTATGAGTACATATATAAGGACACAGACTGAAAATATGATGATGAATAATTTCATGGGTTTATATTAATTTTTTGTAATACCTCCGTATTTTCATGATATCACTTAAAATCGATATCCAAAAATACAAAAACAGATGACCTCAATGAGACCATCTGTTTCTTCTTACAAGCAATAACAAAACTACCGTTTCTTATTTCGTTTCTTATTCTTTCGATTTTTCGCTACTTTTTTCTTTTTTGCATCTGCTTTTTGAGCCAGTCGAATGTTTTCTCGTTGTTCTTTTTCATAGGCCTTCTTTTTATCCTCATCTGTTAAAATCTCATACGCATGAGTCATTTTTTTCATTCTCTTTTCCGCTTCTGGTGAAGGATTAATATCTGGATGATATTCTTTTGAAAGATTTCGATATGCTTTCTTTAATTCAGCAGGTGTCACGGCTGCTTCAACGTTAAAAAGGTGTCTGAGACCAGCAAAATATGGCATGGAAGGAATTTAATATGTTCAGATCTTACTGAACGAAAAAGAAATAGCAACGGTAAAATATACTACATTGATATTTTGTATCTATTTACCAAAGAAAAACATGAAAAAACCGCATGAAAACAACAGTTGTGAAAAAAGTCTCTTTTTCATTTGTCTTTTTTTTCTATTGCGTTAAAATTTTCCTGTCCTTATTTATTATTCAATACACATGGCTCAAACAACGAAAAAAACAATAACGAAAAAAACACCAGTTTCTTCAGATTTTGATGTCTGGAACGTAATGAAAGATGCTACTATCGGAATGTGGAAAATTCTTTCAGATATTGCCATGGCCATATTTTCTTTACTCAAAGCATTTTTTGCGTTTATTTACAAAATCATCAAACTCTGCTTTGAACTGATCCGATCTATTTTTTTAAGCGTCTCGGCACTTATTGCCGCTATTGCATTACTCATACTCTCTCTTTCTGCGCTTATCTATACGCTAGCATTTTCCACCCATATTTATGAAAATCCCCGATTTCAAGAAGCCCAAAACTTTTACATCGAAGCGAAAGCCATTACCTTCCAAAAGTTGTTAGAACAAGATTTTAATAAACAACAAGAACTCCTCCCAAAGGAAGAACGTTTTACAGGCACATTTCCAAACGTTTTTGAAAAAATATCACCCACACAAAAAACACTTGAACCTTTTATTGAATACATCATACAAACAAGGAAATAAAAACTTGCCATTTCTCTTTTTTTATTATACAATTATACAAATTAAGTCAGTTGGTTTATGGATAAATCTTTAAACACCACCGATCTAAAACTTCCAAAATATTTACAAAATATTACCCCCTATATTTATCACCCGATAAATATACAAATTTATAAGTCTTTTCAATCTTTTTCATCAAACAAAAAGTGTAAAGTCGTCGTATTATTACAAAATCCTTTTGGAAAAAATAATATAAACAAAGCTCCAAAACAGTTTCATGAATCTATTAAAAACTGTTTTGAAAAAATGAACCTTCTTCAAACGTTTCATCAAGGATTTTTTGAAGAAGACAATAATAAACATCAAACTATATTCGCACTCTATCTGGCAAATATTAAAAATCTTCTTGAACACAAAGAAACAATCCCAGAGGCACAGAAATATTTAAGTAAAAAACGACTTGAATATTCAGCAAAAATTGTAGATAAAATGACCCTCAGTAAAATCCGAGAGGAGATGGAAGATATGCTTTTTTCTGAACTCTATCCAGATACTTATGAAAAATATCACACACTCATTTCTTTTACAAAAAAGACATTTCACCAAAAAGAAAATGGAATGAAAAAATCATTTGAAGAACTCTTAAAAAATGAACAAATTGAAGGAAAAGTTGTATCACGAGTAAAAAGCATTGCGAGCATTCATCATAAAATACAAAATAAAAATATTTTATTTTCTCAAATTCTCGATACACTTGGGTTTCGTTTTATATTACAAACCGAAGTTGAATGCTATAAACTTATGTCTCTCCTCTCACGCCACTGGAGCATTGTAAATGATAAAATAAAAGACTACATAGCGGTTCCAAAATCAAATGGGTACCAAAGCATCCATATCACGCTTCTGTACGATGAGCACCCCGTAGAAATACAGATACGAACAAAACAGATGCATTCATATGCACAATTTGGAAAAGCTTCTCATTCTGCTTATAAAAACAAAACACATGACGAAAAAGAAAACTAATACAAAACCAAACCATTCAGACTTTATTGTTCAATATGACAAGAAATATCATATCATTGAGATGAATGCGGCATATCAGGAACAATTCAACAAAAAAGACACGATTTTTTATTTTCTTTCTTCCTCAGAACATGAGGATTTTACAAAAAGCATAAAAAAACTTTCACAAAAAGAATTATGGTTTTCTCATAAATCTAGTTTTTTCGATAAAAATGATAAACAGCATTGTATACATTGGATTACTCAAATTTTTTACACACAAGATAAAAAGTTCTCACATTTTATATCAACCGGAAGAGACCTCTCAAATATTCATTCTCATGACTTCATTGAAATACAAGAGCATTATCAAGAATTACAAAAATCAAATAAAAAACTTAAAAAACAAATTCTTCAAAAAAAATCAATTGCTGAAGAACTCCGATACAGACTCAAAACAGAAAACATTATTACAAATCTTTCCAGTAAATTTATTAATGTTTCCTTTGATAAAATCGATAAAACCATACAGCATTCCTTAAAGGTTGTTTCTGAATTTACCGGATCACAGCGTGGATATATTGTTTTATTTGGCGATAATCACAGTACATTTAGCCGAACACACGAATGGAATATCAACACTATTCCATCGTATAAAAGTGATATACAAGAAATCCCCTGTTCATTTTTTCCATGGATAATAGAAACCATCCGATCAAATAAAGTTATTCATATCTCAACCATCAAAGATCTCCCCGAAGAAGCATCAAAAAGCAAAGAGATGTTTATAGATCATAATATACAAGCAACTCTTTTAACCCCAATTGTATCTGGGAAACGATGTATTGGATTTTTTGGGCTTGAGTCCCCCAAAGAAAAGACCTGGGCTCCTGCTGATATAMAGCTATGTAAAATTGTGAGCGAAATTTTTGTCAATGCTCTGGAACGGAAAAAAGCAGAAGAAAAACTATTTGATTCATATAAATATCTAGGAATCATTAATCGACAAATATCTATCATTCTCAATTTGGGGAAACACCAAAAAGAAAAAAATGAAAAATATGTGATTGAGCTTATATTAAATTCTGCCAAAAATTTATCTCGTGCAAATATATGTTTATTATACAAAACCAATATAAAAGATGGATCATTACAATTTTTTCAATCATCAGAATCAAACAGAGAACTACCAAAAGATATTTTAGGAAATATTCAAAAAGATCAGGTCAAATTTCTTGAACCGCTTTTCATCGAAAACAAAAGAGTTCAAGCGAGTGCTGATAACTTTCATTTTTTCAAGCTTCACCTCGGGCCAGAAATAAAATACTTATTATGCCTCCCGCTTATTATTAATCAAAAACTGATAGGATCTCTGTTTCTTGGTTTTAGCAACAGAGACCATATCAGTACACAAGAACTCGATTTTTACGATGTTTTTATGATTCAAGCTTCATATCTTTTTGCCAATTCAGAATCTTTCAAAGAGCTTATTCATTCATCTGAATCCCTGAAATAATTTGTTGACGCACTGTTTTTAATCCTTCAGGTGTTCCATCCATCATTAATACTTTTGCGTTTGGTCCTTCTCCAATACTTTTTAAAGTATCAAAATAGTTGGTCATTAAAATAATATTCATAATTTCATTCGGATCAGCTTTTTCTCCCAAAGCTGCTTTAAATTGATCAACTGATCGCTTCAACCCTTTCGCGACCTCTTCTCGCTGCTGAGCCAGCCCAAGACCTTGTAATCGTTTTGACTCTTGATCGGCTTCCGCTTCTTTTACCATTAATATTTTTCGTGACTCCCCCTCATTCATCGCAGCCTCTTTTTGTCGCTCGGTTGTTTTCACATCATTCATGGCCGCAATGAGACTATCTGGCAATTGAATATCAGYAATTTGAACCGRATCGATAGTGTATCCCCATCCGATAAGTTTTTCACTCAAGATTTCTTCTAAAAAGTCAGAAAATTCATCTCTTTTTGACAGAACTTCTAAATGTTCAAATTCGTTCATCTTTGCCCGAAGCGCATTATCAATGATGGAATGAACTGCTGCGATAGGATTACTGAGCGAATAATATGATTTATAGATAGACTCTTTTTCGTCTTTAACGAAATACAACACATCAATTCCTACAAAAATTTTAACATTATCTTTCGCCACTGAATCAACGATCATTTTTAAACTTTGTGTTTTTAATGATACTTTCGCCGGTACACTTTCTACAATAGGGAAAACAAAGTTCAACCCCGGATGAAGCAAGCGATTAAAACGACCAAACAACTCAACAATAGCAATTTCCTTCGTTCGAATAATTCGAACACTAAAAAAGAAGAAAATGACAAGAAATATAATAAGGAATTCCATACGTATAAAATTAAATTACTCACATTATGTGGGATTTTTTACAAAAGAGCAAGAAAAGCTTTAAAAGTTTTTTAAAATAACGTATGATTTTTATCGATGCTTATTAAAGACCTCATTGCCTCTCGGCTAAAAAAACACAAACTTTACACCCAAGTGTCATCAACACTTGTTTTGGAAGGAGCACGAGGGTATTTATCGAAACAATATAATGAAGAAATAACAAAAAACATTGAAATAAAATATATAAAAAATAAAAAAATGATTATTTATGTACAAAATTCAGTCATAGCACAAGAAGTCTTCTTTCAAAAAACAGAATTACTCAAATTTTTATCACAAAAGTTTCCAAAAAATATCGTTGATGACATTCATATTTTACAAAAAAATCTTCATATATAAAATCATGCTTTCATTTCTCAAAAAAATCATTCCTGAACGTTCGATCCTGCGAACCGGATATTCTCTTTCAAAAGCCCTCCTTGCGCGTCTCAAACATGGAAATCAATCTCAACACCTCCGCGTGATAGGAATCACGGGTACAGACGGAAAGACCAGCTCTTGCCACTTTACCGCTCATCTCTTAGAACTTTTAGGAGAAAAAGTTGCCATGGCATCTACAGAAGAAATATGGATGAACGGTGAGAAAAAAGAAAATTCAACAAAAAGAACCACCCTCAGCCCAATGTTTTTACAAACATTTTTAAAAGAAGCTCGAGAAAAAAATGTCACGACTGTTGTCCTTGAAGTTTCATCTCACGCCATCACACAACAACGAATTTATGGAATCGATTTTGATGGAGCGGCCATTACCAATATTTCACAAGAACACGGAAACTATCACACTGACATGAAAGAATACGCTGAAACCAAGGCTGAACTCTTCAAACTGGTCAGAAAATCATCAAAAGACAAAAAGATCTTACTGACCAATAAAGATATGGGAGAATTTTTTGAACTTTTTTCAAAGATTTTACCAGAAGCCGTACAAACATACTCTCTTGAATCACATGCAGATATTTTAGCAAAAAATATCGAATATACATCTGAATCAAGTCATTTTCAAGTAAATAATACTGACATGACACTGAATATTCCTGGATCTTATAATATTGAAAATATACTGATCTCCATAGGATTTGCACAATTTTTCGGATATAATATGATAGAAATTCAAAAACAACTTCCACATATCACACCGGTTCTCGGACGATTAGAAAAAATAGATACTCCAACCGATTATGAAGTATTTGTTGATTTCGCGGTCACCCCTGGAGCGCTCGAAAAAGTGCTGACTTCTTTAAAAAGTGTCTGTACCGGGAAAACATGGCTCGTCTTTGGATGCACAGGAGGAAACCACGATCAAGAAAAACGCCCGCTTATGGGCAACATTGCCACCACATACGCTGATCATGTCGTTATGACTGAAGACGAGACATACGGCGAAGATAACGACCTTATTTTTAAAGATATACTCACAGGAGTCACTCGTAAAAACTATACCATCATCGAAGACCGCAAAGACGCTATTTTTTATGCCCTTGAACATGCCGAAAAAAATGATATGATCATTGTCACAGGCATGGGAAATTTTTCATCTCGAAATAATGGCGTTGCCGAAATCCCATGGAATGACAAAGAAGTGATTCTTTCTTACTTTTAAAATAATACTATGTCAAAACATCACACCGCACTTGCAAAAATCATCCAAGGAATAGTTTCTCAAGAAATTTTTAAAAGAATTACTCCAGATGAAGATTTTTTAACCATCACGAGCGTTCGTATCACCAAAGATTTTGATTTTGCCGATGTCTTTATTAGTTCATTTCAAAAACAAGACGTTGTCGAACTCCTCCATCCACACATGTACGGTATACAAAAGGTTTTATACAAAACACTTCAAAGAAAAATAATTCCTACTCTCAGAATCATGCAAGACACCAGTCAAAGTATTTTTGATAATACAAAGATATAATGAAAGTCTTAGCACTTGATTTTGGACTGAAAAGAATTGGCGTTGCCATCGGGTCCTCCGATATCCAAATAGCTTTTGCACGCACCACATTACAAAACAATGAATCTGGAATGATACAACTTGCCAAAGAAATAACGAACGAAAACATTGAAACGATCATCATTGGTAATCCCGTACAACAAAGTGGTGAAGACTCCCCCATCATTGATGATATTCACACCTTTTACGACCTTCTTACCAAATACTTTCCACATATATCTATTCAACTCTATAACGAGCAGTACAGCACAAAGATAGCCGAAAAAAGAACCAGAACAAAAAAGAACCCATTTAATAAAGGGATCTTAATTGATAGTTACGCCGCACAGGTGTTTTTGGAGAATTTTTTGACGGGGCTATAACCCTTTTTATTGAATACATTATTTACTCAATCTTTTATTCTGCAACTGGATCTTCTTCCTCTACAATAACTGGGTCCTCTAATGGAAGCTCATCTACAGTTTCTTCTTTCGGAACGAGGTCATAACATCCTTGCTTCTTTGTATCATTTGTAATTTTATCACACCATCCTATTTTTCCTTCAGAAAGTGCTTGGGAGGTATACACCTCATCAAGACATCGATTCATTTCTGATTCACTTGATAT
Source organism: Candidatus Peregrinibacteria bacterium (assembly GCA_002401425.1). Classification (GTDB taxonomy): domain Bacteria; phylum Patescibacteriota; class Gracilibacteria. The sequence continues at coordinate 168,459 of NVTB01000001.1, forward strand.
TTTTTTACATAAGTTTTCATCCGATGTTTCGATAGCCACAATCAAAGTGACGGTATCTTGACATTGTCCTCGTTTGTTTTTATTACTAATTCGAGCACACGTATTCAGGTCTTTCTCTCGAATAGCGGTATTATTCTTTACCGCATCTAAACATGATATAACTGAACCTTTGACCGGTATTTTATAACAATCTTGTACATTATTTGATTGAACCGCTTGTGTTTGGTATATATTGGTCAGACATGAATTTTTCATATCCTCTGCCTCAATAGTCTCACACACCGCTGGATCTTGACTTGAATACGCTTTTTGCAATACGACATTTGTTATACAATAACTTTTCAAATTATCGTCCGAAATATCTTCACAAATACCTTCATCAGACTCTGTAATAGCAAGAGCTGATAAAACACTGTTTACACACTGTGTTTTTATGTACTCATCTGAAATTTCATCACAGAAGGATATTTCTAATTTTTCTTGTGCGACCACTGCATATTCTGACATTTGACACTGTTGAATGGCATTACTCGTACATGATTGATACCGTGGAGAATCCACAAAGGCAAAAGAACTTGTTTCTCCCTTATCATTTACCACAATATCAAGAGGCTCTGTCACAGGAACAACCGCTGCATCTTCAAGAGATGAAGTACATGAACTCAAGGCAAAAACCATCATAAGGAGCGAAAAAACGTTTTTCATAATCTGTTTTTTTAATAACTTTTGTGTGAATTCTCTCAAATTCTTCGTATTTTGTCAAAAAAAACTTTCTTTTTCACAAAATATCTTTACAATTCCAGCATATATTTAACATATATTTTTATGATAACAAAAATGTGGGAATCAGTCTTTGGATCGTACAATGACAAATATATCAAATCTCTCTCTCCTCAAGTGCAAAAAATTAATAAGAAAGAAGAAGAGTATCAACAACTTTCAGAAGTTGAATTTCTGAAAAATACCCAATTATTTCAAGAACGAATACAAAACGGAGAAACTTCTTCAGATATTTTGATAGAAGCATTTGCAACCGTCAAACATGCCTGTCGTCGACTCACAGAAAAAAAACACACCTTTATAATGAGTGCAACTGAAACACTCTGGGAGATGATACCTTTTGATGTTCAGCTCATTGGAGGAATTATCTTACATGAAGGGAAAATTGCCGAAATGAAAACAGGAGAAGGAAAAACTTTAGTATCATCACTTCCAGCTTACCTGAATGCCCTTGAGGGGAAAGGAGTTCACTTGGTAACAGTGAATGATTATCTGGCGTCTCGAGATGCTGAATGGATGGGACAAATATTTGAATACCTTGGACTCACTGTGGGCGTGGTCGCTCACGGAAAAAGCCCCACGGAAAAAAGAGAAGCGTATAATTGTGATATCACCTATGGAACAAATAATGAGTTTGGATTTGATTATCTTCGAGATAATATGGCCGTTTCTCCAGAACAACAAGTCATGAGGGCTCAACATTATGCCATTTTAGATGAAGTTGATTCTATTTTAATAGATGAAGCACGAACTCCCCTGATTATTTCTACAGCGGCTGAAGAATCAACAGAAAAATATCTAGAGTATGCCAAAATTGTAAAAATGTTACAACCAGAGACCCATTATATTGTTGATGAAAAAGATCGAGCCATTCGGCTCATTGAAGCCGGAATTGAAAAAGTAGAAGAAATCATGAATATTGATAATATTTATAGCGAAAAAGGATTTGAAACCATTCATCACCTTGAGTCAGCCATTAAAGCTCAATCTATTTTTCAACGAGATAAAGATTACGTTGTAAAAGATGGAGAAATCATTATTGTTGATGAATTCACCGGTCGACTGATGCCTGGACGAAGGTATTCACTCGGACTGCATCAGTCTATTGAAGCAAAAGAAGGAGTCGAAGTCAGAAGAGAAAGCAAAACACTGGCCTCTATTACTTTTCAAAATTATTTCAGACTCTATAATAAACTGTCAGGAATGACTGGAACCGCAGCCACTGAAGCTGAAGAATTTGCTTCAATTTACAGCCTTGACACTATTATCATCCCAACGAACAAACCGATCGTGCGAGATGATAGGCCTGATGCTATTTTTAAATCTATTCAAGGAAAATATGAAAGCCTCGTGGAGAGAGTCAAAGAAGCTCATGCAGATGGTCAGCCTGTATTAATTGGAACTATTTCTATTGAAAAATCAGAAGTGCTTTCTCAACTCTTACACAACGCTCGCATTCCACACAATGTCTTAAACGCGAAACATCATGAACGAGAAGCTGAAATTATTATGAATGCTGGAAAATTTGGAGCCGTAACCATTGCTACAAATATGGCGGGTCGAGGAACTGATATAAAACTTAAGCCAGATGCCCTGGAAGCTGGAGGACTTTTAGTTATTGGAACAGAACGACATGAAAGTCGACGAATTGACAATCAACTTCGTGGACGGTCTGGACGACAAGGAGACACCGGTGAAACACAGTTTTTCATCAGTATGGATGATGATCTTCTCCGATTATTTGGATCTGAAAAAATGAAAAGTATGATGGATTCTTTTGGAATTCCCGATAACATGCCTATTGAAAATTCGTTTATTTCCAAAGCTATTGAATCAGCACAAAAAAAGGTAGAAACAAGAAATTTCGAATCAAGAAAACATGTTTTACAATATGACGATGTCATGAATAAACACAGAGAAATCGTTTACAATAAAAGAAATGACATCCTTCATAATGAAGATATTCATGAAAATATTGAAAAAGATATTCAAAAATACATTCCACGATTCATTCATAATTTTACAGATGAAAAACAGCCAGAAGAATGGAATTTTGAAGAAATAGCCAAGGCTCTTTTTACGATAGGAAAAATCAAAAGTGCCAATTCTGCAATACTCAAGCAACACGCAACAGACAACATTGAAACGCTCACAGATTTTGTCACAAATGATATTCTGGATACCATTGATCATAAAAAAGACGGTATCCCCACCGATGCCTTTCATCATTTTGAAAAATCAATTTCACTCTCAAATATTGACCGACTCTGGATGGAACACATAGATGAAATGTCCAAACTCAGAGAAACGGTTTCTTTACAAGCATATGCGAATAAAAATCCACTGTTTGAATATAAACACGAAGCCTTCACCTCTTTAAAAAACTTATTATTTAATATTACCATTAATACGACTCAAGACTTGCTTCGAGTTGAAAAAGCTCCCGCGATTGTCGTAAAAAAAGCAGTGGCTCTTGAAGATCTTAAAATCAAAACCAACGAAGATCAGCTTCAGTCACAGGGAGCAACGGCATCTGTTCCAAGGCCAACAACCCCAGTTGGCCCAATCACTCGAGCAGATGGAACAGTCGTACATCGAGTGGCTCCAGAACCCACCGTTATAAAAGCTGGAAGAAATGACCCTTGTCCATGTGGATCAGGAAAAAAATATAAAAAATGCCATGGCTAATCCACCAATCCCCTTATCGCCTTTCCATTGTTTAGAAACAGAAGGAAATATTCATTTTTTTAAAATGAAAAATAATCAAACTACCTTTGATACAGATGAGCGACAAAGCTTTATTTTTCTTGAAGCCGATATGAATACTCATACATTTGAATATAATATTGAAGTCAAACAGGGACAAAATATTGAACTTTTCTTTATTCATCCAGCTGATAGTCATATATCAGGAAATTTTACTATCAATGTTCATAATAAAGGAGGTATATTTACTGGATTTTTTCTGACAAAATCAGAAAACGAACTGAATATATCGGTTGAAACAAATACACAATCTCCATTCAGTAAAAATAACATCTATACATTCCATTCTGGATTAAAAAATGGAAAATATACACTGAAAACAAAAAATATCATCACTCACGACAACAGCGACTCCAATATTACCAATTCTATATTATTATTTGATCAAGCCTCTGCAAAAGTTCAAAGCACCCCGCTCACGCGATCAGGAAAAGATACTCGTAATCATCTCCATCAAAACATTTTTCTTTTTGGCCATTCAAGTATTCTCGCCATTCCAGAACTCAATACCTTTCAAAAAAGCTCAGAAACTTCTCATTCATGCTCTATTGCCAAATATTCAGAAGAAGATATTTTTTTCCTCCAAAATAAAGKATTCTCACGTCCAGAAATACAAGAATTATTTATGAACAACTGCCTCGATACACTGTTGTCAAAAATGAGCCATCAACACATGAAAGAATGTTTGGAAAAATATCTTTTCTCACATACATTATCATGTATAAAATAACTTTATGTTTCACACTCTTCATTCAACTCTTCAACCATTCTCTCAATAGACTCCTCTGAGAATCCATGAGCTTTTAATCCTTCTTCAAGCGTCTCCCAAGCAGAAGCGCCACAAGAAAAACAGTGGAATCCATATTCCATAAATAATTCTATTGATTGAGGACATTTTTCCAAAACATCTTGAATAATCATTTCTTTAGTAATTTTCATATTTTTTGTTATAATTGAYWTSMTWRAWWTCYTKCANTTNTTYWRAWGNTWAWCWKNGGAWTMRMTTAWRKYMYMWWTAYTTCTATCTTCATTGTTTTTCGCATTCACATGACTCAGCACCTCTTGACTTGAATAAAACGCCTCTCCCAGAACAGTATTTTGTTGATATGAATGAATATATTTCCCCGAAACCAACATATTATTATTTATTACAGCATACAAAGACTGTGTACGCTCTAACATTTCCTGTTTTTTAATTTCAAGCTCTACAACCAAAGATGATTTATACACGTCAACAAAAAACTGCTTTTGCTCAAATAAGGTCTTTTTGAACTGCTCATAAAAATAATCTCTTAAAAAACTTTTACTCAGAAAGGTCTCATATGATTGCTGCAATAATGACTCGATATCATATTGAACATCCGACATATTTTGCAATCGAGATGAAGATTGCTTCTCAAACTCTCTCTGTTTTTTTTCTATATCTTTTGAATAATCTTGGACAGAAAACCATGTAGTATAATTTTTTTCATAGTTTTCTACCTCTTCTTTCAGTACACAGAGCTCATTTTGTATTTGCCCAAAGGAAAGATCCAGACACTGCTCTGAAAAGGGCTTATATAAATCTTGATCCCATAAAGCGCTTAACATTTTTTGAGACGATAGGCTTTCAGCATTCCAATGCCTTTGAAAAGCATCAATTAAAAACACTAACTCATGATATAAATCGGACTCCCCATTCGTAATACATCCCTTTAATTCAATATCTAACATAAAATCATGCAAAAGACTCTCTAACTGCCTTCTATCAGACAAAAGACACGCATTTTCATACAAGGATGCATATGAAGAAAAGACTCTGTTTGACGCGACATATCCTTGATATGACTCCCACGAGGACAAAGAAATACAAGCCCCCCCTTTCGCCAACTCTTGTTTTTCTACAAAAGACGCCATATATGTCTCTATTTTTTCATTTTGGCTTTTTTGAGGGACAAGCACACACATACTTTCTGCCGAAACAGAAAAAGCGAAAAAGAACGATAAAAGAAAAAATGTTTTTTTCATACAAAAAATATGATATACAAAAAAATTATTACATATTTTTTATCCAAATACCAGCCCCAATATTTTTTACTAAATATTGCATTTCTAAAATAGTGAGAGCTGACTGAATACACCCAGAAGATAATCCGGTCACTTCAGATAAAGCATCCACACTACTCCCCTCAACAGATAACGCCCCATATACTTTTTTTGATTCTGAAGATGGAAATATAATTTCTTTTTGAACTTCTTTCTTATTATTTTTCAAGGATAATGAAAACTCATTTAAAATATCCTCAGCATTGATAATCGCTTTTGCCTCACCTTTTTGTATTAAAAGATTGGTCCCCGCAGACTCTGAAGAAAAAATATTCCCAGGAACGGAAAACACCTCCCTATTTTGCTCAATCGCATATTTCGCCGTAATTAAAGACCCTGACTTCAATGCCGCTTCCACTATAATTACTCCAGATGATAATCCAGAAATAATACGATTCCGACGTGGAAAATGATACGTCTGCGCTTCCTTTTTTGGAGGAAACTCAGAAATAATAGCGCCACCTGCCTCGATAATTTTTTTTGCCAAAGAGATATGCGAAGATGGATAAATCCTTAATAAGCCACTTCCCAAAACCGCCACGGTTCGTTGATGCTTTTGCACACAAACATTTTGTGTATATGAATCAACCCCAAAAGCTAAACCAGAAACAATCGTAAAAAATGGAAATAACTCAGGAATAATCCTATCAATAAAACGCTTCCCATATGATGTGATTTTTCTTGTCCCAACAACAGCCAACATTTTTTCATAACGCGACATATCACCCTGAAAATATAAAAAAACCGGTGGTGACGAAATTTGCTTCAATAAAAAAGGATAGGCATCATCATCTAAGAATAATAAGGAAATATTATGTTTTTTTAAGAAAGCCTCTTCATCATCTGGAGAAATTTCAACAAAAAACTTTTTAATCCGTTTTATCGACTCACCTGTCTCAAAAAGCATTTCCGGCGAGTACTGAGGAATTGCTCTCCATGCATCCTCTAAGGAGCCAAAAACAGCCATAATTTTCTGATATCGTATATAAGTCATCCACTCACTCTGCGCCCAAGCCGCCATATATGCATTCATAAAAAAATCATTATAAAGAATAATACTTTATAATGATAACTCACACCTGTTAAAAAAGTGTTAAAAAAAAGCTCCAATAATGGAGCTTTTTTTTCTATAACATTTTTAGTTCTATATCAACACCAGATGGCATTTTCAAAGATTGCAATGTTGTAATCGTATCGGCTGATGATTCATTGACATCAATAATTCGTTTATGAACCCGAACTTCAAATTGTTCGAAAGAGTCTTTATTACAGTTCGTTGAACGTAAGAGAGAAAATTTTCGAATACGAGTTGGAAGTGGGATTGGACCAGCAATTAATGCGCTTGTCCGCTCGAGTGCTTCAAGAATATTTTTTGCAGAATCATCAACAATATGATGATCGTATGATTTAATAATAATACGTAACTTCTGAGTTGCTTTCTTTGTTGCCATAAATGTAAAAGATCTAAATAAATAAAATGAGAAAAGCTCCTCCGGAGAGGAGCTTAAAAACTATTTGAGAATTTTTGTTACTACTCCAGCTCCTACTGTTCGTCCTCCTTCTCGAATAGCGAACCGAGTTCCTTCTTCTAAGGCAACAAGAGATCCAAGTTGTACATTGAATTTCAAGTTATCTCCAGGCATAACCATCTCTACTCCTTCTGGAAGAATAACTTCTCCAGTTACATCCGTTGTTCGGATAAAGAATTGAGGTTTGTATCCTTTGAAGAATGGAGTATGTCGTCCTCCTTCATCTTTTGAAAGTACGTATACTTCAGCTTCAAAAGAGTCATGTGGTGTAATAGTCCCTGGTTTTGCACATACTTGTCCTCGTTCAACATCCTCTCGTTCAACTCCTCGAAGAAGAAGTCCAACGTTTTCACCTGCTCGTCCTTCATCAAGAGATTTTCGGAACATTTCAACTCCAGTTACCACAAGTTTTCGAGTTTCTCGAATACCAACGATTTCTATCTCTTCTCCTGGTTTCACAATACCTTGGTCAATTCGACCAGTAATTACTGTTCCTCGTCCTTTGATTGAAAATACATCTTCAACGGGCATAAGGAAGCTTTTCTCAGTTTCTCGTTTTGGATCTGGAATATATGTATCAAGTGCATGTAAAAGCTCAAGTACTGGTTTTGCATCTCCATCAAAATCTGAAGGATTTTCAAGAGCTTTCAATGCTGAACCTCGAATAACTGGAAGATCATCTCCAGGGTATTCGTATTTAACAAGAAGTTCTCGTACTTCCATTTCTACAAGGTCAAGAAGTTCTTCATCATCAACCATGTCACATTTATTGAGGAAAACCACAACAAACGGTACATTTACCTGTCGAGCCAAAAGAATATGTTCTCGAGTTTGAGCCATTGGCCCATCAGTTGCTGCTACTACAAGGATAGCTCCATCCATTTGAGCGGCTCCTGTAATCATATTTTTTATGTAATCAGCATGACCTGGACAATCTACATGAGCGTAATGTCGAATCTCAGATTCGTATTCTACATGAGATGTTGCGATGGTAATACCTCGAGCTTTTTCTTCTGGAGCATTATCAATTTCGTCAAAAGCTTTTGCTTCTCCTGTTCCGTATTTTGCATGACTTACAGCCGTAATTGCTGCAGTAAATGTTGTTTTTCCATGATCAACGTGTCCGATAGTACCGACGTTTACATGGAGCTTTGTTCTATCAAAATCAGCCATTTATAAATAATTTAAAGTTTAAAAATGTTATAAGTACGGGCGAATTGTAATAAGAAACAAATCAATTGTCAAAATAAAATTCCATCTTTTTTTTATATCTTTTTTTCTCCCCTATAAACTGCCTATTTTTTTCTCATCTAAGCCCCCAACCTTATACACTCGAGGACGAGCCTGATAGAAGCTCGTAAACATTTCTTCCTTGTTCTCTTTTACCACCCGGTACCAAGTGGAAACAAACCCAGGAACCGCATGACTAATAAGAAAACGCTTCCCGTCGGGTAACGTTCGACTTGGCCAATACTCTGTTGGAGGCGGAGTCTTTCGGCTCGTCACATACGGACCAAATAAATAAACAGATTCAACTTCTTTTTGACCCAATAATATAAAATATAATTTATTTTCTTTTCTATACGTATGAATAATAACAGACGTTTCTTTGTTGTTTACAAATCGAAAATCTCGAATCCCTGGATAAATAGTTGCATCTGATCCAGATGGATAATAATAATCCACGGAGAATGAATGATTTGCCCTTTCAACAATCGGCRTTCCGGAAGTCATAACACTTCTATACAACGTTGAAGACACCTGACAGACACCTCCTCCCCACTCTGATACCAATGCGGGCCCCTTAATAACCAATTCTTTCTTATACCCTGTATACCCCTCTACTTCTCCTAAATATGTATTAAATGAAAATTCTTGCCCAGGAGAAAGCAAGACACCATGAAATTGCTCAAGTGCTCGTTCTATATTAAAAATACGTGCATCGGTCGAACCAGAAAAATCTGATACTCCACTACTCATAATTTCTTTAATTCCTAAATCTTTCAACTCCTGAGGAATGTGTAATTCCGGCTTTTCTTTTTTAACCGGCAAAGTCACTTCGTCAATATTATTCTCTAAAGCCTGTACTATCATTTCTACCGCTAAATTCATCTCTAATGATTGCCCCATAGCAATATTGTGTGAAAATCCTGCCATCTTTTTCTCCGCATCATATGTTAATTCCGCACCTTGGACCTCTTGATTCACCACTGGAACAACATGTTTTTCTAAAAACATTTCAATAAAATGCCTATCAATACCCTTCACACTCTTTTTTTCAATTTCTTCTTCTGAAAATTTCAAAAGGTCTTCATCACTTAATGGAAGCTCGAACCCTTTATAATAATATTTCTCATATTCTTGATACAACTGCGGACTCCGAGTGGAAAAAGTAAAGAGTTCATACCCATGCTTTAAATATATCTGCCCCGGTAATGCCGCAGAAGCTGATTGAGTCAGAAAGAAAGCACACACGACTGAAAGAATAATTTTATATTTCATAATCCATTATAATATTTAGAGGACATTTTTATTGTATACATTTTTTACTCAAAGAACAATAATTTATTTTTGTTTCTTTAAAAACCATTCAATACATTCAGCCTCTGAATCAAACTCTGGAGCGGTCTTTAATTCATTAATAATAATCTGTCTATCAAACCCAAGAGCCATCAGCCCTTCAATAACATCCATCTGCCCCCGTGAAACACTCACAGAGCCAGTATCTCCATCAGAAATTTTGGCAATCTTATTTTTTAATTCAACAATCATACGCTCTGCTGTTTTTTTTCCAATCCCTTTAATTCCATTCAAAAAAGACACATCTTCCATCAAAATAGCCGAAATAATATCTTCAACGTTAAACGCAAAAAAAGCGAGCCCCATTTTTGGACCGATCCCAGAAACCGAAATAAGCAACTCAAATAAACTTTTTTCTTTTTGAGTGAAAAATCCATACAAGTTCATTTCTGTCTCTCTTACCTGAAAATAGGTATAGAGCTGAACTTCTTTCCCTTTTTGAATATTTGACAAATACAAATCTGGTACAGATATTTTTAATCCTAATCCTGACAACAAAACAATAATGGAATGCTCCTGCACTGAGAGACATTTTCCTGAAATAAATGAAATCATATTTTTGTATTAATTATATAAATCGAGCTAACACCTCTTGAATGTAATCAAGTCGTTCCTGCATCACAGCTTCACTTCGAGCTTCTGAACGAATTTTTATTTCTGGATTCGTATTTGAAACTCGGCAAATCACCCATGAACCATCTCCAAAGAATACTTTTACGCCATCGATATCAGAACACTTATATTTTTCTTCACATATGGCTTTTACATTTTTTAATACTTCTTGTTTTTTCTCATCAGATACTTTTATTTTCAACTCATGAGACGTATACATTTCTGGCAAATCTTTAAATACTTCTTCCAAAGTCATATCTTTACGCAGTAAATATGACAATACTCGAATCGCTGCTAAAAATGCATCATCAAATCCATAATAATCTTCTGCAAAAAAGAAATGACCACTTGGCTCTCCCCCCATCATCGCATCAACTTCCTTCATTTTATCTTTTATAAACGAATGCCCCACTCGACATTCCACCGGTTTTCCACCATGCGCTGTAATCTCATCAGACACCAACGAACTTGTTGAAACGTTATGTACAATATTAATACCCGACTGTCTCTCAAAAATATCTTTAATCAAAATAAGGAAAATATAATCCGCTCCATAAATTTTCCCTGTATGATCGACAATTCCAAATCGGTCCCCATCTCCATCAAATGCAATTCCAAAATCAGCTCCTGAACTTAAAACCCTCTCTTGAAGATCTTTTAATGTCGAAACATCCTCAGGATCGGCTAAATGATTCGGAAAAGCTCCATTGACATCACAGTAGAGTTCAACTGGATACAAACCCATTTTTCGAAACAAGTTTGGCGCAAACATTCCCGTCACTCCATTCCCCGCATCAATAACAATCTTGGCACAAAACTCTTCCCCCTGAACAAACGACAAAAGTTTGGCCTGATACTCCTTCCAAAAACTTTGAGCCGTCTCACCTCCTGGATCAGAAGCTTCAATAAAACTTTTTGATTCAATTTTATCATAGACTGCCGTAATTTCGTCCCCCCGTAAAGCCTGACCTCCAGCCCCAAGCATTTTAAAACCATTATATTCTTTTGAATTATGACTCGCCGTAATAATGACCCCCCCGTCAAATTTACCGTAAAACGTTGAAAAATACAACATGGGAGATGTACTCAGTCCAATATTCACCACCTGAATTCCGGTTGATTTTATTCCTTCTAAAAAGGCATTCATTACCTCCTGGCCATGTAAGCGCCCATCTCGCCCAACACAAATAGTCAATTCGGTTTTTCCTGCTTTTTCCAACAATATCGTTCCATACGCCTTCGCAATATCAATAACACCCTGTCTATCAAACTCTGTTTCATACACTCCACGAATATCATACGCACGAAAAATTGAAGGAATAACCATGTTGTCTTGATTTAACAATTAGATAAAATACCAAATTAACACCCCACATAAAAACGTCACAGCAAACAAAAACACTCGCTTCATCATCTGAAAATACCCCCGTTTATATGGTGAAAAATCTCCATCTTTCATTCGATGCATCAAAAATAAAATATCCATTTTATATGAAAAGAACAAAAATCCAACGATATACCACAGCAACATTGGAGACGTATACCATTCATACCACCACGCCGCCTCATGCCCCGCCATCACCCCTGGAAGGAATGCTAATGACACCAAGATAAAAGTAATATAATGAGCCCCTTGATCCATCCAATACGTTGGCAAAGGATTTGCTGGCTTGTAGGTGTTATCATACCAGACCTTAATAACATCAATAAAAAAGTGTATAAACGCATTCAATAACAACGCATAAACAACCATCTCATTTGGTAAATATGGAATAAACACAAGCGTCGTTGCGATAAGCACAAGACACACATGAAAAAGCACCCCCCAAACCGAAGAATACTTCCATTTTACTACAAACGATGTCTGAAAAATAAAATCACCTATAAGGTGCCCGATGAAAAAATGAAGGAGAATAATATGCATTACTCAAAGTGTATCAATTTTTTTCAGAGAGACAAGATTATTATTGAATACATTATTTGTTCGATGTTGTATACATTATTTACTCAATATCTCCTAATATAATATCAAGATTTTCATTAATCTTATCCCGAAGATCCTTTAAATCATCATGAGCCACCTCCCAAACCATATCCAGATCAATTCCCAGATAATTATGAACAAGAATATTCCTCATGCCAATAATATCCTGCCAGGGAATAACTTCAATCTCTCTCAATTCAGGATAATCCAGTGTTAATTTTCGAACCCCTTCTCCAATAAGCTGGATTCTTCTCATAATACAATCCTGTAACATTATATTATTATTAAAATCTCCTTGAGAAACATCACTTACCTGAGATTCAATAATATCTATTGATTCAAAAATATGATCGATAACATACTTTTTGCTACTCATAGAAAAAATATAAAGAGTTTTCTATATCATTCCATACCTTTTTATTCACCCCTTTAAAAGTCGTAATATCCACAATAAAGCCACACTGAGTCTTTATTTCCTTTGAAATGCTTAAAATATGCTGCAATATTTTTTTCGTTCCTTCTTGAAATTCAATAATGATATCGAGATCACTATTATCATCATACCCCCCATTTATACGAGACCCAAAAGCAGCCCCCCTTGCGACACAATGCTTTTTAAGAATCCCTTGAATCTTTGGAATACTTCCCTTCATCCCCTCTGGTATATTATTTTTCACACTCATAATAAAAAAAGATTAATAACCTTAATTGAATTATAATACTATTATCACAACATGTACATTACATTTTATCTAAAGCCACTTTGCCCTTTTTCTTAACCCCTCATCTTTCTGCCATCGAGGAGAAGCAAATTTTAAATTATTTATATCCAGACTCATCATAAAAGAGACAAACCTCTTCAAGTCTTTCAATCGATCAGAAGCCATCTCTAAAGTTCCGTTTTTTCTTGCTCTCAAGAGACGACGTACAAATTTTTCATTATCTCGAAATCTATGAGCGGCAAAACGCAAATTATTAGCAAATAATCTTGTAGCGATTCTCACCAAAGATAAATCATTCTTATATTTCATCGACACAAATTCCAACGCTACTCCATTTTGTCCAACAGCTGCAAACACCACATCCTTATCCTCCTGCAATTCCTTCGAAGCAAACTGAATATTTATTCCATCTTGATTCACAAAAGCCAAAACAACTTCTTTATCACTTCTCATATCATCAGATAAATTTTCTAAAGTCAAAAAACTTAAAGATTCTGACTGAGCCAGTGACAATAAAAGCACTTTGTTATCTCGAACAATATCAATCATTTCATCAGCACTCTTACCTTGTAATACAGAAGCCTCATATTTCTTCCCCCCTCTCTCATCCTCTGCCTTGTCTATTGCATGTGTATTCATAACCATAACCCCACTAAAAATCACAGGTAAAATCATCCCCCTTATTCGATTTTTCACAAAAGAAAATGGAGTTTTATTTGGCTTTTCCAAAACAGAAGACTCTGAAACCTGTAGATTATTTATAGACATACACTCAAATTAAAAAATAAAGATTACAAGTCTATAGTAACATTTTAACGCTATAATACAAGTATGCAAACGCTCATTTTGATTGACGCATATTGAATATATACTCTTAAATGTTTTTTATTCTTGCAAATTTAAAGTCTGAGTTTAAATTTGCATCCCACAAAAATATCAGTAAAATAGATCACGATTTTAACTATTGTATGTATATGAGTAAATCTGTCTTTTTTTGTAGTGATTGTGGAAATGAGTTTCCAAAATGGGTGGGGCAATGTAGTGGATGTCAGGCATGGAATACGATAAAAGAAATGAAAAATGTTGGAGCCCCCAAGGCAAAAAACACAGAAGGCCCACAATCTCTTTCTCTTCTCACCACACCAGAAAAAGATGAAAGAATGACCTCAGGTATTTCGGAATTTGACCGAGTGCTTGGAGGAGGTTTTTTAAAAGATGCCCTGATTTTACTGACCGGAGATCCAGGAATTGGAAAATCAACCCTCGCATTACAAGCCGCTCTCTCATATTCACAAAAACAAAAAGTTTTATATATATCAGGGGAAGAGTCTGTATCTCAAATAAGCTCGCGTGCTTTTCGAATTAGTAAAAAACAATCAGAAAACGGGCAACTTCAAGTGTGCCCAGAGTCAAATTTAGAAAACATATTAACGCTGGCGCATAAAGAACTTCCATCTCTCCTCATTATTGACTCCATCCAAACAATATCTTCTGATAATCTCCCCGGAGTTTCTGGAAGCGTTGGGCAGATTCGATATTGTGCCGAACAAATTATGCATGTTATTAAAAAACTACAAATTACCTGTATGCTTATTGGTCACGTCACAAAAGACGGAGAACTTTCAGGGCCTCAAACGCTTGCACATTTAGTTGATACCGTTCTCTATTTAGAAGGAGATAAATACAATCAATTTCGTATTCTTCGAGGACAAAAAAACCGTTTTGGAACCACTGATGAAATCGGAGTTTTTGAAATGAAAGAATCGGGACTTCAAGAAATAACCAATCCTTCAGAATGTTTTCTCGAAGGAAAACAAAAAAATGCAGCTGGCTCTGTTATTTTATCAACCATGGAAGGATCAAGACCTTTCCTCGTTGAGCTTCAAGCCCTGTGCGCCCATTCCCCTTTTGGCTACCCAAAACGAACAAGCTCAGGAATGGATATCAACCGAGTCCATATTATGCTAGCCGTCTTACAAAAACATGGAGGAGAAAAGATGGAAAGCCTCGATGTCTTTATTAATATTATTGGAGGACTAAAAATAAAAGAACACGCCGCAGACCTTGGACTTCTCGTCGCCATAGCTTCTTCAAAAAGAAAGTGGCCCATCCCTGATAAACTCATTATACTGGGAGAAGTTGGACTCTCTGGAGAGATTCGATCAATTCCATTTTTAGAAAAACGTCTCAAAGAAGCGGAAAAACTAGGATTTACTCATGCTATCATTCCACAAACAAAAGAAAAACTTTCGTCAAAAATAAAAACATCTGCTTTTTCTCACATTGCCGATGTTTTACAATATATCTCAAAACCTACTTCATAAATAATAAAATATGTTTCAACGAGAATCATCTATCTTCATCGCCCTCTTTCTCCTCGTCAATGTTTTATTTTTCTCATATGCCTATATTGAGATAAAACAAGATGAACAAATATTTCAAAAACTGCACAGTTTAAAAATTGACAATCAACAACTGAAAAAACAAGTAAAAGATATGGCTATCAAAAATCAGAACGAACATATAGAATCCTCTTCTATTATTGATACTGTGCAAAATATTAAAAAATCAGTTGTCAGCATTATTGCCACAAAAGAACTTCCTACTTTTCGAAAAAACTTTCAATATTATTTTGATCCATACTCACAAAGCTTTTATATACAACCAGAACAACAAGAAACAAAAACAGTACAAGTAAGCGGCGGATCAGGATTTATTTACTCAAACAATGGATATATCTTGACGAATAAACACGTTGTTCAAGACTTAGAATCCGATTATACCGTTGTATTATTCGACGGAACAGAAATACCCGCCACGGTACTCGCTCGTGATGAATTTCAAGATGTAGCGGTATTAAAAATTGAACAAGAAGATCAAAAGTTTTATCCTATTGCTTTTGGAAATTCAGAACGCGTACAACCCGGACAACAAGTTATTGCCATTGGAAACGCTTTAGCTGAATTTCAAAACACAGTCACCACCGGTATTATTTCAGGACTCGGACGAAGTATCATTGCTGGAGACAGACAAAAACATTCAAGCATTGATAACCTCCTGCAAACAGATGCAGCTATTAACCCAGGAAACTCTGGAGGACCTTTGCTCGACCTTCAAGGGAACGTTATTGGAATGAACACCGCCATCGCACAAGGGGCCAACGGAATCGGGTTTGCTATTCCTATTAATGACATACTATCAATTGCAAAAAGCGTTGAAAAATATAATAAAATTATACATCCATTTTTAGGGATTCGATATATGACTCTTTCACCAAAAATTGCAACCGATCTTCAGCTCGAATATACTGAGGGGGCTATTATTTTAGGAGATGAAAAAGAAACAGGTATTATTAAGGATTCACCAGCTGATATTGCCGGACTCCAAATGGGAGATATTATTGTTGAGATCAATGGACAAAAGATAACAGCAGATATCAATTTACAAAAAATTATTCTTGAATCAGAAATCGGTATAAGCATTCCGCTCACCCTTATTCGAAATGAAGAAGAAATAAAAACACACGTCACTCTCACCAGCATGTAAAAAAATTGCTTTTCTCAAAGTTTTTTATATACTCAATACAGTTTTTATCTCATTTTTCATGCAAGTTCCTGGATATATATTACAACACACCAATATAAAAGATGCTAAAATTTGGCAATTTTATCTTTTACTCTCTGGATGGGCTGCTATTTATGCAGTCATGAACATTTCTGTTATTTTATTTTTACAAGAATTTCTCGGAAGCATTTTTCTCGCCGGGCTCGCACTTTCTATTGGATCTTTTTTCTCTCTATTATTTGATGGAATTTTTGCCTATATACAAAAAGTATTCCAAGCACGTCAATTATTTTTAGCTTCTATTATTGGGCTTATATTTTCTATTATYCTCCTGCTCATTCCTGGAAGTTTTTTACTCACATATCTTGCGGCGATTTTATTTCGAATCTCTTTTGATCTTTGTGATATTACGGCCATGTCTTACGTTTTAGCAAAATCACTTCCAGCAGAATATGGACAGAATTTATCATACAAACAACTCGCACAAGGAATAGGAATGATTACTGGTTTTATTTTATCAGCCATCCTCGTTCAAACTTCATATTTTATTGGAGGAGCGGCAGAAATGACACAAGACATACTCCAACTTTCACAAACTTTTGATCTCGCTCTTTTTTCAATGAAAATCCTTCTTTTAATTCTATTAATTATTTTATGGGGAGTTGGATACATTATGTTTGATAAAAACATTGAATCTTTTGACACAAAAAGTCTTATGAGCTCTTTTCAAAAATTACAAGCAGAAACCATTGAAGAACTCAAAACATCATCAATGGAGATAGTAAAAAACATTCCAGGACTTATTAAACAAGAAAAAAATCAAATACAATTAAAAAATACAGAACACACAAAAGAACAATGGTCATTTAAAAAGATTTTTGAAGAATTCTCTGGAGCAATAAAAAAAGTATATCGTATTTTAAAAAAGACCCCTCATAATATTTCACTTATTTGGTCGATGGGAATTGCCGGACTGTTTTCTTATTGGGACACCTTCTTAATGACCTTTCTTCCCATATTTTTTACAGAAGTACTCAGACAGCAAGACGGATGGCTCGCAGGAGTTCCTGGAAGCATACTTATGTTTTTATTTATTTTTCCGGTCCTTGGAATGCTTCCAGTTGTTGCAAAAATGGGAGATAAATATGGCCGTTTTTATTTTATGACCTTTGGCCTTTWCTTAACCATGGTTTCATGTTTTATCATTGGAATAACTCCCTACTCATATTTCTGGGTGATCATTGCTTCAGGATATGGAATTTCATTTGGATATCTGTTTGCTATGTCGAGTGCAAAAGCACAATCAGCTTCAAAAATTAATGAATTTTTTGCCGTTGAAGAACAAAAATCAGAAATTGATTCAAACACATCAACCGGCCCAATGATGCTTATTGATAACATTGGAAATATTATTGGACCAGTCCTGGGAGGAGGAATGATTGCTCTTTTACAATTTCAAGGATTCTTCTTATTATTTGCATTATTTCTTGCCGCAATTCTCATATACACTCTCAAACACTTTGCTGACATATCTGGACATCCATACATCTTTCAATCTCATGCCAATACGGTCATGGACGTTATTCAT
The DNA here is from genome assembly GCA_002401425.1 of Candidatus Peregrinibacteria bacterium. GTDB lineage: Bacteria > Patescibacteriota > Gracilibacteria. The sequence goes on from NVTB01000001.1 coordinate 186,669, forward strand.
AAAAATCCTCCAATCAATGAATCTTCTATCGACTAAAAACATTCCTCAAACGCTTGTCCTTATTTTATGTGTATTTTTGCCCTGGCACGCTTTTTTAAAGACTTGGGGTACATCTATCATTCCTTCGGCCTCAATCCTTCTCTCGCTTTGGAAAGAAGGTATTTTAGGACTCCTCATGATCTGGCAAATAACAGAATACATAAAACGCCCGACTGCCATCATTTGGACACGCACCCACAGTCTTCTTGCCTTATTTTTCAGCTGGATTATTTTTCAATCTTTTTTTACGGATATTTCTTGGCTCAATGTATTTTGGGGAATGAAATACAGCCTTTCTTTCTTAGGTGTTTATTTCTTTTTTTCTCTCCTTCCTCTAAAAAATCTTAATAAAAAACTCATTGTTCAAACACTTCTCTATTCAACCGGAGCATCTTTATTATTTTTTCTGACCCTCTACTTCTTTTTTCCAAAAGACATACTGACTTCTTTTGGATACCGAAGTGACATTGCGACCTTTTCTGCACATCAAGCGCTTTCTGTTTATCAAACCGTCGGAAATAATATTCCTCGATTTGCCGCTGGGTTGTCTGGCCCCAATCAACTTGGATTCTTYCTTATTTTTACACTCCCCCTTCTTATCAAACAAAATATATTTATTAAAAAATATATACTCCCTGTCTTTCTTATCGCACTGTTCTTTACGTTTTCACGAACCGCCTGGATATCTCTTATTATTATCAATATTATTTGGAATAAAGATTTTTTTATACACCATTGGAAAAAAATATCAATAACCAGTATTATAAGCCTCTCTCTCTTAATCTTAATGTYTCCAGCCTTTATCCTTCGCCCCGATTCCTCCCTCCCACGAATTGAAAAAGCAAAAAGCTCCCTTCAATACATTATACAAAAACCTCTCGGATATGGTCTTGGAACCTTTGGTCCTGCCGCCGTTCGGGATGAAAAATTATTTTACGTTTGGACACAAAAGACCGATATAACATCTCTAAAAGGCATACCAAAAATAACAAAAAATCATATTTGGTTTGAAAGTGAGAAAGAGATCCTACGCTTTAAGCCAATGAATATTTTTGAACTAAAAGATATCCCATCCCTTCAAAAGCTCCCCATAAAAACACAAACCGCTATTATTCATCTCTATAAAAGAGATTCCATTGATCGCATATCTGAAAACTGGCACCTGCAAATGCTCTTAGAATTTGGAATTATAGGCGGAGTCATATATCTTGCTATATTGTATACCATATATATATCATTCTATCAAAAAAAGACCTGGCTACACCAAGCTCTTTTCTTAAGTTTTATCGGTTTTATCTGTGCTGGGAACTTTTTACATGTTTTTGAAGACAGCAGTACTTCTTTATTGTTTTTCTTCTTCTTATCTCAAAACGTAAAATAATTACGCCGCTTTCTCTAAAATACTTTCGATTTCTTCCTGATACTGCGCCACCGCCACTGAAAAATCTGGCAATCCTAACATGTTTTTTTCTGGTAAATTAAAATCATATCCATCTAATTCTTTATCATATTTTTTAACAGAATATGATAAATAATCTTTAACAATATTCAAAACACCTTCTCCAATAGAATGAAATTCATCTTCCGTTATTCTTCCCAGCTGATACTTCAACATAATATCTTCAAATGAATGCAAAATACCAATCATAGGCCCGACTCCAATAAAACCTTTTAGATTATGTAATGGGAAGACTAAAGAATCTATATCTCTTTGTTCCAAAAACAAATAAGCATCTGTTAAATTTTTATATAAACTTTCATGATACTCTTTTAAATACTCACATAAAAACTCTTCATCATTAAACACACTATCCTTAAATTTTAAGTCTAGAGACAAGAAGTCTGAAATAGACACTATATCTTCTTTCTGACAACCATATTGATCAATCAATTCTCTCCCAACTTTCTCCTTTTCATCCGATGAAGCAAACATCTCAATATTCACCAAGGAAAAAAATAAAAGACTTCGAGTTTTTTCTTGAACACTTCCAACATCTTCCTTATAAGAACGAGAAATATCAGATCGAATCTTCTCTAGACATTCTCCTTGAATACCAAAATTCCCAACAAGTGAAGCAATAATACCTTCTGCTGATTTTATAGATTTTGGCGCTGATTCAWAWAWYTWAWCAGNNMWAWKTTAWWMWMAASATTTTTCATAATAATTGTTTTGATTTTAATTTCATGGGCGATTGTATCATTTGATACTAAAAAATCAATGTGTCAAAGTTTACAAAAAAAAGATAAAGAATAAATTCTTTATCTTTTCAGATTGCTTTCTGGCGGAATCGACGAGACTCGAACTCGCGACCTCCCGCGTGACAGGCGKGCGTTCTAACCAACTGAACTACGACTCCATTTGTAGTGCGTATGGATTTTATCAACTAAAAAATAAAAATCAAGAAAAAATGCAGATATTAACAACATATTAATATTTATATTTTATTATATATAAGATTTCTAAATATGAGACTATGAAAAATTTTGCATATATCGATGGAACGAATTTATATAAAGGATTAAAATCCATAGGAAAAACCATTGATTACCAACGATTTCGAAAATGGCTAACCGATAAATATAAGGTATCTCATGCTTATATTTTTATGGGCTACATAAAAAAACAAGAGCCGCTTTATAAATACTTACAAAAATCTGGGTTTATCCTTATATTTAAAGAATCGATCATGCAAGCAGGGAAAATCAAAGGAAATGCAGATAGTGAAATGGTATTACAATCCGTCAGAGATGTGTTTGAGAAAGAAACACAAAGCGCTATTATTGTTTCTGGAGATGGAGACTTTTCATGCTTGATTGATTTCCTTATTGAAAACAATGTATTTAAAATAATACTCATCCCAAATATGAAATACTGCTCTTATTTACTTAGAAAAAAGAATATCCCCATGGTGAGACTTGATCATCCTCGATTTATGCCACTATTTATTAAATAATTAAAAAAAAGACCCTTGCTAGAGACTTACCTCTATGAAGGTTCCTTTTATATTGTACATAAACAATATCCCTTGCTCACTCTTTTGTCAAAGTAAAAAGCGCTATATTAAAATGGATCACGTATATAAATAAATAATAACAATAAAATAACCTTGCAAAAATTTTTATTATTTGTAAGATACTTTCGCCTTGGTCCCATCGTCTAGTGGTCAGGACTCTGGATTTTCATTCCAGTAACAGGGGTTCGATTCCCCTTGGGACTACCAAGACAGCATACAAAAAGCCTTCTTTCATCAGAAGGCTTTTGATTATCTAAAATTCCCGCCCTCTTACTTTTTTATATTTTTCTTCTCCAAGTTATTTAAGTGCTTCTCTAAACTTTGCTCTATTTGAAAAACCCTCATTACCGGAGATGTCATCATTGCTGTTTGAGTCTTTACATAGTTCTTCAGATCAAGCAACGCTTGAGAATATGCTTCATTAATGATCAACTGCAATTCTAGATTATGTTTTAATTGAATCTCTTTTTTTAACCTTTGCAGCTCTTCATATGTATTATATTTTGCCTTCGGTGTGACCTTTACTACCGGAGACCACAACATAAGCTTAATAACGTAATCATTAAAATATTTTTTTGCATATTGAATATCTTTATTAAATTTTGATAAGAACCGAGCATAATCATCAGGCCTGTTATGAGACACATACTGCAAACCTCCCGTATGAACAGCCGATTCACATACATATATTTCTTTTTTTAATAATTTAATACCAATAACATCAATTTCTCCTTGTATATCAGGATTCGTAATATTATAGGTAATAAAATCACACCCCTCTATGTTTTTTAAATACTCACCACAGATTTCTTCTCCAATGTTTGGCATATAATTATGATTAATGTTTCTCCCCCTAGATAATATCCATTGCAGTATGAACAGGATTGATGATATAATAGATGAGTCACATATTTTTTAAAAGAGGTTCTATGAAAAAATCATTCGCACAAAAAATCGGATCTTTTCTGGCTAACATTCAAGCCATATTTGATAATCTTTTTATTATCATCTTTAAGATGTTAAAAAAGGTTTCTCAAGAGAGCCCTAAGAAAAAAGCTACAAAAAAAGATTCCCCAAAGTCCACCAGTCAAACAGCTATTCATTACGCGAAGAATACAGCACAATTTTTTGGAGAAGTCGGAGAATCTTTTTATACAGAGTATGAGGAGATTAAAAGAAAGAAAACAAAGAACAAATAATTTATTCAAACCTGTATACATTTTTTGTTCAATCTACACTCCCACTGATACCTTTGCTACTCGTAAAACTTTATCTTTTAAAGCAAAGCCTGTTTCTAAACATTGAGCAACTTTTCCTTCTTCGACTGTATCATCTTGCATCACTCCTTCATGCCTGTGGGCGTCAAAATCATCTCCTTTTACCGGAGCAATTTCTTTGAGACCTTCTTTTTTCAAGACCTCAAGAAAACTTTTTTCAATTTGTAAAATCCCTGTTGCCCAATCGTTTTTTGCCAAGTCTTCTGGCAAATGACCAACGGCTCGTTGGAAATTATCTAAAACTGGCAGAAGGTTTTCTATACATTTTGCCGAAGCATATTGAATAAACTCTTTTCGTTCATTTTCTATTCTTCGTTTCATATTCTGTAAGTCAGCCATAGCACGAAGGGCATTTTCTTTGTAATCAACATTTTCTTCAATGATTTTTATTTCTTCTTTTACCTCGGCGTTATCAATAGCCTCCTTTAGCTTTTCATCGAGATTTACATCCTTTGTTGCATCTTTTTGTGTCATGTGACGTTCTTTAAAAAATAGAAAGCGGACATAGGGTATCTATTTTTTTTTAAAACTCAAGGGCTTCATATAAAAAAACAGACTCATAATTATATGAGTCTGTTTTTTGTAAAGAAGAGAACCTCTTAATCGAGTAAATATTTTTTAATCAACTGCATATCAGTCTCTCCTTCATAGACTCCAATAGGACCCGGATCTTGATAATTATATTTATCACCCGTAATACTATAATTTCCTCCAACTCGCACAGAATCAATTCCTGAAGGCAGTGTCTCTTTTGTTCCGAGCTGGAACACTCCAGTCGTACAGTTTGACGGAGCATACGTTGCTCCTTCTCCAGGATCAGTAAAGACACTTACATTTTTTGTTGAACTTGTCTTTATCATAACCCAATGCAACTCTGGACTTGTCCCAGTCATCGTTGCCCTCCATCGAACATCTGTTCCTCCAGAGGCTGGTGCATATGGTACTCCAGGCGTCACTTCATACCAATTCGTTCCATCAATTGTTATTTCATACGTTATGCCTTCATCTCCTTCTATCGTATCATTTTTCTCAAGTACAATTGATTGAATTTGAGCATTTCCTGAGTAAAGAGATTGAGTCTGAATCACTCCTGCTCCCACAAAATCATTTACTTTCACCGTACTCGCTCCACTTCCATATGTTTTAATCACCTGGGTTGCCGATGTCGTATTTCCTGTATCAATTCCTACAGGCGATCCTGCTAATCCTTGACTCGTAAAGTCCAGCTTCATCTCTGATGGCGAAGAACAAGCAAAGTTTCCACCTGATACAATATCATAAACAGAGATTGTGCCTGAATTTTGAGTTAAAGCATCTACCGTTACGGTTAACACCGCCGTCCCGGCACTCGATGAACTGAATGAAATAACTTGACCACTTCCGGTAATCGTTCCAAATGTTGTTGCCCATGAGTACGTTGCTCCTGTGACAACATTTCCTTTTGAATCAAGTGCATATGCGGCAAAAGTTTGTGTATCAAGCGTTGTCATATCTAATGCTCCGGCAGGAGAAAGAGTAATACTTACTGGATCCTCAATAACATTGAACGTTAATGTGTTACTTTCACCTATAGTGGTTGAAGTCACTGATATCAGACCAGTTACTGCCCCTGTTGGTACTTTTACCTGAATTGATGTGTTTGACCATGATACAATATCAGACCCCGTAGCCGTTACATCATCACCCACCCCAGATTCTCCAAGGAATTTCACAACTCCATTGGTCAATGGCACGGGAGCCGCTCCAAAGTTGACTCCACTGAGAGTAATCGTGTCACCTTCTTGTCCCGATGATGGAGAAAGCGAAGAAAGTGTCGCTAAATATGCATAGCTTATAGAAAGAGTCGTACTTCTATTTCGAGCCGCATCCTCTGAGTATATATCGAGTGTTGGATTGGCTGATAACGGAACGGCTGATGTAAATGTATATTTTCCATCAGATCCAGCACTGTATTCTGTAAAAGATCCTGAATCAACACTCACATATACTTTTGCATTTGCTTCTGTCGTGATCACTGGACGATCTGACTCTGCAATTTCTGTCCCTGATACTGGAGAAATAGTTGGTTGAGTTGGAGCTGTTTTATCTATTCCAAAACTTCGAACAATTTCTGTTGTATTATATGTTCCCCCTTCTTTTCTTGAATTATCTTGAGCTCGAACTCGGATACTATAATCACCAGCTGCTAAATCAGCAATATCAAGAGTATAACTCCAGCTCGCGACTCCAGTCACGCTATTCCAAATTTCTGCAACTTGGAAGGCTGTTCCATTCCAATATTCTCCAGCTTCATTCGTTACTTGAAGTTCAAGCGCCTGCACTCCTGATCCTGCATCACTCGCGGTTCCTGAAATTTGTGTCCACGTATTTGGAATAGTTGTAGCCGCATCTCCTCCATACACTCCATTACTCGCAGGGAATGTAAGCGCGAGTGAAGGATCAGTTATATCAACTTTATAAATAAAATTAGAATCTGTACTCCATGCTCCAGCATTATTTTTTGCTTTCACTCTAAAAGTGTGACTCCCCTCATCAAGTGCGAGTGTTGTATATGCATATGAAGTTCCCGTTGTATCAACAATAGTATTGAGTGCTGAATCCATAGAAATAGAATATCCAGCTACTCCTGAAGGATTCGCCGTTGCGGACCATGCAAAGTATGGCTGCGCGTCAGCCCACCAATTATCAGTCAATTGAGATTCTATTGATCCACTTGAATATTTTGTCGTTAAAGATGTCATGGCAGGAATGGTTGAATCAAGAACAATACTTGTCTTCGTCGTTGTTGCTGAGTTCGCCCAATCGACCCCAACAGTACTTTGATTCCCAGCTTCATCCCAAACAGTTACTAATATCTCTTTTGTTGTATCAGCTGAAGATAAAATAATTGTTTTAATCGGCATAAAGGTTCCTCTATACGCATCATCCGTTAAATCAGTATTCATATCATAATTAAATTCTGATGTTGCGAGATCTCCTGAAATCTGCATAGTTTGCATATTTGATCCTCCAGTATCAAAAGCTGATATTTGTAAAGTTACACTTGTTGAAGATGCATATGTCGCTCCTTGATTCACACTCACGCTCACCACCTGAGGCGCGGCTCCATCATAATAATATGGACCGTATGATTCTACTCCCTGAGCCGCTTGAACTCCTTGTGAATTACAAGCCACAACATGTAAGTAATTCGCTCCTTGAGCCGCTGTCATTGCTAAAGCTCCTGATGGCCATGAACTTCCAGCACTACAATTCGCCAAAGCTGCTGACGATGACTGACTCCAAGTATATCTATATTCCTCAATGGCTGAGTTATCGATATTTACTGAAGAAAAATTAAATGTATTCGTATCATACCAAATATTCGTATCCCTTGAGTTTGAACTTATCACATCAGCATTTGCAGGTAAGGTCACGGCTGTCATATTTGTTGCCATTTGAAACCAAGCTTCTCCATATTGCTCTTTTACATATCGTGAGTATGAAGTATTGGCCGCTAAACTTGCCTCAAGATAGTTTTCAGAATTTGCCCCCACTCCATACAGTTCGGCATTATCTGAACCATTAAACATTTTATATCCAAGATTTGAATAATTTCCTTTTGTCCACWTCCAAAGAATAGAACTATTACTAATAATAATTGGAGAAAGAGCCGTTGGAGCATATCCAACATCATCCTTATCATTAATATTTGTTTTATTCTTATATTCTTCTTTATTTGTTACTCCATCTCCATCATTATCAAGATTGGCATCAGTTCCATTATTTGGATCAAGACCCATTCCTCCAAATATACGAGGAGCCTCAGCCTTATCACTAATACCATCACGATCACTATCAGCGTTCGTTGGATCAGTTCCTAACATTTGTTCTTCTAAATTCGTCAAACCATCACCATCACTATCAGCCGTTGGATTTGATGCGACTGGATACAATGCTTCAAAAATATCAATTAATCCATCATTATCACTATCAGTCAGACTCGCGTCATCACCAGCACTTAATGGGTCATAACTCATAGATACTTCAACTCCGTCATTGACACCTCCCGCATCTGTATCGGATAATAAAGGGTTTGTTCCAAGTGTTTTTTCTTTTCCGTCTAATAATCCATCTCCATCAGTATCCGCATTATTTATATCTGTTTTATCTAAAACTTCTTGTTTATTTGAAACACCATCTCCATCTTTATCTCCATTTGCATCCGCTGCAGAAAGAGGATCCATACCAACATTAATTTCAACTGAATCAGACAGTCCATCACTATCAGTATCTGCCAATGTTGGATTAGTTTTATATATTTGTTCTTCATAATTGGCAAGTCCATCAGAATCTGGATCTCCAGTATATTGAGCTGTTGTAAGATTTGAGAAATATGTTGTTTCAAAACTATCAATCAAACCATCACTATCAGTATCCAATGGAAATGAAACATTACTATTTGGATCAGTTGAAAAAGATATTTCGATTCCATCCATAAACGTATCATCATCACTATCCGCATCTAACGGATCGGTTGAATATATCTCTAACTCAGACTGATCATTGAGTCCATCTCCATCTGTATCGGCATTATTTGGATCGGTTTTATAGGTCATTTCTTCCTTATTTGTCAATCCGTCTCCATCATTATCCATTGATGCATCAGATGTATTTAATGGATCAAGTCCAGCGTTTATTTCTATCAAATCACTAATACCATCTCCATCCGTATCAGCTAATGTTGGATCGGTTCCAGCCGCTTGTTCATCTATATTTGAAATTCCATCATTATCAGTATCATCATATGCTCCTGCTGAAGTGGTGTTTGAAAAATATTTCAATTCAAATGCATTCAATAAACCATCGGTATCGACATCCACTGAAGATTCTACATCAGCTGAATTTGGATCAAGCTCTAAAGCAACTTCTGCACCATCACTAAATCCATCATTATCACTGTCCGCATCCAATGGATTCGTTCCCATTTGAATTTCTTGTCCATCTGATAATCCATCGCCATCACTATCCGCATTATTCATATCAGTACCATTGGCAAGCTCTACCGCATTTGAAACTCCATCACCATCAGCATCTCGTGACGCATCAGAGCTATCTAATGGATCAAGATTCGCAGACACTTCTGCCGCATCGCTTAGACCATCACCATCACTGTCGGCCAGTGTTGGATTTGTTCCCAATAATTGTTCTTCAAGATTTGTAATACCATCACCATCTGTATCCGCATTCGGATCAGTCGCTGTTGGATACGCTGCCTCAAAAATATCAGTCAGCCCATCTGAATCTGTATCTACTGGAGTAGATGTCGCATCTGTTGGATTCGTTCCGGCTGCTAATTCCGCCCCATCAGTCATTCCATCATTATCACTATCGCTATCAATAGGATCAGAACCCAGGATAACCTCTTGCCCATCGCTGATTCCATCACCATCAGTATCAGCATTATTCATATCTGTTCCGAGTAATATTTCTTGCGCATTGGTCACTCCATCACCATCAACATCTTGTGCGGCATCAGTTTGGTTTGTTGGATCGAGACCAACAAGAACTTCTTGACCGTCAGATATTCCGTCTCCATCACTATCGGCTACCGTTGGATCGGTTCCGAGCAATTGTTCTTGAAGATTTGTCAGTCCATCACCATCCGTATCAGCAGATGGATCAGTCGCCGTTGGGTAGGCCGCTTCAAAGCTGTCTGTCAGCCCATTACTATCAGTATCAGTTGCTACAGACGCCACGTCTGTTGGATCTGTATTTTCTGCGACTTCTGTTCCATCATCAATTCCATCACCATCACTATCTGCTACATTTGGATCGGTTCCGAGCAATATTTCTTCTTGATCAGACAGTCCATCATTATCACTATCAGCATCGAGCGGATCGGTTCCGGCTATAATTTCCGCTGTATTTGATATACCATCATTATCATCATCTATAAAACTGGTATTTGGATGTAAAATTTGTGTCACTCCACTACTTTCATTTCCAGACGCATCCACGCTTACTATTTTTGCGTAGTATGTTTTTCCATTTGTTAAACCAGTTAGTGTATACGAAGTAGAAGCAGAAGGAATATTAGCAATCACTTGAATACTTCCATCATTATTTAAATCTGCATAAATTCTGTGTGTCATAAAGCTGTCTGGTTTTTCTCCCACTGCATTGGCATCTGTTTGTAAAGTGCTTCCAGAAAGTGAAGCCGTTTGTGAATCGGCAAATCCTGAATCGGCATCGGTTCCTGACGTAAAGTAGAAGTACGCTTTGCCATCTCCGTCAATGGCATACATTGGCAGTGTTCCACCAGTATGAAGAGCTTGCCCCGTAGCCGTATCTTGAGTGTAAGTATGTACTACATTTGTTGGTACTACTTCATCCACCAAGAATGGTCCAAAAGTGGTCGCTCCTGACGGAGATTCTAAATGAGCCGAACTATGAGAAAGTAAATGCATATACCAAGACCCCGTTGCCGTTGGATTTGTTTGTAAAACACCTGAACTCCACTGTCCATTAAATGTACCCGTTTGAACAGTCGTATCATACGCAGTTGTATATGTTGCCATCGTTACCGCACTTGGTGATGAAGAATTTTGAGACCAACTTACATGTAAATGATGAACCCCATCACCAAAGAGTTGTGAAAATTTATAAGTAGTATTTTCTGGATACCAATGATTTACGTATCCTTCTGTATCCGCTCCTACCGTTACTTTTGTTAAACTATCAGCCGTACTTTGTATATCTGGACGAATCACAGAAACTTGCATACTTGGATCTGGATTTGAAGGCGCGGTTTCTATAACATCGCTCGTTCCAAAGGCACTCGTAATTCCATCTGAATTTTTTGATCGTACAGAAATCGTATAATTATGTGATCCTTTTACTCCAGTTACAATAGCATTTGTTAATTCTGAAAGTGTATACCAATACGTATTAGCTGAAGCATTAAGTACAAAGTCCGTTGTTTTTTGTGCGTACCATACGTCTACATTCTCATCAATAAGTTTTACTTCATATAAGGTATCAGTTGGTGTTTCTGGATTTCCATTCGCAGCCACAGAAATATCTATATCATCAGATAACAGAGCTAAAACCGGAACACTTGGCACCGCTGATCGAGTTGAAAGAGTTGCCACTGGAGCTCCAGAAGTTAACACTCCATCTCCATTTTTTGATACCACTTGCACTCGAATCAATCGATTCGTTGAAATACCCGTGATAGATACTCCATCCCATACCGCTTTTGTCTGCCAAATAGGTGTTGAACCATTTGAAGAACCATTCGCCGCTAAATAGTAATTTGAATCAAAAGCCACACCATTTCCATCACTATCCATATATAATGCAAACTCAGTTGCTGGAGCATTTCCATTGGCATCTATAGATGTCATATCTAAAGTCGTTGTTACATTTGTATCTGCTGGAAGCGTGATAGTTGCGAGTCCTGGAGCGGTTGCCTGTGTATAAGCACTTTGAGCCGAACTCCATACAGAATCTACATTATCTCCATTTCGAGCCATTACTTTTACAAAATATTGAGTATTGGTAGACAGTCCATTTATATCAACCGTTCCCCACGTTGTATTATCTTGCCATACTTCACCAACACCGACCGTTCCATTCGCTTGTACATAATGAGTCGTATTAAAATTAACAGCATCTCCATCATCATCAATGGCAATTTTATATTCTGTCGTTGATGCATTCAATCCAACCGTAATATCGGCTAAAAGACTGTCAGTATCTGCCGCTACTGGTAAAGAAAGAACTACAACGGGGAACGCTGCTCGTGTTCGTGTCGTTCGGTAACCAGAAACAGATGTTTCTGTATTATCTCCATTTCTCGCTTTCGATCTCATTCGAATAATAGTATCAGTCATAAGACCAGTCAGCGTTGTCCCCGTCCAATTCGTATACGTCTGCCAGATAGCAGTGGCACCATTACTTGATCCATCAGCGGCTACATAATACCCACTATTAAAGGCACTCCCATCTCCATCAGCATCTACATATAATGCAAACTCAGTCGCTGCAGGATTTGTATTTTGATTTATTCCAATATCAAGTCCGGTAGTATTATTGGTATCAGCCGGAAGACTTAAACCTGGGATTCCTGGGATTTTTGCATTGGTGTACACTGTTGTACTATCCGTTACTGATGTATTTCCTGCTTCATCTGTTGCCGTAATAGTATGTGTATATTGTACATTCGCAGAAAGCCCCGTAATCGTCTGTGCGTTTACCGCTTGTTTTTCAGATATGTTCATTGTTCCCGTTCCGGTGAAGKCATAGGTTGAAATTGGCGAAGTACTGATGATTGACTGCGTCACACTATTCGCACTTTCATTCATATTATTATCACTCGCACTCACTTGATAATCATAACTCGTCCCATTTGAAGCCGGTTCTGTCCAGTTCATAGTCAGTGACGTTGCATAGGTTCCTGTATCAGTTCCTGGCATAACTGGTCGAGAAACAGTCAATACTGGTGCATCTGGCGCAACTAAATCAACGGCCGCACTATCACTAAATATTCCATTTTCTAAACCTTGAGAAGTTTTAATAATATCTACACCCGTAGTATCTGTATAAGTAATAGCCAATATTCCATCGTTATAATTCATAGTTTTTACATTCGCAGAAGCCGTTTGTGTATGCGTCGCAGAATCTACTGCTGTTCCATATGTATGAACCACTACTCCGTTGGTATCAAATTCGGTAATAATATTTGTAGTTNNWRTGAAKTAWMSWYYRWYAYWSATRGNWRYTASRRCNCGTAMKKWAMKGGWAGARWMTWRYANAKTWRTTTTTWKTMCWWYTAMAWAMYWATTTYKWKAYTNNKTTCKTWKWTRYCAGCGATATCTGATGAGCTGTAAGCAGATGATGATACAAAAGGAAGGGCSMWWSRACCATTRMMRTMMRTAWTYRYKSCAANNCSTGMTTKRRYSGCANCNATMCWWRMMTWWCKCGNTSGYCMWYMTYCNGMYAWWRTWWSWWCWWWRKCAYCMKWTSTAKAWTSYARMASANYATSRMTAYAANWRTWKYCSYTCCCCTTTTGTATTATGCATAATCGATACAAAATGCCACTGTCCATCATTGACCGTAGAAATAGAACTGAGAGTATCTGTTTTTGCCTTAAAATCAACCCCTCCTGAACCATTGATTTGAATCGCATAGGGAGTACCGCTCATCCCTCCGGCGTATTGACCAATAACAAACCCTGAAGTTGCGGTTGTTTTTATCCATGCTCCCACGGTTATATCTCCTGTAATATTAAAATCAACATCCGTTGAATTCAAAAGTTGACTTGATCCATTAAAATCAAAGGCAGTAAGTTCTGTTCCGGTATTTACGGCAGAACTTGTAACCGTTCCAGTATTCGTAAGAGTTGGCCCAAGCCTTTCAATATCCGCAACATCATTTACGGAATCTACCCAATGTCCTTCGGTATTCATATCTATAATTGGAAGTGACTGAAAGTCTTTTGTCATATTTGAAAAAGTATCACTCGCCCCATCCACAACCGAAACTCCTTCTGGAGACCCCGCAAGGGTTCTTCCATCATTCAGTTTCGCAAATTCTGTAATATTGGCATTTGTTCCAATTATTCCATAATAATCAGAATATCTTTGTTCCCAAGATTCTTTATTCGAATGCGTGTAGTATAATTGATCGGTTGCTGTTAAATGCCCAGCTTGAACATAGGTCCAACGAATATCAATAGTACCACCCCAAGATTGCGCATACCAGTATGAACCATCTGAGTTCATAATAACCTCTATAGTTTTCATACTTGCGTGTTCTTCAATCCTATTATAAATAACTCCGTCGGTTTCATTTATAATAGAAAGACCTCCATCGGTTGCTACCGATACATAAGTTTTTCCATCAACAACAGCCACAGAAATATCATTCACTTTAGAATTCACAAGACGTCTATTCGCATCTGATAAATCAACGGCAGTAAGATTTGTATTTCTTGTACCAATATCCCCAGTAATATCCCATGGACCATTCGCTTGGTTATAAAAAAGAGAATCATCAGCAATAAAATCTATAGCAAATAAGAAATCTACTTTTCCATGATACCATTTTCCATTCATAGCACTCAAAGATATTCCCACTCCTTGTGCACTAGAGCCTTGCTCTAATAAAGCATCCGTTCCACCAGTTAATCCATCGGTATTCACAAATTTCATCCACATAGCCGGTGTTGCCAAAGTCATATCATATAAATATACATTTGTTGCCGTTGCTACGAATAATACTTTTTCTGGAAACGCTGCACTTCCACATCGATCATCCGTATCTACATTACAATTCTCATAACTGGCATCAATCGTTTCTGTATACCACGATTTTGAACTGTCAGTTCTCCAAGAACTATCAATAGTATCTTTCGTTGTATCGTAAAAGTACGAATCAACAATTGTTTTTCCACTCATTCCTGGAAGAGAAAGAGCGCCATATATGTCGCTATATGAACTTGATACATATTTTTGTAATGTATTTGAAGGTTTCGTTCGTTCGTAGTTTTCTTGGATTTCTGAAACGGATAAAGCTCGAGAATGAAGAGACACTTCGTCAATTTGACCGACAAAGTAAGCTGATGGAACTCCTCCTCCATTCGCTCCAATTTTTAAATCTTGAGCCGATGCCATATTATATGGTCCCGTATCACCCTTTATTGCCAGTTCTCCATCCACATATATATACCCTTTCGTTCCTTTATACTGAGCACTTAAGAAATGCCATTTTCCATCATTATACGCTTTTTCTGTACACGAATATGTCCCTGTACATGCAGAACTTCCAATATCTACAGGAACTGTAATCGAAGTAAATTCATGAGCATTTACTTTTCCATTTGCATCCATAGAAATCAAAGTCCCTCCCTCTACTCCTCCTTTGTACTTTGAAACGAATGCTCCTCCTAAAGCTGTAGTTTTAAACCATAAACTTAGATTAAATTCTCCATTAATTTGAACCGTTGAACTATTTGGAATTCGAACATAATCATTTCCTTCAAAATTCAATCCCTTTCCAGAAAAACTATCGATAACTGTTGGTGAACCAACAACGGTTCCATTATTCCCATTTCCTGAACTATCGTAAGCAATAGTTCCTGAAGTTTCATCCATCTTCCAGTACCCAGCAAGCGTATCTTTTCGGTATCGGTCTTTAATTTCTTTGGCAGAAAGGGCTCGTTTATATATTTTTACTTCGTCCATTGATTGGTCGTTGAATCGAGCTAAATGCCCAGATCCGATAAGCAGTCCTTGTCCGGAATCTACATCACCAACAGCGGTTGAAACAGTACTTCCAACACTTTTTCCATCAATATACATATTAATAAGACCTGCATTCGTATCTCTGGTAACTATAAGATGATGCCAAACATTATCATCAATTCTTGCTGGACTTAATATATCTACATAATTACTAGACACATCTCGAATTCCAAATCTTACCTTCCCTGGATCTGAATCACCACTTCCCTGAATGCTTAATTGAGTATTGGCTACAATAGTCGTTTGATAATTCCCAATAATTGCTGTGTTATTCACCGTACTCACTGTATTCATTTTGATCCACGTTTCAAAAGTAAATGAATTGGCATCAAAATTATTCGTTACATTATCATTTATTTTCAAATAGTCATCCACTCCATCAAATACCGCCATTCCTCCTTTATGTCCAGAAGCATTATAGGTAACACCTCCATTATCAGCCGCATCGTTATGGTTGGCACTGTCGTCGTGTACTAAATATGAATTATCATCAAACGAGAAGTACGAAACTAAGCCCGTTTCATCAATAGTCGGTACATCATACGATGATCCACTATCTCCATTATTTTCTACAAGTATAGAAACCTGGTTATCTGATGATATTTGCTGTTTTCCAAATTCGTAACGAGCTTCGATTTCTTTAGCAGAAAGAACCACGTTAAATACTTCTACTTCATCCATAATACCTAGAGATCCATAAGTATCCCCATCATAATTCCCTATCATACTGAGAGGATACGCAGCATTATCAAATGAAGAAGCTGAAGTGAAATCTAATTTTCCGTTAATATATAAACTTTGAGTCGTTCCTGTTTTTGTTGTTGTTAAATAATACCATTCACCAATTGTAAGAGTCGTATCATTTGTATAAAAGCTYGAATTATAAAATCCAATTTTATTGGTAGAATCTTCTATTAATAAATGATGAGGACCATTTGCATCTCCGTGAAACAAAGTATTCCAAGCTCCAGAAGTCCCATCATATCTATACCAAGTAGAAATAGTAATGTCAGTAGAGTTTATATCAGCGATATCTATCTCTTCTGTTTTTGCATCAATTAACATTCCTCCAGAAACTTTTCCATCAACGCCAGTTACTCCTATAACTGTTCCATGATTCCCCGCTCCACTTTCATCTCTTCCAAGATTTGTAGAATCATCAAACGAGTAATACGCAACTCTATTGGTATTATCAATAGCCGTTACCGTTGGAATGTTGGCTACTGAACTATCGCCAGTAAATACAGAAACGATATTCGAATAGCTAAATGCATTTCCAGAAGTATTATATGAAATTATTCTAAATTCATACGCTGTATTATCATCAAGTCCTGATGCTGTATAATTGGTAATATTTGCCGCCACGGTATTTAACTGTGCAAATGCTTGACCAGATTTTCTTACTTCAATAGAGAATCCACTTTCTGTAGAACCAGAATTATCAGTCCAGTTTAATACAGCTGTTGAATTATTCGCTCCCGCGATACTATCGATTGTGTAAGCAGAAAGTGACGCGGCTTCGGCTGGACGGACTCCGAAGTTCAGGTCTTCGTTAACCCATCC
Source organism: Candidatus Peregrinibacteria bacterium (assembly GCA_002401425.1). Classification (GTDB taxonomy): domain Bacteria; phylum Patescibacteriota; class Gracilibacteria. Next base: position 203,850 of record NVTB01000001.1, read on the forward strand.
TGAAGTATTTCCATTTTCATCTATCGCATACAGTCCAATATCAAAATTATGAGTATCGGTCCAAGTATTATTAGCAGTATATGTAAAGTTTACGGTCATATTATTTGCACTTCCAGAACTCGCACAGCCCACAAGGGTAACTGTATCTTTTCCAAATCCTCCAGACGAGGCTCCTATATATTTTGTAGCAAATCCTCCACTTCCCGTACAAGCTACTTGATCTCCTCCATCACCACCTCCATAATATCCATCATTATCCCAAGTGAAAAAACCTCGTGCATTGGTCCATGTTCCTGTAAGTTGAGAAATCATAGCCTGTACTGTATCAACATTAGTCCATCCCCCTTCATCACTAACAACAGCTGTAATTGTATATTCAGATTTTCCATCAGCATAAATTACATTTCCTGTATTCGTTGCCATAGCTACAGAMACCTTAGCAGGAGCTGTTTTATCAAAAGTTGTGGCATTTGATTCATTTGAATACGCACTATTTCCTCCCGCCGTATATGATCGCACTTGATAATAATAATCAGTGTTATCCACAATCGTCGTATCACTATATGTTACTACATCTACGCCCACAGTCGCAATTTCTGAGTAACTTCCTCCAAAATCTATCTTTCTTTCAATTTTAAATCCAAGTTCTGAAGCAGAAATATCTGTCCAACTCAAATCAATTTTTCCAATTCCTGATCCCACCGCTTGATCATTGACAGCCGTTGCTACCAATCCGGTTGGAGCCGGAGCAAGAATATTAAAATTAATATCATAATTAATTTGTCCAGCGTCTAATCCTCCGTAATCCCGTAATGATTCAAAGCTTATATCATTATCCTGTAAGTCTCCATAATTAGTATTCGCATGAAAAACAAAATTCACCGTTCGTTGATTACCAGAAACCGAAGTAGAACATCCTGTAAGATCTACATACTCTTTTCCATATCCAGAGCCTCCCACTCCATTATACTTATTCGCATATCCTCCACCCGTACAAATAATTTCATTCGCACTGTCTCCTCCAGTCCATTGGTATCCATCTTTTTTCCAACCAAAATATCCACGATCAGGATTTCCAGAATCGTCTTGAAAATTTATAAGCGTTAACATTCGTAAAATATCTGCTTCTCCATTAATATCACTTCCTTTTACCGTAATAGTATAATTGGTTGAACCATCAGCAATAACTGTGGCTGATGAAAGGGTAAGTGAATCTTGAGTTGGCGCCGTATTTGCTAATGTAATATTTCCTAAATCAGTCCACCCCGCATTGGCATCAAAATCATCGAGTGTAAAAACATATGCATTATAGGTTCCAAAATCATTGCCTAAAAATGAGATTTTCCACGTTACGGTCAAATCGTTTCCTACTCCAGACACGACACTTCCTGGCTCAATACAGGCATATGAATTACATGTTTGACTGACTGCCCCAGCTGCCCCCGCACTGACCCAAGCAGTATTCGCATCATCTCGTACATAAAAAATATCATTATTATAATCATACTGAAAATGTGGCGCATTGACTCCCGTTGTAACACTATCAATAAGAAATTGTACCGATTTTAAATCAGCCACTCCATCATCATCACTATGAACGGTTGTAAATGTTTCTATTTGTACTCCACTATAAATCGTTCCCAAATCAGTCGCATCTGTCGTCGAAGCATTTATAGAAACAGATGTAGGAATAGCCGTTGGCCTCCACGTTGTTTGCATATATTCTCCTGTTCCAGAAATTCCATCATAAAAACTAATAAAACTATCCAAATCTGGTGAATAGGCATACCCCCGAAAATATCCACTCGTATCAATAGAAACCCCATGGTCTCCTACTGATTCAGTCAGTGTTCCATTTCCAGAAGTTTGACTATTATCATTCGCCGTCGTTGATGACATTTTTACATATCCAATACTATCACACCACGCCCAACCAGAAAGCTCTCCAGTAGCTCCCACAATATGCACTTTCGTAAAATATGTTCCTGTTGGACTAAATGTACACGACCCCGTTGTATCATCATTAGTAATCAAAGTATTTGTTACCGTAAAACTTCCAAAATCAAGCCATCCCGCTTCAGATCCATAAGCATCATTATAAGCACCCTCAACATTGGCAGCCTGCGCTTCCATTGAAAAACTAACCGACAGTGCCAAAAACAGGAAGGCAAACACAGAGAGTATTTGTTTCCAGTATTGTGCCGAAAAAGTGTTTTGTATAGTTTTCATAATGATGAAATTATTTTTGTAATGATGTTTTCGTTTGATTCTTTTGTTTTTGTTGGTATAATGTATGTACATTTGTCAGCTTTGACTGACCTCCTCCCTTTTACGAGGTGAGGTAAAATGAATTAAGGGTTCTCAATAAACAGATTGAGAGCTTTTTTTATATTCATAAATTCCTTTTCTGCTATTTTATTTAATTTGTACTTCATACGTTTTGTAGAGATAAGACGTATCTGCATAAGCAATGCCCATGCGTGTTTCCCTCCTGAATTTTGTATAGGATAAAACCATGAACCCTTTTTTTCTTTGGTAGTTAAAGGAAGAACAAGCGCCATGTTTTTATTTAATTTTTTAATGACAAGAACAGGTCTCAAAGAATCTTTTCCTTTTCCATCCTGTTCATACCCAATATTTACTCCTAAATTACACTGCCAAATTTCACGGATAGAAACGTGTACAGAACTATCCAAAGACTCTATCTTTGTTTTTTTCTGATGCCAAATTGTAAAATCCTTTTTCATAATGATGAAATTATTTTTGTAATGATTCTATAAATTATTGAGACCAACCTGAACCAGAAGCAACCGATAGTCCCGTGACGATCACAGGCGTTAAACTATTAGAACTTAAGCCATCTCCTAATGTATCTCCAGTTCCATTTCCCCAACATTTCACAGATAAATCCGTTAATACAGCACAAGAGAAATCCCAACCTAAGGAAATATGTATAACATCTGAAATTCCAGAAATAGCAATAGGAGTAGAAGTAGTACTTGTTGTTCCATCTCCCAACTCTCCATATGAATTCGATCCCCAAGCCTTTAACGTTCCATCTGTTAATAAAGCTGAAGCATGATTTCCATCGACAGATATTTTTTCTACTCCTGTTAATCCACTTACGCTGACTGGAGTTTCTCGGTCTGTCGTTGTTCCATCTCCTAATTGCCCAACACTATTATATCCCCAAGCTTGTACGGTCCCATCATCTAATAAAGCAAAATTTACAGAACCTCCAATATCAATCCTTTGTACTCCAGAAAGCCCCGTTACCACAACTGGAACTAAACTATCAACAGAAGCACCATTTCCTAAACGACCCGCAAAACCTCCTCCCCATGACTTCGCGGTTCCATCTGTTAATAAAACAACATTATGACGAGATGCAACATATAATGTATCTACAGAAGAAAGAGAAGAGACCACCACTGGAGCCGTTTTATCAACCGTCGTTCCGTCTCCGAGTTGTCCATACGCATTATCTCCCCAACATTTTGCTGTTCCATCAGACAGACCCGCACAAGAATGATTATCTCCAGCGCCTATACTCGTAACACCCGTTAATCCACTTATAAGAGTCGGAACATTTTTATCGACCGTCGTTCCATCTCCAAGCTGTCCATATATATTATCACCCCAACATTTTACCGTTCCATCAGAAATCAAAGCACATGTATGTGCATATCCCATCGTTAACGCATCAACATCTGTTAAACCCGTTACAACAACTGGAGTACTTCTATTGGTTGTCGTTCCATCTCCAAGTTCTCCATTGCTATTTAACCCCCAACACTTCACCGTGGCATCAGACAAAATCGCACATGAATGCTCATCTCCAGCCTCTAAAGGATTCGAACTTTTCAATTTCCCCACCTGCGTCCAAGTACTCCCAGTTCGCACTTGTAAATATCCACTCGCATCGGTATAAAAATTCCCAGTAATTGGTGAAGATGGTTCTGATGATGCTATAGGAGTTGAAGTTCCAGTGACTCCGTTTATGGTTACTCCACTTGCAATATTTTCTGAAGAAAGTCCAGCTGAAGACAAAGAAATACCTGAAGAAGCAACCAATGGCAAAACACTTGCACTCACCGGAGTTAATGCCATTACTATTGTTCCATCTCCAAGCTGTCCATTTCCATTATAACCCCAGCTTTTTACTGTCCCATCTGATAACACCGCGGCACTAGTAATACTCATAGAAATATTTTTTACACCAGTTAACCCAGAGACACTCACTGGTGAGAGCCTATCTATTTGTGTTCCATCTCCTAATCTACCCGAATTATTATATCCCCAACTGTTAACCGTTCCATCATTTAGCAGTACAGCACTATAAGTATCTCCTAACGACACCTGTCTTACCCCTGTTATTCCAGAAACACTGATAGGAACTAAACTTGTAGTAGTCGTTCCATTTCCTAGCTGTCCATTCTGATTTCTTCCCCATATCTTTATTGTTGCATCATTCAAAAGAGCTGCTGCATGATGATCCCCTACTGATATACTGCTCACATCAGTAAGCCCAGGAACCGAAATAGGCACAAGACTTCTCGTGGTTGTCCCATCTCCTAATTGCCCTACAACATTTTGACCCCATGCTTTAACCGTTCCATCATTTAACACAGCCACCGTATGATCATAACCAGCAAATACATTTTTTACATTGGTTAATCCACTTACATTTATCGGAGTTAGAGCATTTCCCGTTGTTCCATCTCCAAGTTTTCCATCAGTGTTATAACCCCATGTCTTCACTGTTCCATCATTTAAAACAACCACTACATGATTTTTTCCCACTGATATATATTTTACATCAGTTAAACCAGTCACTGTTACTGGCACCGATTCATTTGCACTCGGTGTTCCATTTCCTAGTATTCCAGTATTATTAATCCCCCAAGCTTTTACCGTTCCATCAGATAATACTGCAAAACTCATATTATTTCCTAATGATAAGCTTTTTACATTAGATAATCCAGTTACTGCCACCGGAGAAAGACTATCAACAGTTGTTCCATTCCCAAGTTGCCCGTATGTATTTAACCCCCAGCATTTTACTGTTTTATCAATTAATATGAGACATCCATGATTATGCGAATCAATAAAAACATCTTCCCCCTCCTTAGCCTCCGCAATTTTAATCCATTCACTCCCATTCCACACCTCAAACACTCCATCATCATCATACGCAAAATCTCCTGTTTGTGGTGAAGCTGGTTCTGAGAGAGCAATAGCTTTCGAACTTCCGGATATTCCATTAAGCGTTGTGCCTATAAGTATATTTTCTGATGATAATCCCGGCGCCCCAAACCCCGAAGTCGGAAGCGTTGGAGCATTGGTTGCCGTTATAATGGCCGCACTATCTGTTGTCGTTCCGTCTCCCAACTCTCTCATTCCATTATCTCCCCAACTTTTTAATGTTCCATCTGACAATACTGCAAAACTACTACTCCTTGCCGTCGATATCATATCGACTCCCGTTAATCCTACTGCCGTCACCGCCGTTGAAGTATTAACAGAAGTTAATCCATCTCCCAACTGCCCAGCCCAATCATTTCCCCAACCCTGAACCGTTCCATCTGATAATAATACCAAACTAAAATATGATCCGAGTGAAAGCTCTGAAGCCCCTGTTACTCCCACAACTGTCACTGGTGATAACCGACCAGTATTTGTTGTATCTCCTACCTGCCCTGCTCCATTTTCTCCCCAACATTTTACCGTTCCATCTGAAAGTACTGCACATACATGCTGATCTCCTAAGGCTATATCAGTCACTCCACTCAGCCCAGGGACCGTTGCCGCTGTGGTACTAYTCGTCGTTGTTCCATCTCCAAGCTCTCCTTCATCATTTCGCCCCCAACATTTCACTGTTTCATCTGTTAAAATTACACAAGTATTATAGGCTCCAAGTTGTAATTTCTCTGCCCCCGTAACCCCCGTAGCGACTACAGGAGTAGAACTTGAAACTATTGTTCCATTTCCTAATTCCCCAGAGCTATTTAATCCCCAACATTTCACCGTTCCATCTGAAAGCAGGGCACAACTATGGTCTCCTTTTAAAGCAATAGCTGAAATATTTGTTAAACCTGAAACAGCTACTGGCGTTAATCGATCAGTCGTCGTCGTATCTCCTAACTGACCATGAGCATTACTTCCCCAACATTTCACCGTTCCATCTGAAAGCAGGGCACAACTATGATTTCCTCCCAATGACAACCTTTCTACGGAACTTAAATCTGAAACCACCACCGCTGATGAACCAGAAGCAGTTGTTCCATCTCCTAACTGACCACTCGAATTCTTTCCCCAACATTTTACTGTCTGATCCGATAAAATAACACATACATGATTCTTTCCTCCAGCTACTGGTCGTGAACTACTGATTTTTCCTACCTTTATCCACTCACTCCCACTCCACATTTCAAAAATTCCATCCGCATCATATGCAAAATCTCCAGCACTTGGTGATCCTGGTTCCGTCGTGGAAACAGTTGCCGCTGTTCCCGTGACTCCAAAAATACTAATCCCATTGGCAATATTTCCAGCACTGAGATTATCCAAAGGACCATCAACACATGTTGTCGGCGTACACCCTCCGCTTGGAGCCGTAAAAGCAAAAGCTCCGACTGAAAGTCCAAGGATAATGGCAAATACTGCCAAAAGCCGATCGAATGTAAGTGTATGTTTCATAGTGCTATAATTTAGAAGTAATATTTTGATTTGATTTTTTATTTTCGTTCCTTATACTCTATGTACCTTTGTTCTGGATCTCACTCTTAACAGATCTTCAGAAATCCTCGCCTCCCCGGAGTCGGGGTAATTTTTTATATTTTGAGAAATCCTCGTAATGCATTTTTTATATTTATAAATTCGTCTTTCGTAATTTTTCCAATCTTATACGTCAACCTATTAATATGAAGCGTTCTTATTTGACACAACGACGCGGTTGCCTCTTTTCCTCCTGAGTCTTTTATAGAGCAATACCATGTCCCCGTTTTCTTTTTTGTTGTTAATGGAATACAAACACACATATCCTTACTCATCTTTTTGAGAACAACCACTGGCCGTAAAAAGTCCTCTCCCTTCCCATCTTGCTCTTTCCCAACATTTAATCCTAATGAGGCAAACCAAATCTCTCCTTCATGAAATACTATATCTTTTAATGCGTTTTTTATTTTTTCTTTCTTTTTTTGCCACTCATTTTGATTATTATGCATATTATTAAATTAATGTTTATATTTGTTTTTATATGAACGAATAAAACATTTTCCGCCTTTTATAATAAAAAATACGAAACGTCCAAATAAAAGGCGTTTCGTATTTTTCACTATAATCTAAAGATCGCAAATGAGTCGCATACTCTCGAGCACGAGCTAAAACTGATAAAAATGATTTTCTTTTTTTCTGATTATAAAAAACCACACACAATGAACTCAATCCTAATAATAGATACACACTACTCAATGATCGACGAGCAGAACGTTTTATAAATGAAGCTCCATTTGATGCTGATAACACAGCTAAAATAGAGCCTCCCAATGGAACCAAATTAAGTAATTTCTCTCCGGCAAAAGGCATAAAAATAAGGCCTGTTTTTGTAATAATAGAATAAAACTCTTGCTTATATCCATCAAATGAAATCTTTTTTAATAATGTTCCGTCAAGAGCATAAGAATATTCAACCAAAGAATCCAAAAAGAATGAAGTATTTTCCGATTTCTCAAACGTGCTANTTTTCAAGCTGTATTTCAATAGGTCTCACAAAAAACACCCCTAGAAAAAATACAAGGAAAGAAAGAAAAGTTGCCAACAGTTGCAAAACCTTTTGTTTCATAAAATTTTTTTTGTTTTATTTAAAATAATCATACCCAACTCTTTATAAAAAATCAAGTCTTTTTCACATTTTTAAACATACTTTTATGTTTTGGCAATAGGCTCATAAAAATACTCCTATCTCTCTATTATAAAGTATTTTTGATAAAAAATCAAGCTCTTGAGTTGCTTTTTTTTACACTCACTCTTAAGATAGGACTATGAACTTCTATAAATACACCACTCTTTTTACAGCTCTCTTTGTATCTATTATTGATATAACTTCAAAAAATTGGGCACAACACACCTTAGAGAATAATGATATTTTATTGTTTGGCAGTGCTCAATTCACATTAAAGTATAATCATGGCATAGCCTTCTCACTCCCCCTGACAGGAACTTTGCAAATAATCGTCACCCTCTTTTTCCTGTGTTATTTTTTATACTGGATACATACGCAATTTCAATGGAAATATGCCCTAACAAGCATCGGATCAGGAATGGTCTTTGGCGGGGCTATTGGAAACATGACCGAAAGAGTGACTGAACAAGGGGTAACAGATTTTATTCAAGTTACTTCCTGGTCTCCCGTATTTAATTTAGCAGATAGCTTTATTTTTATAGGAGTTTGTTGTATACTCTTCTTTGAATGGAAATATAACACTCAACAATGATTACTCTTCACCCTTTTTCTCGAATTTTTGCCAGTATTTTTGGTGGTTTTATAGGATCTGGATCCATGGCCTCTCTCTTTGTGCTCAATCAATATATTTATGACAACCCCAATAATTTTGTCACAGAATTTTTACTTATTTTTATGATTTTTATTGGATCTTTAATAGCGAACCTCTTCACTGGACTTTTTTTACGAATGGTTTATGTAGAAAAATATCAAAGAATGAGCGACGCACTCCTCCATACTTTTGTACTCAATCTTTTTATATTCTTATTATTTTTCCCTGTTTATTCAGCCAATATTTTTCCAATTATTTCACTTGGAATGGCGCATATTATTCTCAGCACCATGGCTACAAACATTATCTATGAACTTTTTGCAGGGGAAGGCTCTTATATTATTACCGGAATATACGCCTCATTTATGACCGGGATTATTTTATTATTTACATCTCTTCTTTTACAAGACTCAAATTTCATGAGTGTATTTGGATTTATTCTCCTTCCTTTTGCATGGGGAGTCATGACTTGCAGTAATATTTGTATTGAGTTTCTCTACACCCTCTATTTTACAAAATATAAAAGCGCTATACTCGACCCAAAAAAACATTTTTTATCTTTCTAATCTTTTTTTATTATGAATGTTCTTATTAAACGAATTGACAAAACACTTCCCCTTCCCGAATATCAAACTGAAGGATCTGCAGGTTTTGATTTTTATGCTCGACTCGATACCACCATTGAACCACAATCACTTGGACTTATTCCTGGAAATACTATTATCAAAACACCAAAAGGATATGGGCTTTTTCTCGCATCACGCTCATCCACTCCAAAGAAAAAGGGACTGCTGACGCCTCATGGATTTGGACTTATTGATCAAGATTATTGCGGAGAAACAGATGAAATTCTTATCCAAGTCTACAATTTTGGAAAAGAATCAGTTACCATTGAAAAAGGTGAACGGATCGCTCAAGGAATGTTCGTACGTATTGATCAAGCCAATTTTGAAGAAGTAGAAAAAATGTCAGACGAAAGCCGTGGAGGATTTGGCAGTACTGGACAAAAATAATATGTATTTTCTTTCAACCTCGCTTAAAGAAACAGAAACTATTGCCATAAAGATTTCAAAAAATATAGAAGTTGGGGATAATATTTGTCTTACAGGAGAAATGGGAGTCGGAAAAACGACTCTCCTTTCTTCTTTATTACAGCACAGAGGATTTCAAAATATATCAAGCCCCACATTTACCCTCGCTCATTATTATGAAAATGATAATGAACGCATTGTTCACTACGATTTATACAGACTGGAAAATCAAGAAATATTCGGACTTGAAGATGACCTCCTTGATCCTCACACCACTGTTTTCATTGAATGGAGTGAAAAACTCGCCTTTAGAGACTTTAATAAAAAAAGCATTAGCATCACCAAAGAACAAGAACAAAGAATTATTCATTTTTTAGAGTGACATTGATCCTAATATAACTCCCAGTCCAGAAAAAAAGGCCCCAAGAATCCATGCCCTCATGACAATTTGAGATTCTGTCCATCCAATATGCTCAAAATGATGATGAATCGGCGCGATATGAAAAACTTTTTTTCCACCACGGAGTTTTTTTGATGCGATTTGAATAATAACCGATAGTGTCTCAACAACAAATACAAGTCCAATAACAGGCAATACAAAAACAAAATCTGTCATCATAGCAATAACGGCTAAAGTTGCTCCTAATGCCAATGATCCGGTATCTCCCATATAAAACCGAGCCGGTGGAACGTTAAACCATAAAAAAGCCATTAATACCCCCATGATAACAGCACAAAACAAAGAAAGTGTATACAGTCCTTTTAAATAAGCTAACACCGCAAAAGAAGCAAAAGACATATTTAACAAACCTCCGGCTAAACCATCCAGGCCATCGGTAATATTAACCGCATTTGAAGTGGCTGAAACCATAAATACAAAAAGCGGAATATACCAATATCCAATTTCTAAAACTCCATACCCCGGAATAAACAATGAAGAATATCCTAATTTTGCAAAAAACCACCATGCTCCAGCCAATGAAAATAATAAAATAAAAAACATTTTTGGACGAACCGGCAAGCCTTTATATTTACTTTCAATAATATTGAGATAGTCATCAACCGCTCCTAACACCCCCATCACGACCAAAGTAAATAAAGGTAAATACACCTGCTGTCGAGAAAGCAAGGATGCGTCAATAATACCAAAATATGATAATAATCGACTCATAATAACAATAATCACCACTGTCCCCCACATAAGAACCCCCCCCATTGTTGGGGTTCCGGCTTTTTTTAAATGCAATGCTCGAAATAAAGAAGCCATTCCTCCTCCACTTGCTTCTGTCCGGATATTTTTTCCAAGCTTGTATTTATGCAATATTTGAATAAATACAGGAGCTCCAAAAAAAGCAATTATAAAAGAAACTGACATATATACCATTATTTCAACAAACGGAAAAGCCTCAACAATAGGATCAACAGTCATATTAAAAAGAGTTAAAGACATAAAAAGAGTAATGAAAACAAGATAAAAGCGCAAGAACATTGTTATGAAGGGTTTTCAACCAGCGTATCCAAAACATTTCATCCAAACACAGGATTTCCAACCAGGGCTTTTGCCAAAAGCCCCTACCAATAACCATTTGTAAAATCACTTTTACACCTCAAACAAAAAACAGTACGGGTTTGTGGCACAAACCTTGTCACGTTACGGATATAAATAAAAGCGCAAGAACATTGTTATTGCCTTTTTCTCGTGAGACATTTACAATTTCTGTAACTTATTTGCTTTTCAATGAAACACACTATCACCCTCGTAAAAAAAGAATATCTCAACAAAGAAGTTATTAAATTATCATTTAATAAACACGGACTTGAATGGAAATCAGGACAATTTGGCATGTTTCTTCTGCCTATTAGTAGCGATGAAATTATCCGACGAGCTTACTCCTTTTCATCATGTTTAAAAAATAAATATTTGGAGATTATAGTAAAAAGAGTTCGAAATGGAGTCGGAACGGGATACTTATTTGATAATTTTGAAGAAAATGACACAGTAGAAACCATGCTTCCTTTTGGGCACATGACACTACAAAACAACACTCAAGAAAATATATTTGTTGGAGTCGGAATTGGAATTACCCCGCTTTTAGGAATGATCCGAGAATTAGCATTTCAAGGCTTTCCAAATAAAACAACATTATATTACGGAGCTCGACACAAAGCTGATCTTATAGAACAAAATGAACTCCGAAAATATGAAAAAGAATATAATAATTTTCATTATATCGTCTCTCTATCACGAGATGAAAAAACTTCCAATACACTTTCTGGACGAATTTTACAACACATCACTGAACAAGACTTTTCAAAACACAATATGTATATATGCGGAAGCCCTGAAGCAAGCCAAGACATTAAAGATCTTCTGCTTTCAAGAAAGGCCGTAGATACATCTATTTTTAAAGAAGCTTTTTAATCACGGTATTAATAGGTCCAGCTCCAAGAGACAAGATAACATCTCCTGATTTTTGTTCTTGTTCGATTTTTTTATACGCCAGCTCATAATCTCCAATATACTCAACATCAACACCTGTTTTTTTAATAGCCTCAACCAACATTTTTGCATTCACCGCTTTTTTATCTTCTTCTGTATCACGAGCTTCATAAATATCAGTAATAAATAATTTTGTATTGGTATTGGCCAACAAAGAAAAGCTTGTAATAAAATCATCAAAAAGATTWYSMRYWMWRRMKTWTKSMTKMGGYYKRWMYWYAWKWMKWKYWMSWMRYGMTKTYKSMYAYKSATCWAAGKYAATCAACGTCACCTTTATTTCTGTGGGGTGATGTCCATAGTCATCTATATATTCAATTCCCTCTTTATGGCCCAATATATCAAAACGCCTCCATGTTCCACTAAAATCAGATAAAGATTTATTAATTTCTTCCTCTTTATTATTTGTTATCATTCGCAATGCGGCGGCTGCCATTTCCGCATTTGATTGATTGTGCCGTCCTGGAACCTGTGGAGTAATAATATCTTTTTTATTTTCCAAAGATACAGATATAACCTTTCTTTCTATTCTCGGCAATAAACAACACACTCCTGTATCATCAATATTTGCAATAACCACTCCATCTTTGGGAAGCCGATGACAAAAATCCAAGAATGCCTGTTGGTATTCCTGAAATGTTTTATAGGTGTCATGATGATCGTGTTCACAATTGAGCAGCACCACAATAGAAGGTGAAATATGTAAAAAATTTCGTTTATATTCACACGCTTCTACAATAAACACTTTGTCATCTCCTTCATATGTATAAAAGTTTTTTCCATCAAATTCTTTTACCTTTGTTCCAACAACCGTCATAGAAGGCTGCTTCATATTTTTTGCCGCAATACCAATCATCGCCGTCGTTGTTGATTTTCCATGTGTCCCACATATCGCAATAGTCTTATATCCCTGTGAAACCTCTCCGAGCGCCTGAAAATATGAAAATGACAATATATTATTTTCCAAAGCATGGGCTCTTTGAATATCATCACAAGCAACCGCTTGTGAATATACATGGAAACCACACTCGGTTGAAAAAGTCTCATCTGACGGCACAAAGAGCATTCCCTCCTCTTCTAACTCTCGCACAATATCACTGCGAGTTGAATCTGACCCAGAGACTGAAAAGCCCTGAGACATATAATATCGAGCTAACGCCGACATTCCAATTCCCCCAACTCCAGAACAATGTATTTTCATATGAAAATTGTTTAATTGGTTAATTCTATTGTAAAGAAATACACAAAAAACTCAAGAGGATTATTGAAGATTTTTTGTTAGGATGTTTCTATCAATATATTTTTCAAATTGACTTCCCTCCTACACTTTGTTATATTTTATCCATCACGATGGTGAGCTATCTGAGGTGCAAGTGCCGAATGAGATGCTCACTTTTTTATATGTTCTAATTTTCTTTTGTAATCACCAATGAAGAAAAAGTGTTTATTGAATTTTCTCAATAAACTTGAATACTTTTTCTTATTCGGAATCCCGACCTTTGATAATTTATTACTCTCTGATAAACACTCAATCAAGCAATGAAAATCTCCATCTCCTGAGATAATAATACATTTATCATAATTTTGATATTCTATCATACAATGTAAAACCAGCTCGGCATCACAGTTCCCTTTTATCACGCCGTTATTGTCTAATGTCGGTTTAAATATTATTACATAGTTGTTAAAATATGCTAGAAAAAAATCTCCTTGATTTTTACAAACAATTTTTATAATATATAAATACAAATGGCTTCGGCTCTCCCTATTATATTTAGGGTAACAATTATTGTCCATCATCAATCATTAATAAATTGACGATGGCTTTTTTTATACCAAAAAATTCGTCTGTTTTTATATATCCAATTCTATAGCAAAGTCTTTTTGCATCAATGAGTTTGATTTGAGATAAAATCGCCACAGCCATTTTCCCTCCAGAATCCTGTATAGGATAATAATATTTTCCATGCTTTATATTTGTAGATAAAGGGAGTGCCCACAACACTTGTTTATTAAATTTTTTTAAAATAACTATGGGGCGTAAAAACATATCACCTTTCCCGCTTTGTTCAAATCCAATATTCTCTCCAAGAGACGCAAACCAAATTTGGCGACTATGAAAATATAAAACCTTCTGCTTTTTGTCTGTTTGAATTTTGAGAGCATTCCACTTTTGAAAATTTTTCATTGTTTATTTTTAATAACGTTCATTTTGATGATATCAAAAAGATATTAAAAACAAGTTAAATTACCATTATATTAAAAAGCCATGTTCTCCAAAAAACTCTCCTTGATTTCCCCTTTCATCAATCTATAATACCGCGTGAATACCTATTAACCTTTTGTTATGTCAAAAATACAAGCCGTTCCGTTAGGAAAACGAGTTATTATACAACCACACACTGAAGATGAAACCACTTCTTTTGGACTTGTGCTTTCTGATGCCAATAAAGAAAAACCGATGAAAGGAACGATTATTGCTCTCTCTGAAGAATCAGCAAAACTGGGACTTACCGAAGGAAACATTGTGCTTTTTAAAAAATACTCACCAACAGAATTTACTATCGACAATCAAGATTATTACGTTCTTGATACGGAAGACCTTTTGGCAAAACTATAAATCTTACTTCTTTAAATATAAAAAACTATGGCAAAAAATATTCATTTTGCAAACGATGCACGAAAACAATTACTCAGAGGTGTTGAGAAACTCGCAAAAACAGTGGGGATTACACTTGGACCGAAGGGACGAGATGTTGTTTTAGAAAAGTCTTACGGAGGCCCAGTCATTACCAATGACGGAGTGACGATTGCCAAAGAAATTGAACTTGAAGACCCTGTTGAAAATCTTGGAGCTCAAATGGTAAAAGAGGCATCAGTACGAACCAATGATAACGCTGGAGATGGAACCACGACTGCTGTCATTCTCGCTCATGCTATTATTTCTGAAGGAATGAAAAACGTTGAAGCTGGCGCCAATCCAATGATGATGAAATACGGAATTGATACAGCTGTTCAGATTATTTCAGGAGAATTAGAAAATATGGCCCATCCTATTACTTCACCAGAAGAAATTGCTCAAGTCGCGACTATTTCAGCACAGGATGAAAAAGTAGGAAAGCTTATTTCAGAAGTGATTGAAATGGTGGGACACGATGGAGTGATCAGCATAGAAGATGGAAAAACCGTCGGTCTTGAAAAAGATATAGTCGAAGGAATGCAATTTGATAATGGATATATTTCTCCATACATGATCAGTAATCCACAAAAAATGTCTGCCGAAGTTGATAATATACATATACTTTTAACCGATCAGAAAATATCAAGCTTACAACCCCTCGTTCCCCTTCTTGAATCTATAGCCGAACAGGGAACAAAAAACCTCGTCATCATTGCCGATGATATTGAAGGAGAAGCCCTCACTACTATTGTTCTCAATAAAATACGAGGATCATTTAATATTATAGCTATGAAATCTCCAGGATTTGGAGACAAACGAAAAGCTTTATTACAAGATATTGCCGTTGTAACCGGAGGAACGGTTATATCAAACGATGCTGGACTTACCCTTGAGAAAACTGATGTGTCACACCTTGGATTTGCCTCTCGCGTTCTTTCAACGAAAGAATGGACGACTATTATTGATGGAAAAGGAGACAAAGCCCTTATTCAAAATCGAGTTGATCGACTCAAGGCCGAGCTTGAAGGAACTTCATCTGACTATGACAAAGAAAAAATAGCCGAACGAATTGGAAAACTCGCAGGCGGAGTCGCTGTTATGAAAGTTGGAGCGGCGTCAGAACTCGAGCAAAAAGAAAAGAAAATGCGACTTGAGGACGCTCTGTCTGCCACTCGAGCGGCTATTTCTGAAGGAATTATTCCTGGAGGAGGAACAGCACTCGCACTCGCTTCATTAAAAATCACCGAAGCTATAAAAACCGAAAATGACGCCGATCGAAAAGTGGGGATGCATCTTATTTTAAAAGCCTGTCAGGCTCCCCTGAAAAAAATCGCATCGAACTCTGGCTTTGATGGAGCTGTTATATTAGATAAAGTACTACAGGCCGCCAAAGAACATAATTCATATAATTTTGGATTTGACGCCTCTCAACATATTTCTGATGAAATCATTATAGAGGATCTTATTGCCAAAGGAATTGTTGATCCAAAAAAAGTAACAAGAGTAGCCCTTGAAAATGCTGCATCAGTTGCTGGAACATTTCTGACGACCGAAGCGGTTATTACCGATATTCCAAAAGAAGAAAAAGACATTCCCGCCATGCCGGCTGGAATGGGAGGAATGGGTGGTATGATGGGAATGTAATAATTGATTTCACATCCCAGGCACAATAAATTGTGCCCGGGAGGCCTTGTCATGAACACATTTTTTGTACAATACTGAATAAATTATTTATTCAGTATTTTTATAAATTCTTCTTCTTTTCCTTTAAATGGACCGATGAGTGACAAATACCGATTTTCTGGACCAAAGAATTGTTTGGCCAATCGATTAACATCTTCAAGGGTCACTGCTCGAAATTTTTTCTCAATATCCTTGGGCAAGAGTACTTCGTTATATAAAAGCTCCTGTGTTCCAATCATTCCAGCTATTTCTTCTGAATCTTCTAAACGAAGCTTCATTTTTCCAATAACATAATTTTTTCCTTTCTCCAGTTCTTCATTCGTAATACCCTCTTTCGCTAAAACATTATATTCATGAACGATTGATTCTAACGCCTCTTCTATACGAGACAAGTCCACTCCCGCACGAGTTGAAATAGATCCAGCATCAAAGTACGTATCGGTTGAAGTTGAAATATAATAACAGAGGCCTTTTTTCTCTCGAATATTTAAAAACATTCGAGAACTCATCATTCCTCCGGTTAATACTGATAAAATTTCGAGTGCATACACATCCTCATGCCGAGACTCCAATCCTTTTCCACCGATAACAAAATGGGCCTGTTCTGTCTTTTTTTCAGCAATAACAACTCTTTTTTCTGGCGTCATTTCTATAAACTCTGCCATATCTCGCTGTTTTTCACCCGACATATCAGAAAAGTACTTTTGAGATAATTCCGTTGCTTTCTTTTGAGATAATCCTCCAGATACACAAACAAGCATATTATCTGGTGTATATAAAATATTTTTATAATCAACAAAATCTTGATGTTGTACTGATGTAATAACCTCTTTTTTTCCAATCGTATCCCATCCCAATGGCTGATCTCCAAACAAGAGCGCTTCAAAATCCCACGCCACTTGATACATAGGCGTATCTTTGTACATATTTAATTCTTCTAAAATAACCCCCTGCTCTTTATTGATTTCTTCATTTTGAAACGTTGAATGTTTCATCATATCAGACAACACATGAAAAGCGACTTCTGCATGTTCTTTCGCACATTTTACATAATATCCAGCATATTCTTTTCCAGTAAAAGCATTAAAAGCCCCTCCTATCTCATCAATGGTTTTTGCAACTGACTCAGCTGTTGGAAAATCTTTCGCCCCTTTGAAAAACATATGTTCTAAAAAATGAGATAATCCTCGTTCCGATTCAACTTCATAACGAGACCCCGCTCGCACCAAAATAAGTAAAGTAATACTTTCAGATTCTTTTTTTTCATATGAAATAACCCGAAGATTATTTTCTAAAACTGTTTTTTTGTACATATTTAATAACATTATTAAAAATCAGAAACAGTGTGAGTAATTATTGTGATTTCATCAAGAGAAAATACAATCTACACGGCAGTTTATACACCACTTAATTTTTTCCATAATTTTATAATCACTCCTATTTGTAATTGTTTCCCATGCTTCGTTTGTGTTTTTTCTATTTCATAGGCCAGAGATAATCTATGAAAATATTGATACATACTTAACTCTTCTCCTGTCTGCACATGGAATTTTCTTGTTAATTTAAGAGAGGTAGAAGCAATGGGGCCTTCAAATACAATCATCGCCGCATGATAATCTGTGGCAGCATATTGTTCAAAATACTTTTTATCCATCATATATTCAAACACCTCTGCTAGCTTTTTCCATTGTTTTACCGCCGCTTCTTTTTGAACATTCCCCCTCGCATTAATTAAATTATACACATATCCAATATATTGAATATATTGATGCAAGCTCATTACCCCTGCTTTAGTTTCTATTTTAACAGATAAACGTTGAGCCGTCGCCATAACCTCTCCTCCGAAAACCTGGACAGCCGCTGTATAATCTTTTTTTGCATGCTTTTGAAAATATATTTCATCCTCTTCATGAGAAAGAAGATCTTTTATTCTATAAGAATACATATTCTTATTATCTATAACCTCTTGTAAAGATTGCTTAAAAATATCACCAGAAGCACATTCATATTTTTTCAATGCCTTGCGACAATGACCAATAATATGAGATAAACGATTGGCATGTATTTTGTGTCCACTATCCATCTTCTGAAGATCAATCAATACGGGAGGACATAGAACCTGTAAATGTTGGAAAACTTCTTGCATATCAAACAATAAATAACAAAAGAATACTTTTACAAAATCATATCTAAATATTATAAAAAAATAAAGAGATTTATATTGGAACAATACAAAAAACAATGTTTTTGGTCATATTTTAGATAAAGTGTAAAGCGAAAGTCCTTTCTGTTTCTTGTTATCTTGTCTTTTTTGTGATTTAATTAAGTGGGATATAACACAACTTATGACTCTTTTTTCACACAAAGCGGCGATTTTTCTAAATACTTTTTCTCAGACACATGAGGTTTTTTTTGAAAAACGACTCTGTTATAAATCTGCGGAACTCTCAGAGAATGTATTTATGGAGAACTTTGGAGAAGAACAGCTCGAATCCACCGTGGATTTAATTGTAAAAGAAGGTCATAGTGACCCAGATAAAATAGTAAGTTTTCTAGAAGATAAATCACAAGAAGATAAAAATGTTTATATCCAAACGATTTTAGATATTATTATCAAAAATACAGAAAAATACAGTGATCTCAATCCAGATATTGTCAAAAATATTCAAGGCTACTTAAAAGATAACAATGCCACTGTCTCTCAAGAAGAGTCTGAGGCCATTCAAGAAAATACACAAACTAATATCTCAAATATATTAAACGATTTTCCAGATCCACAAGAAAAACTTCCACCTATTGATATATATCAATCTCCAGGGATAAAAACAATTCAGAAATATATAAAAAACAGTGATAGCCTGGCTGATTTTTTAAAAAAAATCTCCCCCCTTATTCTTGACGCAACTCAAACAAGCTCAATTGAACAGAACCTTTTATTCTTAGGGTGTAAAAACCTTTTTGAACACACAGACTCTCTTTTTACCTATTTTAAAATCTCTCCGCAGGCTAAAAATATTGATCAATTTTTATCCTTACTCACAAATGAACCTCCAACAAGCATAGCCGCCCAACAAGCTGGATGTAAAATCATATTACACCTCCTCTCTTTCATCTTTCAGTCAGAAGAAGAAAGCCCAATAGGCCTTGAAGCAAATTTATTAAAATACAGAAAACAATATATTGAAAGTATTATTGAACAACATACAAATAGAACGAAAGAAGCTGATCTTCCAGAATCAGAAAATATATCACATAATCTCAAACTCTATCAATTACAGATAGAACAAGATATTCTCTCAAAAAAACATACAAGTAATGAATATATTGAAACGGTCATAACAAGCATTAATGACACAACTCCTTTTAAAGAAATAGTAGAGCCATTAATTGAAACGCTCTTTGCTATAAACAATCTTCAAGATATCACATCTGAAAACATTGATACACTTATACAGAATGAAAAAGTTAAAATTATAAAAATCCTCTGCCAATCAAACATAGCAAAAAACATCACCCCTCAAAGTTTTAAAAAATTAACACAGTGTAATGTTCCCGCTCTTTCCATTCTCGCCGCTACTTCTCTCTCTGATATAATAGACATGAGTGACAACGTGACACATTTAGGAAAAAATATTTACGCACGAGTCCTCAAGCTCCTCTCTCCAGAAAATTCATTTCACGAGCTCCTTCAAACCTTTGTGCTTATTGATAACATTCCAAACCCGAAAAAGAACCCACAACAAAAACAAATTTATCAAAAAACATGGGAAGCCATTTCCTCACATGTTATTGAAGAAAAAGATCAAAAAGAATACTGCCAAAAGATCATAGATTTTATCAACACCTCAAAAAATCAAGATGTTCATTCTGAATTTTTTAAAGACTTTTTAAAAAAAGCCCCACAAAATATTTTACTTGAATTTTTACACCAAGGAACAGAAGAGATATTAATAGCACAAATGATTCTTGAAAGCTCTCTCAACAAAAAAGAACGAGAAGATAATCTATTTCAATTATTAAAAAATATTCATCACTCCTCAAAAAAACTTTTTATCAATCTTTTCACTCAATTCACCCAAGCCTGCAATGATAACATTATAAAAATTTCACAACTTATATCTTCATTTTCTCGAAAGCACCCCTTTATAGATATTGTCTTTCCAAAAATGCAAGAAATTATTATAGAAGCCTCAAAATTTAAACATAATCATAAAAACCTTCAAGAGTTCGATCATAAAATGACTCAAATCAAAAAAATTGGAAACAAAATTGTTCTAGAATATAAAGAAGCCGGACATACAATCACCAATATTACAGATATGTATAATATTGAAAAATATGAAAAAAGCTTCTCTGCCGATTGTTCAAAAAAACATCATTATCAAGAGATTCGAAAACTTCTTGGTTTATTTAATGAGAAGCATCAAGAAATACAAGAAGATACAAAAAATTCTGAGGAAGTCGACACAACAACTCTCAGCAGAAGCATTTGTATTTTGAAAAAAATATATCAACAAGAAAAAAATATCAATCAAGATATTTTAAATAAAAAACTATTTCAAATACTTGTCTCTCAAAAAAATATCTCTACACACGAAATATCAGCACTTTTTTTCCAATTTCCACTACAAACCATCAAAGAAGTTTGCAGTAAAACAAAACAAAATATAAAAGATACTTTATCTTTTCATTCTTTGAGAGAATCTTTATCATCACCATTACATACGTAAAAAGAGATGCTTTTCTTTTGCATTCAAACAAAAAAAATGATACAGTTTTTTCGATTTTAAATTTGTACAGTGGCTATTCAAAGAAATTCATCAACGGTTGATCCAAAAGAATCAAAATCGATTCCAGAAGAAAGAGAGCAAGAGTCTATTATTGAAAATATATTACGACCAAAACGTCTTTCTGAATACATTGGACAAGAAAACATTAAAAGCAATTTGGATATTTACATTCAAGCAGCGCAAAAACGAGGAGAACCACTCGAACATTTTTTATTTTATGGCCCTCCTGGACTTGGGAAAACCACGCTTGCTAATGTCATTGCTCATGAAATGGGTGTAAATATAAAAACAACATCAGGGCCCGCTATTGAGAAAACAGGAGATCTCGCCTCTATTTTATCAAATCTACAAGCCGGAGATATTTTATTTATTGATGAAATCCACCGACTCAAAACATCGATGGAAGAAATTTTATATTCCGCCATGGAAGATTTTGTATTGGACATTGTTTTAGGAAAAGGACCAGGAGCCCGAAGTGTTCGACTTAAAATTCCTCCATTTACTCTCGTTGGGGCCACCACTCAAGCCGGATCTCTTTCCGCTCCCCTTCGAGATCGTTTTGGCGATGTCATTAAACTCCAATTTTATACAGAGCCCGAGATGAAACAAATCATTCTCAGATCATCTAAAATTCTTGAAATAGAAATAGAAGATGCCGCGGCCTTAAAAATTGCACAAAGCGCCCGATCGACTCCTCGTATCGCAAACAGACTTATAAAACGACTTCGAGATTTTGCCGAAGTAAAATATGACGGAGTTATCACTGCAAAGGTCGCAAAAGAGGGACTCAAAGCTCTTGGCATCGATGAATACGGACTCGATCACACCGATAGAGAAATACTGACAACCATTGCCGAAAAATTTGAAGGTGGACCTGTGGGACTCTCAACCCTCGCAGCCGCTACAGCTGAAGAAAAAGAAACCATTGAAGATGTCTATGAACCATATTTACTTCAAATTGGAATGCTCAAACGAGCCCCTCGAGGACGATTACTCACCAATAAAGCTATAAAATACTTACAAAATAATTAACAGATCTCTTATGAAAATATATCTCTCTCAAATAAAAAATCACATTGACCAATCAGTTATACTCCAAGGATGGCTTCAATCTCGTCGAGGAAGCGGGAAAATTTTATTCTTACAATTTCGAGATGGGCTCGGTTATATACAAGCAATCGCTGAAGAAAAAAACTTTTCAGCTGAAGATTTTGAAGTTTTAAAATCACTCCCACAAGAAACTTCAATGCGCCTGGAAGGAACCGTTTCAAAACATCCAAAAAAAGATGAATATGAATTACAAGTATCTGGTTTTTCTATTATTCAGCAACCTGATACCGAATATCCTATTTCAAACAAAGATCACGGTGTCGAGTTTTTATTTGAAAAAAGGCATCTTTGGCTTCGATCAAAACGACAATGGGCGATTCAGAGAATTCGAAATACCATTATTTATGCAACATATGAGTTTATGAATGATAATGAATTTATCAAAATAGATGCTCCCATCCTCACACCAAACTCATGTGAAAATACCACTGATTTGTATAAAGTAGACCATTTTGGAACTGATTTATATCTTTCTCAATCTGGACAACTTTATTCTGAAGCCGCTATTTTTGCTCACAGAAAAGTATTTGATTTTGGACCAACCTTTCGAGCTGAAAAAAGTAAAACACGAAGACATCTCAATGAATTTTGGATGATGGACGCCGAAGCAGCCTTTATGTCTCATGAAAAAAGCATGAAAGTTCAAGAATCTCTTATTTGTCATATTGTCAAAAAAGTCTTAGAAAAAAATAATCAAGAACTCATTATACTCGAAAGAGATATTGAAGCTCTGAAAAAAGTCCAAGCTCCATTTATAAAAATGACACATGCGGAAGCCATTGCTGAACTACAAGAAATGGGCTCTGATATTGGACCTGACTCAGACCTTGGAGCAACAGATGAAACTATTTTGACAAAAAAATATGACAAACCCATTTTTATCGAAAAATACCCAGCAAAAATTAAGGCTTTTTACATGAAACGAGATCCAGAAAATGAATCTTTAGCCTTATGCTCAGATCTTTTAGCTCCTGAAGGATATGGTGAAATCATTGGAGGATCAGCTCGTGAAGATGACTACGATACTCTCCTCAAAAGAATTCAAGACGAAAAACTGAGCGCAGAAGATTTTGAATGGTACTTAGACCTTCGTCGATTTGGATCAGTTCCTCATGCTGGTTTTGGGTTCGGACTCGAACGATTGGTTACTTGGATTTCTGGAATCCACCACGTACGAGAAGCCATTCCTTTTCCTCGAACACTGGGACGAGTTCACCCTTAGTTTTTTATTATTCCAAATTTTTGAGGGAGTATATTGTGTACAACATATACTCCCTCTTTTTTTTGTAACCTTTTTTGAATATATTCAACGACTTCTTTCGGATCTAAAGCACAGTTTTTATCCGCTGGTTGAAAAAATGTATTTTGAAAAAATGATGTATGCACCATTCCTGGCTGTATCAGTGTCACCCCCACTCCATATTTCTTTTCATCTAAAAACAGAGATTCTGCAAATCCTCTGAGTCCAAATTTTGAAGCCACATAGACCGCACCCAAAGATGCGGGGACTTCGCCACTTTGTGAACCAATAAAAATATATTGTCCTGAATTTTTACGAATATCCAATAAAAAAGCTTGAGATAATAATATATTTGAAACAAGATTTGTTTCAATTATTTCTTTTATTTGTAGAGATGATATATTATCAAGCTTTCCAAAATATCCCACTCCAGCATTTCCAATAAATATATCAATTTCTGGAATGCTTTTTCGAATTTTTTCAATATCATTGACATCAGACTCAATCCAATGAAAATTTTTATGATAAATATCTGGATCTCTTCGCGATATTCCATAAACAATATAATCATCTATTATATCCATAACAAGCGCATGGCCTATTCCACGAGAAACCCCAGTTACACACATCGTTTTCATATAAAAAAAATTAAAAAGCAGAAAAACTTTTTGTCTCTACTCCATATTGACATAATTGTTTTATAAAAACATCTTTAATTTTTTTTCGAGCCTCAAATGAATACGATATTTCTCCATTTTTTCCTTTTTCATACGCTGAATGATATAAAGAACTTTCTGGATACATTTTTTGAATTTTTGTAAAATACGCTGACGGCATTTTAAAGATACCATAAAAAATATTATAAAATCCTGAAAGGGGAACAATACTATTCAGTTCATGAAAAAACTGAACATAGACTTTTTCCCAATTATCAAACAAAATAATAGGCTCTATTCTTAAGCCGACTCTCCATCCCTTTTCTATAAGAGTTTTGGCGGCCTCCATTCGCTTCAGAGCCGTTGGAGTTTTTTTCTCCCACATATCAATCACCTCTTGTGGATTAATGGTAAATGCAAAAGTTGTATTATCAGTCACTTGTAAATTTTCTACTGTCTGAATATTTGCCGATTTTGTTCGAATCTCCAAATGTGCATTTTTATATTGTTCAAACCAAGGAATAAAATCTTTTGCGGTATGTAAAATGTTTTCAAGCGCGAGTCCATCATTATCATAGTTGGCAAAAAATGTTATTTTTTTATTTGGTTGCTTTTCAATAATTTTTTGAATTTCTGTTTGAAAATCTTCTTTATTGACGAAAATAACCAGAAAAGCCGAAGCAAACATCCCCTGTAAAAAACAGTACTCACAGTCAAATAAACAGTTTAAAGACTGTGAAAAATAATAACTTTCTTCCGTATCACTCACACAAAAATCTGGATTTCTTTGAATAAATCCATGTTTTTTTTCAGCTAAAACATATTGCAACCCTTGAGACTTTTGCCATCGAAAATCCTGATTTTTTCTATGAAACACTTCTGCATAATTATCAATAAACACAAGAGAGGCTTGTGAAAATTTTGCCAATATTCTCTTCGTCTCTGGATGATCTTGTATCGATGATTCAACAAAAATACGCATATTATTTATTTTCAAAGACAAAAACAGGTATCGTCATTTCATCTTCTCGCAAACCTCCATGCATTCCTTTTAAATGAGGAAGAGTGGAGTATGATGAATCCTTAATCATATGAGCATCCTTCATGACCAAAAATAAATCCCCAAAATATGACTTGGTATCTTCATTCGTTATTTTTTCTCCTAAAAGCCCCTGCTCCATAATTTCTTCAAAAGTATACACATCAAGAATCTCTGAATATTTTTCTTGTATATATTTCTGACATTCCGTCATCTTCCCCTCTTTAATATTTACAACTCCAACTCGAGGTTCTCCTACTAACGGTTCTGAAAAATAAGAATACAGTGTTTTATCTTCATATACATCAAACAATATTCCGCCATCTGTTGATAAAAATCCATGATCTGAGTGTACAATCACCGCTGTATCAGTCCCGGCCAAAGATTGAATAAAGTTTTTAAAATGTTCATCAAAATTCTGCATAAAATCTTTCGTTTCAGTACTTATCGGAYCATAAGAATGTGCTAAAACATCATAATTATCAATATACACATGCAATAAATGCCCTTCTTTTCCCTGTAAAATTTCTTGAGATTTTTGAAAACAATCTTCCACATTACCAGCTTCATACAATGTAAAATCAGATCCTCTGGCATATTCTTTCGTCATTCCAGCTTTTATGTTCGATGGAGCTAAAAGGGTGGACTGATGTTTCGCACGCTCAAAGATAGTTTCATGATGAAAGAAATCCTCAACAGATCTCCCTTTTTCCTCTATAGAAGTATATGTCCCTACTTCTTTTGCTTGCAATGTGAGACACATACTCCCCGTCTTTGGCTCCCTCTGACAATACATTGAATGACAGTGATCAGCCGGGCTGAGCCCTGTATAAAATGAAGCCAAGGCATTGGGAGTCGCCGAAGGAAACACAGAAAAAATATCTCCTGAATATCCAGAAAATAAAAACATATCTTTATGTTTTTCCATAAATGGCACATTCATTCCATCCAGCAGAATCCAGACCATATTTTTATAACTTCCTTTTTTTGGAAAAGCTGAAATTGCAGGAGTTTCCGTCGATGAAAATGCGTGTTCAAAATACTGAGATACCGCAAGAATACTATCGTGTTTATAATGAGGTTGAATGTTTTTCATAATTGTTTTTTAATTTGGAAATAATTTTAACGAGATGCCTATTTTTTGTCAAGAGATCGCTGTGAATAAGATCTCTTTTTATTTCTGATTTTTTTTATATACTGTGGAAAATTTATTATATATCCTACATGAACGTACACGAACAATTACACGAACAAAATACCATATTCACACTATCACCTGAGGAAGATAAATATGAAATACTTCAAAGTCCTGGCGAAATTAATAGACAATCACCTTTATTCAAAGCACATTTTGAAACGTTTCCTGGCAATATTACCGCATACTCACTCGCAATAGCTATGGATGCGTTACACAACAAAGAAGAAATCACTGAACTGAGCTATAGATTACGAACCCCTCTCACCTCGAATATTCAAAATCTGCAAATATCAACAAAACAGGCATCCGAACAACCAAAATTTCAAAATGAGACAAAAACAATTTTTACTCTTTCTTCAGAAGGAGACAAAAAACATATTGAATTAAAAATTGAACGAAAAAATAAATTACATGCATGGACAATAGAAACAATAGAAAAAACAATGAATGATATAAAAAAGATTATTGACCACACATTACAGCTATCCAATGTATCATCTGACACAGATGTAAAGAGTATATTTAACACGACGCTCATGCCAGAAAGCTTTTTAACTAAAAGAATAAAAGAATCACAAGAACTGTTCAACCTGACTGATCATAAAATCCTCAAAGATATATGGGATAATACACATAATATTATTGAAGAATCATTTTACATCACTCCAGAGAATGAAAAAAAACAAAATCTTTCATATAAATTCATAAACAAAACTATAGAAAAATTATCTTCACTTATTAAATTACCTATCTTTAAATCACGAGATGAAATGAGAGCATCTTTGAAACCAGATTTAAAAGATATAACATTTCATACTCTGGGAAAAAACATACTTCCCTACGATGAAGTTTTTGAAAAAGTAGATTCTATCGCCTACACAGAAGATAATAAATATTCACAATTCACACTCAAAGATATCACAGCTGCTGTTATTAATACAACAAAACCTGGAAATATAGATTTTGGACTCTTAGCCGAAATCGGAGCACAAGGGGTTGCTGGATGTATACTGAGTGAAGAAACGACAGATAAAAACTTACTCATGACGCTCAATGAAATAATTATCCATGAAATAAATGAAGCAGATATAGCAACACTTCACTCAGGAGATACCATTATTATGTCAGGAAAAAACACAAAAACACAAAAAAATAAACGATTTGGTATCATGGAGCTCTATCTTAAAAAAGATGACACCCTCATTCCCCTTATGACAGCGGAAATGACGGGATCTGTATTTGAACGAGAGGCTCTCTAAAAAGCAAACCGCTTCTTCCACTCTTTCATAGTAAAGAGTTTTTCTCTTTCCATATCCAGAACATAAGAAAAAGAAATCTGTTCTAAAAATGAAACATCATGCGATATGACAAAAAGCGTCCCTTTATAATTTTGGATCGCTTTTATAATTTTTGGAATATGTAAAAAATGAATATGATTCGTTGGTTCATCTAAAAATAAAACATTGGGAGATAAAAAACTCACCATTGACCAAGATAACAATGCTTTTTGTCCTTCAGAAAGGTGTTGTACTTTTAAGTCTAAGTCAGCCTCTATGAATAAAAATTGAGCAAGTAACTGCCGAAGCTGCTGATACTGAAAAGGATGAATTCTCTCCATGTTTTGCTGTACCGTTTTTTCATAATCCAGAATAAGAAATTCTTGATCGTAATATCCCAAAATGACTTCATCGGAAAAGGCCCAACGCTGAGAGAGAAAAAAATCTCTTTCTTCCTTATTCTGAAAAGAATCATTGATTTTTTCAAAGGACGGAAGGATATCAAATCCTTTTATTTTTTGTTCTTTCGCGTAGGCAATACATTCATGCACACCCCAAGACTTTCCTAATCCATTTTTTCCATAAATAAGAATCTTGGCATTGCGAGGAAATTCTTTATTCACGGAAAATGAACGAACCGATTCATCCTTATATACAGAATATGAATCCATACTGACTGCAATCTCTCCTTCAAACGAACACGGAATACTAAAATCAGCAATCGCACGTTCTTCATGCACCGTTCTTTGTGACTCAGCCTCTAATCCTTCTAAATTTTTCTTCATCCTCTTCGCCACCGAAGCTAATTGAGCAGAATTTGTCATAGAGGCCTGTTGTGATCGCTTTTGATACAAATCCTTAACGCGCTTCGCTTCTTTCTTCACGCGGGCCAAACGGCTTCGCTCTCTATCCATCATAAGCGCCACCTCTTCTTGCACCGCTGAATAATTCCCAGAGAATGTCTGAATACTTCGGCTTTGAGAATCAATATATAAGACTTGTGAGATGAGTGGCTCAAGAAATTTTGGATCATGAGAAATAATAATACAGGTTTTATCAAACTTTTGTAAAAATTGCTGAAGCCGATTATACGAAACCGTATCGAGATTATTCGTTGGTTCATCAAGAATTAAAATATCCGGCTCAAGAAAAATACTAACGGCTAACATGAGTTTATTTTTTTGCCCTCCAGACAATAAAGAAATAGGCATATCTAAATTCAAAGATTCAAGATGAAAAATATGTAAACATTTTTTCATTTTATCCTCAAGAATATATCCATCACTTTTTTCAAATTTGTCCTGCATTTCTCCAAAAATATCTAAAACATCATTCATATGATCACTTGCCCATTTTCTATACACCGAAGCCTGTACAAGAAAATCAAAATACTTTTCAAACTTTTGTAAAAAGTCATCATGTGATAACACCAATTCGGTAGCACTACAAGTTTGCAAAAAATCACAAGCAGTCGCATAGAAACACTTCTCTCTCTCCTGAATATCTGAAGACTCCAAAGCCTCTTCAAGTTCCAACATAATTTCTACGGCACATTCATCACTGACTTGCAACTCYTCAAATTTCTGCTGAGATAAAAACTTCTTATAATCCACAATCATTTCAGAAACATTGTTCCAGCTTTTTTCTTCCCCGTTATATAAATTATAAAATTCTTGTTTAAACTGCATCACATCAGTCACAACAAAATAATCTTCAACATCTTTTAAGATACCCATCTTGGATAAAAAGTATTCTTGAAGTGATAAAGAATAATCAGCATAGTCAATATTTTGCTCGCTATAGACGACCGAAACTCCTTTTGGGATAAAGAGCTCTCCATCAAAGTTTTTTTCTTTTCCAGCAAGTATTTTAGCGAGCGAGCTTTTTCCAGCTCCATTTCTTCCCATTAAAGCAACTTTTTCTCCCGGAGAAATATGAAAATTCACGGACGATAAAATCGGTTCATGAATTTCATAAAAAAAACTTATATTTTTCGCCCGAATAGATGAAAGAATATTTGTCATGACATCAGTTTTTCTTTCAAATAAATTCCGGTATACGAGCGCTCACATTCTGCAATTTCCTCAGGCGTTCCCTCTGCAATCAGCTCTCCTCCTTTATTTCCTCCATCTGGTCCAATATCAATAATATGATCACATGTTTTTAAAACATCTATATTATGCTCAATAACGATCACCGTATTTCCTTTATCAACCAATCGCTGTAATACTTGTAATAATTTTTTCACATCTTGAAAATGTAATCCTGTTGTTGGTTCATCTAATACATACACCGTTTTTCCTGTTCCTTTTTTAGACAACTCTGTGGCCAACTTGATACGCTGTGCCTCTCCCCCCGAAAGCGTCGTTGCTGATTGTCCAAGATGAATATACCCAACACCAACGTCCGCCAATGTTTGAAGCTTGTTTTTAATATTTGGAATATTCACAAAAAATTCCAAGCTTTCATTTACCGTCATGGCCAAAACATCAGCAATATTTTTTCCTCGCCATTTAATTTCCAATGCCTCTCTATTATATCGAGCTCCTTTACACACTTCACAGGGAACATACACATCTGGTAAAAAATGCATCTCAATTTTTTTCACTCCATCTCCCGCACACGCTTCACATCGCCCTCCTTTCACATTAAACGAGAAACGAGCGGCACTATATCCTCGAATTTTCGCTTCAGGCTGATTCGTAAATAAATCTCGAATATCAGTAAACACATTTGTATATGTTGCCGGATTTGAACGAGGAGTTCGACCAATAGCCTTTTGATCAATATGAATGACTTTATCTACATGTTCAATCCCTTTAATCTCTTTATGATCGAGTCCTCTTGTTTGTGCTCGTTGTAAATGATGGGCGAGCTCAGCTGATAAAATCCCATTAATAAGTGTTGATTTTCCAGACCCTGATACCCCAGACACTCCAATCAAACATCCAAGTGGAATTTTTACATCAATATTTTTTAAATTATGAGCATTGGCTCCAATGATTTCCAAGAAATCTCCATTTCCTTTTGATCGTTTTCGTGGAATAGCAATTTGATCACGTCCGGATAAAAAGGCTCCGGTAATTGAATGTTTATCTTTCATAATGTCCTGAGGAGTTCCTTGAGCAATCACTTTTCCTCCATGTTTTCCGGCCTCCGGTCCAATTTCTATAATATGGTCGGCTATCAACATCATCTCTTCATCATGTTCAACCACTAATACAGAATTTCCATTATCCCGTAAGAATAAAATAGTTTCTATAAGTCGACTATTATCATGCTGATGTAATCCAATCGATGGTTCATCTAAAACATACAACACCCCAGTCAACGCTGATCCAATTTGCGTGGCGAGTCGAATACGTTGAGCCTCTCCTCCAGAAAGCGTTTGCACTGAACGATCCAGTTCAAGATATGGCAGTCCCACTTTTAATAAAAACTTGAGTCGTTTTACAATTTCTTCAAGCAATAGCTTGGCAATTTTTTGCTTCGTTGGATCTAACAATGCATGTAATCCTTGAAAAAAGACATGAGCATCTTCAATATTCATTGCCGAAACTTCTGTAATATTTTTATCAATAATTTTTACACCCAAAATTTCTCGTCGAAGCTTTTTCCCTTCACACGTCGGGCATTCTTGCATCTCCATATATTTTGATAAATGTTTTCTTGAGTTTTCAGAATCGGTCTCATTGTAACGTCGTTCAATATATGGAATCACTCCTTCATATTTTGCTTGAAAATCTCCATTCATATTTTTTCCTTCATAATGAATGTCATATTTTGTATCTCCTGTTCCATATAACACTAAATTTTGATGTTTGGCCGAAAGTTCTGGAAACGTTTTTGATAAAGAAAACTTTTGTCTCTTCGCCATGGTTTCTAAAATAGTCATATTCCAAGTCGTACTCGCCCWAGGATGAAGCRCTCCTTCTTCTAAAGAAAGATCTTTATTTGGAATAATTAAATCTTCTTTTACCACCATTCGTGTCCCAATACCATGACACTCTCCACATGCTCCATGCGGTGAATTAAATGAAAATGAACGGGGCTCTAACTCTCCAATAACCACATGAGGATGTTTATGACAAATATATTTTTCAGAAAACTTGATTTCATCTTTTGTTTCATAATCAACAATACTCATAAAACCTTCTCCATGCCTGAGTGCGAGTTCAACAGAATCTGCCAATCGAGTTTTTTCAGGATTGACCTCTTCAATAACATCCCCCCGAGATAATGTTACTTTATTCGGTGAATAATCTTTAATCATTAAACGATCAACCACAATTTCAATAACATGTGATGCATCATCCTCTAAATCAAAACTTTGATTTAAAGTAATCAGCTCTCCATCTAATCGAATTCGAATAAACCCAGAACTTTTAATTTGCTGAATAATTTGATGATATGAAATATTATTTGTTTTTGGGACAGGCGCTAACACCAAAACTTTTTTTCCTTCAGGAAGCTCCGTAATGGTATCAATAATTTCTGATAAACTTTGTTTTTCAATAACATCTCCACACTCAATACAATGAGGCGTTCCAATTCGTGCAAATAATAAKCKCAAATGATCATAAATCTCTGTTACCGTCCCCACCGTTGATCGAGGATTTCTCAAAGTTGTTTTTTGATCGATAGAAATAGCTGGTGAAAGACCCGTAATAGATTCGACATCGGGTTTATCCATCACTTGTAAAAATTGACGTGCATAGGCTGAGAGTGACTCAACATATCGTCGTTGTCCTTCAGCATAAATCGTATCAAATGCTAAACTTGATTTCCCCGATCCAGACACCCCAGTTATCACCACTAATTTCTCCCTTGGTATTTTTATGTTCACATTTTTTAAATTATGAACCTTCGCCCCTCGCACCTCAATAAAATTGTCTTTCACAATGTAAAATTAACAAGTAGAGTAATGTTGAAAGAGTATACGCAATACCCCCCTTAAAAATCAATCTTTTTTTGAAAAAAATCACACTTTTTTCTCCGGCCCTCTTTTTTGAAAATAATATATGGCATACCCTCGACTTTGGAGACTTTTTACATGTTTTTGAAAAAACATCAAAAAGCATTAATTTAACAAACATTACAGCGATAAAAACCCCATGTAACAATAAAAATATTTTATATAAAACTTTTTATGCATGCAAAAAAGATAATCCTGATATTTGTGGAGTATCTATTGAAATAGAAAAACACATCCCTTTGTTTTCAGGGCTTTCTGCGGCACAATCTCAAAGCGATACATTCAAACAATATCTAGAAAACACTACAAATATAATCCAGATACCAAAACAAGCAATAGCCTTATTTTTTCCAAAAAATATAACTCTTTGTGAAAAACCAAAAAATATCTTCTATCAATACCCTGACTTACAACATATTGAAAATATACTTCAAACAGAAAACATAAACTATTCACGGCGTGATGATAGAACAACCTATGTTATTAAAAATCCTCAAAACATTTTAAAAAAAACACAAACCTCCTTGGAAAAATATGGAGTATTTGTGTTTTGTTCTATTACAGGAAAATATATAAAATAACTATTTTTATATTTTTGCATAATTATCTTTCAAACGTTTGCAAATAGTTAAAATATCTTGAGAAACCGAAGATTCCAAAGGACTATTATGTAAAATTGCAATAATCTTGTCTGAAAATAAGAGTGTTTTTTCATTTAACGCTTCATCTTCAGATACTGAATTATTATAAAAGTTCATCCCCACTCCTGCCGAAGTTAATAACGAAGCTGGCAATAAAGCATCTCCCATTACAGGTGAATACATTTCAGACAATGACGCCATCATCAATGCTATATTCCCAACACCAAAAAACATGATTGTCATACAAAGAAACAAAACAGCTATTAACGCCTTATCTTTCTCTGAGAACTCTGTTTGATCTGCTTTATGGTTGCACTTGATCAACTCTCTCACCGCTTTGTCATATTCCTGTGCCGATCCAGGCGCAATAGGAAGGTACTGTTTGAGAGATGCTATATCCTGAAGACTTAAGACCATAGCCCCTTCAATGTTTTCTCTCTGTGTTTGATTTTCCATACGAAAAAGATAATTAATTCGCCAAACATGATACATTGGCAGCAGCAAGCGGTCAATGAGTGAAAAATCACATAAAATCGCCCCCAACAAAAGGCAACTATTATATTCATACACAAATTATTGTAGAATAGTTTCTACACCCTGTTGCTATTGTATCGGTACAAAAATTGACATTATATCAAATATACTATAATATATAATAGCATATTCCATATATAAAAATCATATGATGTCATCTGTTGCTATTTCCGACCTTCAAAAATCGCCAGCTCAAGCGCTTAAAAACACACACACGATACAAGCCATACTGCAAAACAATAAAATGGCAGGAGGGCTTATTTCTCCTGATTTTTTAAAGTTTATTACCACCTATGGTATTTTAGACGAATTTGAAGATTTTCTCTTACTACAAAATAAAGAGTTGCAAAAAAGAGGAGAAGAGACCTTGAATCAAATAAAAAAGAATGACTATTCTCAATTTGCAACATGGGACCAAGTATGGAAATAAGATTACAACAAAACAATATCATCTATCACAAAGGTTTTATCAAAGATCTTAAAAAGTTTGACATACACACAACAATACTCTTAGAAAAAAAATTGATAAGAATTCTTAAAAACCCAGAGATGCAAAGAGTTAAGTCCTTAAAAAACTATCCCTTTGCGGACTGGAGATTAAAACTCGGAGACTATAGAATACTTTTCATTGAAGACAAAAAGAAACAAGTCTTTATTTTTCTCGGAATCAAACACAGAAAAAACTTATATTAATGACACTCAGATAATAAATCTTGATACGCCCTATCTCTTCGTAACACAATATTTTTATGATGGGTTAACAGCTTCTCTAAATTCTCAACTTTTTCTATAATAATAGATTGTATATCAGATACAACAGCCTCCTCTTTCACAAAAAGAATCTTCTTATATGCTTCCTGTAAACGATTTCTAATAACTTTTTGAGACCGCTCTAAATCATTATCAAAGGCGGTTACATTATTTATATGCAGCCGCACCCCTTGTGAATTTCGTATATGAGGAATTTTAATGTTAGCCAACAGCATATCTTTAATGGTTTGTGTACGATGCGAATTTTCAAAAAAATCAGATAACAACTCAGAAATAAGCTCTGTCGCTTCCTCATCCTCTTCTCCAAATGTCACCGCCCGATTTATCGGGCTACATAACGAAACCCCCATGATAATCGTACCTGATATAATACCGGCATTCATAATGTATTGTTCAAAGATCAGAATAAAACCATCGATAGCTTCCAGCCATAAGAAGAAGCCAACCGGTGCAGAAAAAACAAGCAAACACAGTGTTATCATAACAATATACTGCCCAATAAACTGCCAAGATTTTTTTAATAATGGAGCTTCTTTAAAATTATACTGAATGAGAGCCTCTCGTGTTTTATCTAATTTGCGTTTAAACTCTTCTTTATTACCCACTTCAGATCCTAAAAATTCACTAAAAAAAGCTGCAATCTCCCCAGGCATAATATTTTCCTCCTGTCGTATAAAAACATCATTGGATTTTTTTTCAAAGACTTTCAGGTCGTCAAGGTATGCCTCTGAATTTTTTTGTTTATTCATTGTTATTTGGGATTAATGGCTGTTTTTTATGTTCTAACATAGCAACCCCTCTCTCTGCCGTAATTTTTCTTGTCTCCATTTGTGCAATAGAAGGATTATTGGCATCCACTCTTTTGTTTTTTAAGGAGATCAAAGGATCATCTTCTCCCAGATACTCGAATCTATTATGAATAATATCCTGATACAAGATTTCTGCTGAATCTTGATTATTTTTATATTCTGCTAATAATTCATTCATGACCTCAAGAGACTTATCTCTCTCTTCTAAAAATGCCCCGTTTATATCCTTGCCCAGTTTTATAAACACCTCTAACCGATCAATCGCCTCTCGCACCCCTGAGATCTTATTTTGAATATCTTCATCTGATCTCAACAAGCTTTCATGCCTCTCCTCTATTTCTGTATATTTATCTAAATTCCTTGGGTAAGGAATAGTAAATGATTTTTCTTCTAAAGATCTAGACAACTGGGATATTTTAGTTCTTTCAGTAAAATAGTCCTGCCCCAGCCCCATTATTAAATTCCTAATATCTTGCCGAATTATCGTGCTCTTTGCATACTGCCTATACACATAAGCAAAAATTATTGGCATAATTATAGAGAATTTCCAAATTCCTAGAGTTACACATACAAAAACAGCCAGCCCGGAAGTAGTAAATGAAGCAACAAAATACAACAAAAGTCCATCATCCACATCTCCATCATCAACCGACATAAGAACTCCACCAGATAGATAATTTTTATTGTAATTTTTTTCATTTTTAAATATTGTCCCAATAATCCTTCTCAAGAAAAAATGAAATCGAATATTTTCGTTAATAAGATCCATTTCTAAATTCTCAAGATCTTCATTTGTATAAGATCCATTTAAAAACTTATGAAAAAATCGGACTTCTGGTAAAGACAGGCCTTTATATTTTTTAGCCTGAAATAAGGCCTTTGATTTTTCATCAAAAAGTTCAAGGCTTCGTTCTTCGCCATTGTTTAGTTTATTTTCCATCGTTTGTAATTAATTTTTGTGATGGACTCTCTTTTTCCTGCAGAAGCCCCACCTCTAATTTTGACTTAATATCAATAACAGAATCAGGGGAACCTGAATCATTTAAGATTTTTACATACTTATCATCTCCATTCTCCAACATATCCTCTAAATCATAAGCAATGCGACGATGCTTTAATTCAAAGCTCTCATTCAATTTCTCAACATATGCCGCTTCTACATTTTTTATGGTTATAAAATCTTCTAACAGAATCTCTAGCCGTTCTTTCATTTTATTAAACACAGACCCTATCGACTCTTTATTATCTTTTATCTCTGATAATGCCTCAGAAGCTCCGTCATTTAATGTTATCATATTATTTTTTGCATCTGATTTTGCTTTTCGAATATCAATAATTTGATTTATAGAACCTTGATTATCTTTTATCTCTTTTTTCAAAAATTTATAATTTCCGTCATCTGATAAATCTTTCAAGACTGTAATTCTTTGTTGAGAATCATCACACACTTGTAATTCTCTCAATAATTCATGACGAATATCATAACTCGTTTTGGTTGCGAATACGTGAAAAGCACTCGCAATAGATAATCCAACCAGAAGGCCCGTCACTCCTGGGTCCGTCAACGGAAAGAAACAAGACAATAACAAAAAGATAGGTAACCCCGAAGAAAGCAGAAATAATACCATAACAGTCAAGTAACCGAATCCCACACCGAGAATATCCACCAATCTACCTCCTGCTTTATCCATAAAATTCTGACACCTCTCTATTAAATTCTTATCCTGTAAGAGTGAAATAAATACTTCACAAGCAGCCAAAAACTCCTCCTCTGAATCATATTCCTTCACAAAAATATGAAAGATAGCTAAAAGCTCAGGAGACAATGCCTCAAGCTCAGTCGTCTCAAACTCTTTGTTCATTTCTAATGTAAAGTCTTCAAGACTTCGCTCTGGCCGTTTGGTAAGATTATTTGAATTATTCATATTTTTTTATTATTAATTTCTGACACTTCAATCAATCCAACCTCTTTCCACGATTCTAATTCAAGCGAAGCATCAGAAGGCATCTCTGCTTCTCTCAAAGCCCTTTTAGCCTCTTCTAAAACAGATAATTCCTCCGGCTCGGGAAGGACCTCTGGAGCATAATTAAAAAATACTTTATTAATTTCTGCCAATTCATCTTGTTTTTGATGCTCCCACTGCAACATAAAATCATTAATCCGGATATTCAATTCACCCTGAACACCTCGTAACTCATCGATATTATCTGGATTTTTCCATAACTCTTGAGAAATAGATTTGAGAGAACTTTTCAAATTTAAAATCCTCCCCCTTGTTTCAGATGATATATATTTTAGTAATTTTAAATTATCGCAATCGATTTCAGATTGCAGCATGTTTTTTTCCACTACATTTACTACCATAGGCTCTCTGCTATCTATCAAATACTGGATAGCCTCTTCCTGTGTTTCTTTTTCTATTAAATTTATGAAGAAGTCATATAATAATGTTTCTGTTTCAGTATCATCTTTAAACATAATAGAATATTGCATTTTATCATTAGCAATCAACATAGTTATTAATAATAACATTGTATTAATAACATAATAGGCATAATAAGAAGGAATAATATTACTCAGTAGTGCATAATAAACCTTTTGACTAATACCCATCCAAGCTGTAGCCAAAATCCCCCCTAACATTATCTGCATTATTCTACCAAATATAATTGTATCTCCATCATTTTTTGTCTGACCAAGCATTCCTACCGCCTTCTTGCACAAATCAGAACATATAATCCTACGATTTTCCTTACTTTCAAAAATATCATCATTATCAAAAACTGGTGCAAAAAAATTAATTTCTGCAGGTGTTAAATCCGCAAGAGTATATCGCTCTT
Organism: Candidatus Peregrinibacteria bacterium; assembly: GCA_002401425.1. Classification (GTDB taxonomy): domain Bacteria; phylum Patescibacteriota; class Gracilibacteria. The sequence goes on from NVTB01000001.1 coordinate 242,177, forward strand.
TTTTTTCAAGAGTTTTTTCTTCTAGCCCCGGAACATTATTTATTTTATTTGTCATCATTTGTAATTAATTTCTGTGATTTATTTTCTAACAATCTACTTTTTTGCTCTGCGGCAATATCTTGAGCCTCAACCTGTTCAATAGAAGGATTCTTTGCCTCAATTAACAGATTTTTTAAATGCATATTCGGATCATCATATTCAATAGCCTGCAATCTATTATGAATAATATCTTGATATAAAAACTCTTTCGATTGTTGATTCTCAATATACTCATCTAATAATACATGCATTTGATCAAGGACGTCCTTTTGTGTCTTCGCAATTTCTCCAGAATCATCTTTTCCCGCCTCTATAAAAATACTTGATCGAATAATCCCTTCTCGTAATCCATCTATTGTTTCTTGAATATGTTGAGATGAAGTTGAAAGCGTCTTATGTTTTTCCGCACTCGTTTCATAATCTTTTATATTCTCTGGCTGAGGAATCTTTAAAGAAGAGAGATTTAATATATCTCTATATGATAAAGCATTAAATGTCATACCCTCAGAAATTTCCTGAAGTTTTCTCTCTCCTAATTCATATTGTCTCAATAAGATATAATCAATCCCCGCCAGCAGAATAAAGGCAGGAGACATTTCTGCTAAGAGAAAGAACAGTACAACACCATGAATCAGCAGATTTAAAAGATTCAATAAATTGGGAATATCCTGAAACTCCCTTGAGAACATAGATTCACCATTTAAATATTGACTTGCAGCAGATTCATCCAAGAAACCATAAGAAAGTATTTTTCGATATAAAAAAGCATATGGCATATTTTCTTGAATCAAAAGCTTTTTTAAACTTCTTCTTCTGCAACCATAATAATCATCAGCTGATAAAATATCTTTAAAAAAGATAATCCATTCAATCGGCAAATCTTTGCATTCTTTTAATTCAAAGATCGCCTTTGCCTTTTTATCAAAAGCTTCAAGACTTCGCTCTTCCTGCACTATAAGATTATTTGACTTCAATCCGTCCATATAATATTTATTAATTTATACGCGAATATATAACGACATCAATATTTTGTCAAAGAGAGAAAACTCACATTATTCTTTATGATCTCGAACCATGAAAAATATTTCTATAAAAAAGAGAAACGCGAGGACCGAAAGTACTGACCACCAGGTAAAGGCCTGAATATTTAATAGGTAGGCACTGAGGCATGAAAACATTGATAATAATATAGCCTGACGTAAACTCATTTGAAAATGAAAGAATTTATTTACCTTAAACTGGAACATTCGACGAAGTAAATATCCCAAAACGGTAAAGAGAGAGAATGAAAGAAGAAAGAAAAACAGATAAAAAAGCCCCGTTGCCATCACCGGAAAATCTTCAGGAGAAAGATAAAAAAGCACGGATAATAAACCCAAAAGGCTCATAATAAATATACACAAAAAGACGAGTAAATATTTTCTCATTATTCTTTATTATTTAATAATTCTTTCATAACCGTTGATACGGTTTCTTTCGCTCCAAGTCCAAACGCTAACCCTCCAGCAAGTGATAACATAAAGACAATTCCTACAAATAAGATTTTTATAAAATCATCAGCAATATTTAATTGAAATATAGAACCAATAACCGCAAATAAAATGATAATAAATCTTGAAATAATTCCTATAATTTTACTTGATGAAACGTGCACCATCGCGAGCGCTCCTTCGACTACTTTCCCCGTTGTTGTTCCAAATTGAATTCCAAGGAGAATAATAAATAACGCCACTACCATTCGTGGTAAAAATGAAACGACTGAGTCGAGAAACAATGAAATATCATGGAGTTGCAACACTGTTGATGCCCTGAGAAAAAACCACATAAAAAACCAACCACCAATAGCTTTTCCTAAAACCATATGTAAAGGAGATTTAATCTGCATTCGGTGTAATAATTTTTTCAACCCAATTTTTTCTGAATAATCATGTAAGGGGAGTTTTGATGCTATCCATCGAATAAACCATACCGTAACAAAGTAGACAAGCATTCCTCCAAAAATATACATACTGGCCTGGAAAAGTGATGGCAAAAATGATACCACTTTTTCAGACATTTCTTCTCCCATAGTTTGCAACCATGAAATTGGTTCCATTTCATTCAGAGAAATATTTTCAATAACCGGCACCATCGCGTCTTGAGCCAAAGCCACATCGATTGATACTCCCATTTCTGCTTCCATATAATTTTCTTTTAAAAAATATTAAACCACTAAACTGACTAACTTTCCGGGAACATAAATTTCTTTCTTAGTTCCATCTGCCACATATGACTGCACATTATCATGTGATTTGGCCTCTTGTAAAATACTTTCTTTCGAAGCATCCAGCGCCACCAAAATATGACCACGAACTTTCCCGTTTACCTGTATCATAATCTTCAGCTCATCATCTTGACACATTTTCTCACTGTACTCTGGAACGGCTACATATGACAATTCTTCACTTCTCCCTAATTTCTCCCAAAGCTCTTGACCTGTATGTGGAGCATATGGAGACAGAAGTTTGACAAACTCTGTCCATACTTTTATTGGAATGGTATCTGCCGAATGACACGCATTCATAAACACCATAAAGGCAGAAATTGCGGTGTTAAATTTAAAATCTTCGGTATCTGCTAATACTTTTTTAATTGTTTTATGTAAGATCTTTTCCAAATCTTTGTTTTCCACATCCTGTACTGTATCAGCACATTTGTAGATTTTTTCCAAGAATCGACGAATTCCTGAAATTCCAGACTCTTCCCAAACAATACTTTGATCAAAAGGCCCCATAAACATTTCATAGAGTCTCAAGCTATCGGCTCCAAATTCATAAACAATATCATCAGGATTAATAACATTCAACTTTGATTTTGAAATTTTTTCGATCTGACGAAAGAGCTCTCTTCCATCATCTTTGGCATAAAATTTTCCATCTTTTTCCTCGGTATCATCCGGATGATAGTATTTTTCAAGATCGTTTTTATAACTGTATGACTGTAACATCCCCTGATTGACCAATTTTTTAAATGGTTCTTTTTCAGACACCACATTGATATCATACAAAAACTTTTGCCAGAAACGTGCGTATAATAAATGGAGCACCGCGTGTTCGGCTCCTCCAACATAGAGATCTACATTATTCCAGTATTTTTCTATTTTTTTATCAATAAGTGACTCGGTATTTCGCGGATCGGCAAAACGAATCCAGTACCAAGAAGATCCCGCCCAGTTTGGCATGGTAGAAGTTTCTCTTTTTCCTGACAAAATGCTCTTTCCCTCTGGAGCCCTTTCATCATCAAATAATACCACTGCATCATTATTGTCATCAAGATAAAATGAAACATTCACCCAATCTGTATTTTGTGCAAGCGGACTTTCCCCGGTTCCTGTTGGTTCAAAATTGGCGACTTCTGGAAGCCGAAGCGGTAATTGGCTTTCAGAAAGAGTATAGATACTACCATCCTCCGCATGAATCAAAGGAATCGGCTCTCCCCAATATCGTTGACGAGYAAAGACCCAATCACGAAGACGGTAATTTGTCGTTTTATCTCCAATTTTTTTCTCTTCAAGCCATTCAATCAYKYTMAMWCSAGCTNTNMTYWKGMMKTYSAYSCWKSTAANNAWWSYYWGAWWWGAWMRYWSWTCCTNNWYCRTCACCACCGCATCTGTTTTTTCTTTTGCTTCAATAACGGGGATAATTTCAAGATCAAATTTTTTCGCAAAATCATGATCTCTTTCATCGTGAGCAGGAACCGCCATAATAGCACCCGTTCCATATCCCATAAGGACATAGTCTGCGACCCAAATAGGAATCTTTTTATTATTCACTGGATTCATCGCATAAGCTCCAGTAAATATTCCGGTTTTGGTTTTTTCATCAATCTTTCGCTCACGCTCAGATTTACACTTCGCTGCATTCACATAACTCTCCACTGCTGATTTTTGATCGAGTGTTGTAATCTTGTCAACCGCTACATGCTCTGGAGCTAAAACCATATATGTCGCTCCAAATAAAGTATCTGGACGAGTCGTATATACTCGCAAACCTTCATCATGTCCGTCAATTGCAAAATCGAGCTCGGCCCCTTCTGATTTTCCAATCCAATTTTTTTGCATACTAATAATAGAATCAGACCAATCAAGCCCCTCTAAATCTGACAATAAACGGTCAGCATACGCCGTAATCCTTAAAAACCACTGAGTCATATCTCTTTTCTCCACCGGACGCTCACACCGTTCATGAACCCCATTACTCACCTCTTCATTCGCCGCAACGGTCTTACATGTTGGACACCAGTTCATACTCATGGTTTTTTCGTACGCTAAGCCTTTTTTATACAACTGCAAAAATATCCACTGCGTCCATCTATAATAATCTGGATGCGTGGTCGTCATTTCTCGACTCCAATCATAGGAAAAACCTAATAATTGAATTTGTTTTTTATAATATTTTGAATTTGTCTTAATCGTTTCAGCTGGATGCACCCCATGTTTAATCGCATAATTTTCTGCCGGTAATCCAAACGCATCCCATCCCATAGGATGCAATACATTAAACCCCTGCATTCGACGAAGTCGCGCCATAATATCTGTCGCAATCTGCCCTCGAGGATGTCCAACGTGCAACCCCGCCCCAGAGGGGTATGGAAACATATCTAAAACGTAATATTTTGGCTTACTCTCTAAGTCTGTTATCTCAAATGTTTTATTGTCTTCCCAGTATTTCTGCCATTTTTTATCAATATTTTTGTGGTCGTAAATCATAAATCCAATAGTAATGAAGTAAACACCAGAGAGTGTAACGCTTTTTTTTGGAAAATCAAAATAAAAACACCCCACCATAATATACAAATCTTGCAGGGGCTTACCGATGGCAAGCCCCTACATTTTTAGAAATTTAATACACTGCCTATTTTTTTATTGGTCTTTCCTCGGATCTTATTAGTATTCGCCTGTATTGTAGCAGCTATCTCTGCCGCCGCTTTTTGTTCTACTGCATTTTCATGCTGCTTCATGAATTCTGCAACTAAAGCAAATGCTTCTTTCGTTTTTTTATCCATTTTTTTATTACTTTCTGCCGATGGAGCTTTGTTCATCTCATTCATAATACGAAGAATTAAATGATAATATTTATACTATAATACTCCTCCTCTCACACAGAACACAAGAAAATGAAGTTGCAAAAATATAAAAATATGTCGGGTATAAAAAAAGGCTTGCCGATGACAAGCCTTTAAAAAAGATTTCTCACAAAAACCAAAGTGGTATTTATGCATTTTCACCGTCCCATTCTTGCAATCCTTCATTCTGAAGAATATAAGAAATTTCTGTTGAATCCCCGTCTCTTATACCTGAAATAGTACTATAAAAAGCTATTTGAGTTAAAAAGTCTTTCCGGCTACCCTCTATAGGATTGACTGGAGAAAGATCTGTATTTATCGTAGATAATTGGACTAATTCTTCTAAAGAGAAATCAYGATTCTCAGATTTCATTGTATTCATATTCTATGCAGTTAAAATATATTAAATAACTTATAGCATAAAAAAAGCCCACAATGCAAGCATTGTGGGTTTATTCACAGATAAATAGATCCTCTATCCTCGAGGTCTCATTAATGGAAAGAAAACAATATCTCTCAAGTTATCTTGCCCCGTAATAAGTGCAATAAAGCGATCAAGTCCTGGGCCCACCCCTGATGTTGGTGGAAGTCCGTATTCCATTGCGAGAATATATTCATCATCTCCTCGGAATGCTTCTTCATCGCCAGCGGCCACTCCAACCGCTTGTTCTTTAAACCGAAGATCTTGCTCGATTGGATCAACGAGCTCAGAAAAGGCATTACATAATTCCCATCCATTGACAACGAGCTGGAAAGCATCAGTCATATCTGGATTTTCATCATTACTTCTTGCGAGCGGCTTCATTGATTTTGGATAGTTATATAAAAACGCGGGCCCCAATATTTGTGGACGACTCACTTTTTTATAGAGATAATCAACCAATGTTGCGTACCCCATATCATTCATTCCATCGATATGAATATCTTGTTCTTTGATTTTTTTCAAAAGCTCTTCTTGTGTTGTAACAACCGTAATATCAATACCTGAATCTTGCTTGAGAAGATCAACATAATCAATTCGTTCCCATGTTTGACCAAAATCAACAATCTTCATATCTCCCTGCTTATCTTTTACCTCAATTTTTGGATCAATTTTTAAACTCGTAAAAATATGTTTATAGAGTTCTTCCATAAATTGCATATTTTCTTCAAAACTCCAATACGCCGCATACCACTCAAAATGAGTATGCTCTGGTAAATGTGAAGGATCAATTCCTTCATTTCGAAATACTTTCCCGATTTCAAATACTTTTTCATATCCCCCAACAATCAATTTTTTATGTGGAAGTTCGTGTGAAATTCGAAGAACTAAATCAATATCAAGTGCATTGTTATGTGTGTGATATGGCTGAGCCGCCGCTCCCGTTGCTTCATGCTCAAGCATCGGCGTTTCTACCTCCATAAAATCATGACTCCACATAAATTCTCGAACAACTCGAATAACGTCAGAACGAACTTTAAATCGCTTTCGGGCACTTTCATCACTCAATGTTTCTAAATATCGTTGTCGAAGTTTAATTTCATCATCAGCGACTCCTTGAAATTTTTCAGGCATCGGTCGAAGCGCCTTTCCTAAAAATGTTAATTCTTTAATCAATAACGTTTTTTCATCATGTTTGGTTCGAAAGATTTCTCCCTCGACTCCAACATGATCACCAAGATCAATAAGCTTTTCCCAAAATTTTCGAGAAGACATCTTTTCTTCATCCAATCCCGCAATTTTTGTAAATCCATCTTTAAAACAAATTTGCATTCGTCCATGAAAATCTTGAATCGAAGCAAAACAGAGTTTTCCCATAACTCGCTTCAACATAAGCCGTCCCGCAAGTCGAAAAGTTTCTTGAGTGTTTTCCATAATATCATTCCAATCTCGCTCAAAAGAAACATCTTTTGCCTTAAGCTCATCAGTTGAAATTCTTTGTAAATATTTATCTGGATAAATTGCCACTCCAAGATCAGCAATTCTCCCTCGTTTTTCTAGTCGTTCTGCATCCACGTAAAAATACATTAAAAAATAAGCTTCGACAGGATTTTATAAAATTTATTAAAAAAGAGCAAAGAGAAATAATATCACCAAAATATTTTATAAATAAATGGGAAATATTTTTCAATTAATAAAACAATACTTTCTATAAAATCACTTTTTTCATACATTTTATCACTTGTTRAAACAATATTTCGTCCTAAAAAATCACCTTCTTCTTGTGTCATCATACGCAATCCTCCAAGATGAGCAATTTTTCCAGCCATTTGCATATTTTTCAACTCTGCCTTTATATATTTTAAATTATCCTTACTTCGTTTTTCAGAAATAATATAATCATGAACAAATTGGTATAAAAACATTTTCTCACTCGACCCTGTTTCTTTTAGAAACAGAGAAGGAATAATCTGATCCATAAATTGCTTAATAGAAAGAGATTCTGAAACAAAAGCCTCAATAACTTCATGAAATATTTTTGGAGGCAAAGACTGTCCTAATAACGGCAGAATTATTTCTATCGACTTCTCTTTCATTAAAGAAATAGATAAATCATGAAAAATATCATAAAATGAAAAATGTCTATTCCTTGGATCAATGATCTCTTCCCATAAATGAAAAAACTGAAAAAGCTCTATATCATCATTATAATTTTTCTGCATGTGCTTCATAAAAGGCTCTATATCTAAATCATCAATATGCTGCTCTCCTATTTTTAAAAAATACACCAATTCAGATAAAGGCACTTCTGATTCAGCAATTTTAAACAAAGATTTAATAATAATACTCTGAAAGGCCTCATCTTTTTTTAAAAAATCTTTTTTCTCAGACAATGTAGCAAAAAACGATTTTAATTCATCAAAATCATCTAATTCATCTAAAATACTTTCCTGAACAATATAAAAAAGAAGTTTCCCTTCCTGATTGCTTAAATCAAAACGTGGTAAAAACTTATGAAGAAATTCATCCCTTTTCTGAGGATCATAATTTTTTAATCCCTCTTTTTGTGAAAAAAACATACATGTATATAAAGCCAAAAAATCTCGTTCACTTTGAGATCCTAAAGTTTTACTTTTTAATGTTTTATAAATATCTTTAATGTTTTTTGTATCATCGTAAAAAAAACTGGTAGAGAGTGTGTACTGCCGTAGCAATCCTTTTACCTCAAGAGAAAAACGTTCTTGTAAATCAGAAATACAAGAATTTTGCTGAAGATTTTCAAAAAACATTTGTTTTATTGTTTTTTCAATCTCTTTTTTCACCCTCTCTCCACCCGGAAATGCTATAACATTATCCGGAAGTACTCGCTCTTCTTGATTGTTTCCAGCCTCAATATTTTCCATCGGTATATTGTCTGTATCTGCCATTCCCATTATTTCTCCTCAATAGTCTGACTTCCTCGTTTAATACTCCACACATCATCAGAAAGATCTGGATGTATGGCGACGTGCGGAAAGTGTTTTTGTATCCATCGAGCCACCTCTATCATGCGAACTCGTAATGTTGGATGCACTGTCTGTAACGTTCTTAATTCAGTCGTATACAATAACCCTGGCAAGCCAAACGTTAGAGACACAGGAAGCGCCACCCCCATAGGGAAATAATACTGTTTATCAGCATCTGAGCCTGATAACGCATGAATACTTTTAAATTGACGAGTCAGTAAATCTTTCGCCGACTGCTTAAGCTGAGTGGGCATTTGATCTAAATACCATTCAGTAAAACCATGTGTATCAGATACCAGCGGCATTCGAATAATGGCACACCGATGACGTTGAATATCTCGAAATGATCCAAAATCTAATAAATATTTTACTTGTACTTGTCCCAAATCTTCTAAAAAATGCGGAAGCTCCACTCCTCGAGGACGAGACGAAAAGACCTCTCCATATTCTTCAATTGAATCTTGAGAAATAGTTGTCGTGATTTCAAAATCAGGGAATACAGATGGATTATAATAATTATATTTTTCCATATACATCGCTCGATAGACCTCTTGTTCTTCTCTGGGCTTATGTCCAAAACTTTGTGGAAATACTTCTTGCAATACAGTAGAAATCCCTGTTCCGATTTCTCTCATTTCTTCAAGAGGATGGTGCCGTAATACATCTATTTTATCTGCCGCTTGTYRTAAANKWGTCANMSAKYCAWGMYKYRTGNSTCKCRMYKKYTRGKARMMAWYSWCGNMWAMTRTMWWAAYANMKRKCWTMAWTKRMWMKWACATAATTTTTTTCATTCTCTCCGTCTTTTATCGGGTGCTTTCCTTGTAAAAAAGATTTCATTAATGAAAAAGAATCGAGATAAAAATGCCTCCAGTCTTCTAAAATAGAATTTCCCTGATCGAGAGGATTAATAAATTTCACTTTTGAAAAATCAATATAACGAGTCGAACTTTCTTGCCCTGAATACAATCGTGACTCCTGCATACATTTAGCCGCGAGCATACTGACTCCTTCAATAAAAATATATGCGGCTCCACAGTCTCCAATCGATTTATGCCCATATCCAACATAAAAACTTTCCATAAATTTTCCTGACCCCACCTTTGAAACTTTTTCAATATGATCCAAGACGCTTTTATTACTTCGTGAATACAAAGCCATCGTCATAGCCAGATCTTCAGCGGTTGCACCATTTGATGTAATAACAATAATTTTTCCTCCAAATTTTGGATTTGTATATGTATATGCATTTCCAACCCCAGGATATGAATGTTTTTCCACTGACATAAAAAATAAGTTAGATATAAAGTTTTTTAACAGTGATATTTTCCACTATTTTATAAGAAATGTCCAGTTTTTTTTATTACATCTTTGCCATAATTTTTCTCGCCGCATTTCTCATAATTTCTGGAAAGGCCGGATGAATAAAAATAGTATCAACAACATGATCAATCGTGGCGTTCATTTTCATATACGCAATCATCATATGTAAAAACGTCGCAGAGTCTGCACCAATAATATGACATCCTATAATTTTTCTATCTTTCTTATTTACGATAATCTTTACCAGCCCAATAGAAGGTTTCATTGCCATTCCATAAGCACTTTTTTTATATTCATTGGTTCCAATAACATAATCCACCCCCTCTTGTTTTCCCTCAGCTTGCAATTCTTGTTCTGTTACTCCCACCCCGGCAATTTGTGGATAGGTAAAGATCGCATGAGGCATTGGACCATAGTCAAGGGGCTCTCTCACCTGTTCAACATATAAGGTTCGTAAYAAATACTCTCCTTCATAATTCACCGCATGACGGAATAAATGTTTCCCCCTCACGTCTCCTAATGCATACACACCTTCAACGGCGGTTTCTAAATATTCATTCGTTTGAATAAAACCTTTTTCATCTAAAACAATATCTGTATTTTCCAATCCTAAATCATCAGAATTTGGACGAACTCCCGTCGCGACAAATAATGCGTCTGATTCCATAATAAATGTTTTTCCATCTTCATCTTCACACGTTACATAAAAGACTTCATTTTTATACTCCACTTTTTTTGGAGCTACTTTAAAATGAACATTATATCGTTTTGCAAAATCATCCATAAATATTTTTTGAATCTCTTTATCTTCAGCCTTAATCATAGACGAACGCACCAAAAAATGCACATCAGTTCCAAAGGCTCCAAAGGCATGTCCGAGCTCTACTGCGATATACCCGCCACCAAAAACTATCATTTTTTTCGGCAGTTCATTTTTTTGTAATAATTCTCGGCTCGTCATATACGGAGTTCCTTCCAATCCTTCAATATTTGGCACAGAAGGACGAGTTCCCGTCGCTACAAAAATTTTCTCTGCTGTTATTTGCTCTCCATTTACCTCAATGATTTTATTTTCAATAAACTTCGCCTCACCATGATAAAAATCAAACGTATCATTTTTTTCATAATTCGCATGAATTCCCGCAGAATCCGCTTGTACCGTTTTATTGAGATCGGTCACTAAAGCTGAAAAATCAGAAGTGATCTCTCCAGACATTTTTGAAAAATGATGCGGTAAATCTTCTTTTATATGTGTCAGAAAATCAGCTGGATAAATCAACATCTTTGATGGAATACAGCCTCTATTTAAACAGGTTCCTCCCAAATCTTCTTTTTCAATAATAGCTACTTTTTTGCCAAGCATCGTTATCGGACGAAGCTTTAATCCACCTCCTCCACCAATAATAATCGCATCATACTGTTTCATATATATTTTTTTTTAAAATACACAAACATTCTAAATTGTCTGCTTTCAAGAGTCAAATTATTCCTTATTCATGATCGACAACGCTTTTCTCGCTGATTCCTTCCACTTATTTCTCGCCCCTGAATGATTAAATATATTCCTATATGAATGCTTCATCGCTGTCAAATAAGTAGATACCTTCACATCACCAAAATACGAAGAAAATACCTTAGTATCCGATAAAGATAGAAAAATCTCTCCATTTCGACCATGCTCAGCCACTAACGATGCATAATCATCAGCTGCATGTAATTCGAAATACTCCTGATTCATAGNTTTTTATTTCAATTTTGACAATTATTCTCCACCTATCAATAAGCTCTGAAAAAGAATCAAAACATTCATAAGTCTTTCTGAGGGTATTTAAATATAACTCCATGGTAATCCAACCAGCATGAGAATGAAAATAATACATTAAATCAGCAGCGTCTATTTCTTTTTTATATACTTTTTTGGCCTCCATATAATCATTCCGTGCCCAGGTTTCAAAATACTGCTGATCCATTTTTGAGGTATCTAATACTTCTACCCCTGCCACTTTTTTCCATTCTGACATCAAGCGTTTATATCCATACTTTTCATACCCAAATAAACTTGCCATATTATTCATATAAAGACGAAGAGAAATAGACCTTCCTTCAAATGTAATTTTTTTATGCACATCAGTATGACGTAACTCTGCAACTTGAAGTTCTTCTATAAAATTATGATAATCTTGAGAAGCCACTTTTAAAAATATTTTTTTCGCTTCTTTATGTAAAGCAATCTTAATATCTCCCCGCACATCTTTCAATATATCCCTTTTTGAAAAAAGAAAAATGACCTTACTATTCGTTTTATTAATCACTTCATCAGGGAGTGATATCTTTTTTTGCAATACCCCCAATTCTTCAAAAAAGATGGAGTTTATTTTTTCTGTATTCATCATATTTTTTTAAATATTAATCCATTTCTTTAAAAGACTCGCCCCTTTTATATTATGAAAATTACAGGCTTGTGCGAGTTTTCTTATATAACTCTCTACTGATATATATCCAAAATCTGAATAAAACTTCTTTTTCAAGAAAGTTGTTGTTATCACTTTTACATCAAATTCCTTCAGCGCTTTTTCATAATCTGTTTTGGCAAAATCATCAAAGTATACTTTATCCATTTTCCGCACAGAAATACCCGCAAGTTTTTTCCATTGTTCTATAAGAACCGGGTTGCTTTTTCCTTTGAGCCCATAAAAAGGTGCCATTTTTTTTATATAAGAAATCACTGAAATCTTTCCAAACACCGATATAAACTGAACATCACAATTATGAGCCGTGACTTCTTTTCCCGGACACTCTTCAAGAGCTTTATAATAATCTGCCTTTGCATTATTTTTAAAATACTCTTCATTCCATACGAATTCTCCTAAAATTTCTTTCCAATGAATAATCAACTCCATCCCTTTTGTTTCCTTCCAGTTAAAGATTTGTGCCAATTGCTTTAAATACACACGAATAGATATTTTTCCTTTTTTCGAATAAAAGGTATTGTATAAACTCGTTGTACTCATCACTCCTCTATGGCATCGATCTAAGGCCTGTTTATAGTCATACTGCATATTATCAAAAAAATACTGCTTATCCATTTGCAATATTTCCTCCTGTGTCATCAATGAAATATTTGATAAATCTGCTGTGTTTTTTAATCTATGGACAAGAGGCGCTACTTTTTTATTATCACGAATTTTCTTAATTTTTTCTAAAACACCTTTAATTTCTAACGCAATATCATTTCGGAGCGTTATAGGTAAAAAATCTGACAACTTTTCTTCTACAATCTTCATTTTTGCATCTGAAACTTCTTTATTTACATCAATACGTAATAATTCCGTGGCGATATTTGGGAATATTGAAAAAAGTTGGTTCATGGTATAAAACTAAATTATTCTTGAACAGCTAAAGTTTCTTCCAGTCTATCACGAGTATCATTAATACCTTGATCAWTATCCGTCACTGGATACTCAAGCCCACACTCCTTGGCATCAAAATCCTTTCCAGAAATAAGGTCTGAGTTGTGTTTATGGATATGAGTTGGGAATACGTCTTTTTCTTGCCATTGGCTGAGGACCTGACCTAAAACACCTTTATGCTTTTGTAGTAATTGAACAAAGCCTTTATTAAAACCTGTCTCAATAACCTGAGCAACATCCTCCCCTTCCCCCGTCAAACAATTTCTCCATTTTTTATATTCAGTATCAGTGATATTAGGCTGAAGAGCATCTAAAAAAGTTAGTAAAAAGTTATTGGTACTATTTAAAAACTGCTGAGTCACCAAACCGCTTTCTTTTCGACACATAAAAGGCTTAAGATCTCCTCCAGAAAATTCCCAAGCTTTAGCCTCTGGACCAAACCCCTCTAAACGAGATTGAAAATACATAAAACCAGACATAGCATAAATCAAACGATTCATATTCGTGGCATTCTCTGTATCTATCGACGAAAGCATATTAGTATAAGACATAGACCACGTAGGTAAATAATCTTTATGAAATCCAAATTGTTTCTGAGCCGTTGGAAACATGACCTTAATAGCATCAGGATAAAGCACACTTCCAACATAATGCATTTGATTTGCCTTATAAGAACTCTGCTTAGCACCCTCTTTTCCTAAACATAAATAAGATGCTTTTTCTCCTATCTCTCTCCATAAAGTTTTATGAATCAATGTTATATCTCCATCATGAAAAAACTTCTTTTTATCAGGCCCTGAACATTCTTTATATTTTTTTCCTCCAGTTAATTTTTTATCTAAATCTTGAACCTCTCGAAAAGATGGCCCCATCATAAAGTACATAAACAAAGGATTTTCTTTATTAATCCCTAATGAATCAATTAAAGCAGCTAAATTTGTAATTAATCCCATCGAGGCAAAACGAATTGCATAAAAAATAAGTTTTTCTTTATTATCCTCATTTTCTGCCATAGCCTTTAATAATGCAAAAACTTGATGCGGATGAATATTCTTCTTTCCAAATTTTTCCGGCTCTGCTTCAAATCGATTAATATCTAAACGACCATAGTCATCTAAATTTTCTCCAAAACTCTCCATGTAATCTTTCGAAAATCCAGATAACACCTCTTCATGCTGAGGTAAATAATCCATCGCATATTGCTTGTGTTTATCTGCCTCTGAAGTGAATTTCGATGTCATGGAATCTTTCAAATTGCTATAAGCATCTTCTCCAAAAATACTTAAAATTTCTTGTAATGAATCTCTTAAAATCCCCTCATCATGTTTTGCCGTTTTAATCAATGGCATCCCAGTAAGTTTTGACAATATCGTTAATAAATGAGGGCTTTGTAAATCAAGAATACCTTTTTCAGCCATGGCACTAATAAGTGCATAAAAACGAAATACTTCATTTTTTTCTCCCGTTATCTTATATTTTCGAAATTCTGAATACAACTCATTTGTTTTTTTCCGCTCATAATTAAAAAACTTAATATATTCCCCCACCCACGCAGAATATTCTCGATCAGCAGTTTCAAATGGATTATCAAAGGTTGCACTAATATGAGATAAACCTTTAAGAATCTTTTTTCGAATAGAGATAATATTCCCTTTAGTATCAAGATCATCTCGATCATTCCTGTTTTCCCACGTTTGTTTAATCATTCCCCATAAATCTGGAAGCGTTACCCACTCAATAACAAGTCCTGTTGTTTGAGACTGTAAGTTAATCGATTTACGCACCATTTTATCAAATGACAGAACCTCTGTATTTAATTCTTTTAATTCAGCATATAGCGGAGCTATAGCCGCTTCTTCTTCAGCTACTCCTAAATTTTGAGACGAAATTTCTTCCATCTTTTTTTCCACTCTTTTTTTCAAATCCTTTCCCTTTGGAGATAAAGAAGAAAACGTTCTTATAAAATCTTTCAACTGATTTGAATCAAAAGCTTTTGCATCCTCTGTTAATATTTTATCCAATACCTCCACAGCTGATTGCATGGTGTTTACTTCTCCTAATAAATGTTCTTTATTATTTTTATCATCTCTCTCAGGGGCGATTTCTGTATTTTGCTCTCGATTTTCTTGATTTTCAGATTGTGAAGAGGCAACTGAATCAATAAAAGCAAGTGGATCTTGCTCAAATCTTTGCCTTTCCTCTGGAGGCATCGACTGACCAGGACACGATTCATACTTTGTTCGAATCGCCTCAAAACCTTCTCCATGAGCACTCGATTCATTTAAATAATCATCTATAGACTCTATTTTTTTATATGTTTTATCATTTTTTATACGCTCTGATGAAAATAGCTCATGATCAGGTGAAACTTCTTGAGGATTATTCTTTATTGAAGCAATCAAAGAATCAAAGTTTTTTTCATGGTTTTTATTCCACTCCTTCCACTCTTTCCATATTGTTTTTTTCGTCTCATTTGATTTTTCTGATAAAGAATTTGAAAAATATTCATTATCATTAATAAAACCTTTAATCCTATCTTCTTTTTCTATCATTTCTTGTTGAAAAGCTTCTTTATATTTTTTTATTACACCGGAAATTTCTGCAACATATTCGTCATAACGGATGAGCAAAGTATCACCATCCAAGGAATCTGGATCTTCTATCTCTGATGAATATTTTTTACGCGATGAATACAATGCATACGCCTTTTTCTTAGCCTCAGATCTTTCTGTATCAGAAATAGATTCTTTCAAGTCAATAGACTCAATCAAGCTCCATAAATCATTCGCCTCTTCTATAGACTTTTTACAAAAATCAGGAAAAAAAGCTTCAATTTTTTTTGGATATAGATCACCTGTTAACAAATTTTTAATAGAAAATTTCTGCTTTGTATCAAAAACAATCTTAGGAATTTCAATCTTCCCCTTCAATATTTCTGCCGACCCTGTTGTATTCACAGTCATATCTCGATATTATAATATATTTTATACCCCTATCTTATTATTATAACAAATTTTTAGTAAAAAAGCAAGCCACCCTATTTTCATCTCCCTATTGAGTAAAAAACAATTCCCAATCTTCATTTTCTACATCAAAAGAGAATTCACTATTTTGTGATGCTCCCGCCTCAAGCAAAGGAAGATCGAGCTCATAGACAAAATGATTTTCTTCTTGCCATGAACGAATATTCTTTGTGTTGATTGATGAAACATTCTGTATCGATTGCGGGAAAAAGATTTGGAAGAGTGCATGATTTGACCCCTTTCCTAAAATTCGTTTCACGTCTTTTTTCGGGGTTTTTCCCTCTCCAAAGTGACCAAGCAGCTTTGTAAATAACACTTCTTGATCTTCTCCCCAGTCATGTTGTCTTTGGAATGTAATCACTCCTTTGTTCACTCCTTCAATTATACGTTTTTCATAAGTAATTTCTTGTTTTATAAAAGCATCTGACTTATTTCCACTAATAGAAGTCTGTGATACAAAAATGGTATTTGGATCAATAAAAGCCGATGCTCTCAATTGTCCAAACTCAAACATTTTGGCTAAATACGCCATGCGATCATTTTTCGAAAACACTTGAATGTTTTCTCTCTTATGAATGACAAACTGTAATAACTCTGATAATTCTGCTTCTTTCGCTTTTTTCCAAATCTCTGGAAATACCTTATTTACAATAAATTCTTTTGGACTTTGTTCAAATTTCCCCTCTGTCATATATGATAAATAAAAGCTAATATTCTTATGATCTAATAAAAAATCATCAACTATAATCGATCCGAAAACTTGTAAAAAATCTTCAAGCATTCGATTATCAATAGCAATCACAGTATCTCTGCTTTCTGAACCAGCGGTTTCTAAAAAATCTAAAAAATATTGAGCTGATGTTTCAAAATATGGAGAAATATTGGCATCACGAAGAGACCACGGTTCTTTTCCCACTAAAGATTGAGCCAGCGCAGGTACTAATGTTTTTTTCTGAGATTGACCATCAAACTGATAAATATCATAAAATTTCTGATCCCTCATATACCCATCATTCATATCAAAAACATAAAAAGATCCGACAAAACCCCCCGTCGCTCTTTTTTCATAGGCATTTTGAAAGAGGATAACATATCGATGAAGGACACGATCTCCAAAAATTTCTGGCATGACTTGAATCGTTGTATATATTTTTTGAAACGTTACAATATATTCATCTAAATCTTCAACAAATAATGACGCTAATTTTGTCTGTGTGTTTTCTATATTTTTTTCAATATAAGCAAAAAGCGGCTGATATTTATATGAGACATTCAAAAAACAAGAAAAATCATTTTCAAAAATCGTTTGAGTACATATATCAAGGTCATCCAATAAAACTGCAGATTTCTTAATGTTTTTTGATAGAATAAATAAATCTTGTGATACGGAATCATAAGTTCCTGAATCTAAAGATTCAGACAAACCCTGAATTTTATCTGAAATATTTACAATAGAGTCATGAAGCATTTTTGGATTTTCAATGATTGTTGAAACAGAAGTAGAAGTTTCCGTTATAATATCAGCCATTTTTAAAACCTTTTCATACCCCGTAAATGACACAGAGATTATAAAAATACTGAGTGCAAAAAATAAAAAGATAAGCGCATCTTCAAATAACCTGAGAAATGAAGCATGTATACGGATTTTTTTCCAAAATCCTATTTGCTTTTTTGCCGAAAAATCAAAACGTTTTTCTTTCACGATAAAACTATACAAAACATCTTCACGCTGCGCAAATAAAAGATTTTTTTCTTTCACGCCCAAAAAAACTTTTCTTTACAATTTTTCAGTCTATGATAAGTTATATTTTGTTATAATACTTTTTTCATGGCAAAAAATCTCGTTATTGTTGAGTCTCCGGCAAAAGCCAAAACTATTACCAAATTCCTTGGAAGCGAATATGTCATAAAGGCATCTATGGGACATGTGAGAGATCTTCCGAGTAAAAATCTCGGCGATGATCATGCGCTCGGGGCTTCGCATCAGTAGAGATAAAATGGGAGAGCTTAGGGAAAATCCGGCTCAGTTAAAGGGCCAAGGCGAGGTTCAGGCTTATCTCGAGCATAGTGCGCCTATTAGTGCAGAGTCTCAGAGCTTTTTATATCAAGGCATCGATCCAACGTTGGTGATGCACGTCCTTGACGCCGTCGTACCGGGCTCGGCCAAAGACTTTATTAAAAAGGAACTTCTCGACAAAATGGGCATCGCTACTTATGGCTGGCGGACTGGCGTTAGCGGCCTGCTAAAAGCGGCTTCTGGCTCGAGCA
>NVTB01000006.1 GCA_002401425.1 Candidatus Peregrinibacteria bacterium
CTATAAGCGAACTCAACGCGAGTGAATCTTTGGCACAAAAAGAGGTTGAAGCCGCAAAAATCACCTATGAACAATCACTATCAAACTCGTATCTTTCATCCACTCAGGCTCGATCATCTGTCTCTCAATCAGAAGGAAGTTTTACACAAGCGCGAATTAATTTTGAAAAACTTACCATTCGATCAAAGATTTCTGGTGTTATATCTCAAATTCCTGTCAAAGTTGGAGATGAAATTAACATTGGAAGAAATCTTGTTTCAATAGAAAACAATGAAATATATAAAATTATTTCATACGTCTCTGCTACACAAATTCAAGGATTAAGTGTTGGAGATGAAATACAAATAGGAGCAAAAAGCAAAGATATCATTCATTCTATTTCACAAAACATTGATACAGTAACCGGAAAACATAGAATAGAGATTTTACATAAAAATGCTTTTCTTTCTTCAGGACAAATTATCCCTGTACAGTTTACGCAAAAAAAAGAATATCAGAGCCAAAACTTCTTCCTCCCCCTCACTTCAATTCACATGAAAAGCGCAGAAAGTTTTGTTTGGAAAGTAGAAAACAACATGTTGAAAAAGAATATTATTCAACTTGGAAGTATATTTGGAGCTGATATAGAAATTATTTCTGGAATAACAGAAAATGATAAAATCGTCATTGAAGGAGGCCGAATGCTGAAAGCAGAAGACCAAGTTACTATTCGTTAATTTGATAACAATATGATACAAGAAAAAGGACATATTTTACGAGAAGCCGAAAAATCATGGATGAGTTTTTTTATTAAAAATGTTAAAATTTCTTTTCTTCTCTTCGCCGCCATTCTTGTATGGGGAATTATGGGGGCCGCTCGCGTTCCAAAAGAATCTGCCCCAGAAATTGATTATGGAATTGCGATTATTTCAACTTTTTATGACGGAGCCTCCGCCGTTGACATTGATTCACTTATCACCCAAGAAATTGAAAACAAGGTAAAAACTGTTTCAGGAATAGATAAAATCAACTCAACGTCTTCAAATAGTTATTCTCGTATTCAAATCGTCTTTGAACCCGATACGAACATGGTAAAGGCCATGAGTGATGTGAGAAGTGCGGTTGATGAAGCCCAGGCAAAAATTCCAAGCGAAGCGGAAAATCCAACCATTCAAGAAATTGACAGCTCAAAAGAAGCCAGCCTCTTTAATATCCATCTCTCAGGAGATTTTCATCCAACACTGCTTCGTGATTACGGCGAAAAAGTAAAAACGTTCCTTGAACAAGATTTTGCTATTCAGGCGGTGAATATCTCCGGAGGCGCAGAAAAAGAAATTTTTGTTGATGTGAATCCCGTAAAACTCACTCAGTATTCGCTCAATGTCAATGATGTTTCACAAGCGATACGATCCAGTCATATCGATACTCCTGTTGGAGATTTAGATATCAATGGCCTCAATTACAACCTCAGGATCACCGGAAAACATAAAGACGCCAATGATATTAAAAATGTTATTATTAAAATTAATAAAACACAAAATGCGTCTTCCCTTCTCACCGTGGGTGATATTGCTACTGTCTATGAAAGCAATGAAAAACAAACCTCCTTTGAATTCTTTCGTGATATCAAACAAAAAGAATCAAGAATCTCAAGTGTTCTTCTAGAAGTAAAAAAAGGAAAAAAACAAGATATTTTCATCACATCTCCACGAGTTGAAGCGAAAGTCCGAAAATTTGTTGAACAAAATTTTGGACAAGAAGTCACCCTCCACTTCACTCGGTTAGACATGATTCAAACACAAAAAAGTTATAACAATGTCTATAATAGTGGAGGTCAATCTATTCTTATTGTCTTTTTAATACTCACACTCTTTTTAGGAATTAAAGAAGCTTTTGTCGCCAGCCTTATTATTCCCCTCTCATTTTTATCAACCATAGCCGTCACCCAATCAAGTGGAAACTCACTCAATTTCATGATTAATTTTGCCATGATTTTATCCTTGGGAATTTTGGTTGATACTTCTATTGTAATAGTTGAAGGAATACATGACTCCATACAAGCTGGATATACACCAAAAGAAGCTGCCATGATTTCAGTACAAGAATTCCGAGCCCCTCTTATTTCTGGTATGCTCACGACTTTGGCTGTATTTCTCCCCCTCCTCACACTCCCGGGGATTTTGGGAAAATATTTATCATTCATTCCCTTGTCAGTATCCATCACCCTTTCAGCGTCCCTTATTATCGCCCTCCTGCTCATTCCAGGAATTGCCAGTGTTTTACTCACTCCACGAAAACTCCCTCACTGGATAGAAAAGATTCAAGATTTTTTCTATATTTATACCCACTGGCACCAAAGCGTTCTTTTACCAATGGTTCAAAGAAAATACAAACAGTTTATGAATCGATTTATGCACATTGAAAAAATGCGAATTCGAATAGTCTATTCTATTATAGGACTTTTTTTCCTTTCCTTTTTTCTCCCGGTACAATTTGAACTCTTTCCCGATGAAGACATTGATTTTTTTCAAGTCAATATTGAAATGCCAACAGGAACAACGATAGAAAACACCCTCGCAGAACTCGATACAATTGAAGAAATATTCTTACAACATCCCGAAATTGATACCATTGAGACAAGCATTTCCAAAGACCGAGGAAGTGTGTGGGTTAATCTGCTACGAGAACAAGAACGAAAAGACCGTGGGCTCAAGACAAGCATGGATCTTTCAGAAGATATCAGACAAGAACTCAAAAAGTTWARAAACTATAAAGTAAATATTCGAGAATTTAAAAGTGGCCCCCCTTCAGAGGCCCCTGTTTCATTTAAAATTATTATGGGGTCAGCCGATCTCATGGATAGTGCACAGAAAGCAGCAAAAGATTTGACCGTCTTCCTTAAAGATCTCCCTGGAACGGACAATGTTGAAATTGATGTAACGAATCTTCCCGGAGAAATGATTGTAAAAATTAATCGAGCAGAAGCCCTGCGTCTTGGAGTCGATGCGAGTCAAATTGGGCCAATTCTTCGTTCGGCCGTACACGGAGCAAAGGCCATTACTATTTCTCGCGGAAGCAGAGAAACGGAGGTCACCGTTCGATACACCCCCGAAGTCATGCAAGACATTACCAATGTAAAAAATATTCAAATCATAAACAAAGATGGTAAACGAATCTCTTTAGATCAAGTCGTTGATATTCAATTCACCTCGGCCATTGCCGAAATTAAACGAAGCGAACAAAATATTGCTATTAAAGTTATCAGCCAACTGACAAAAGATGGAAATGCATCAGAAATCACAGCAGCAATGAAAGAAAAAATTAAATCATATGAGCTTCCATACGGAATAGAAATTGAAGATACTGGAGAAAATGCTGAAAATGCGGACTTGTTTCTTGCCCTAGCCTCAGGCGCTATTATGTCCATTATCATTATTTTTACGATTTTAGTTATTCAATTTAACTCATACTCTCATCCCATCATTATTGTTTTCACTATCATCATGTCAATGATTGGAGTCAACATTGGTCTCTTTTTAACTGGAACAGATCGCTCACTTGCTTTTATTATTGGAGCCATTTCTCTTGGAGGAATTGTCGTAAATGATGCCATTATTTTAGTAGACCGAATTAACGTCCTTCGAAAAAACTTCCCCGAAAGAGATCTTATCAGCACTATTATCGAAGCAGGATCAAGTCGATTTCAACCAATCGTACTCACCACATTAACAACAGCTGCCGGAATCTTTCCACTGATATTCGTGAGTATATTTTGGTCAGGTCTTGCCGTTACCATTATTTTCGGTCTTATGTTTGCCTCAACCATGACTCTTATCGTCACTCCAGCCATGTACTATCAATTTGAAAATGGAATCTGGAAACTCCTCAAACCAGGAGTCGTGACGGTTGGAGGTGTGGTGGGGCTGCTTATTATAGTGAATGTTGTGATGGGAATCATTGGTTAGACCTTAATTTTTAGGATTATAGGATGAGCTTGATTATAAAAAACACCAATTATTGAGGATTACTCAATAACTGGTGATTCATATTCTCTCTCAATAAAGCATTTAAAAATCTATTTCTTTACCTCTGGAACTAAACCATTCTTCAAAGCCTTACGTTTATTTTCGTCTATCAGCCCAAAAAGAGCAGAGCTTTGTTGTTTTTTCAAAATACCT
The DNA here is from genome assembly GCA_002401425.1 of Candidatus Peregrinibacteria bacterium. Lineage (GTDB taxonomy): Bacteria > Patescibacteriota > Gracilibacteria. Next base: position 4,158 of record NVTB01000006.1, read on the forward strand.
TCCTGTTGCTCATGTACCTGCTGGGATATCAAATCCCAACCTGTATAATCTTTTTCACTCATAAAAAAATTATTAATTAATAAAAATAAAGTTCCTATCTCTCCACCTTCAACTCCACATCTCCATCTTTTTGTAAAATATCACAAGCCTTGGCTTTTGTCACCCCTTTGATATCATCCATGAAAGCAGAAAGTTTTTCTACTGATGGAGCCGTTACCTGCAACGATTTTAATTCTTCGCTGAGTTTTAGCTGATTTTCTGTTTTATATTTTCGAACAAGATTGATGAGTTCTAAAAACATCTCCATGTCAGACTCTACTTCTGGCAAAATATTTTTATCGAATGACAGAACTGGGTATAAACATAAATGAATACTTTTTTCTGATTCAAACTGTTTAAAGTATGATTGATACACTTGTTCGGTTACATGCGGCATAAAGGGTGCGAGAAGCTTAATAATGGTGAATATGCATTCATAGACTGAACTCTGCGCAGAGAGCTTCTTTTGCGCTCCATTTTCAAAGGCTTCTGGCTGATACATTCTCGTTTTTACAATTTCTAAATAATTATCACAAAAGTCCGTCCAAAAGAAATCTTCAAACACCTGTCTGGCATGATGAAATTGAAAATCTGATAAATGCTGTTTCATTTTTGTCGCTGTTTTTTCTAATCGTTTCATCACCCAAATATCAGAAGGCTCTCGTTGAGAAAGCTCCATAAGATTCTCTGGATGAAATTCTTCCAAATTTTGCAAAGCAAAGTTTGAGGCATTCCATACTTTATTTACAAGCTTTTTTCCTTTGGCTATTTCTTGCTCATCAAAAACAATGTCTTTTCCAAGTGTTCCTCCCATCGCCCAATATCGAACGGCATCGGCTGAATATTTATTAATGAGTTCTTCTGGAGTTGTTTTCGCATTCCCCTTACTTTTACTAATTTTTTCTTTTTTCCCCGCAAGTACATGACCAGAAATTACAATGTCATTCCAAGGTTTTCTCCCATGATGTAATTTACTTTTTACAATCGTATAAAATGCCCATGTTCGAATAATATCATGAGCCTGTGGTCGCATACTCATTGGTAATATTTTATCAGATCGATCATCTTCAGCTCCCCATTTTGCATTGATTTCTGGAGTGAGTGACGATGTTGCCCATGTATCTAAAACATCTGGATCAGGATAAATATCCTCCAGTGTATGCCCTTCTGGTAAATTCTTTGGAGCCTGTTTGAGTGGATCAACCGGAAGATCTGATTCTTCTGGTAAAATATACTCCCCCGTAATTTTTGAATGCCATACTGGAATTGATACTCCAAAAAATCGTTGTCTTGAAATAGCCCAATCCCATTTTAAATTTTCCACCCATTGAACATATCGTGATTTCATATATTCTGGATACCAATTTACTTCATCCGCGATATCTAAAAATTCTTGTTTTCGCTCAAGAATACCAATAAACCACTGAGGAATTGGTAATATTTCCATAGGAGTACCACATCGTTCGTGTACTTTTACCGCATGTTTAATTGGTTTTGATTCAACGAGAGATCCATGATCTTTTAAGATTTCTACAATGACTTTTCTTGCCTTTTTTAAATATAATCCATCTAAATCGTCTCTTCCAGTATTCTTCATATGCCCCGTTTTCGTCAAAATAATTTTTTCTGTTAAATCATGTTTTTTCACCCATAATAAATCAGTCTCGTCACCATAACTACAACACATTACGAGTCCTGATCCTTTTTCGGGATCAACCAAATCATCGGTTAAAATAGGAACACTCGTTCCCAATGGTGTCACTGCATTTTTTCCAACTAAATGAGCAAATCGTTCATCGTTTGGATGAACAAATACACATAAACACGCCGGAAGCATTTCTGGACGAGTCGTCGCAATAATAAAGTCTTCATTTGTTTCAGTCGTAAAACGAATATCATGAAAGAAAGAATCCTTCTCCGCATCATCAACCTCTGCTTGTGCCACTGATGTTTGACATTCTGGACAAAATAATGCGGCAGCATTTTTTTGCTCTACTTCTTTATCTTTTAGTAATCGCAAAAAAGATAACTGTGAAATTCGTTGTGTTTCTTCAGATACGGTCGAATATGCCAAACTCCAATCAACACTCATTCCCATACTTTGCCACAATATTTTATAGGCTTCTCTGTATTCAGCCGTAACGGTCAAACATTGATCGGCAAAATCTTTTCGCTCAAGCTCTGATGCTTTTTTTCCAATTCGTTTTTCAACCAAACGCTCTGTTGGCAATCCATTATCATCAAATCCAAAAGGATAAAAGACATTTTTCCCAAGCATTCGTTGAAAACGTGCTGTTACCTCCGTTTGTGTATATGAAAAAATATGTCCAATATGAATACTTCCTGACACCGTTGGTGGAGGCGTATCAATTGAAAAAATCTCTTTATCACTCTTTGGATCATATGCATATATTTTCTCTTCTTCCCAAAACTTTTGCAATAAAGCTTCTGCTTCTTGCGGTATATATTTTTGACTCATTTTTTTGTAAATTAATAATATTTTCTAGGTATTTCTTGCTAAAATATTCATTAACAAAAAATATCTTCCCTCCGTTCCGTGAGGTGACTTTTGGACAATCTTATCTGCCCCCTCATATATGACGACCACATCTTCTCGAAGCTTAGCTTCTAATCCTGTAACTTGAAATAAAGGCTCTACCTCATCAGTTGAAACATTCTGCAAAGACTTTCCAAAATCTAAAAGTTCTGAAAGTTCTTTTTGGTATTTTACCTTCTCGTCTTCTGATAAATAGATATGAGAAAGATCGGCAATTTTTTCAACTTGAGAAATGGAAAGCATAAAAAAACAGGTTAAATATTTGATACTTGCGATTTGCATGCGACATGAGTATACTCATTTTGTATGACATCTTTCAAGGACATTCTTTCAGCGGCTCAATTTCTATTTTTCCTAACTGGATTTATTCTTTTTCTTTCCGCTTTCTTTTTTCGAAATGGAATGTATATGCAAGAAACAAATATGATTCTTTTTCTTTTAGATATACCTTTTTTCTTTTTTGCCAGCTTGCTCGCAACACTTTGCCTACATACCGATAAAAATAAACTTTCAGAACCCTGGAAATATATATTATCTTTTGTGATTATTATTTTATTTTCATTTTACCTCTTTTTCTCTTTTGGATTTCCTGATCTTATATAAGGGCAATAAAGTAAATGTTTTTCTTTCGAATCGATTTCAATGTTTTTAATGTTGTTCTTTTTGTGACTCCTGGAGTCACAACACAAATAACAGGAAACTCCTCAAACTGTAATACATCATAGTTATATGGAAATTGAGAATAAATCATACACTCGCCATTATTTGAAACAGATGGAAAGGAATTTGGTAAAAATCGATCTCCAGAGCCCGCTGGTAAAAAAGATAATCCTTCCACTCGTGTATCTTGGAAAAAGTTTTTTGGAATTGTTTTGTTTTTTTCGTCAACATCAGTATGTCCTTTATAATTCTTTAAACGCTCTGATACACCCAGAACATATTTAATCGGTTTCGCAAATAAATCAGCATCAATCACCGTTATATGCTTATCCATACGACACCCTTCTTTCGCAACCTCAGCGGTAAAAAATGAGACATCATTATCCACTCCAGCTAAAATAAAGGTTGGACTATATTCTCGTAATAACAAGCTCACAGCTGATAAATCGGCATGTTTTCCGTTTTTTGAAAAACTATATAAACAATCAGTCCCTAAAATAGTTTTAACTTCTTCGACAGAAAACACAGCATCTTTATACCATTCAATAAGCAAAGAGAGAATTAATGCAATAAAAAGAGCAAAAATAACTCCCATTCCAGGAAAAAGAGCAGGAGATAAAACGAGAAGATCTTTGCTTTTTCCTTGAAAAATAAGAGTAAATGTTGTTCCTGTTTGAATAGAATATTCTTCCAGCTTTTGTTCTATAATTTTTTCAACACTTTGTGCTATACTTTTATTTGTATCTAAATCTTCTGACTGGATATAAATAATTAAATTTTGTCGCTCCTGTTTTGTTGCAGATATATCCCCTGTCACTCCAGCTTGTTCAATAATTTCATAAATAAAAGCCTGATTTCGAAACCATCCGACCAATGTTTCTCCAAAATAGGTTGAAGCTTCTTCTGATTGTGCTGGATTGAGCGATGCATCCTTAAGTGCCAAAGTATAAAACAAAGAAGATTTTGCCTGAGTTTGAGGCATTGACTGAGAATAGCTCCATCCCAAAACTCCTCCCACGACCATACACACAATAAAAATAGAGACATGTCGTCGTACAAAGTATAAAAAATCCATAAGAACAATAATTAAATCAGCCGAATTATAAAGATTCTTCCTGAAATATCAAATAATTTTCCCATTTAAAAACACCGCAGGGGTTTGTGGAGCAAACCCGTATAACGATACGGATATAACGCAACAGAACAATACAGATACAACGAATATAAAAGCATAAGAATTCAGACATAAAAAAAAACCGAAAAGATTTTCGGTTTTTGTTTTTGTTTTCGTGCCTTACCTTATTCGTATGTGAATGGAAAGCACTTGTGTATCGCCCCTGGACTATTGGACATCTTCTCTGCCGTATTCCCGACTCGTTTCTCTTCGGTCGAAGAAGTGTGATATTAGCGGCTATATGAACCCCTTTCCATTGCTGAATCAGGATAGCTCATCACGGCTTTGTTTTGGGGAAGAAGGCCGCCTGGCCTTATTCCCGCTCATAAAGCAAAGAAGGTGAAGAGTACTTTTTTTCGATGTCATGTTTATCATCTATGCGGATGTTTCTNGTGTATGTGTGGCTCCGTAGAAGAAAGCAAGATCGGACAAGATTNTGTCCGACATGGGAAAAAAATACTCTTTACTTCCCCTGCTTTAGGGAAGGTTTATCTGTCTCATTATCTCGATGATGCAAAAGATCTTTTTATTTTTGTTTTGTCTGTTTTTGTTTTTTGAGGAATAACTTCTGTTTTTGTGTTTTGTTTGTTTTTTAGAAACCCTTTGTTTGGACTTCAGAAAATTGTACGCTTCTAAAACTTAAAACGCAAGCCTTGCGGCTTGCGCTGTCTCTTAACTTGTTTCTTAATATATACTTTTTCACTGTTTTATTTCACGTGTTTTTGTTTACGTTTAAACGAAAAGCTGGATTATTTTGTTTTTATAATTTTTGCGAAGATTTTCTCGCATTTTATAAACCCAAAATCTAAAGAATCCACCGAAACGGCTTGATTTGACCCCACAACAAAACATCTCCCCTCTGGAATTTGTCCCTCTGTCGTGTCTGGAAAGTAAAATTGCAACATAGTAAATAAGCCAGTTTCTTTATATTTTGGTAAAAATATATCAGTATCAATTAAGGTAAAATACATATCCTCTCCATCAATGACATAAGAAAACTCATCTCCTGGCAGTCCAATCAATTGTTTTATAAAGGGCTTATCTCGATTTTCCATAGAAAATACGACCATCTCTCCCCTCTCTTTTTCAAAGGATGAAACAAATTCTGCTTGATAGAAAGTGCCTTCATGTAATATTGGCTCCATAGATTTGCCAATAACCTTAATATAAAAGGTGTTTTCTTGAAATAAAAACACTCCAAGTCCTAATAAAACAATAATACCGATAATCCATAACACACGTTTCATGATGAAGATTTTAGCGAATCAAAATAGGCAAAAGCAGAGAAGAGAAAGAAAATGAATATAAACTGTGGAGACGTGATGAAAAAATGATCAACCAAACTTATGACAAACAAAGCAAAAAAGACATTCTTCCAATAATATGACAGCTTTTTAAAAAATGTAACCGCGCCCATAATCACCATCCCCCCGGCCAACCAACCCAGTTCAACCAATAACAACAACCATGAGTTATGTACGGGCTGAAACATCCAAACATCCATAACCTCAGGCGTATTTTGAAGAGAAAATAAGACAGAATGAGAAATCCCCAGACCAAAAGGATATTTCCAAAGAAGAAACAGTGACTCTCCTATCCCTTGCCATCGTTCAGCATATGAAGCCTCTTCTATAAGTCGTGCGTATAAAAAGGGAAAGAATAATACAAGACAGATAATAAATGGATACCATTTTGTAAAACTTGTCTTTTTTTCAAAAAACAATAAAAGACATAATGCAAGGATAGCAGCCTTTGAAAAAGTCAAAAATAAAGGAATAAACACAAAATAAGAAAGTCTATAGTACTGAAAACGTCGTAAAAAAGCGATTCCTAAAAAAAGATACGCCGCAAAAATATTCGGATGCTGAAACAGTCCATAACTTCGAATATACTTTGTATCAAACACATCAATTTTTGCAATCCCCAAAACATCGGATGAAAAAGCAACTTCTCCGAACCAGGAGAGACCCAATGATTTTTGAAAATAAAACTGCAAAATTCCAATAAAAGCCATTATCAATAATGAGAGAACCATTGGAGCTATAAGTGTTTTATAATTTTTTACAAAACACAAAAAAGCAACCGCCTGATAATAAAAGAAAAATCTCAGAATCCATAAAAAATGAAGCAGTGGAGATTCAATCCAAAGCACCGGCAATAAACATAAAACAAATACCCCCATGACTCGAGCCGAAGGAAATGGGAAATATAAAATTTTCTGAGAGAGATACAGTATAATACCAATCACAATCACGATAAGTGAAAGAATATCAGGCACAGTAAGAAAAAAACTCATCCATGGAGAAAATCCCCCCGCGGCATAAGAAAAAGTATCATACACCAAAAACTGCGATCCGAATGGGAGCAGAAAAAACAGAAAGCCAAAAATGTATTGATATATACGTCGTGCCATTGATACACTGAGTATAAATCGTTTACACTATAAAGCAAGAATTATGAATGGTTTTCTGCTCATCGATAAAGACAAAGGATTTACATCTCATGATGTCATCCAAGTGTTGAGAAAAAAACTCAATACTCGTAAAATCGGACACTCTGGAACATTAGATCCTTTAGCAACTGGATTGATGCTCGTTGGAGTGAACAATGGATGTAAATTTTTAGAATTTCACACACACGAGAAAAAAACATATCTCGCAACCATTCATTTTGGAAAAATTTCCAATACATATGACGCCGAGGGGCCTTTTGAAGACGTATCTGAGGCAATCATCTCCGAGGAAAAAATAAAAGCCACCTTAAAAGAATTCAGCGGCCTGCAATTACAAATCCCCCCGAAATATTCTGCCCTCAAAATTGATGGGCAAAAAGTGTGTAATATTATGAGAAAAGGAGGAAATATCGATATGAAGATCAAAGAAAGAAATATTATGATTCATACCAATACACTTATCTCTTATAACTGGCCATATATTCAAATAGAAGTGGCCTGCTCAGCTGGAACCTATATTCGCTCACTCGCCCATGACATTGGTCAAAAACTAAACGTCGGAGCCTATCTCTCAGACCTCAGACGAACATACATTCAGGATTTCTCTGTGGARAATGCTCAARAACTGGATCAAGATGTCACCCTCCTCCCCTGTGATTTTGGCCTGGAACATGACAGCATTCATATTTCTGAATCTATATATAACCGCCTCAAACAAGGCCAGCGTATTGGAGAAAAAGACTTTGGCGATCATTCAGATGGTATGTATCGGCTGTATAAAGATGATATTTTTGTGGGGATGGGGTCAGTTGGAGAGAAGGTGTTGCATGGGAGGAAGGTTGTTTGAAAATAATTACAATCAATATTCAAGATGTTAAATTATTTTATATTTTCTTGCCTTATTTCCTTTTATAGGATTTTCACAAACTAGCTTTTTAGCCTCTATAAGTCGACAAATCTCTGTAGAAACTTGTTTAGAATTTGAGTCTATTTCTTGTGCAATTTTACGACTAGAAAGAGTAACAAAATTATTTTCATCAGCATAATCTAACAATAACTGAAAAACTTTTTTTCTTGTATTCGACCTCAGCGCTTCTTCCACCGGTTCAGCAAGTTTCAATAATTCTTTATACTTCTGAACCAGAGGTGTTAAAGGTGATTTTACATTTTCTTTCACCTCCCCTTCATTTCCTCCAATTATCCCCTCAACCATTCTCAACATCTCCAAACTTTCGCTCATCGTTACAGACGCGTCTATATTTTTTTCTGTCAAAAATCCAACCACACAACCGATCTTTCCTAGTAATTCCATCACCTCATCCTTCGTTTCTCCCGCTCTTAACTCTAAAACCCCCTGAGATAAAGATTCCTGCATCTCTAATAATACAGAATTCTCAACAGACTTTCCTGATTTTACATCAGATATTTCTGATTGATATTTTACGTATGTTTGTAATATTCCCATGTTTTTTTATTTATGAAGATCTCTTTTTACATTATTATTATGATGATTACAAGTGATAAAGACAATAAAAAAGATGTTTCTGTGTTTGCCTGTAGGGGTTTGCCATTGGCAAACCCAAACCATCGATGGCGAAGGTCTCCCCTTCCACAACCAGGATTCAAGTTTTTGAATCCCCAGGGTAGGGGTTTTTGGCAAAAACCCTGGTTGTTAATACAGGGCATAAAATAAATTCCCCCTCTATTTATATTTATATTATTCGTTATATCCGTATCGTTATACGGGTTTATGCCATAAACCCCTACCATCGAGGGTGAAGGTTTTCAAGCCATCAAAAATTCTCGATAATTTTGAATAAAAACATTCGGTAAATATTTTTGTGTTTTTCCTTGATACAAAAGTCTTCCCGTTCCATCTTCGACAAAGGCCTCTACCGTCTTTGTCATTGGTGTTTTCCAAGTGACTGAAGATTTTATTTCTATAAATTCTTTGATATTTTTTCCATCTAAAATAAGATCAATTTCTACTCCATGATTCGTTCGCAAATAATACATATTCACCTGTTTTTTGGTATGAAATATATTTTTTTTGATATCCGCAATAATAAAGTTTTCAAAGATAGGCCCAGATAACGGCCCTTTTTCTGCTAATTCTTTTTCCGAAATCCCAGTTAAAAAAGCCGCTAACCCGGTGTCATAAAAATATATCTTTGAGTTTTTTACAATTCTTTTTCCAAAATTATTAAAATATGGAGGCAATAAAAATATAATATATGAAGCTTCAAGCGCTGATATCCATCGCTTTATAGTTGGCACAGACACTCCTATTTCTCGAGAGAGAGAAGCCATATTAAGCTCTTGCCCAATACGAGCGGCGAGTAAGGAGACACATCTTCGAAAATCCCTTAAGTTTCCAACCTCAACAATAGTTTTTATATCTCGTTCTATATACGTATTCATATACGAATCATACCATTCATCAGAAAATTGAAAATCTCGCATAACAATTTCTGGATATGACCCTTTATAAATAGATTTTTCTCCAAATGAAGTTTCATCAATCAGATCCGTTTGCATTTCTGAGAGTGTGAGTGGCAATAATGACAACATTCCAATTCTTCCCGCTAAACTTTCATTCACTCCTTTTATAAAACCAAACTGACTTGATCCAGTCAAAATATACTTTCCCATATTTTCTCGATCTTCATCAACTTTCTGTTTAATCCAAGAAAATATTTCTGGAACTTTTTGCACTTCATCAAAAATAACCTTTGAATCATATATAGAAAAAAATTTTTCTGGATCAGAATGAAATAATTGTATTTTTTCATAATCATCAAAAGTAACATACTCATATTCTGGTAAAATATGACGTAACATCGTTGATTTTCCTGCCTGACGAGGTCCCGTAATACCAATAACTGAAAAAATATTTTTATATTTTTTCACTGTTTGCTCAATATCTCTTGGTAAATACTTCATAATTCGTACATATTTAATATTCGATATTAATATTACACGAATTATTTGGAATAATCAATGGTAAATATTATTTTTTTTGGTTTGCCTGTAGGGGTTTGCCATTGGAAAACCCAAACAACAAACGAATCCCCACCATCGATGGAGGAGGTCTCCCCTCCCACAACCAGGATTCAAGTTTTTGAATCCCTACGGTGCCCCAGAAGATTTCTTTTGGCTGAATTTAAATTATTTTATATAAATTAGGTTGGTTCCCATTGTTTGTTTTAATACAAATTAGTAGATTATGCTTTATTAAGGCGGATAATTCTCTATAGACTTTTCCATTATTAGAGTTTAACCTTGAGGCTATCTTAGGTATGGAAAGAGAAACAAACCCCTCTTCCGATGCCAACTCTAGGAGCATAGAAAAGACTTCAGTTCTCAATTCCTTTCTTAATATTTCCTCAATCCCCTGCGCCTCTTTAATTTGTTTTAAGTAATTTAAAACGATAGGATTTTTGGTGCTTGGTTTATCAATAGAGTGTTGTTTTTTGACCTCACTTCATTTGTAATATTTTGTTATGTGGTATTTAGTTGGTCTTCTTCCTGAGCCCTTGTTTAAAATCTTTACTGCTTTAAGTTGTAAAAGAGCTTCCAATTGTAATTGGACTGAACCATAGTTTTTATTAATAACTTTAGCAAATTTTTTAGTAGAAAAATCTATATTCCCTTCTGAGTCAGAGTTTTCTATCATAAAAATAAAAAGCTTTCTTCTTAAAAGATTTTTATTAATTTGAGATATAAATTGAATTTCAGGAGAATTCAATTTATCAATAAGGTGTTGTTCTTTAGATTTTATCTCTTTGTCTAATTTGAATAATCGACATGCTTTTCTTGTCAAACTTACTTCGTCTTTTTCTAAAATGTTTAATTTTCTTAATTCTTGGATAGCTGTTAGTACTTTTCCTCGAGTAGAGTCTATTAATTTTGCTATATCTCTCACGGAATCAGTATTTTTAATACTTCTATTAATGATTCTCTCGATAATTGCTTTTCTCGTATCATTTTTAAAGGCTTCTGCTATAAGATAATAATTTTCTTTATCTTCATGAGATAAAGACTCAATATTCATTCTCTCATTCTCTGATTCTCCCTTCAATACCTGCCCAATCTCCCCCCTCGCACCTCCAATCACCTCCCCAATATTCCCCAACAATTCCAAAACCTCATCTTTCGTCTCTCCATCCTTTAACTCTAAAACCCCCTGAGATAAAGATTTTTTCATCTCTAATAATACAGAACCCTCAACAGGTTTTCCTATTTTTACATCAGATATTGCTGATTGATATTTTACGTATGTTTGTAATATTCCCATATTTTTTTATTTATGAAGATCTCTTTTTACATGATTATTATGACGATTACAAGTGATAAAGACAATAAAAAAGATGTTTAGGGGTCTCCCCTTCCACAACCAGGATTCAAATTTTTGAATCCCTACGGTAGGGGTTTTTGGTAAAAACCCTGGTTGTGAATACAGGGCATACCCCCTCCCTCTATTTATATTTTTCATTATATCCTTATCGTTATACGGGTTTATGCCATAAACCCCTACGGAATTTATTACAAATATACTTCACAAGTACTTGAGAGATACTTGACTAGTACTTGACTAGTCAAGTACCTCTCAAGTATATTTTTATACAGATATAACACAAAGTAGGGGTTTGCCAATGGCAAACCCCTACAAACTTTTCTTATATTTATCCATACGTCTCCGTCCGCTCTTCCGTCATTTTCTTTCGCATCAGAATCCCTTCTGGAATCTCAATATCTGAAAAAATTGATCCTTCTCCGTTTCCACCGTGTAAAGCGGTTACTTCTGATCCTCCTTTTTCCATTTTTGTAATAGTGACCTTGATATCATCCTTCATATCTGGAAAAATAAACTCAATTTCATCTCCGATATTCAAACGATTTCTCACATCAAATGTAATTTTTCCATCTTTGGCAGAAAGAACTTTCCCAACAAAATGATGTGTTGACTCTGATCCTCCTGATTCGTACTGTTGATCCCCTATTTGTGGTTTTCCATGTAAAAATCCAGCGAAAAATCCTCTGTTGGCCGTTGCGTGGATTTCCTCCCAAAGTTTTTCGTCAAAGGGTTTTCCATCAGCAATATTATCCAAAGCCTGTCTATAGGCACGAGTAACGGTTGCCAAATAATATATTGTTTTATTTCGCCCTTCTACTTTTAATGAAATCACTCCGGCATCAATAACCTTTTGTAAATGTTCAATCATACACATATCACGAGAACTCATCATATGTGTTCCATGAAAGTCTTCCTCTACTGGGATAAATTCATTTGGACGAAGCTCTTCTTCTAAATATTTTTTTGATTCAAAGTCATGAATACTTTTTGCCTTCCCTCCAGATCCACAACAAGGCTTATCCACAGGTTTCGTATCACAACAGCTCTTTCCTTTAGGCTCAAGGGCTGCATCCGCACGTTTATCGACTCGATCAGATACATCTATCTCATTTCCACCATCGTCAAAAACACGATAGTTCCATCGGCAGGTATGTGAACAGGCTCCTCTATTTGAGTCACGAGCTGACATAAAGTTTGAAAGGATACATCGACCAGAGTACGCCATACAAACGGCTCCATGGACGAAATATTCAAGTTCCATACCCGGAAGGGCGTTATGAATTTTCACAACTTCTTCAATAGCAATTTCACGTGCTAAAATAACACGACAAATATTATTGTTTTGCCAAAACTTCATAGCAGGAACATTCACGGTACTTGATTGTACAGATAGATGTTTTTCAAGCGATGGCGCGTATTCATTGGCCAAAGATAAAACTCCAGGATCAGCAATAATAAGCCCATGAGGCTTGATTTCCTCAAGACGCTTCATGTGCTTTGTTAAAATTTCCATCATATTTTGATGTGGAAATCCATTGATAACGATATAAACTTTTTTGTTATGCTCTCTTGCAAAATTAACTATTTCTTCAATGTCAGATTCCGTCACGGTATTCATCCGTGTACGAAGAGAAAACATTGGCATACCCATATAAATGGCGTCTGCACCATACCGAAAAGCAACATATGCTTTTTCTTTATCTCCGGCTGGTAATAATAATTCTGGTAATTTCATAAGGCAATATAACAAAATAGAATAAAAAAAAAAAGAACCTCATCTTGGCGGCGTCCTACTCTCCCGGCCCGTTGCAGGCAAGTACCATCGGCGCTGGTAGACTTAACTTCCGTGTTCGGAATGGGAACGGGTGTACCCCTACCGCTAAAGCCACCAAGATGAGATCCTCTTTTTTTTTGGATCAATAATTTTTGGGTGAAAAATACATATTCGATTCTTTTCAAGAATTTGCTCGTTTTGCATAAGAGCAGAAAAAATAAATACAATGACTCATTAGTATCACTCGACTGAACACATCACTGTGCTTACATCTGTGACCTATCAACCTCGTAGTCTTCGAGGGAGTTCAATAGGGATAATTTATCTCGAAGCAAGCTTCCCGCTTAGATGCTTTCAGCGGTTATCTCTTCCGAACGTAGCTACTCTACAATGCCCTTGACAGGTACAATAGATACACTAGAGGTTCGTTCATTCCGGTCCTCTCGTACTAGGAACAAGCCTTCTCAATTATCCAAACGACCACGGCAGATAGGGGCCAAACTGTCTCACGACGTTCTGAACCCAGCTCACGTACCGCTTTAAATGGCGAACAGCCATACCCTTGGGAGCTTCTCCACCCCCAGGATGCGATGAGCCGACATCGAGGTGCCAAACTTCTTCGTCGATATGAACTCTTGGAAGAAATCAGCCTGTTATCCCTAGGGTAACTTTTATCCGATGAGCGACACCCCTTCCACTCGGAAGGTGCCGGATCACTTTCACCTGCTTTCGCACCTGTTCGACCTGTCAGTCTCTCAGTCAAGCTAGCTTACGCGAATACACGTCCAGTCCGATTTCCATCCGGACTAAGCTAACCATTGCGCGCCTCCGTTACTCTTTAGGAGGCAACCGCCCCAGTTAAACTACCCACCAAACGCTGTTCCTGTATTCACCCGATAAGGGTGCAGGTTAGATTTGCAAAATATAAAGGGTGGTATTTCAAGGATGACTCCACAAAAACTAGCGTCTTTGCTTCAAAGTCTCCCACCTATCCTACACATTATATTCCGAAAATCAACATCAGGCTGTAGTAAAGCTCCATAGGGTCTTTCCGTCTAACCGTGGTTAATCGGCATTTTTACCGATACTGCAATTTCAGCGGGTCTAGCGTAGAGACAGTGCCCAGATCGTTACCCCATTCGTGCGGGTCGGAACTTACCCGACAAGGAATTTCGCTACCTTAGGACCGTTATAGTTACGGCCGCCGTTCACCAGGGCTTCAATTCGATGCTTGCACACCTCCTCTTAACCTTCTGGCACCGGGCAGGGGTCAGCCCCTATACTTCCTCTTGTAGAGTTAGCAGAGACCTGTGTTTTTGATAAACAGTCGCCTGGGCTCTTTTACTGTGCCTCTCGAATAAACGAGAGAAGTCCTTATCCCGAAGTTACGGACGCTCTTTTGCCGAGTTCCTTTACGCTAGTTTTCCCGAACACCTGAGTCTACTCGACTCGACCACCTGCGTTGGTTTGCGGTACGGATAGTAAGTATCTAATATGAAGGTTTTCTTGGAAGTTTGGGTCGCGAGACTCACCAAAACTTTCGTTTCGGCAATCGGCATCGTGCTTCTGCTCAAGCTGTTTTCTCCAGCCATCAACGCCTAGACACTTACACCGACATTCATTCGCCGGCTCTCACTACCATACTCCGTCACTCCATACGTCAAACAAAAACTTACTAGTACAGGAATATTAACCTGTTGTCCATCGACTACGCCTTTCGGCCTCGCCTTAGGACCGACTAACCCCACGTCGATTATCGTTGCGTGGGAAACCTTGGTCTTGCGGTGTCTTAGTTTTTCACTAAGATTTTACTTACTCATGCCAACATTCTCACTTCGTATCACTCCACCAGACCTCACGGTCTGACTTCAACGCAGATACGAACGCTCTCCTACCACTCCATCATAAATGATGAAATCCCAAGCTTCGGTTATATACTTAGCCCCGTTACTTTTTCGGCGCAAAATCACATCGACCAGTGAGCTGTTACGCACTCTTTAAAGGAATGGCTGCTTCTAAGCCAACCTCCTGGCTGTTTAAGTGATCTTACTTCCTTTTCCACTTAGTATATATTAGGGACCTTAGCTGTGGGTCTGGGCTGTTTCCCTTGCGACTACGGCACTTAGCTGTCGCAGTCTGACTCCCAAGATGTACAAAAGGGTATTCGAAGTTTGTCAAGAGTTGGTACCCTGGACAAGGGCCCTAGTCTTAACAGAGCTCTACCCCCCTAGATTAAATCTTGAGGCTAGCCCTAAAGCTATTTCGGAGAGAACCAGCTATCTCCAGGTTCGATTAGCATTTTACCTCCTACCACAGGTCATCCAAACGTCTTGCAACACGTACTGGTGCGGTCCTCCACAGTATTTTACTACTGCTTCAACCTGCCCATGGTAAGCTCACCTGGTTTCGGGTCTAGTGCATGTAACTTATTCGCCCTATTAAGACTCGCTTTCGCTTCGGCTCCGGGTGTTTCCCCCTTAACCTTGCTACATACAGCTAACTCGTTGGCTCGTTCTACAAAAAGCACGCAGTCACCCATCAAGTGGGCTCCTACTCTTTGACAGCACATAGTTTCAGGAACTATTTCACCTCCCTCCCGGGATACTTTTCACCTTTCCCTCACGGTACTTGTACACTATCGATCTTCTGCTCTGTTTAGCCTTGGAGGGTGGTCCCCCCAGATTCAATCCGGATTTCACGTGTCCGAACCTACTCAGGAACACTCTACCGGTATAATTTAATTTCAGATACGGGGCTTTCACCCTTTATAGCCGACTTTTCCAAATCGTTCTCCTATAAAATTATACTAGATGTTGAGGTCCTACAACCCCTGTCCGAAGACAGGTTTGGGCTTTTCCCGTTTCGTTCGCCACTACTCAGGGAATCTCGTTTGATTTATTTTCCGTAGTTACTTAGATGTTTCAGTTCACTACGTTTCCTCTATCCGCCTTATTTTTTCAAACGGAAGTAATAAGACATTACTCTTACTGGGTTTCCCCATTCGGAAATCTCCGGGTCAATGCTTGTTTGACAACTCGCCGAAGTTATCGTCGTCTACAACGTCCTTCATCGGAAGCAGAAGTCGAGGCATCCACTATGCGCCTTAACTTTATTTATTTTTTTAAACTCTTATGAAAACTAGCAAACTCTAAAAAAGAATATTTTCTATCGCTTTGCTGATAATTGCATTTTTCACCCAAATTGTTAAAGATCTTCTGTTACCTCTTCTGTAAAAAGGCTCAAGGAGTATATAAAGTTTTTTTTAAAGGTCAATACTATTTTCCACTTTTTTTTAAACTCTCCTCCTCCTTCGTTTTATACTCAGGAATACTCTTCTTTAAAAAAGTTTTTTTTTCTTTATAATGAAAATATATCATAAAAATACACAATGATTTCTTTTCTTAAAAAACTTTGGAAACCAAAATACGAAAGCCTCAATGAAATACGTATAGAGGCCGAAGCCATAAGAAACAACATAACTATTTTACAAGCTGAACAGCCAGACTGTCACATCATCCCTGTCTTAAAATCCAATGCATATGGACATGGGCTTGAACAAATAGCACGCATCTTAGAATCAACCTCTATAGGAATGATCGCCGTTGACTCTTTCCCCGAAGCAAACATCCTCTATAAACACAGCTCAAAAAAACTCCTTATACTTGGAGAATGCTCTTGGGAGCAATATCAATTTTTTCATTTTTCTCGAACTGAATTTTGCGTCTATAACAAAGAGACATTAAGACATCTGGCATCATTTAAAAAGAAGATCAATATTCATATCTTTACAAACACCGGAATGAATCGCGAAGGAGTCCAAGATCTGAACGCCTTTTTAGAAGAATACGAACAACATAAAAAGTATATACATATTAATGGACTCTGCTCACACCTCGCCTCGGCCGATGAAATATCTGACATGAATACACAGCAAACAACACTCTTCTTTGATCACCTCAAAACACTCAATAAAAATAATATTCATCCCAAATACATTCATCTTGCAAATTCTGCTGGTATTTTTCATATAAAAGATCCTCGATTTACCGCCGCTCGATCAGGACTTTCTGTCTATGGATACCATACGTTTCACACAAATCATCCTCAATATAAAAAAGCATCAAAACTTATACCAGCCCTTGAGGTGATATCAAAAGWCGTATCCAAACAAAACATACTCCCCGGACAAAGCGTTTCATACAGCGAGACCTATACTGCAAAAACTCCAGAAGAAGTAGCGACTCTCCCCTTTGGCTACGCCGAAGGATTATCGAGAAAAGCTTCAAATAACGCCTTTGTATATAAGATGGAGTCAAATGAAGCCATTCCCTTATATGGACGTGTTTGCATGAACCTGTGCTGTGTCAAAGGAGAAAGCCTCTCCATTGGAGATAAAGTTATACTTATATCAAAAAACACCAAGCATAAAAACTCGGTCTATAATCTCGCGCAGCAGCAAGAAACTATTCCATATGAGATATTAACACGACTGGCGGCGAATATTCGGCGGAAGGTAGTATAAATAAAAAACCCACTTTAAAAATATCATGATATTTTTAAAGTCTTCTATAATTTCCTCACTTTTTCTTGAAATTCTTGTAAAAACACCTTCTTTTTTTGCTCGAGATCTTTTACAAGGAGATCTTTTGTCTGTGCTCCCTGCAATAATATTTCATATATTTTTAACAACTGGTCTTTATCCCAGTTTTTTATATCTGCCATAAGTGATTTTTGATCTTCAAGTGAAATTCCAGAATGAGACAATGCCTGTGCAAATTGCTGAGGAAGAGGGATGTGAGTCATATAATATAATTAAAAAATACGAGATATTATTGAAAATATATAATTCGAAGGCACCCCAATAAGGCTCAACAGCTCCAAATCATCTGAATATAAAACCGATACGTCTGATTCAGACATATAAACATTGGCATTTTTTAAATGTTTTATCAAACGTTTTTTAAATAATTTAACCGTATTATCATCTGTTAAAACAAGCTTTGATCCATTCCATTCAAAATGCCCAGAGTTTGGACGATCTTTAAAATCTTTAAACGTATCATCGAGAGCTTTTTTCAATAATTCTTTTTTATTTTTTGGAACTCGCTCAATGAGACGCGCCAAGTTTCGAGAAAAAAGATGATTTGCTGTTATATCCGACCGCATAGAAACATCTATTTCTACACGAGAGTCTAATCGCAACTCTTGCTTCAAATCATCGTCATAGACCAAATTGTAATTAAATAAATACTCCAAGCCTCTTTCCATACTTTCTGGAAACACGCCCTGGACACCATTAAGAACCATATCCCTCAGCCCAGAAACACCATTTCCTCGATACGCCTCAAGAATAGAAGCATATGAAAAACCTCCCTGTGATAAATATCGAATCAACGGCCATGCCGCGGCTCCTAAAGCCCCAACTTTCAATAACGTGCCCAAAATCCCCATACTTTCCTGTTCTTGATTCTGCTGATCTGCCACCTCTCCCCAAGAAAATAAATCGGTGACTCGACTCATCCCCCAAGAAAACACTTGATACCCCGCATACATAACACCACCAAGAAGCATCGCCTCTTTTCCTGACTGATAGACCTCATCCCAATCTTGATCTCTTCCAAATTCCATCACCGCATTCATCGAATCAGACAAAGACGAAGAAACACTTTCTAAAAAAGTGGGCGGATGCTCAACTCCCTCATGCTCACGCAAAACTTCTTGCATATATTCTTCAGGTGTAAACACCTCCGGCCCCAAAGGAACTTCTGAATTTCTCATATAATAGTATTAATTATTTTCTAACATTTCTTTTTTTACATCAAATTCTTGTAAAAACTCATCTTGCCGCTTTTCAGTCTCAGACAATAAAACCTTAACATCATCACCTCCCTGTAACAAGACTTGATAAATATCCTCTCGTTGCTTCACGCTCCAATGAATCATATCATCTAATATAGCATGTTGATCGTGGGATGAAAGCCCAGAAGAAGAAAGGGCGTCGGCGAATTGTTGTGGGGTTGGCATGGGGTATGTTATTACGTAATATTACTATTCTGACTTCCTTCTCTCTCTTTTTTATCTAAACCCCCTTCAGAGGCTTCTTTCACATCCCCTTCTTGACCCTCTTTTAAATACTTATTAAATCTCCCTCGAAACAACTTCATAGCTACTTCATCCTGCAAAACAATCACTCCTTTATGCAGATGGAACTCTCCAGCACGACTCTTCTCAAATTTTTTCAACGTTCTTTCAAGCGCCTTTTTTATAAAGTACAATTGAGACTCCGGAGTTTTTTCAATAATTTGAATGAGGCCATTTATAAAAACCTTCTCACGATCTCCATCAAACGAAAAAGGGAAATCTACATGAACTTTTTCGTGAAGTTTTACAATTCGAGAAACAGATTCATCATATTCTATGTATTTGATTTCTTCAATCTGTTCTTTATCTTTTTCGGGAATAATATTCTGAGGTACAAATATTTCGTCCGAATCTTTTTCAAAAACATTCGTTCCATCATATACTCCAAC
This sequence comes from Candidatus Peregrinibacteria bacterium, assembly GCA_002401425.1. GTDB lineage: Bacteria > Patescibacteriota > Gracilibacteria. The sequence continues at coordinate 23,701 of NVTB01000006.1, forward strand.
CCCCATCTGCAGAGCATTTACAACAAACGCTGCTGCTTTTTCAAGTCCCTCTATGCTTTTGATTTTGTCCGCCATTTTCACAATTTTAAAAATCTTTGCAGAACCAAGCGTCACCACCCCTGCGGCACACCAACCAAGAGATTTTAATGATTCATAATAGTTTCCTTGATACGAATACTTAACAGAATCTCCCAAATCAAGAATTTCGCCTAATATCGGTATCATTCGAGGAACCAATAAAAGCATTGATTCTCTTTCTTCCACACGAGATAAAAGCTCTGTCCTGAGATCTGAAGTCCCCACAAAAGAAAAAGTATATTTGCCAGACTCTTCTTTTATATGCGCTAAATCATTATTAAATGAGGATTTTTTCATTTTTAACTGATTCACTATAGCAAAAAACTTATCATCATCATCTTTCACCCCAAGCTTCTCCACAAGATTCCAAACATCTAAACTCGTATCATCTTTATCTAAAAGCCCAACTAACAAAACTGGACGCTCTGAAATCTTATTATACACTTCTGGATACTCTTTCTCCAAAGCCTTCATCCCAATTTTTTGATACGGAGACAAAAGAGAATAAATTAGATCCTTATCTTTGAAATGTTCTTTTGCTGTTTCAGACTTCAGCATATTTATTAATATCTTCAAATGATCACCCCTCTTTGATGAAGATTCTATTTTTTTAGATTTCAATAACTGATCAGCCTCCTTATCAAACACTGCATCTTTAAATGTAAAAAAGCTAAACTTTTTTACACCCTTTGCATGAAGTAACTTCGATATAAACTGCGGATTTTTTTGAACCAATAAACGAGTCTCTGTTAATTTTTTATCATATAAATCAACATAAACATTGACCGCCTCTATATATGTGTTCTTTTCTATTGAAAAAGAAGGAACTATCCCGTCTTTCCAAGAACTATTGAAACTATCATGAAATTTTACACGTACATCCATTACTTTTGCATACTCTTCAGAAAGCTCCTTTTCATCAGCTTTTATTTTTAATAAAAGCTTCTCAAATAATTCTACATTCATCGCCTCAACCTCCGGACCTTTATCCCAAGAATTATAAAAATCAAAGCCTGCTGTAGAATTTTGCACCACTGCTTTTTCTGCGAGTTGAAAGATATCAACCGATGGAGATAACACATCTACAGACGATTCAAAATCATCGAGTGGATGAAAATCCGATACATCTGCTTCTAATCCTTGAAAGTCAGGAACCACAACCTCCTCAACAGACTCTACTCCCATGTCTTTGTTTGGAAAACTTTTTAGATTTTCATTCTTTTTTTTTTCACCCTTGCTCTCATCAAAAAAACCAGCTTCTGCCGCTTGAACATGACCCTTAAAAAGCATTCCCAGACCTAATAATCCAATAATTGGAGCCATAACCTTCGCCGCCCCTTTTATATTATCTAAATATTGCCAAGGAGACTTCAAAAATTTTTCTGAAGATATTTTAGCAAATTCTTGAGGAAACCGAGTCTTTAATTCCCCCTCCAGAACTAATAATCTTTTATTTAAAGAGTTTCCCTGTAATCGATCCTTAAAATTACCCTCTACATTATTTAAACGCTCTGTATAATATTCAGTAACCTTGACGTCTTTCATGTTTTTTGCCTTGCCCACTTCTAACTCAATCCTGTCTATCTCTTTTAATGTTTCCTTAAAGTTACTCAATTCCACCTCTGTCTTTAGAGCATCAATATCCTTAACTTTATCTAAAAAGTCTGAACTCACCTCTACCTTCTTTCCCATCACCTTGCCAGGAACCGCCGCTATATCTTGATAAAGCCCCGTTTGAGTTTCGTGCCAATTGTTACCAGAGTATTTAAATTTCCTTACCACCTCATCTACAACCTCAGTATTCCCCCCTTTTACACTGCTAAATATAGATTTTATTTCAGTATCAACAACCCCTAAGCCTTCTAAAGCCTTTTTAACCAATTCTTCCCCACCTTCTAATTTAAATAATTTATTAACATTTTTTTTCAAAGATTTCATTGTACTTTCTTCCGACAATCCCATAGCTTCTAAATAAGCAGCCTTTTTTCCAAGGTATTTCATTGAGTTAACAATATCCCGAGGACCTCCAATAACTTTTTGTAAAACTGCCTTTGTCCACGACTCATGTAAAATCCCCTCTATTCTTAATTTTACACCAACTTTAGCATTTTTTCCAAAAGCAGCCACTGGTGGAAATGATGTCACTCCAGCAGACACCCCGTTCCAAACAGCTCCAAGACCACGAGAAGAAGAGTTTTTCCAAGCTTTTCCTCCTGTATAAATCATAAAAGGCAACGACCCTCCAATAACATGAAAAGCCGCCGATTCCATATCCATATCTCCTCCAAAAATATCTTGTCCAGCCTTTATAACTCCCTCTAAAGGTTTATACAACATCCACTTTCCTCCAAGATATAAATAAGCGAAAGGTAATGTYWMTSCANAYARSSRSAAASSGCNCKSCWATTYYTTTAGCCATCGTAACAATATCCCCCTTTAAAAGATCGGTTAAAAACTTATCCTTATTACTATACATATTAAAATCTTGAGCAAGATCCCACAAAGCATTTCCAACCTGACCTACATCAGAAGCGCCTTCAATAGTCGTATCAACAACCTCTTTAAATCTATCAGATTTTTTATACAGCCCATAAATAATAAAAGAAATAATACTTACTTTTGTCTTCACGCCTCCCACAAAAAAAGCCGCAGAAGTTAATCCAAATAAAGCAGAATCAAAAGCCAAAGTAGCCCCATCTTGCCCCTTCTTTAACATATTTTTTAAAATGGCCTTTGTCGCCTCCACGTCACCATTCTTTAAATCAAATATTTCCTTTAATATTTTTTGAGAAAATATTTTATTAGACTGTGTTTTCAAAGAGTTTAAGAATTTTATTATTTCAGCTTTTTGCATTCCAAAATACTCGACATAATCCTTTAATAAGTCTGAATCTTCTGCTAATGCTGTCACATCAGAAGCAAGAGAGTTTAAAGTCTCTCGAAAAAACGGAACTACCCTCTCAAGAGAGCTCGTTATCTCGCTATCTTCCAATAAAGACTCCAGTCCCTTCTTTTTTTCCTCAGCTTGTTCAATCGTTTTATCTCCTCCCTCCTTTGGTGTTTTTTCTTCTTTCTCCTCCACCCCCTCCTTATCCCCAAAAGTCCTCACCCAATCCTTTACCCCCTGAGGAATCAACCCCTTCCCTGTATCTCGTATCATCTTTGCAACTCCCCCCATCCCATCCTTCCGAAACACATTCAACACTCCTGGCAAAGAAAACTTTTCTGCCGTCATATAGTCATAAATCATTTTTCCGGTCGTTCCCAACGATGCTAATCCTAATATCTTTCCCAAGATTCCCATTTTTGTTTTATCTTGAATATCCTCAACTCCTTTTTCTGCAGAAGAAAACAACCCAGTGATTTTTCCAAACCCCCAAGAAAACACCTTGTAACTCGCATAAAGCCCTCCTCCAATCATAAGGGTGCTTTTAGCAAAATCAACACCGGTCCCCCATTTCAACCCCTTCACCATATCAACAACACTCTCCATCCCGGAAGAAACAGAGTCTGTCATTTTTTCCAAGGTGCTTTTATTCTTTTCTTTCTCCTTTAATTCCTCCGCAACCTTTGCAATATACTCTTCTTCACTAAACACCTCAATATTTGGCAAGAAAGCTTCCTGTGTTTTCGCCGATAATTTTGAAGATCCTCCCATTATTTATTTGTTTTTAAAGAAGATAACTCTCGGTATACTAACATATCATAAAATACCTCTAATTGCTTTATATCCATGTTTTCTAAAAATAAACGAAGCACCTTCGCCTCATCTGAAGATGAAACTTTTTTCTCTTTCTCCAGTGCCAACAAAATTTTATCAACCTGATTCACGTATATTTTTTTAAAATTCGGTTTATTATAGCATATATGAAAAGATTTTTCAAACAATAAAAAAAGAATCTCCGCGAAGAGATTCTTTTTGTTTTCGATTGGTGCTCCCGGCCGGAATCGAACCGGCACTCCATTGCTGGAAAAGGATTTTAAGTCCTTCGCGTCTACCGATTCCGCCACAAGAGCAAAGACGACAACAGATGTTGCCGAATAGTTTTCTAACGTTTCACCCATTGATGAGCTCGTCGTGCTTTTCGAAGACCTGGTTTCTTTCGTTCAACGATTCGAGCATCTCGAGTCAAATGACCAAGTTTTTTCAAAGTTGTTCGCTCTGATGGATCTGCGACAATCAATGCCTTAGCAATACCATGACGAAGTGCATCTGCCTGCGCATTCATTCCTCCTCCAATGATCTTTGCTGTAATTGAATATCCTTTAATATCAAGAGTCTTTAATGGACTTAACACCATCCCTTGGTATAAACCTTTTGGAAAGTAATCAGCCATCTTTTTTCCATTGATAATAATCTCATCCTTTCCTCCAGTATATACTCGAACTCGAGCAATAGCTGTTTTTCTTTTTCCAGCGGCATAAGAATATTTTCCAGAAAACATATCATTCATTGGCTCTCCTGATATTTTTTCTACTTTTTTTACAGCGCTTTTGGCAACTGAACTTGCAACAGCCTTTTTCACTGGAGCTTTTTTTACGGCTGCCTTTGGTGCGGCTGTTTTAGCTGGGGCGGTTGCCACTGCTGTCTTTYTTTCTGACATAAATAAGAAAATTTAAATTTATAAAGTGATCAATTCTGGTTGTTGAGCTTCATGCCCATGATCTGTTCCAATAAATAATTTCAATCGTTTCATTCGATCAGATCGTAATTTATTTTTTGCAACCATTCCATAGACTGCCAGTTCAAGAAGTCGTGTTGGAGTTTTTTCTAACATCTCTCCAGCAGTTACTGTCTTAAGATGACCAATATACTGAGAATGAGTATAGTATTTCTTCCCTTCAAGTTTATTTCCTGTTAATTTAATTTTATCTGCGTTGATAATAACTAAGTTATCTCCAACATCAATAAAATCAATAAAATCTGTGCTGTTTTTTCCTTGTATAATTCGAGCTGCCTCTACAGCAACCTTTCCAAGAACAACATCTTTAGCATCGATAAGATACCATTTTCGTTCATTTCCGGCTTTTTGCTTTGGTACAAAAGTTTTCATGATAAGTTTTTAATTAAATTTTTACTCTGGAAGTATTTGAAATAGAACCAATTGTGCTGCATTCCCCTGACAAATTCTTGTATTGATAAATCGAGAAAATCCTGAATCTCTTTCTTTAAATCGAGGAACAAGTGTCTCCATGATCTTTAAAGATGCATCTTTATTATTAATATGCTTTTGCAAGTATCGAATCGCGCTCACTTTATCTTTTCGCTTCGCTCGAGAGATTAATCGATCAACAAAAGACCGAAGCATTTTCGCTTTATCTCGAGTTGTTTCAATGTTTTCGTACAATACCGCAGAAATCGCAAGACTTCGCATAAGCGCTTTTAGCTGCTCTCGTGGACGATTTAACCGTTTTGATTTAACTTTATGTCTCATGGGGAAATTTTAATTTTAATAATTACTCGTCGTCTGCTAATTTCAAACCTCGTTTATCAAGGGCGTCATATACCTCATCCATTGCTTTTTTACCAAATCCTCGAAGCGATGTCAATTTTGAAGTCGTACATTTTACTAATTGCTCGATAGAACCGATATCTCCATTAATAAGAGCGTTCAATGTTCGTGGAGAAAAATTCAAAATTTCAATTGGAGTATACACCTCTCGCTCTTCTTCATCTTGTATTTCTACTGATTTTTCAAAATCTGTCATAAATTCAGCCTCAACACTAATTTCTTCTTTATTAAATAAAGAAAAGTATGAAGTTAATAAATTTGCAGCAAACTTTAATGAATCCTCCGCTGAAATAGAACCATCTGTCTCAATTGAGAAAAGCAGTTTATCAAGATCTGTATTTTCTCCAACTCGAGTTGGCTGTACATCATACTTCACTTTTTTCACTGGAGAAAATAAAGCATCAGTATGAATAAATTCAACAAGATTGTCCTCTTCTCTGAATTCTTTTGCTGTTTTATAACCAACGTTCTTCTCAATAATAATTTCAACCTTTAACGTTGCTTTTTTACCTGAAAGATGCGTTATAACATAGTCAGGATTTAATACCTCAACGTCTGCAGAAATAACAATATCAGAAGCTTTTACCTCACCTTCACCCTGTGACTCAAGTACAATAGTCTCTCGTCCCGGTGAATGTTTTTTAAAACACACTCCTTTCAGGTTTAAAATAAGATCAAGTACCGTATCTTTTAATCCCTCAACAGTCGCAAACTCATGAGTCGCTCCCTCAACTCGAACAGCGACGATAGCCACCCCCGGAAGAGAAGAAAGCAATACTCGACGCAATCCATTTCCTAAAGTCATTCCATACCCTGAAGGTAAAGGACCAAGGACAAAATCTCCATGTTCCTCAGAGTGAATATCTCTGATGAATTTTGGGATCCCGATTTCTTCTTGAATAAGATGCATAAAATAAATAAATCTAAAAAATAGGAACTATCGAGAGTAATACTCAACGATAAGTTGTACATTGATTGTTTTCTCAAGCTCATCTGCCTCTGGCAATCGACCAACGGTAATTGACTTTGCCTTTTTATCCACCTCCATCCACTTCATTGAATCTGTTTCACCAAATCCAACATACAGAGGAGATGATTGCATTTTCTTTCGCAACGTAATAACGTCTCCTGCTTTTACAAGAATTGAAGGAACCGTTACTTTATACCCCTTCATTTCAAAATGTCCATGACCAACCATCTGTCGAGCCTGACTTCTTGTTGAAGCAAGTCCCGCTCGGTATATAAGGTTATCCAATCGAGTTTCTAGTACTCGAAGTAATGTTTCACCTGTTACCTCTTTTGAGTTATAGGCCATTTTATAGTATTTTGAAAATTGTTTTTCAGAAAGACCATATGTAAAACGTGCAATTTGTTTTTCCTTTAATTGATTTCCGTAATCAGAAGGTCTTTTCATCCTTCGTTTTTTTGGCATTTTAGCCAAAATCCTATCAAATTTCGGAGAACCAAAAATATTTGCTTCAAACCGTTTACAAATTTTAGCCTTCGGCCCAATAAATCGACCCATAAAATAAAGATTTTAAAAATAATAATAACTACACTCTTCGTACTCGTTTTCGTCGACATCCATTATGTGCCACTGGCGTTTCATCAATAATACCTGTTATATCAAGACCTGAGACATGCAATCCTCGAATAGCTTGCTCTCGTCCAGGACCAATCCCCTTTACTTTCACCAAGACTCTTTCTAATCCATATGGTCGCACTTTTTCAACAGCATTTTCAGCCGCTACTTGAGCTGCATACGGAGTTGATTTTCGAGAACCTCGAAACCCACTTGAACCAGACGATGACCAAGCAAGAACATTTCCATTCTCTTCGGTAATAGTTACCAATGTATTATTATAACCAGCGGTAATCGCAACTATTCCGCTATGCACGGTTCGTTTGATCTTCTTTTTTGTAGTCTTAACTGCCATGTTGAGATATTAATAGTGTAAAAAGTTTATCCTTTCTTATTTGCAACTGTTCGTCGAGCTCCTTTTCGTGTTCGCGCATTTCGTTTTGTTGTTTGCCCTCGAACTGGAAGTCGTAATCGATGTCGTAAACCTCGGTAACAACCAATTTCTTGAAGACGCTTGATATCCATACTCACTTGTCGTCGAAGATCAGCCTCTATTACGTAATTGTCCTGAATCTCTTTTAACAAAAGATTTAACTGAGCATCAGTCAACTCTTTCACTCGAGTGTTTTTATCTATTTTTGTAACATCTAAGATTTTTTCACTTAATGTTGGTCCAATACCAAAAACGTATGTTAATCCTATAACAATTCTTTTATCGTCCGGTATAATAACTCCTGCTACTCGTGCCATAACACAAAGATTTTAATAAAATAAAATAAGAACTATCCCTGTCGCTGTTTATGCCGAGGGTTTCGAGAACATAATACTCGTACGACACGCTTTCGACGAATCGTTCGACAGTGTTCACATATTTTTCGTACTGATGATTTTACCTTCATAATAAGACGTTTAAGATGTACTTTGTTCTGATTGATCTGCTTCAGCTGATGGACTCTTCTTCTTTTTATCTCGAAATACTATTCTTCCTTGCGTTAAATCGTATTGAGAAAGCTCAACTCGTACGCTATCCCCTTCAAGTATCCGAATATTATTCTTTCTCATTTTTCCTGATATGTATGCATTAAATTCATGTTTATTTCCTCCAGTTTCAACTGTTACAAGAAAACGTGACCCTGGCAGACACTTGGTAACTACTCCTTCAATTTCGATTGCGTCTCCTGCCATTATAAAGAATTTAATAATTACATTACATATAGTAAGCCCGGGGATTTTAATAAGAGTTGAGCTATAAAGCAAGTGTTTTTTTAAAAAAAGAATTAAGAAGAAAAAAAACAAGAAAAACCTTGAAACATAAAACGTTTTTATATAACATTTTTAAAAGATTGCAAGTCTATCGACTGGAAAAAGAATGAAATATATGATACAATGACCTGAAAACTAAAAATAAAACAAACACACTATGACAAACACCAACACATTTAAAACATTCATTGGAGCATTTGCACTCCTTATAATAGCACTGCTTTTTTCACAAGCTGACTCCTCCTCTTTACAATCAAACCTGCTTTCTTCGCAGCCATCTTTAGGCATCACATATAACCAAGAGACTCAAAGCCTTTCTATAAATGCCCTCCAAGATATCGGAACGGCTCAAGAAGGAATAAGCGGTATGATGTTTGAACTTCAATATACTCCATCACAAATACACTTCGGAAATGTGCTTGCCATTGGACCCGACATAAGCTTTCAACCAACCGCTTTAAGTATTTCCACAAATAACAACCAAGGAATTGCAAAATTTACACTGGCATATATTGATGACAATGACCAAGGATTTACCATAACACAGGGAACTGAAATATTCTCATTCCCTTTGACGATTCAAGACCACGAGAATACAGCCGCTATTCAATTTCAAAATGTTCAAGTTATTGACACTCAATACAATATAAGATCAATGGCAACACAAAACTTCAACCTCACTCCAACTCAATCTGAAAATAACACACTTGAAATCCTGTCTGCTCTCTATAAAGAAGAAACAAACAGCGTTGATATTTATTTTAATGATTTTATACAAGCTGATTCAATCACATCGATTTCGGCACAACTCCATGGCACACAATCTATGACACTTTCAGCAGCCACTCGAAACATTGATGGAAAAAGTCTTTCTTTCATACTTCCTTCTCAACCATCTCAACAGGATGACTTTCAATACATCACTATCACTGGGAATATTCAAGGAAATTCAAAAAATGGATTAAAAACAGAAGAAAATATTGTGTATATTTCTTTTAACAATGAATCTGAAGGATTTGGAATCACAGAAGTTATCTCAGCGAACAAAAACCTTATTATCTTTCAAGGAGAAAACTTACCAGCAAACAACCTCCTTTCGAATCCAACTCGATATAATGTTAAATCCTCAAATGGGCAAACAATGAGAATTCAATCCGTTCGAAAAACTGAAGGCAATCGAATAGAAATGAAACTGACAGACTCACTGACAGAAAATACAAAATATTCACTTATCCTTAAAGAATTCCCATCTATTTCTGACAAACAAATTCAATACTTTTTTGTTGAAACTGCCGCAAAAACACAAGCAGAAACAGCCAATCATATTGGAACCTCAATTATCTTTGAAGGACAAGATATGAACAATATCATCGCCGTCACTATACAAGGAAACAAATACACCAACATTCAAAAATCAAATACGATGATCAGTCTTGATGCTCCAGCAGAGCTTTCTCGAGGAATCTACGACGTAATATTTCACCTAGCAAACAACACACAACAAGTGAAACAAAATTTTCTCTCTTATAAACTTGAAACAATCAATCAAATCAATGTTTTATCGGATCAATCAAAAGCCTCTCCTCGAGTCGTTCCAAATGATGGAGAAACAACCACTCGACTTTGGATTGCCACCAATCATTCAAATAATCTTCACGATATTCAAAAAGTAACGCTGAACCTCAGTTCACTTGACCAAAGCGTATCACAACTGGCAAAAAGCGTGAATGAAGACGGAGACCTTATTATCGAAAACAGCATACGATGGTTTTACTTAGACGTAACCGTTCCAAGATCTGTTCAAGTATCACCAACTCCATATTCTATTCCAGTAATTGCTGAAGACGTGCATGGAAACATTGCTGAAGGAAGCGTTGAATTAACCATCAATAACAATCGAATTCAATCATCAACTCCTGAAATTCTTGATATCAAATTTACACCAACACAAATTCAACGAGGAGGAAAAATGGGAATTCATGTATATGTAAAAGACCTCGACGGAACAGCCGATATTGAATCTGTACTCGTTGACCTGACAGAAATTGGAATGTCTCCTCGAACACTCACCCCTCTCTTAAACACTCCAACGGGAGATACCTCAGCACAAGAATCACAATTTCAATGGTATGGAATTGAAGACATTACCGTTCCAAGCACGACACGATTAGGAACATATAATATTACCGTTCATGCCTACGATAAAGGAGGACAAGATGGGATTGGAGAAAAAGAGCTTCAAGTCACACAAGGACATGCGGTTGAATTTGACACCGCTCGAGATTCTGTGTTTCCTCGAGACCATATCCCAAACAATGGAATAGAAACATTTTCTCTTCAAGTATTTGTCAAAGATCTGGATGGAATCGAAGATGTCACTTCTGTATACGCTGACTTGCGAAATATCAATGGAAGCAGTGTGGAACTCACACGAGAAGGAAGTATCAAAACCGGACAAGAAAGCGCTTTCTATTCTGTACACGACCTCACCATTCCAGCAGGAACCAGTCTGGGGAATGCTATGATTTATGTTATTGCGAATGACTCACAAGGAAATGAAGCAGAGACCGATATTCAAATCCAAGTAACAGATGAAGATGAAGTAGGAGATTCACCAGAAATTAACTCAGCACGATCATATACCGTACCAGCCGTTATTCAATCAGACAGCTCTGAAGAAATCTCATTAAATATCTTTGTTGAAAATAATGATTTTCCTATAGATCAGGTTATGGTCGATCTTTCAAACATCGCGGAATTCACCGGAAATTTTTCAGATATTTACAAAACAACAACCTGCGAAGGAGCCTCAAGCCGAATGCTTTGTATGGTTCCAGGGCTCAAAGAAGGATCTGCTGGACAATGGTTTTATCTTCCACATATCAAAATACTTTCAAATGTATCAAGCAGTATGGAATCATACCGAATCAGCGTTTCTGCCATTGATTCAAAAGGGAAATCTGGAAGCGGTTATATCTCACTACACGTTGGCGACGGAGAACTTCCAACCGATAATCTTGGATTCCCAAAAATTACAATGGCTATCTCAACGGCTGACAATAAAGTAGAAGTTGTTTTTTCAGATCCACTGGATCCAGAAAAAGTAAAAATAGGTGGATTTAAAATTTCATACTCAAATAATCGACGGCGTAACATTGCCATTACTGATGTTACTCTGAATGCAACGGCCACAGTGGCAACACTGACCACAAGCGAACAATCACCAGATGAATTTTACACTCTGTATGCCGACGCAAAAAAACTCGGACTGAAGTCAGATAAATTTACTGATAACAACGCGGAATTCATTGGATTTGAAAAACGAGAAATTCCACCACAGATTGCCAAAATAACTGCCAAATCAGCACAAATGATAGAAGTTGTTTTCTCAGAAGGACTTCGACCAAGCACGGTAAAAAGCAATGGAAGAGATTTTGAAATATTTACACACGAAAAAGAGCCAAAACGACTAAAAGTAAAACATGTTGAATTTGTTGATGATAATATGACTATTCGAATTTCTACTGAAAATCAAATATCTGATCAACGATATATTCTCCGAGTGAAAAAAGTAGAATCAGCCGCAGGAATACCAGTAGGAGGAAAAGACCGATCAGCGAAAAACGATATGTACTTTGGAACATTCAAACACTTTAAGGCCTTTAAACAAAGCGCCCTCATTCAACAAAAAGTAATTGGAAATAMTRMMRAWWTTAWTARCNAYGRAAAAATNNNTKWCTWTAMYKRCTTTNNYATNCYTTTCMANNGNWTMWRRAMWRMYMMTAYCNACASAAAACAATACAACAAATACACGAACACACACAACCACTCCTCTCGATGGAACAGTACAGCCTTCAACATCATCTATCTCAAACTAAATTATGAAATATACCTTCCTTCTTTTGTCGGCTCTTATTCTCTTCAGTTCATGTCAAAATAACACGATCAAAAATGATCAATTTGAAACAACGACTTATTACCAAGAAGAAATAACAATACCACAAGAAAAACCCGTTACACTCGAAATGAAACAAATAAATGATATTATAACCATATCTCTTCTCAATCCATATAAAAAAGAAATACGATCAGCACGAATATGGCTTGGATTTTCACAAAAGGATGTTACCCCCAGCAATATAGAAATAGACACGAATAACTTTGATCTTATTGCTCCAGGCGAAAACAATATCAATAAAGAAAAAGCCCTCATACAAATAGGAGCCTCCAGTACAACCCCTCACACAGAAACACATATCACTCTCGCTTCCTTTCAAATCGATAAACACTCAAAATACCCGACAAACTTACAATGTTATGACTACGGCGAAAAAACAGACAGCCACTGCGTCGTTCTCGACAGCACTGGAAAAAATCTCCTCGCAGAACCAGAACATTTCTCAACAAAATAAAAAACAAACATTAAATATCTCCCATGAAAACAAACAACAAAATCATTTCGGCATTTCTTTCACTCTTCTTGCTCCCATCATTTTTGATGGCCGCAACGGCTGACACTGATATAACACTCAAACAAACAAACATTGATGAAAATTCATTTCATATACGTATCGAAATTAAAAATCCAAGCCAACAAAATATTGCATCTGTGCAGTCATGGCTTTCATATGACACCAATGTTTTAGAAGCAAAAAAGATTGAAGCTGATGACTCGCCATTTGATTTTGTAGCTCCAGGAGAAAATAACATTGATAACGGCACCATTAAAATTGGACGATCTGCACTCGCAAAAACCATAACTGATACCAATATTTTTGTAGCGAACGTTCTCTTTGAATGGAAAGAAAAGAAAAATACAGACATTTCATTTTTCAATTACCAAATTGATACGAGCGGAAATACTTCAGTCAGAGTATTTGAAGACGGTTTTCCAGTCAACGTTCTGGGAGCCGAACCGAAAAAAATAACAATACAAACCAACGGTGGAACGACTCACGTAGAAACTCCGATTATCCCGACACAAGAAACACCTATTACTCAAGAGACTCCAACAATAACCACTCCAACAAAACCAACATTTTCCGACTCTCAAGTACAAAACCTTTTCGCAACAACGGGACCAGGATATGCCGTTTTTGCCTGGGATATGCTGCCAAAAGCAACAGGATATAACATTTATTACTCACAAACATCTGGAAGATATATACAACGACGAAGTACAGACGATGTTGACAACTACTATCTCGATGGACTTGAAATTGGAAAAACATATTACTTTTCTATCAAAGCATTTAATGCCGCAAATGAAGAGTCTCAATATGCCTATGAAGTAAAACTCACCGCTGGATATCCAGACTCATCAAGTGCACCACTACTGCTTTCAAAATCAAAACAAATGATCGCCAAAGCAAAAAACCTCACACAATCAGGATCCGCGAGCACATTCGTTATTATTCTCTCACTTTGCCTAACTTTCTTCTTCCAATTTCGGAAAAAATATGGTACAATTAACAGAACTTAAAAAAAATCATTCAAAACAAAAATAAACATTAATTCTTTTCTCATGAAACATACTTGGAATACTATTGAAGAACAACAATCTACCTCAAACGGCAAGATTCAAAAACTTTTTCAAACATCAGAAAAATCATCATTTTTCTCACAACACGCCAAAGCTATGGGAGCAGCCGTTTTTGGAATCACCCTTCTCAGTCTCAGCTTTATGGACACAGGAAGCTTTCAAGCAAACCTCCTCAATCCAACTGATTTTGTAACAGAAGCCGAAGAATTTGACGTCACTCCGATCAATCTTCCCGTCATGGAAAATCTTGATACATTGATTGCAAGTGAAAAGCCAGATCCCTTTGCATCACCAGCACCAACAGAAACGATTCCCGTAGAGGCACAACCACTTGTGCCCGAACCAACGGAGGCACCAGCCGAAGAAATAAATCCATTTCTCAGCCTCGTCAACCGAGACGAATTTCAACCAGTTGCCACTGATGAAACATTTCATTCTGCTTCTGAAATCGTTATGGAAGATACAACCGAAGAACCCGCTGAAACAAGCGTTGTACCAACAGTAACAGAAGCCCCTTCAGCTATTGAAGAAAATCCATACACATACAACACCGAAGCTTCAGTCAGTACAAACACCCTTGGAGATCCACTTGAAGAAGAAAGACTTTTCGAAAACTTTAATTCCGGAGAAGAAGTCAAAGAAGAAACACCTGAAATAAAAACAACAGATTCAACATTTTTCGAAGGAACCCTTCAGGCCGGAACACCAAAAACAGGATCAAAATTCCAATACGGATTTCAACTCGAACGAGAAAACGATACACCTCTTACCATCTACACATACCGAGACTTACGACCACTTCTTGGAAAAGAACTAAAAATTGAAGTTGATGGAAATGCAGAAAAATTTGAGTTACTTCACGTGTATCCAAAAGGATACAAAAGAACTCTTCCACAATCAGGACCAGCCTCAACTCTTTCTTTCTTTTTGATGTTCTCAGCTGGGATGGCTTATTTCATGAGACGGAGGGGGTAAAACGAAAAGCAATACACACAAAAAATAACGAAAACATGGTTTTCGTTATTTTTTTTAATACCAATATTTTCGCGATCTAGTCAAATCGTTTCAAGCGATTTTTTATGCCAATCAGAGCGTTGCAACCAAATTTTCGTGCCAATCAAAGCGTTGCAACCAGGGCTTTTGCCAAAAGCCCCTACCACCAGGACACAAATTTTTGTGTCCCCACCCTCTATAAACATTATTCTCCATAGACCTCTTTATGATTTCCAATTTTCACCAACACAACTTTGTCTTCTGTAATAATGAAATATAAAATAATCCTATATTTCATATTAATAGAAATAGAATAGAGATTTTGCAATTTCCCCTGTAAACGATGCAATCGTAACGATGGATGATTGGGATTTCTCTCCAATAACAATAAGACTTTCTCATATACAGACAAAATTTCTGGATGTTTTTGAAAAAACCTTTTCACCATTTTGATATATGATTTTGTATAAATAATTTTATAAGGCATCAGCAATATCTTTAATATGATCTTGCACTGAACACTGTTTATAATCTCCCTCTTTCACCTCTAATAAGGTTTCATTCAACGCCTTTTCTAACTGATATTCACGAAACTCATCATATTGCTCTACACTCGTAACCACATACGTTTCTTTTCCCCTCACGCTGATATACACCTCTGAAGCATCTTGTAAAGATTCTTTAATAGCGCTTGCCCCCCGTTCTTTTAAATAATTGGCAGTGATTATCATATGAATAGTATTATTAATAGTACTATTTATAGTATGGTTTATTGCATATAATATGTCAATCAAACTCGCTCCCACCAGGACACAAATTTTTGTGTCCCTACCAAAGCCTGATCCTGTCAACACAAATACCACGCAATACCATTGCCAACAACAAAAACCAGCGTAAAATAAAAATATATCAATCGTGTTTAAATTTACATATTGACCAAATTTTTGACAGAACGAAAACTGAGTGTATAATCATGCATTAATAATATAATTTATATGAGTTCAAACAATCATTTGTCGGTTATAGATAAGACAAATACTCTTGAAGATATTAATCGTCAAGAAAAGTTTGAAAATTACATCCAACAAGAATATACAAATGAAAAAATAAGAGAATTTCTTAATATGTACAGCGGCCAAATATCCTTCTCTCTCCATAGCGACTATAACCGCTCAGCTGAAAAAGATTTCATACCCTTAACTGAAAGAGATCAATTGATAAAAATTGGTACTATGAGTATTCCTTTCGTACTCGGAGGTATAGCTTCAACTCCTCTGGCATTTATAATCTTGGCCTCTCTTTTTATTGGGCTTTTGCCCTGCCTTGATAAAAAACTGAAAAGAAACGAAATGACACAAATTATCAATTCGTCATACAAAGAACTCAAAAAGATAGACCCTTCATATTTTCACGAAGCTGAAAAAAACCTAGCAAAACATATAGAAGTGAACGAAAAGATTATTATCCCAGAAATTCAAAACCTCACAAATGAAGCAAATTACAAAATTGAATTTTATTCAGAAATAATAGAGAGTGCCATGGAGATATCAGATGTTCTCAACTTATCTCCCCCCTCCTTATCATCAAATGAAAACTTAGAACAAAGACAAAATACCGTACTCGAAACCAACATARATAACAAATCTGAATGGGAGACGAGAAAAACGGAATTAGAACAACTCAAAGCAAATGCCCTCACCCGGATAGAAACATTAAAAATCGAATTGCAGAAAGAATCTGCTCAACAGGAATCTCTTGAGTATCTTCACCTATTCGAACACTTAGAAGCAACCACCTCGATAGACACGTACAATAATGACGAAAGACTTGTCACTCACGGGCAAGAAACAGAAGACGTCTCTAACGATCTCGATACACTCCGCGAAAAACAGCTTGTCATCGCTGATACCGAAAAAGCCCTGCAAGAATTAAATAACCAATAATTATGGACAAACTTACTAAAAAACACGAAGAAGACACTTCTCTTCAAACCTACACGACACCGAATCAAAGTCAGGAGTTTGAAGATTATGTAAAAAATAAATTTTTGAGTACAAAAATTGATGAAGATACTGATCTATTACCTGAAGACATCCACACGCCGTTTCAAATTCAAGATATAATAAGTATCACTGGCTACAACCTATCAAACACGTTAGAAAATGTTGGATTCAATACATTAGTGATCACTGCACTTACCCTTTCAACTCTTGGAGTTATTCCACTCGCCGGCTTGTGTCTCCTAATTATATCAGGGCTCACAGATCTTATATCCAAAAGACCCTTTGCACATATTGGTCTTTTCAGTGTCTCCCTCTTCTTAATCGCGGTCTCTACAAAATACCCTGTTCTCATCTATATTAATCATTTTGCGACATTAGCCGCCATAAATAGCCTGGAAATAAACAATGATATAAGCATAACTCCAAAAAAACTTATACAAAAGCTTCAACTCAAGCCCCTTGCCAATAAATCTTATTCCGAACTAGAAATAGAGTTCCCAGAAGAAATTGAAGAAATTTCTAACGATATTCATACACAACTTGATTTTCTTATTAATGTTTCCATTCCACAAATCGACAATCAAATACAAAAGACACTCCATCATATAAATGAATTTAAAAACAATATTACAAAGGTTAACAACCAGCTATCACTCATAACTCCAGAAAACTTCCCCTCACATAATCGCTCTCAAATGAAAAAAAATTGTAATGATATAATTCAACACGATACACAACAAAGAGATAAATGGATAAAAAATCATGACATATTACAAGCAACACATACAGATTTATCGAATTCTGCGAACACAATCAAAGAATCACTCAATCAACAAGAAGTACGAGAAAATTATTCAAAAGAAATAGAAGAAGCAAAAAAAAACACGGAAACCATAACATATGATAGTGATGAACAACATTATTTACATACTGATGCACTTATAGAGACTCTAGAAAAAAGCAAACAACAACTTATACATACACAAAAAATCACACAACAATTTCAAAAAGACCAACAACTTCAAATAGAATGCGAACAAGAACTTAATAACGACTAAGCATGAACAACCTCATAAAACCATCGGATGAAACCAATCAAATAATAGATCTTGAAACGCCAATTCAAGAAGCTATTAAAGAGATACAAATAAACCAACTGGCTCAAAATATTTTTCCAAAAATTACGCCCCCTGACATCGCCTGGCAACATAACCGAATACAAAGTGATATACAATCTCTGATGAAAAAAGACTTATACATAACCCTGGAAATCCTGGAAAAAAAATTAGATGAAAATAAAAATCCTTTTTTTTCATTTGATCATCACTCCAAAAACCATTACCTTGAAGGCTACAAAACTATCATAATAATGGAGACTATCCTTATATTATTTATAATACTACAATCAAATTCTCAATTCGCAGCCATTAATATTTTGATTTCCTACATAATGCTTTTTCCAATTCTCTTTCACTTTGACTATGCAATCCAAAATGTTAATAAGATTAAAAACCGATCCGTACTACAAAAAATATTAAACACCCCTCAAAACATCCATTTTCTACAAGAACAATCAGATAATAACCCCTTACTACAAGACCCCCATTTTATTTTAGACATTTCTACCAACCTTATACCAAACACAATATACAAAACATTAAAACATATTCATTTCGAAGTTAGATCTGCCACAGATAAGAACTACTCTCTAAACAAAAAAATAGAAGATCTTTCTTTTCTTCAACCTTCAGAAGAAAAAAATGAAGTGATAAAGGGATATAAAAAATTACGGCAGTCAACACAATTGATCATTGACAAAAAAACAGAAAAGATCAAACAGCTGGAACAAATGAAAATAAGCATCGAAGAAAACGCTAAAAAACTTGATATTGAATTAAAGAAAAACACTTCTCTGTCACATTTTCAACAAGACCTTCAAATCAGACAAATAGAGAATAACAATACATTACAACTACAAGCCCCTGAAGAATACAGTCCTGAAATTCTTGAAATCACGACAAATATTAACGAAACTATTACGGCTGCAACTGAACTGACTGAGTCCGCAACGGAGATTGGATTGGAGTTAGAAGGATCGGAGCAGAAGCTTTTGGTGGGGTAATCCCACTCCAACCGGGGCTTGTGCAACAAGCCCCGATCCAACAAAAAAACATTACACCTCCCCCACAATCTCATMWKMMYTSGSYWMWAYCTNCTGCNNAKWMATCNRRWWYKMKYKTGKTGATTNTMCMAATWANNAAGNGASRSWYGKAWCSWKKWTWRCWWTWKWWSCARATKSGAGAAACGAAAATATTGAAAAATCAGCAACAGATAAACTTTCTCCGACAAAATATTTTTTTCCTCCCAGTTCAGCCGCAAGAAGCTCGAATAGATTGGTTAAATCTGAACGCGCCATTTTTTCTTCATCATCGCTATACACCTTTAAGGCATATCCAAATGATGTTTTATCCGTTTTATTAATGAGCCCCATTGATTCAAGAAAAATAGGAGGAATAATTGAAGATATCTTTGTCACAATTTCATCGAGATTTCCGATTTTTACTTTTTCCGCCACTGTTTTTCCAGTCAAAACCTCGGTCTCTTTATATTGTTCATCAAGATACTGAACAATATTCGAACTTCCGTACATTACGGTATCCCCATCTTTCAGGGCTGGAATTTTTCCAAGCGGCGCAAGTTGTAAAAAGTCTTTTGATTTTTCCATTAAATTAACGCTGACATGTTTAAACTCAAGCCCTTTTTTTAATAAGGCGAGTCTCACTTTGTAAACGTATGGTGAATGCACTCCGTATAAAGTAATCATGGTGTATAAAATTAAATAATACACAAATAATCTACACCCTTCTACACACTCTTTCAGTAGCATTTGTTACAATGACTCTTTTTATGTTTTTATGTAAATATCATACTCAACCATAAATTTCCATTAACTCCAACCAGGACACAAATTTTTGAGTCCCTTCTTATCAAAAATAAAAAAATCTTGTTTTGTGATAAAAAATACAATAAAATAGATCCGATATTTTTTAAAGCCGCTTATGGAATATTTTGAACCCCTGCTGATTTTAATGGTTGTTATTTACACCGCTGGACGAATATTTGATTATCTTTCTTTGCCAATTATCTTTGGAGAACTCCTCGGAGGGTTTCTTCTGGGACCAGTTTTTCACATTATTCCACCCGATTTAGAAATTGTAAAAATTTTAGCTGAACTGGGAATATTTTTTCTTATGTTTCATTCCGGACTAGAAACCGATCCAAATGAACTGCTCCATGCTTCAAAAAAATCATTTCTCGTTGCACTTTTAGGAATACTCTTTCCTCTCGGAGGAGGATATCTCATCTCACAATATTTTGGATACACTGCGAGCCAATCCTTTTTTATTGGAGTCTCCCTTTCTATCACCGCGATTGCTATTTCTGTCAGACTCTTTAAAG
The DNA here is from genome assembly GCA_002401425.1 of Candidatus Peregrinibacteria bacterium. Classification (GTDB taxonomy): domain Bacteria; phylum Patescibacteriota; class Gracilibacteria. The sequence continues at coordinate 44,134 of NVTB01000006.1, forward strand.
ATTGCGGACTACAAGGAACGCCTCTTTCCCACATTGTGCTTGGCGCCGCTGTTATTGATGATATCATCTCTCTTATCCTCTTTTCAATCTCCCTCAAAGTAGCCGAAGCCGGTTTTGTTGACTGGGGAATGATTGGAATGATGATTATTAAAATCATTGCCTTCTTTAGTATTGTTCTCTTCATTGGAAATAAAGGAAAAAAACTTCTCTCAAAAATCTTGAAGAAAAAAGGTTTTACTTTTGCTTTTATTATGGCGCTCACCCTTGGAATCATTGCAGAGCATCTCGGGCTTCATATTATTATTGGAGCATTCTTAGCCGGGCTCTTTATCAACGAAGGATTTTTAGATAAAAAAATATTCGATAAAATAGAAGATCGAATTTATGGCCTCAGCTATAGTTTTCTCGGACCAATTTTCTTTGTTAGTCTCGCATTTCATCTTGATTTCACCGCATTAATAGAAACCCCTGTTTTAGCCCTCAGTATTACGGGTGTTGCTATACTTGGAAAAGTTGTAGGATCAGGACTCGCTGCATATGTTCAAAACATTTCAAAAAAAGATTCTTTTATTATCGGACTTGCCATGAATGGACGAGGTGCTGTTGAACTGATTATTGCTTCTATTGGACTCAAAGCCGGAATTATTGATACGGAAATATTTTCTGTGCTTGTCTTTATGGCCTTTGCGACCACCCTTATTTCTATTCTGGGAATTAAATTTATGACTTCAAAGTCCCGCGCTTCTTCATAAACTCCTGAGAAAAWKTTTSWWWTKWCCCTGATTCAATACTTTTTTGAATATTTTTCATCAAATTGGCGTAAAAATGCAAATTATGAATAACCGCGAGTCGCATCGCTAAAAGTTCTTTGACCGCAAATAAATGCCGAATATACGACCGTGAATAGTTTTGACACGTCGTACATCCACAATCTTCATCAAGTGGTCTGTCATCAGCAATATACGGCGCTCTGGCTATATTARAATCTCCCGTTGAAGTAAACACCTTTGAGTGACGGGCGTTTCGACTCGGCAGCACGCAATCAAACATATCTATCCCCCTCCTTACGGCCTCTAAAATATTTTCTGGTGTCCCAACTCCCATTAAATAACGGGGCTTATCTTCGGGTAATTCTGGAAGCGTATAATCCAAGACTTTATACATTTCTTCATTCGGTTCCCCAACGGCTAATCCTCCAATCGCATATCCAGGAAAATCTAAAGCAACGAGCTCTTGAGCCGATTGTTTTCTCAAATGTTCAAATGTTGATCCTTGAACAATAGCAAACATCTTCATCTTTTTATCAGCACCCGTTTTTTCCCAATGAATTTTTGATCGTTCGGCCCATCGAGTCGTTCGTTCGAGTGAATTCTTTGCATATTTTTCTGTACTGGGGAATGGTGGACATTCATCAAGCACCATAGCTATATCTACCCCAAGATCATCTTGAATTTCCACAACTTTTTCTGGCGATAAAAAATGTTTACTCCCATCAAGGTGAGACTTAAATTCAACTCCTTCTTCTGATAATTTTCGTATTTTTGATAATGAATAGACCTGATATCCTCCAGAGTCGGTCAACACCGGACCATTCCAATTATTAAACTTGGCAATTCCTCCYTTTTCTTTTATTAATTTTTCACCAGGACGCAAATAGAGATGATATGTATTTGATAAAACCAGTTCAAATCCCATATTTCGTAATTCATACATTTCAACTCCCCCTTTAATGGCTGCAATCGTTGCCACAGGCATAAAAAATGGAGTCTGTACTTTTCCAGACCGCAAAGTAATTTCTCCTCGTCGGGCCTTTCCATCCTGCGCAATCTTATGAAACATACAATATAATTAAAAAACGAATACAATATAAAAAAAATAAGAAGAAAAATCAAAAGGAATTTAATAAGTTTTTAGTAATCGTCTTGTATAATGAATATATGAAACAATATATTCTCTTTTTTATCGTCATTGCTGGAGTCATTTTTTCTCTGAATAAGATCTCTCACAGTGTTTTTCCCAATGAATACCAAATCCACTTTTTTCATATTACAGAAGGTGACGCTATCTTGATTAAAACTCCATCTGGGAAAAACATACTGATTGATACTGGGAAAAATCAAATCACGCTCAATAAAATTCAAAAATATAACAGTATGTTTCAAAATACTATCGATATTTTATTTATAACCCACGGAGACTCAGATCACATTGGAGGAACAGCGTCTATTGCCAATAAAATGAATATTAAAAGCATTGTATATTCTGGAGCCAATAAACCATCACGAACATTCAAAAATATGGAGATGCAAACAAAAGAGACTCCAAAAAATATATTATTTTCAAATGCGACTTGGAGGATTGATCAAAATATTTTACTCGAAACAATCGCCCCCCTCTCTAATATCTCCTATCACGATGAACATACGAATAATGACTCACTCGTCTTTCGCCTTACTTTTTTTAATAAAAAATCTATATTATTCACCGGAGATATTGAAGCAGAAACGGAAAAAGCAATCCTTATTTCTGGACAAGATATTTCAGCCGATATGCTCAAAGTGGCCCATCATGGAAGCAAAAGCAGCAGTATAAAAACTTTTATTCAGAATGTTTCTCCAAAACTCGCAATTATTCAAGCAGGAAAAAACAATAAATTTAAACATCCTCATAAAGAAACCCTCAAAATCTTCGAGTCTTTCAATATTCCTACAAAAATCACAGCCACCTCCGGAGATATTCTTTTTTGTATTTCCAAAAAACATCCAGATTTTCATATATGCCCTCAATAAAAAACGTGCTTGCTCTTTCTTTTTCTTTTGAATTTTGTTATAATATTCACGATATATTTTTAAAATGCTTATTTTATGAGTACCCAACAGCATGCAGATAATACAAAAATCTCCATCAGTATCCCCACTCACGCCTATTTTATATCAGGAATTCGTGATTTTACGATGAATCTTGTTAAAAATATGACAGGATTTTCTGAACAATGGGCCTACCGTTTTCAAGCCGTTATCGATGAACTTTGTAATAATGCGATTGAACACGGATCTCTTCCAGGAGATGAAATTAAAATTACGTTTCTCAATGTAAAAGGCCAAACACTTCAAATAGCAGTTGAAGACCTCGGACGCGCAGAAACATCAAAAAACGCCGCAGCTATGAGACTTTATTTAAAAGAAAAACTCGAAGAACAAGCGACCAACGTCATGGGGAGCTTTTCTATTCGAGGACGAGGACTTTCACAAATTATTTATAATTGGAGTGATACCCTCGAGTTTTTTGATACCCCCGAAGGCGGACTAAAAGTCCAAATTTCAAAAAGCATACAAAAAGAAGAAGCAAAAAAATAATCTCCCCCTTTCCAAAAATTAAATACCTGTTTTTATGTCTCCACTCCAAATACTTATCGAACAACTCTCTGCTTCTTCGTACATGCTCACATTTATTGGGCAAATGGATGAAAGTAATGTTGATAGCAATGCCCCAACAGTTTATGACGTTATTGAAAAGATCCCACAAGGAGGAAGTCTTATTCTCAATTTCTCAGGATTAACGTACATGAATTCAAAATCTATTGGATACACTACTGATTTTTATAATAAAGTCGTTGATGAGAAGGGTGGAAAACTTATTGTCGCTGAGTCTCCAGAGAATATTTTAGACATTCTGACGGTTGTTGGGCTGACCAATATCATTACTTTTACCACAAGCGTTGCAGAAGCAAAAGCTATTATTGCTGGTGAAGATACTCAAGAGTCAATCGTGGAAGAAGTAACTGAAACTCCCACAGAAGAAATTTCGGCTGAAGCTCCCCAAGAAGAAACAACTCCTCACATTGAAATTAAAATTCCAGAAGTCTTAACGCAATCAACTGAAGAAAAAATCGTTGAAGAAAAAGTGGAAGAAACACCTGTTGTTGAAAACATACCGGCAGTTGAAGAAAAAGTCATTCCAGCCGAACAACCTACTCCTGCAAAAACCACAGAAATAACACTTGATGAAGACGAAGAATTCCCATGGACTATTYTAGCCATTGGAGGTATTGCAATTATTATTTTAATTGTTATGTTTTTGTAGAAAGGTTTCTATTAATTCTTCTTTAAGAATCAACTCACTTAATTGTTTCGTCGCCCATATTCTAAACTGCGTTCCTCGAAGAGAATTCACCCGGTATCCCACGGAAATAATAGCATCGAGGTTATAGTGTTTAATCTCTCGAGAAACTTCACGAGCACCTTCTTGTCGAACTACCGAGAAATCTTCGGCAGTTGCATTTTCTTGTAATTCTCCTATCTCAAAGATGTTTTTTAAATGCACCCCTATATTATCACTCCCGCAATCAAATAAATACGCCATACTTTTTTGAGACAACCAAATAGTCTCATTTTGTAATAAAACAGTCACTTTTATTTCCCCATCTGGAGAAGTGTAGAGGAGGAAGTTGTTTTGGGTGGTGGGGAGGGGTTTATGTGGCATAATTTTAAGTTAAAAAACGATCTAATTTTTCTTTTAAGTTGTTCTGAAACTTTTCTGATTTTTCCTTTAATTCTTTCTTTTGATCATCTGTAATATCTCCATTAATAGCGGAAACATTTACTTGCTCTTTTTTTACATAAATAAACCCATTTATATCTGAAGGCAAATCCTCTGAAACGATTAAAATAAAAGGTTTCTCTAATGCTAATATATACCCTAATTCTATTGCAACATTTAAATTCTTATCACGAAAATCAACAATATATAAATCATATTTTTCTGAAAAGTCTTTTATAGAATTCCATAATATCTTTCCATCACCATCCTCTTTTAATGAACAGGCTGTCAATGAGTATTCTGGAAAATCATCATTTAAAATATTACTTACGACTTCTTCCATTTCTTCTTTTTCATCATCAAATGGCGTAATGAATCCAATATCTTTTGTTATATCCTCTATTTTATTTTCTTTAACTTTAGACTGAACGAAGTCACTTCCTCTTGCTTCAAATGGGATATTTAACTCCTCAATAATTTCTACCAAAAGTCTTTCTTCATTTTTTAAAATATTTAAAGCAGATGCATAAAACTTTTGTAGAGAATCAGTATGCTTTTCAATTAAATTAAATTTTTCCTGTGAGAATATTTTTGGACTCCTTCCAGAAAGTATTAAAATAAATTCTATTTTATCATACTCTTCATAATATGGAGGAAAATTTCCGGCTAAATATGCGGCGACTCTGTTGGTTTCGATTTTCATAAAATGATTTATATAAATAATATACTAATTACAAATCTTTTCTTCTTCTATTTTTTCCTTTTTTATTAAAAAACTAACCCAATCTTCTGTATAAATATAGACAGAAGATGATTCTTCCCATTGGCAGTATTTAATATTACATTTTTCTGGACAATTATTTGCAGAAGGTCTAACACTATATTTTTTCCACATTGTTGTATGCCAGTGCTGACTTTTTTGAATAGTAGTTTTATCTTTTATCTTATTTAACACCTTTTTAGGCCTTAATTTTCCTGCATTTGCAATAGGGATTTTAATATCTCTTATTGCAACAATTGTTTCATCAATTTTTTGCATTTCCTCCTGATTTAAATCATTCAATTTAATAAATTGAACAGATGAATCTGCAGAGTTTCTATGATTTCCGATATTAGGAATAATAAACACTTTAAATGCAAATTCTTGAGAATTCTGAATATCTTTTGACATTGAAGATCTATAATGCTTGATAAAATCAAGCATTTTTATTCCATCAACAGAGATGGGGATTTTTCTTTTTGATTCAGATAATTGTAAAGGTATAAACAATGAATCTAATAATGAATATTTTTCACCAAAATTAGAGACTAATATATTTTCAAAATTTAATATTAAAGCCTGTGTTTCTGATAAAATTTCAGAATCTATTTCTGGCATAAATCGATGCTCTATTTTATTTCTTAACTTAATAAAAAATAAAAGATTATTTCTTATAGGATTTATATCAGGGAAAAATTCTTTTATAGAATCCTCTAATGACCACGCCAATTTGTCTCCATCTTTTCTTTTATATTTTTTACCTTCTTTATAAAAATACTTAWTTTTATTTTTTTCAAAAATAGCATGTATTAATGATAACCAAGCTATACTCATCAACACAATAAACCCTCCAGAACGAAAAGTAGTTTTTGGTTTGTTATATATATCCACAGCTAACAAAGCTGATTCCATTGATTTATCTAATAAGTTTTTTACTTTTGCTGGTAATCCTCTGCTCATGTTTTTTTATTTAAAGAATTCTCCTCCCCAACCATCCTCTCATACTCTCCAAACAAATACTCCAACCTTTCTTCATAACGTTATAAAAAGTTTTTTTAAATCTAAAAACACACCAATCCAACAATATTTTACCAGACCCCCTCTCAAAACAAAAACAAAAATCACCTCTGTCCTGAATACGGCTTCTTCCCCTCCGTCCTCAACAGCTCAAAAAACTCCTCTGTCATGCGTGGGGCAAAAAAGGCGTGAGTTGGTGTTGGAAGGTCATCACATCGACTTCCATCTATGATTAGCTGGTACTACTTCTATAATCCATTTCGGAGGAATATAGAGTCCAAAATATAAATATTCTTGAAACCGTTCATTGAATATATTTTTAATCATTAATGCCTTTGGAACACATATTGTATATATTCGCTTTTCCAGAACTTGCCAGGCAGAAATATCAGACTTCGTCACAGCATAATTTGCTTGATCAAAAGTTTTAAAAAGCCCTATAAAAATAGAAACATCACTATCTTCTGTATGTCTTCCCAATATAGAATTCAGGTCTCTACTAAAATATGCCAATGGAACCTCTGGACGCAAAGCATACGTTGCAGTATGCATATCAAAATCTATAGCCTTTGCCCATATTCCCCTTACCCACCGCCCTATCGTGTCTCCTCTATACAAAATATTGTTGGTTCTTTCATCGCAAGTTCCTTTATCGTACTCACTCTGAGTACTTATCTCTATAAGAGCAGCTACACTCGCCCATGCCAACTGAACATTATCTGGTAAGTTCTCAAGGGCTCTTTCCTCAGATATCGGATCCCATAAAGACCCAGAAAACCAGTCTTCAGCCCCCACCGCCACACTGGATGACACAATCGTTTTATCATCCTCACACTGTGACTCTGCTGGACTTGTTAAGATAGAATAATCCACGCTCATTAAAGACTGATAAATAACCGGAGCCGCACGCTCTACTGATTTGTAGACAAAAAATGAAGCAACGGCCGCTACACATGCTTCAACAATGGCATATCCTAAAGGAATAGCATACGCGACCTCCCTCACCACCCCAAACTCCCCACTCGCCGTCATCTGTGTTTCAAAAATATTTCCAAAATCATCGATGACAAAGCTCGATTCTTCATTGATTTGCAATACTTCATGAATCGTTATATTTTCTTGAGCTTCTAACGCCTCAATATTTACCACTGAGAAAGAATAATTTTTTGCCGTCGTTGGAGTTTTTTGTGCTATATATAATAATGTAATATCATCTGATGTATAATGAAAATCCATAGAAAACAGCTCTTTATTCTTCGCCTGTGAAGAAATTTTTGAAAATTTATGGCCATACATCTCTCCATCATCAGTCACAACATAACTATATTTTATAGTTTTGGTTGGACTCTGTAGATCTTTTGAATAAAGAGGAGAGAATATTCTCTTTTCTTCCAAGAGACCAAATTCGTTATAGATATACTGATTATAATTGGTGATAACAAAAGAATCCTTTCCCTCTCTTTTTTGATGAAAATTATTTGGCTTGGTGAAGGCAAGAGATTCAGGATGAAAAATATCTTTTGCGATTGCCTCAACTTCACTTTTTTTCTGTCCAAGATCCGTATACGTATAAAAAGTAATAAAACCAGCAGTATCAACTTTCCATTGAATTTTATCATCTTGATATGAAAGAACATTTTCTATAACACTGTCTTTTTTTTGTAAAACAATGCGCGCTTGAGGATAATTTTCATATATAAATCCATCTCGCTCAGTTATGTTTTTTTCTAATTCCGAGGATCCTTCTGAAATATCATAACTGACTGATCGGCCTTCAATCTCCAAACGAGACATAAAAGCGAGTCGAATCTTTTGTTTTGCCGTCAGGGGCCCATCAGCTCCATTCATATCCAGGGAATATCCAATAAATTGAGCCAATATGTTTTGTAAAWWTYYWWRATTTTGATTTTGTATTTTTTTCCGATTCTTTTCATATGCTTCAGTATATCGAACAAATTTATTTTCTTTTGATCGATAAAACATCCCTCCAAAACTTGATAATTCATAACTCACTCCCTCTTCAGATGCAAATACCGATACCATACGTTTATAATCAGAGAGAAAAGAAAAGATTATTTTATTTTTTTCAGATTCAGAAGAAAATGCTGTGAAATTTTCAAATAATGGTAACCCATTTTCAACATAGAGTTTCATTTCGGTGCTTTTTTCTCCACGTAATTCTGGAATAATATTCGTAAAATAATCAATAATATAATCTTCATATCCTCCAACTAATTGGATAATATAAGCAATATTGTAAGCAACAATTGCATCAAATCCGGCATCTGTTATTTTTTGCAATAAAGCATTATCGAGTAAAACGCCCTCCTCTGAAACGATCTGTCCTTTCAGCAATTCCTCTAATGTTTCTATTTCACCTGGATCAATATCTATTTCTTTTAATAACTCTTGTAATAATGATTCACCCGCAATTTTATCTTGAAGAATACGGAGTGTTTGTTCATCATATTCAGTTTCAATAGTTTCTTTAATATCTTCTGAAAATTCAGACACAAAATCTAATAATAATGAATTATCACCATTCAAAACAGCTATGAGCACGGCTTCTTCTTTTGCTTTATTTCCATGAAACAAAGTATACATTTGAAAATCAGGCCCCGTAATAATACTTTTCAATTCTGCCAAGAGCGATTGATCTTTTTCCTTTTTTAAAGCTAAGGCATTATTATTAGCGGCAATGTACTGATCTCCAATATGTTTGACCGATGGCGGCAGCTCTCCCGCAAGATTCATGAAAGGTTTATGGAAAAATGCTTGTAAAATATTTTCTCCCAGCCCTCCCTCAATCACCTTCATAAAAGATTCAACCGGAACATCAGAAACATCTAAAAGTGAATCTGTTCGCTTTTTATACATTTTTTCTCGTGAAGATAGAGCTGTCTCAAATGCCTTAACGGCATTTTTATATTCTTCAGTTGTTTGAAAATCTAGATCCGCAAATTTTTTATACTCTCTCAACTGTCCTTCATATTTTTGAGCAATCGAATTTTTAAGAAAAGAATGAGCCGCCACTCGATTATTTTCTAATTGCTGAGCAATATTTTGGATCTTTAATACAATATCATTGCGTATAGCTAAAAGATGCCCCTCTTTTTCTGTATCTGTTTTTTCAGCATATAATTTTATTTCTTCCGCCAGCAATAAAACCGTCTGTTCTTTTTTATTTTCAATTTCATTTTGAATATCAATCAGCTGTAAACGAATTTCTGACTGTGCAAAAAACCGCTGATTGAGCAATACCATATTTACTTTAAAATCTTCTTCGCTGAGTTCTGCTTCAATTTTATGTCCAATATTGGCCATTCGAACATGACGTTCTTCTATTTGACGTGTTTTTTCTTGTAAATCTAAAAACTGTTTTTCWWMTGCTTCTAACTTTGATTGTTCTTGGTTTTTTTGAGCCCCAGCGCTCATATTTTTTACTTTATATTTTTGTTCTTCATACAAAATACAAACCTTATCAGCATTAATAGTTTGTAAAATTTCATAACGTTGCTCACTGTCATTCACCCCCTCTAAATAATAAGACACAGGATGATTTGATACCGCTAAACGATTATAAAAACTCTCAATGAAAAGCTGACACTGCAACGTATATATATGAACCGGAGTAGAAAAAGCAGCAGCCACCCCACTCAATGAATGAGTAAAAAAAATGAGAGATAATACAACCGATAATATTTTTTTGATAGGCATTCTTATATTTAAAATAACTTCCCTGATTATAATATCAGAGAATAATTAAAAAAGAGTTAAATTTATCGAATATTTTTTTGTGAGAATAAAACCTTGGGATCATCTTTTAACATTTTATATATAAAAAACAAGATAAAACACAGCGCCGCTAAAACGATAAGAAGAATTGAACTCGCCATATTTTTTTCAACATGAATATCAAATGTTTTTTCTCGATACTCATCACTATTATCAAAAACTCGAACCCGTAAAGTTGTTTTTTCTGATTGTGTAAAAACATTCTCAAAAACTCCTCCGGTAAATATTAATATATCATTAATATACCATTCAACTTTTGCAATATTTCCATCAGGATCCTCTGAATCTAAAGAAGAAAATAAGACAGGTTCATCTATCATTATTTTTTCAGGTACATCAATAACTATAATTGGACCTTTATTATTATCATTTGGATCCGCATTGTCTCCCAAATTATCTCCATCTGCATCACTCCACTCCGTTGGATCAAATGGAAACACATCTTCTCTATCATTGACTCCATCATTATCATCATCAGTATCTTCATTATCTCCTATCCCATCTCCATCAAAATCTCGATTTTCTTTTTGATTGAAAGGAAATAAATCAAATTCATCAATAATATTATCATTATCATCATCAACATCCTCATTATCTCCTATTCCATCTTCATCCGAATCTTTCCATTCATCTGAATCAAGCGGAAATGCATCATGAGAATCGATAAATCCATCTTTATCGGTATCTGCATAGAGCGGGTGTGTTTTTAATGTATTTATTTCATATTCATCACTCAGTTCATCATTATCATCATCAAGATCAGCATTATTTCCTATTCCATCTCCATCGGTATCTAGCCACTCTGTATCATCAAGAGGAAACGCATCTTCATAGTCCCTCACTCCGTCATTGTCATCATCAAAATCTTCAAAATTTGATATTCCATCATTATCGGTATCTCTCATTCGTTTATCATCAAGAGGAAATAAATCTTCTCCATCAATCACTCCATCTCCATCAGTATCTGCTACTAAAGGATCAGTTAAAATTTCTTTCTCATCATCAATTCCATCATTATCATCATCCATATCTTCATTATTCCCTATTCCATCTCCGTCGGTATCAAGTGTTTCATTGGCATTTGTTGGAAACGCATCTTTCACATCACTCACTCCATCATTATCATCATCAGTATCAGCATTATTTCCTATTCCATCACTATCAGTATCATACCACTCTGATTTATTTCGTGGAAACACGTCATATTCGTTGACCACTCCGTCACCATCAATATCAGTATCCAACGAGTCTGGCACTCCATCTTTATCAAAATCTGATTCAACCGTGAGAATAAAATACTTTTTATTATTATCAACACTATCACCTGATTCGTCAAAAGGAACCACTCGAGCCGCTAAATTATGCTCACCAAGTTTTATCAATTTAATTTGTGTAAACAAAGTTGTCTCCCCTCCAGCGATCAAAGTGAAAGAAGTATCTTGAGAAACATTTTTTTGTGTCGTCTCATCATAAAATTTTACAATCCCCGTCATATCCGCACTCGATGGGTTTTTTAGTTTTACATATACTTTAAATCCTGAATGCGGAGCCACAACATTTTGTGACGAATATAAGCTTTCTAATACAATATCCCCCCCAGCAAAAGCCGAAGGAAGAAAGAAGAACGCCAGCAAAAAAGACATCAAGTATTTCATCTGATCAAATGTAGCAAGTTAGAAAGCAAAAATCAAATGTATTACACGAAAAACAGAAGGAAAATCTCCTCATTTTTTTACTATTGAGACCTCTTTCACATAAATGGGAATATAATCCGGATCGTGTCAACGAAAAAAGTACAATAATCAATGCTTTTGAGATTTTTATCACTTTCATTACTCCGTCATATTTGGCAAGATCAAAACGAAATAAGAGGAAAATGCATTCCTCGTAGATATAATTAACTCTGTTTGACAGAATTAATAAGTTATTTTTTAATATTATTTCCTATGGCACTACAGCTTTCATCTATTGCACAAAGCATCATCAGCGGGTTTTCTCATGAAAAAGCAGTCATATCTCAAGCAACCCTCAACAAACTACGCATTGGAAATAATAAAAAGTTTCATAATTTATTTAGTGGATTATTTCAAACAACACTTCATACAAAGGTGAATGAAATTATAACAGCTATCAATAATCCTATTTTAAATAAAATAGTTGATATTCAAGAGACAATCAGTGCTCAAAATAGCCTTCGTACTATTGTTGAATTCTGCCAAAACACAGCCAAAGAAAACATGTCAAATGAGCAACGTTCAAATATATTAAGTTATCTCGAAGATAACAAACTATATTTCCCATGGAAGCAAAAAAACTATACAGCTGACTTGCATAATTTTGCCTCTTCATATTATAACACCATAGACGAAGTTAAAGATATCTATTCACAAGTATTTTATCTATACCACCAAAGCAGCTTTGGTCTTGATAAGATTGATATGATGAATCGGATACTCCAAACAGTATATACCTATGATTATGGTGAATTTGGAGAGTCCATGAAAGGTTTTATATACAAAGAAGCCTCACAAAACAATCTTTCCCTAGAAGAAATTGAACTTATACAAAATAATACTGATACAACTGAAGACATGTCACTTTTACAAAACGAACTCATCAGTTTTATAAACAATACATATACAAATTTGATAGCAAAAAATAATATTGTCATAGAGAAGAATCCTGAATATCTATCGATGTTATCACAATTATTTTTTAAAAATACAATAGAAGAATCCCTGTATTGCTTATTCATTGTTGAACAACAAGAAGAAGGCGGAGAACTTTTACAAAATCTTCTTCGCTCAATTGAGATTTATCTTTCATATCAAAAAATAAATGATGGGTTTGATCAATACAATAAGAAAAAAATGATTCGTCGGCTCCATATGATGACAACTTTTCTAAATATGTTTCGAGATAAAGAAAACTTTATGCCTAACTATCACAATCCACATAAAGTTGACAATTACACCTCCTTTATATCCGAAACCATTCATACATTTTATCCTATGCCCCCAGCGAGTCATCCTTCAGGAGATCAAGAGAAAACTACAGAAATCATAAAAGGAGCTAGAAAAAAATACACACAACAACCTGAAACACTCGGACGACACCAAAAATTCCTCAACGAATAATAAACCACCTCATTTCAACAGAATAAAAAAAAGAAGCCTTTTAGGCTTCTTTTTTTAACATTTGATTTTTTAACACCATCGTCGCAATAATCGTACTTCGTTCTTGCTCCCCCAGTTTCATGATAATAAACTTAATCGTTTCTTTGTAATTGGGGATCATATTGTATTCCAAAGCATTTACCCTTCGACGAACCTTTTCGATCTCATCTGCGAGGTTTTCAGCCCCTTTTTCGAACTCTGCGAGTTCTAAGAGTTTTGGTAAAAGCTTTTGGAGTTTTTGCAGTCCAATATCAAGGTCTCCGGTTGTTTGAGCATATCCATAATTAATTAAACTTCCACTGGATTCAGCAGAAAATGAAGGAATATAAACAGACATAACATTTCGGGTTGTTACTTCAAGCTCAATTTGAGCTTCAGGAAACAATAAACTTCCTTCGACTATTCGAGGATTCATCGTTGATGAAGCTGAAAGAAATCGAGAAAGAGTCGTTCCCAACTCTGCTTCAATAAATAATCGAAGCTCTCGTGTTTTACGGATAATTTCCATAAAATGTTTCATCAGACCATCTCGTTTATCTTTGAGAAGTTTATGTCCTCTGTTTGCCGTTGTGAGTTGCTTTCGAAGTAAAAGCAGGCTCATTCGTGTTGGATTTACATCGAGTATTGCCATACAGACTGCTTATTTTAAGGATTATTTTTTCGGAAGATATTTTTCAATTTGCGCTGGTTTTACTCGTTTGAGCTCAGAGACTGGAAGAAGAGTTAATAATTCCCATCCTTTATCTAAAGATTCAGCGATACTTCGATCTGTATCCCCTTGATGGATAAACGATTTTTCAAACGCATTCGCAAATTTTAAGTATGCTCTATCTGCATCATCAAGTGAAGATTCCCCAAGTACTAAGGCCAACTCTCGAATTTCAATTCCTCGAGCATACGCAGCTGTTAATTGATCATCAACCGCTTTGTGATCATCTCGTGTATTCTTTTCATCTTGTCCCGTTCCTTTCAGACGAGAAAGAGATCCCATTGGAATAACCGGTGGGAAAATATTCTTTTTGTGTAAAACTMGATCNNAAGNKCGAATTTGACCTTCAGTAATATATCCAGTTAAATCAGGAATTGGATGTGTAATATCATCCTCTGGCATAGTTAATATTGGAATTTGTGTAATGGATCCTTTCGAATTTTTTACTCGTCCCGCTCGTTCGTACAATGTTGAAAGATCTGTATACAAGTACCCAGGATATCCACGTCGTCCTGGAACTTCTTTTCGAGCCGCAGATACTTCTCGCAAAGCTTCTGCATAATTCGTCATATCTGTCAAAATAACCAATACATGCATATCTTTTTCAAATGCTAAGTACTCAGCAGCTGTTAATGCTAGTCGAGGAATCGCAATTCGTTCTACTACAGGATCCGCAGCAGTATTTAAGAATAACACTGATTTTTCAAGCGCTCCTGAACTTTCAAATTCTCGTTGAAAATATTGAGCTTCTTCAAACGTTACTCCCATCGCTCCAAAAACAATGGCAAAATCAGACCCGTCATTCACTTTTGCATTTTTTGCAATCAATGCGGCGAGTTTATTATGAGGTAATCCCGCTCCAGAAAAGATTGGAAGTTTTTGACCCCGCACTAAAGTATTTAAAACATCAATGGTTGATATCCCTGTTTGAATAAAATCATCAGGAAATTCTCGTGACGCTGGATTAATGGGCATTCCATTAATTGGAACCCGTTTTTCAGGAATAATTTCTTGTCCTCCATCAATTGGTTTTCCTTCTCCATTAAAGACTCGACCAAGCAAATCTTCTGACACCCCAAGTGTTTGCACCTCTCCAGTGAATGAGATTTTTGCTGATTTCGTGGTAATTCCTGCCGTTGGACTAAACATTTGAACCATCGCTTGTCCTTTAGAGGCTTCAAGCACTTTCCCCAGTCGAAGTTTTTTTTCTCCAGGAATCCGAACTTCACAAAGTTCTTCATATTTGACAGTCACTCCTTCTGGAAGATTCACAATAACCAAAGGTCCTTGTACTCCCGAAACGGTCTTTAATTCTTTTTGCATAACGTAAAATAATTATATAATGAGTAAGTTTTATAGGTGCGAAATTGCTTGTTCGATTTTTAAATGAAGCTCTGTAAATTTCTCTAATTCATCAACCTTAATTGATTTACATCGAGAAATAGCTTCGTAAATATCAAGTTTTTTCAAAGATTGGTAGTCAAACTCAGCATTTCCTTCAATCTTTTCAATTCCTCGGTACCATACCAACATAATACTTTTTAAAATATTATATGATTGTTTTGATGTCATATACGCATCCTCTGGATCAAAAGCATTTTGGTACAAAAAGTCTTCTCGAATCATTTTTGAAACAAACATAATCAATTTTTCTCTATCAGAAAGAGCTTCAAGTCCAACAAGTCGCACAATTTCTTCGAGCTTTGCCTCTTCTTGTAAAAGGTTCATAGCGTCACTTCTTTGTTCTGGAAAATCTTCCGCAACGTTTTCCTTCCACCAATCAATAAGATTATCAATATATAAAGAATATGATGTTAACCAGTTAATCGCTGGAAAATGACGTTTGTATGAAAGTTTTGAATCAAGTCCCCAGAAAGCTTTTGTTACTCGAAGCGTATTTTGCGATACTGGCTCTGATAGATCTCCTCCAGCAGGTGACACCGCTCCAATAACTGTTAATGACCCTGTTCTCTCAGAAGATCCCAGACAATCAACCGATCCCGCTCGTTCATAAAACTGAGCCGTTCGTGATCCAAGGTATGCTGGATATCCTTCTTCTCCCGGCATTTCTTCAAGTCGTCCTGAAATTTCTCTCATCGCTTCGGCCCATCGTGATGTTGAATCAGCCATCATCGCCACATGGTATCCCATATCTCGGTAATATTCACCAATAGTAATACCAACATACACTGACGCTTCACGAGCGGCTACTGGCATATTTGAAGTATTGGCAATCATAACGGTTCGTTTCATAAGTGGTTCTCCTGTATTTGGATCTTTCAATTTTGGAAAATCCTGTAACACCTCTGTCATCTCATTTCCTCGCTCTCCACATCCAACATACACAATCACTTGAGCATCACAATATTTTGCCACTCCTTGTTGCGTCACTGTTTTTCCTGATCCAAATGGTCCAGGAATACATGCGGCCGCTCCTTTTACGAGTGGAAAGAATGTATCAATCGAACGTCCTCCTGTCAGCAAAGGTTCTGATGGAATTCGTTTTCCAATAATTGGACGAGGAACTCGAATTGGCCATCGTTGCATCATCATCACTTCTTTTTCTCCTTCTGGAGTATCAACAATCGCCACTATCTCAGTCACGGTTTTACTTCCTGCATTAATCGCTTTTATTTTTCCAGAAATATCCGCCGGAACCATAACCTTATGTTCAATCAACGTTGTTTCTTGAACCGTTCCAATAATATCTCCTCCAATCACTGACTCGCCAACTTTTACCGTTGGTCGAAAATCCCATTTTCGTTCTCGATCAAGTCCCGGAACTTCAATTCCTCGAGTAATAAAGATTGATCCTGATTTTTCTTCAATAACCTTTAATGGTCGTTGAATTCCATCATACATTGTTTCTAATAAACCGGGCCCAAGTTCGATACTTAGCACGTTCCCCGTTTGAAATACTGGCTCCCCTGGACCAATACCAGCTGTATCTTCATACACCTGAATAGAGGCAGTATCTCCTTTCAATTCAATGATTTCTCCTAAAAGCTTCAAATCTGAAACTTTTACCACTTCATACATTTTTGCATCAGACATTCCTGACGCCACTACGAGCGGACCAACAACTTTGATAATAGTACCTTGTTTCATAAAATTTTATAATTAAATAAAGTAAATATTTTAACTGTCTCCGAATATATCTGACCCAACGGCTCTCTCAACAATTCGTCGTATTTTTGTTTCCCCAAATCCAGACGCTCCCTTTTGTGAAGGAATTGGAATAATAGCCGGCAACGCCCCTGAAGATAATTTTTTATAATCATCAATCGCGATATCCTTCATAAAATCCTCCAGCACAAAAATAATAGCATATTTATTTGGAGAATTCTCCACCCCCGCATCTTGTTTTTCTTTTTTTAATTGAAACAAAACCTCCAACGCTTGTTCTGATGTCTGAACCACCTTCGCATCAAATCCCAGTGCCATAAAAGGAACCGTAATTTCTCGAGTACCGACAATAGCAAGTTTATATTTCATAAATTATTTATTGAGGAATAATTGGATGTTTTTCTGAATTTCTTCAGATGACAACTGATTCAGCTTTCCAACCATAATCATACGTATAACTGCTCCTGCATTTTTTCGTGCTAACCAATATCCCCAAATCGGCTCTGGCCCCATTGGAACATATCGAGTTTCAGCAATAAAAGAAAAAAGAAGTTTTTCTGCCTCCTGATGTAATCCCTGAAAATAATTATCAGACTTAAATGTTTCCATCGTATTTGATGAGAACATCTGAGAAGCTCGTCGCTCCATCATTTCCTGAGACTGAAAATCTGATCTTGATACATTTCCTCCCTCTACATACACCCATGTTGAATATTCTGAACGCTCATCATCACTCATTCTGAAAAAAGATTGAATATTATGAAAATCTACTTTTTTCAAAATATAGTTTCGAATAATTTCTGATGAAATTTGCTCAGACCATTTTAATAAATACAAATACAAAGCTTTATCATAAACAAAATCAATATATCTCGCATTTTTTGTTGTACTATATAACTCTTGAGCCTCTTTTTGTAAGCCTGTAAATATTTCAATTGTTTTCTCTCCATATGCACACATTCTTATTTCTTCATATGAAAAACTTCCATATGGCGAAAAGGCCTGATCAATCACTTCAAAATCTCTTCCTAATACAACCGCCTTCATAGCGATTTTCATATTATAAAAATCATACCATTTCCACACCCCCTCAAATATAAGTGGATCTGGAAGCAGTTTTGTTAAGTCATGTTTTGTTGCCAGCATGCTTTTTTCTATAACCTTTTCAAAATCAAGCGGATCTGAATATTTTGTTGCAAAGTCTGAAAAGTCAGTATCATGAAGTACATCAAAAGCCTGTTGTGCGGTGTCCGCATAAACCATTCTTTCTATTTGTATATCAGATAATAACCGAGATTCATATACTCGGATCATTCCAATTGCATAGCCATAATCAATAGTGTTGAATGCCAAAGAAAAAAATTAAAATATTTTTTGAACAATGATATCTTCCAGTTGAGATTTATACGTTTTAAAAACGATAGTCTCAAAAGAATAATCGAAATCTGCCAGCTCTGATTCAAGTAAAAATCCTCCCTGTATTTCTACAGGCTCTCCCATCTTAAATGTTTTTCCTGAAATCTTAATAGCTCCCTTTGTTGAGTTTCCCYTTCCATCAGCTGGACGAATCACTCCATCAGAAATATGAATTTTTTTCATAAGATCTGCTAAAATTTGTTCGTACTGTTTCGCAGGCATTTCTGAAAGTTTTTTCACCACTTCCTTTAAAATAAAATCAATAATCTGTTTCTTTTTTTCAAGAACTCGATTTCGACCTTCAAGGTGAGCGAGGTACTCAGACTTTTTCTTCGCCCGATTCAATTTTTCTTCATACGCCTCGTCAAGAGCCGCTCGATCAGCCTCTCCTTTTTCTTGAAGAGTCTGACGAAGGGCCTCTGCTTTCACTCGCGCCTGAAGAAGAATTTGTTCTGCCTCACCTTTTGCCTGCAATAAAACTTTATCTAAAATATCTTGGAAAGACATGTTGGAAAATTACGTAAATAGAATAACTAAGCAGCTACTGTTAAAGCATCTCTAATAGCACTTAACATCAAGAAAGATGCCAAAAGACCAAGAATCGCAAACGTTTCTACAATCGCAGCAAGTACAATTGCCTGTCCTCCATTTGCTGGATTTTTTGCAATAATATTCATACCCGCAGCAGCAACTTTTCCTTGATAAATACCTGAGAACAAAGCAGTAAAAGCTAAAGGCATACATGCAACAAAAATTTGCAATCCAACTCCAGTTGTTACTAACTCGATTTTATCTGAGAAAAAATTCAAAACAAGAAAGGCTCCAATAAGACCGTAAATACCCTGTGAACCCGGAAGGGCTTCAAGTACAAGAATCTTACCAAACGCTTCTGGTTTTTCAGCAGCCACTCCGGCTCCTGTTGTTCCCGCAGCTCCCACTCCGATTGACGAACCAATACCTCCAAAAATAGCCGCGACTGCTCCTCCGGCAAAAGCGAATGCTGGACCGTAATTTACCATAATTTCTGTTGTTTCCATAGGAAAAATAATTAATAAATAGAAATAATTTTATAGTTTCTCATCACTCTCAAGATGGACAAATACTGACTTCCTTGAAAATGGTGCAAATTGAGTTCCCCCTCCTTCCATAAACTTCCCAAAAAATTCCACAAATTGTAATCGAGCTGAATGTATAAATGCCCCCAATGTATTCATCGCAATATTAAGCGTATGCCCCAAAAATATAATTACAAAAATAACAAAATAGTCAAGCCCCATTGGCATCATCCCTCCAACCGTAAATGCAATTTCATTAAACACTAACGCAATAACCCCTGTTGACAAACCAAGTGCAAATAATCGCGCATATGAAAGAACATTCGATAACCAAGCCATCAATTCATTCATAAGAAACAACACCCCCTTCACCGGCTTCAATAGCCACGGCTCTTCGTATGAAAGACCATACAACAAAAAGATAACCAATGACCACATAATATTACTCGCGACAGCTATATCAGATGGATTTTCTGATCCTGCATAAGAAAAATACACTGGAAGTAGCGCAAATACAATCGTCCAAGAAAATTGTTCAAAAAAAGCCTTCGCCCTATTTCCCTGTTTCCACTGATGTATTCCAGAAATAACAGTTCCAAACCATAACTGTACAAATCCAAGACCAAAAGCAAACCCCATAACCTTCATAACATTCATATTCACATCAAATATTTGAAATTGCGATAAATATGAATAGATCGGATACAACATGTGAGAAGTATCAGTAATTTCTATTCCCGCATATCCTCGAAACAACACCCCCATAACAACCGTAGCAAGCCCCCCCAGAAAAATAAGCTGAAAAAATCCACGAGCACTCTTGTCTGTCTTCATCATCTTTAAAACAAAAAGCGACAACAGCGCTAAAATTCCTCCATAAATTGCATCTGTCAAACAAAACCCAAAAAATATAAGGAAAAACAATGACAAATAAGGAGTGGGATCGAGCTCATCTGACTTTGGCAAACCATAAATACGAGTCACCGTCTCAAAAGGAGTAAACACCGCGTTGTTTTCAATTTCCACTGGAACATTCTCATCTTGCTCGACAGCAATCTCAACAATAGCTGCCTCATTTTGTGTTAATTGTTCAATCTTTACCTGTAAAGTACTTAACGCATCCGCTCTCACCCAACCGGTCAACATATATGTATACTCAGTCATACTCCCTTCAATTCCAATTTTTTCTCGCTCTTTTTCCCAATGGAAAAAATCGTGACACGCCTTTAACTCAGGCAAGTCCTGAGAGCATACAACTAATTCTTTTGTAATTTCTTCAATTTGCAATTCCAATGCTCGAGATTCTTTTTCCAATGACTCCACAAAAGCATGAATTCCGGCAACATTTTCTGGAAAAATTACCTCTGAAACCTCATGATTTCTCAAAATTTCTTTTACAGCATCTTTATGCAACACCTCAAAAATAACATAAAAGAAATCTTCAGTTTTTTCCGACGAAGTCATAATAAACTCCACGGTTTTTAATTCGTATAACTTTTTCAAAAACTCGCTTTTGTTCTGATGTGACACTGAACCAAAAACTACTCCCGCAGAAGACTGTTTTTTCCATTCTTCTAAGTGAATACTCACTGACTTAAAATGAGAAAATGAATGCAGCTCTTTCTTCACCTCTTTTAATCGAGATCCGGCATGATTCAATTTAATTTCATGGTTTTGTACATTTTGCACTACCTTCGACAAAGGATACTCATTCGCGATTTTTTCAACCTGAGAGTTCAAAAAAACTGACTTCCCTCCAAGCAACATATGAGAAAAAGGAGTCTTCTCCTGAGAATAAGGTGAAAGCATATCAATAACAAAAGAAACATCTGCCACTTTTTTNGTAGCCTGATTATACGCCTCGTGATCCTTCTTTCCCTCTTCATCTCCTGAAAAAAACTGAAAAGCCTCTTGTTTCTGCAAAAACTGCAAAACATCATCTTTTGCAGATTTAAGGAAAACAACCTGTGCTTTTTTCATTTTTACAAGAGCCATTCTATTTATTTAAATTTTTGATCACAATATCACAGAGCTCTGAAGCTAAACCTTGAGAAGACTGGAAAGACGCCCCAAGTACTTGAGATTCTTTTTCAGACGCATCAAGTCCATCTTCATATATTTTCTCACAAACCAAGACATCCGATCCCTTTCTTTGTTTTATCTCTTGTTCAGCTAATTCATACGCTTTTGCATTTAATTCCTCTCCTCTATTTTTTTCCTCTAACAAAATTTCTTCATCTTGATGTCGAGCATCAAGAATAAGCTGAGCGGCCTGCGCTTCTGCCTGTTGAATTTGCGATGAGTGATCTGACATAAGAAATCATTAAATGTAGCGAGCGCAATCTTAAAAAAAGCCCATGATAAAGTCAAGCTTTTTAGTAAAAAAGAAATATTATTCTTTGCCTGAGAGCCTACTTACAATATATTGATTCATAGAGACTCCTTCACACCGAGCCCTCATAATAATTTTCTTATGCAACGACCGAGGAACTCTCAGCGCAATTTTCCCACTCAACACAAACTCTTTATCCTCATCAGGAATAGACACCCCCTCTTCTTTATATACACGAATACAAGTTTCGATAGCCGTCTCAATAGCCGTTATCAAATCTCCAATATTATCATCAACAACCGTTATATCAAAAGCGGGAACATAAGCAATATATCCATCTGTATCACAATTCACTGTAAATATATAATTATATTTCATATTTTATTATTTTTAATAAATGTTTCACATAAACCGTTTTTACCGGCTTTCTATGCGGAAATGAAAACACTCCTCTCGTATTTTGATTATAATATTATATATGATATCAAATAGCAATAAATAATCACCCCTCTCTTCTTCTATACTGTAATGCCTCAGCTACATGATTTAAAGAAATTTCAACTTCCCCTGCTAAATCTGCGATGGTTCGTGATATCTTTAATACTCGATAATAAGCACGCGCTGATAGATCCATGCTTTTAACCGCTGCTGAGAGAAGCGCATCAGCATCAACCGGCAAAATACAATATTTTTTTATTTCCTCATGTGCCATCTGTGAATTTGTCACCAAATTCTTTTTTTGCACAAAACGATCTCCCTGGATATCCCTCGCACTTTGCACTCTTTTTTGTATAGACAACGAATCCTCTCCATCTTTCATAGATTTTAATTCTTCAATTTTTACTGGTGAAATATCTATATACAAATCAATTCTATCCATAATAGGCCCCGATATCTTTTTCTGATATTTTTGAATAACCAACGGAGCACAAATACATTCCTTCTCAGTATTGGGAACATTATGATATCCACACGGACACGGATTCATCGCTCCAACAAATAAAAAATCAGCAGGAAACTCAGAGCTTCCATTCACTCGAGATATATGAATTTTTTTATCCTCCAAAGGCTGACGCAATACTTCCAATGTTTGTGACTGATGCTCGGCGAACTCATCAAAAAATAAAACCCCTCGATGAGCCAATGAAATCTCCCCCGGCATGGGGATACGCCCACCACCTACCAAAGAAATCGAACTGGCGGTATGATGCRCAACCCGAAATGGACGATCAAGTATAACCGGGACTCCTGCTGGCAATTTATTTGCAATAGAATAAATACGAGTCACATCAAGCGCCTCCTCTTGTGTCATTTTTGGTAAAATTGTTTGAAAAGTTTTTGCCATAAGCGTTTTTCCACTTCCCGGGGCCCCATTGAGTAAAATATTATGCCCTCCGGCTGCCGCAATTTCAAATGCTCGCTTTGCYTGTACCTGCCCCTTAATAARAGAGAAATTCAGCCCTTCAAACCGCTTTTGTTCATACGCGGCATAATCAAACGGCACAATATCTTCTGGCTCTTTTTCATTCAAAATATACGCAACTACATCAGAAAGTGAATCCAGCGCAATGATTTTTACCCCTGAGACCAAAGAAGCCTCTTGAGCATTCACACGAGGAACAACAATATTTTTCATCCCGGCTTTTTTTGCATATAACATCATCGGCAGCACCCCTTTCACATGTCGTAACTTTCCATCAAGTGACAGCTCTCCAACAAATAACGTGTCTTCAATATCCCTCTGGTCAGTAATAATCCCACGAGACAATAAAATACCAACAGCAATTGGTAAATCATAAAACACTCCCACCTTTCGGACACTCGCCGGGGCAAGATTAATCGTAATTCTCGTTGGAGGAAAAGGAAATCCAGAGTTTTTGATAGCCGAACGGACCCGATCTTTTGCCTCTTGAACCGCCGCATCTCCCAAACCCACAATAGCAAATCGCGGCAAACCACTCGCAATATCCACCTCCACTGCCACCGGCTCACACTCCATCCCCAACAAAGCCACCGAACAAATTTTTGCCATCATAGTATAATAGATTAAAGATGAATCTATTATAAATGAACAATGTTAAAAAGTTGTTAGGTTTCTAAATATATAAAAGCCAAAGACCCGAAGGTCTTTGACTTTTCATCATACGAAACAAAAATTAATTCCTCACACAATACAAACTATCCCCAGGATCCTCCGTCGGCTCAGTTAACTCAATATTTAAAGCGGTTGTAAATGCCTCATCTTCAACACTCTTAATCCCCTTAATTATCATCGCTCCTTTTGCATTCGCAGTCTGATACTGCTCTACGTCCGCACAAAGAATATAACCAGCATTTTTTACCCCCTCAACGGCAATTGATCGATACCAGTATTTTCCAAGATTATTCGAACATAACTTCTCATTATTCTCTTCTGATATCCCCACAGGTAAGCTTCCTTTTTTTGAATATTTATTCAACTCTACAAAAACAAGAGAATCATGATCTAAACACGCCCCTTCAGATGAAGGAAAAGAATCATTCTCTCTCTGATACACTCCCAAGACACCACTTATATGCATTAAGTCTGCACGACTCATCGCATCTTCTGCTCGAGACATCGCAAGATACACACGCGGAGAAAACAATAAAAAAGCGATCCCCGACCACAACACACAAATCACAAACACCAATAAAAATATTTTCTTTTTCCCCCAGACTCCATCCTTTTGAGCTTTCATAATTTTTCATTTAATAAACAAAATAATAATACGCTTACCAAAATAAAACACAAGAAATTAAAAAAGCCAAATCTCCGAGGGTCTTTGACTTTTCATCATACGAAACAAAAATTAATTCCTCACACAATACAAACTATCCCCAGGATCCTCCGTCGGCTCAGTCAAATCAATATTTAATGCCGTTGTAAATGCCTCATCTTCAACACTCTTAATCCCCTTAATTATCATCGCTCCTTTTGCATTCGCATTTTGATATTCTTCCGCATCCGAACAGATAATATAACCACCTCCTTCTTTTCCTTCGACTGAGACCGAACGATACCAATACCTTCCAACCTCTCTCCCCCTGCATAACCCCTCATTAGCTGTATCTAATGGATCTGCAGGAATTTTTCCTCCTCTCATATAGCCCTTCAATACATATGAAGCATCTGCCACCGTTGACGTTGCTGGATCCATACATTCACCAGTCGATATTGGATATGCCCCATTATCATTAAGATACACATCAAGTGCTCCTTGAAACGATGTCAAATCTCCCTTACGCGCAGTATCTCGTGCTCGACCCGGAGATCCTCCACAAGCACAAGATAAATTAAACCCTATAAAAAGAAATAAAACACATATTACAATCACCCCCCACATACCACCACGAACTAATTTTTTTATCCATAAGAAAGTCTTTTCTGTATTCATAATTTTATAGTTAATTAAAAAAATTAATTCGTCACACAGTACAAACCATTCGTACTATCAGTCAAATTATCAGGGATTTCAATATTTAAAGCAGTCGTAAAAGCCGCGTCTTCTTGATTGACAATAGCCGCAATCACAGCCGCCCCTYTCGCATTCGCATTCTGCTCAGCACTCGCACATAAAATATATCTATTGTTTGCCACTCCATACGCTGTAATTGATCGATACCAATACCTTCCATGATCACTCCCAGCTCCACATAAGCCCCCAACTGTTCCACCTGATGAATCCTGAGGAACCCTTCCTCCCTTCATATACTCTTGTAATAAATAAGCTGTGTCAGTCACCGTCTCGGTCTCTGCTGAGAGACACTCACCCTCCGATGGAGGATATTGACCATAATCATTCACATACATATCAAGCGCTCCTTGGAACGATATCAAATCTGCTCCACGAGCCACATCCCGTGATCGAATTATTGTCTCTCCATTGTTATAAGACACCGCCCCGGCAGAAGCCCCCATAAACATGATTGCTATTGATACAATTCCAGAAATAATTACTGACCCCTTTGTATTCATAATATTTTATGTTAAAAAACGAAATAATAATACACCCCTATTCAAAGAATACAAGAAATTTAAAAAAGCCAAAGATCCGAAGATCTTTGGCTTTTCATCTATACGAAACAAAAATTAATTTGTTACACAGTACAAACTATCTGTTGCATTCGCTGGCTCTGCTGTTAAATCAATATTTAAAGCAGATGTAAACGTCGCATCTCCTCGATCAGTAATAGCCGCTACTATAGTTGCTCCATTTGCATTAGCATTTTGGTATTGCTCAGCATCGCTACATATAATGTACCCATTATTGGCAACTCCATTGACGGTAATTGACCGGTACCAGTACTTTCCAATATCAGCCGCCGCTGAACATAAACCTCCATTTGCTCCATTTGATGGATCCTCTGGAACTTTATCTCCTTTCATATATTCTCGTAATAAATCTGCAGTATCTGTCGCAGTCGTGGTTGCCGGATCCATACATTCACCAGCTGACGTTGGATATGCCCCATTATCATTTAAATACATATCAAGCGCTCCTTGGAACGATGTTAAATCTGCTTTACGTGCAACATCTCGTGCTCGTGCTGGACCTTGTCCAAGTCGTGGAAGCATAGCTGCCATCAGGATAGATAAAATAACTACTACGATCATTAACTCTACAAGAGTAAAACCTTTTTTATTCATATGNTTTTTTTAATATATAAAAAGAATTTTCTTGCAAATTATATGTCTTTTTTCACAAATTACAAGAAGTTTTTATAACTGATTGTATAAACCTAACACATCAATAAGAGTAAAAGCCTGTTTATTTGGATTAAAAACCGGAATAAGCTCATGACAACTTGAAGAAATATTTCCAGCCTTTTTCTCCCTTAAACATTTTAATCCTCGAATCAAACAAAGGAGCTTTGTATCGTTTGTACAAATATCTTGTGGAGAACCAAAGGTAATAGTTCCTGTCACCACTGAACGACCTCCATCCTTTGACACAACCTGTAAAGTATACGGAATAACTCCCTGTAAAGATGAATCTCCAGTTAACTGATAATCATACATATATTTTCGTTTTTCAAAGAGCTCTTCATCCCCTGAGTAGACTTGCCCCTTTTTTGTCCAATATTCTCGCTCAGTCAACAACGTTTTTTCTGGTAATCCAGACGACGTTGCAAAAACAATCTTAACTGACTCAATGTTTTCAACTCCTAACTCATACATGATATCAGCTTCAACAGTTATTATTCCTGAAGGAGAAACAAATGACGGAGATACTTTATAAAAGTCGATTTCTGGACGCATTGGAGATACCTTTACCCATGTATCTGTAGCAATTCCCGCAGATGACTCAACCGAAATTTTTGAAATCCCCTCTCCAATAGCTCGAGCCACTCCATTTTGTATAGCAATCACTCCAGTATTTGAGCTTTCCCATTTTAACTCTCCCAAAGCTAAAGGCAAAGAACCTTCAAGCGTTTTGTATTCTCTCACTATTTCTTCATAAGAAAGGCGGTAAGATAAAACCAATGGAACATTTGTATCAACTGAAACCAATCCTATAATTGAATGTAAAAAGAACTCTTCAATCACCACCCCATCAACAGACATTCCTAATTCATATGTTTCTTTTAAAGTATCAACACCAACATGAGTGACAATTTTACTCATATCCAAGACATCAATGACCTCAGTTTTTGTTCCCGCTTCAAACACAAATGATTCATTATTTTTTAAAACCAAAGAATCAACCGCAATATTATTAAACAATAACCGAGCCCCTGAATTATTTTGCTTCATTTGAATGTTTACCGATTCATTTTCAGATAACCCTGAAACCATTATATTTTTTGATTCTCCGCTAAACACGTGTGAAAACTCTTTCCATAAAGCCGGATTCCCAACCCCATTGATTAAAAAGGCTGGATCAATCTGAATATTAATCGCCGCTGGAGGCACAATAGAAATATACGTATTATCAAGAGGATCCTTCATCTCACTTCCAATAGCCACTGAAACCGTTGCCTGTCCAATTTTTTGAGGAACAATATATCCACCGGCAGAAATCTGAATAACATCTCGGTTATCAGCCCCTTCAATATCCTGTAAACTCCAGGTTGGCGTTAAGACTAAAGCTGAGTTTTTTTCACCCGCCTGCCACTCAGAAACTTCTCCTCCTTCTAATACCACACACAATTTCAAAGCACCACTTTCATCTATAGGGATGTGGATATCTCCCTGTTCAGACGTCGCATCACAAGACACTCCCCATTTTTTTATAAACAATGATTGGATTCTTGCAATCACTCGAATATGCACGATGACTTCTTGATTTTGCACTGGGGACTTCACTCGAAAACTTTCTAAAATAATCCGTGCACCAATGCTGTCAGCTGAAGGCGCCTTATACACATACTCTGTTTTTGATAATGTTCCATCATCATTTATCTTTGGACTCATTGATCCAGAAATAATATCTGATAATTTCCACTCCGGTTCTGATGAACCATTAAACGTAAAAATTTGTGAATCTCCAACAAATACATCCACATACTGCTCTTGAGATGATTTTCCATTCAGCTCAATTCCATCAACCACTCGAACCTGTAAAACTCTTGAAATCTTTTCTCCACTCGATAATGTCACATATACTTTAATAAACGTTCGTCCTTTTTGTTGTATCGATAAAACATTTGATTTGTGCTCACCTGATTCTAATAAAGTAGCCACCCCCGGATCACCTCCATTTTCATCTTTTAAAAAGTACCATTCTTGATTTTCAAGCGATACCACTGTTCCGTTTTTTGTTTTCACCGTCATGTCAAAGACCTCTCCAACGGTTGCTGACAAAATATTTGTTTCCAACTCTTCCCCCTCTACAAAAAATGTAATTTCATCAGCCACCACTTGTACGCTCATCCCCGTCATACATGATTGACCCGATACAGACAAAATAGCATTTCCCTCCTGTATTGCTTTTACCACGATAAATGGATTATCATAATCATCTGCTAAATCTACAGATGAAGATGAATATGATTGAAGTGACAACACCTCATTATTTAATGACCATTTTCCATGCAAGCTTCCTCCCGGAAAGTAAGCGACATAAGACTCTCCTTTTACCAATGTTTCTGGAAAATATGAAGGAGAATAAAAGACTCGACCCGTTGCAGGCATAAAATCAGTTATGGTGTTATTCATACTGATACTCCAAACATTTTTTAATAAATCTCCATCATTACCGAGCTCAAGGGTTCGAAACTCTGTTTTCATAATCCCATTATCCAAGAAAGAGGACAAAGACAATGACCGAACATCCGTAAATGACAATGAGTTATACGCATCAATAATACTCTGACGTTGTTCTTCAAGCGTTGAACCTGAATAAAAAACTAAAAACTGACGAGTCGAAACCTCTGCGGAATCCTGGTTCGTTGTTTTTCGTCGAAAATAATATTCATAACTTTTTTCTGACAAAGTTTGTCCCGATATTTTAAATTCTTGATTCAAAATATGCTGATAGAGAAAAGTCGCAGGCTCTGGCAAAATATTATTTTCTACCTGTGCAAGATGAAATGGAATATTGCTACTATAAATTCTTGAAGACTCCCCCGAACACTGCAATCCATCAACGATAAAATTTGAAACATCTCCATATATTTCTGTATTATTTATAGCATACAGACCATCTTGAGCAAACATATTTTTCCCCGAATCATTCGCCATACGCGCCCGAAGTGAAAAACTTCCAATTGTCTGTGGTGTAAATACATTATCAACAGCCGATACCTGTGCATTATTATTTACCACTTCGACATCAATTTCTGGATAATCACTTAATAAACCAATTTCTGCATTTCCATCAGCATACTGAATTTCGACATATGACACTTCAAATGACTCTAAGTTCATCAATGAGATATTTTCTAAAAAAGAAAGACACGCTCCCGCAGGAGACAGAGATGAACAGAGGGAAATATTTGTTATACACGCCGGAGCAGATTCGGTCACAACAACAGACGCAGCCCCTCCCGCATATTGAGGAGGCAAAGGGACTTGATTTGTCAAAGGAGCTGGCGCAGCTGCCACATGCACACCTGAAGGGTTTGGCTCTCCTATCGCAATAGAATTTGACACTCCAACAGGAAGCGTGCAATCAGATTGGCCATATCCATCAAAAATATTTGCCTGAAGCTTATCTTGTGGAAATGAATAAGAATATAAAGCTGAAACTAACAAAATAAATACAGCAAAAGCACCAAAAATAAAAGAAAAATGAATAATCTCTTTTTTATAGCCCATGAGCCAATATCGAAGTTTATAAAAAAACATAAAAATATATAAAAAAATACAAAATCCTAACGACTATCATGATATCTCTTTTATTCAAGCTCTTCAAGTGAAATTATTTACGAAAAAGAGATATATAAGCCAATAAAAAGAGAATAGAGTCAACATATTTCTGTTGGATATTTCACAAAAACATGATATAATGATTCGAACTTTTAAAAACACAAACATGAAAAAAATAATTTCACTTTTTATATCGCTTGCATTTTTATGTGGARTCGCCCCAGTACAGGCCGCTGAAACACAATATGATTATTACATACAAGAGTTCGTCGTTTCTGCGTATTACTCTCCACTTCCCGGACAAGCCCGTTATATGAGAGGAACATACGAAGGAGACATTCGACTCAACGGACGAGGAACAAATGGAGCTGATGGAACAGAAGTATTCATGGGAATGCTCGCGGCACCAAAAAGCTACCGATTTGGAACAAAAATCGATCTACCAGGACTCGGAATGGGATCGGTACATGACAGAGGAGGAGCGATTATTGCCAAATCGAACTATCATCGAATTGATGTCTGGATGGGACATGGAGATAGAGGCCTTTCTCGAGCTTTACACTGGGGAATGAGAAATATTACTRGAAAGGTCTATTTTGAAAAAAACAAAACCGTTACCCTTGATTATACCTCTGTACCAGCACCATTACCAAAAATAAAGACACAGCCATCTATCAATCTTATTCTTAAAAAGAATTTAGCTGAAGGGGATCTCGGTACTGATATTGTAACTTTAAAATCAATCCTCAATGATCTTGGATATTATACCGGTGAAACAAAAAATAATTATTTCACCCCCGAACTCACACAATCAGTTATCCGATTTCAAAAAGACCAAAAACTTATTGCCACAGCCACAAGTTATGGAGCGGGGCATGTTGGACTTCAAACACGAACAGCCTTAACAAAAGTTCTATCAAATGATAAAAACATAAAACAAACTCCTGCACAAAAACAAGAAAAACAAAACCTTGTTATTAGCGGAGCGATTGGAAAAAACTCATCTTCCCAAGATATCAAACTTCTACAAAGCATGATGAAATCATTGGGGTATTATAATGAAAAAACTGATGGAGTGTTTTCACAAGAACTCATTGCCGCCATCTTTGCATTTCAAAAAGAACAAAACATTCTCAGCTCTTGGGATGAAGCAGGCGCTGGAAACTTTGGACCAAAAACACAAGCTGCATTAAAAAGCGTTATACAAAAACGAAAGGATATTGTTAAAAATTATCCAAAAACAAAATCAGAAATGGTTATTGGAGAAATTATTACTAAAAAAGTAAAGACAAATATCATCACAAGGGTTGAACCAAATTATCCTGTCGCAAAATCTCAAATATTTCACACATCCTTTGCTATAGGAGACAAAGGATCTGAAGTCAAAGAACTACAAAATACATTAGTCACTTATGGACTTCTTGATCAAAAATACGCGACTGGATACTTTGGAAACATTACAAAATCTGCACTCAAAAAAGCAAAAACAAATATTTAATATTGTATCAATATGAAAAAAATAGAAATCCATGCACGTGTCATCGATCGGCTCCTTGAACACTTAGAAAAAGGAAACAAAGAGGTGAATCTTCTTGAAGAACTCACCGGAGAACTCTCATTTGAAGAGATTCGAGCCGCCGTACACTATCTTGAGACCATGGGTTATATCACCTATAATAAAAGCATTCCTCAGAATCAAGGATTTTTATGCAAAATCACAAAAGAAGGAATTAAATATCATCAAGAAATTTTTGAACAAAAACAAAAAAAGAGCAGCTGGATTGAAAAACTAAAAAGCTTTTTTGAAATGGCAGAAACTGCAAAAACAGCAGCATTTRSWKYRTTYATKATNNYRKAAMCMTYSTCTYYKGYATCANMTATAAWANMMAAWAGNCTCNNCMACYYYMSYTKTWTNTSCTWMTWKWWYWSSAATTGAAATAGATGAGAAGGCTCCGCAGAAAAATATCCCATCACTTCCTGATCGCCCAGTAAAAAAAACTCCAAACAGACAAAGATGACTATAGACATTATGACCGTTTAAAAAAAATAGTCATTTTCTTCTTGATTTATCTGTTATAATATATAAAATATGACCACTTTTAAAAAATAGTCATTTTTTTATGGTTAAAAAAGAGCACATATCTCGCAAAAATCAAATATTTCAATCTGCAAAAAAACTTTTTGAAAAACATGGTTTTAAAAAAACATCGATTGATGAAATTGTACAAGCCGCAAAAGTTGCAAAAGGAACCTTTTATATTTACTTTCCTTCAAAAGAAAGTATTTACGAAAAAATTGTTATGGACATAAAAGAGGAGGGAGCAAAATGTATGCAAAACTTACTACAAACTCATCCGAATGTAAAAGACAGACTGTTACAAAAATTTATTATGCCGCTCAAAAAAATGCAAGAGAACCCCATTATAAAAGAAATATTTTTAGAAAATCCAAACTATCTATCTAAAAATATTACTTCACAAGCTGTTTATGAAGCTAATAAAGATTTTATCACTAAAATTCTTGGAGATGATATTAAGTTTTTAAAAAAAGACATCAGTATTGAAGATGTTACTCATATCAATCTTCTCTATCTGCGAATATTAAAAGAAAAACTCTACTGGAAACATGACACTAATTTCTGGGAGGTCTCAGAAACCTTTGCAAAAATCATCGTTGATGGACTTTTTCAAGACTCAATTCATTAAAACAATAGTATGAACAAATATATAATCCCCCTTCTGTCGATCTCCTTACTCTTTTCATCTTGTACAACAAACAATGAAATAACAAAAGAAGAGACAACTCACCCAACGGTTTCTGTTATTACAATTGAACCGGGGGGACAACAAAAATTTCAAATTCTCTCTGAGGTCAGCCCTCAAAAAAAATCAGATATGACATCAGAAGTACGAGGAAGTATTCAAAGTATATCTGTCAAACCTGGTGATCATGTTCAACCAGGAGATATCTTAATGAAACTTTCCTCTGAAAGTATTTCAAAGGCTTATAACACCGCTCAAAACAATCTCTCTCTCTCAAATCAATCACTGGGAGCAACAAACTCATCACAATCAAAATCTATTCAATCAGCACAAATAGCACAAGAAAAAGCAGAAACAAATTATAAAAACTTACTTGAAAAAAATGATAAAAAAAGAATACAAGCACAAGAAATAAAAAACTCTTCAGCTATCGGTCTCTCCTTATCAACAGATGCGGCAAACACAAACCTATTAAATGCAAAAGAACAGCTTGAAAAGACAAAAGCTCAAACAAAAAGCTCTGAGGATAGTGCAAAGAC
This sequence comes from Candidatus Peregrinibacteria bacterium, assembly GCA_002401425.1. GTDB lineage: Bacteria > Patescibacteriota > Gracilibacteria. Next base: position 77,692 of record NVTB01000006.1, read on the forward strand.
ACAATTAACCAATATGATACGATCAGCAAAAAGTTCTATTAACTCAGCCCTCAATGAGGCTGATTCTATCGTTGGAGTCTCTTCAACATATAAACATAATAATGATGATTACGAACAAAATCTTGGAGCCCTTGAAACAAATACAAAACGAGATGCTGAAAACACTATTAAAGAAGCTCTCGATGCAGTCGATCAACAAACTGATACGTATGCAAGTATTTATAACAGCGCTCAAATAACAGAAAGAGCACTCCAGGCAACCTCTGATATGCTCCGAAAATCCATCTCTGGAACAAATCTCTCTCAAACAACCCTTGATGGATATATTCAATCTATTTATTCGCAATTATCGATATTACGTAATAATCTTAATGCATTAAGTTCAGCACAAACGAATGTCGCAGCGATTCAATCATCAAATAATAAAGCCATATCATCTGCTGAATTGACTATTAAAAATGCGGAAAATAACCTCGCTTCTGTCAGCCAAAATACCAATGGATTATCTCAAACAACGATTCAGGCGGCTGCCAATTATGACACAACTATAAGCGAACTCAACGCGAGTGAATCTTTGGCACAAAAAGAGGTTGAAGCCGCAAAAATCACCTATGAACAATCACTATCAAACTCGTATCTTTCATCCACTCAGGCTCGATCATCTGTCTCTCAATCAGAAGGAAGTTTTACACAAGCGCGAATTAATTTTGAAAAACTTACCATTCGATCAAAGATTTCTGGTGTTATATCTCAAATTCCTGTCAAAGTTGGAGATGAAATTAACATTGGAAGAAATCTTGTTTCAATAGAAAACAATGAAATATATAAAATTATTTCATACGTCTCTGCTACACAAATTCAAGGATTAAGTGTTGGAGATGAAATACAAATAGGAGCAAAAAGCAAAGATATCATTCATTCTATTTCACAAAACATTGATACAGTAACCGGAAAACATAGAATAGAGATTTTACATAAAAATGCTTTTCTTTCTTCAGGACAAATTATCCCTGTACAGTTTACGCAAAAAAAAGAATATCAGAGCCAAAACTTCTTCCTCCCCCTCACTTCAATTCACATGAAAAGCGCAGAAAGTTTTGTTTGGAAAGTAGAAAACAACATGTTGAAAAAGAATATTATTCAACTTGGAAGTATATTTGGAGCTGATATAGAAATTATTTCTGGAATAACAGAAAATGATAAAATCGTCATTGAAGGAGGCCGAATGCTGAAAGCAGAAGACCAAGTTACTATTCGTTAATTTGATAACAATATGATACAAGAAAAAGGACATATTTTACGAGAAGCCGAAAAATCATGGATGAGTTTTTTTATTAAAAATGTTAAAATTTCTTTTCTTCTCTTCGCCGCCATTCTTGTATGGGGAATTATGGGGGCCGCTCGCGTTCCAAAAGAATCTGCCCCAGAAATTGATTATGGAATTGCGATTATTTCAACTTTTTATGACGGAGCCTCCGCCGTTGACATTGATTCACTTATCACCCAAGAAATTGAAAACAAGGTAAAAAATGTTTCAGGAATTGATAAAATCAACTCAACGTCTTCAAATAGTTATTCTCGTATTCAAATCGTCTTTGAACCCGATACGAACATGGTAAAGGCCATGAGTGATGTGAGAAGTGCGGTTGATGAAGCCCAGGCAAAAATTCCAAGCGAAGCGGAAAATCCAACCATTCAAGAAATTGACAGCTCAAAAGAAGCCAGCCTCCAAATCGGGTTTTGATCACACGCGCCCCTTGCTTTGGAATGCCGCTCAATGCGGCTATGTCTATCCAATCACTCATTCTGCGGCCTTCAGTGTTAAATCAGCTATCGGTGACCATTTATCCCGCTGGTATTGAGGTGTGGATTGTTCCGCCCATGGGTCTTTGCGATATACCGATTGCGAAATTTCGAAGCGTTCGCAAAGGGCAGCGCGTTCAGCCAGATCGTCAACGACACGTTCTTTGATCCAGTCGAGCCCAACCTTGGCGACCCACTTATATATCCGGTCCAGATAACGCGCGTGTTCGCGGTAAAGTTGGATAACCGCGACTGTCAGATCGATCACCTCTTGTTCAGTGGCCACTTTGGCAAGCGCTTGGGTTTGTTTCAGCTCCATTCCGGCGGCCCCTGCGATGCTAACCTCATAACCGCTGTCAACACAGACAATCCCAACATCCTTGCAGGTGGCCTCGGCGCAGTTGCGCGGGCACCCTGACACGCCCAGTTTGACTTTGTGCGGCGTCCAGCTGCCCC